>JBBDXY010000001.1:0-55417 GCA_040902085.1 Gemmatimonadaceae bacterium
CACAACGCCTTCACACTGAGCGCTCCAGTTGGAGTTTTTGACGCCATCTAACGCCTAAGTTCAGCTGCAAGCACACTACCACCATTGCGGCGAAGCCGCATCCGAAAAGTGCTTGTCAGCTGCAACGTTCGTTAGGCGGCGTTAATGCGAGTTATGACCACGCGCTGGTAGGGGCTGTGACCCGGAGTTAGAACCAAAGGCCCAATGAGAGGGGAACCATGGAGCCAGATGCTTTGAACAGGAACACCCCTATATCCCCGTGCGAGGGACGGATGTGTGCGAGCTAACCATCGTTAGGCAGCGCTCGCACTCAACTCTTCGCAGGCACGATGTGTCGCGACTGTGACCCACGCACGATGGCGCGTGCGAGCAGCGACGCGATCGCGAGTCCCACGAGATTCACTGCGGAGTCGATGGCGATCAGTTTGAGCGAAAGCGACTCCGACCAGGCCCACCCGGTCATTCCAACGGTCATCGGGACCCAGAGCACCAGAACGACGGCGATCAGGGCCCTCGATTCCGGAACGGCGCGTCCACGCTGGCGCAGGTACGCCGCGGTTGCCACACCGAGCGGAACATTGAGCACGGCCCAAATGCTCCAGATTTCGGTCCAGGGCATCTGACGATTGCCATCAGCGAGCGCGTCGTACCAAGCCGATCGCATGAACGCGAACCACGCGACTCCCCACACGAGACTGTACACGATCGCCCAGAGAAGCCCGGCGACGAGCACCTGAGCTGCGCTCCTGGCGCTGGCGACTTTCACCGCAAACATCTTGCGTTCGGTCTCACGAAAAGGCCTCGCGTCCGCCTAACGCCTTAGTTCAGCTGCAAGCACGTTCCCACCATTGCGGCGAAGCCGCATCCGAAAGCGCTTGGCTGCTGCAACGTTTGTTAGATAGCACGAGCAACTCACTTAGGATCCCCCATGTTGTTGTCCCCCTGCGGCGAGATTCGCTCCAACCCATGAATCCCAAGGCGGGCTACGGCCGATGCGCGACCGCATAGATGATTTCGACTCGATATTCCAATTCGGATGCGGTGAGACTTTCCATGCGGCTGCGAACACGATTCACACACGCATCCCGGCTTTCCGCGCTCAAACTGCTGAGGCGGCGAGAGGGAAGACCACACTCAGTCTGTGTCGCGAGCAGATTTTCCACGGTCCAATCGTGGACGAAGCGCTGAGTCCACAACTGATCCGAGACGAAGCCGGCCGACTTTAGAAGGTCGTCTAGTTTGTCCGGCGTGTCCATCCAACTTTGTCGCATGACGCTGGAGTCGCGCGGATCAGCGGCCGCGCCTAGCCGGTCAAGTTCCTCGGCCCAGAGCGTGCTCCCGGGAAGGCCAGGATCCTCGCCCCAGACGACTAAACCCAGCCACCCACCTGTTCGCAGCGTTGGGTGGATCTCACGCAAAGCGCGAAGCGGGTCGGGAACGTGAAAGAGGACGAACAGGAGTAGCGCCGCGTCGAACACAGCGGGCCGGATGCCCAGGTTCTCAGCATCCATAACGGAAACGCTCCCTCTCAGGAGATCATCGCCCTCGCGCAACATTCCTTCCGCGCGGTCCACGCCGTAGAGCTTCGCGCTGGGAGCGGCGTTTTGAACCAGTGGCCAGAGCGCTCCGGTACCCGTGCCGACATCGAGGATTCGCCGTGCGTTGGCGAGCGGCATCGCAAACAAAAGTGGGTTCGCCATCGGGTTGATCACGGGCGCCCAGAAGCGGGAGTACGCAGCTGCCCGTTTTGAGTAGTCCGTGGCCAGCTCGTGGGAGGCGTTAATCATGACGAAAAAGAGAATCGAGTCCAGACGATTCTAGGATCAATCAGCCGGCTGTGCTATCTAACGCCTTAGTTCAGCTGCAAGCACTCTATAACCATTGCGGCGTAGCCGCATCCGAAAAGTGCTTGTCAGTTGCAACGTTCGTTAGGTTGCACGCACCCAGATGCCGCGCGTCACCCGGTGATCTCGCAAAGGAAACGCATGGGTTGGGAAGGATACTGGGCTAGTAATGTGAAAAGTGCGTCAAAGTCCTTCGTGTAGTGCTCGTTATGAGCTCGCCAGATCGCTCCTCGGTCGCCTACGACAAGAGTAATCCGACCCGCCAATCGTACTTTCACGTGCTTGTGTTTAGTGACCTCTCCCAAACGTGCGGCGATATCAGCAGAAGCCGGTGTGTAAGCAATCTGGCGCTCCTTTCTCGAGACGCCTTGGTGTATTCCAGAACAGCCTTGGTCACTGCGAGCGATATCTCCGCCACCGCGACTCGATCCCTTAAGAGAAGGTATTCTGCAACCTAACAGACTGCGTTTCTGCTGCAGCCACCTGCCCAATGTCCACGGATCCAGGCGGCCGTAAGTAGCAAGCGTGGGTCACGCAGCCGGCATGGGCTCAGCCTACGGAAAAAGCTGTCGCGCTGTCCGGTGCGAGCGATCCAAAGAGACTTTGTGGCAGGCCAAGTGCGGGAAGTTTAGCGCCGACGGATCGGCTGTGATGGTGTCCCATGCAGTACCGTCCTCGGATCTCGCTACGGCGCTCCGACCGATTGTGTCGGTGGTAAGAGTTAGCAACTGTATCGGAAGCCCGACTGTGTGACCGCCAGCTTTGTTATCGCCTCACTGAGGGCCGCTGCAACCTGGAGCCCAGCATCGTTGATCCTGAACCGGGAGCGAAGAAGCTCAATGCGCCCGCCAGCAACGCGTTGAAAGCTCTCGATTGCTGCAATTATCAGATTGTGGATTGGGGTCGTTCCGAGGTTTTGAACGGAGTGCGTGGGACACGGAGCCAATTAAATCTGAAAAGCGGCGACGTGCGCCGTTAGAGCTCGATTAGCTTCACCGCCTGCGCGCTTGCATCTCCTGCGAGCCGAGCCGCAACACGACTCCTGTGGCGCTCCCGCTCCCGTCAGTCTCGAAGCGAATGCTGACGCCGGGCTCGACACGAATGATGAAATCCAGCGGCGACACTGCGTACATTTCCGCTTCGCCCTGGCCTGGCACATTGATGAATGGGCGGCCATCGAACAGGAACACACGAATGGTGGCGCCAGGGCCCGTCTCGTAATTCCCGACGATGCGCGCGAGCACGGCGGCGTTGAGCTCGAGGAATGCCGGCAATGTCGCGGCCGGCAGCTGACTCGCGAAGGGCGTGGACGTCAGCGCGACAGTCGCCGGCTGCGGCTTCGGCTCACTTTCCCGCGCGGCCAGTATCCGTTCGGCGATGTGCCACGCGTGCGCGCCCGACACGCCGCGTCTATTCTCCGTATCGCCGCGGTGAACGATCACCAGCTCCGCAGCGGGCACGACCCAGACGGCCTGGCCACCGGTGCCGCGCCCCATGAAGAGCTCGTGTTTGTCGAGCTTTGGATACGCGCTGCCGAGCGAGCCCGGTGCGTATGTCCACCACATGTAGCCGTAGCCGGTGCCGTTGCCGAAATCGGTGTGCGCGCGTGTGCTCTCCTCAATCCATGAAGCAGGCAGCATCTGTCGATCCCCCCAACGGCCGTTCTGCAGGTATAGCTGCCCGAAGCGGGCTAGGTCCCGCGCCGAAACATTGAACGTATGTGCCGGATGCCGCGAATGGCTCGGCTCCATGACGAGGTAGCCGTCCGCGGGTGTGTAGTCCTCCATGCTGATGGCGCGCGCGATCAGTGAATCGAACGCCTGATACAAATTCGTCTTCGTGGCGCGCTCGTAGATCACTCCGGCCACATTGAAGTCCCAGTTGTTGTAGAACCAGTGTGTGCCCGGTGGATGGCTGCCACGCGCCGGCCGCGTGGCGTCCTGGTCGGACGGGGCGTACGCCGCGGGCAGATAGACACCGGAACGTGACGAGATGACGTCGCGTAACGTGGCCGTCTTCTCCGTAGCCGCGAGTCCCGCATCATCGTCAATGCCGAGGTCGGCGAGGGTAGCCTCCAGACTCACTTCGCCACGCGCGACAGCGATGCCGTACAATGCGCTGACCAGGCTCTTGCGAACCGAGTGCGCCGGGATCTTGCGCGCGACGTCGCCCCAAGCCGCCACCACGCGTCCACGATAGACCGCCATCACCGCGCCGGATCGCACGCTGTCGGCGAATGCGCGCGTCGCTTCCAGCTTCTGCGCCGAGAAGCCGGCTTCCGCGGGAGTTGCATACTGCTGCCACGCACCAGTCGTCTGCGCCGCCAGCGGCGCGGCGGCCAGTATCGATAGCATGGCGACTGCGATCTTCATGGTGATCTCCGGTCAGGGATTAGTCTTACATGTGTAAGACCTACGGGTGAAGGGCGCCGTCAGTTTCACGCCTGCAATGGCTAAGGCCGAATGCCGGCCCGGACGCGCCGTTCGACGACGCGCTCGGCGACGCGCAGCCTGCGGTCGAGATGGCGCATCTCGATCATCTGCGGCGTGGGTTCGGCGCGTGATGGTGTGAGCGACGGGATTGAATTGGCTGCGTCGTCGACGTTGAAGTTGACGCCGGGTCCGATCGCGAGACAGAGCCCGACCAGAGCAATCACCTGGACGGCGCCGATCCAACGGGCGGAATGCTGTTGCGCCGGCTGATCGAGGATGCGCTGAATGCGTTCGAGAACGGGCGAGCCGGTGGCAGCCGTGCGCAGCTGTTGGCTGCGCAACGCATGCGGTGCGAGTGCGGCGAGTGCTTCGCCGAGCGCGAGCGGGTCCGCTTTGTGGTGCAGGGCGCGTGCATCCGCGGCGTGTTCGGTGGAGCGCCGGAGACGCCGCAATGCATGTGTATTGAGCGGCTGAAAGAAGCACAGCGCGGCAACCGCGGTAGCCGCACCGCACCAGAGCGGATCGTGACGCACGAGGTGCGCAACCTCGTGGGCGAGGAGCGCGTGCTGCTGACCGGGCGTGAGTTCGTCGAAGATCCTGTCCGGGATACAGATCTCACCTGGTGCGAGCGCTGCCGGAGAGAAGATACGTGGCGACGTCGTCAGCCTCGGGCTGCGTCGCATTCCTGCCGCGTTCGAAAGCGTGGCCAGCATCCGCAGATAGCGCGTGTCGGATGATTCAATTCGCGGACTCATGGCCGCGCGCGCGCGGAGTTCGGCACGAACGATGGCGATCAGGCGAACCGCCACGAGCACACACCAGCACGCCACGATGATCAGCGACAACACCGGCCGCGGCCCCAGCACCGCACCAGCTGGCTCGGTGCCCATGCGGAGCGGACTGCCGAAGGGCAGGGCGGTGTGCAGACTGGCCGTGAACAGTGGCGCAAGTAACGCAGTGCGCCACGCCACAGCGTGCAATGCGGGTTCGCTACGGATGCGTTCGGACAAATGCGCTGCAGCGATCAGCACTGTGCTGTGCAGCAGATAAGTGATCAGCCACGCGCCAATGGCGTGGGCCAGCACAACGGCAATGACTTCCACAACGATCGGCATGCTAATCACTCCCGCCGCGCTGATGTTCGTCGATCAGCGCGCGGATGCGCGCCAGGTCACCGGGCTCTACCTCGCTGGAGGAAAGCGCATAGTTGACGAGCGCAGGCAGCTCACCCTGGAACAGCTGTCCGAGCACGCCGCGCACAGTCGCCTCCTGGACCTCTTCACGCGTGACGCACGCGCGGTAGACGAACTCCCGCCCATCTTCCCGGTGCGTGATCAGGCGCTGCTTTTCCAGGCGATGCAGCAACGTTCCGGTCGTCTTGCGGGCGTGGCCGGTAACCGGCTCGAGCGCTTCGTGCACCTCGCGCGCAGTCGCCTCGCCGTATTCCCACAGCACATTCAGAATGTCGAGCTGGTGCTCGGAAATGCGTCCCAGATCTTTCACGCGCGCCTCCGCTTACAACTGTAAGCTATGATCTCCCAAGGTGGTCGGCAAGATTCGGATGGCGGCAGGAGTTGTGGCTTCGCGGCGCGCACGCTCACGGGCTTCATCCGGGCCACCCACCGGACCGCCAGCGGCTCGGAGCCCAGGTCCAGAATGGCGCGATGCGCGGCTTCAATGTAGTCCATGCGGCCCAACGGCCATTGAGTTCAGCGGCAAATCCAGGGCGAATGCCCGGGATTTGTCCGCTGCAACGAAGGGTTAGGCGGCCAGTCGGCGTAGGGGCGGGTGCGCAGCCATGACGCGATCAAGAGATCCGTCGGATAGGCACGCATGTGATCCGATGTCTTGGAAGCCCCATTTGGAGTAGAAGCGAATCGCCCGAGCGTTGTCAGCCGAGACGCCCAGCCAGACCGTGTCGACACTGTGCGTCTCAGCCGCGCGCCCAATAGCCTCCATCAGAGCGTCGGCTGAGCCAGTTCCGAAGTACTCCCGGAGCACATAGATGCGGCGGAGCTCGGCGGCCCGTCCGCCAACCATTGCTGGCTTTACGCTATCGAGCCACAATTGGGCGTAGCCGATTGCGACGCCTGAATCCTCTACCAACAGTGTGAGAACCGCGGGATCCCCCAGCTCTTCAAGGATGCGAGCCTGGGCGAAACGTCCCGCTGTTTGACGCGCGGCATCGGCTGGCCTGAGGTCAGCGAGGAACCCTTCAACGTACGTAGTCCGCGCCAGATCCAGTAGGAGTCTGCCGTCAGCTTCTTCCGCTCTTCGCAGTGTGGCGTTTATCGGATGCATTGCATGGACGCCTAACGGCACTTGAGTTCAGCGGCAAATCCCGGGCGAACGCCCGGGATTCGAAGGAGTCTCTTGGCAAGGCTCTGACCGCGTGGGAGAGCGTCCTTGAGAAAGAAGTAGCTGCCGGCCAAGATAACGTCAACATACCCCGGAGCTACAAACCGGTCGTTAGGCCGCGCGCCCGGTCGCACCGCTAGATCGATGCTTCGGGTGTAGCCAGAGGCCAGCCAAGATGTCAGCGACGACTCCGTACACGGCGAAGACGCCAAGCGAGATGCCGACGATCGTCAACACACCGGCCGGTGCTGCCGCCGCCGTTTGCCGGCCGACGGTAGAACTGGCCCACGCGAGGCCGAGTAGCATCCCGCCAAGCCCGATGCCTCGCCACCAACCGGCCTGCGGCCAAACGCGTCGAAGCACCGCCAGCAGCACACCACCGATCGCGCCATAGAAAGTGCCGAGCAGCACCACCTCGAGCGAGCCACCCCAAGAGAACCCCGGACCATTGCGATTCGCCATAGCGAGGCCCGCCATCGTAAGGCGACCACCGACGCCAAGAACGACGATGCCCGCGACGGTGGCCGCGAGGACGGCAGCGAGATCGGATCGCCAGCGGTTCACCATCCGCCTGATTCAGAGGTCGTCACGTCGGCCTAACGCCCAAGTTTAGCTGCGAGCGACTCTAACATATTGGCGCGACGATGTTGCCACTGGCAAGCACTCGACAAGCGCACAACCTAACGATTAACACGCGCTCGTCTGCTGCAACTATCGTTAGGCCGCGTCGGGCAGCGACACTTCGGGCGCTCCTAGAGTCGCTCAAACACGCTGCCTTGTCGAGGCACAAATAAGCGCTCAAAGACGCGTGATGCATAGGAGTCAGTCATGCCAGCAACATAATCGCAGATAGCGCGAAGTCGCTCAGCATCTGATGCCGCTTGATTGAAGTCTGTCCGGAACGATGTGGTAAGTAGCCTCTTGGGTTCAGTCTCCAATGCCTCAAACACCGACATGACGATCTGCCTTCCTCTGTACTCCAGCGTTTGTACAGAAGGCATGTCAATCATGTACTTGAATGCCATACCTTTCAGAAGTTTTAGGATGCGCGCAGCTTCGGGATGTAACGCTGCTCGATGAGATAACAAAGGATCTTTGAAGCGGTCGTCGTGCTCAATGTGCACGGTTGCAATCATCGCGTGGACTAACGCACCAATCGCTTTTTTCCTATTGCCACCGGCCGACGGGGGCTCCTGGAGCTCGTGACTGAACGTCGATCTACGATCCAAGCCCGATTGCCTCGCCCACTCAGAGTCCAATTCGTCTAGAAGTCTTCGCGATATCGCCTCGGGCGGGATAAGTCCTAGAGCAACTCCATCTTCAAAGTCGTGAATACCATACGCGATATCGTCCGCTACCTCCATCAGAGAGCAATCGAAGGATTTTGCCGCTGTTTCTCCATGCTCTAAGGGCGTCGGTTTCTTCTTGAGCGCTCGGAATAGCTCCTTCTCGGATTCGGAAAACGGCTCGAGGATCCAATCCACTTGAATGCTTCCTTGCCCTGCACGATCGCCGTGGCGTGAAACTCCGAGTTCGCGGCAGTCGCGGCCTTGCCGAAGATGCCCGCAGCCAGTTCACTCAGCGCGCCTTCGATCGAGCGGAGGCAATGTTCTGGAATGGCCAGCGCAACCAGCCAATAGAAGGGTTCCTCTGGCGGATCGTACTTGATTTCATCCACATAGACGAGATGCACAGCTGGGGCCAAACGAGAATGTATGAGTGCTACCTAACTATTGATTATATGGACTACATATCCTGCGGAGAAAACCGAAACCTTGCAAGCAGTTTGCAGTAATGATCTCGTCTCCAAGGAGAGTCATGACCGCAAACTATCTGCCGTCAATGCGTTACCTCCGAAACTCCTCAGGAGGTTGGCGAAATCTTGCGAGCACGTAGCAGTCCATTTCCGGAGTATGCGTCTGGAGGATTGTAGGGTGTACGATCGACCGCGGTCGCCCTCATAGCTTGTCGGCCGGACTAGCGACTGCCAGCCCGCCACGATTGAGGACGTGAGTGTAGACCATCGTCGTCCGGATATCCGTGTGACCCAGCAATTCCTGAATGGTGCGGATGTCCGACCCAGACTCAAGCAAATTCGTCGCGAAAGAGTGCCGAAATGAGTGACATGTCGCCCGCTTAGGAATACCACTTGCGCGCACCGCGGCTGAGATTGCTCTCTGGACTGCGCTTTCGTGATAGTGGTGCCGTCGCCTCAACCCCGTCTCGCGTTCCACATAAATGCGCGCAGCTGGAAATACCCATTGCCAGGCCCATTCCCTGCCAGCGTTTGGAAGCTTGCGCTCGAGAGCATCGGGGAGGTCCGCGCCTCGCAGTCCTCGGGCCAGATCGCGCTGAAACTGTCGCCGCACGCGGTCCAAATGAGTGCGTAGCGCCGGAATCGCAACACGCGGCAATGGAACACGGCGGTCCTTGTTGCCCTTTCCGGCGCGCACGGTGATCTCGAATCGGTCGAAATCCACATCCTTCACCCGAAGGGAGACACACTCGGAAACCCTGAGTCCACTTCCATACATCAGAATCCCACACAGGCGCGGAACAGCGGACACTCGAGAGAGCACCGAGCGAACCTCGGCCGGCGACAACACCACAGGAAGTCGTCGCGGGCGTTTGGCCCGCTCCACACCGCGAATGAGTCCGACCGGCTGGCCAAGCAGATGGTTGTAAAGAAACAGAATCGCTTGCAGCGCCTGATTCTGAGTCGACGCACTCACACGCCGCTCGGTCGCGAGATGGGTGAGAAATCCTGCGATCTCAGCCTCGCCCATCGTCCGGGGATGCCGACGCTCGTGATAGAGAACGAAGCGGCGAACCCAGTCGCAGTAGGCGCGCTCAGTTCGCGGGCTGTACCGCCGCGTCCTAAGTCTATTGCGCAGCCGCTCCAGCAGGCGGAGCGGGCGACCGGGCGTCGCACTGCGCCCCAAGTGAGCCAACGGAACTCGCGGGTGCTCCAGATTCACACCGGACTCTGGCGGTCGATGCCCTCAGTCGGATAATCCGCTATGTCCCCATGAAATGAAAAGACCGCCTGGAGAGGCGGCCTTTTCAATCGCGTGTGGTCTTACTCGCCCGCTGCCTTCCTCCGCCGCGGAGGGCGAGTCTTGGCGCCGCCGCTCTTCGCGGCCTTCTTTCTCCCGATCGGAACCACGTCGAGCTCGGCGGCGCGCTCGATGTCCGTCTGCGGAACCGGCGTCACGCGCGGCTGCTTGTACACGTAGCGCTTGCCCTCGTAATTCCGGAACACCACCTCGTCATCATTGATGCTCTCGAGATACTCGGGCAGAAGCGGAACTTTTCCGCCGCCGCCAGGCGAGTCGATCACGAACTGCGGCACCGCCAACCCAGACGTCCAGCCGCGAAGTGCCTGAATGATCTCGAGCCCCTTCTGCACAGTCGTGCGGAAGTGCTCCCCGCCCGCGACCTGGTCGGCCATGTAGATATAGTATGGCCGCACACGAGCCTTCAGCAGCTCGTGCATCAGCTTCATCATCACCTTCGGATCGTCGTTCACGCCCTTGAGCAGCACTGTCTGGCAGCCCAGCGAGATCCCCGCTCTCGAAAGCCGGTCCAGCGCGGCGACCGCCGCCGGCGTCAGCTCGCTCGGATGATTGAAGTGCGTGTTCATGAAAATCGGGTGGTACTTCTGGACCATGTCGCAGAACTCGGGCGTGATCCGCTCGGGCAGGTGCGACGTGATGCGGCTCCCGATCCGGATGATCTCGATGTGCGGGATCGCGCGCAGCTGCTGGAAGATGTACTCCAGCCTCCGGTCGCTCAGCATCATCGGGTCACCGCCGGAGAGAATCACGTCCCTGATCTCGGTGTGCTCGCGCAGATAGGCGAATGCCGAGTCGAACTGGTTGAGCGGAATCTTTTCCGGGTCGCCGACCTTCCGCCGCCTGGTGCAGAAGCGGCAATAGGTGGCGCAAACCGGGCTGACCAGAAACAGCGCGCGATCGGGATAGCGGTGCGTGATGTTCGGCACCGGTGAATCTCCGTCCTCGTCGAGCGAGTCGATGACCCCATCCACGACGTCGAGCTCTTCGACGGTCGGCACGTACTGCTGCCACATGGGATCGCCGACTTCCTTGATCTGCTCGAGAGCAGCCGGCGTGATCCGCATCTGGAAATTGTCGAATGCCGGCCTGAGGGCTTCGACGTCGATGTTCTCGGCGCCGAATTTCTCAGCCAGTTTTTCGAGGGTCGCGATGCTCTGGTCCTTCAGAGTCTGTTGCCAATCGCTCATGCGTGTATCACTCCAGCCCCCACCGGGGGATTCTCAAATGATCCGAACATCCTCGGATCGAGGCGCTGCCCCCGCGCCGAACGACTCGGCACGGGTTCCCGCAATTTTCAGCTGCGTGCTTGATCAACCCGCTCCCGAAAGGCGGAGCGTGCGAAGCCACCGCTCCGCCACGTTCCCGCCACTCTTGGCGAGAGCGTGATCGCAGATGCGGCGAATCAGAGCGGAATAGCCGATCGTCGCGACTCCGGCCATGCGGGCAAGTCCTGCCGAAGGAGAGATGTCGGGATTGGCGTTCATCTCGAGGAGCCACGGCCGGCCGGACGAATCGATCCGGAAATCGGCGCGTCCATAACCCTCGCCGCCGACGACTGCCCAGGCAGCGCGCGCGATTCCGACGAGCTCGTTGGCCAGCTCCTCGGAAAGGTCGGCAGGGCACTTCGGCTTTGCGCCGAGGTCCTCGTCGCTGCCAGTCTCCCACTTCGACCGGTACGACACGATATGCCACATCCCCTGCGGCATGTCGGCGAAATCGATCTCGGAGATGGGCATCACCTCGTCGCCCAGAATTCCGACGTTCACCTCGCGGCCATCGACGAAGCGCTGCACGAGGACTTCGTCCCAGCCTTCGAACATAGCGTCGACCCGCGCCGAGAGGGCGCGCATGCTTCTGACGACGGACCGCTGCTCGATACCAACCGAAGCATCTTCCGCCGCCGGCTTGCAGATCGCGGGGAAGCCGACGCTCTTCACTTCATCGCCTTTGCGCAAATACGACCAGCGCGGCACCGGAAATCCCGCCCGGTCGAGGACGGCGTTGACGAGGTGCTTCCTCAGCGTGAGGCCGGTCGTCCAGCTGGAACTTCCCGTAAAGGGAACACCGAGGAGCTCCAGCGCCGAGATCACCATTGGCTCGTAGATCGCTTCTCCGTCTATTCCTTCGCAGAGATTGAAGACGAGGTCAAACTTTCCTCTGCGGACACGCTCGACCCAACGGCCATCGAGCGTCACTGGCACACGAACGACCTCAGGGGCGTAGTCCAGGAGAGCGCTCTCCACCGCTTCGATGGAATCGAGCAGCTGAACCTCCGGAGCTTTCCCCAATGCAGAGAGCCCATCGAACAACAAAGCAATTTTCATAATGCTTCCCCCACGCCATTCGTCACGCCAGCTCGCTGGCGACTGGTAACTGGCCGCCGGCCGCTGCTCCGTCGGAGCGCCGGACTGGAGCCGAGCTTCACTCCCTGCCGCGCCGCGGCGTACTTCAAACAGCTCTGAATCAGCTCCTCATAACTGATTCCGGCGGCGCGAGCCGCTTTCGGCAGGCACGAGTTGTCGGCCGGATCAGGAAGAATCCCAGGGAGCGGATTCACTTCGATGACGTTCGGAACTCCCGCTGAATCCAGGCGAACATCGATCCTCGCCCAGTCGCGACAGCCGAGAGCTCTGAACGCATCGAGTGTAACTCGCTCAATAGACGCCTGAAGCTGTCTCGTGATACGGGCCGGACACTGGAAAATCTCGAGCGGCTTCTCGGGACGATCCCAAACGAACTTCGCATCGAAGCTGTAGATGGGCAGCGCACCATCGGGAAGCGTGTCGAAATTCATGCCAACGATCGGCAGCACCGTCGCCTCGCCGCCGTTTCCGAGAACACCGCAGGTGAACTCCTTCCCGGGCAGATACTCTTCGACGAGAACCGGCTGATCGTAATTCTCGAGGAGAAACGCGGTCCGCTTTCGGAGCTGGGCGCGGTCGCGGCAGAAGTTGCCGTCGGTGATTCCCTTGGAGGATCCCTCGTGCAGCGGCTTCACGAACAGAGGGAGCTCGAGCTTGCCGGCCACCGCCGCCAGATCCTCGATCCGCCTCACGACGGCGAAGCGGGGAGTTGGAATTCCGTGAAAGGCGAGAGTCTCCTTCGCCTTCGCTTTGTCGAGGCAGAGCGAGAGGGTGAATGGATCGCTCCCAGCGTATGGAATACCGAAAAATTCGCAGATCGCCGGAACATGGGACTCCCGATTCACTCCGTGAAGACCCTCGGCGATGTTGAAGACGATGTCCGGCTTTGCCGCCCGCAGGCGCTCGGGAAAATCTGCGTTGGCCTCGAGACGGACGACTTTTCCGAGAGCGGAGAGGGCTGATTCCACCGCTGCGATCGTCGCTGGGCTGTCCCACTCGGCAAACTGGTCGCGGGCAATTAGCTCCGCTATCGTGGTGTGGACGCTTTCGCTGGGAGGTTCTTCATCGGGACGCGAAAGCTCCCCGTCTTCGTGACGGTCGCCCGAGGAGAGTGGGCTGACGAGCGCTGATGGCTCGGGTTTCTGATTGTAGGCGAGACCGATGAGCGTCACTGCCACCTACGAAAATTCCTGCGATCGAATCATGGGCAGAAGTATATAACCGCAATAATTGGGCGCAATAATTATTCCGCCTTTTGGAAAAACTTTTTTTGGATTTTTTTTCTTGGAGGATCGGAAAGCGAGCGCTCTCCGATTTTTTTTCCCGACCCGATCAGACTTTGTGGTAGACGATTCGGGCGGCTTCCCGCCTGTCTTCAGCCTGGTAGATCTCGAAATCGGAAAAGAAAGCCGGAGTCTCCCTCGAGAGAAGCTGGAGGATCGCGACGGCGCAACGGCGGATCTCCAGCTCGGCGCCCTCACTGGACCGAAGCTCCAGCATCGTGCGCCACGCTCTCGCATTTGCCGTCACCACGATTTTCGTCTCGGTGGAGTTGGGCAGAACTCCCCTCGCCGCTTCGCGGGCCATCTTGCGGCGATGGACCTTGTCGGCGATCCAGCCGTAACGCTCCATCAGCTGCTCGACGAGCCGGACGTATCCCTTCTGCGCCTCTGTGATCTGCGCGTTCCACTGGCTCTCGAGTGTCTCATCGCCGAGGATCGCCGGCGGGACGACGAAATTCGCCTGCGACTCGTCGACGTACCTCTGACTGAGCTGGCTGTAGGCGAAGCCGGCGCGGTGCCGTACGAGCTCGTGAGTCAGCGAACGGCTCACTCCCTCCAGAAGGAGAGAGTAGTTCGCGTGCTCGAGGACCGAGCCGTGCCCCTGCTTCTTGATGTTCTCGAGATAGTCGCGCGTCGCTCGACGGGCCGGATTCTTCTGACTCATGTAGCAGAGTCGGCCGGCAAATTCGGCGAGACGCTCGCCCTCAGTGCTCTCTCCGAGCCAGTCGACCTTGAGATGATCGGGCTCGAGGAAAGCTGGACGCGCCAACAGCGTGATGCGGGGCTCGGTATAGATCAAGAGGAGAAGGTCTGAGAGTCGGGGGGAAGGGGAGGGGGAGGGGGAGCGGCAGAAACCTAAGAGGACCCGCCGATCAGCGACAGCCGGAACTGGTTGTAGCCGCGAGCCGTCGTCAATGCATCGAGGGCGGCGCGCGCTTCGTCCGGAAGTGGCGGCAGGGCCGGATCGTACTTGATGTCGCCGATGGCGTTCTGTCCCGGCAGCGGCACCTTCACTCCGGGATTGAAGATGTTGGCGGGATCGAAAGCCATTTTCACTAGGGAGAAGGCTCTCACCGCTTCCTTCGACCAGACCCGGCCCAGCAGCGGAGCGCGCAGGCTGCCATCGCCGTGCTCGCCAGTCAGAGTGCCGCCGAGGCGCGCCGTGAGCGAGACGACATCGTCGAGCAGTCCCAAAACCTGGGAGCGCCACTCGGGCCGCCTGACATCCACGAGCGGATTCACGTGCACGTGCGCATCACCGGCGTGCCCGAAGATCACGCCGCTCATTTCCCGGGTGGTGAGCGCCTGCCGCACCCCCTGCACGTAATCCGCCAGCTTCGGAAGGGGCACCGCTCCATCCTCTATGAACTGCATCGATGTCGAATGCTCGAGCGCGGCGAGGATTGGACTCGCGGAGTGCCGCAGGTCCCAGAGCTGGTGCTCCGACTCGGGGGTGATCGCCACATCGCATCCAGTCGCGCCGGCGGCGGTGAAAGCGGACGCGAGGCGCTCTGCTCCCGCCGCCGCCTCAGCCGGCGTATCTCCCTCCACCTCGGCGATGAGCACCGCTTCGGCGCCATCCATTCGCGCGCGCAGCTTCTCGTCGCCGCGTCCACCCGCAGTTGCATATGCCAGGAACGTGCGATCGAGAAGCTCACACGCGCTCGCTCCGGCTTCAGCGGCTTTCATCGCCGCGCCGGTGGCACTCTCGAGTGATGGGAAGGCGCCCAGCACGCTGCTCGTCGCACCCGGTACCGGCGCGAGAGAAAGCTGGATCGCCACGATTATCGCCAGGGTTCCCTCACTGCCGACGATCAGGTCGATGATGTCGGCCTTTCGCGCGTAATCATGAACGCCGTAGCCGGACGACTCCTTGCGCACCCCCTCGTGCCTCAATGATTTCTTGCGATCGCTGGCGATGATCTCGGCGTGCGCGCCCTCCATGAAGCGTCTGATCGCCTCGATCCGCTTTGGCGGAGCTTCTCCTCTCGTGACCACGACTCGATCGCCATCGCTGAAGACACAGTCGAGCGCATTGACCCAGGCGCGAGTCGGACCATGGCGAAGCGTCCGAGCGCCCGACGCGTTGGTGGCCACCATTCCACCGAGGGTGCAGAAGGTTCCGCTGGAAGGGTCGACGGGGAGACGGAGTCCCTTTCGCCGGACGGCAACGTCGAGAGTAGACCAGAGCACACCCGGATCGACCCACACCGTGCGAGCCCTCTCGTCGATTTTTCCGAGGTGGCTGATGCGAGAGAGGTCGACGATCACTCCGTTGCCGATCGCGCCACCCGCCATGCTGCTTCCCGATCCGCGGGGAATGAGCGCCGTTCCCGTTGCTGCCGCCCACACCACCAGAGGAACGACGTCATCCGCGTCGTCGGGAACCGCGACCGCGGACGGAATCGCCCTGCCTATTCCCGCTGCCTCCGAATAGATCGCGCGGGCGAGCTCGTCCTCACGAAAGATTCCACGGAACCCCGGAGGGGGAGGTCTCACAAGCCGAGTGCGCTCACACCCGGCGGGTCGGTGGAATAATCGTAGAAGCCTTTGCCGGACTTCTTTCCCAGCATCCCCGCGATGACCATCCGCTTGAGCAGGGGAGGGGGAGCGTATCGCTTCTCTCGATACTCGTCGAACATGATCTCGGCGATCTTGTAGACGGTATCGAGTCCGACGAAGTCGAGCAGGGTGAAGGGACCCATCGGGTGTCCGGCGCCGAGCTGCATTCCTTTATCTATGTCCTCGACCGAAGCGACGTTGGCCTCGAGCGCTTTGATCGCGTCGAGCATGTATGGAACGAGCAGCAGGTTTACGACGAAGCCGGAGCTGTCCTTGGCGCGAATGGGCTCCTTTCCCAAAGCTCGCACGAAATCCACCACCCGCCTTTCAGTCTCGTCGCTGGTGGTGATCGTCCGCACTACCTCCACCAGCTTCATGAGCGGGACTGGATTGAAGAAGTGAAGCCCGAGCATCCGATCCGCGCGCCCGCTAGCGGTGGCCATCGCGACGATAGTGAGGCTCGAAGTGTTGGACGCGAAGATCGCGTCGGGCCGGGCAATGCGATTCAGCTCCGACCAGAGCGCGTTCTTCACTTCGAGATCCTCGATCACCGCCTCGATGATGAGGTCCGAATCGGCGAGATCTTCGACGGCGATCACGAAGCGAAGATTCTCGAGCGTGGACTCCCGTTGCGCCGCGGTGACCTTTCCGCGCTCGATTCCCTTGGCGAGAACTTTCTCGATCGACTCCCGCGACTTGTCGCAGAGGGCGCGCGTTACTTCGCGAACAGCGGTCGGGAAACCCGCGGCGGCAGAGACCTGGGCGATTCCACTTCCCATCAAGCCGCCGCCGACGACGCCAACCTTCCGAATCGCTTTCATCTGGGGCTTAGCCTTGGGTCCGCTCGCCGAGTGCGCTCACGAATCACGGACCCTATAGTCGCGGCAGCCGCGGTCGCGAGATGATCGCGTCGAGCAATCCGGTCTGTCTGTTGATCTCTCCGTGCTCGAGCCGGTCGAGCACCTGTTCGAGTGCCAGTTGGACGCTCGACAAGACCGCGCGATGACTGCGGGCGATCTGATAGCCGGCGACCGTGCTGCCCGCGAACGGAAGAAGCCCCGATGCGGCGGCGATGAGAAGTGGAACGTGAGCTACTACAAGCCCAAACCCTATTACGGAGCTCGCGAGAGCGCCGGCGACGACGAGCACACCACCGGTCCAGACCCGCCGGGACCGACTCGACGATACGTCGGCGTCGAGTCTCACCACCACTCGCTTGGCGTCAACCGGCATCACAGTTCCGGAGACCTGGCTCGCGTCCATCAGATGATAGCCGCGCCCTCCCAGGTTGAATCCTTTCCTGATCTTGCCGAGGACGCCGCGCTGAGGCTCCCAGGTGATTCTGTCGGCAAAGCGCCGCTGCACTGACATGCATTCCTCTCGCTGCATCCAGGTGTCGATCGCGGCGAGGACTTCCGTTTGGGTGCCAGCAACGGTGCGCGTCGCGGTGGCGAGCTGAGCACCTGCCACCTGCGCCACGAAGCCTTTCTCTTCGGGAACCGTAACCCGCGTGCGCTCTTCGGCGAGCGCCTGATTGAGAGTCGCCCGGCTTAGTCCGACCTCAGCTCCAATCTCGAGGAGCTGACTCTCGCTGAGAAGATCCGTCGTGTCGGGAAGCGATCCGGCTCCCTGCAGCTCCGCCGCACGGGCGAGCACGCGCTCCAGCGCCTGTCTGTCGAGCAGAGTCTGTCGCGCGGGTACAACCGTTGGTACCGAACTCTTGGCATCGCCCATGGCAGAAGTATATCCGCTCAGATGCCTCCGAGTACCACGTCGAGCTGACGGTTTAGCGCCTCACGGATCGTGTCGGGAAGAGAGAATGCGGCGTTGAAGCTGGCCGCCACGTTCGAGCCGACGGAGCGGTTCACGGATCTCAGATAGTAGCGCATATAACCGTCGACGGACTCGGGCGCCGTGCGCTGCAGGAGCAGCGCTCCAGCGCGGACCGCCGCCGCGCTGGTGTATCGCTCACCGAGTCCGGTGCGCCGCTGCTCGGGCGTGATGTTGTCGATGACAGCGACGCCGGCCAGTGATCCCACCGCCTCGTGCATGATGACATAGATGGCCTCAATGGCATCGGCCGGACGATCGGGAAACGTGACGGTCAGAATGTTCGCCTGCTTGCCACTGCTCTGTGCCCTGCCCTCGCCGTCGAGCGGGAGAGAGAGCAGCACATCGCCCGCTGCCTGCTGGGTGTTGTTGAGGAAACGCTGGATCTTTGGACGATAGTTTCCCTGCCAAAGGACATCCACCTCGTCGAGCACGTTGCGCTTCTCACGCTGCTGCTGCACCCAGTACGACTGGTAGAATTTGACCCGCTCGTCGGCGAGTGACGTGACGAAGAGGCGCACCCAATCCCTGTCGGCCGCGGTGGGAAAGTACGCGGCGAGGAACGCGATCGCGTTGGCCTGAGCCTGCGAGGACGCAGCGCGCGGATCGCCGTCGGCGCGCACGAAGATGTTGACCACCTGCGCGATCTCGTCCCACGACGAGAAGGAAAGAGGAATGAACTGCGCGTTGATCAGCTGCGGATTCGCGCCGAACCTGGAGCGCAGTCGGTCGCGATTGGCGTCAAGCTGTGAGACGACGTTCGCGCGGTTCTTGAGCACCGTCATGTTGGTGCTGTAGCCGCGACGGAAGAACGGCACGAATGTCGTGTCTTCCTGCAGCATCGCGAAGCCGTGGAGCCACAGATCGACGTGCTCGCGGGTCTTGATCGGCCACGGCACGCCCGAGGCGCTGACATTCTGGTCCGCGGTGGAGCCCGTCCCGGTACCGGCTCCGCCGGTGCTTGGATCCGGCGTGCCCGTGCCCGCCGACGCGCAGCCACCCATCACTCCAATGATGACGAGGGATCCCAGTATTCGAGCAAGCAGCTTCATGATGAAGTCTCCGTGATTGTCACGCCTTGGTTCGCAGTCCGCAGTCCGCAATCTCAGTGTATGGATTCCACTACTACTGCTATTCCCTGTCCCCCGCCGATGCAAGCGGTGCCCAGACCGTAGCGCTTTCCCGCGGCGCGCAATGCATGCAGTAGATGGGCCGTGATCCTCGCGCCGGACGCGGCAAGCGGGTGGCTCAAGGCGATCGCTCCGCCGTGGATGTTGAGACGATCGCGCGGCAGATCGAGCTCGCGCTCGACCGCGCAGGTCTGAGCCGCGAACGCCTCGTTCACCTCGATCAGATCCATATCCTTAATCGAGAGGCCGGCCTTCTTGAGCGCGATCTTCGAGGAAGGCACCGGTCCGATTCCCATCACGGCCGGATCCACCCCCGCTACACCCCACGACACCAAACGGCCGATCGGCTTGAGCCCGCGCTTGGCCGCATATTGCTCGCTCGCAATTACCATCGCGGCGGCGCCGTCCCCGATGCCGGACGCGTTGCCAGCGGTGACGACGCCGTTCTTGCGAAACACCGGCTTGAGCGCGCCGAGTTTTTCGGCAGTGGTGTCGGGACGCATGTGCTCGTCGATCGCGAAGTCCTCGACCTTGCCCGTTTTCGGATTCGTGATCGGCACCGGCACCACTTCATCCTTGAACACTCCTGCGGCCCACGCTGATTTCGAGAGCTGCTGCGACCTGAGCGCAAACTCGTCCACGCGGCCCCGATCCAGCTTGTAGCGCTCCGCCAGATTTTCGGCGGTCTCCGCCATGCCGAGCCCGACGTAAGAATCGGTCAACCCTTCCCACAGCACGTCTTCCATCACCGGAGGCTTTCCGAGTGGAGTTCCCCACCGCAAGCCGCGCGTGACGTGCGGCGCCTGTGACATCGACTCGGCTCCGCCCACCAGACACACTTCGCCAGACCCGAGGAGTATTTCCTGCGCCCCGCTCACAACGGCCTGAAACCCCGAGCCGCAGAGGCGATTCAGTGTCAGTGCGGAAGTCTCCTGCCTGCAGCCCGTCTTCAGCGCGACGTGTCTTGCGAAATAGATGGAGTCGCTCGTTGTGTAGAGCACGTTGCCGAAAATCGTCTGGTCGACGTCGGTCGCGCCGATTCCGGCCCGCTCCACCGCCGCCTTGGAGGCGTGGACAGCGAGGTCCACCGGCGACAGTCCCTTGAGCTTGCCGCCAAAGGTGCCGAACGGCGTGCGGACTGCGGACAGAAATACGATGCTGCCGTTGCCAGGCTGCGATGTCATCGGTACGGCAGGGTAGGGAAGAGTGGCGCCGTCAGCTGGCGCGCTTGCCGCAGCTCACGCAGAACTTCCACGCGGGATCGAGCTCCGCTCCGCACCCGGCGCAGTGCTTCGCCGCCAGATTCTGCCCGCAGTTCGGACAGTAGGTGATGGCGCGTCCCTCGGGGAGCGTGCCACCGCAGTACCGGCATCCTTCGGGGAGATCCATGCTCGTCAGAGTGGGCACGGTGAACGAGCTCGCGCCCGATCCTTCCCCGCCGCCATTCCCCTCGGAGGGTGCGCGTGCTCCGACAGAGTATCCGCCCGCTGTCTTCGCCGGTATCGAAACGCCGAGATTCTTCACCGCCTCGGGCACCAGCGAAATGCGCGTCGACGCGTACTCGCGGAAAAGCCCCGGATCGGCGTGCGAGGATGCGACCTCCTTCTTCAATCGCTGCTGCATCGCTTCGTCAGCGCGGACGTAGCCACGCTCACCCGAGATGAGACGGGTTACAGCCGCTTCATAGTCCTGATTCGTCTCGATGCCGAGGTCACGCCGGTAGTGACGGTAGGGGACGAGCGTGTCATGGAGCTCCGCGACGGTGAACGGCACGCTCAGATACTCGGCGTGTCCGTTTCTGATGTTGTGAACCAGTCGCTGAAAAAGTCGGTCTAGGTCGTCCATGCTCGCTTACTCGGCTGAAATGAATTTACATCGGGGAAAGGGGCTGTATCCTTCAGGCGCAGGCGGCCCGTCTGCTGCGCCGCTATCCAGGCTTCGAATTCGGATTGCCTGATTCCGCCGGAATCCGTTTGCTCGGCCGCCGCCCGCGTCGCGAGAAAATTGGCGTACTCGTTCTGCGGCTGGCCATTGTGTCCTCGCACCCACCTCCATTGGACTTCGTGGCGAGAGACCGCTTCTACGGCCTCCTTCCACAGTGCCAAGTTCTCGATCGGACCCGTCTTTCTCTTCCAGCCGCGTGCCATCCACCCCGAAACCCACTCGCTCATCCCATCGACGATGTACTTCGAATCGCTGGTGAACACAACCCGGTAGGAGTTTCCGCGCCGTGAAAGGGCGCGAAAGGACTCGATCACCGAGCGCAATGCCATCCGGTTGTTGGTGGTTGCCGGCTCGGAGATCCAGTAGTCGGCGCGTGTCGGCTCACTGGTGTTCGGGCGGAGCCACTCGATGAGGCCGCCGGCCCCACCGGGGTTGTTCCCGTCGCGTCCGTTGCCAATGCACGATTCATCGGCATAGATGGCCACCAGGTCGCCGGGCTTTGCGCGCGTCATCGCACCAGCTCGAAGCTGTCGATCTCGTCGAGGTAGATCGTGATGCCGTCACCGGTGGTCGGGTGCGTAGCCTCGACCGCTTCGCGACCCTTGATCATGCGCAGGCGCGTGGGAATGACGACGTATTCCGTTCCGCGCCGGTAGGCGGCGATCCGGTTGCCGGTGCTGATCGCCCGCTCCAGGATGTCGTACTGCTTGTGCGTCCACTCCGACAACGAAACCTCCTCCCCCGTCAACCTTCCGACTACTGCGAAAGAAGCTGCTGCTACCTGCACCAATCGCGCACGACGCGAGTCAGTACGCGCGTACTCTGCTCGATGTCCGTCACGGGGACGAATTCCTCGGCCGCGTGAGCCAGTGAAATGTCGCCCGGGCCGAAACAAATCGCCGGGATCCCCGCTTCGTTGAGCAATGCGGCGTCCGTCCAGGCCGACAGCCCTTCGATCGTGACCGGCATTCCCTCGCTTTCGAGAGCGCTGCGAAGACGCTCCACGATCGGAGCGTCGAGGGGGACATCGCTTGGAGCCTGCGCGGTATTCAATCTAACTTCCGCCGCGAATTCCGGGCGCGCTACCCGAACGCGGTCGCACGCGTCGGTGATCTCGCGGAGCGCCTTCCTGGCCGATTCGCCGGGAAGGGTCCGTCGCTCCAGCGCGAGGTCGCACCGCTCGGGATAGGTCGACATTCCCACCCCGCCCCGAATCATGGAGGCGTGGAGCGAAGCGCGTCCGAGGAGCGGATGGACCGGACCATCGCTGCGTGTCTTCTCGAGGGCGTCCAGCTCGGCCAGCAGGAGTCCGGCGTGGAGAATTGCGTCGACCCCCAGATCGTAGCGGCTTCCGTGTGCCGCCCGTCCGGTGAGCGTAACATCGATCCAGGCGAATCCGCGGTGGGCGGGACAAATGGCGAGCCGTGTGGGCTCCGTCACGATCGCCGCTTCGGCGCGGACGCCGGCGGCGAGGAGCGCGCGAAGCCCAAGACTCTCGTATTCCTCGTCGACGACGGCGGTGATTATGACCTGCCGATCAGATTTGGCGGTTGCGGCAGTCGCGGCCGCGCACATCGCCGCGATGCCACCCTTCATGTCCGCTGAACCCCGCCCATAGATGCGTCCGTCCCGCAGCTCGGCGTCGAACGGCTGGTGCGTCATCCCCTCGATGCCGACAACATCCAAATGTCCGTTCAACATGAGTGCGGGTGCATCGACCGGTCCAATGCTCGCGACGACGTTCGGCCTGCCGGGCGCGGCCTCCAGCACTTGAACGGCGAAGCCCCACTCGTCGAGCACCGACGCGAGAGTGCGGGCGACCTCACCCTCGCCCGGCGCGTTGGGGACGAGGGTGGGATTTCGGGAATCGATTTTGATGAGTGCGCGGGCGAGCGCAACTGCGTCGCCGCGCGCGATCGACACGCCTTACCTTCTCTTCGCGGCCTTCGCCGGAGACTTCTTCTTCGCCTTCGGCGCCGACCTGGCCGAGCGCTTTTTCGCCGGCCTCATGGTGGTCTTTTTCGCCGCGGGCTTCTTTGCCGGAGCGTGCCTTGCTGCCGGCTTCGCGTGATGCTTCAGGTGCTTCGGCGGGGCGGTGATCGGTCTCGCCACGACGACAGGACGCGCGGCTTCGACGACCTTGGGCGCGGTCTTGGCGCCGGGAACGGGATGAGGCGTGGGGGCCTTTCTCTTCAAGCCGTGCGACGATTCGACCTCGCGCATGAGTTTATCGGCTTCATCCTGGGTCATCTGACCGCGACGAACCATGTACTGGAGGAGATCCCGGGCACTCTCGACGACCAGACCGGTCAGGCCGGCTGCGGCGCCGACGACATCCTTCATGGCGGCAGCCATCTTACTGCCGGCCTCGAGACTGATCTCGTGTGCCTTCGCCGCCATCTCGGCGACGGTATCTTTTACATCGGCACCGCGGTGGCCGGGACTCCTCTTAGGTGGAATCGTGGGCGCGCCGGGTACCCCGGGAACCCCCGGTACGGCAGGCGCGCCCAGGGCAGGAGCAGGTGCCGTGATGGTAGCAACTCCGGGCTTTTCTTTATCGGGCATTTATGTGGCTCCGGTGCCCGTTTTCGGGCTGGGAAGCGGTAGGGAGCGGGCTGACCTGTGGAGTATTCACTATAGGTAGTATTCGCAGCACGGTCGGGCTCGAACGGCGCTAAGTATATGATTTTTCGTCACTAAAGCAAGGTGGGGTGAACTCTGTTCGCACGCCCCTTTTGGGCTGCATTTTCGCCTTCCATCCAGCCTTCGTAGCAACATAACTAGAACAGTTAAACGTCAGCAACTAGCCATGAAGGCCAAAATCCTAGACTTTACCCGCGTGCTCGCTGGCCCTCTCTGCTCGATGATGCTTGGAGATCTCGGAGCCGACGTCATCAAAGTCGAACGGCCCGGCAAAGGCGACGAAACCCGGGGCTGGGGACCGCCCTTCGATGCCGATGGGGAGAGTGCCTACTTCCTCAGCATCAACCGCAACAAGAAAAGCCTGGCCGCGGATCTGAGGTCCGCGGCCGATCGGGCGCTCGTGCTCGATCTGATGCGTGAAGCCGATGTGGTTATCGAGAACTTTCTCCCCGGCTCGCTCGCCCGATTGGGAATAGACCGCGACACCATCCTCGACGCACACCCGTCGCTGATCTGGTGCAGCATCTCGGGCTACGGTCCTGACCGACGCCGGCCCGGCTATGACTTCGTGACGCAGGCGGAGTGCGGGTGGATGTCGATCACGGGACCCATGAACGGGGAGCCGACCAAAGTCGGCGTCGCTCTGGCCGATGTGATCGCGGGGAAGGACGCGGCAATCGCGATTCTTGCAGCACTGGCTGCGCGCGTTGATGGACGACTTCCCGAAGAGCGCCGGCGGATCGACATCTCGCTAGCGGATTCAGCTCGCGCGGCGCTGGTAAACGTCGCTCAGAACGTTCTCGTTTCGGGAAAGGACGCGGCTCGGTGGGGGAACGGCCATCCGAATCTCGTTCCGTATCAGCTTTTCGATGCTGCCGACAGGCCGTTCGTGATCGCGGTCGGGAGCGACGACCAGTGGCGAGAGTGCGCGCTTGCGATCGGATTGAAAGATCTCCTCGCCGAACGCGATTTCGCCACCAATGCCGGACGCGTTCGCAATCGGGAGCGCGTAGTCGGAATAATCTCTCGACACGTGCTGGAGCGGCCGGCCGCGCACTGGATCGAGCGACTGGATGCGAGAGGAGTCGCCTGCGGACTGGTGCATACCGTCGCTGAAACGCTCGCCGGGACGGATGCATCTCCGCGAACCGGAGTTCCTTCGAGCGTGGGCGGCACCGTACGAATGCCATCTCCCAGACTCGATGAGCACGGCGCGGAGCTCCGAGCTATGGGCTGGCGCGCATTTTAGCGTTGACGGATATTATCCGCCGCCGAGGTACCCCCCCCCAGGATGTTTACGGCCGCTGAGGAATAGTCGTGAAGCGTAGCGGGTCTTTTTCCAGGCGTAGCCGGTTCGTCGCTGGGGCCGTTTTCGCACTGTTCGTCCTTGGCGCTTGCGACGACGATGATCGAGAGCCGATAGTCGGCCCCGACGCTGCCGAGGCTTTCGACCGCTACGTCGCGATCGGGACCAGCCTCACTATGGGCGTACAGTCCGATGGCGTTCTTTACTCAACGCAGATGCAGGACTGGACTGCGCTTCTCGCGCACCAGGCTTTCGCGACTTACACACAGCCACTCATTCAGGCGCCCGGGTGCTTCTCGCCATTCATCGCTCCGTTGCAGCTCGGGAGACGTCATAGCGGAGCGGTAGCTCCGGGTATTGTTCCAGCCGACACGACCTGCGCGCTGTTCCCGGACATCACACTGCCGACGAACGATGTCGGCATCGACGGCGCGAGCACGTACGACGCGCACAGAGTGACGCCCGAGACCACGTTCGTCGAGACTTTGAAGCGTCGCCGCCAGTACCGCGCCGTGCTTCCGCCCGGCAAGAGCCAGGTGACGGCGATGATGATGCAGAATCCGACGCTCGTTTCCGTCGAGCTCGGAGCCAACGAGGTTCTGGGAGTGACTTCCGGTTTGGTGGTGCCCGCTGCGGCCTACCGTCCCGCTGGTATTTATACGTATGTGCCGAACAGCGTCTGGCAACCGATTTACGGGCAGGTGCTGGACAGCGTACGGAAAACAGGCGCCAAGGCGATTCTCGTCGGCGTACCGAACACCTCGAGCATCGTGTCGTTTCGAAGCGGCGACGAGCTTTGGCAGAACCGCACCGAGTTCGCGAACTTCGGCGTCGTGATCGACGCGAACTGTCAGGGAAACCCCAATCAGATCTTCGTCCCGGTAAAGGTGCCGACCGCGGTCGCTACGGCTCGTGCGACCGGAACGGCATTCAATCTCAGCTGCGCGGACTCACCCGGCACGCAGGACCAGATACTAACTCCTGCCGATATCACCGTGATCACGGCGGTCGTCGCCGGAATGAACAGCTACATCCAGTCACAGGCGGCAGCGAACGGCTGGGCATACCTCGACGCGAGCACGGTGCTCGACCATTTCGTCGCCAATCGCGGCACCTACAGCGTTGCCAGGCAGTTGGGCTGTGTCTCGCCGTACGGGCAGTACATAAGTCTCGACGGCGTGCACCCGAACGTCCAGGGATATCAGGAGGTCGCAAACGCCGCGGCCC
The DNA here is from genome assembly GCA_040902085.1 of Gemmatimonadaceae bacterium. Classification (GTDB taxonomy): domain Bacteria; phylum Gemmatimonadota; class Gemmatimonadetes; order Gemmatimonadales; family Gemmatimonadaceae; genus UBA4720. The sequence continues at coordinate 26,000 of JBBDXY010000001.1, forward strand.
AATCTCTCAACGCGACATACGGATTCAAGATTCCCATGAATCCGCAGCCGGTGCTTACGCCGGCCCAGCTTTGCCCGTAGTATCGAGCTGAATTCTTCTTCGAGGGCGAGGCCGACAACCTCGCCCCTCTTGCATCATGAGGTACATCGGTAACAAGACCCGGCTTCTCCCTTTCATCATGCGCACAGTGAAGCGCGGAGGGATCGGAGTCGGCTCAGTGCACGATGCGTTCGCCGGCACGGCCAGCGTCGCGCGCGCCTTCAAGGCACTCGGATGGAAAGTTCATTCGAGTGACCTGCTGATGTCGTCGTATGTGTTTCAGCGTGCGTACGTCGTCGCGCGCCGCGCCGATCCCGGGACCGCCGCGTTCGCTCGCCGGCTCTCCGCGGTGCCGCCCCGCGAAGGTTTCGTGACGCGGCATTTCTCGCCGGCCGGGGCGGGCGAGCGCATGTACTTCACGGCGGAGAACGCGACGCGCATCGACGCCGCGCGTGAAGAGCTCGAGATCTGGCGGGCGAGCGGCGAAGTAGACGAGGACACCTACTATATCCTGTTGGCTGGCATCATCGAGGGTGCCGACCGCGTCGCCAATACTGCCGGCGTCTACGCATCCTATATGAAGCGGTGGCAGCCGAATGCGCGGCGACCTTTCGCGATCCATCCGGAGGCGCCCATTCCAGGAGATGTCGAGGGCGAAGCCTATCTAATGGATGCGGCTGAAGCCGCGCAGGTGATCGGAGAGGTCGATCTCATCTACATCGACCCGCCCTACAATTCACGCCAGTATGTCGCCTATTACCACATCCCCGAGATCATCGCGCGCGGGTGGTCGGATTCAGTCCCGCGCGTTCGCGGAAAGGTCGGACTCCTGGCCGGGAAAGAGGGCCGGAGCGACTGGTCTCACGGCCGGCGGGTTCAGAAGCTGTTTACCGCGCTCCTCTCTGCAACCAAGGCGCGTCATGCGCTGGTAAGCTTCAACTCAGAGGGTCACCTGGCACCCCAAACGCTCCATGCGCTCCTCGCGAAAGCCGCCGTTGACGGAGAGGTTGCCCACTTCACTCAGGGTTACCGCCGATACCGCGCCGACAGCGAACGGAAGGGCAGACACTACCATTTGGACCGGGCGCTGGAGCACCTGTACCTCGTGCGGCTGCGATGATTGGGTTGCTTCCACGAGCCCCATTCGTCGTATAGAAGCAAGGGTGACACAGCGTTGTCCCTCCGCCAATCGGGTCTATACACCGGCTGGTAAACGGATTACACTAGGGCTGTGAAGATGACGGCTGCACCGTTGCAGAACCAGACCGCTCAAGCATTGGGCGCGGAGAGCCCGACACCAGCTGAAGGGGTGCCGGTAATTGATGCCGATCAGGAGGTCATTGCGAAGGTCCTGGCAGGCCACAAGGACGCGTTCGGGATACTCATAACCCGTTACAGCGACCCCTTGTACCGCCATGCCCTGGGGATGACGGGAAGCCCGGATGTGGCGGAAGACATACTCCAAGCGTCCTTTATCAAAGCCTTTCAGCATCTCGGCGAAGTTCGAGGGCGTTTCGACGCCTGGGTTTTTCGGATCGTCGCCAACTCTTGCAAGGATTGGCTGAAGAACATTCGGCGCACGCACGTGAGTTACGATGAGGACGATCAGCCCTCGACGTACTCGACGCCGGAAGAGGAGATGGACCGCAACGAGCTGCGAACGGATCTCGAATACGCGCTCGCTCGGCTCGCCCCCTCACTGCGCGAAGCGTTTGTGATGAAGCACGTTGAAGGAAGATCGTACGAAGAGATGGCGCTGTTACTGGAAACGACTGTTGGCGCGCTAAAGATGCGAGTGCATCGGGCGCGAGAGGCGCTCCAACAACTGCTCGAGGAGAAGTACTCATGATGCTGGACGACGCAGGTTTCGAGAGAAACGACAAGACCACGAGTCGCGAGCCCGCTCAGCGGAAGGACAAGGCCGCCGAGCATCTATACGATCGCGAGGTTCCGCTTACCGGCACCAGCAGATCGATGCTGCACGACTGGCTTGATGGCGAAGTCGATGTCGTTCGCGCGAGCGAGTCGGAAGGCGTCTCCAAGGTCGAGCTCTGGACGCGCATCAACGCCGAGAGCGAAATGCTTCGCCGTCGCGTGACGCCAGTGCATGTCCAGCAGCGCATCATGGCTTCGCTGCCCGCCGCGCCTGGCACCGCCACGAGCTGGTGGAAGCAGCAGCTGACGATGACGCCGGTATCGGCTCTCGCCATCGCCGCCGTTCTCCTGGTGGCAGGCGCCCTCGTCTTCACCGTGCTCAACTAAGCAGCCAAGAATCGTTCCGGTAAACAGACGCCCGACTCCTTGCGAGCCGGGCGTTTTTTTTGTCCATTACAGCGTGCCGAGCGGCACGAATCGGCGTGGACCTTGCAACGCTGCAGGGATTCCTGTGACCTTGCGACGCTGCACGGACTCTATACTGTAGAGCCTATACCCGACCGGAGGCATTGAAGATGACCCGTAAGATCCTGGCTGTAGTTGCTCTTCTGACCGTCCCAGCGCTTGCTTCAGCGCAGGCTGGCTTGGGCCGTATTGCGTTTCTCGCTCTGCAGCAGGAGCTGAGAGATCAAGGCTGCGGTGTGACGAACGTGGACGGCCGGTACGGGCCTCAGACTCGCCGCGCCATCGCGACCTGCGCCAAGAAGTTCAACTCGGCGAACAACGCGGCCGCGCTCCTCGCAGCGATGAACATCGGCTTCGGCCCGGGCGACACGCCGCCCACCGGCACGGCGTCGAGCGGAGAGTAGTACTAGGCTGTCGATTGGCTGGAGAGATTGAATTTGCGTTCTGAGTAGACCGTTTTTGGGTTATCCGTTATTGAGTTTTGCGCAAACGCAATCACGGATGACGCAATAACGGTCTACTCAAAACGCAAAAGCCTTATCAGTTTTCAGTACGACCATCCATGCAGGTACCAGGCGTCCTCCCGCCTATACCTTCGAACGCGAGTTGCACATCGGGGACGAGGCCCGGGACACCGGGCTCCTCGTCCTCTTCGTCTTCTGTCCGGCGCGACCAGCTGCGCACGCCGTATTTCGCGCACAGCTTCTCGAAAAAGCGGGATAATCCCTCGCGGTATTTCTCGCCCGCGTTCGGACTCGACGCGTAGGTATTGCGGTACCGCTCGGCGAGGTGCGGAAACTCCTGCTCGATGAAAGGGATGTAGCGCTTGCGAGCGGCGGACTGGAGCCGCACCGCGCAGGCTCCCACGTAGGTCGCGCCCGCCTCGCTCACTCGCTTGACCAGCGCCTCGAGGTCGGATGGGTTGTCGGTGATCCCCGGCAGCACCGGCATGCAGTTGATCCCCGCTTCGATCCCCGCTTCTCGCAAGCGCGCCAACGCGCGCACTCTCGCCTCGGGCGTCGGGGCGCGCGGCTCGATGCGCCGCGCCAGCTCGCGATTCAGAGTGATGAGTGAAATTTGGACGCAGAGCTCCGAGTGACGCGCGATGCGCGAGAGCACATCGATGTCGCGCGTGACGAGAGGACTCTTGGTGATGACGACCACGCTCAGACGCGGGTGGTCAGCGAGCACCTCGAGGATTCCTCTCGTCACGCGAAATCGTCGCTCGGCGGGTTGATACGGATCAGTCGCCGTGCCAATGACGATCGTCTCACCGTCGAGCAGCTTGAGATGCCTGTCGCTCCCAAACCGCAGCGTCCGGCTCAGGATCTCCGGTGCGTTCCTCTTGACGAAGATGTTGCGCTCGAACGCGAGCCAGGACGGAAGCTGCTCGTACGCGATGCCGAGCTCGCTGGTCATTTTCTCGTCCGACGCCGCGCGCTCCATCACGTAGCGGTGCGTGTATCGGGCGTAGCAGTAGGCGCATCCGAAAGCGCAGCCGATGTACGGATTGATGGACCAGAATCCCATCCCCGTCGTCTCGGGCCCGTTGAGAATGCTCTTCGCCGGCGACGAGTAGTAGCGGATGTCCTTCTGCTCGCCTATCACCGGGAGCTGGCGGGAGACCCGGTCGTACTCTGCTCCAAAGAGCCCGGGGGTGCACCGTTTCGCGGCGGCCATACTACCGAATATACGCCGAATCAGGGGCTAAAACCATAGGAATTTGGAAGGAAAATGCAACTGAACAAGAGGTCAGCCGACAGCAACCAAAGCCGACAGCTTTGAGCTGCGATCGTCAGGACGCTACTGATGAGGGCAACGGCGCAGTGCGGCGCCAAACCTGCTATTTTTTCGCGCAAATCACCGTACACTGACCCGGAACGGAGCCAGACATTGTCGAACGAGCGGCTATCGGACATCGCCATTCAGCGGGAACTTGGAAGTCTTCCCGGTTGGAGCCGGCGCGGCGACGTGATCACGAAGACGTTCCAGTTCAAGAAATTCCTCGCCGGAATCGACTTCGTTAATGCGGTGGCGAAGGCGGCGGAAGCCGCGGATCATCACCCCGACATCGACATCCGCTACACAAAGATCATCTGCTCGCTGAGCACGCACTCAGCCGGGGGGATCACGCAGAAGGATCTCGACCTGGCGAAGAAGATCGAGGGGGCGCAGGAAGAATAGGGTCGTCTGCCGCAATAGTGAACTACAACCGCAGTTAATTCCTTCGACTGCCGAGCAATCTCAGAATCGCCATGAACATATTGAGCAGATCGAGGTAGATCTGCACCGCCGCGCCGACGTACTCGTCGGGGCCGTAGCGGTTGCGCAGACGCCAGGTGTCGTAGATGAGCAGGCCGCTGAAGAGCAGCACGGTGACACCGGCGAGAAAGACATCGGCCATCGGGTTGCGGAAAAACAGATTGAGCAGCATGGTGCCGATCAGGACCCAGAGACCAACTGTCAGGAAGCTTCCCCAGGCGCTGAAATCGCGGCGGCTCACGAAAGCGTACAACGTCAGGATCCCGAACGCACCGAGCGTAAGTGTCGCGGCCTGCGCGATGATACCGGGCCTGGTCTGGCTGAAGAAATAGAGGACCGGAGAGATTGCGACGCCCACTACGAAGTTGAAGAGCAGCACGAGGCCGAGGTTCATCGGAAAATCCGGCTTCTTCCACATCGCGATCAGCAGCGGCGCGAACGAGAGAAGCATGACGATGATCTGGTTCCTGGCCACTGCCCCAAGAAGCGCGGGCTGTGAAAATGCGAATGAAATACCGACCATCGTCACGATGACGCTGACGAGCACCAGTGCATACGTCCGGCGAACGAGCGTCGCGCGCTCCTCTCCCGTGCGTACGACTGGGACACCCGCTGCCACTCCAGCCTGATATGGAACTCCCATCTGAATCTCACTCCTCAAAGGGTCGAACACGAGCAATATATTACCCCGCGACTCCCGCAGTGATTCGGTCGAGCAGGGCGGGAAGATCGGTCATCCGGTCGAGAAAATACGTCGGCTTGTAGGGCGCGAGCTGCGCCCGTGAGAAAGGACCCCACAGCGCGGCAACCGTAATAACTCCGGCGGCATTGCCGGCGTTGATGTCGTGCGGGGAGTCACCCACGAATACCGTTTCCTCCTGACGATATGCCAGCTTCTCCAGCGCCAGCCGCACCGGAAACGGGTCGGGCTTGTGGATGTGACACGAGTCATAGCCGATGGCCACTTCGATATACTCGTCGGCGCCGATGAACTTGAGCCCGCGGTCCATCATCGCGTTTCCCTTGCTCGTCACCACACCCATCGGATGCCCGCGCTGAAACAGGAGCGCCAGCGTCTCGATCACGCCTTCGTAGGTTGCCATCAGCTCGTCGTGATTCTCGAGCTGGAACGTGCGATATCGATTGACCAGCCGCTCGCGATCCTGATCCGACTCGACGTACGGCGTCAGCTGCTTGGGCAGCGGGGTCCCCAATCCGTCGATCCATTCAGCATCGGTCGGATGGCGCGACCTCCCCTCGAACGTGTGCTTCATGCACGCCAGCAAGAGCGCGATCGAATCGATCAGCGTGCCGTCGAGATCGAACAGCACCGCAACCGGTCGGGGGAGGGGCTCAGGGGGCTCGAGGGGCTCAGCCATCATCGCAAAGTAAACCCGCTCCGCGCGGCGTTGTAATAGGGTAATCCCGACGCGATATTAGAAGTATCATGCGTCCTCCTGCAGGCTCCAGCTTCAGCAAGCTGTTCGACGAGATCGGCACCGTCGATCAGGTTGGAATCGAGGAGCGCGTCGCCAAGTTTACCACGCGGAGCATCAAGAAGGGCTCCAAGGTGTGGGGACTGAAGACGGCGGTGTCGATGGTGGACCTCACCACCCTCGAAGGCAAGGACACTCCAGGGAAGGTCGCGTCCCTGTGCCAGAAAGCGCGGCGCCCGAGCGCCGATCCCGACGTGCCTCCCGTGGCGGCCGTCTGTATCTATCCTTTTCTCGTCAAGCACGCCGCCCGCTGGCTCGCCGATACCGCGATCAAGGTGGCGTCGGTCGCAACGTCGTTTCCCTCCGGCCAAAGCCCGCTGTCGCTCCGCCTCGAGGAAGTCAGGACCGCTGTGTCCGACGGCGCCGACGAAATCGACATGGTGATAAACCGCGGACTCTTTCTCGCCGGAGAATTCAACGCGGTGCAGGACGAGATCAGCGCCGTGGTCGAAGCTTGCGGCGATGCCCAGCTCAAAGTGATCCTCGAGGTGAGCGAGCTCGACACCTACGACAACATCCGCGCGGCTTCGTTCCTGGCGATGCAAGTCATTCGCCCCGGTGATTTCATCAAGACCAGCACCGGCAAGGCATCCGGCGCGGCGACTCTCGCCAACACCCAGGTGATGATCGAAGCCATTCGTGATTTCTACCTTGCAACGGGCATCGCCATCGGCATGAAGCCGGCCGGCGGAATTCGCACCGCCAAGCAAGCGTTGCACTACCTCGTCGCGGTCAAGGAGACACTGGGCGACGCCTGGCTCAATTCCTCCCGGTATCGCTTCGGAGCCAGCTCACTCCTCAACGACCTTCTCCGCCAGATCGAGAAAGAAAAGACGGGTGCGTATCAGGCGCCGTACTACTTCACGGAAGCTGCGGAGAGCTACTGACATGACATCGACCAGACCGATCACTCGGCCCTCCGGCACCAGCTCCATTCCGCAGCTCATATTCGGCGACCTCTGGGAATATGATCCGGCACCCGAGTCTGCCGACCCGCGTCTCAAGTCGCGCTACGATCTCTTCATCGGCGGCAAGTTCGTTTCTCCGAAGTCGGGCAAGTATTTCGACTCGATCAATCCGGCCAACGAGGAAGTATTAGCTGAGATCGCGCTCGCCAATGCCAGCGATGTAGACAGCGCTTACGCGGCGGCGCAGAAGGCGTTTTCGGCGTGGAGCAAGCTCCCCGGCCGCGAGCGTGGGAAGTATCTCTATCGCATCGCCCGCCTCATTCAGGACCGCGCGCGTGAGTTCGCCGTCGCGGAGACGATGGATGGCGGCAAGCCGATCAAGGAGTCACGCGACTTCGACGTGCCAATGGCAGCGGCCCATTTCTTCTACCACGCTGGCTGGGCGGACAAGCTCGAGTACGCGGTGCCGGGCGCCAAGGTCGTTCCTCTCGGCGTCGTCGGCCAGGTAATTCCGTGGAATTTCCCCTTGCTCATGTTGTCGTGGAAGATTGCCCCGGCTCTCGCGATGGGAAACACGGTGGTGCTCAAGCCGGCGGAGACGACATCCGTGACGGCGCTCAAGTTCGCCGAGCTGCTGCTCGAGGCGGAGCTGCCGCCAGGAGTCGTCAACTTTGTCTGTGGCGCCGGCGAAACCGGATCCGCCGTGGTCGGGCATCCGACCGCCGCCAAGATCGCGTTCACCGGCTCGACCGATGTCGGCAAGCTGATCATGCGTCAGCTCGCCGGCACCGACAAGAAGCTGACACTGGAGCTTGGCGGCAAGGCGGCGAACATCGTCTTCGACGATTCGCCGATCGATCAGGCGGTGGAAGGCGTCGTCAACGGCATCTTCTTCAATCAGGGCCACGTTTGCTGCGCCGGATCCAGGCTCCTCGTGCAGGAATCGATCGCGGAGCTGTTCGTCGGGAAGCTCAAGCGGCGCATCGACGTGCTGCGCGTGGGTAATCCGCTCGACAAGAATACCGATGTCGGCGCGATCAACTCACGCGCGCAGCTGGAGCGCATCAGCGAGCTCGTCGATTCCGGCGTCACCGGCGGCGCCGAGCTCTATCAGTCGGCGGTGTGTGAGCTGCCGACCCAGGGCTATTACTTCAAGCCGACGATATTCACCGGCGTGACTCAGAGCCACCGCATCGCTCGCGAGGAGATTTTCGGCCCGGTGCTGAGCGTGCTCACCTTCCGCACCCTCGAGGAAGCGGTCGAGAAGGCGAACAACACCATGTACGGCCTTTCCGCCGGAGTGTGGACGGACAAGGGATCGCGCATCCTCAAGATGAGCACGCTGCTCAAAGCGGGAGTGGTCTGGGCGAATACGTTCAACAAGTTCGATCCTTCCTCACCGTTCGGCGGGTACAAGGAATCGGGGTTTGGACGAGAAGGGGGACGGCAGGGACTGATGGACTATGGGAGGATCATTTCGTGAGGCCCGGTGGCTGCTTGCGTTATGAGTCTACCGTTATCGCGTTCTCTGTTGTTGCGTTTAGTTCGCGCGCCGTAAAACGCAAAAACGGACAACGCAAAGACGGTCAACTCAAAACGCAAAAAGGTGTTGGTTAATGGCCCGGATCCCGATTACAAAGACGCCGAAAGTGTACATCGGCGGCCAGTTTATTCGCTCCGAGAGCGGCCGCGTCTTTCCGGTCCAGAAGAAATCCGGCGCAGCCGGAGCGCTCCTTGGAAACATTCCGCAGTGCACTCGCAAGGATCTGCGCAACGCGGTCGAAGCGGCGGCGAAGGCCGGTCCCGACTGGGCGCAGCGTACTCCCTATAACCGCGGACAAATCATCTACCGCCTCGGCGAGATGGTCGAGTCGAGAAGTGCGGAGATGGCGGAAGCCCTCGTCATGTCCGGTGCGGCGACGAAAAGCGCAGCTGCCAAGGAAGTCGCGGCCAGCGTGGACCGTCTCATCTACTACGCGGGTTGGGCCGACAAGTACGAGCAGGTGCTGGGCAATACCAATCCGGTCGCTGGTCCGTTTTTCAATTTCACCGTGGCTGAGCCCATGGGCATCATCGGTGTCATCGCCGACGATGAATTTCCGTTGCTCGGGCTGCTCAGTCAGATCGCGCCGGTGATCGTGTCGGGGAACACCGTCGTCTGCCTCGCCTCGCAGGCGTATCCCTATCCCGCGATCGTGCTCGGCGAGATGCTCGCGGTGTCGGACCTTCCCGGCGGCGTTGTGAACATCCTCACCGGCTACAGAAAAGAGCTGGTACCGACTTTTGCAACCCACACGCATATCCGTGGTGTGAGCGCGATCGTGGACGCCGAGGAGAAGAAGAAGCTCCAGCTCGGCGCGGCGGAAAGCATCAAGCGGGTGCGCGCGCGCAAACGTGGAGACGGCGCGTTCGATTGGGCGTCCGAAAAGTCGCAGAGCTTGTATGAGATCCGCGACTTCGTGGAGTTCAAGACCACCTGGCACCCGATCGGCGCCTGACCGAGCGCACTACCAGCGGCGCGGGGAGTGCCGCCGCCATTGAGATCCGTGCTTTGCGTAAGGTCTATCAAGGCAGCGGAAAGACAAAGCGCCGCACTCCGCCGAGCGCCGCACTTGGCCCCTCCGCTCCGCTGGCCCCGACGAATGACATAGTCGCCCTCGACGCTCTCGATCTCGACATTCATGGTGGAGAGCTGTTCGGATTGCTGGGTCCGAACGGGGCGGGCAAGTCGACGACGATCGGCGTGCTCACGACACGCATTCGTCCGACTTCGGGTCGCGCCATGGTCGCCGGCGCCGACGTGGCGACGGAATCGGTACGGGTGCGACAAAGAATAGGTGTCGTGCCGCAACGGCCCAATGCCGACCTCAGTCTCAACGTACTGGAGAATCTGCAGTTCCACGCCGCCTACTTCGGGATCTCCATTGCCATCGCCACGCAGCGCGCGCACGAGCTGCTGGAGCGACTCGGGCTGGCGGAGAGGAAATCGGCGAAAGTGGCCGAGCTGTCGGGTGGACAGCAGCAGCGCCTGATGATTGTGCGCGCGTTGATGCACGAGCCGGACATCATCTTTCTCGACGAGCCGACAGTCGGACTCGATCCTCAGGCTCGCCTCGACCTGTGGGAGATTCTTCGCGATCTGCACCGGCGCGGACGCACGATCGTGATGACGACGCACTACATGGACGAGGCCGATCGCTTGTGCGACCGTCTGGCCATCATCGATCAGGGAAGGCTGCTCGCGCTCGACACTCCGCGTGCGCTGAAGTCGCGAGCGCCGGGCGGAACACTGCTCGAGCTGATGCTGGATGGAGATGCATCGGCGGCGGCCGATAAAGCGAAAACGATCAATGGACTGAGCCGGGTCGAGGCGCGCGACTCGACCCTTCGTGCGTACAGCGATCACAGCGGGAGATTGCTTCCCGCCTTCATCGAGGCCGCGGAGTCGAGTGGACGGACGGTGAAGGACATTCGGCTGTTCCAGCCGAGCCTCGAGACGCTGTTCGTGTCGCTGACGGGGAGAAAGCTGGAATGACCGCCGCCGCCGCCGCCGTCGCCCCGCGGCTCGACGTCCGCGCGTCGTCGGTGTTTCTGGCACTCCTCCGTCGCGACATGCGGGTCGCGCGGCGCGATCTGCCGTTCTTCCTGCTGCGCACCGCGATGCAGCCGCTCATGTTCGTGGTGGTGTTCGGCTATCTGCTGCCGAAAATGGGGTTTCTCGACAGCCGATACACCACGGCGCTCCTCCCCGGCATCCTGGCCGTGAGTCTCGCGCTCTCGAGTATTCAATCGGTAGCGTTGCCGATGGTGCAGGACTTCGGCTGGACGAGGGAGATCGAGGATCGTCTGCTCGCTCCGGTCCCCACCTGGCTGGTGGCGGCGGAGAAGATCTGCGCCGGCGTGCTGCAAGGGGTGATCGCCGCGCTGTTCGTGCTGCCGATCGCGCGCGTGATCATGGGTCCGATCGCGCACTTGAGCTTTGGCAACGTCGGAACGGTACTGTTGATCACGGTGCTGGGTGCAACTGCCTTCTCCGCGCTCGGTCTTTTCCTCGGCACGGCAATCCAGCCGCAGCAGATCGGCCTTATGTTCGGTGTCATCGTGGCGCCGATGATCTTCTTTGGATGCGCGTATTATCCGTGGCAGGGACTGGATGCCGTGCCGGTGATGAAATACGCGGTGCTCATCAACCCGCTCGTCTATGTCGCCGAGGGGATGCGGGCCGCGCTCACTCCTGCCGCGCCGCACATGTCGCTGCCGCTGGTAATCGTCGCGCTGGTTGTAGTGACGGCAATCTTCTGGACGCTGGGGATGAGATCGTTCATGCGCAGGGCGGTAGGATAGCGTGTCTTACATCGAGTCGCAGCTGCTGCCGGGTGAGGCGATCAAGTACAGGGGTCACCTGCACCGGATCATATTCGCACCGGCGTTCGTCTTCGCCGTTCTCGCGATCCTGGCGCTGGTAATCGCGATGCAATCGGGCGACTGGCCGTTGTTCTACGGTCTCGCGGTGCCAGCGGTGGTCGCCTACATATGGGCGCAGATTCTTTACACGACGTCGGAGTTCGCGGTTACCAACAAGCGAGTGGTGATTAAAGTTGGCTGGCTGCGACGCCGCACGGTCGAGACAATGCTCAGCAAGGTCGAAGGGATCAACGTCGAGCAGAGCGTCACCGGGCGGCTGCTCGGCTACGGCTCGATTGTGATCACGGGCACCGGTGGAACGGCGGAGCCGTTCAGGAACATTGGCAAGCCATTCGAGTTCCGCCGGCAGGTGCAGGCGCAGGTTAGTGCGGCGGAGGACTCTCAGAAAGCCGCGGCCAGAGCCATCGAAACTGCGGCGGTGCATCCATTGAGAGAGGAGCGCGACTGTCCTTATTGCGCCGAGCGAGTGCTGGTGCGCGCCCGTGTCTGCAAGCATTGCGGGCGCGAGATCGAGCCGCTCAAGACCTGAGGAGCAGTAGCGCTCGGAGGTGAAAACCCAGGCCGTCAGCTTTCTGTGGATTTTTCGGACGTACGGAGAGAGAGGCCAACGTGTTGAGCCAGTCATCGTCGGGCATTGGCGAATGCGTAAGCGTTTCGAGCTCCTGTTCAATCGCGGCTCCGTGGGAGTCGCTTGCGACCATTCTGGCCGTCGCGGCGACAGCCGCGCGGGATGCGCGCACATGTGGCGGAACGTCATAGAGTGCGGCATCGATCCGGTTGAGCAGTCGCTTTCGGCCGGCAGGTGGAGCGACAGCCGCTCCAGCAGATACAGAAGCTTCGCTGCAATCGGCCCACTCCTGAATGGCCCGGCAAGCACGATCATACTCGGCGCGATCCACCTGCACCGGCTCGCCCTCGCCGAGCGGACAGACGGCGATCTGCGCATCGAGATCGATCGATAGAGTCTCGCCTCGGCATGTCAGCAGGAGCGGGGTGTCCCCGAGATAGCCGGCGGCGATGAAGCCGCCTTCGCTGGCCTTGACAGCCGCCACGTGAATACGTTCGTCCCGAGCGAAGCAAGTCGATTCACCGATCGCCCACTGTGCGAGAATTCCGCGCAGGCGCTCAGCACGCGCTGGCAGACTCGAGGGTGCGCGGTCAATGTGAGTGTGACTCGCAAGAGGTGCGACAGCATTCGCTCCTACCAGTCTGCGCGCGACGTTCCACTTGGTCGCCACCAACGCCTCCTCGTGCAGTATGCTTTCCGCGCTTGCCGGCGGACGGAACTGGTAGACGCTCACGCTATGATGTCGCGAGCCCATCCGCGCGGCGCGACCGACACGCTGCTCCATTCTCGCCGCCGTCCACGGTACATCGACGTGGATCACCACTTCCGCGTCCTGCAGATTCACACCTTCGCTGAGCAAGTCCGTGGCAAGAAGAAAGTCGATTGCCTCGGCGCGGGACGGAGGCCGCGTCCGGTTTGCGCGCGGGGCAAATCGTGCGATCGCATCCTGACGAGACAGTTTTCCACCGGCTACGCGCGCCCCAGTGGCAGAGAGCATTGCCACCTGTCCGGAATGGGCAATGCAGCGATACATCTCTGAGATCGTGGAGGAATATTGAGCGAAGGCGACGATTTTCGCGCCCGCGTTCGCTTTACGGATATCGCTCAGGTAGCATGCTCGAGCCTGGTCGATGGTTGAGGCTGCGGCGCAGGTGTTCAGGAGTGTTTCCAGCGCGTTCGCGTGAGTCAGCACCGATTGCAACAGAGTACTCGCGTCCGGCGTCGGCGCTGACAGCAACTGTGGGAATCCGAGCTGCAGCGCCCCGTCGGAAAAGGTCCACGCTTCCAGTTCGGCGGCGGTCGGATATCGACCGGCTCTCAGTGACGCGATCAGAGCCGTTGCTCTGGCGATCCGGCGACGGAGGGCATCTCTCAGAGCAGCCTCACTCGACGACCACTGGTGAATCAGCCCGCGGTTTATCAAGGCGCCACCCGATCCGCCGCCGCTGGCGGGAAGAGGTGGGGGAAGACTCATCAGCCGAGCCACGACGTCCGGATCATCCGGAACTTCGAATGCCACGACCGGCAAAACCCGAGGCACACCGATGATCTCCGCGGTGTGTCCCCGTTCCCTTCGTACCACACACCGTGACAGCTCGGGCTCGGTGAGATTATTGGCGCGCGAGCCGAGAAATACCGACAGCAAGGCGACCAAATCGTCCCCGCGGTTGTGAATCGGAGTCGCGGTCAGCATCAGAACGCGGGCGTTTCGCGCCAGCTCGGTAATGCGGCGGTACCGCAGCGTCCGCGGATTCCTCGCGTGGTGCGATTCATCCATGATGAGCAGATCGGGCTGTACGTGTCGAGGCTCGCTTCGGCTCAATCTCTCGAAGGTGATGACTTCAGCCGTAATGCCCGCACGAGCGAGTGCATCCCGCCACATGTCCCGCAACGCCGCGGGAACGACGATGAGGCGGCGCGGAAAGCGCCGAGCGATTGCGAGAGCGACGAAAGTCTTGCCCATTCCCACGTCGTCGCAGAGCAGCGCGCCGCCGAATTCGTTCAACGCACTCTCCAGCCTCGCGATCGAAGACACCTGGTGCGGCTTCAAGTGGATCGAGCCCAATGCGGGCTCGGATGATTGCTCGCCAAGAATTACGCGCGCGATGACCGCCCGCACTGCGGGCCCCGATTCTACGATGACCGTCCTGTCCACTCGAGCAGAGGCTCCACATCGCGGAGTGTGAGCCCATACGCGCGAACAGCTGCGAGCAACAGGTCAGCGTCCGATGGCGCTCGCGCACAGCTGCTAAGAGCGGCAAGCCGCTCGCGCGTCGCGGTCCAGGCGCGTGGAATCGGAAGGAGAGCCATGGTCCAACCGAGGTAGCGACGGTAGGCGCCTCGCGCCGGCTCGGCGATCACATCGAGCCAGGCGGCGGCAAGTGGTCCATTGAGAAGCGCGGCGAGGGCGCGGGCATCGTCGAGGGTGGGACACTGAACGGCGTAACAGGTGTTGAGCGGCACGAGCCTGTCTCCAGACTCCGCCACCATCGCGCGGGGGCGGCGCCCGATATCCGCCCAGATCACGCGCGGCTTGTCGCTGCACGCACTCTCGACACGGAAGATCGACCACCACTTATTGCGATTGTGCAGATCGCTCCGCTCTGAGAGCTGGCGCCGGTACGGAAGGAGCCAGCGCCGGGCCAGCGGCGGGAGTGCGGGCAACGGCTGGCCGTCGGCATTGTGCGGCCAGATCACGTGCTCCCGCTCTTCGTCGTTGCCAGGCGAGAGGTATTCGCCGCGAACGGCCGGCCGCAGGAGCGTCTTCTCGATTCGCTCCCTCCGACCATTCGCGCGGATGGTGGCAAGATCACCGTCCACTGAATCGACGTGAACGAGGAACGCCTCGTTACAACCGGTCTTGACGCCGAGGAGCGGTCGCCCGAACAAGGAATCAGCGAGCGGCGGGCCGGCATCAGCGATGCGGTCGAACGCGCGCCGAGCGCGATTCGGCATGAGGAGCCAGGGGCTCCCGGGCGTATCATCGAGCGGCAGGGAGGCAGTCGGGGATTTCCAGCGAAGAACGCGCTCCCGCGAGTGAACCTCACAGCGCATCATTTCAGGCGCCGCTCGAGCGTCGTCGAGCGCGTTCGAGGCGAATGGCTTGTTCCGGCCGACGAGCAGGGATGGGTACACCGAGGCATCGAAGTCTGATTTTGCGTCCGCGCGATCCTCCAGCAGGAGGAGCTCCGAGCGCTCCGCGAGGAGTTGTCGCACTCCGCCACCCGCCAGCGACCGCCATAGTTTCGCCGGCAGGAGGAGCGCCATGACTCCCGCGGTCTTGAGCAGGTCATGGGAGCGCTCAACGAAGAGCGCCGCCATGTCCACCTGTGCGGCAAACCCGCGTCCGGCACCTGCCAGCGTCGCTCCCCGACGCCACGCGGCGTCGCGATAGACGGCGAATTCGCGGCGTAGTGCGTCGCGTGAGGACACGCCAATGCGGTGAAGCCGAACCCACGGCGGATTACCGACGACGATGTCAAAGCCGTCCGCTGCCGCCGCATCCGCGAAATGCGTTTCGAAAGAGAAGGGGAGCGCTCCGCCGGATCGGAGCACGCGCGCGCGGTGCGTGACTGATCGTACCTGATTGCGGAGATCGACGAGCCGCGCGCGTTCAGCCATCGCAGGCACGTGCCGATTTCCGAATAAATCTCTGGCCCGCAGATCGAGAAGTAGCTCCTTCCGCTGAGCGCGGAACCTGACGAGCGATCGCGACAGTGCGCCGATCGCCGCGGTACGCTCCTGACGGTCGAGTGCGAGAGCCAGCGTCCGCTTCCGCGGACCAGATGCACGCATGTAGCGCGCGCGCAAAGTCTCGAGCTTCCTGCCGCTGATCGAGCTGCATCCGTGCCCCAATCCGCCTCCGGCAAGCGAATCACCGACGCGGATGTGTCGGTCCAGGTTCGGCAACGGCACCACCCGCATCGGGTCGGCTTCAGCGCTCTCCACAACTACGGAGAGCCAGAGGCGCAGCTCGCACAGCCAGACGGCGGTCGGGTTGAGATCGACACCGAATATCGAAGAAGCCAGAACCCGACGACGCACCTCGGCTATTGATCCCGTCTCTCCGCGTTCGATCCGCATTTTCGCGAGGCGCTCCAGGATGTAGACGAGGAACGCGCCGGAGCCGCAGGCGGGATCCATGACGCGCAGCTGTACGAGTGAGCTGAGCGAGGCATCTCCTGGCAGCGCATTGGTGAGCGCTTCGTCCGTCACGTGCTCGACCAGATCCTGCGGGGTGTAGAATGCGCCGCTGCCCTTTCTGTCGCTCGTTGCCATCAATGCCTCGAACGCCTTGCCCAGGATCTCCGGATCGATCGACGCGTCGGACCAGTCCGTGGAGTCCTCCCGGCCGCTGAAGCGATGGCGCGAGAGAAGTGAGCCGTACGCGTCTCCGAATGCTTCATCGCTGAACGCGAGCCGACGCGCACGTTTCTCCAGGGACGAGCGCGCGAAAAGACCGCCGTTCAGGAAGGGAATCCTTCCGAACCGTTGCGCTTGCTGTGCGCGGGATCCCACCCTCGTGTTGAGCGTCCCGAAGAACAGCGGCTCCAGGACGCGTCTCTGATAGCGGCCACCCTCCGTCATGCAGCGAGAATATCCGTTCTCGAGAAAGCCAAAATCTCCGTCGAGCCAGCCCTTTGTCTCGAGGAACGACAGAAAGATGAGGCGTGACAGGTAGACGAGTGCGAGCTCGCGTCGCTCGGCGGGGGGAACGCCCGGCTCCAGCGAATCGGACATCGTGCCAACGGTGACTTCCAGTGCGCGAAAGAATTTCCGCGTGATCGACTCGCGCCCCAGGATGTCGAGCCAGCGCGCGTAAATGAGAAGCTCCGATTCGCCTGTCGCCGCCGACAACGCGCAGAGTGTCTCGGCGTCACTGACGAAAAGCTTCTCGCGATTGCAGACGAGTGAGACGACCCGCGGGCGGGATCCGCTGGCAGACCAGCAAACGACGGCGATCTGGTCACCGGCGCTGGCCAGAACGATCCACACCAGCTGCGGCGTTCGTCGAGACAATGCCACGGCGACGGCGGCGAGAGTCTCGCGGATGTCGGATCGACGAGGAAAGTCGAGAATGAGAGCCCTTAGAGCTCCAGCGCCGCGTACGACTTTGGCCGAATCGATCGACGGCGGCAATCCGAGAACCGAACGCGCTTCAATATCCAGAGAGAGTGGAACTCCGATGAACCCGAGCTCCCTGGCCACACCCGTGAGGCCGTCGACGCCCTTGGCTCCGGAAAGAAGTTCGGTGGAGCGCTCAATTGTCGGCACCGGCCCAGCGTACAGACGGAACCGGGCACATCAGGCATCGATTGTCGGCTACGCCTCGCGAAACTCCGCGTCTGTCAGCGCGAGATGTACGTCCGTCCCTTCCAGGTAACGCTCCGCCCGCGAATGATCGCGCTCGTGAAGATGTAGAGTAGTACGAGCGCGCCAAGTGGATACGCAAAGGCGTAAAGAGGCGAGACGCCGATCTGCACGTACGCCACGATCCACCAGAGGAGAGTTGCTACCGTTGCGAGCATTGCCCACAGGAGCATGCCGCCGGAAATGGAACCAAACGCGGCGAGCACCAGGAACAATGGCGGCAACAGCTGCATCAACGGCGGAGTCAGCAGCGCGAACGGGAAAATGATTCTACCGAACGCGCCAAAAGGCATTGAATCGAGTCCCCCTGCGAACACGTTCTTCCGCCAGCCGTCGATCAAACCCTTGAGCGAGGTGTACATGCGTGTCGACAGCTGCTCGACTCCGAGCATCAGCACCAGCTTCTTCCCCCGCGCAAACGCGGTCTGCGCCAGCATCAGGTCTTCAGCGACTACGGTCCGCACGCTGGCGTGACCGCCGATCTCCTCGTAGGCGGATCGCGTGAAGAAGATGCACTGACCGTTGGCGATCTTTTGTATCGCGCGTCGTGACTGATTCACTGATTCCGTTCCGCCGTAGCGCATTGAAAGGATCGTGAACATCTGAGGCTGGATCAGCTTCTCCCAGAATCCGCCGAGCTCCTGGCGTCCCGCTACGGAAAACGCGTCGGCGCCGGTGCGGCGCATGGCGTTGACGGATCTCGTCAACAGGTCGGGCGCGTGATGAGTATCGGCATCGGTGAAGAGAAGAACGTCACCACGTGCTGTCTTTGCGCCGGTCGTGCACGCCCACTGTTTTCCGAACCAGCCTTCGGGCAGCGCAGGATTCACGACAACGCGTATGCGAGCATCACCATTCGTCGCTCGACGAGCAATCGCGGCGGTGTCGTCGGTTGAATTGTCGTCGACGACGATCAGCTCGAGTCGGGGATACGACGTCGAGAGAATGGATGTGACACAGCGTTCGATGTTGTGCGCTTCGTTGCGGGCGGGAATGATCACCGAGACGAGAGGCGCGTCTATTGGAGGGTCAGCGCTCTCCTCGGCGAGAGAGCGTGAGTTGCGCAGGCGGAAGTAGGTGACTAGCGGGGGAAGGATCCAGGGGAGGGACCAGATAATCGCTGGCAGATTAGGCATCTGATGAGAAGATGGAATAGCAACTGTTGCTTTTTGCAGTGCAAAGAAAAGGGCGCCGCTCGAGAGCGACGCCCTTTGGAACTGGAAGTGCTAGCGACCGCCGCCGCCACCACCCATTCCACCTCCACCCTGGCCACCACCGCCGCCAGGCCTTCCGCCGCCACCACCACCCATTCCACCGCCGCCCTGGCCTCCGCCAGAGCCGCCGCCACCAGGTCTTCCACCGCCACCACCACCGCCCTGGCCACCACCACCGCCGCCAGGCGGTCTTCCACCGCCACCACCACCTTGTCCTCCACCACCCTGGCCGCCGCCGCGATTTCCACCGCCGCCGCCACCACCTTGTCCACCACCCTGGCCGCCGCCGCCATCGCCGCCGCCGCCGCCGCCACCCTGGCCGCCTCCTCCCATTCCGCCACCACCGCCACCCTTGCCGCCTCCTCCCATTCCACCACCTCCGGAGGAGCCGCCACCACCTTTGCCACCGCCGCCCTGGCCACCGCCACCTTGGCCACCGCCACCTTGGCCACCGCCACCTTGGCCACCGCCACCCTTAGCACCAAAGTTCGGGTCTTCCGTTCCAGCCATTCTGCTACCCTCCAGAGTTGTTAAGTACCCGTCGCGCAAGAAAAGCAATGCATGTGCCATATTTGGGGCATGCCGAGTGTAAAACGACTGCGTATTCCGCGCCAAACCAAGACCTTCTGTGTCGGTGAAGCAGTTTCGTTGCGCTGAGCCGCTTGGCTCGGGCGCGCGCGTCGCACTGATCGCCCCTGCTGGTCCGTTGCAAAAACCCGACGAGCTGCCTCGGGCACAAGAGAATGCGCGCACTCTTGGGTGGGAACCCATCGTCGGCGACCACGCCACCGAACAGCTGGGATACCTGGCGGGTCACGACCGCGACCGGCTCAACGACCTGAACCGGGCGCTGCGTGATCCGAAAATCGACGGCATCTGGTGCCTGCGTGGCGGCTACGGAATCCTCCGCATCCTCGACGCCGTCGACTACGACGCGCTTTCGCGCCTGCCTAAAGTGATCATCGGCTATTCCGATGTCACAGCGCTCCACGCGGCGGTGCAGCGGCGATGCAGACTCGTCACGTTTCATGGACCGACCGCGCGCGAGATGCTCACTGATTTCTCGCGCGACTCGTTTCAGCGCGCCGTCATTCGTCGCGTGGATTCCTGCGGCACCGCGGTACTCGCGCGCGAGATCAACGCCGGCACTGCTGAAGGGAGGCTGGTAGGAGGAAACCTGGCCGTGCTCTCGTCGTTGGCGGGCACGCCGTTCGCGCCCGACTTCACTGACAGCATCCTGGTTCTGGAGGACATCCACGAGCCGGTGTACCGCATCGACCGCATGCTGCAGCAGCTCAGGCTCACCGGCGCCCTAAGCGGGTGTCGCGGCATCGCATTCGGCGAATGCATACGCTGTCCTGAAGAAGCGGGCGGCGTCGGTCGTCCTCTCGATGAAGTGCTAGGTGAGCTCGCACACGCGCTTGGGATCCCCTGCGTCGCCGGCATTCCCGTCGGACACATTCCTGACCAGTGGACCATCCCCCTCGGCGCCATCGCAACTCTCGACACTAAAGCGCGCTCACTCACCGTCACCTCGTACGTGTCCTGACGATGCCGGATCAGACCGGTGAGGATCTCATCGCTGCCGCGAAGGAGCAGATAACAGAGGTGACGCCCGAGGATGTGCAGGCGATGCAAGCGCGCAACGACAAGGTGGTGTATCTCGACGTCAGAGAGCCGAACGAGTGGAATCTCGGACGCATTCCCCACGCGATACACCTGCCGCGCGGCAACCTGGAAACCAAGATCGAAGCGCTGGTCGATCGCGGCCAACGCATCGTCGTCTATTGCGCTCGCGGGAATCGCTCCGCTCTCGCCGCGCTCACGATGCAGCAGATGGGCTACGAGAACGTTGCATCGATGGCGCGTGGGTTTGGCGGCTGGGTAGACGTCAACGGAGAAGTCGAAGGGTGACGACGGAAGCACCCGCCACTCCCGAGGCTTTCGAGATTCCGTGCAAGGACGGATTGTCCATTCGCGGCGAGCGATACGCCGCACGGAACTCGATTGGCACAGTACTCGTGTGTCACGGCTTCAAGGGCTTTGGACGCTGGGGATTTTTCCCCTACGTCGCGCAATCGCTGGCCGACGCCGGGTTCAATGCCATCACGTTCGACTTCTCGGGGAGCGGAATCGGCCCCGACCGCGAGTCGTTCACCCAGCCGGAAGCATTCTCCACCAACACTTTCTCGCGAGAGCTGGAGGATCTGGACAACCTGGTCGATTACGCACGCCGCAAACAGTGGATCAAGTGGAGAGGGAAGTTCGGCATCTTCGGACACTCGCGAGGAGGCGCCACCGCGATTCTCTATTCGGCTGTCGAGGGCGCGGATGTCAACGCCCTGGTGACTTGGGCAGCCATTTCCGACGTCGACCGGTGGAAGCCGGAAGAAGCGGTCCAATGGAGAAAGCGGGGCTTCACGGAAATCCTCAATTCGCGCACGGGCGAGACGCTTCTCCTCGGTACCGACCTGCTCGATGAAGTCGAGCTGCACGGCGCGACGAAGGTGAACATCCAGGCTGCGGCGGGAAGGGTGAAGGCTCCGTGGCTGATCGTGCACGGAACCGGTGACGAGACCGTTCCCCACGCGGAGGGCGAGCGGCTGCATCAGCTGTCGCCGCGGGTGAGCACGCTGCGCCTGATCGAGGGCGAGTTGGCGAACCACGGATTTGGCGCCGTGCATCCATTCACGGCGGTGCCGCCGCTTCTCGATCAGGTCGTCGGAGAGACGGTGAAATTCTTCGTCCGCAACGCGACACCGGGGTGATGGGTGGGCTCCCTCGAAGCGCTGCTTGCTGACGCGGACGTAGTAAAGCTCCGCGCCGCGCTCGAGTCGCACGAAGCCCGGGGGAGCGGCTCGGACGAAGCGGAAGGTGTCCGCAAGGCCGCGGTGGCGCTGATATTCCGCGCCGGTGAGGACGGTACGCCCGAGCTGCTCTTCATCAAGCGCGCCGAGTATCCGGGAGATCCGTGGAGCGGTCAGATCGCTTTCCCCGGCGGGAGAGAGGAGCCCGGTGACTCGTCTCTCGCCGATACCGCGACGAGAGAGACTCGCGAAGAGACGGGGATCGATCTCGCGCGGGATGGGACGTTCATCGGAACTCTCGACGATCTCCGCCCGCGCGTCACGCGGTTGCCGGACGTGATCGTGCGCCCCTTTGTGGTGCTGCTGGACAAATACGAGCCGCTCCTCCTGAGCCACGAAGTCGCGCTCGCGTTCTGGATTCCGCTGGCGGCCCTGAAGCAATCGGAATCGTGGCGGGAGACGGAGATCCTTGCGCGCGGAATCCAGATCAACGCACGGGCATTCCACCACGAAGGGAACATCATCTGGGGGATGACGGAGAGGGTGCTCGGGCAATTGCTGGCGTTGCTGGCGGCATAGCGGGAGACAACTGCAACTGAACACGCTGACAGCGTGTTCAGTTGCAGTTTCGCCACCCAACCATTAATACCTCTTGCCAAAAAGTTAGTCTAAACTAACTTTTGGCTTTCCCCAGAAGGAACAGCGACGGTGCCACGCAGCAAGGCAAAGGCGGCGGTAAAGAAAAGGGAGCCGCTCACCGAGCCGGTCGAGGACTACCTGAAGGCGATCTACGCCATCGGCAAAGGCTCGGGGCCGGCGGCGACGAACGAAATCGCCCAGCGGCTGGCGCTCGCCCCCGCATCGGTGAGCGGAATGGTGCGTCGTCTCGCCGATCAGGGCCTGCTCGCCTACGAGCGCTATCACGGTGTGAAGCTCACCGACAGCGGCCGGCGCGCCGCGCTGCGTACGCTGCGCCGGCATCGAGTGATCGAAGCGTACCTCTCACGCGCGCTCGGGTATCCCTGGGACCGCGTGCACGACGAGGCCGAGCGACTGGAGCACGCCGCATCCGACGAGCTGATTGACAGAATGGCCGCCACCATCGGCGAGCCGATCGTCGATCCGCATGGTGCTCCCATCCCGACGCGCGAGGGAGCGGTCGATGAGACCGAGTACAAGTCTCTGGCGGAGCTCCCGATCGGAGCGACCGGACTGGTGGCCCGTGTCGCCGACGAAGATCCGGAAATGCTCCGTTACCTGGGAGAGCTCTCCATTCGCCCTGGGACACGCTTGACCGTAAAGGCACGTGCACCTTTCGACGGCCCGATCACAGTTACTGTCGGCAGGCAGCAGATCTCGATCGGTCCGGCGCTCGCTGCGCACGTCATGATCGCCCCAGCGCGAGCCAGGCCAAGAGGCTACCGCTAGCTTCTGCGGGTGATTGGCGCGATGCACGGCCAAATCCTCGGCCGCGCGCAGCTGATGGGCACGTACCAGAGAACTGGCAACTAGGATGGGAAGCTTCTAAAGGACTGAACTGAACTGGTGGGAGGTGCCAGTAGCGTAGGCGCGAGGTTCGAGTTTACTACGCCGAGACTTGCCTCCTTGGCGTAACGGGGACAAATCTCGCCCATAGGCGTCGAACACTACGAGAAAAGTCGTGGCGTAGTGAACTGAAAACTTGGCGCCTACGCTACCGGCACCTCCCACCTATTCCTTTCTCTCTTGTTTATCTCCGCCATCGCAGCTCTCTCCGCCGTACTGCTGGTACAGGATTCCACACCGGCCCAGCCCGCAGCGTCGCCGGCCCCCGCGCCCCGTACGATCGCCATCGACGAGGCGTTCGCCGAAGCGGCGAATCTCAATGTCGGCGATCACGTAACGATTTCGGCGCAGCCGGGAACCGAAGCCGCCAAGGCGGAATCCGTAGTCGTCGGCGCGATCTTCAGACGAGGCGCCGATCCATCCGAAGTGGCGCGCGGTGATTTCAAGGTGCGGCTTCACCTCGACCAGCTGCAGCGGATATCAGGCTACGGTGATCGCGTCGACCGCTTTGCCATCGCCACAACCGACTCGGCCGACATCGCGCCCACGCTCGAGCGGGTAAACCGTCAGGCGTTCGGCTTCAGAGCGTACCACTCGCGCGACATTGCCGTGGAGACGTCGCGGACCTTCCTTGTCGTGAGCCGGTTTCACCGCGCGATCGGTGTCATCACCATCGTCGCCAGCTCGGTATTCCTGCTCTGCATCATGGTTCTCAAGGTGGAAGAGCGGCGTCGCGATATTGCGGCGCTCCGCCTGATGGGAATCTCCCGCTCATCGGTAGCTCAATCGATAGTGATCGAGGCCGCATTGGTCGCGCTGCTCGGCAGCGCCCTCGGCGTGCTGCTCGGCTGGGCCGCCTCACTGTTCGTGAACTCGCACTACAAGGCCCTGTACCAGACGCCCCTCGAGTTCTCGATCATCACCGGGCCGATCGTCGCGTTCGCGGTTTCGCTGTCACTGGTGCTGGGAATCGCGGCGGGCCTCGCTGCATCACTCCGGCTCGTTCGCACGCCGCCACTCACTCTCTTCGGCCGCTGAGAGTGAGGTGACGCGGTGAAGCTCACGCTGGCGAAGGCGTCACTGATCCGGCATCGGTCGCGGACCATTCTTGCCGTCCTCGGCGTCGCCATTGCGGCGGCGATGCTGCTCGACATGGTCATGCTCGCATCAGGAATGCGCGAATCCTTCCGGCAGTTGCTCATGTCGCGCGGATTCGAGATCAGGCTCGCTCCCAAGGGAACGCTGCCGTTCGATACGGACGCCACGATCCCCAACGTGAGAGCGGTCACCGAGGTGCTTCGCGGTAATCCGGATATCGAGATGATCAGTCCGGTGATGGGCGCTTCGATCCACATTCCCGTCGGCGAAAGAAACGTCAGCAGCGCTGCACTCGGCATCGATCCGTCGGTGCAGGGCGATTACGAGCTCCTCTCCGGCGGGGATGTCACGCGTGCCGACGCAATCGTCGCCAACGACTACCTGCTCGAGCAGCTCGGTGCGGAGATCGGCGACACGCTCGACGTCGGGACGGGATACGACCCGCAAACGAGGAGCTACACCGGTCAACGCAGGCTGGTGGTGACGGGACGAGTGCGCTTCCTCTATGGCGCCACGCAACAGCCCGGCTCCGCAATGCGCCGCGAGACGCTCGAAGGAATGGTCGGGCCGGAGCGTCGCGACCGCGCCTCTCTCTTCATGGTGAGTTTGCGCGAAGGATCGGACGCGGAGCAGGTCCGCGGCTGGATTGCCGCGCAGCTGCCGAACGTAACCGCCATCTCGATCGCGACGGCGATCGCCCAAGTCGATCAGCGTCTCAGTTACTTCCGCCAGCTGGCGTTCATTCTCGGAGCGGTGAGTCTGTTCGTGGGATTTCTGCTGGTCACGACGCTGGTGACCGTATCGGTCAACGAGCGCGCCGGAGAGATCGCGGTGATGCGGGCGATCGGCGTATCGCGCGCGCACGTGGTGCAGCAGATCGTGATCGAGGGAGTCGCGATCAGCATGGCGGGCGCGGTTGCTGGCCTCGCGCTCGGGCTCGTCACGGCGCGCTATCTCAACGAGATCCTGTCCGCCTTCCCCGGACTGCCGATGGCGATCGATTTCTTCCTCTTCCAGCCGCGGGCGGCGTGGTCCGCTCTCGGACTGCTCGTCGTGAGCGGCATCGGGGCCGGGATTTATCCGGCGTGGCGCGCGGCGTCGCTGCCGATTGCTGAATCGCTGCGGCGAGAGGCGATCGCGTGACCGGTACTTCGATCGTATCGCTCCGAGAGGTGAAACGTGATTATGTGTTGGGGGCCGAGCGTGTGCATGCGCTGCAGGGCGTGACTCTGGACGTTGCGGCCGGAGACTATGTCGCGATCGCCGGACCTTCTGGTTGCGGCAAGTCGACGCTGCTCAACCTCATCGGGGTGATCGACCAGCCGACAGCTGGCACCGTTTCGGTGGGAGGAAGGCGGGTCGATGGAATGAGCGACCGCGAAGCGACGATGTTCAGGCTCCACAGCATCGGCTTCGTCTTCCAGCGGTTCTATCTGATGCCGATCCTGTCGGCGCTGGAGAACGTCGCCTTGCCGATGGCGGAGGCAAAGGTCCCGGCGCGTCAAAGAATTGAACGAGCGGCCGAGCTCCTCGACTACGTCGGATTGAGCAGTCGGATGAACCACCGCCCGTCGGAGCTGTCCGGCGGAGAGCAGCAGCGGGTCGCGATCGCGCGCGCGATCGCCAACAAGCCGTCGCTGGTGCTGGCCGACGAGCCGACGGGTGAGCTCGATGCTCACACCGGTGCGGAGATCATCGCGCTCTTTCGGCGCCTGAACACCGATGGGACGACGATCATCGTCGTGACCCACGACGAGGAGCTGGCTGATGCCGCACACCGGCAGATACACATGCGCGACGGAAGGATCGTCGGGGACGCGTTCGAGGTGTGATCAGGACGCTCGCGTTCCGAAACCTCGCTTATCGGCCGTGGCGATCCGTACTGCTCTTCTTCGGCTACGGCGTCGGCGTGGCCGTGATGATCGTGCTGCTCTCGATCGGCGAGGCGATGCTCACCCAGGCCCGGAACGAGAAACTCGTAGGCGGCGGCTCGATCACGGTTCTGCCCGAAGGCGTGGACATCGAGGTAATGAAAACCGGAGGAATCGGCGGGCTCTTCTTCTCCATCGACCACGCGTCGTTTCTGTACCGGCAGCTTCTCGCATCGCCGCGGTTCAGGAGCGACATCGCCGCTGTCGCTCCCCAGATCGAGGGAAGGGTCCTCTACGTCCGCGCGGGCGACGGGACCGAATACACGGCGCACGCGTTGGGCGAGATTCCCTCCGCGACCAAAGCAGTTGGAGCGGCGGCCGATATCATCGATGGAACGTGGGAGAATGACGACGGCGACAGGCGGTGGATCACGCCCACTCTGGCCGAGCTGCGCCATGAGATCGACCGGTTCCATTTGCCTCCGGACAGCGTCGCCAACCGTGCCACCTGGGCGGAGTGGCACTATTTCAACGTCCTGTCACAGGGTGGACGCCGTTGGGCGTTCATTTCGTTCATCGTTGGCGGCGACGTCGCGGGTGACAACTGGGGCGGCAACCTCGGGATCACGCTGCGGGAGCAGGGCGGGAGAACGCGCCGATTCGCGACGACGATCGACCGATCGAGGGTGCAGTTCTCGACGACCAGCGCCGACCTCGTATTCGGAGATTCTCGCGTCACCGTGCTCCCCAATGGCGACTACCGCGTTGTCGCGACTGCCCGCGAAGAAGGCGGATCCGGCCGAATCGAGATAGCGCTGACAGTGACTCCCGCGCCTCACGCCTATTTCCCCGGGGTCTCGATGGGAGCGGGGGATTCCGGTGACTTCATCTCCGGGTATGCGGTACCGGCGCTGCGTGCGAGCGCGTCGGGAACGCTGTGCGTCGACGGAGTGTGCGAGCCACTTGCTGATGTCCAGGCATACCACGATCACAATTGGGGAGTCTGGAAGGGCGTGACATGGGAGTGGGGCGCATCGCGCGCTGGTCAGTACACCTTGCTGTATGGCCGCGTGCATTCGCCGGACAGCACCGCATCGCTGCCGCCGGTGCTCGTCTACCTGATCGATTCGCTCGGCTTTCACGCGGTGTTCCGGCCGAAGGTCATTTCGTATGAAGATGGCCGCATGGCCAGAGCGGGAGCGCGCAGCGTCGCGGTTCCGTCACGGGCCGTTCTATTCGACGAGCGGGACGGCGACACGCTCCGCATCGAGCTCACGATCGAGGATGCGATCGCCACCGACACTCGCCTACAAACGCGCGAGGTACTCGGAGCCGGCTCTGACCAGCTGTCAATCGGCGAGACAAAGAATCCCTATTTCATTCAGATGAAAGGCACTGCCCGCATCTCCGGACGTCTGGACGGCGAGCGTGTGGATGGAGCCGGGATCGGCTTTTTCGAAACATTCCGGTAAAGGCCGGCGAACAAAGTCGTGGCGTCGTGAACTGAAACCTTGCACCTACGCTACTGGCACCTCCCACCTATTCCTTTACAATTCAACCGGCACTCTCACCGATAACCGTAATCCCCGGACCCTGACCGACACTCACGCGTTCCCGCACCTGCTGCTCGTCCTCGCCGCGCTGCTAACGACGGCGAAGCTACTCGGCGCGCTAGTCCAGCGCGCCGGGCAACCGGCGGTTCTCGGAGAGCTGGCAGCCGGCATGATTCTTGGCGGCTCCGTGCTCGGCTTTCTCGATCCGACCGAGCCGGTGATTCACGCTCTGTCCGAGCTGGGCGTGATCGTTCTCCTCTTCGAGATCGGGCTCCACACCAATCTGCGGTCGATGGCCAAGGTCGCGGGAACGGCCACCACCGTCGGGCTAGTGGGCGTGGTACTCCCGTTTGCGCTCGGCTACTATACCGCTTCGGCCGTTCTCGGGTTCGATCGCATCCCGGCCCTGGTGTGCGGCGCGGCTCTCACCGCGACATCGATCGGGATTTCAGCGCGTGTGCTCGCCGATCTCGGTCAGCTCGAAAGCCGGGAAGGCCAAGTCGTGCTCGGGGCAGCCGTGCTCGACGACGTCGTCGGTCTGATCGTGCTCTCGGTGGTGACGAGCATCGTCCTCGGTGGCTCCTGGACTTTGTCGGGTGTCGCGATCACCGCGGCCCTCGCGGTCGGTTTCATCATCGTCGCGCTGACACTGGGACGGTTCCTTGCCCGTCCGGCGTTCGCTTCACTGCGGCAGATCAAGACGTCGGGAACTCTCGGGGTTGTCGCATTGGCGTTTGCCTTTCTGCTTTCTTCGCTGGCAGCGAGCTCCGGCTCTGCGATGATAATCGGCGCCTTCGCCGCTGGAGTCATCCTCCATGGAAGTGCGGAGCGCGCAGAGATCGACCGCGCCGCCACGACGATCGGACATCTTCTCGTTCCTGTTTTCTTCGCGGTGGTGGGCGCCTCGGTTCAGCTTTCCAGCTTCAAGGATCCTCGCACGCTCGCGGCAGGCGGACTGTTGATCGCGGTCGGAGTAGTGGGAAAGTTCGTTGCGGCCTACGCTCCGTGGTGGTTCAAGGGCAACAAGAAACTCATCGGAGTGGCAATGATCCCGCGAGGCGAAGTCGGATTGATCTTCGCGCAAATGGGTCTATCCACCGGCGCCGTGACACCCGCGATATTCAGCGCCCTCACCCTCATGGTGATGGTGACGACATTTATGTCGCCTCCCTTGTTGGCATGGGTCGGCCGGGGACAGACGGCTCTGCCGCGTAATCTTTCAGAGGAGATTGGAATCGACGATCTCGTGGCTGGCGACTGGGGTGACGATCCTCCGCCCGTTCCAGTGCCGTCCATCGATCCATCTGACAGGTAGCGGCTAGAAAAGCGACATCTGCTCGCCCAGCAAATCCGGATCGACCGGAGTCTGTCCTAGCCGGGATTGGAACTCGCGCGCCGTAGCGGGGCTGTGCCCGGAGAAATGATTGGCCACGTACCCGTAGATGTGAGTCACCTTGTCCGCCAGCTCGCCCACCGCGTGCGACCACTTCTCGATTTCGTGAGAGCGATCTACCTGCACGCGCGAATAATCGACGAGGTCGCGGTTGGGTCCCATCCACCGGATGTACGCGAAGTCCGCCGTCGGTCTTGTCGCGAGGCTCAGCATCAGCTTGCGCGGAATCCACCGCCCGTCGATAAGCGCGAGCGCGATGTTCCGTTCCTTGAGCAGTGCCAGAACCCCATCGGTGACCCAGCCGCGGTTCCGGAACTCGATCGCGACACGCAAGTCGGTCGGGACGCGAGCGATGAAGTCGACGAGCGCGGGCAGCTCGCCCGGCTGAAAGTCAGGGCCGGTCTGGACCAGGATGGGCCCCAACTTCTCGCCCAGGTCGCGTACGCGCTCGAAGAACTCTTCCGACGCGCCGGTGACGTCGCGCAGACGGTGCTCGTGGGTGATCTCCTGCGGCATCTTGAGCGAGAAG
>JBBDXY010000002.1:0-548802 GCA_040902085.1 Gemmatimonadaceae bacterium
CCCGAGGGCGTAGCGCGAGGTAATTTCCGGCATGGTTCGGAAGCGCCACCACTGGGTCGTCCGTCTCACGCACTGGGTCAACGTAGTCGCCATCACCATCATGGTCGGCTCGGGCCTCCGGATCTTCAACGCCTATCCGGCGTTCGCCAGAAAGGGCGAGCTCTTCTGCTGCTACCCGTGGGAAGGCCAGAGATTTCCCGCGTGGATGACGTTCGGTGGCTGGCTGGCAGGCGCCAGGAACTGGCACTTCGCGATGATGTGGGTGCTGGTAGTGAACGGGCTCGTTTATCTGACCTTCGTCTATCTGCACGGCGAATGGCGCAGCCTAGTGCCGCGCAAGGGCGACATCAGCGACAGCTGGGAGATGGTGAAATTCTACTCCTTTCGGCGCAAAGACCATCCTAGACAGGGAAAGCACAACGCACTGCAGAAGATCGCGTACTTTCTGATGCCGGTAGCCGGCGCGCTCGCGATCGCGAGCGGCCTCGCGATCTGGAAGCCGGTTCAGCTCGCGCCGCTCACCAATCTGCTCGGTGGGTTCGTCTGGGCCCGTTACTGGCATTTCATCGCGATGGTCGTGATCGTGATACTGAGCGTCATCCACGTCTTCATGGTGTTTGCCGTGGACCCGTATTCACTTCGCGCGATGATCACGGGGAACTACGATACGGCGTTATCACCCGAGGCCCGAAACGCGCGGCCGTTTTACAATCTCTGGCCTCGGCGCAATCGTGCCCCCGGGTCCGGAGCGCCCCCGTCGCCTCCGTCTTCGCCTTCTCCTCCGGCAGCGGCCGCTTCGTGAGACCCGACCCTAAGGAGTTTCGCCTGTTGGGCGGCCTGGTCCGGCGTGATTTTCTCGCCGTGAGCGGCGGCATCATCTCGAGCGCATTCCTCGCGGCGTGCGACTCGCGCGGCCCCAAATCGGCGGAGCGGCTGCTCCGGTACGCGGAGCGCAAGAACATCGCGGTCGAGCGCGCGCTGTTCCGGCACACCTCGATGGACGTGCCGCAAGCGGGCGCGCACGACGCCGGGAACAAGCTGCCAAGTTATTTCATATCGAAGACGGTGCCGATATGGGACGAGACTGTGCGGGGCAAGTGGGCGCTCGAAGTCGGGGGGCTGGTAAACCAGCCGCTCAAGCTCACGCTCGAGGAATTACAAAGTCTTCCTCAGGTGTCACACCGCGTGAATCACTATTGTGTGGAGGGATGGACGGCGATCGAGACGTGGACCGGCTGCCGGTTCAGCGATCTCGCGCGTCTCGTGAAGGCCAAGCCCGAAGGGCGCTACGTCGACTTCGAGTCGTTCGACGACGGGTATCACGAGAGCTGGGACATCGAAAGCGCAATGCACCGCCAGACCGTCGTGGCGTATGGGCTTGACGGCAAGGTGCTCGAGCCCGCTCATGGCGCTCCGGCGCGACTCTTTGGGCCCATCAAGCTGGGATACAAGAACACCAAGTACCTGACGCGGATCATGTTCCTGCCGGAGAAGAACGGCGGCTACTGGAGCGATCAGGGCTACGAGTGGTATGCCGGCGTGTAGAGCAGCTACGAAGACACTGATTCGATCACGCTGACGACGACCGCGCGCAACGCGCTGACATCCGCCGCTGTAACCTGCCCCGATGCCACCAGGTCGTCGAGCTGACGCAGCAGGGCCTCCAGCTGATTCACGGCTGGCGCAATTTTTCCGCGGTCGAGCTGTTTGACCGCGGCGTCGAGCTTCGAGTCGAGTGCATTGCCAGTGTCCTCGTCCAGCTTGCGATCGGCGACCAGGCGTCTGACCTCGAGGATGCCGTGCTGCAGGCCGCTCTCGACCTGGGTTTCGATTTCGTCGCCGAGCAGGGCCAGGAGATTGTAGCCGCTCAATGCCTCGACCTCGTTGATCGTCGTCTTGTACTTCTCCCAGCGGTCGTCCCGGATTCCCGCGACGTTCGGCATGATCACCGCGACGATCTCGAGATCGTCGAGATCCTGGACGTGCTCGATGCCCTGGTTGCGCGGCATGATCACCGCGATTTTCCAGACATTTTCGGGGATGGTGATCTTTCCCTCGTCCTTTACGGTTCCCCGACTGCCGGCGACCCCGGCGATGACGTAAACCTCCTTGTTCTGGTCCTCCGCGAGATCGCCCAGATGGAACTCGAGTTCCGACCACGGACCCTGGTTGTTGTCCGCCGCCTGCGGGATGATGTTGGTGAAGTAGTAGGTGATCGCGTTGTCGAGACTGCCGGCATCGCGGTCGGCTGACCGGGCGAGGTGGCCGCGATCTATTCCGAAGCCGTGAAACTCGCCGGCACCGGTGTAATCGGCCGTCGTATAGGGCGTAAATGCGGAGGGAAGCGCGGGATCGAAGGTGAAGCAGTCGCAGCGCCGCTCGGTGCCGAAATGCGAGGCCTCGATCTCGTAGGCAACCCAGTTCGGTGTGCCTCTGTTCCTGTTATACGACGAGATCAGCTGGTCGCGCCGCACGATGAAGTCATCGGTTGCATCCGCGTCCGTCGGCTCTCCGAACTCAGCGTTGCCGTCGTAGATCGCGGTTGCGCTGGCAGTCGCGATTCGAGTCGGCAGGGCGTGAGTGCCGGTCGTTCCATCTGCCGCTGTCGCCCGCAGAATTGCTGTACCCGGTGCGAGCGCTCGGACGACCCCATCCTGATCGATGCTCGCGATGGCAGGAGTTTCCGATGTCCAGGCGAACGTGGTTTCGACTTCCGTATTGCTCGGATCACGCTGCGTCCCGAAAAGCTGGTCCTCGAAGCCGACCGGCAGCGGCGGATCGTCGAAGCTGTTACGGCCGCTGAAAGTGACGACGCCGCTGAGAGGGGGTGGAGTGCTTCCGTTGCAGAGACCGAATGTTGCAGGCCCCGCCGGCAGCCAGGCCGACCCGTCGGCGTTTCGCTGGAGTGAATATCCGATGAGAGGCGATGAAGCCGAGGGGGTCTCGCGCTCGCCGATGTCGGTCGATGTCTTACCGTCAGCCGGACCGCTGGAAGCGGTGAAAGCTCCCTCGTAGGAGACGAATTCGACCACCTCTCCGGTCGCGTTCACGAGCGCAACTCCATCGGGCGATCCGTTCTGAATTCCGTCTTGCGGATAGCTAAGTACAACGACGCCTCGCCCATCGCACATTGCGGGGATCACACCCGAGAGCGGGGTCGTGTTGTATGGAGCACCTCCACTTCCGTTATAGAGCACGACGCTCCAGCCGGAGAGATCGGTCCCCGCGGGACCGCCGATCTCGATTTTCTCGTTGCCGTCCGTGCCGATGTTGTCGTAGTGGATCTCGACTATTCGCGTTGCCGGTATCACGACCGGTGGCGGTGGGGGCGGGGGCTCATCATTGCAAGCGCCCTTGGAGTTGGCCGCGGGACTGTTCCACGAATTTGCGTCCGTTCCGCTTCGTGCGAGCGAGTGGTCAACAGGCGTGGAGCTAGACTCACTCACACCGATGTCAGTGGAGGTCAACCCAGCTGCCGGATTAGTAGCGGGAGTTCCGGTGCCGATCGCGGTGAACGATCCGCCGTAGGATAAGAACTCGACGACGTGATCGCTGGCGTCCACGAGCGCAATTCCATCAGGATTGCCGTTCTGGATTCCGTTGACTGGATAGTCCAGGACAACGACACCCCGTCCATCACACAGATCGGGAATGACCCCACTCAATGCCCCCGGCCCGGTGGCTCCATATGGGCCACGAACTGTAGCTGACCCGTTGTAGAGGACGATCCGCCAGCCGGTCAGATTGGTGCCGGCCGGACCAGAGACTTCGATGAATTCGCCAGCGTCCGTGCCCTCATTGTCGTAGTGGATCTCACTTATACGGACGGCAGGCAGCCCCGTAACGTGAGTGAAGCGTGGAGCGGGAGCGACCCGGGGAGCGATCAGCTCATTCTCGGAGCAGGCGGGAGCAGCGAGTGTAAGCGCGATGAGCGCGGCACTCCACATCTTGATGCGCATCGGTAACAGTTGAGGTTAGGGACGCCCCGCAGAGAGAAGGCAGGGTGCCGCAAGTCGCAGCGGGGCTTGACGAAATATAGGTACAGGCGGAAAAGGCGAAAGCAAAAAATTTGGTCACTTCGTTACACTGGCGACTACGTCACCCGACGTATGGGTCGGCCATGCGCGGAGATGTAGCGTCGCTTTATGTCCTTTCGCTCATTCTGCCGCGCCCCGATCCCTTCAGCGGTCGTCGCGGTGGGCCCGCTCGCCTTCCTCGCTGGTCAGGCGTGCATGCCGGCGGTGATGCATGGGCCGCGAATCGACCGAGGGTTGACCACAGGCGTGGCGGCGTCCTACACCGCTGGCCCAAGGCGCACACGTTTCGACGCAGGAGGTGCTCCGTACGCGTATGGTCCGGTGGGCGTAGACGTGGGTTATGGTTGGGTTTCCGATCGCACCGACGGCCTGGGCGTACGCCTCGGCTTGCACGTTCCGGTGCCCGCGGCAATGGCGGCACAGCCCGATCTGTACTTGCAGCTCCCCAGACGAGCGGTGCTGGGGCTGGATCTGGGTGTTGGAGCGGCGGCGATTCCGATCAACGAATCCATCATGCCCTATGCCCAGCTCGGAGTGCTTCGTGCAAGCGGATCGGGGGTCTATGCGACTTATGGCCTCTTGATGGGTCCTGACCCCTTTAACGTAAACTATTCTGGTCGCGGTCCCGGAGCCGACGTTCCCGGTATTGCCTTTCAGAAAGTCAACGGGCGAACGACGACGCGCATTTTCGTCACAGCGATAATTGCGCGGCAGCACGATCACCCGTGTGCGAACACCACATGCCGCAGAGTTGGTGACTGGTCGGTGGCGAGCGGAATGGCGTTGCAGTTCCGGCATCGAAAGGATCCGCGCTAGCTGCGAACGGTCGCAGAAGCCGACAATGTTGAGGGGCGGCAGCGACCCGTTGGTTGCCAAACGCTACGCCAGATGTTTCTTTACCGCGGCCAACCCCGGACCAAGAGCCGCGTGACACAATCGACGACGATCCCCACAGAACCGATCGGCAGCATACCACGGCCGATTCCGTTGATCGACGCAGTCGCTGCCGGAACGATCGCGGATCCCAACACCGATCCGCTCTACGAAGCAGCCGTCCGAGATACCATCGAGCGGTTCGAGGCCACCGGTTCTCCCGTCATCACCGACGGCGAGCAGCGGAAGTACGCGAATTTCTGGACTTATTCCGTTCACGGACTGACGAACACGGCGCCCGACGGATTCAAGATTCCCTTTGCGGCCGGCCACACTCGGCGCATGCCGCGCCTGACGCAGGGGCCCTTCCGCTACAAGAGGTACGCAGACACCTATCTCGATGTCGCGCTCCGCTACGCGACACGGAAACTCAAGCAGGCGGTGATCTCGCCTTCGGCGCTGAGTCTCATGTACCCGTCGCAGGAGATCCCAGGCTACTCGCGCGATGAGTTCATTGACGATCTGATCGCGGAGCATGAGACCGAGATCCGCCGATGCCTGCAGAAGGGTGCGTTCAAGGTGCAGATCGATTTCACTGAAGCGCGCTTGGCGATGAAGATCGATCGTTCCGGCCAACTGCTCAATAGCTTCATCGACCTCAACAATCTCGCGCTGTCGCGGTTCTCCACTCAGGAGCGGAAATCAATCGGCGTGCACACCTGCCCTGGAGGAGATCGCGACTCGACTCATAGCGCGGACATCGACTATGCCGAGTTTCTGCCGAGGCTGTTCGAGCTGAACGTAGGCTATTTCTGCGTCGCGCTGGCGGGCGAGCGCGACCGCGTCGGAGTGCTCAAGATCATCCGTCAGCACCTGCGACCGGGCCGGCAGATTTTTGTGGGTGTCGTTTCCACGATCGACCCGCGCATCGACACCGCCGAGGAGGTAAGGGACAGGGTGCTCGAGGCGGCAGAGTATATTCCCGTAGATCAACTTGGCACCACCGATGACTGCGGCTTCGCCCCTTTCAGCGATGACATATCCACGAGCCGCGACACGGCGTTCGCGAAGATCGAGGCGCGCGTTCGCGGCACTGCACTCGCGTCGCAAATAATCTCCGGCAGGTAGCCTTGCAAGACGAAGAGGAAAGACAGCTCGCAGACGTCGCGCTTCGGACCGCCAACAGCATTTTTCTGGCGCGCCAGCGCGCCGAGCAGGAGCTGATCCGCACCAAGGAGGCGCTGGAAGCAAAAACGGAAGCGCTGGCGCACGCTCTGGCAGAGACGGAGGCATCGCTGCGGGAGCGCGACCGCGCGCGCGCCGAGGCGGAGGCAGCACGGCGCGCGGCTCAGGACGCCAACGAAGCGAAGGGCCGCTTCGTCAACATGATCAGCCACGAGCTTCGCACGCCATTGGGAGCGATTGGTGGCTACGCCGCACTCCTCGACGAAGGCATACAGGGCGAGCTGAGTGAGGGACAGCGCGAATACATCGCGCGGATCCGCCACAACCAGACGCACATAGTTCGTCTGGTCAACGAGCTGCTCGACCTCGCCAAGATCGAATCGGGTCAGTTTCAGATGCAACTGGCGCCGATGCCGGTTCAAGGTGTGCTGGACAGCGTGCGGACGATGATCGAGCCGCAGGTGCTGGAGGGGAAGCTGCAGCTGGTGGTGCAGTCCTGTGAGCCGACACTTTGCCTCCACGCGGACAGTGAGCGCATAAAGCAGATCGTGCTCAATCTCCTTTCCAACGCCGTGAAATTCACACCACCTGGTGGTGCGGTGAGGATCACAACCGAAGCGACGACGGAAACTGTGAGGCTGCGCGTGCAGGACACCGGCGTCGGAATTCCAGCGGACAGGCTGGAAGCGGTCTTTCAGCCGTTCTTCCAGGTCGAGGCGTCACAAACGCGCGGCGGCGGAGGAACAGGATTGGGTCTCGCCATAAGCCGCGAGCTCGCGCGCGCGATGGGCGGCGACCTGACCGTAGAGAGCGTGGTTTCCCACGGGAGTACATTTACGCTCAGCGTGCCCCGTGCGGTGGACAACCCTTGTGAGAGACCTTCGGAATGACTGCAGAGATCCTCGTGCTGCGCCTGGTTCACATCCTTGGTGGCATCTTCTGGGTCGGCAGCGGACTTTTCACGACGTTTTTTCTGATGCCGGCGCTGGCCGCGTCTGGTCCAGCGGCGGGACAAGTGATGGCCGGACTTCAGCAGCGGCGCTTGTTCACTGTGCTTCCCATCGTCGCTCTGCTCACGATTGCATCCGGGCTGCGATTGATGTGGATCATGTCCGCCGGCTTCGCGCCCGCGTACTTCGCCTCAGGACCCGGAAGAACCTACGTGTGGAGCGGGGCGGCAGCGATCATCGGATTCCTCATTTCGGTCGGGGTCGCGCGTCCTGTCACCGTGCGCGCAATGAAGCTCTCGGCCTCACTCGCCACCGCGCCGGACAGTGCACGCGAGGGAATCACTGCACGATTGGCCGGGCTGAGGCGGCTTGCGACGATCGCGAGCATCATCGCTGTCGCTTTGGTCGTTCTCGCTGCAGCTGGCATGGCGATCGCACGATACGTTCGCTGATCGACAACAGACTGCCGCTCGCGGTTAGCGAATTCGCGTCTTCGGCGGCTCTTTCTTGAGGCGCGAATCCTCCTCGCCGCCACTATGCCCGCGCCGCGCGGCGCCGCGAAACAACAACACCTCTTTGAGATAAACGCGATTCATGATCGCGCCCGCGACGAGGAGTACGCTTCCCAGCAAAACGGTGAGGGTGGTGTAGCGCCAGGTGTCGCGACCGGTGAGCGCGATCCCCATGCACACCGTCCCGACCGCCACCAACGTCTGCCCCGCCTTGTGAGGCACGGCGC
Organism: Gemmatimonadaceae bacterium; assembly: GCA_040902085.1. GTDB lineage: Bacteria > Gemmatimonadota > Gemmatimonadetes > Gemmatimonadales > Gemmatimonadaceae > UBA4720. Next base: position 7,785 of record JBBDXY010000002.1, read on the forward strand.
GCGTACGCCGGCGTCGCTCGCGGAACGGCGCGATCCCACCCGTCTGCCACGCATCCAGCGCCATCGTCAGACCGATGAGCGCGACGATGATGCCCAGTATGATGGGGAATTGCTCCAGCTTCATGCCTCTCGGGAGTGCAAGAACGGGGCGCGGCCACGGTTTCTCCAAGCAGCGCGACCGCGCCTGTCGAAGGTTAACTTCAACCCATGATCGAACACTCCCAGCGCGTGCGCTCGACGACGATTCTCGCCGTGCGCCGCGACGGCCAGGTCGCGCTCGGCGGCGATGGCCAGGTCACCGTCGGACAAACGGTAATGAAGTCGAATGCCCAGAAGGTGCGCAGCCTGCGCGGCGGCAAGCTGCTCGCCGGCTTTGCCGGCTCAGCGGCGGACTCGTTCACGCTGTTCGAAAAGTTCGAGGAGAAGCTCGAGCGGTATCCGGGCAACCTCCCGCGCGCGGCGGTGGAGCTGGCCAAGGACTGGCGCAGCGACCGCGTTCTGCGGCGGCTCGAGGCTCTGCTCGCCGTCACCGACCGCGACCACGGCTTCATCATTTCGGGGACCGGCGACATCATCGAGCCGGACGATGGGATTCTCGCCATCGGCTCGGGTGGGTCCTACGCGTTGTCGGCAGCGCGCGCGCTGCTCGAGAACACCGAGCTCTCAGCGCGCGACATCGTGCGCAAGGGTCTCGAGATCGCGGGCGAGATCTGCGTCTACACGAACACCAACATCACGGTGATAGAGCCGACACCGACCTGATGGAGTCGCCCCGCACGCAGCAGGCGCTCGAGCGCCTCGCCGGGCTCACGCCAAAACAGATCGTCGAGGAGCTGGACCGCTACATCGTCGGTCAGGGGGATGCCAAGAAATCGGTGGCGATAGCTCTCCGCAATCGGTGGCGCCGGCAGCGCGCACCGGAAGCGATCCGGGACGAGATCTCGCCGAACAACATCATTCTCGTCGGCCCGACAGGAGTGGGGAAAACCGAGATCGCGCGGCGTCTCGCCCGTCTCGCCGGTGCCCCATTCGTGAAGGTCGAGGCCTCCAAATTCACCGAAGTCGGCTACGTCGGGCGCGATGTGGAATCGATGGTGCGCGATCTCATGGAGAGCGCGGTGAACATGGTTCGCGCCGAGCGGGAAGCGGAAGTCAAAGAGGTGGCAAAGCAAAAGGCGGAGGAGAGGATCCTGGACCTGCTGCTGCCCGTGCCCGCCGACATCAAGAAGTCATCTCCGCAGCCACCGCCCGAGGGCGGAGGAGCCCACCTGTTCGTCGTCTCGCCGAGCGGCGCGGTATCGCAGGAGAGTGAAGCGGTCGCGGAGAGATACAAGCGCACGCGCGAAAAGCTCAAGCAGCTGCTGCTCGACGGACAGCTGGAGGACCGCGAGATCGAGGTCGAGGTGACGCAGCAGACGCCGGTGATGTTCGACATGATGGTTCCGCAAGGCGCGCCCGAGGGAATGGACAACATCTCCGAGATGCTCCAGGAGATGATGCCGAAGCGGAAGAAAAAGAGGACGGTCAAAGTCTCGGAAGCGCGGCGGATCCTGCTCGAAGAGGAGCAGGGAAAGCTGATAAACAAGGAAGACGTTACCGCCGATGCGCTCGAGCGGGTGCAGACGATGGGAATTATCTTCCTCGACGAAATCGACAAAATCGCGGGGCAGCGCGGTAACAACGTGGGCGGGCCTGACGTCTCGCGCGAGGGTGTGCAGCGCGACCTGCTGCCGATCGTCGAGGGATCCAACGTGCAGACCAAGCACGGGATGGTAAAGACCGATCACGTGCTGTTCATCGCCGCCGGCGCGTTCCACGTCGCCAAGCCGAGCGACCTGATACCGGAGTTGCAGGGCAGGTTTCCGATACGCGTGGAGCTGCAGTCACTGACAGAGGCCGATTTCGTGCGGATCATGACCGAGCCCGAGAACGCGCTCACCAAACAGTACTCGGCGCTCGTGGCGGCCGAGGGCGCGACGCTGGAGTTCACTGAGGATGGAGTGGCGGAAATCGCCAAAATCGCTGCACACGTGAACGACCGCATGGAGAACATCGGGGCGCGCCGGCTGCACACCGTGATGACGACGCTGCTCGAGGATGTCCTGTTCGGGTTGCCGGACAGTGGGACGAAAACCGTCCGAGTGGATCAGGCGCTGGTGCGGAGCAGGCTCAAGTCGATTGCCGACGACGAAGATCTGAGGCGCTACATCCTCTAGGGCACGCAGCCTACGATCAGGATCTTGTTCACGGCAGTACCGGATGGCAATCGGGAGAGCGCGGCACGATTCCAGTCCTGCGTTCGTGAGCTGGACCCATTGTCGGACAAGCGGAAGCTGAGGCCGCAGTGCTCGGGTGAAACGACGAAGAGTTGTCCTTCTCCGGTGATTCCACGCGGATCTCTGAGCGCAAGCAGACGCCGGAGCGGCGTGCCGACTCCAAGGGAATCGGCCGTTCGGAAACGTGGTGAGAGGACCTCGATGCGCCATACGCGGCTGTCCACGATCTCTGCCTCCACCGTGTCGCGCGGAAACGCAACGGCAATCATGCGGGCGAGTTGTCCCTCGCTGGCCAGCCGGGTCGTGTCACGAACGACGACACAGCTCGCTCGCACGGCTGCGGGGGTTACGCCGAGGCGCAGATCTCCGATTCCGTTTCCGGTGATCGTGCCTGTTCCGCAATTCCTGCCCGACAAGTTGCCCGCTGATGGGCCCGTGTCGCTCGCGCCACCCGACGGAGAGGCGGAGTCACCGATGCTCGGTCCAGGCTCTTCCTGCTTTGCTTCGCACCCGAATAAAAGGAGCATCAACGCGATCGTCGTTGCGTATGTCACCGTAAGGGATTGCATAAATTTCATCATCGATGGTTGGACAGTTGGTTGGAGTCGAGTGGCTTCACATACGCCGACGCGTGACAAGCAAGACATACACCGCGACGTTCAGAACCAGCACGAGAGTCCCAAGCGCGAGCTGAACATTTCGCGTGAGGCCAGCCGGGTAAAGAACAGGCAGCACGTAGTGCTCGATGAATCCGCCGCTGTAACCCGCTTCGCCACCCCTCACGCGCAACGCGTTCTCGAGCGGCGTGAGCGGGCAGATCCAGCCCCTGAACTCGATCAGCACTCCCCACACCGCGGCCGGCACATGAAGCCACGCCAGCTGCGAGCGGCGCAGCACGAGCAGCCCGCCGAATACCACAAAGACTACGAACGCGGCGTGAACGACGACTACGAAATCGGCCAGCGCCCCGTAGATCAAGCGGCAGGCGCGTCGAATTTCATCCTTTGTACGAGCGCATTGAACCTAGGCTCATCGCGCAGGGGATCCATGATCGGATGGACGCGCAGATACGCCACCCAGCCGCGCCGATCATTGAGCGCATCCTCGATCCAGTCGAGCGCGCGCTCGGAATTGCCAAGCACGATGTGGATGATCGCCAGCTCCACCGGAGACACGTACTCGGTCTTGCGCTTCTCCTCGAGGTCCGCCGCCAACTCCGTCGCCAGCGAGCGATCGCCGGCCGCGGCAAGCGAGTACGCGAGCGTTACCTTGCTGTAGGTGCTGCCTTCGGCCGCCAGCGCCAACGCCTCGCGAAGAACCCGCTCGGCTGCTGGGAAATTCTTCTCGAGCGTCAGCACCACACCCTGGATTCGGTAAGTCTCCTCGGCCGTCGGATTCATCGCAATCGCGCGATCGAGGTGATACCGCGCCTGCTCGTACTTCCGCGCGTACAGGTAGCAGTAGCCAAGGCTCCGACGCACTGAGACCGAGGACGGGTCGTTCTCCTGCGCAGTGTGAGCTTCGATCAATGCCTCGTCGAACTTTCCCTGGGACGCGAGCATGAACGCGTACCACTGGTGGGCCGTTGCATATCGCGGATCGCACTCGATTGCGCGGCGGGATTCCTTCGCCGCGCCGTCCCAGTCCCAGTCGTAAATGAAAAGGCTCCACGCCAGCGACGCATGCGCCTCCGCCAGCGTATCGTCCAGCGCGAGCGCCTTCCGCGCGTAGAACTTGGCCTTCTGATGACCCTCGTGCACCGGAACGTTCCGATAATCGATGTGCAGGGCGTAGGAATCAGCGAGACCCGTGTAAGCCAGCGCGTAATTCGGATCCAGAGCGATTGCCTGCTCGAAGTACTTGATCCCCTCGATGACTCCATCGGACGTCCGCATGTTCCAGGCGTAGCGCCCGCGCAGGTACAGTCCATACGCCTCAACGCTCTCGGTGTGACGATCGCTCGGGGCCTCGATCACATCTCCGAACCCAGTAGATCGAAGCTTGTTTACGATCGTGCGCGAGATGTCGTCCTGAATCGCGAAGACGTCGTCGAGCCGGCGGTCATAACGCTCCGACCACACGAGGCGTCCGTCCGCCGTCGAGGTGAGCTGCGCGGTGATGCGAAGATTCTCCCCCGAGCGGCGCAGCGTTCCCTCCAGCACCTCCGACGCCTCGAGCAGCGCGCCGATCGCGCGCACATCCTGCGCTTTTCCCTTGAGCGCGAACACGGAGGTGCGCGAAGCGACGCGAAGTCCGTCCACCTTCGCCAGCGCGTTGATCAGCTCGTCGGTGATGCCGTCGCTCAGGTATTCGTTGTCCGGATCTGGGCTGGCATTCACGAACGGAAGGACGGCAATCGTACGCGTCGTCATCGCGAACGGCCGATTCGGCTCGGACTTCGCGCGGGTCAGCGCATTGCAGAATTCGAGGACCGTGTCGAATCGTTCCGCCGGATTCTTCGCCAGCGCCTTCTCGAGCACCCGCTCGAACCCGGATGGAGCGTCAGGCCGCAGCGTCCGCAACGGGCGGGCTCTTTCCGTCACCTGCTTCGCCATCGTCGCGCGCGGGCTCGAACCGCTGAACGGCGGCTCGCCGGCCAGCATCTCGTAGAAGACGCAGGCGAGACCGTAGATGTCGCCCGGAACTCCAATCTCGGTCTCTCCCGACGCCTGCTCCGGACTCATGTACTCGGGCGTGCCGAGCGCGAGTCCGGCAAGAGTGAGAGTCTCTCCGCCCGCGGAAGTGCGCACGTGCGCGATGCCGAAATCGGCGAGCAGCGCGTGGTCGTCGGCGAAGAGGATGTTCGCCGGCTTCACATCCCGGTGCACGAACCCGTTGCGGTGCGCGTAGTCGAGCGCAGCGCCAACCTCGTGCGCGATGCGGAGGGCGTCGTCGACAGGGAGCTTGCCATGCTGATCGAGGCGGTCGCGCAGTGAGCCGCCGGGGATGTACGGAGAGACATAGTAGAGTGACCCGTCCGACTCACCGGAATCGATGAGCGGAACAATGTGCGGATGTGAAAGCCGCGCGGCGATTCCGATTTCGCGGAGGAATCTTTCGGCGCCGACCGACGCGGCGAGTTCCTGCCTAAGAACCTTGATCGCGACCTTGCGCTTGTGCTTGCGCTCCTCGGCGAGGTGCACGGTTGCCATACCGCCCTGGCCGAGTACGCGCTCGATGCTGTACCGGTCGGCGAGCGCACTGCTGACGGACAAAGTCGTGTCGGTCATCGCGTCACCAGCACGTCGCTAGGGAGCAGCGACGTACTTCTCGAGGCGCGCGAGCTCGGTCTTGTCTACGTACTTGCCGATCTCACGGCGCCACTGCTGGATCGACGTATACGGGCGGTATTCCTTGAACTCGCGCAGCATCCGGTTGCCGACTCCCGGGATGAGGAGGATCTCCGCGTCAGTCGCCGTGTTGAGATCGATCGGCTTCCAGAGCCGCGCATACACCGTATCGCGCTGTTGTTCGGTCAGATTTGCCGGCAAGACTTTGTCGACGGCAACCATCGTCGCCACAGGACGCGCGGCGATGATTGCACCCGCCACACCATCGTTGAGACCGGGAACCGCTGCCAGGTCGGCGCGGCTCGCGGAATTCGGATCGAGCATTCCACCGGTTGACGCACTGACCGGCGGCGGCGGCACCACCAGCGCGGGTGTGTCAGCACCGAGCGCAAGAGTGTCTTCCGCCTTTCTCGTGTCGGAGGAGCAGGCGGCGACGGCGACGAAAAGAAAAGCGGTCAGATAAGCAGTGGCGCGAGTCATTCAGCAATCTCCGGATACGGTTCGTTGAGAAGCGGGATGAGCGTACGTATACGCTAGCCCCAGGAGCCCAAGCTGCGCGAGTGCCCCGGGTGCCAGCGACGGAGTGGCGCCACGCAGCGCCTCCCAAACCAGCCCGGCGCCGCTCAAGGCGGAATCGCGCTCGACGGCGAATTCGATGTTTCCCGCGTAATGAAAATACAATCCTGCCACCCCGGCGACGACGAAGCTGACCATGATCACCTGGAACGTCTTGAGCGCGAGCGGACCGGGACGAAACAGCAGCCACATGCTGCTGGGAAAACCGGCGAGCAGCACCACGAGCGGAATCCATTGCGTCCACGATTCGGTGTGCTCGAGGAGCAGCAGCTCCGCCGCGAGACCGACGATGCCGGCGACGATCAGGGCGAAGAGGATTTGACGGAGGGACCACTTCATTTTAGCGACTGGTGCCGGAAGGTTTCGGACAAAAAACGCCCTCCTGAAGATAGTAGCTCTTCGGAGGGCGTTTGGAACTCTGGGAACACTGCCTTCTAGGGCACCTAAAGGGGATCCAAGTCCTGAGTGAACAGCGGTGAGTTGTAGTTGTCAGTGGTTGTCAGTGGTCGACGAAAAACTGGCAACCACTGACAACTACCACTGACTCACTCACAACTCATGACTTGGATCCCCTTGCCCAACATAGAACCTTCTCTCCTAGTTGAATACTGGTGCCGGCGGCGGCGCCGCATCCTCTCTTGGCGGCCGAATCTTCGGTGCCTGCCCGAAGTTGTACTGGAACGTGAAGAACGTCGCCCTCACGCCGAATTGTCGCTCGGTGGTCTGCCAGATGCCGCCATCGCCAGCGCGGATCTTGAAGCCGTTGGTGTTGAACGGATCGGCGAAGCGCACGCTCAAGCTCGCCTTGTCACCGTCCAGCTTCTTGCGGATCGTGATGCTGGTCATCTTGAAGCTTGAGAACTCACCCTGCTCGACCTTGACCGGCGCGCGATAGAAGTACATCGCCTGTAGCGAGAGCGTCGGTGACACCTGGGTGGTGCCGTTCACGCGGAACGACCAGGTGACCGCGTCCGACGACAGGGCCGACAGCGATCCGCCATCCGTCACGATCTTGAAGATGTTGAAGCTGCCGAAGCCGTTGAACTTGGGACCGAGACGCAGCGAGCCATTGAGGTCGGAGCCCCATGACTTCGCCGTCGCCAGGTTCTGAAAGGTCACCGTCGTGACCTCTCTCCCATCCACGATCGCTTCCGGCTCGATGTTGAACCGGATGACGTCGGTGGTACGCCGGTAGAACGGAGAAAGCTGCAGCGAGCCGAGCTGACCGGTCCGGCTGAAGCCGAGCTCCAGCGCGTCGGTGTACTCCGGGTTGAGGTTCGGATTGCCGATGAAAACGTTCTGCGGATCGAAGAAATTCGGGAAGGGGTTGAGCTCGAACGATCCCGGCCGGCGGATACGGCGCGAGTAGCTGGCTTTGATCTCGCTCGCCTCGCTCGGCTTGTACCTCACCACGCCGCTCGGAAAGAGGCTGTTGCGGCTGTACGGATAGGAGCCGGCCGGCTCGGCCAGAGAAAAGTCACGAGTCGCGCGCTCGCCGCGCAGTCCGCCCTGCAGCTCGAATTTTCCGGCGCCATGACTCAGCACCGCGTAGACCGCGTGCACGTTCTCCTCGAACTCGAATGAGTTGCTGAGAGCGCTCGGCGCCCAGTTTCCGTCGCCAAGCGCGTCCTTGACCACGCTGTAATCGCGGTCGAGCAGGCGGGAGTTGCCCTTGTAGCCGGTCTCCAGCTTGGTACGAGCGGCCAGCGTGCGAGTGTAATCGATCTGCCCCGTGAGCTGGGTGGTGATGGCGTCGGCGTGATCGCGCTGTCCTTCGTAGCCCGGGCTCTCCGGAGTTTCCATTGCCCAGAGGTTCGTGTTCTCATCGTCATCGACGCGATTGATCCGCACTTCGGTGGCGAGCTCGTGCTTGCGCGGCTCGAACGTCCGTCTGAACGCCAGGGTGTTGTCGAGGACGAGGGCCTTATTATGGGTATCTCGCGTGCGGAAGTATGTGTCCACCACGCTCTTATTGGCATCGAGCTCGTTGTATCCGGTCAGCGATTCGTCCTTGAATTTGCGCGCGTTTGCTGTGAATGAATTCGACAGCACGTCACGCTTGTTGATCCGGTATTCGGCGCTGGTAGTGAGGTTGTGCCCGCCAAATCCGTTGCGGCCATCGATGTCCTGCAGGGTGAAGGAGAGCGGCGCGTTCGACGGATCGTAGCGCTCGCGGTTGTTGAGCCCGGTCAGGCCACGGTCGTCGGTGATGTAGCCGTAACTCCCGAACAGCGTGACCGCTCCCTTCTGATAGCCCAAGTTTCCGGATCCGTTGTAGCGATCGGCGTTGGCCATGCCCAGCGTGAGACCACCGCTTACGCCGAGGTCGGTGTTCTGCTTGAGCACCACGTTGACGATCCCGGCCATGCCTTCGGGATCATGCTTGGCGGAAGGATTCGGAACGACTTCGATCCGCTCTACTATGGTTGCGGGGAGCTGCTTCAGGTACGCGCCGAGCTGCTGGCCGCGCATGGGAGTCGGACGTCCGTTGATTTGCACGACGACGTTCTCATTTCCGCGGAGACTGACCTTGCCGTCGGCATCCACTTCAACCGATGGCGTGGCTGCCAGCACATCGCTGGCGTTGGTCGCGGCGGGAGCCACTTCCTTGGCGCGATAGCTGTTGCGGTCCGGCTCGATCGTCACCGCCGGTGCCTGGCCGGCGATTTCCACTGTCTGCAGGGACACGGCGAACCGCGCCAGCTTGATGCTCCCGACGTTGGCGGTGAGGGCGGCGGGAGCGATCGTAAACTCCTCAGTGTTCTTCGGCGTGAAGCCGATGCCGGAGACGCGGAGGTAATACGTACCGGGGCGAAGTCCCTGAATCTTGAACGTGCCGTCTTCGCCGCCGTTCGTGCCCGTCACCATCGTGGAGTCCGCCTTGTTGCGGACTGCAATGGCCGCGCGCGGAACGGGGGCAGAATTGTCTTCGGCTACGATCATACCGGCCACTTCTCCCGGAGGTGGAGGGGGCGGCTGCTGAGCGCCGGCGGCGGGAGGTGCACCGGGGGTCTGAGCCTGGATCGAACCGACAGATCCGGCCAGAATCAGACCGAGTATGACGGGGAGGGTTTTCATGGGATGGCTCTCTGGAATGGAATGTCTTGCGGCGGGCGTCGACTGGACGCTCCCTATTGGTGGCCCGTACGGGGGTAACCCGTAAGAGGTTTCAGGCCCCTCAGCGCATTTAGACGCCGGGCGGGCGGGAACCGTTGCCTGGCCGCAAAGAGCGGCTCGGCTGGGTCATCGTCATAGATAATACTCGGGCAGCCGCTTCTGACTCGATTTGCGAAACGGGTAGGCTTTGGCGAGCCGCTTGTCGATCTCCTCGTCGGGACCGGGCTCTCCCTCGGTGTAGAGCCAGTCGATGTCGATGATCTCACCCGACCTCCACATTGCAATGCTTACCTGCTTCTCGATCTGGAGCTCGTGCTTGCACGCCGTCGCGAGGCTCTCCAGCGCCTCACGCGCACGCAGGCGGAACTCGACGCTCCCCGGCAGAATGAGAAAAGCGCATTGGGTCCGCGCGGAGCAAAGACGGTAGGGTAGCTCGAACTTGTCCGTGCGCACCGCATCCAGGCAACAGCGAAGCTGAGCCTTCAGCTCGCGCAGCTCCGTCCTGCCCAGGCGCGCCAGCTCCACGAGTATCCGGTGATAGATCGCCTCGACGCTCTCCTCATCGCGCTTGCCCATTTGGGTTCCCAGATTCTCGATCACGTACGCGAACGCAAACGCGCCGGGATCGCCACTGAACGACCGTGCCGCGGCCTCGTACCTCGGATGCGGCCGTTCGTCAAGCTCGTCGAACAGGTATTGCCCGAGGAGAGCGGTCTCGCTCACGCCCGGCGCGACGGGATCGGGCCTGCTCAGCACTTCCTGCCTGAACCCCAGATAACCGGTCAGCTCCGACGGGGTGACGAGATACTCGCAGATGCCGAAGTAATCGGTGTCGCGCATGATGTGGACGAACCCGGCGCGCGTCTCGCTGAAGCGCGCCGGGGTGAAGCCCGATGCCTTCGATGACGCCCGATAGACGATCAACGCGACCAGATCGTCGACGGCCGTCATCGGAACCATCACCCGGTGGCCGCGAGCGTTCACCAGCGAGACACTGATGTAAGCGCGGAGAAGGTCGCGCGTTCTTCCGATCTGCTTCACGCCTTTTCTGAGCACGTCGTCGGCGAACCACTTCTTGAAGTCGGGCGGTTTTTTCCCGCCGTGGGTGCCGTGCTCGCTCAGCTGATAGATGAATCCCATTCCATCGAGCAAAACCAACCGTTCGGCGAGGTGCGGCCGCGTCGTGCCCAGCACTGGAAGTTGCGCCGACGAAAATGAGAACGCTCTCGTGAACACGTTCGCGTTCAGGTGCGCAGTGATGTCTTCCAGCAAACTCGTTGATTCCATTCTGTTTTGTGCGAACCAACCGCACGACTGCCGCAGCTATTGTCGGAGCGCCCCCCGCTTTCTCTCCCTGGGCCACACTTCATCGAGATTTTCGTTGAACAGCACGCCACCCTTCATCACCATGTTGATCTTCTCTGAGTTGCGGATGCTGTCGAGCGGGTTGGCGTCGAGCACCACCAGGTCGGCCAGCTTGCCGGTCTCGATCGAGCCGATCTGTGAATCGAGCCCGAGATACTGAGCGCCCCAGATCGTTGCAGCGCTCAGCGCCTGCAGTGGAGTGAGCCCGCCCTGCTCGAGCATCCAGAGCTCCCAGTGCGCGCCTAATCCCTGCAGCTGCCCGTGGGCGCCGAGCTGGACCTTGCCGCCGGCGTCGACGATTCGCTTTGCTGCTTTCGCCAGCTCGAAGTGGTAGAACTCTTCTTCAGGCACCATGATGCGACGCCGCGCCCGCGCGTCCAGCGCCCCCCGCGCGGTAAAGCGGAGCAGCCGCTCGTTCCTGAATACATCGGACATCTGGTACCAGTAGTTCTCGCCCCAAATGCCCCCGTATCCAACGATCAGAGTCGGAGTGTAGCCCGTCCCGCTCTGCGCCATTAGCCTGACGAAATCATTATAGAGCTCGGCGACCGGCAGTGCATGCTCGATGCCGGTGTGTCCGTCGATAGCCATCGATCCGTTCATCGCCAGCGTAGAGCCACCCTCGGGATAAACGTGCATTCGCTCTTCGCGCGCCGCCTGGATGATCCATTGACGCGCGTCGCGACGCAGCTGGTTGTAGCTCTTGACGCTGAACCCGCCCAGAGCCTTGATGCGGCGCAGATGTCCGCGCGCCTCTTCGAGATTGTTGATGAATGCGCGCTCGGTGTTTCGCGCGCCGTAGAGGACGAATCCGGTGGAGAGAATGCGCGGGCCCAGCACCTCGCCGGCGTCCACGAGCTCCTTGTTGCTGAACACGAACTGGGTCGACGCGCTCGGATCGTGAGTGGTGGTGACGCCGTAGGCGAGATTGGCGTAGTAGTCGATGGGACGCTCGGGATTGATGTCGAGCGCGAGGTATCCCATGTGAGCGTGCACGTCGATCAGTCCGGGAATGATCGTCTTCCCGCTGGCGTCAATGCTGCGCGCGCCGGCGGGAACGCTCACCTGACCCGATGGCCCGACGGCGCGGATGCGGTCGTTCTCGATCACCACCGTGCCGTTCTCGATGACCGTGTTGCTGCCAGAGCTCATGGTGACGATGCGCGCGCCGGTGATCGCCATGACACCGCGCGGCACGAAGCGCGGCACCGTGAGCGTCACGTGGAACTCGTCTCCCTTCACGACCGCGTTCGGTTTGGCGCGCGCGGCGGCGCCGGTATCGGCTCGCGCTTTCGCGGCACTGTCCGCCACCTTCGCGGAATCAGGCTTGGCGAGCTCCGCGCGCCGCTCCTCGGCGAAGATCGAGTCGAGACGCTGGCGGTAGACCGTCGGTCCCAAGTTCCAGCTCACCGCGCTCGATCCGCTCGTCCACGCGATCCAGTCGCCGCCCCACCGGCTCAACTGCTTCACCGGCGTCGGCGAGCTCTTCGATGTGATCGCCACCGGCTTGTCGCTCACCATCGGCAGGGGAGCGACGTACATGTTGTGGAGCTCCTTGAACGCGACGTAACGCCCATCGGGGCTCGCCACCATCTCGTCGGCGACATCGTTGCGCGCGAGCTGACGCCCGTCGGTCCCGTCGAGCTTGATGCTGGTGAGAAAAGTCGTGTCGCCCTTGGTCGCCTGGAAAAGGACTCGCGTGCCGTCGCTGCTCCACGACAGGCGCGGCATGCGGCGATTGGTGCCGCGATTGGCGGTGGTGGAGATTTCGTGCACCGCACCGCCATCGGAGCTCACCCAGCGAAGACGAAGAAAGAACTCGTCGCTCAGGTCGGTGCCGCGGTTGACCTGGTCCGAGCCTTCGACGAACGCAATGCGGCGGCCATCGGGACTCCAGGCCGGATTGGCGTACTGATTGGCGCGAGAGGTGAGACGTGTCGGCGCGGCGCGGCTGCCGCGGAAGGGAACCTTCCACACTGCGCCGCCCAGGCTGTCGCTCCATGTCGTGAAGGCGATCCAGCGACCATCCGGAGAGAACGCCGGAGCGTACTCCAACCGCTCACCCTCTGTCACGCGGCGCGGCGCACCATTGGGGAGCGACATGCTCCAGATGCGTCCCACCGCCTGAAAAAGAAGAGTGCGCCCGTCCGGGGATATCGTCGGCCAGCGGATTACGCGAGCGCGGAAAGTGTCACCCGTCTCGAGCGATTGCGGAAAGTGGACGGTGCGGGACAGCGGCACCTGCACGCGCGCGGTGAACGGAATGTCCGTCGTCTGTTCGGTCCGCGCATCGATGGAGTGGATCCTTCCACCGTAGGCGATCACCATGCGTCGTGAGTCGGGAGTCCAGTCGAAGCCGGGAAATGCGCCGTGGAGCGTCCACGTCTCCATCTGGTCGTGGTCCAACCCGTCGAACAGTGTGCGCTCGCTGCCGGTATCGAGGTCGCGCACCATGAGCACGGTCTTGAGTCCGATGCGCCTCACGAAAGCGAGCGACTTCCCATCCGGAGAGGGCGTGGGGCGGACGGCGCCACCCGCACCACGGGTTATGGGAGTCGTGACACCGGTTTGCCGGTCGTAGCGGACGATCTGAAAAATTCCGGCGTGCACGTTCCTGTTGTAACCGAAGGGCCCCGATTGATCGAAGTAGACGTAGCGTCCATCGGGAGAGACGGCCGGCTCATTCTTGTCGGCTTCGAATCCCTGACGCGCGACCAGCGTCGCGCCCTTTCCGCCGAGGACGTGATAGAGCCAGATCTCGCCGCCGCCGAGCGACCTGGTGTCGGTGACGTGGCGCTTGACGACGATGTAGTCGCCGTCGGGACTCCAGTTGGGATTGGTGGGAAGAGTTTCCTTTTCCTTCGTGATGGCGCGCGCGTTGGTGCCGCTGGGCGAGATCGTCCAGATGTTGTCAGCGCCGTCGCGGTCGCTGACGAAAGCGATGGCGTTGCCGCTCGGGCTCCAGCGCGGGATGTGGTCCCACGCGGCCCCACTCGTGAGCCGCTCGGCTGTTCCGCCCCCTATTGCGACCTTATAGATGTCGCCGAGAAGATCGAACGCGACCCAGCGCCCATCGGGGCTGACGTCGACGCTCATCCACGTTCCTTCCTTGGTCTCGAGATCGAGTGTGCGGTCGAAGCCAAGGCTCTTGTTGACGTCCCACTTGTCGCTGGACGCCGGCGACGCGCTTGCCTGCTGGCCGGCAACGGTCGAAGACGAAATGGGGACGAACAGTGCGGCGATGATGAGGCAGGAAAGGCGCATGTGAGGGCGGTGGCCGGCGTTCGCGTTAGAAACCTGCCCGTAATTGAGTGTCCGAATGACGAGGGGGGAAGGTCCGCCTCAGTGCCCCTGCGCTGCGTAAAAATCGTGGATGCATTGTGATATCAGATTGTCGTACCACATCTCTCGAGCGGCAAAGGCCGAATCGACATCGGCCATGTACGATTTCCAGGTTTTCTTGACCAATGCCAGCACTCCCTCGGGCGGAACTCCCTTCCTGTGCGCGGTGGTGCAGAGAACCGTGAGGGTGTGCTGGACCGCGGGCGGCACTCCCGCGGTGTAGGAATCACCGGCGGCGACGAGCGCCTTCACCAGATCGCGCGATAGATTCTCGAGAGCCGGATCGGCCGCTGAAGTCGCCAGAACCGGTCAGCTCCCGGCGACGATCTTGTCGATCGTCGTCACGCCGATGATGTACAGCTCGCCGTCGAAATCGACTCCGAACGATCGCGGACGATCGACCGCGGGTGTAATCGCCCAATCCTTCTCGTCCACGACGGCGCCGCCGGACATTCGGAAGCTGCGGAGCCATCCGCCGCAATAGTCGGAGTACAGGTAATGGCCCTGCAGCCCGTCGATCGCTGTCCCCCGGTAGACGTAGCCTCCCGTTACGGAGCAGCTCCCGCCCGCGCGCGCGTAGTCGAGCGCCGGGAGTGTCAATCCCGTCTGAGTGCATCCCGTCGTACCGGGCGGGTAGCAGTTCATGCCTTCCATTATGGGCCAGCCGTAGTTGAGGCCGCCGGCGGTGTAAAGCTGGGCGTTCACCTCTTCGCGCGCGTTCTGCCCGACGTCGGCAATGTGGAGCATCTGCGTCGGCTCATCGATCGAGAACCGCCACGGATTCCTCAAGCCTTTTGCCCAGACTTCTCCCCGCCCGCCCCCGGCCGCGTATGGATTGTCCGCGGGAATCGCGTACGGGTCCCCGGTGTCGACATCGATGCGCAGCAACGAGCCGAGGAGTGCGTTGCGGTTTTGTGAGTTGCCCGCCGCGTCACTGGGGCTCCCGCCGTCACCGAGGCCGATGTATAGCATCCCGTCGGGGCCGAACGTCACGAGGCCGCCGTTGTGATTCTCATAGGTGGGATGCGGAATCTCGATTATCAGCTTCGATGTCGTGGGATCGGCGACCTCCGGGTTCGTCGCGGAAGTGGTGAACCGCTCGACGCGTATGTCTCCACTAACATCCTCGGTGAAGCAGACGTAGAAGTATCTGTTGGTGGCATACTGCGGGTGGAACGCCACGCTGAACATTCCGCGCTCGCCTCCGCTCAGCACGCGACTCCTGATGTCGAGGAACGAAGTCGCCTGGAGAACCCCGTTTTCGGCGATCTCGATCCTGCCCGACTGCATCACGACGAAAATGCGACCGTCGTCGAGCGCCTGCGCCAGGAAAATGGGACTCGAAAGTCCGGCGCCCGAGAGAAACGGTTCCAGCCGCAAGGTAAGGTTGGGCGGAAGCGGACCATCATCGTCATCGTCGATGGGACCGGTCGAGTCGGAGCATGCGCCGAGAGCGAATGCGAGTAGAATGGGCCAAACAGCGTGACGGGACATAGCCCCCCCTGGGCGTAATAGGATTCGACGGTCGGACGATATAATTTCCGGCCACCTGAAACTCCCTTTCACAAATTGCGCCACGACAATGCCTGGACACGGCCAGCCCTCCCACCGCGACTTCCTCCAGATCCCCGACTTCTCGGCCGCCGAGATCGAGAGCCTGTTCGCGCTGGCGGAATCAATGCGGAGCGGCAAGTACGGCAAAAAGCCGCTGGCGGGAAAATCTCTGGCCATGATTTTCATGAAAGCGTCGACGCGCACCCGCGTGTCGTTCGAGGTGGGGGCGTGGCAGCTGGGAGGGCACGCGCTCTTTCTTTCGCCGCGCGACGTCCAACTGGGACGGGGCGAGCCGATCGCGGACACGGCGCGGGTCCTCTCCCGCTACGTCGATGGGATCATGATCAGGACCTTTGCCCACGCCGAGATCGAGGAGCTGGCGCGCTACGCCGACGTGCCGGTGATCAACGGGCTAACGGACCTGGTGCACCCGTGCCAGGTGCTGGCCGACCTGTTGACGGTGAAGCAGCACCTGGGCGGCCACGAGGGGAAGCGATTCGCGTGGATCGGCGACGGCAACAACATGGCGAACTCGTGGATCAACGCCGCGTGGGTCCTGGGCTTCGAGCTGACGCTGGCGTGTCCGGAGGAATACAACCCGGACCCCGGTATCCTCGAGCGGGCGGTGTCGGCCGGGGGGGGCGCAAAAGTGCGCGTTGTGCGCGATCCGTTGGAAGCGGCCAGTGGCGCGCATGTGGTGAGCACCGATGTGTGGGCATCGATGGGTCAGGAGGAAGAGCAGGCCATCCGCGAGAAAGCGTTCAAGGGATACAAGGTGGACGGAAAGCTGATGAAGCTTGCCAGCAAGGACGCGATTTTTCTGCACTGTCTGCCCGCCCACCGCGGCGAGGAAGTGACGGCCGAAGTGATCGACGGGCCGCAGAGCCGGGTGTGGGACGAGGCCGAGAACCGGCTGCACGTCCAGAAGGCAATCATGGCCGTGCTGATGGGCGGGGAAAAGCTCTAGGCCGCGCTCACGCCGGCCTATCGGCATGTCTCGTGCAGACTTATAGGGCATGGCACACTCCAAAAAACTCGACGAGCTCTACGATCTCATCCACGGAATCGAGACGGCAATGTTCACCACGCGGCGTGGGAACGGACAGCTCGTCTCCCGCCCGATGGCGACGCAGGCGCGCATGGAGGATTGCGATCTCTGGTTCGTCACCGATTCCGAGGCGCACAAGCTCGACGATCTCATGCTCGATCCGCACGTGAACTGCGCCTACTACAAGAACAAGACGGGAGAATGGGTTTCGGTGACGGGCGTGGCGCGCATCTCGAAGAACAGGAACAAGATCAGGCAGCTATACAAGGAAAACTGGAAGGAGTGGTTCGGCGATGAGGGCGGTGAGCGCGATGGCGGACCCAACGATCCGCGCATCGCGCTCATTCTGGTGGACGCGGACTCAGCCACCTACATGAAGGTCAACAAAGCGCGGCCGAAGGTCTTGTTCGAAGCGCTGAGAAGTAAAGTGACGGGACACCGCCCCACCGCCGGAGAGATCCGCGAAGTGACGGGCGCGGAGCTGATGCCCTAGAGGGCACCGATCTCGTCGTAGATCGTTTTCACCAGCAGCGGCTTCTTCCAGTACTCGACGTGCGCGATCAGGAGTGTCGTCGCCTCCTCGTCGCGCACGTTGTAGACGCGCTGCCTGATTCCTATCAGAAAGGCTGCTACGTCACCTGACGTATAGGTCCAGCCGCCCGCTCGCCGTAGCCTCGACACATGGATAAACGAGCAGCAGGTTGCGGCGCGCTCTCCATTGCAGCGACGGTGGCGAGTGTGACGAGCGCACCCTTGTCCGCGCAGACGCTTGCCCCATTGGCATACAGTCAATCCGTCTCGCGAGACTCGAGTGTCGACAACGACTCCAGGATCGCGTTCCGACTCGTCACCGCAGCGGTAGTCGGTGCAGCCGGCGCGGCCGCCCTGGGCCGTATCGGGTACGAGCGCGATCGCAATTGCCCGTCCTGTGGGGATCCTGATTCGCCCGGTTTCGTCGGAGCCGTGTTAGGTGTGCTCGCCGGTGGGACCATCGGCAGCGCGATCGGTGCCGCTTTGCCTCGCGGCCGGGGGCTATGTCATGGTGGTGAGCGCTTCGCCCGAACCCTTGGCGGCGCAACGCTTGGCTTGGCTGCGGGAATCGGCCTCTTCATGGTCCCGACCCTCGAAGGCGGATTCATCGTGACTATCCCGGTCGGCTCGGTGCTGTTCATGAGGAGGTGCTGAGTGCCCAGCGTGTTTGTTCGCAGTTCAGTGGCGATTGCGATTCCGCTCCTGTTGTCGGGTTGTAACCTCGGCCGCTGTGACTACGAGTCCCGGTATCTCACGGCAATCGGAAGGGTGACCGAAGGAATTGCGGAGGTGGCTGCCGCGACTCTAACGGTCGGGGCGGTGCGCGGGGGTCTCAGGTGGAGAGACGTCGACTATCGCATCAGAGTTCCGCTCGAAGGACGCGTCACCTCCGTGACACTCATTCTTCCTCAACAGCCTGCGCCACTCCGGCTGGACATGCCCGTCTATGAACAGATAACCCCCTTCGAGTACGCCGGCGGACTGAGCCAGCGAAAAGACGAGCAGGTCCCTGCCTTGGGGGGAATCTTCGAGATGGTCGCCGCCGGTGGTGCCGTGCTGGAGATCACAACCGATCTGCCTGCCCGGCCGTTGATCACCCTCCCGCTCACGATCACCGCGGTGCAGGACTGGTATCGATCCAACAACTGTTACTAGCGGGAGAAATCGCGCATTAGGCAGGGCTTTTCCGACATCTCTGCCATTTTGTCACGGCGCCCCTCCAAATAGGGGGACGCTTCGCGCATATTGGTCCAAGCCAATCCCGCAGCCCACCGATGATCCCCGCAGCCACCCCCACCCCCACCCCCGCCTCAGCGCTCAAGCGCACCCCCCTTCACCACGTCCACGCCGCGCTCGGCGCCAAGCTGGTGCCGTTTGCGGGGTTCGAGATGCCGGTCCAATACCCGACCGGGATCACCGCCGAGCACCGGGCGGTGAGGGAAAAGGCGGGGCTGTTCGACGTCAGCCACATGGGCGAGTTCTTCGTGCGCGGGCCGCAGGCGGTGGAGTTCGCGAACCACGTGACCACCAACGACGTCGCCGCGCTCAAGCCGGGGCAGGCCCACTACTCCACCATCCTGCGCGAAGATGGAACGACCGTCGACGACTGTCTCGTCTACCGCGAAGGCGATGGCGTGATGATGGTCGTGAACGGATCCAACATCGACAAGGACTTCACGCACCTGAGCGAGTACCTCCACCGCTTCGATGCGACGCTCGTGGATCGCAGCGACCAGATCGCGCTGCTCGCGCTCCAGGGACCCGACGCCGCGCGCATTCTGCAAAAACACACCGACACCGATCTTTCGGCGATCAGGTACTACGAGTTCGTGACGGGCGACATCGCCGGAGTGCGGGATGTAGTGATCTCGCGCACGGGATACACGGGTGAGGATGGGGTCGAGCTCTACTTCGCCAGCGAGGGCGAAGCCGCGGAAACCATCTGGAAAGCGCTCACCGGCGCGGGGGAAGTGACACCAGCCGGGCTCGGTGCCCGCGATTCACTGCGGCTCGAGATGGGGATGGCGCTCTACGGCAACGACCTCGACGACACCACCACGCCGCTCGAGGCCGGGCTCGGCTGGCTGGTGAAAATGAAAAAGGGAGATTTCGTTGGCCGCGACGCGCTGGCGCGACAGAAAGAGCAGGGACTCAAGCGCAAGCTGGTGGGATTCACGACGGTGGAGCGGTCGTTTCCCCGTCACGGGTATCCCGTGTTCGCGAATGGTAAGCCAAGCGGTGAGATCCGCAGCGGAACGATGAGTCCCACGCTCGGCGTTCCCATCGGCACCGCGTACGTTCCCCCCGGGTCATCCGCCGAAGGATCGCCGCTCGAGATCGAGATCCGTGGCAAGCGGATTCCCGCGACAGTGCAGAAGATGCCGTTCTATAGAAACGGCAGCAGGCTCCAGGCTTAGCGCATGCGACTGGCGATTCTCACCATCTCCGACTCCGTCGTGCGCGGTGAGCGGAAAGACGCATCGGGTGCGATGATCGCCGACTGGGCGCGCGCGCGGAAGCACGAGGTCGTTTCGACCGCTGCGTGTGCCGATGAGACGGTGGAGATAGTGCGCGCGCTGCTGCGCGCCTGTGACACGGAGAACGCCGAGCTGGTTCTCACCACCGGCGGCACGGGGCTGTCGGAGCGCGACGTCACGCCGGAAGCAACACGCGTGGTGATCGAGCGGGAGGCGGAAGGAATCGCCGAGCGCATCCGGGTCATGGCACTGCCGACGTTTTCGCGCGCGGCACTGGGACGCGGCGTGGCGGGAGTGCGCGGCAAGAGCCTGATCGTGAACCTGCCCGGCTCTCCGGGCGGCGTGAAGGACGGACTCGAGGCGCTCGATCCGATCGTCGTCCACGCCTGCGATGTATTGAGCGGCAAAGTGAAGGAGCACACGGGGGGAGGTGCGTGAAAGTTCTCATCACACTCACCGATGTCGAGCCGGCCGTGCGGCTCAACGCGCTGCTCGAAGCGAACGGCACCGCGACCGAGATGGTGTCTCCGCTCGACGATCTGCGTGGCGAGATCAAGCGCTTCAAGCCCGACCTCATCGTCCTCACCGGCGCCCTCGGCGAGGCGGGCAACCTGCAGATCGTGCGCGACCAGCTGTGGACCGGTACGGCGGTGATCGGACTCGCCGATGTCGAAGACCAGGCGCTGCTGGAGCGACTCGGCGCCATGGGTTTCGTAGATGTATTCACGAAGCCCATCTCCGCCGACGAGCTGTTTCTCGCGGTGCGGCGCGTGCTCGACCGCAAGCGGCTCAGCGAGCTGACGGGACTGATCGGACAGTCGGAGGCGATCAGCGAGGTGCTGCTCAAGATCGAGCAGATCGCGCCGGTGTCGAGCACCGTCATCATCGAGGGTGAGAGCGGAACGGGAAAAGAGCTGGCGGCGCAGGCGATACACCGATTGAGTCCGCGGCGCGGGAAGCCGTTCATCGCGGTGAACGCGGGCGCGCTGCCCGAGAGTCTGATCGAGAGCGAGCTGTTCGGTCACGAGAAGGGCGCGTTCACCGGCGCTGCCGAGCGGCGCATTGGACGGTTCGAGCTGGCGGACAAGGGCACGTTGTTTCTTGACGAGATCGGGGAGATCCCGCCCTCGACGCAGGTGAAGCTGCTGCGCGTGCTGGAGGAGCGGCGTCTTACGCGCGTCGGCGGCACGACATCGATTCCAATCGACGTGCGCGTAGTGGCGGCGACCAATCGTCCGCTGCGCGAGCACGTGGAAGACGGACATTTCCGTCCCGATCTCTACTATCGGCTCAATGTCCTCAGCATCCATCTGCAGCCGCTGCGCGAGCGGCGCGGCGACATCCCGCTCCTGGTGCGTCGCTTCATCGAGGAATTCTCTTCGCTGCACGGCCGGACCTTTCACGGGATCTCGGCGGAGGCGATGCAGATCCTGATGGATTATCCGTGGCCCGGCAACGTGCGCGAGCTGAGGAATCTGATCGAGAGCATGGTGGTCCTTTCTCCGGGACGGGAGATCGGCCCGGAGGACATTCCGCGTCAGATCAGGGCGGGCGGATCCGCGCGGTTTCTGCCGGTGCACGTCGGACCGGTGGTGCGCGCCGAGGGGCGCGAGCTGGAATTCCTGGTGAGGAGCCTGCTCGAGCTGCGGCTGCAGGTGGAGGAGCTGCGGCGGAGGATGGACGAAGAGGTGCGCGAGTCGCGCGCGTGGGTTGGTGAAGTGCAGTCGCCCGCGGCGCTCGCATCAGGTAGTGATGGAAAGGCGATCGCTACGGCGATCGAGCCGCCGAATCAGGAGCCCGCGCAAACGGTGGTGACTCTCAAGCCGGAGATGACGATGGCGGAGATCGAGCGGGCGGCGATCGAGGCGGCGCTGAGGAATACGCGCGGCAACCGGAGGAAAGCGGCGGAGATTCTGGACATCGGCGAGCGCACGCTGTACCGGAAGCTGCGCGATTATGGGATCGACCCAGAGGATCGGATGAGGGCGTAGTCAGCCGTGATTATTGGGCTATTCTTGCGATTTTGGGAACGGCGGTAATCCTCAAACACACATTGTCAGCTACGTTGCCTCGCCCTCGAAAGTGCGTCCTAAACATGCGGGTATTCTGGCCCGCTGAGCGCCCAACGGCCGAGGACAATGATCGACACGCACGACATGACGAAGCTGATTCGGCGACTCTCGTGGTTTGCCGCGTGCGCCCTGCTGGTAATCGCGGCCACCGTCTCATCTCTTTACGTCCTGCAGGTCCGGACACTGCGTGACCTGGAGCAGGCGCGTGAATACGCGAGAATCGCTCGGAACGCTGCCGCATTGGCGACGGATCGTGAGACGAGCATCCGCGGCTACCTGCTCACCCGTGACGAAAAATCCCTGGTGCGGGATCTCGTCACCAAGACCCAGCTGCCGAAATTGCTCGATTCCCTCGCAACGATGGCGGCAAGCGACAGAGTTCGCGTGGCCCGCCTGCGGCACGCAACCGATGCGCTCTCGAGGTGGGACCGGGAATTCGCCGAACCGGCGGAAAGCGGTCGTCTGACCGGAGCAGGCGCACCCCTCGCCGGAAAGCCGCTGTTCGACGTCGTGCGGGCACGCTTTGCCGCTGTCGTCATCGCCGCCGACGCAAGATTCGCCCGCAGTACTGCGCGGGTGCGGCAGATCGAGATCGCGGGAGCGGCGGCTCTGCTCGGCGAGCTGCTGATATTCTTCGGGCTTCTCATCTATCTGATTCGCGGCCGGCTGGTCGCTCAGGCCGACGATCTCGCCCGCCAGCAGGAGCTGCTCGAGCAGCAGGCGGTGGAGCTGGAGCTCCAGGTGAACGAGACGGAATCGGCCAACGAATCCCTGGCGGAATCGCTGGCGGAGATCGAGCGCAAGGACGGGGAGCTGCGGAAGTCACTCACCGAGGCCCGGCAGCATGAAGAGAAATTGCGCCGCAGCGATGAGCGGTATCGCTACGTCGCCAAGGCCACCAACGACGTCGTCTACGAGTGGGACATCGAGACCAACAGCTTCGAGTGGAGCGAAGGCATGCGCGACCTGTTCGGGTACGCTGCGGAGGACGTCGGAAGCTCGCCCGAGTGGATCACCGGACTGGTGCATCCCGAAGATGAGCCACGCATCAGCGGCACCTTTGCCGCTGCGTTCAGCAGCGGCGCGCACCGCTGGCAGCAGCCATATCGCCTGCGGCGGAAGGACGGAAAATATGCCTCGGTCGAGGGGCGCGCTTACATCATTCGCGGCGACGATGGCGCGCCACGGAAGGTGATCGGCGCCATAACCGACCGCTCGCCGCAGCAATCACTCGAGGAGCAGCTGCGGCAGTCGCAGAAGATGGACGCGGTGGGCCGACTGGCCGGTGGAGTGGCGCACGACTTCAACAACATCCTCACCGTGATCAGGATGTCGAGCGAGTTCCTGCTCGAGGATCTGCCCGACGCCAGCGAGAGCCGCCACGAAGCCAACGAGATACTGAGGGCGTCGGATCGGGCTGCCGCGCTGACGCGGCAGCTGCTCGCCTTCAGCCGACACCAGGTGCTCAACCCGCGCATCATCGTGCTCAATGACGTGGTCGACGGGATTCAGAGCATGGTCAAGCGGGTCGTCCCGGAGAACATCGCCGTCAATACCGAGCTCGCGGCGCAGCTCGATCCGATCAAGGCGGACACGGGACAGATCGAGCAGGTGATCGTGAACCTGGTGATCAATGCGGCGGACGCGATGCCCAACGGGGGCCGGCTCGACATCCGGACGTCGAACGTCGAAGTCGACGCCGCCTTCAGCGCCTCCCACCTCGGCGTCGAGCCGGGGAGCTATGTGTGTCTCACCGTCAGCGACACCGGCCACGGGATGGACAAGGAGACGGTGACCAGGATCTTCGAGCCGTTCTTCACGACCAAGCCGGTGGGGAAGGGAACGGGCCTCGGGCTGGCGACGGTGCACGGCATCGTCACCCAGAGCGGCGGGAAGATCTGGGTTTACAGCGAGCCGGGGCACGGCACGACGTTCAAGATCTTTCTGCCGCGGAGCGAGGAGGTCGCGCGGCCGATTACCCCGCGCTCGGCGAGAAAGCTGCGCCCGGCGACGGAGACGATCCTGCTGGTGGAGGACGAGGAGTCGACACGCGAGGCGGTCGAGCGCAGTCTCACCCGCGCCGGCTACAAGGTGCTTTTGGCGAGCAATGGTGTTGAAGCGCTCGAGATCGCTGGAAAGAACGGGAAGAAGATCGCTCTGGTGCTGACCGACAGCATGATGCCGGAGATGGGCGGGCTCGAGCTGGTGGCGCGGCTGAGAGAGACCCGTCCCGAGATACGGGTGCTGATGATGTCGGGGTACACCGAGCAGACGAGCGCCTCGCGGTTCGGGATCTCCGAGCAGCCGTTCATCGAGAAGCCGTTCGCGGCGGCGGACCTGCTGGCGGCGGTGCAGCGCGTGCTGCACGGCGAGAAGGCCGCGCCGGCGGCGTAGCTCCGCCAGCCCAACTGCTAGCGCCCAGGCTGACGGGCGTTAGCCATGTAATCGCCCAGGTTCGCCGCTCGAAGTATCCTGTTCCACCGTGGATCGCCGCGCAAAGGATCCCAGGTTCGGTCCAGCAACGGGGAATACGCGGTGAAGACAGCTATCTCGTGTTTTCGCACTCCCGCCTCCATTGCATCGAGCGCGGCCGAGCGATTGCCAAGCCCGAGCTGGCAGATTGCTATCGTCACCGCAGAAACGCGTTCCCTGCTCGCGCGAGCCGCGATCTCCTTCAGTAGCCTCGCTGCATCCTCTCGACGCCCGGCGACGCCGTAGGCAAGACACAGCTTGCCTTTGGTGAGTAGTGTCTCGCTGTCCAGTCGCACGGCAGCCTCCATCTCTTCGACTGCCTTTTGAATCTGGCCAATTTGCAGGTGCGCGTCGGCAATCATCTGTCGCGTGAGCCCTAATCCAGGCGCAATCTCCTCGGTCTTCGAGAATTCCGCGATGGCCTCGTCGTATCGCCCAGCCAGCGTCAGAGCGTAGCCGAGCGCAACAGGTGTAATCGGAGCCAGCGGATCCAGAGCCACTGCTCGCCGGATCGCCGCCAGGCTCGAATCGATCCGGCCGGTGTGATAGAGCAGCTCGCCATACCATTGGTGAGCCGTAGGGTATCGAGGATCGAGCGCGATTGCCTTTCTGTATTCAGCGTCTCCCGCCTGAAAATCCCACGCGTGTACGGACGCGAGTCCGAGCGCCGTGTGCGCTTCCGCAAGCGTGGTATCCAGTGCGAGCGCCCGGATCGCCGCTGAGCGGGTCTTGCCAAGCCCATCGAGCGGAGGTGAGTCCGTGTACTCCGGCAGAATGGCGTAGGTGATCGCAAGCCCGGCATAAGCCCGCGCAAATCCTGAATCTGCAGCGATGCTCTCCTCGAAATAGGTGAGTGCCCTGCGAAGATTCGCGGCGCCGCGGCGATTCCAGAAATGACGGCCGCGCAGGTATGAGTCGTAAGCGGCGAGGCTCACGGTGCCCCGGGAGCCTGCTGTCGAATCGCCGGGGCTGGCGCCCAGCTTCAGCTTCAAGGCGCCGGCAATGGAGCGCGCGATGTCATCCTGTACCTCGAAGATGTCGCTGGTCGTGCGCTCATAGGTGTCCGACCATATTGCCAGACCGTCGCTCACGTTCGTGAGCTGGGCTCCGACGCGAAGCCGGTCGCCAGACCTACGGACGGTGCCTTCCAGAATCGCCTCTACACGCAACCTTCTGCCCATCTCGCTTACGTCGACATCCTTCCTGCCCTTGAACGTGTAGGTGGACGTCCGGGAGGCGACTCGAAGTCCCGGCATCTTGCTCAGCACGGTCGCCAATTCATCTGTCATCCCGTCGCTGAAGTATTCATCCCGGGCGTCACCACCGACGTTGACGAGGGGCAGCACCGCGACAGAGCTGAGCTCGGACAGGGAATCAGGGGCTCGATCCGGTCCTTTGATCAGAGCGTAGGCGAGGACGCCGACGACTGCGACCGTTATCCCGGCGCCGGCGATGAGTCGAGATTTTTTTCGGCCCCCGGCAATAGTCGTCACCGGCGGTCCATCAGGCATAGTCCCCGGGGCGTCAAGAAGCTGAATCAGCTCCGCCGCGCTCTGAGGCCGGTCGGCTGGACGCTTCTCGAGGCATCGCATGACCAGCGCTGCAAGAGGGCGCGGAATTCCCGGACGTCTACGCTCGATTGTCTCGGGCGTGTCAATGGCGTGTGCGGCGAGCACTGCCTGTGTCGAGCGTCCCGCGAACGGAAGCGAGCCCGTCAGGATCTCGTACGCCATCACGCCGAAAGCGTAGATGTCGCAGCGATGATCAGCGGCTGGATCCGCGGCAGCCTGCTCCGGAGCCATGTAGGCTGGCGTCCCGAGCGCGATTCCCAGACCGGTGATTGTCTTGCTCTCCGACTCCCTCGTCGAAGCGCTCAGTGCTTTCGCAACCCCGAAGTCGGTAACGAGAGCGAACTCGTCCGACAGCATCACGTTGTCAGGCTTGATGTCCCGGTGAACGACTCCGTGCTTGTGAGCGTAGCTGAGAGCGCTGGCCACCTCGTGAAGGATCCGCACGGCCTCACGGACGGGCAGCTCCCCGGTCCTGGCAATGCGCGCACGCAACGATTCGCCTTCGATAAAGGGCATCGTGAAATAGGGCGCGCCACCGACTTCGCCCGCTGAAAGAAGGGGCACGATATGAGGGTGCTGCAGCTTTGCCGCGAGCTGGATCTCCCGGCGGAAGCGATCGGTGCTTACTTCAGCGGCGATTTCCGGAGACAGGACCTTCACCACGACCTCGCGCCCGAGCTTCCGATCCATCGCCACGAACACGCGGCTCATAGCGCCGCCGTATAGCTCGCGCTCGAACGTGTAGGTGTCGCCGAGAGTCGTTTCGAGCGTGGCGCGCAGGTCCATTACGAGTCAGCTGCCAGGCGCAGTTCCAATCGATCCCGTCTCATTCTCAATGACGAAGCGGTCCAGCGACGCTAAGCGGTCCCGGAGTTCCCGTATTGCTGAAAGCGACGACAACGCGAGCCTCCTGCGCCTCTGCGTTTCGTCCGGCGATGACAGTTCCAGCCGGCATCACGACGAAATCCCCCGCACGAAGGTCGTACGGTTTTCCGTCGAGCACGAGCGCCACACGTCCCTGCTGCACAAGGAACGTCTCATCAAAGAAGGGATGATGATGCTCGGCGATAGAAGCAGCGGGAGCGAGGCGGAGCACCTGCGTCACGGTGCGGGGAGTCTCATAAACCGTGGTCCTGGTCACGGCGCCCGCTCCAGGCTCGGCGCCGACGGAAGTGTTCGCCACGCGAATCTCCGCTGGAACGTGCGAAGGCGCCGGAGGGCGCGGTGCAGGCGAGCACGACAGGCTGAGGAATGCAACGCCGGTCCAGCAGGAGAGTGGCCGTCGAGCTGCGTCCCGCCACGAGATGATCATTGCAGATTCCCTATTCTGAGGTTAGCGGCCGCTGAGGCTTGGGTGATAAAGCGCGTCGCTTCAGCAAAGTGACGCAATGGCTACTCCCTGCGACAGAGGCAATAGAGGAACGACTGAGAGCGTCCGTCCGGTGTTCGGTGATCTTCATGCTCACTGGCCAGCATATGGAACCCGGGGCCGAACTCGGATTGAAGTGAATCGACGGAGTAACGTACGACTGGCAGCCCGCTACACTTCGTCGGGCCGTCGCTCCCGAATGTGGCGACGAGCACGTGTCCGCCTCGCCTGACACTTTGCCGAACCCGATCGACATATGCCTTCCGGTCTTTGGCTCGGGTGAGAAAGTGAAAGACGGCACGATCGTGCCAAAACGCATATCCCGCCTCGTCGAGGGGAGCCGACAGGATGTCTCCCTCCAGCCAGCGCACGCGCGGAGCCATGGCACCGAGACGCTCCTTCACGGTGGCAAGGGCTGCCGCCGAAATGTCGAGTACCGTAAGATCTGTGTAGCCGGCGTCAAGAAGGTCATCCACGAGCACCGAAGCTCCGCCGCCGACATCTATGATCGGCGCAGAGCGGTCAGGCGCAAATCGAGTGATGAGCTCGAGAGACCGGCGTGCCTCGGGCTGAAACCAGCTCAGCTCGCCGACACTCCTGGACTGGTAGATGCCGTCCCAGTGAGCTCTCGGATCCATTCGCACCGTCTTGATGTATGGGCTCCAACATTCGGCAGTCTTTGCGACGCGTCAAGCCTTTCGAGGAGGCGCGGCGTAGCTCGGCCGGAGCGGCGGATCCACGCCGCCTATCTTCAGGTCCGCGAAGCTCCGGTCAGCGCGAACCGCGCGGCGCGCCAACCATTGCCGCTCCTTCGAGGAGCGCCGCAGCGAAGAATTTCGGGTTGCTCCAGTCTCCCTCGAAGCGCACGCCGTTGATGAAGAACGTCGGAGTTCCGTTCACTCCGCTTCTCACGCCACTCATGAAGTCGGCGCGCACATCCTCCTCGAACGTGTCATTGGCGAGGTCGCGCGCGACCTGCTCCGGATCAGCGCCGCAGCTCGCGGCGTATTTCACGAGATGCGAATCGTCGAGCGCGATCGGGGAATCCTGCTGGTGCTCGTAGATGGTGTCGTGCATCGCCCAGAACGCATCCCCGCCAGCGTTGGTGGCGACACTCTCCGTCGCCTCGGCGGCGTGGAGAGCGTGCTCGTGAATCTGCGTCAGTGGAAAATCGCGGAACACGAACCGCAGCTTATCGCCGAGGAGGGCGCGCACGGCGGTGACGACGGGGTGGGCGCGCCAGCAGTGCGGGCACTGGTAGTCACCGTACTCGACGAGTGTCACCGGCGCGTCGGCTCGACCCAGGGCGTGGTCCTTGTCGCTGACGTCGGGACGCAGCATCCCCTGTCCCTGCGCGCTCACGACGACGCTTGCGAGTGCTCGGCCTGCAGCGACTCGAGCGCGTCGAGAATTCCGTCGGCGCCCGGATTGACTCCGACGGGCGAGCAGTAGCTCCAGCGAATCACGCCTTCCGCATCGATCACGAAGAGGGCGCGCTCGCTGGTTCCATCCGTGTCGCGATAGGCGCCGTACGCGCGGGCGACGCCGCCTTTTGGTTCGAAGTCGGCCAGCAGGGAGAAATGCAGCTTGCGCGCGTGGGCGAACGCGATGTGGCACCAGACGCCGTCGACCGATACCCCGAGCAGCTCGGCGCCGTACTTGTGAAACTCGGGAAGGATCTCGTTGTAGAGCGCCATCTGGTCGCCGCACACCGGGCTCCAGTCGGCCGGATAGAACGCGAGGATCACCGGCTTGCCGCGGAACTCGGAGAGCGACACCGTCTGGTCGGGCGTCGAATGCAGCGTGAAATCGGGGGCGCTAGTGCCGGCGCGGAGGAGGGTTGGGTGCTCGCTCATTTCAAACGCTCGTGAGAGTCGGGAGAGTCGCCGGCCCCTGGAGTATTGCCAGGCGGACAATCTATAGATAGTCTATCGTGCCCCTCGATCAATAGTCTTACGGCGTACCGTGGAAAGCCAGTCGCGGAGCTTTGTGAGGGGAAATGCGCGAATCGTATCACGCGAGTGTCGGTTTCGTATCACACGGTGTGCGTGCCTACTGTCGCGCTCTTATCCACAATCGTCTCTAACCTCTTGAGGGCGCGAGATTTTGCTTGTACAAAACACAGTCGTCTACGATATTGGACCGCCTGTTTAGGGCTTCAAACCCCCGCACATCAGAAGACTTAGTGAGCTTGAACAACATCGCCGGGAGCGTCTTACCGATCCAGCGAGCCGAGGAGCTTATACTCACGCTCCCCGGTGTCGTGTCGGCCAAGATCATCGAGAGCGAAAGCGGCTCGGTGGAGCAGATCCACGTGTTGACGACGGCGGAGCTGACGCCCAAGCAGGTGGTGCGGAACATCGAGAGTGCCCTGATGGCGCACCTGGCGATGCGGGTGGATCACCGGAAGATCTCGGTGGCGACGACGAGCGAGCAGCCGAAGGCCAGGCCCACCCCATCGCACCCGACACCAGGCAGCCAGTTCAGGGTGTCTCCGGCGCTCGAGGGCGCGGGCAAGCGGTACACGGCCAGGAAGCTCTATTTCGAGGATGTGGAGGTGCGCGGATCGCGCACGAAAGGGGTGTCCTGCCGCGTGACTCTGAGGAAGGGTGAGGAGTCCTACATTGGAGAAGCCAGCGGAATCGAGGGGGACAGGTCCCGACTCGATCTTGCCGCGCGCGCGACGGTATTCGCGATCGGGCAGGCCGAGGGCAGAGAAGGGCAGCTGGCGGTAGAGGGCGTGAAGGTAATGGACGCCTTCGATCGCGAGTATGTGTTCGTTGGCGTGACGGTGCGGAGCGGCCGTGACAGCCAGCTATTGGTGGGAAACTGTGAGATCAAAGGCAGCGCTGAAACAGCGAGCGCTCTGGCGGTATTGAGCGCGACGAATCGTTGGGTCGATCAGGGCGAGTAAAGAACGTTGAAAGCGGGTCCACTGGACCTGGTGCAGCAATAGTTGGTCGTTTGGAATTTTCACCTCTAACACGGATCCTATAGGAACTAAAAACCCCCGTCCCGGCTACGAGATGAGTTGAGCGGGTACGGCAAGCGACAGGAGCGGAGCCAACCTTGTAGCGCATTCTGCGGATGCAGGATGCGACTGACGTTTAAGGGGGGTGACGCAAATGTTAAATGTGATTCTGGCGCTTTTCTTCAGAGATTCGCAGATCTGGATCTAGTCGAGTACGGGGGTTTCTTTCTATGCGCAGCGCGATCGGACGTTACGTCTCCTTAGTTGTTGTTGCGGCCGTCGCTGCGGGCGCGATTTTGTACTTCACAGAACCTGTGTTCTCCGTTGATTTCGCTCGGGCAGCTGGAACCTTCGGGCTAGTTATCATCCTTGCGCAACTCCTGAGCTACCGCACGGGTCGAGAATCGGCGGGCTCGCTTGCGTTCATTCCTGTCCTTGCTACCGCCGCAATTGCCCCTCACTGGGTAAGTGTTGTCGCTGTCGGAGTTGCTGGCTTATCTGCCCAGCTGCTTGCGAAAAGGGACCGGCTGAAAACGGTTTTCAATGTGGCGCAGGAAGTTCTGGCGATCTCCCTAGCTATACTTGCATATCGGGCGCTTGGTGGCGTTCCGCTTCGGGGAATTGAACAGTCAGGTTCACTTTCCCTCTTTGCACTGTTCCTCGTCTTTTTTATCACAAATTCCATTTGTGTTAGCGGCGCTCTCGGAATCGTCGGGGAACGAAGTGCGTGGGCGATCTGGAAAGAGAACACACTCAAGGCTCTTCCCTACGATTTCCTCTCTCTCCCGGTAATCCTGTTCTTTGTTTGGACGTACTCGCAATTTGGAACCATAGGCGCATTCATTTTTGCAGTTCCGCTGCTTGTGCTCCGTCAGCTCTATAAAGTTACCGGCCAGCTCGAGCAAACAAACCGTGAGCTACTTGAGCTAATGGTGGCGGCAATTGAAGCACGGGATCCGTATACCTCTGGACACTCTCGGCGGGTTGCGGAAAAAGCTCGACTCATCGCTAGGGCCGTTGGCCTCAGGGATAGGGAAGTCGGACGGATAGTTGCGGCCGCTTTGCTACACGACGTCGGAAAGATTCACGAGGTGTTCGGGCCAATTTTGAGCAAGCCCGGCCGATTGACGTCGGAAGAACAGGTCATCATGCGAACCCACCCAGTGAAGAGCGCAGAACTGGCGGGTACCGTCACCGAGCTGCGGGATGTCGTGCCACTTATTCGACATCACCACGAGAATTGGGATGGTTCCGGCTACCCGGATGGTTTGAAAGGAGAGGGAATACCGCTTGGCTCTCGCATTATCATGTTCGCCGATACAATCGATGCGATGACGACTGATAGGCCGTATCGCGCGGCACTCGACGCTGCGGCGGTTCGGAAGGAACTGCTGCGGTTCCGCGGAACACAGTTCGATCCAGCTATTTGCGACGCACTCCTCCGGAGCGCCGCCTACGCCCAACTGTTCGCGCCCGTTGAGAAGGGCGAGGCGGTTTGGGAGCATCGGACCCCAGAGCGTGGCTCTGTGCTGCGAGTAGTTGGTTCGTAGGACACACGAGCGGGCCTTTCGAGCAGGCTTTTAGCTTTCTAAGGTAGGGTGTGTCTTGGCTAGCGCACCTGAATGGGGTTCAGGGGGTCGCGGGTTCAAATCCCGCCGTCCCGATGGTTAGATAAGTGAAAGGCTCACAGGCGATTACACCGCTTGTGGGCCTTTGGTTTTGTCTGTCGTAAATCCAACCGTCAATAGTCTTATCAATAGTCTTGGTGAGGATCCACCAGTCGGGACGCGAACAGTTGAGCACGTTTGATTAAGAGAGCATGCCCACACTAACTGGGCATGAAGATCACCACGCTCATGCCTGACTCGTTGCCGTCCACGTGGCGCGAACGAGCTCACTACTTACGAGAGTACGGCGACTCCAACACAGCGCGACTCTGGGAGCTTGCGGCTCGGGAGCTTGAGGCCGCGCTAGTGGCTCACGGTGAGGAGACTCTCACTCTCGTCGAAGCTGCGAACCTGTCCGGATTCACAGCGGATCATCTGTCGGCCTCGATCAAGAAGGGTCGGATTCCGAACGCTGGGCGTGATGGTGCTCCTCGTATCCGTCGAAGCGATCTGCCCATGAAGCGGATCGGTGGGCCCGGACGACCATCACGCGCGGAGTCTCCTCAAGCAGATGCTGAGCGGGCGCAGGTGAGAAAGATTGCCCAGTCGTTCACGAGGAAGCGTTGACCACAACGAGACCGACCGACAGCGACTAGGCAGGCTTGCTGCGACCCCTCGCCGGGAGTTAACATCGTGCGCCGAACACCAGCTCCCTCCCCGACGGAGATTCGCATGAGAACCTTTCTCAACGCAAAGAGACTGGAGTTGTATCAGACCCCGCTTATTCTGCACATCGCTCGGCAGAATGGCGGCCAGATTGGGCGAGCAGTCCTTCGAGGCGGTTCGCTAACGTGGTATACCGGCAACGCGCAAAAAGGCCATCGCGTAAAGTGGGCCAAGCTTGGAGCCTTGATTCAGAGTTCGGTGCCGAAGCGGAAAAAGCGGAAGGTCCGGGGCAAGTAGGTCCGTCCGTTCGGATCACGGCTTCCTAGCTGATCGTCCCTCGAACAGGTAGTCTCACCACTACGGACTGGACGAAAGCCGACGAGGGCGCAATTCCGTGCTTGTGGTTGTAGCGGTCAATGGCTCGGTCGATTGCTTCCTCTGCCGTCTTCCCGTTTGAAACGGGATAGAACTTCGGCGGTTCGCCCGGCCCGGACGTGCGGCACCAGTGAACCATGTAGCCGTAGTCGCCGCCGTCAGTGTGCAGGGTTAACCCGTGGTCGGCCAGGAATCTCCAGCGCTGGGCGTCGGTCGGCATCTATCCTATGTCGAAGTAGCTCACCGAAGGCGGGATGCCCGTGACTCTTCCACCCTTTTTGGGCTTCTTGTTCAGGCGGTCGAGCAATCGTTCAAAGAGGTAGTCCAGCAAAGCCTCTGAGCTGAGAGGCTCGTCCTTCTTGGGAACCTGCCACACAACGCGATCTACGTAGTCGATTGTCGGGGTCACCCCAAAGTCGCCCAGTTTGGTCGGCCCGCCACCCCAGCCCGGTGAGTACATGAATCGCCCGCCCCACTCGACTACCAACAAACCGGCGCCGTGTAAGCTGTTCGAGTACTCCGGCTGCCAGTAAAGGACGAAGCTCCCAACAGGGCTTGATGCCGCAATGCTGCGGTAATTGGAGTCATTCTTCAGGAACTCCAGCCCTAAGCCAGGGGAAACCGCAGCGAGTTCCGGGACACGCTTGGCCAGCAGCTCACCGAGGCGCGTTATCTCGTCCCCTGCCGCTTTGAAGCCCGCGACCGAGCGTCCGAAGAGCTGTTTCCGTTCTTCGAAGTCACGCTCACGCTCTGCACGGGCGGCTCGCTCGAGCACCGAGTCCTGTTTCGGGCGGCCGCCTAGTTCCGTGACTCGGTTGTCAATCGTTGCGAGCAGGCCTTCGATGCCGAACTTGGCATAGCCGTACCAAATCTTGGTCGAAGGAATCCACTTGGGCGGCTTCGCGTCATCGAGGCAAACAACGATCAGGAAGTCCCATCCGTGTTCAAGTGCCCGCTCCTTGATCGCCGATTCCTCTATGTGCGTATAGCCAGTTTTGCCCCACCCGTCGCTGTGCAGAACGACACACACGCGGCTCTCATATCGAAAGATGTTGGTGAACGCCTCGACGCCATCAGTGTTGCGCCCGATCACCTCTCGCTGTTCTCGCGAGTAGACGAACGTCGAGAGGCGATCCGTGAGGCCATCGCTGACGCGCAACGCCGCGGCCTCGTGAGCACTTAGAAAAGAGAACGCTACGTCGTAGCGGAATTCGTCGGTCATCATCAGAGACAATTTAGCGGCTGACAACTGGCGAGAGCGGGGCGGTTCGAGACTCCTACTGATGAAGCGCGCTACTTAGATTGTTTCTTTGGGCAGCCACGCGCAGGAGGCACAATGAGTCTGCATACTAAGGACGGGCGACCTCTCCAAGTCTCGGGCGACACGGTGTATAGCGGCTCCGGCCAAGTTGTGGGCCGTATCAGGGACGACAAGGTTTACGGCACCGACGGGCGCTACATTGGAACGATCACGAGCGGTCGGTTGGTGCACCGCTCGACCGACAGCGCCGGAATAGGCTCTCCGTTCGCGTCGGCCAACCGCGGCGGCTCCGGCCAAGCACGCGTTGGTGGCTCAGGTCTCTGGGGCGACGAACCAAATATTCCGGACTGATCATTCCCTTCGGTCCAAGTCCGACTCCAGCGCTCCTCGTTCAAAGAATCGGGAGACCTCCGTGATAAGGAATCGACATCCCGGACTGGCTCAGGATGGGTTATTGTGGATCACGACGCCAATCCTCTAGCGAGTCACCAAATGGCCTTTCCGTACACGGTTACAATCGCCGGGCTCGTCGCAACGATTCGACAGCTTCGAAGCGCGTTCCCGAGTCAGGTTACTCCTGACACCCTGAGAAGGTGGGGTATCGCTCCCAACAACGAGACATACGTCCTTCACATTCTCAGGTTTCTAGGAATCATTGACGAAGAGGGGAAGAAGGTCGCAGAGAACGCGAAGATTTTTTCCGAAGTTGATGACGAGGCATTTGCGAAGCGGTTCTCTGCGCTAGTTCAAACGGCATATGAGGGACTATTTGAGCATTACGGCGACAAGACTTGGACGCTAGACCGTCAGAAGCTGATCGGGTTTTTTCGTGGGGCTGATGACACCAGCGCGCGTGTCGGATATCAGCAAGCGGCAACGTTTGAGGTTCTAGCCAGCCTCGCTGGGCATGGAGCCCCTCCCGCCGAAGCGAAAGCGACTCCAACTAGAGCCAGAAAGTCCGTTCCCAGTCCTCCTTCCAGTCGCAAGGAAAGGACTCCCGCTCCTGCTCGCGGCGAGGCGCACACACCTGCGCCTCCGAAGGTGCCCGAAAACACTCCTCCGGCTGGCAGTCCCGCGTTGACGGTGCGAGTCGAGATAAACCTTCCGGTCACCGATGATCAGGAGGTCTACGACAAAATCTTTCGCAGCATCAGGACAAACCTTTTGCTGAATGAGTGACGTCTGGCGCGCCTTTGAATGGATTGTTCGAAACGCAACTCGGTTTACCGATGCACCTCCGATCGTGGAAGCGCAGCATCCATTCGACGTCCGAAATATCCATCCTGCTCTACCGGGAATCGTGAAGAGCCTTTTCGACAGTACCCATTACGCGCAGGCCACTTTCGAAGCCTTCAAGTTTCTCGACAACGAGATAAAGCGGCACTCCGGCTTGGACAAAACCGGCAAACAACTGATGATGGCGGCGCTTTCAGAGGTGTCCCCGCTAGTGCAGCTCGCCCCGCTCACAACTGATTCGGGGCGAAACGAGCAGGAGGGGTACAAGTTCATTTTCGCCGGAAGCATGATGGCGATACGCAACCCCCGGGGGCACGAGCACAGTTTGGTAGACGACATCGATACGTGCCTCGATCACCTCACCCTCGTCTCACAATTACTTCGACGACTTGCGCAGGCGGGGTACTCAACTCTATAGGGATGATTCCATCTGATTATATTTGAGGTGTATCGACCGCTTCGGTGACCGAGTCATTTCTCTCGTATCGCCGCGTCGTCGGTATTCCGACACCGGCGCCCCCAGTGACTGCTGGCGGGACCAAGGATCGGATCTCAGCACGAAGGAGTTGGGATCATGGCGAAGCAGCCACCGAACCACGGAAAGCCGTGGACAGGGCCCCAGGTGAAGCAACTCGAGTCGTTGGCCAAGGGTAACACTCCAACGCGCATTATCGGTCTGAAGCTTGGCCGAACTGAGGACTCGATTTACGCAAAGGCGAGCGACGAAAACATCTCTCTCGCGCCGACGAACCAACGTCCCTACAACAAGAAGTAACTCTCCCGACGGAACAGAAAGGAGCGGGAAGGTGCTCGAATCAAAGGCCTTCCCGCTCTTTCCGCGTCGTAACGCCAGAGTAGGGATCCGATTCCCTTTCCGAGAGACTATGGATATCAATAGTCTGGACCCGAATCTCCCGAATTTCTTTCCCATCGATCCCTTGAATTCGGACGCCAAACTCCGGTAATTACGGAGGGGAAAGCGCGAGTTCACGCGCGGTTGCGATTTCGGTCTCTAGGTCAATGGGGTTCAGGGGGTCGCGGGTTCAAATCCCGCCGTCCCGATTTTGTAAGTGATTGAATTAGCACGAGATGAGAGCGGGAGCCCTGAGTACTCGGAGTTTCCGCTTTTGCTGAATGGTGCGATAATGGTGCGGTCGAGTTTTTTCGATTGGCATCCGTTTGAACCATCAAATCAACTCACGCGACTTTCGGTCGCGGAGTTCGGCAAGAGCTACTGAGACTGCAAGTCCGGCGGAGACTCTACGACAGTTTGGAGACCTATGCTGGAAGCGATGTGTCGCGGGTCGTTGTTGTTCGATACCTCCTCACCATCAATGAACCCGGTGACCACCGAACCAGCAACGGCTTCCAGATCGCGTGACACCCGATAGTTTTGCTTTCCCTCTCGCACGACGTAGTGCAAAACGGCCGGCATCGTTTTCGACCAGCCCGCAGCTGCTTCCATCGCCTTTCTTCTCGATCGATAGCGAAGTCGGTACAGAAACCGTAACTGAAGCCGCGCGTGGGGGTGCAGCCAATCAGCGCGAATTGGCACCCCGGTCATGAACAGTGGCGCGGGCGGTTCGAATTCAGAATGCCACCCAAACCGTTCCACGCGTTGGTTGGCGAAGATGCGGGGAGGGTCCAGGCAGACTGCAAAATGCGTCTGGCCTTCAACGAGTCTTTCGAGTGCTCGACTTATCGGCCGACTGTTTACTTTGTGTCGGCCTTTGATCTCCTTATAAGTCTCGTAAGCGAGAAGGTCTGCTGCTTGAAGTGGTACTGCGACACGACTATCCCCGAAGCTGATACGGTCGCTGTTTGGAACTGTGTCAAATCCGCGTCGGTTGCTGAGGTCTCTCGCACGTTCGAGTGCGTCCTGAAACTCCTCCTCCATTCGCTGCTGTCGCGTGGGCTGGCGGTCGAACACAAACTGCATTGTCGCCCCGTCTCCCGCGTGGTGCGCGCAGACGGCAGTTGCTAATAGGCAAGACATCCCCACGGCGTTGAAGAATCCATATTCTTCATATCCCTGAACGTCTGGGAGTTCGACGGCGGTCGCGATGCCATGCATTGACTTTGGGGGACAATCGTCGGTAATCACGCCGATTAGCGCCTTTGTCAGGGTGTCACATTCATCTCGCGTCCATTTTGCGAACTCGCCCTTCCGCTGACGACAATCGCTCGTTTTGAATTCCGTAATCGGATGGGGAGCGTCTCGCAGAACGGCTGTCCACTTTGGGATAAAGTGGCGTTCCCACACTTCGTCAGAGGCTACATAGCCTGCGATGACGAAGATGCTTCCAAATCGCGAGTCTTCATACTTATGGCGGCTATCGTCAAAATAGCCAACGAGCCTCGCAGCGATCTGTTGCTCAACGGCGCACATGTCTATTGTCTCGGGTCGTGGCCAATCCAATGGGGAACGCACCGAAATGGAGAGTCTCCGGTGTTGCAAGCTAGCGTTAATCGATCATGTGGTCTAACGATTCGTTCCAACTGACAACAGAACTGCGAGATTGCACGCGGCGGGGGGGCGCCCCTCTAATTGGATTCCATTGCGGGTGGAAACCATGCCCGGTAGGCAGCACGCCTGGGCGCCGTGTCCGCATATAGGAAGATGGCGGCTCAAGCTTTGATTATCTTGACCACCCAGCACGGAGAGGAGGAGTGATGCCGCACGAACGGTTCCGAGCGTCAGTGCAATACAACGACTTTGTCGGCTCGTCCGCTGCGGACAGAGCAGGCATAGGAGGGCCCGAAGACTGGCTTCGCGAGAGGAAGCTGATGCAGTCGGATGATTTTGTGCTAGGAATTGAGATCTGGGCGGGCGAAAACGACGGCGTACACCGCGATCCAATCACTGTGCATTTTCTTCTTGTGAAGGGATCATTTGACTCTGCTAAAGAAACCATTGGGAGTTCATCGCGCCGTGTTCCCGTGCGACGAGTTACTGTTGACATAGGCGTAGCCGAGTTTATGGGCCTCTTTAAGCGTTTCAGCGTGGCCATCTCTCCTGGTGGAATGCTGAATGACAAGACCTACGAGTATACTGAAGAGTAGACTCACCGGACGCAGGACCTATGCGGCGCCAAACCCGTTGCGATTCCATACTGTGCGATACATCGATACCGCTTTTGCGCACCTGTCTTTTGCGATAAAACTGATGCAGGGTGCCGAAGACGGGCTAGTTGATCTCGAGTCCATAGATACGCCGCTTACCATCAAAGATGGTGCATCGTTGCTGGTCTTGCCTGATCGGGTTCTCCACGATCGTGACGAACTCATCAATGCGTGCCAAAACTTCGTCACAATTACTTATGGCGCCGCTGCGATCACTCTTAATCGCTGTCGCGAAGAAGCCAGCGTTCCTCTGCCAAACCCCATTGTCAGCGAATGCGATCAGTGGATTGCTTTAGTCTATCAAGCCCGAAATGTCTTCGCGCACGATATAGCGGAGCCACGCTGGCGAATTAATCCACGGTACGGCCGCAAATACATGGTTGGGAATGTCCAAGCCGATTTGCGAAAACTCGATGGAGTCGTTTTCGATTACGCGGACATCGGTGGCGTGGACGCACTCTACAATCTCAAGGCGTATGGGGAAGAACACGCTTTCGGGCGGATGCCGTAAATCGATTGTCCATAGCCCCTCTCTACCTGTACGGCCTCACTAAGCCCCTAGCCGTCATCGCGCCCCATCCCAATGAAGTTTGACCTTTTGCGCTCGCTTGACCGGCGTCGGCGGCATGTACGCGACCAAAGACGTGATAACCCGCCTCGCAATCCTCTCGGGCGATCCCTCCACACGAACGTTCGGGCGAACCCCCTTGAAACTGGGTCGGCTGATGGACCGGATAGATAGCGAATTAGGATTGCTAAAAAAAGTGAACCATCGAGCCTATCGCGATCTCTCAGCTGGCGGTCCAAATGTCTGGACCCTCGCCGCGTTCGACGAGCGGCAGGCCGAGTATATCGCCGCTTAGCGGTCCGGAAACCAGTCGCTAGAGTCGAACGCACGTGAGTCAAACGAAGAATTGATGCGCTTTGTCGATTCGTCTCACGGCGGGTTGGGCACATTTGGGCCTCGCGTTCGCTCAAAACGTCGAAGCGACGGGCAGCTCGGTGGCATCCACAATCGGCCAAACTGTGGCTCGCGACCTAGAGGACAGCGAACATACTTTTCTTGCCGGTTACATCGTGGCGGATGAACTACAAGTCATAGCTCTTCTGTGGCTGGGAATCATGGGTCATAACTTTTCTTTTCTTTCGCTACCACTACAAGCCGAGTCGCGAATATCCCAGCGACGAAGCCTCCTAGTGCGCCCAACCATCCCCAGTCCCATCCGGTTAGAAAACCGGCCACGAAGACAAGGGCAGCTTGGATTAGCGCACCGTCTCGCACTGCAACTGTGAATCGTTGCGAAGAGTGAAGGTTGGTGTACTCCCATTGGCGC
Source organism: Gemmatimonadaceae bacterium (assembly GCA_040902085.1). Lineage (GTDB taxonomy): Bacteria > Gemmatimonadota > Gemmatimonadetes > Gemmatimonadales > Gemmatimonadaceae > UBA4720. Next base: position 47,418 of record JBBDXY010000002.1, read on the forward strand.
AGGGAATAGCGCATCAGCATTGGGATCACGAAGCCCGTCAGCGCACCAAGGGCACCCGACGAAGAAGCGCCGATTATCGTCGTTGCCAATAGAATCGGGTAAAAGGCCAGACGCAAATACCTTTCTAGATCCGTTTTCTGTGCGGGCCCTCGTCCTAATTGAATCGCCATCTGATAGTAGCGAACTTGGGATCGTCTCCATCGCTCGTACGCTTCGTAAGAAGGCGATCCTCCGGAATTAACCGACACATATTCAGCAAGATCCGCGATTGCTGTTTGAAGCGCCAATAGGTATTCGAGAGCAACGGACGGGCTCGGGAAAATAGCCGTCGCGCGATGCATCTCACTAACCAGTGTGGTCGCACGTTGCGCGTGTAGTTCTAGTTCCTTGCGGACGCTGGCGTAGTCGACATGCTGTTGACGCTGGATGACTGAGTCAAGGCGCATCACTGCGCTCTCCAAACTGCGCAGATCGGCCTCGAAACCCAGATTCACCTTCGCTTTGTCCGTACCCTGTAACTCTTCAGGAGTGTGGGGGTCGGTCGCAAGGCTTGTAGACTCAATAGCTGATGGTGTTTCTGGGTTGAGCCGGTTTGGTTGACCGGACTCTGCCTTCAGAGAGTAGAGGACACGACCAGTTTTGAAGTCGAGAGATTCATCAATGTTGTCGGCACCTCCCATGGGCAGTACTCGATCATCTGCTTCATCGGCTGATATGCGGACCATTCCACAGATTGCGCCGGAGTCCAACCCGGCGGTGTTACAAATGGATCAGGCCCTTTTCCTTTCAGCCAAACGCGACTGATTCCATCGTGAACGCCTCCTTCCAGCCAGACACACAGCCCAAGGAAACCTTGATCTTGGACGATCACGGCTACATCCACGCAATAGTCGCCGCGAAGGTAAACCAACCCGTTGACGCTGAGATGCTTCACCCATGCTTCGGTTGCCTCGTCCGATATGAAACCAACCCGAGTAATTATGTCGTCTGTACAAAAGGTCTTGTTCGGGCAGTCAGCTTTATATTGTTGAACGCCACCAGCGTATTTCTCTGATAGAAGGCTGCATGAGACTATGACGCTATAGGCTTCGACTAGGACGCTCATTTGATCTCGTCCGGGGAACTCATCGGACAGCGAGACTGGGGGGATTCGTACGAGATCGTTTTAACATGGGGGATTAGACGTTGTGATCGAAGTGAGTTGCTGCAGCGGGTACTCACCAAGCATGACGAGACGCTGGCCGATCAGAAGTCCGCCCCATTCCTTCGCCGCCAGAATTGTCGCTTCTTGACCATTGACCAGCGTCCGCACTTCCGACAGAACTTGCTTCTTTCCCTCGGCAAGCTCTTCCAGGACTATCCGGGCACGCGCTTGCTCTGAGAGACGCATATGCGGAAGCAGCAGGTACCCAGTTCGTGGGGGCGACATTGGCTCATATCGCTTCTTTCTCGTCTCTCTCCAGAGGTAGGGTGCGGCAGGACCAAGGACGGACCGATCGATCTGTTTCATTAGTCTTACGGCCAGAGCTAGACACCGCAAAACAGCCTTATACGAGATGTGCCGGTGCTTGTGGTCGTTCCAGCTTTCTGGGAGCACTTTGTGGCTGATGTCTTGGTTCCGCTTCTCCTCCAATCTATTCTTGCGAATGGCCGTGGCAAAGGCGCGTACCTCAGACTCAAAGGCTTGCAGCTTGGTCGCCGCAAAATGAAATGTCAACTGACCAATCTTTTGCTCGGCAAGCTCTGATAGTCGCGCTACAAGCTCATCTTCGATTTTGGTGGAGAGTACATCCAAAAAGATGAGATCGCGATTTGCCAAGTCCGCCTTCAGGTCCGCCGTACGCAGGCGATTAGCCTGCGCACGCAAACTGCGCCATAGCGTCCATGACGTGATTACTTCGCCCACTTCACCGCGCAGGTTGGAGATTAGGTGGTGCGTATCGGTCTGGTGGACACGAAGCTTCTGCTTGCTCACGCTACGTAGTACCGAAGAATGGTGAAATTCTGCCTCGCCCGAGGGCACGCGTCATGCGTCGGGGAGGCGACCACCGTTGCTACTGCATTTTACAAGTCGGTCGTGCAGGTCCCGTATTGCATCGAGAATGGGCGTCATCTCGAAGCGCTTGCCGATAACCTCGAATACACCAACATCAGTGTAGTAGGCACGGAAAAGAAAAGTCGGCACTTCTGGCTCCTCGCCAAGCGGCCCTACGTACGTCGGAAGGATACGACCAGCAATGAGATTCTCGCAAAAAGCGTCCAATCTCTCATCGAAGTGCTCCAGGGCGTTCCGTAGATCTCGGTTGTAGAGGGAACTGTCATCACGAACGCCAAGGCCGACCCGGAGCCGCTCTCCTCGCGCTAAATGAAGCGGCTTCTTTGAAGATGGCCACAGGTATCGGGATACCGCTCCGGCCTGGAGCGCAATTACTTGGACACCGTTCACGATTGCCAGCGCACTCTCCTGCCATTCGGACGAATCTGGGGAGTAGAGGCCGCCAGCCTCCAGCGCCGCCTGGACGCTGCTTGCTGAGTCGAGTGCCGATGCTGTGTTGAAGAGCATCGCCTCAATGTAGAACGCCTCGTGGAGCGGCCATATACCTGTGGCTGAATGCTGGCTCATTCCTGAGTGTTAGGAATAGTTGGACGGCTCCCTTGAAGGGCCGCCCTTGTCAGGAATTGTCTCGAATCCATACGAATTCAGGATCGCTCCCAGCAGCGATTCGGCCGCGTAAATGAAGTCGTGGGACATTTTCGCCATTCGGTTAGCGAGCTGGGTGAGCCGTGACCGCATCTCTTCCTCAGTGTCGGTGAGCCCGGGGCCGACGAATGTCATAGCAGCTAGCGCGTCGGCGAGCACGAAATGGAGATAGCGCGAAGAGCTACCGCGCCCTGTGGCGAATACACATTCCTCTGTGATAGTCAGCTCGCCCAAAAGACGCTTAGTCTCAGTCGGGTCGAAGTGCGAAACAGCCTGGTTTCTGAGTGGCGCGATATGCTTTTCTAGGAGTTCGCGATTGCCAGCGTCTTTCCAAACTGCGGCGAGTGCGTCGAATTCGCTGTAGTTGCGGAAGTAGCGACCGATATGCTGCTTTGCGAAGTCAACAGCCTCAAACAGTGTAGCAGCAGCCACAAAAATCGTATTGAACTCCTGGCGCGAGGCGTACGTGCGGTGCTCGTCCTTCGCGATACCGTCGATGGCGTGTCGCGCAAATCTGAGTTGATTGAGCGCGCGCGACAGAGTCACGCATGCAGCAAAGGCATCATCTCTACGGAGCCAGTCGTAGCGGCGTGGTATGCACGCGGCTTTCCACGGATCGTCCTCAGGACCCACTGAAGCGCATCGATGGAAGGGTGGATCGCCGTCTTCTGGGCCAGTTGAGGTGCGGGCTGTTCGTCTCTAGAAGCATCGGTCCGAATCCGCCTCACACTGTTCGAGTCTAGGGCCGTTGGGTGCGAGGTGGAATCATCGCCTGTGCTGCTGGTATTTTCAACGGCACGATTAGGCGGCAGCGTCATCGGGCATTATTCTCAGGGGTAGGGACAACAACTGACTTAGCTTCGCGGTTGCGCTTACCTGCATGGTCGGGGCGACGTGGGAATACGTGTCCAAGGTCTGGCGAACGCTACTGCGGCCCAGCTGCTCCGCTACGATCTTCGGATTCTCACCTGCTCCAAGAAGCAACGTCGCCGTGGTGTGGCGAAGGTCGTAAATTCGAATGCGGGGCAAATTGGCACGTTTCAGAATCACGCGAAACGAGCGGCGCAGATTCTTGCTATCCAACGGAGTTCCGTTCGCTGTGCAAAACGCCAGGCCGCGCATTGCTGGATCGAGCGGGCACATTCGTAAGGAAGCCGCCTGGTCAATCCGATGCTGCTTCAGGGCCGCGATGACCATCTCGTCCAGTGGGATATTGCGGCGACTCCCAGCCGTCTTCGTTTTGCCGAAAATCGGTTTGTTGCCAACCCAAACAACGGCGCGCTGAACAGTAACCAGGCCGTCCGCCAGGTCCGACCATCGAAGAGCGAGCGCTTCACTTGGACGAAGCCCCGTCACGACAAGTAGCGCCCACAGAGCGGAGTTGGCGTCGTCTCGCGCAGCACTCAGGAACAGCTTGGCTTGCAGTGGCGTGAGGGCTGCCATTTCCTTTCGTTCCGTCCGTGGTAGCTGAACGCCTGATGCTGGATTCTTTACCAAAATGTCGTCGTCTACGGCCTCACGGAGCGCGCGATTTACCAAGGCATAGAGGACCCGAATACTGCGGGGGGAAAGGCGACGTTCTTGTTCAGGTCCGCGAAGATCGAGTAGCCACCGTATGACATCGTCCCGGGTCAAATTGGAAAGCAAGATTGAGCCAATCGCATTTCTCGCCACGTGATTGCTGAGCATTGCTCGGTAGTCGACGAGGGTACGGGGTCGCACTGCCTCGGCCGCCTCACGCTTGCGAAGCCAGGCGTCTACCATCTCCAACAGCGTAACCCGCTTTCGCTTCGTGGAGATGCCACTGGCCACCAGCTGAAGCGCCGCGTTCAACTCCTTCTGCGCATTACGGCGGGAACCGTGAACGACCTTCGAGGGGTAAACACGACGCCCGCATTGGCGGCTCGCAATTGGATCAAGCCAGCGGATGCGAAATCGCTCTCGTCCAAGCGGTGTGATGCTCCCTTCATCCTTCGATCGCATAGTCTCCCTAAGCAGCGCGCAGAACGCGCGCACTACGTAATTCGCGTTTGTGTCGGCGTATGTCGGCAGCAAAAAGCCAGAAATGGACACCGTCTGCGCCGGAATGCTCGGCGGCCTCTAAGAGTGAGAGCGCTCCTAAGTGCTCGCCGTTGACAAGATTCCACTGGTCGACGGTCAGCTCAGCCACCAGCTCGCCACCTACCTGCTCAGCGGCTAGTTCCTCGTCTGTTTTGTCATTCACAGCGAAGCGGGTTTTTAGTCCCTTGCTCCACGTAAGTGCTCGGGTGCCTTTGCTAGCGCGCTCCCACTCGCGCCATAGCTCAAGGTCGCTACAGTCCTCATTAGCCGCAAAAGCGCGGAGCACTTGAAACGGAGTCCGGCCCTCGCGTCGGGCGGCTTTCAAGTCGTGACGCGTCATTTCCATGCCGACACGCTGGTGGCTTTGGTCCGTCATTACGATCTTCTGCACGTACTGAGCGACGCGACGCGACGTGATTGCCTCGATAGGACACAACCCGATTAGCGGCGCTCGATAGCCTACGGCCTCGACGGCGCTCATCCATCGAGCGAATAGATGCGCGTGGAGTGTGCGAATCTCGTCGGGGGAGAGCTGTCGGTCGCAAAAGAAAATCACATGCAAATGCGGGTGCGCACCGGCTTTGCCGAACGTTGTTTCACTCGCGCGGATGCAGCCAGAAAGCGAGTAGTCGAGTTTATCCGCCATGTAGCCGCGTCCGCTTATCACCTTGCGAAATGCATTCGCAACAGACTTGAGCATTGGCCCGAGCGCGTCACCGAAATCGTGTGGGAGTGTGAAGGTTTGGAAAAGAGCGAAGTCGCCCGCTTCTAAATGCGTGCGGAGTGCTTTATCAATCTCAGCGGCGCGACGTTGCCGGATCTTCGGCGCGCACACGGGGCAGCTATGCACGGAGCCGCAGCATCGCACATTCGCAAAGTGTGCGCGCTGATCGTTGACGACCACCCTAACCTTGTCGCCATTTATCCGGCGGCGGCCGCACGTCTGGAGCCTTTTGTCCGAGGATTCATTCCAAAGCACGGAGCGGAGTTGATAGCGCTCCCGCCGGCGTTCTTTCTCCCCTATGGCGGAAACACTACTCGTCATGTTATCAAGGCGGGCAAAAGCACCTGCCCGCTTCGCGGGCTTCTCTACGCTCACTGCGCTCGCTGTCGCGCTCCGCGCGGAACTACCACCGACCGCAGCGCACGAGCGCGCTGGATACAACAGAGGGATCGTCGCGCGCCTCGGAGCCGAGGCCGGGAGTCTATTGGCCGTCACGACGCCAGCCTCCAGGCAGCGCCTTGCCGCCTCGCCCAACCCATTCAGCCAGAGCGTTTGGATCGACGCGGAGTTGACGAACCAGCCGAACGACTGGCAGAACGCCCGACCGCACAAGACCGTAGGCGCGCTCTGGAGAAATGCTAAGGGTCTTCGCGACCTCAGGAATCCGAAGGAGCTGCATGACTGCCTCCAAAAAAGAGATTGTGACTCACACGACATGTGCGAGTGCAATTCTTCCTCTGAGACAGGAGCGGGGTATCTGAGAAGAAGCATTTTCTGCTTCTACTGCGACAAAATGTTTTCGGCGGTCTCTTTGCCAGGCCGCAGCCGTAGATCGAGGAGTTGCGCGGTCTTTGTTAGACCGCCATGAACTGTTTGATACGCAGCGTTTCGCCGCCGGTCGCTCTTCGCCGCGTAGCTGCCCCTCTTGTGAGCGCGGGTGCCGGAATCAGGAATTACGGCAGACTTCTTTGGCGATTTAACTTTGCGCGGATTGCCGCGGCCGTATTTCTTCGCAATTTTCACCGTTGTCCAATTCTGGCACTGCCAACGGACGAGCCATTCAAAATGCCGAAATGAATCTGAGTCTTTTCCGGATTTTCGGATTTCCGGAGTCTTGGTCCAGCCCGCTTTTTCGGCGCTTTGTTCTACGCGCGTTAGATATCCTGCCAAAGAAGAGTTGAACTCCGCCTTTATTCTCTGGCCGAATGCTTTTCGGGTCTCGTTTGTTATTTTCCAGCCGAAATCCGAAAATAAAAAAGGCTGTGGAATCATTTCCGCTTTTTTGGCGGATATTGGCGCCGTAAAGCGAAGTGGCGGTCCCCCGACCACATCTCTTCCTGTCCAATGGAAAAGCGTTCGCAAAACCATATTTCGGACCCAATCAGCGTCGAGGCTATGTTTTTCTATCCAAGCTTCAAGCGACGCCAGAAGGGCTGCGAATTCATTTCGGGCGTTTTTTGCGCGACTCCGGAGTGTTTTGGCATCCAGCGAAAGCAGCTCGGACTCATCCATTAAAGTTCTAACGCCCTCGTAATTCGGTCGCACTGATTCTGCCAGATCGACTAGCACTTCTTGCGCGACCTCTTCGATCTTCTGGATAAACTCCAATTGGGCGTAAAGCTTGGCTTTGTCGAAAAGCGTCGGATGGGAGTACTCACCGAAACCGATTCGTGTCGGTTGCGGGACGGGAAGGGAAGTCGATTTCGCTTTATCCGCTTTATCGGCGAGTTTCTTTTTGGGCGCTACCGGGATAAATGGTGCCATTTATGGTGCGATCTCCGCCAAACCTCGTTGAGCTCGGAACAACTCACGAGCAGAAGGAATGGCGGGAACTCAAGCAATTGCGCGACTTAGGTCAAGTGGGAACACCTCATGAAAACTCAGCAGACGTCGCGGTTTTCAAATGGGGTTCAGGGGGTCGCGGGTTCAAATCCCGCCGTCCCGATTGATGGTAACTGCATGCAACCAGTTGACTTCTCAGTCCGAAGGCCGGCCTCAAAAGGCCGGCCTTTCGCGTCGATGTGTGCCGTTTGTGTGCCGGCGTAACTCATGAGCGAACCCTCCGGCTGGACTGCAGTCGGGATTAGTGTGGTCGCCGCCGTGGTATCCGTTTTCGCCATCATTGCATCAGCCCGTGCAGCATCTCGAAGTAATGATTTGCAAGAACGCTTGCTTCGCCTTGAGAACGCACGTGAGCGTGACCGCCTACTCGCAGCCCAACGCGCAAACGTCGTTGCGTTTGTGGCTGGCTCCTTGAGCAATCAAAAACTCTTCTTTCGAAACGAAGGTGAGGGAACTGCGCGAGGGATCAAAGTTTTGGTCGACGGAGATCCGCTCGAAGACTTCACCTACGTCATCCCTCCGGTCCGGCCGATAACCACGTCAGGCCCGAGGGCGGCTTTGCACAGGAAGGGCTCCTAATGGCTGAGCTTATGTGCAGCCTCAGCCATTTGTGTGCAGGTGAAGTTCGGGGGCGTGATACCGAGTTCGAACATCGAATGCACGACGCAGACGATGTTGTGGACGATAACCTTCAGGAGGAGTTCGTTTGTCTGCGCCACGCGACCCCGGCTGCGGAGTGTATCGCCAAACACGCGTTTCATCGAGGAGAAAGTAGACTCAGCATTGCTTCGAGCGTGGTAGCGGGCCAAGAACTCATCGCGATGCAGGTTATACAGGTGCCAAAGCCAGCGCCATGCGGTCGAGTCCAAGCTACGGCCCGGGCTCCGCACGTTGACGGCCACGAGCATTCGAACGAAGGGCGATGTAGGGACTCGCGCCGAGGTGCGCGGCCATCGCCACGTTCACACGCGAACCGTAAGCCTTGTCCGCTGTGATGATCTTAATGTCGAAGGCATCCGCGCCGACCTGCATCAGCGGAACGAATTGCGGCGAGTCGTTCGCGTTACGATCGGTGATGCTCGCGGTGGCGATCACGTTAGTAGTCGTGCCGATGAGGGCGTGGAGTTTGAGCCAGTCGTGCGACTCGATCTCCTGCCCGCCGTACTTCGCCGTGAAGTGCCGGTAGTACTGCGTTGTCCCAAAACCGGTCGAATCAACCGCGAACGTGCTCTCAACCGACCGGAGCGGGGCTGCGCTAGCCGTTACAAGGTCGTAGAGAACGGGGGTCAATGCCTCGTCCTCGATGCAATTCAACACGCTGTTGAAATGCCACGCCTTCGACACGAGGCCGGCAGTGTGCGCCTCGCGCAGATCAGTCATGAAGCGTCGGCTGCTAACAGTCGAGAAGACCTTGTAACCGGCGCAGAAAATCGCATCAGCCATTGGAATGCGGGGACGACCCTTGCGCTGCTCGGGTTCGGGGACAGACGCGGCGAGATCGCGAAGCAACGTACAGAAGAGTGCCTTTTCCTGCGTCTGCGCCTGATTGTACGCGGGCCAATTCTGGGGATATGTGATGCGAACGGCGGCGGTATCTGTGACCGTTGTTGTTTCCGTCACTCCATCCACAGTTATTTCAGTCACAGTCTGACGCTGGACGACGAAAGCAGCTGCGAAGATGTGTTTGCAGGGCTTGGCGCGCATTTCAAAGTCAGGACAAGTGCAGCGGATGTTGTCCGATTCGAGCGAGACGCGATAGTCGCCACTGTCCGATTGAGAGGGGTCGATCCAAGCGCCACCCTGTTTCTCAATTCGCGCATTCGCCGCTATGTCCAGCCCCCGCTGCTGTCTGGCTTCCATCGTCAGCCCCCTGATAATTGTTGTGGCTTAAATGTAGCTACATTTTATACGGGCGCAAGGGCCGTAGGGTGCCATTGACGTGATGCCTAAATGTGGCTACAATAGGGCCTGTGAAACGACAGGCCAGGCAGGGAGCCCCCAAGAAGCCCGCCAGACTACGAAAGGAGACCCTTTTGCGGTTTCGCGTTTCGGAGTCCGAAAAGGCTGCCGTCCGGAAGGCCGCGGAGAAAGCGCATCAGGGCGTGTCGGAGTGGCTTCGGCAGGTAGCCCTGCGAGAGGCAGGCGTGCTACCGGAGGCAAAATGAGCCGGCGAGTATCATCGAACGACCCGGCCAAACTTCCTCATCCCGAGCAACAATTGCTCTTCCCGCTCCCACCCCGAAACGCCGCCTACCTACTGGACGCCCTCGACGGCGTAGAGCTTGATGATCGCCTTTTCGGACGCGTCTTACAGTACTCGACCAGAAGCGATGGCACCCTTAAGCCGGAGGCAGTGGTTCGGGTCGGGTGGATAGCGCGGCTAATTCGGGAATACGGTTACAGCAGCCGGCAGATCGAAATTGAAGTGCCTGCCGGGAGAGTTGGCCGCGCCGCCGATTCGGGCGGCGACACAGTGTTTGCAGACATTGTGGTTTACCGAGACCATGCCCACAAGGAACCGTTCTTTGTGTTGGAGACGAAAGCTCCCGGCGAAAAGAAGGGCGTCGGGCAAGCGGAGTCATACTCTCGCAATTTAGGTGCTGAGTACCACGCTTGGCATAACGGGACGGATGCGCGAAAGTTTTTCAGGACAGCGCGATTCAGCCAAGACTCTCAGGCCGTTGGGGACATTCCCAGATGGGTTGGGATGAAACCGATCATCGCGCAAATTCCCAAACGAATGGAGCTGCCTCCATTTCGCGACGAAAACGAGATGCGCGATGTTGTGCATCGCTGTCACGAATTGATTTTGGAGAAACAGGGCCATGACCCCGCCAAAGCATTTGATGAGTTAACGAAGCTGCTGTTCTTAAAACTGTACGACGAAAAGGAAGTGCCGGATGTTTACCAATTCGTCGTGCTTGCGACCGACACGGACAAAACCGTCGCCGACCGGCTTCGGCATCTCTTCAAGGAAGCGATTTCTCACAGCCGCTATCGCGACGTGTTTGAGTCCAAGTTCGACCGAAACGCCAATGTCTCCCTTGAGCTAGACGATTTCACGATTTACGAGGTAGTTAAGCTGCTGCAAGGGTACAGCCTCATTAATACCGTTGGCAGTATTGATGGGGCTGACATCAAGGGTACCGTATTCGAGCAGATGGTAGGAAGCACCTTCCGCGGGGAGTTGGCGCAATTCTTTACGCCCCGAGAGCTAGTCGGTTGCGTCGTTGCGATGATACCTCCGAAGGTCACGGAGACGGTGTTAGACCCAAGTTGCGGAAGCGGAGGCTTCCTCGTTATGGCGATTCGCAGCGCAGAGAATCGCATACGTCGCGAACACCCAAACCTTAAACCGGACGCAATAAACGAAAAGATCAATTACTTCGCGGGGAACAACCTGTTCGGTTGCGACATCAACGATCGAATGGGACGCGTAGCCAAAATGAACATGATTATGCACGGCGATGGGCACGCCGGTATCGTCAACGAAAACGGCCTGTCGTTGGTCAATGCCATGCCAAGTAAATGGGTCGCCAAGGTAGATGATGGGCAATTCGACATTATCTACTCTAATCCTCCGTTCGCGGGCAGAGAAAAGGATACGGTTATCCTCGGTGGGTTTGCGCTTGGGAAAAACGCCAAAAATGACCCGCGAAGCGTTAGCAAAGAAGTTCTGTTCATCGAAATGATTATCAAATTGCTTCGGGTTGGCGGAAGGGCTGGACTGGTCTTGCCTGCGGGCGTTTTCAACAATCCAAGCATGAAGCCACTGCGCGACCACATCCGTGAGAATGCCAAAATAATTGCACTCGTTGGGTTGCCGCATATCGCGTTTCAGATTTCCGGAGCGAACAACGAAGGGCACCTGCTCTTTATTGAAAAGGTAGACTCCGTTCCGAAGGACTACACGATTTTCATTGATTGGGCAGGGCAGGTGGGGATTGATTCGGTTGGCAAGAAAACAGACAGGAATGACCTATTGGGAGTAGTCGAGAGGTTCCACGCCCAACCCAAGGCGAACATTGTCAGACTCAGCCAGCTAAAGGAGCGAATTGACCCCTGGTATTACCACCCTAACTACGACCGCCTCAAAAAACGACTCAAGCAGAGCGGCTACACATGGCACAAGCTGGGCGAGATTTTTGAAATGTCGCGTGATGTCTTCAGGCGCGATGCAGTTGGGCCTAACGAAACTCTGCGATACATAGAAAAGGGAGATGTTGACATCGAGAGCGGGCGCATCCTTGCTTACAGCGAACAGTCTGCCAAGACCATCGCGAACCGTGCCACATTCGTTTTGAAAGAGAACGACATCCTCTTCCCCAACATTTACGACTCAATGCGCGGAGTGGCAATCGTACCAAATGATTTTTCTGGGTATATCTGCACCAACCGATTCTTTGTTCTCCGGCCCAAACCCGAGATGATTCGGCTCGAATTTGTAAGGCATTTCTTCACAAAACCGGAGATCCTGGCCCTTCTCAAGCGCGAATGCTCTGGAGAAATCAACCCCGGTATAACGAAGCCTGCATTCTTCGCTCTGGAAGTGCCGCTACCCGACCTGTCTGAGCAAAAGAAAATACTAAAAGGCGTACACGGGCTTCAGGCGAAGCAACAAAAACTTCTCGACCAAATTTGCGTGCTGAGAGAGAAGATCGAGGACACAACTAGCGCCTCAGTTCCGCGCACGATTGCCAACTACGAAGACATCAAGATTCGCCGGGCTGAGTTTATCGGGGACGTGAAGCTGGTATGACTTTATGTGCAGCCCCAGACTTTAATGTGCAGATGAGCTTATGTGTGCAAAGCCCCCGAGGGCTGAAGCAGCCATACTGGTGGCGAACGAGATGGGTGGGCCAGACGGCATACACGTGATGGTCACATGGGAGGACGCGACGGGGATTCCCGGACGATGGGAGTCGGACTTGAGCTTCTAAGTTCGTGGGCCGACCTGGCAATCCCTGTCGGAACGGTAGTGTCCGACCTTCGTCGTCGAAACAGATAGACGAGTAACCTCATAGAGGTTACACCGGGGATGGTTTCGGCGGCTCTCACGGCGATGGATGACTTCGAACGTCGGGTGAGCTAGACTGAAGTTTTTGCAGAGCGTCAGATGCGTGCCGTTCTGACGGCTGCTCTGAAAAAACTCCCGTCCTCATCGCAATCTGTCGTCCCAGCTGGTACGACAAAGCCTTCATGCGACCAAACTGATGCTTGAGGTCGTGCAGGGGCAGGTCTACAGCCTCGTTTCGGCGCATACCGATTATCGCCATTTCTCCATGCTCGCCTTCCGCGTAGATCGAGTGCGCGAATTTGTTTCGCTGGGTAAGAAGGCTTTGGGCTTCGTCTACCAAGTCAACGATCTCAGGCAATCGTCCCGTATCGGGCATGTGACTGCAGAATGCTGCTCGCATCGCCTCAAGACGGGCTCCGCTGCTCTCGATCGCGTAGAGCATGTCCGCAACAGTACCGAAGCGGAGGCCCAGCTCCATAGAGAGCAGAGTAATCAACTTCACCTCGCACTCGCTAAAGGCGGCGATAATGAGCCCCACATAACGCATGTGGTCGGGGTATCTCTCCATGAGAAGGGGGTCGTTCGCCCCGAGGGGGTCCACGGGAACGGTTACGAAATAGTCTTTCCGATCAGTAGCCCTATCCGCCATGGGGGGGAAGCTAATCGTCACGGGCCGAGGTGGTATGGGCTAAGGACCGATGTTGCTCAAAATAGTCCCCAATAGAAATGCCAACACGGCGGCGATCAGAACCCGACTGCGCTTAGTCAGCCGGAATATCAGGAAGGTACCGGTAGCGATTCCTGCAACGAATAGCACATATCCCAGCTGCGCGAGAGAATAACCGACGCGGACAGAGAAGGAGGCTGGCGCCCTGCTTACGTAGAAGAACGCAATCACTGGTATCAACAGAGAAGCCGTGCTCCACAGAGGCACCGGAAGCGAGTCCTTAATTCCCATAGTTCTTCGGACATTCGACTGTCCGTACGCTGCGGAAGCAAAGGTCATGACGACAATGTTGAACAGGTTGAAGAGCATCTCGTCGTCGGGCTCAATCCCAACATCGGTTGCGAGGCTGTGGCGCCAGGAGTCCTTGCATCGTCAACAGTTACAATAGGGTACGGGCCGTCTTCTGCTCCCGGGCATCCTCACTTCCAGGCCACGTATGCAGATCATCGCAGGAGATCAGTAAAGCAGTGGCCGTTTTCTCTCCTTCGCTGAAATGCTGCGTCTGATTGCACCTGCGTGCCAGCTCTCGCCTTGATCTTGAGAGACCCCGGCAGCCGGCTGCGCTATGCCGTCTGGGTTGCTTTGCTGGCGGCTGCCTACGTCCTCACCGGCAGACTCGGCTTCACCGCGTCCGCCATCCATCCGGTAGTCTCGTCGGCCTGGCCGCCTTCCGGCCTCGCCCTCGCCGCATTGCTCCTGCTGGGGATGCGCTTCTGGCCCGCAATTACAATCGGCGCGTTCGCGGTCAACCTGACGGGCGGGATCGCCCCGCTCGCGGCTGCGGGCATCGCCGTCGGGAATACCCTCGAGGCGCTCACTGCCGTGTGGCTCCTCACCACGCTGGCCGAATTCCGCCCGTCCCTCGAGCGACTGCGGGACGTGCTCGCGCTCCTGCTCGCCGCCATCATGAGCGCGCCGGTGAGCGCCACCGTCGGAGTCGCCGCCCTCACACTATCCGGCGCGTCCGATGGGATTTCCCAGTGGACGATCTGGCTCGCGTGGTGCGCGGGCGACGTAGTCGGCATCCTGCTCGTCACCCCCCTCGTTCTCACGTGGATCGCCGGACATCCGCAGCGCATAACGGGGCGCGATGCGATCGAGGCGATCGTCCTGGCCATCCTCCTCATCGCATCTACCGTCGTCCTCTTTCTGGCCCACAGCAATCACGTCTACACGATCTTTCCGGTCATCATCTGGGCCGCCCTCCGCTTCCGCCCCCGCGGTGCGGCAACCGCCAGCTTCATCGTCGCCGTGCTCGCAATCGGATATACCGTGGTCGGCGTCGGTCCTTTCGCGAAGTCCGCGCCCGTGACGAACCTCTTCGAGCTCGAGACCTTCATCGGTCTCCTCGCGCTCACCACACTGATCCTCGCCGCGGTGTTCGCTGAAAGGCAGGCGGCGGAATCCGCCCTTCAGCGGTCCCGGCGGCAGCACCGGGACCTGGTTCACTACGCTTCCGTCGGTGTGTATCAGACCGATCCCGACGGCAGAATCCTGCTGGCGAATCCGGCGCTCGCGAGCATCCTGGGCTACGACAGGCCGGAAGACCTCATAGGGCGGAAGCTGGCGGACGAGGTTTACCCGGAGGGGACTGGTGCCGGCGCACTCGACCCCGGACATGAAGCGCTCGCCGAGGGAAGCGCGCAGGAGGTGCAATGGCAGCGCAAGGACGGCTCGCAGATCTGGGTCGACCTCCACACCCGCTCGGTGCGCGATGCCGCCGGAATCGCATCGTCGGAGGGCTTCGTCTACGACGTCACGGTGCGCAAGCAAATGGAGCGGCAGCTGGGACAGGCGCAGAAAATGGAGGCCATTGGCCAGCTCGCGGGCGGAGTGGCGCACGACTTCAACAACATCCTGACCGTGATCGGGAGCTGCACCGACTTCATCCTCGACGACAAGGCGCTGCCCGACCAGCACCGGGCCGATCTCGCTGATGTGAAAAAAGCGGCGGACAGGGCGACATCACTCACACGCCAGCTGCTGGCATTCGGCCGTACGCAGGTGCTGCGCCCGTCCACGATCAGCCTGAACGACAGGCTCGCCGAGCTGCATCCCATGCTCAGGCGGTTGTTCGAGACGACGATCGACATCAGGCTCGAGATGGCCCCCGATCTCTGGCCGGTCCGGGCCGATCCCGGCCAGATCGAGCAGGTTCTGCTCAACCTGGCGCTCAATTCGAGAGACGCGATGCCGGAAGGTGGAGCTCTGACCTTCGCGACGGAGAACCGAGTCGTCGCCGGGGAGCGTACGGGACTGGATCGAAAATACATCACGGAACCGGGCGATTATGTGGTGCTAAGTGTGCGGGACACCGGTGCCGGAATGGACGAGGAGACTCAAGGCAGGATCTTCGAGCCGTTCTTTACGACGAAGAAAATCGGCAAAGGGACGGGCCTCGGTCTCGCCACCGCGTACGGCATCGTGAAGCAGAGCGGCGGCTACATCAAGGTGCGGTCGGCTCCGGGGAAGGGCGCCGAATTCCTGATCTATCTGCCGCGCACCGATGTCGCGCCCGAGGAAGTCGTGGCTCGCGCGGACAGGAATGGCGGCCCCGCCAGCGGCACGGTTCTCCTCGCGGAGGATGAGCCCGTCGTCCGGCAGTCGCTGCAGCGAATTCTGGCCGCCGAGGGATATGACGTGCTGGGCGCGGCAAACGGGGCCGAGGCGCTGGAGCTGTTCGCCGAACGCAAGGACGAGATCGATCTCCTCATCACCGATCTCGTCATGCCGGGGATGGGCGGGCGCGAGCTGGCGCAGGAATGTCGCGGCCTTCGCGACACGCTCAAGGTGATCTACATCTCCGGGTATACGCGGGATTCTCTCCTCAGCCAGCAGACTTTCGAGGAAGGAACGGAGTTCATCGAGAAGCCGTTTACCCGCGACGCGATTCTGGGGCGAATAGCCTACGTGCTCAGGTCCTGATTGGTCGGTGCGAGTCGCGCACGAGCCCAGCCCTTCACACAATGAAAAAGGCGCGGATCTCTCCGCGCCTTTCTCACTTCATTGGTTCCTGATGGTTCGTGCGACGTCGCGAGGGCGGCGTCGCTGGCTGATCAAAGTCGAGTGTTCGGCGGCGGTTCGTTGACTCCACCGCTGCGCGGTTCTGTTCCGGATGCGGCGCGTGGGCTCAGATTCCGATCGCCAGCTGCCGTTCCCATGCCGGCGTTGCGAGCGCCGGGTCCGGTGTTCGGCGAGACGTACGTCTCGTTTACGACGGTGGTCTTCCGTCCACGGAACACCGCGAACAGAATGAAAATCGCGAGCAGCCCGACCGCGAGAATTCCCCAGATCCCACCCGGAAAGCTCCAGGTCGTGGTCTCGGTCGTCGTCACTACGTCAGTGGCGGTACCAGTCACGAGCGGGTCCGTTGCGGTACCCGACGGGGCGGGCGTGCTGGGCTGCGCCGGCGCCTGCGCGCTGGGGTCAGGAGCACCCGTCGTAGTCGTCGGACTCTGAGCGTAGGCCGTGACGGCGAAGAGGCACAATGTCGCCCCCGCCAGTGCGGCCATGAATCTTGCGCGTGCGTTGTGCATTGTTCCCCCTATGGAGTGGTACTAATCCCATTTATTCCGGCAGGACTCACGCCACGAAGTCGGCAATCCACGGAATGGCAGAGCTTCCGGGGCATTAGCCTTGAACAGCTGACTACGCCGCGATCGACACCCAGTAGATCATGAGGACGAACGCCACCCCGGCGTCACCGAATACAGGCCACGACCTCGCGCGATGCTATCTCGGCGCGGGCAGATCCGAGTTGAACATTCCTCTGATTGTGCGCCAGCTACCATCCGGCTGTTTTTGCAGGACAAAGAGAACCTTTCCCCTGTCATTCACTGGTGCCTTGGCGTTCGGCGGAGTAAAGGTGACATCGTAGGTGGCCCGCCCGTAGGCAAGATCGCCCTCGCCGTCGACCTCGACGACAGATTGGGAGAAGGCCTGGAAGCCACCCATGCCGCCGAGACTTTTCTCAATTGCGGCGCGCCCCTCCGCGTGTGGGCCATTCGGTGGCATGAACACGCCATCCTCGGAGTACAGCGAGGCGGCGGTAGCGAAATCGCCGGTTCTCATGGCAGTCGTGAATTGCTCGACCGTGGAGCGGATTGCTGCTCGATCGGTTTCCGAGAACGCAGCGGGACGGTTGGTGCATCCGGAGAGACCTGCGACAAAGGCCAGTGCGATGGGGACCATGCGGTAGCTCGACATGTGATTCCTCCGTGAGTGGCGATCGCCATCATACCAGCCAGGGTGTGGGCAAACAAGATCACTGTATAATTCTGACTCGAACAGCCAAAGAGGTCCGTTGATGTTGCCGGAGATTTACGACCCGCTGCTGATGGCACTGTCATACGTAGTGGCAGTGGCGGCGTCGTACACCGCCTTGAGCCTCGCCCCTCGCCTCACCGGTGCGGGTGGCGGGCTGCGCATTTCCTGGCTCCTCGGCGGGACGTTGGCGCTGGCGACGGGCATCTGGAGCACGCACCTCGTCTCGATGCAGGCACTGACTCTTCCCGCCAGCAGCGACTTCGACCTCCTCGTCGCGATCCTCTCGTTCGGCCTTGCGTGCCTGACTGCCCTCTTCGTTCTGTTGCTGATGAGGGCGGAGCACCTCGGACCAGTAGCAATGATGGCGGGAGGAGTGCTTATCGGCGCCGGCGTCGCCGGCGTGCATTTGACGGAGATGGCCGCAACAGGCATCGCGGTGCGGCTGCCCGACGGTCTGATCTGGATTGGCGCATCGGGCGCCGCCGCCGTTTTCTTCGGCATTCTCAGTCTCCGCGTCGGCCGCCGGTACCGCCGCGACGATCCGCGACACCCGTTCGGGAGAAGGTTGGCCGCCGCGCTGATAATGGGGCTCGCGCTCGTCGGACAGCACTACTCGGCGATGGCGGGCGTCGAGTCTTCGCCGGGTCCCGGCGCGCCGCTCTCCGGATGGCTGCTGCCGGCCGGCAATCTTCCGGAAATCGTGTTGGTGGCGACTCTGGTAATTCTCGCCACGGTGCTGGTCGGCGCCCGGCTCGATCGCCGCGAGGCAGCGCGCGCCGCGCTTTCCGGGCGGATGCTGGCGGGCCGCGAGAACGAGCGTCGCGGCATCGCCCGCGTTCTCCACGACGACGTCGGACAGCTGCTCACCTCGATCAAGCTCAATCTGCAGCGCCTGCATCCGCTGCAGGGCGAAGCGGCGATCGTCGGCGACAGCGTTGCTCTCGTCGACGACGCCCTCATTCGCGTGCGCGCGCTGTCGCTCGAGCTGCGTCCGAGGGTGCTCGACGAGCTCGGTCTCGGCCCCGCCGTAACCTGGTACGCCAACCGCGAGGCCGGGCGCGCGGGGTACACGGTGAAAGTGGTGGAAAACGTCGGCCGCCAGCATCTCGATGAAGCGGTCGAGACAACGGCGTTCCGCATCGTCCAGCAGGCGCTCACCAATGTCGCGCGCCACGCCAAAGCGACAAACGTTCGCGTCTCGATGCGCCTGGCGCCGCGGCTGCTCGATCTCGCCATCTCCGACGACGGCGTCGGGTTCAACGTCGGCGCGGCCAAAATTCGCGCCGAGGCGGGGGAGAGTCTCGGGCTGCTGGACATGAATGAGATGGCGACGCACGCGGGCGCGATCTACTCGGTAAGCTCGTCGCCAGGCAAAGGAACGACGGTCGAAGTGACGTTTCACCTCCGCGCCGACTGAGGTGATGCGCGAACGATCCAGGAGAGTAAGCGGAAAAAAAGCGCCCGGTGGGCGCGCTTACTGAAGACTACCGGCCGGGTGCTGTCGGCGTTCCGGCTGTTGGCTGCGGGCTTTTACGGGAGCGTGAACTGTACGGTCGTCTCGACCGGGAAGTTTTCGCTCCGGAGGATCGCGACGGCGGTGAACGTGCCGTGGTGTCCAGTTGTCTCCCAGCTCTCCTCGAAAACCGTCTCGTCCTTGCCCTTCAGGGTCTTGCTCCGCATGGCCTGGGTGAACATGCGCCCTTCGCTCCAGCGCCAGATTTCCTTGTCGGCGGAATCCTTGACGATGAAGTCGTGGGTCTGGCCGTCGGGGAAGTGGATTTCCACCATCTTCTTGGTGTTGTTCACCACTCTGAGCGCGAACTTGAGCGACTCCGCATCATCATTCTGCCGAATGACATCGAACGTGGTAGCGAGGACTTCTTCCTTCCCGTCGAGGGATCCGCGGCTGGTGGCTATCGGCTCGTTGTCGTCGTGTGCGAAAGTGCCGCGCACGGAGAAGAGAGAGGCGGCGGCTAGTATCAGTGGCAGGATTAAACGCTTTTGCATTGACTTCGTTGAATTTCTTGCGGCGAGCGACAGTCGGCGGACGGATGACTCTCACGGAGCGTGAGACGCGCAACATCGCAACATATCAATTCATGGACGCTCAGTCAACCGAAAAAGCAACTTGTAAGTTGGCGATGCGCATGCACTTGCGGACTGTTGAGTTTTCTTCGGCCACTGTTCGGCGTGCACCGCACACTCTGATAGGAAACAGACATCCACGCGATATGAAATCGACATTGCGCGCTCCGATGAGATCGGTTTCAAGCGGAAGTGATCGGCAGCGGGGAGACGAGCGCGCTATCCGCGGCGCGGCACACGGACCGTGAAGGTCGTGCCGTCCGCCTCTGACGATTGCACACCGATCGAGCCCTTGTGCGAGTGAACGATCTGGTCTGCGATGTAGAGACCCAGGCCGAGATTTCCGGCAGCGCCTCCGGCGGAAGCAGCTGACACCCGCTTGCGCTTCATCGGGTTAAAGATTCCGTTCAGCTCTTCGGGCGGAATCGTGGTCCCGCGGTTGTGTATCGCGATCGTGACTGTGTTTTCATCGCCATGGACGTCTACGGTGGCGTTTGTCCGGACGGCGCCGTGCTCCAGCGCGTTGCCGATCAGGTTGCTCAGAACCTGGCTCATGCGCGCGCAATCCCATTCACCACGCAGCGATCCCCGGGCGTCGACCTTGATTGTCCTGTCCGGATGGGCAGCCGCCATCTCGTCTACGACGTCGTGAACGACCTTACCCATGTTGATGTCCGCGCGCTCGATCGGGATGCCGCCGCCCAGGCGGCTTCTCGTAAAGTCGAGCAGCGCTCCGATCATCTTGTTCATGCGCTTGGCGCTGCTGGAGATGCGGGTCGTGAGCGTAAGGTGCGGCTCACTTAGCTCCTTGGTTTCGAGCATGAATTCGGCGGACATCATCACGGCACCAAGCGGCGTTCTCAGGTCGTGGCCGAGGATGGCGAGGAACATTTCCTTGGAGTGATCGAGGTCCTGGGTGTAGCGGGTGATGGATTCAGCCAGCGCCTGGTCGATTGCTTCATTGAACCGCGTCAGGTCCTCGAGGTCGCTGGGCAGGATTTCGCCCTGTGATTTGGTCCAGAGTCGGATGACGCTGGCGCGGAGGGCCCGGTACTCGGAGACCATCTGATCGGTGGTGAAGCCGCTCTCAGCGCGATCGGCTCCGTGGTGCTCCGCGGCGGTCTTCTCGACTTCATCCGGTGCGTTCCCTTTCGATTTCTCGGCCTGTTCGTGCTCGTTCTGCGGGGTGCAAAGATCCTCGGCGATTACTGTCAGCATCGCGCCGGCGTGGTCGCGCAGCGCGGTGATGTCCATCGAGGTGCTGGCCGGTGCGCAGGTCCGGGCGAACGCTTCCCATTCCTTCAGGATCGACTCGCGCTCGGCAGTTATGAAATCGGCGAGCCTGATCCGCTGGCCAGCGCGAGGTTTTGGCTGGCCCGAAGCTTCGAGCTCCCCGTTTGTCTCTATCGCGAGCGCGAGGCTCGACTGGCCGCGAGCTGCGGTATCGTTGGATTTGCCGGGCGCTGGGCGCCCCAGGTGCGTTTCGGTGCTGGCCATGGAGGTTCCGCCTGCTGAGTACGGCGTCGCCAGAAGCGCCGGATGCTGTCTTCTCGCTACGACAGCGAGTACGCGGGCTGGCGAGAAAAATCCGCGTGGACGTAACTACACTCGAGTCTACTATAGTGCAGGAATGGGCCCACTTGAGCTCGCTTGTGAAAAAATTCACAAGTAACTAAATTTCCTTTCAATGGAAGACGAGAAACGGCAGGGACGCCCGCCCTCTCCTGGGGGTCTCTCCGGCGCCGATTTCGCCGGCGTCGGGCTCCAGTTCGCGGTCGCCATCATCGCTTTCCTGTTCGCCGGACAATGGCTGGATGACCGGATCGGAACCAAACCCGTCTTCACCATCGTCGGAGTCTTCCTCGGCGCCGGTGCGGCGTTCTACAACATGTACCGCAAGATCACCGCGGCACAGAAGAAAGACGACGAAGCGAGAGGGCGGTGAGCACCAAGAGATCGCTCGGTGTCTTCGCCGCCGTCGCGGCAGGGATCATCATTGCGGCGACACTCGTTCTGCGAATGTTTTTCACGACACCGGAGCAGCACTACGCCATGCTCGTCAGCGCTGGACTGGCTTTCGCAGTACAGCTCGGCGCCTACGCCCTGGTGGCGCCGGGGAAAACGGGGCAGGGGCCAGCCGGCGAGCTGATGATCCGCTGGGGAATGGGAGCCGTGATACGGCTGATGGCGCTGGTGTTGTTTGCGCTCGTGGCAAGAGTGATGCAGCTGCCGCTCGATGCGGCGCTCGTAAGTCTCGCAGTCTTTTTCTTTCTCACGATGATGGCTGAACCTCTCTTGCTCGATAATGTCCGCTGACGGCAAAGACTTCATCACACCGCACATCGCGGACTCCCATCACCTGGAGTACCCATGCCTCGACACCGGGTGGGTCTGCTCGTACGAGCTCCCGCACTGGGACCCGATCCACATCGGCAGCTTCGCGATCGACATCTCGCCCACCAAGCACGTGGTGATGCTCTGGATCGCGGCGATACTCTGTGTCGGAATGATGCTGCTCGCCCTGCGCGGGCATCGCCAGAAGACAGAGGGAGGACGGGCGCCGAAAGGACTCGCCAACGGGCTCGAAGGCCTCGTGCTCTACATCCGGAACGAAGTCATTCTGCCCAACGTCGGCCGCCATGGAAACGGCTACGTGCCGTTCCTCCTTACACTTTTTTTCTTCATCCTCTTCTGCAACCTGCTCGGTCTGATTCCCTACCAGTCGACCGCAACGGGCAACATCTCCGTCACCGCTACACTCGCGATCATCACGTTCATCACGGTCGAGATCGCAGGGATGAGAACGCTGGGGAAGAAGTACATAAACACGATTGTCTTCTGGCCGCACGACATGTCGCTGCCAATGAAGATCTTCATCTCGCCGATCCTCACGCCGATCGAGCTGATCGGAAAGTTCACCAAGCCGTTCGCGCTGGCGATCCGTCTCTTCGCCAACATGATCGCGGGGCACATCGTCGTCCTCGCCCTGATAAGCCTCATCTTCACGTTCGGGAGCTACTACCTGGCGCTGGCGCCGGTGGCGATGGCGCTGGGCATCATGCTACTCGAGCTGTTCGTTGCATTTCTGCAGGCGTTCATCTTCACGCTTTTGTCCAGTGTCTTCATTGGACTGATCCGGGAAGGTGCGCACTGACGCGGGGCCGGCTCAACTTCGCGTAGGTATCCGGCCGAGCGGCCGGAGAAGCTCGTTGGGACATTCATCGTCCCGGTGACGGGTGGCGGTCGAAAGATCGCGAGCATGACATATCACTGAGCACGAAAGAGGAATACAAGCATGTCGACCATCTTTTCGCTGTTGCAGGTAATTCCCGGTACGGAAAGCGGGTATGGAGCTGGCTACACCGGCGCATGGGCGATGATGGGCGCCGGCATTGGCGCGGGTCTCGCCGTCATCGGCGCGGGTATTGGTATCGGACGACTCGCCGGACAGGCGATGGACGGGATGGCCCGCCAGCCGGAGATGGCAGCGCGCATTCAGACCGGAGCAATCATCTTCGCGGCGCTCATTGAAGGGGCAGCACTTTTTGCAATCGTCATCGCGTTCCTTATTCAGGGAAAGTTCTAAGACACCGAGATACTCTTTTTGCGTTTTGAGTTGACCGTTCTTGCGTTATCCGTTGTTGCGTTTGAGAGGCGATCGAACAGGAGGCCAAAACGCAAAAACGGAAAACGCAACAACGGTAGACTCACGACGCAAAAAGCAACCGTAACTAACCAGTAGCCAGAACCATCCAATGAACCTCCTAATCCTGTTCCTCCTCCAACATCCCGTCTCAACTGGAGCCACTCCAGAAAAGGTGAATCTGCTGTCCCCCAACGGCGGGCTGATGTTCTGGACTCTCATTGTCTTCTTCATCCTCCTTTTCGTCCTCGGCAAGCTGGTGTTCCCGCAGATCACGGCCGCGGTCGAAGCCCGGGAGAAGGCGCTCGAGGAAGCGATCGAAGGCGCCAAGCGCGATCGGGAGGAAGCTGCCCAACTCCTGGCCGAGCACCACCGGCAGATCGAGACCGCGCGCGGGGAAGCGCAGAAGCTGATCGTCGAGGGGCGTCAGGTCGGTGAGAAGCTGCGAGCCGACATGATCGAGGAGACCCACCAGCAGCAGCAGGCTATGCTGGACCGGGCGCGGCGCGAGATCGAGAGCGAGAAGGAGCGCGCCATCAGCGAGATGCGGCGTGAGGCGATCGATCTCGCCATCGCCGGCGCCAGCAAAGTCATCGAGAAAAATCTCGACGACCAGTCGAACCGGAAAATCGTCGAAAGCTTCCTGTCCTCGATTCCCGTCACCGAGACCAAGCGCGGATGACCTCACTTTCTTTGAGTGGCCTGGGGCCCGCATGAACGACGCGACGATCGGCCGCAACTACGCCGAGACTCTGCTCGTTCTGGCGCAGCGGAACGGAGAGAAGGCGCAGGAGGAATGGGGCGCGCTGATCGAAGCGCTGGGAACCGCCATGCGCGAGGACCGGCGGCTCCGCACGTTTCTGGAATCGCCTAAGATCTCCGCCGCGCAGAAGATCGAGGTGCTCGGCAAAGCGTTGGGGAAGCGGGTGCCTCGCCCCTTCCTGCGGTTCCTCGAGACGCTGGTCGGCAAGCGGCGCCAGATGCTCATTCCCGCGATTGCGATTGAATACCGCGCGTTAATCGACGAGTCGGAAGACCGGGTGCACGCCAACGTTACCGTCGCGCGCGAGCCGGCCGCCGCCGAGCGTGAGGCCTTGACCAAACAGCTCTCGCGGCTGTTCGGGAAGCGGGTGGTGCCCCACATCACGCTCAACGCGGCCATCCTCGGCGGCGTAATCGTAAAGGTGGGCGACACGGTCATGGACGGCTCCGTCCGCCGGCGTCTGGCCACCCTCAAGAGCAGGATGATCGCCTCGGCTACGCGCTGAGGTCCTGAAAACGAGACTGCGACGGGTGCCGTTCCCAGCATACCTGGGGGTTTGGGCGTACTAATTGAAGGGCCGCACAGTCGGTGCGGCCTTTTCAATTCAGCTCAAAAATTCCGCCTTTCCCATGAACCAGACACTCAAAGCGCGGCTCCGGGTGGCGTTGCCCTCATTGACCGTCGCTTTCCTTCTGTACGCTGCTCCGCAAGCTGCCGCACAAGACGTGCGACCCGGGCTCCAGCCCGGACTGCAGCCAGGCCGGACTCCAAGCCCCGACAGCGCCCGCCCGCTGGCGCTGGCCGAGGCCATTCGCCTTGCTCTGCGCAATTCGCCGCAGGCGGTTCAGGCGGAAGGAAACGAGAGGACGAGCCGTGCGGCGAGAGTGTCGGCCATCGGCGCGATCATGCCCAGCGCGTCGCTCAGCGCTGGCCGCGTCTATCAGATCGGGGGTGGCCTGACACGCATCAATCAGAACGGTGAGCAGGTGGAGGTGGCTTCCGCGCCCACAAACAGCACGGGTCTCAGCATGAACATGACCCTGTTCGACGGCGGACAGAGGCTGTACGACCTGCGCACCTCGAAATCCGCAATCGAGGCAGCCGAGGCCAACCGTGTCGCGGTGAGATACGACATCGCGCTCCAGGTAAAGCAGCAGTTCTTTGCCGTGCTCGCGGCACTGGAGAGTCAGGACGCCGCTCGGGTGCAGATGGACCAGGCGGAACAGCAGTTCCGGTCGTCGATCGCCAAGGTCAACGCCGGCGTCGCCACGCGATCCGATTCGCTGCGCGGAGTGATCCAGGTCGGCAACGCACAGCTCGCATTGATCACGGCGCAGAACAACCTGTCGAGCGCGAACGCCGCGCTTACCAGATTGGTCGGCTCGGAGCAGCCTGTGACCGCAGACCCAAGCTCCGTGCAGGAGAACATGGCCGCTCTTCCTGACAGCGGAGAGCTGGCGGCGCTGGCCAGGAACGGACCGGCGGTGGAAGAGGCGCGGGCCAACCTCGACGCGGCCGAGGAATCGCGCAAGGCGTCGAAGGCGACCTACCTGCCTTCGCTGAGCGCAAGCTACTCGCGGAGCGGGAGCGGCGTGGATCCGCGATTCGGGTTTGGCAGCGATCCGTTCTCGTACAACGGGCGGCTGTCGTTCTCGCTCTCGTATCCGATTTTCAATGGATTCCAGCGCGAGGAGCAGGTGGTGCGCGCGAAAGTCGCGGAGACCAACGCCCAGGCTACGCTGAAGGATACCGAGCTCCGCGCGCAGGAGACGCTGACGCAGAACATCGGCACACTGCGGAGCGCATCGCAGCGGGTGGCGGTGCAGGCGGCATCGGTTGCCGCGGCCGAGGAAGACGTTCGCGTGCAGCAGCAGCGCTACAACATCGGCGCGTCGACGCTGCTGGACCTTCTCACCTCGCAGACCGCGCTCGCGCAGGCGCAGCAGGCACTCATTCAGGCGAGGTACGACTATAGGATAGCGCGGGCGCAGCTCGAGGCACTGATCGGGCGGGATTTACAATGATGCGCGTGGAAAAATCGGATCGCGTTATGAGTTTACCGTTGTTGCGTTGTCCGTTTTTGCGTTTGGTTCTCTCGGGAATAATCGCAATCACGGCAATTGGATGTGCGAAGAAAAAGGAAACGGCGCTGGTGATCGAGACCGCGCCGGTCGAGCGGCGCAGCATCGTGCTCAGCGCGCAGGCGAACGGCGTGGTGGAGCCGGTCACCGTGATCGAGGTGAAATCGCGGGCATCGGGGCAGATCACCAACATGCCGGTAGACGTCGGCTCCGTTGTGAAGCGTGGCGACCTGCTGGTGCAGATCGATGCGCGCGACGTGCAGAGCCGCTATAACCAGGCGGCCGCGGAGCTCAACTCTTCGACTGTTGCGCGCACGGTCGCCCTGTCGCAGCGCAACCGGTCGCGCGATCTCTATCAGCAGAAGATCATCACGGAGCAGGAGATGGAAGCGGCGACGCTCGGGTTCGCCAATGCGGACGCGGCAGTGGTGAGGGCTCGCGCGGCGCTCGACATCGCCCGGCAGCAGCTCCAGGACGCGACCATCACCGCGCCCACCGCGGGCACCGTTATCGAGCGGCCCGTGTCCGAGGGAACGGTGATCACGTCGGCGACCTCGTCGGCGAGCGGCGGCACGACGATCCTCAAGATGGCGGATCTCAGCAAGGTACGAATGCGGGCGATGGTGAACGAGACGGACATTGGCAACGTGCTGCCCGGACAAATGGCCACCGTGACGGTCGACGCGTTCCCCAATCGCAGATTTCAGGGCGTGGTCGAGAAGGTCGAGCCGCAGGCGGTCGTGCTGCAGAGCGTGACGATGTTCCCGGTGCTGGTGAGCCTCACCAATCTGGATGGCGCTCTCAAGCCCGGCATGAATGGCGAAGTAGTGATGGAGGTGGTGCGCAGGGACAACGTCCTCGCCATTCCGAGCGAAGCGGTGCGCACGATGCGTGATGCAGCGACTGTGGCGCCAGCTCTCGGACTCAATCCCGACTCGATCCAGGGCGCGTTACGCGCATCGTTCGCGAGCAGGCGTGGGGAGTCGGCCGGAGGACGTGTTGCGTCCGGCGACACCGCCGCCGGAGCTCGCCGCAGGCGAAGGGCCGCCGGCGATTCTGCCGGGGCGGGGGCGGGGGCGGGGAACCCGGCCGTGCGCAGGTTCGCCGCTGGCGGAAATTTGGGCGGAGCCGCTGGACAAACGGCATCCGCATTACCCGCCGCGTCTCAAGGTGGAGGCGGGGCGGCGGGGCAGGGCCCCGGCGGCAGCGGCGGCCGCGGGGGCGGGATGCAGATTGCCTTCGTGAAAAAAGAAGACAAGTATGCGCCACGTCCCATTCGGACCGGCATCAGCGACTTCGAGTACACTGAAGTCATGAGCGGGCTCGAGCTTGGCGAGCAGGTTGCGCTGGTAGGCGTGGCGGTACTGCAGGCGCAGCGCGATGCCCTGCAAGCTCGCATCGGTGCGGCTCGGAACACCGGCCTGCAGCAGACGACCCCGCCCGCCGCCGGCGCTGCCGGTGGCGGTGGCGGCGGTCGCGGGCCGGGAAGATAAGGCGGAGGAATCGAAATGCTGCTCGGCGAAACCATTGGTGTAGCGCTCGGTGCGCTCAGGGCGAACAAGCTCCGGTCTTTTCTGACGATGCTGGGAGTTGTAATCGGTGTGGGCGCGGTCATCGCCGTCGTGGCGCTCGGACGCGGCGCGCAGCAATCGGTCAACGCCCGGATTAGCGCCCTGGGAACGACGCTGCTGACGGTTTTTCCGGGCCGGGTCGTCCGCGCCGGCATCGCCGCCGAGACCGATCGGGCCGAGCTGACGATCGCCGATGCGCGAGCCCTCGAGGCGGCGAACAGTCCGCTCATCACCGCGGTTCAGCCCGAGATGTCTCGCAACTTTCAGGTGCAGCATCTCACGTTCAACACCAATACGCAGGTCATCGGCACGACCGCGAATTATCTCGAGGTCAGGAAATACAGGCTGGCGTCCGGGCGCATGTTCACCGAGCTGGATGACAGTCAGAGCCGTCGGGTGGTAGTGCTTGGCGCTACCGCGGCCGAGGAGCTGGGATCGCAATCGCCGAGCGATCTGGTTGGCCAGAACGTGCGGCTGAGAGGCATTCAGTTCGAGGTGATTGGAGTGCTGGCAGCCAAGGGCGCCACCGGCGGCTTCGGGAATCCCGACGATCAGGTGCTGATACCGCTTGGCACCGCGCAGTTCCGCGTTTTCGGAAGCGATCGCGTTCGTCAGATCGGCGTCATCGCGGTGAACGAGGAGAAGATCCCCAACGCCATGGCGGAGATTCAGAAGGTGCTGCGTCGCGAGCACCGGCTCAGGCCTGGCGTCGACGACGACTTCCAGATCCGGAGTCAGGCGGACTTTCTAAGCACGCTGGGCGAGACCACTCAGATCTTCACCTTCCTGCTCTCGGGAATTGCGGCGGTCAGCCTGCTCGTCGGTGGCATCGGCATCATGAACATCATGCTGGTATCGGTCACCGAGCGGACCCGTGAGATCGGCGTGCGAAAGGCGTTGGGCGCGACGCCGCGCAACATCCTCCTCCAGTTTCTCATCGAAGCGGTGGTGCTATGTCTCCTCGGCGGGGTAGGGGGCATTCTGTTCGGCTGGGCGGGGGCGATCGCGCTCGCACAGTTCGGGAACTTCAACACCGCGGTGGCGCCTTCTTCGATCCTGCTGGCCTTCTTCTTCTCGGGGTTCGTCGGCGTTCTGTTCGGCGTCTGGCCGGCGCGGCGAGCAGCGGGCCTCGATCCGATTCAATCGCTCAGATACGAGTAGATGGCCGTCGAAGCGCGACGGCAATGAAAGCGATCGTCATCACGCGACCCGGCAACGCTGAAGTGCTCGAAATGCAGGAGCGTCCGATACCCGAGCCTGGAGTCGGACAGGTTCGCGTGCGCGTCAGAGCGTCTGCGCTCAATCGCGCGGACATCCTGCAGCGCGAAGGAAACTATCCCGTCCCACCCGGCGCGCCGGCTGACATCAGCGGAATGGAGTACGCAGGCGAGGTGGACGCTGTGGGACAGGCGGCGAGCCTGTGGAAAGCCGGCGATCGCGTGATGGGAATCGTCGGTGGCGGCGGACACGCCGAATTTCTGTGCGTACACGAGCGCGAAGCGATGCCGATTCCCGGCGGGATGGCGTGGGAAGAGGCAGCAGCGATCCCGGAAGCATTTCTCACCGCGTACGACGCGCTGTTCAATCGCCTGAAACTACAGGCCGGCGAGATGTTGCTCATTCATGCGGTGGCGAGCGGAGTTGGAACGGCGGGTCTGCAGCTCGCCCGGGTTGCGGGAGCGACAGTGGTTGGAACCGCGCGCTCACCAGGAAAGCTCGAGCGGGCGAAGAAGCTCGGTCTCGATGTCGCCATCGACTCGTCGCGTGAGGATTGGCCGGCACAGATCGAAAAGGCGGTCGGCGCAGAGCGCGTGGATGCCGTGATGGATCTAGTCGGCGGGAGCTATCTCGAGGGAAATCTGCGTGTGCTGGCGCTGCGCGGGAGAATCGTCGTCGTCGGACTCACCGGTGGCGCGACCGCGCAATTCAACATGGGCGCGCTGCTCAGAAAACGGTTGACAATCGTGGGGACAGTGCTCCGATCCCGACCGCTGGAAGAAAAGATCGAGCTCGCTCGCGATTTCTCCGAGCATGTTGTGCCGCTCTTCGAGACCGGTAAGATCACACCCGTCGTCGATCGGGTTCTTTCCTTCCAGGAAATCCGCGCCGCCCACGAGTTAATGGAGTCAAACGAGACATTCGGAAAGCTCGTCCTGGGCTGGGACTGATGTGGATTCGCCCGCAGCCCACAGCCGGCCCGCCCACAGCCCCCCGCCGGTAGTCTTCAGTTCGTCTTTAGCTTTTCCCTTTCCGTCTCTTACTCTTCCTGTCGCTGATCATGATGGTGACCACCATCCACATCCCGATTACGGCTGCGAGTATGAATCCGATCATCCCCAGCCGGCGCTGATACTGGAGTAGCAAGCCGCTCGCGACCAGCAGTCCTCCCAGCACGAGTCCGGTGAAAATGCGGTTGGCGACTTTCTCCAGTCCTAGCAAAAGCGACCCCAGCTGCGGAGTGTCGACGCGCACCCCGAAATCGTCGGCGACCAGCTTCTGTGTGAAAAGGTCGAGCCGGTGTGGCAGCGCGCGCATCAGGTCGGAGGTCTCCGCCGCGATCTGGAACAGCCGGCGCGGCGACATGTCGCGCTTCGCGCGCTTGTTGGCGATCTCGCTCGTGTAGTCGCGGATCGACTCGGTGGGGTTGAAGCCGGGGTCGAGCGCTCTCGTAACGGCGTCCAAGTTGAACAGCGCCTTGGCGAGGAGCGTGAGCTCGGCGGGGAGCTTGAGCCCCTCGCGAAATGCGATCGAGATCATCTCGTAGAGAATGATCCCGGCCGGCGTCTCTTCCACCGTCTGATTTGCGTGCTTGGCGACCAGCGCCGAGACGTCCCGTACGTACGCCGCGCGGTCGAACTCGTCCGGCGCTTCACCGATCTCGATCAATGTCTCCGCCGCGGCGTCCCCGTTGTTCTCGGCCATTGCCAGCAGCAGCCGCACTACGTTGTCGCGCATCTTGCCGGTGAGGTGCGCCGTCATTCCGAAATCAATGAGCGCCAGCTTCGGGTCGTCGCGCGGCGGGGCGGGAACGGCCGCGGCTTTGGCGGCGTTCTCCGACTCCGTCAGCGCCGTCGCGCCCGGTCGTGCCTGCTCCCGGCGGTCGTCATCGGCCGCTTCCGCAGGGGTCTTCGGGTTCTCGCGACCGGGGAGAACGACGAACACGTTTCCCGGGTGCGGATCGGCGTGAAAATGTCCGCTGTCGGTGATCTGGTGCAGGTACGCGTGCGCGAACTCTTCGGCAAGCCCGGAGAAATCGTGCTCGATGCGGCTGACCGGCGGAATCGCATCGATCTTCACGCCCTTGATGCGCTCGGTGGTGAGAACCTTGTGCGTCGTGTAAGCGTCGATGACGCGCGGAATGAGGATGTGCGGGAACGTCGCCAGCGATCTTCTGAAAGACGCCGCGTTTCTCGCCTCGGTGCGGTAATCGAGCTCGTCGACCAGCGCGCGCTCCACCTGCTGCACGACGCCCACGAGATCGACGCGCGATCCGGCCCCCGTGTGCGCGGTGAGGAAGGTCGCCAGATCGCGGAAGAACTCGATGTCGTCACTCAGCTGCTCACGCAGATTGGGGCGCTGCACCTTCACCACGACGCTGCGTCCATCGCGGAGCTCCGCCGCGTGAACCTGGCCGAGGCTGGCGCTTCCCAACGGCTCCGTCTCGAATGACGCGAACAGCTTGCTGATGCGCGCGCCGAGCTCTTCCTCTATTGTGGTCTCGACCACCTCGTAAGGCATTGGCGGGACGGCGTCCTGAAGGTGCTCGAGCTCGTCGATGTACTGGCGGGGGAGGAGGTCGGGCCGGGTAGAGAGGACCTGCCCGAGCTTTATGTAAGCCGGCCCGAGATCGACGAGCCTCTCGCGGAATGCCTTCGCCTTGTCAGCCGATTCGCCGTCCTCCGATCCGTCGGTTGCGGCGAGACCGGCTCCATCGAGGTTCATCAGGCCCTGGCGATTGGCGAAATCGCGGAGGCCGTAACTGGTGAACAGTCCCAGCGTCGACGCCAGGCGTGGAAGGTGCTTTGGCGAGAGGATCATACGCTACGCGGGGGCAGAAAGCATGCCCGCGCCAGTTAGCCTCCAGTGACACGACGGGGCGATATTTATGCATGCCTAAAGCAGAACGAGGTCGCGGGACCGGGGGTGGCCCGGCCAAAACAGGCCGCGTCAGCGTGGTCAAAGTGCCGAAGCCGTGGGGGCACGAGACGATATGGGCCCGGTCCGACCGGTACGTCGGCAAGATTCTCCACATCAACGCCGGACATGAGCTCTCAGTGCAATTCCATAACAAAAAGGACGAAACGATCTACCTGCTTTCCGGGGAGATCATCTACCGCGTACAGAAGGATCCTTCGAAAAGGGACCGGCTCGAGGACGTGAAGCTCGAGGTCGGGGAGTCGTTCAGGATCACGCCCGGGACCGTTCACCAGATGGTGGCCGTGACCGACTGTGACGTGCTTGAAGTGTCGACGCCCGAGCTCGACGACGTAGTACGCCTGAGCGACAAATACGGACGCGAAGGGACGAGCGCTCCGTGAAGGTCATAATCCCGCTGGCCGGCAAGGGAACGCGGCTCCGTCCCCACACGCATCTCATTCCGAAGCCGATGATGAAAGTCGCCGGCAAGCCCGTCATGTCGTACGTGCTCGACGAGCTGAAGAAGCTGGGGAACGTCGAGCAGGTGATCTACATCACGGGCCATCTCAAGGAGAAAGTCGAGCAGTTCGCCCGCTCCGAGATGGACGTTCCCTCGGTGTTCGTCGAGCAGAAGGTACAGGATGGCACCGCCGGCGCGGTCGCACTGGCCAAGCCTTACGTCGACCAGCCGGTGCTGATCGTCTTCGTCGACACGATCTTCGACGCCGACCTCACCAAGGTGAAAACCGTCGACGCCGACGGGATCATCTGGGTGAAGGAGGTGGAGGATTACCAGCGGTTCGGCGTCGTCGTGACCGACAAGAGCGGGAACATGACGAAGATCGTCGAGAAGCCGAAGACCCCGATCTCCAAGCGCGCGAACATCGGCCTCTATTACATCAAGAACTGGAAGCTGCTGTATGAGGGCATAGATCACGTCCTGAGCCAGCCGAAGAATCAGGGCGAGTACTTTCTCACCGACGCGTTCCAGTACATGATCGACAAGGGCGCCAGGATTCAGGTCGTCGACGTCGAGGGATGGTACGATGCCGGGAAGATCGACACCCTGATCGAGACCAACCAGGCGATGCTCGCGCGCGGACGGTCACGCCAGCCAAAGGACATCGGAGACTCGACCATCATTCCTCCCGTTCACATCGAGGAGGGAGTGAAGCTCAGGAAGTCGAAGATCGGTCCCAACGTCTCTATCGGCGCGGGGGCGGTCATCGAGGAGAGCGAGATCAGCCATTCGATCATCGGCTCGAAGTCGAAGATAACGAGATCGGTGCTGACCAATTCCCTCGTCGGGGACGAGACAATTCTCGTTGGCGTAGCGGGCGAAGTCACCGTGGGGGATCACTCGGAAGTGCGCGCATCGTAGCGCCGCAAACGGAGCGAACAAAGCGGCCGAAACTCGGCCGAAACGTGCTTGGCCTGGGCGCCGTGAGCTTTTTCACCGATGCGTCCACGGAGATGATCTATCCTCTGCTGCCGGTGTTCCTCGCCGGCGTGCTCGGCGCGAACGCTAGCTTCATCGGAGCGATCGAAGGAGCGGCGGAATCGACAGCCTCGCTGCTCAAGGTGATCACCGGCGCCTGGTCGGACAAAATCGGACGCAGAAAGCCTCTGGTTGTCGCCGGCTACGCGCTGGCGTCGATCGTCCGGCCATTCACCGCGCTGGCGCAAACGGCGACGCAGGTGCTGGCGCTCCGCGTTACGGACCGCATCGGGAAGGGAATCCGTACTGCTCCGCGTGACGCGCTATTGGCCGACTCCGCGCCAGCCGAGGTGCGGGGACGCGCGTTCGGCTTCCACGCGGCGGCCGACAACGCGGGAGCGGTGCTCGGACCGCTGGTCGCGTTTCTGTTTCTCAAGGTGCAGGGAGTGGAGTCGTTCACGGCCACCGGTCTCGGCGCGGGCGACGAACAGGCGATCAGAAACGTGTTTTGGCTGGCGTCGATTCCTGCGGCGATCGCCGTCGCCATTCTCATCCTCATTGTGCGCGACGTTCCGCGCACGCAGGCCGGAGACAAAGCGGCAGCCGACGCGGGAGCGACAGCTTCACCTCAGAGGTTCTCACGCCGGTTCTGGAGCTTCCTCGTCGTCGTTCTGCTCTTCACACTCGGCAACTCCACCGACGCATTCCTGCTGCTGCGCGCGCATCAATTGGGAGTTCCGATCGCCCTGGCGCCGATTCTCTGGGCGCTGCTCAACCTGGTGAAAGCCGCCACCGGAACCTATGGCGGACAGCTCTCCGATACGATCGGTCGCAAGCCTCTCATCATCGGCGGCTGGATTCTGTACGCGGCGGTTTACTTCGCTTTTGGCTGGGCTACGGCGGCGTGGCAGGCGTGGGTGCTCTTCGCCGTCTATGGACTCTTCTACGGTATGACGGAGGGGACGGAGAAAGCGCTCGTCGCCGATCTCGTCCCGCGGGTGCGGCGCGGCGCCGCTTATGGTTGGTACAATCTCGCGATCGGATTGGGCGCGCTGCCCGCCTCACTGATTTTCGGCGCGATCTGGGACCGCTCGGGCTCACCCAGTGCGTTCGTATTCGGCGCTGCGCTGGCTCTGTTTGCGGCGCTGCTCATGGCGTTCGTCGCTCCCGGTCGCATGGTCCGCGAGGTGAAGTGATCTCATAAGCGCTTCCCCGATTACGGTTCCTCGTTTCTTCCCGGCTAGTGTGCGCGCGTTATCGGTCGCACCACTCGCCAGAGGAGGAAAGCATGAAGCACAGGAACCGCGGCAGGGTCGCTGGATTGTCGTTTATCGTGGCAGTCGTCGCCTGCGCGGATGGCGTCGAGCGAATAGCGGCGCCATCGGCATCGACACAGGGAGTCGCGGACGGAGGTCAGGACGCCACGGTGGCGGAGCGCGCGGCGCTCTCGAAAATCGGGCGGCTGGTCGCGATCTCGCTCGCCGACAGGGAGCTTCGGCATCGGCTGAAAAAGGATTTGCGCGCGGCGCCGTTCAAGGAGCACAAGCTGGAGCTGGGCCGATACCTTCGCAGCGCGGATGGACAGCAGCTGCTGCGCCGTATGGGCACTACGGGTGACCGGTCGGCTGACGCGATTCTGACGACACTGGACCAGGTTCGCTCTCTCGAGCTCTACATGCCGGTGCGCAAGCACCGGGAAGAATGGGTCGGGGATGGAGAGCTTCTGGTAGCGACGCAGCTCGAGGAGGACGACGCGATCGTGGCATTTAACGGGAGGGGGCAGGAGATCCGACTCGATGCATCGACTGAACCGACACAGCCCACGATCTCGATCGTCGCTTCGGAAACGCGGTTCGATCAACCGATGCCGATTGGCTCGAAGAACATCGAGGATCGAAATGGTCAGGCGATCGGTACGCTGATGCCGCCGAGCTTCCAGCCCAGCGGCCGTGATATCGTGCGGGTCGTGCGACGGTGGTGGCGGAGGCGGCAGTGGTGGCAGCTCGAACCTTGGCGGACCGCTGCCGGGCGTGCAGCCTGGATTGTATCTCGAGTTCTCGCGGATTCTCGATATCCACGAGCCGTGGACCCGCGGGAGTCCGGAGATCGAGGTTCACATTCATGGTCCGACCGACCAGGGGAAGCCACAGGTCGGCGAAGATCTATCGTGCTCGGGAGAGGCGACTTATGACTACCGGAAGTGGTTCGATCAGAACGAAGGCTTCTGGCAAGGCAGAGCGATGCTATTCTCAGGGGACGAGGTCACTCGCTTCAACGGCAAGTTCAGCGACGGGTTTCACGTCCTTTTCTGGGAGGACGACGATACAGGGTGCGTCCTCAAGCTCGACAACGAGGTCCTGATCGAGCTGTTGAAGGCGACAGCCGCGGGTTCTTCCGTCGCACTCAGGATAGTGCCGTTCCAGTGGCGCCTGGTCGCAGCAGCTTTCCTGGCGGCCGTGTTCACAAACCCGGGTGAATGGCTCCGGACGAACGACGATTTTGTCGGCGCGGCCGTGCTGCAGCAGGACGCGGGTTACAACTACCCGAACAACACGCATGTAATCATGAAAGGCACCACGCTGAACGGACGGGCCACGATCGTCTATCGCTAGAGGAGGAGAAATGCCCCGAATCTTGCTCGCGTTTTGTATCGGTACCTGCGTCCTTTTAGGAGGCACGGGGACAATGGAAGGTCAGGAGCAACACGGCGTGCCAGAGTACGATGCTCGCGCCCTTCGCGTCGAGAACCGTGAAGGGGATCGTGTCGTCGTTCGCGGTCGCGATGGACTGGTTCTGGGAAAGATCGGCGGGCTTCGCGGTGGAGTCGATTTGGCCAATGTCGTAGCTCCTTCTGAGAACGCGGTTCGTGAGGCACGCGATTTCAGCAAGAGAGCCCGCCGTGGCAACTGGGCGATGACTGTCGGGCTAACCGCCATTAGCGTCTGGTTACTAACTGCCAGAATCCATGACATGGACCCAGCTGTCGCAACCGCGGTGGATGCGGCATATGCTGGCGGACTGGTTCTCGCCGTGTATGGCGCCGTGCAGCTTAACAGGGCCAATACCGCCCTGGGCCGCTCTATCTGGTGGTACAACCGGGATCTCGCCAGATAGCTGAGTGACGAGTTTCTTGTCGTAACAGTCGATGGACGTGTGGCCGAATGGGCCGCGCGTCCATCGATTGGCCTTCAAGGATCGTTATGTCAAAAATATTCCTGAGATTGTTTCTCGCAGGTTGCATGACTCTGCTGCTACCCTCGTCCGTTTCCGCTCAATCGGAGAAGGGAGAGGTGGGCAGGGCGACCTCGATATGGGGCGATGCAGCAGCGTCCGCGTCGGACCTGATGAAAGCTGGAGCGGCGTCCGACAGCAGCTATGAAACCCGGGCCCTCCGCCTTGAATCGAACTGGGGAAATTTCCGGATCGTTCGGGGAGCAGAAGGCCTCGTTGTGGGAACCGCGGGCGTGTTCAGGACGGCTAACGTCGAGAGCATCGTCGCCGGATCACGACGCGCGGAGTCAGAAGCGAGACTCTTTCGCGCCAACCACCGTCCCGGATCAATCGCGGTCGCACTGGGCGCGGGTACTTTCGTAATGGGAGCGGTCGCCGCCACGAGCAGCGCCGGAAGTGCGGCCACGCCGGTGCTAATGGTTGCTGGTGTGGGCGGCATGGTATGGGGCGTGAGGAAGCTCAATACGGCCTACACTTCGCTCTCGCGAGCGGTATGGTGGTACAATCGGGATCTTGTGGCGAAGTAACGCAACCGCAGCTGCAAACTGCAACTGATAAGCTGCCTGCTCCCCGCTATACGATGCCCGCTGTCCGCTGCCTACGACACCGACTTTACGTCGCGCGGTTCTTCCTCCAGCGCCGATAGGCGATCCACGCTCCCGCGCCGAGGGCGGCAAGCGGAATCAACACGCCGAGCGAGGCGATGAGAAACGCGACCAGGGTGACGAAATTTCTCCACGCCCGGCGCAGTGCGGCTACGATCGGATTCTCGCCAGGGTTGTTGCCGAGTATCGGGGCGGGCTCGTGGATGGTGACGGTGAGCGTGCTCATCGCGACTCGCGCGCTCAGGTAGCGCAGACGGCCCTCGTAGCGCTCGATCTCTTCGCGCACGCGTGCCAGCTCGCGCTCGACGCGCAGCACTTCGTCCAGCTTGCCGGTGCGATTGGCGAGCAGGGAAATAAGACGCTCCTCCAGCCGGCGGGCATTCGCTACGCGGGCGGTCATGTCGACGAACTCTTCTCCGACATCCTGCGCGGCCGACGACACGGTCTCCACCTTTCCGATCGTCGAAAGCGATCCCACCGCCTCATCGTATTTCGGGGCGGGGAGCTTGATCTCGAAGGTGGCCTGCCGGATCTGATCGCGGCCGCCGCTGATGGACGAATTCGCGATGAAGCCTCCAACCTGTGCGGCGAGCTGACGCACCTTGAGAACCGCTGGGTCGAGTCGTTCGACCTCGATGAATGCCTGGCCGGTGCGAATCATCATCGATGTCGCGCCCGTGTTGAACTGCCCGATGTTCTGGAGCGGATCGAGACCGGGCTGCTGGGGCGCGCCGCCAGCGGCGCCGGTTGCCGCACCCTGGAGCTCCTTCGCTTGTTCCGCGGCGGTGCGCTGACCGGCGAAGTCGGTTTCGTTGCTGGGCCTGCCCATCGCAGGAGGCGCCGGGGATGAGGAGCCTGATGTCGCCGCGTCGGTGGCAGTCATGTCGCGGTCTTTGCCCGCATCTCCTCCGCAGGCGATTGAGCCCGCGACGGACATGATCATGGATAACCAGACAAAGAACCGGGTTGCTGATCTCATTTCTCGCTCGTTGGAGTTGGGTATTACATAGGAGACGCCAGCAATACCGTTCCTTGCACAGCCTGTCCTTCCGCCTCCAACTCAAAACGGCTAGCAGCACCTCGATCCCACTCGATCGTAGCGATCGCCAGTGCGCACGGCGTTGAACTCCGTTTCCGTCATGACGCGGTCGCCAGGGTGGGCGGAGCACATGTGCGCGAGATAGCGGCCGTAGTCGGGAACCCCCGCGATTGCGCGCAACGCGGCCGCCGACCGCGCCAGAAATGTGCGGATGACAGTCATCACCTGCCCGTCGCTCCCGTCGGTAGATAACGCTCGAACAGTTCGAAGATCCGGCGGTATTCGTCCGTCCACGACGACGGCCTGACGAAGGCGTGGTCCTCGACCGGATAGGCCGCCAGCTCCCAGCGCGTCTTACCCAGCTCTATCAGTCTCTGCGTCAGCCGCACGATGTCCTGAAAATGCACGTTGACGTCGACCATCCCATGAGCCATCAGCAGCGGGTCTTCCAGACCTTCGGCAAAGTAGATCGGCGACGACCGGCGATAAGAGAGCGTATCGTGCTGCGGCAGGTTCAGGATGTTCGACGTGTATCCCTGATTGTAATGAGCCCAGTCAGTGACGCTGCGCAGCGCGGCACCAGCGCCGAACATCTTTGGCTCCGTAAAGAGCGCCATCAGCGTGATGAAGCCGCCGTAGCTTCCCCCATAAATGCCGACGCGCTCGGGCTGAATGCCAAAATTCCGAGTGAGGTACCGGGACGCATCGACGTGATCCTGTAGGTCACGCCCGCCCATGAAGCGATAGATGGCGGTGCGCCAGTCGCGTCCATATCCGTCGGAGCCGCGGTAGTCGAGATCGAGAACCGTGTAGCCTTTCGACGCGAGCAGTTGGTTGAACATGTACTCGCGCGGATACGACGACCAGAAATGCCCGACGTTGTGCAGGTAGCCCGCGCCGTGGACGAAGATCACGCCCGCGCCGTTTGGCTGCGCCTTCATGTCGCTCGGACGATAGATGTGGGCCGGGACCTGCACGCCATCCGAGCCCGGTATCATCACCAGCTCGGGAACGATCCACGGAAAGGAGAGCCACTCGGCGCTTGGCGATGTGGTGAGCTGCGACATCTCCGCGCCGGGGTGGTTGCGCATCAGAAAAAGCTCGGGCGGCCGATTCACGTAGGAGTGGACATCGGCGATGAGCTGGCCGTCGTTCGAGACGACGGCGTCGTGCTTACCCTGCTTCGTCGTGATCTTCTCTCGCGCTCCGCCGCCGACGGACATCCGATAGACGTGCTCCTCGAACGGCGAGACTTCGTTGGTGGTGAGATAGAACGACCTCTCATCGGTCGAGAGCTGTACGTCGCGCACCTCCCACCGCCCGGTGGTGAGCTGACGCCGGTCGCTCCCGTTGGGGAGGACGGTGTACAAATGCGCGAAGCCCTCCGCCTCGGAGGTGTACCAGATACGGCGGCCCGAATCGTACCACCCGCTGCACGTGCGGCACGGACCGCCCACCCATGCCGAATCGCGAAGGGTCTCGACAGTTGTGAGCGCACCCGATGGATCGACGGTCTGGGTGAGACGCGACTTGTTGTCGCTGGTGTACGACTGAATGAGGGCGCGCGTGCCGACCCGGTTCCAGCCGATAAGAGAGAAGAACCCGCTGGTGGTGGTGTCAGCCGCGGCGCCGAACGGCTTGAGCCAATTCGCCGTCCCGGCTGGCAGGCGGATCATCGCGATGCGGCCCTTCTCCGGGACGTCGCCGACTTTGGTGCGGACGCGCAGATCCTCGGTAAAGCCGCTGCGCGTGACGAACTGCGGGACCTCCGTGGACCGCGTTGCCTGAGTGGGAGTGCGCGTCGTCACGAGAACGGCGCCGGCCGTTGGGGACACCGAGATGCGTGAGACTTCTTCGCCGCGCTGGAGATAAAGTGGCTTGAGGCCGAGCGACTCGCGCAGCAGGCGATCTGCCCGCGCGGTGCTGTCTGCCCGGATCCGGTCGCGCACGGATTCGAACAGGTCGCGTTGCTGCTGCTCGAGTCGTCCGCGCTGTCCCTCGGCTTTCGCCGAATCAGTCGGCTCGGGTCCGGTGCGGATGTCGGTGAGCTGTCGGAGCATCCCGGTGGACAGCTCGATCGAGTAGACGTTGTTGTCGCGGATGAAAAAGATCTGGTCATCCCGCGCCGAGAACTGCGGATTTCGCTCGGCTGCCACGGTCTGGGTCACCCGTCGCGTGGTGCCGGTGGTGAGATCGTTGATGAAGATGTCGCCGTTGAACTCGACCACCGAGAGGCGGCCGCTGTGCGCGCGCTGGCCCTGCGCGAAGCGCGGGCCGGTCGAATCGACCTGCTGAATCGAAACCCGCTCCGGCTTGGCGCCGGGAACCGCGCGCACCCTGAATTGCGCCGGCCGCTCGCGCCAATCCTTGCCCGCCTCGACCCAGGTGAAATAGATCCACCTGTTGTCGGCGCTCCACCGCACGTTCTCCGGCGGTCGTCCGTACAGCTCTGGCCCGCGCATGATGTTCCTGATCGAGAAATCGAACGCCGGAGTTTGTTGCGTGTGGATTACCGGAGGAGAAAGGAGGAGCGCCAAGACGCTCATTACGAATGGCGAGCTCTGTTTCATGGTGTTGGAGCTTGATGAGAGGTGAACGATTCGCTGCCGCCGCCGGCGGTCTCGCGCGCGGCATCACGTATGAGGGCGACGCCAAAGATGACCATCCAGAGCGGGAGAAGGTAGTTGTTAACCATCCTAGCTCGCTAAAGCTCTGTCAGCCGGTTTGGCGAACGGCACTTCGGAGCTTCGCGCCACCTTCCGTCCGCTGAGCACCTCGAACCATTCGTGCGCCGAGGCGGCCAGAATCACGATCACCGAGATGAGAAAGAAGGCGGCGACAGCGGCATCGATTCTGTCGTTGATGAGC
The DNA here is from genome assembly GCA_040902085.1 of Gemmatimonadaceae bacterium. Lineage (GTDB taxonomy): Bacteria > Gemmatimonadota > Gemmatimonadetes > Gemmatimonadales > Gemmatimonadaceae > UBA4720. The sequence goes on from JBBDXY010000002.1 coordinate 88,217, forward strand.
ATGCTTCTTATGTCGGCGGCGGACTGTCCCGCGCCGAGTGGCACCGCGTCCGTCAGCTTCGCGCTGAGCATGCGCGCGTGGGCGAGAAATCCAAGCCTGGGATCGCTTGAAAAGATCTTTTGCCAGCCGGCGGTCAGTGTCACCGTCACCAGCCACGCGAGAGGGATTAGCGTCACCCATGCGTACCGCGCCTTCCCCATTTTGATGATTATCGTCGTTCCCACGCAAAGCGCGACTGCCGCCAGCAGCTGATTGGATATTCCGAAAAGCGGCCACAATGAATTGATGCCGCCGAGTGGATCCATGACACCCTGATAGAGGAAGTAACCCCACATCGCCACGACGAGACCGCTCGAGAGCACAACGGCGGGATACCACGAAACGCGCCCGATCGGTGACCAGACGTGCTTGAGCAGATCCTGGAGCATGAATCTCCCGACCCGCGTGCCGGCATCAACGGTAGTAAGAATGAACAACGCCTCGAACATGATCGCGAAGTGATACCAGAGGGCCATTGCCGTCGGCCCTCCGAGCACGTTCGAGAAGAGATGAGCCATGCCTACGGCAAGGCTTGGCGCGCCTCCGGTGCGAGAGAGCAGCGAATTCTCTCCTACCTGTTCCGCGAGCACCTGCATTTGACCGGGCTCGAGCGCGAAGCCCCAGCTCTGCACCGCTGCCGCGGCGGTAGCGGCCGTGGTTCCGATGGCGCTCACCGGAGCATTGATCGCGAAATAGACGCCCGGTGTGAGCACGCAGGCGGCGATGAGGGCCATCACCGCAACCAGCGACTCGGTGAGCATGCCGCCGAATCCGACTATCCGCGCGTCACCCTCGCTGGCGAGGAGCTTCGGCGTGGTGCCGGATGCGATCAACGCATGGAATCCGCTGATGGCTCCACAGGCGACAGTAATAAAGGCGAATGGGAAAATCTTGCCGGCGAACACCGGACCGGTGCCGTCGGTGAACTGGGTCACCGCCGGCATCTGCAGCGGGGGAAGCACGATGACGATGCCCAGCGCCAGCGCGAGAACGACTCCGATCTTGACGAACGCCGAGAGATAATCGCGGGGCGCCAGCAGCAGCCAGACGGGGAGCACCGAGGCGAAAAAGCTGTAACCCATGATGAGAAGCGCGAGGGTCTTGCCGCTCAGAGTGAACGCCGGCGCCAGGGCGGGATTCTGTGCGACCCACCTTCCCGCATACACTCCGAGCACCAACAACAGCAGGCCGATCGCGCTGGCCTCGAGCACCCGATGCGGACGCAGCCAGCGCAGGTAGCCGCCCATGACCAGAGCGGTGGGAATGGTGAGACCGATGGTCACGACTCCCCACGGACTTTCCTTGAGCGCGTTGACGACGACAAGAGCGAGCACCGCGATGAGAACGATCATGATGCCGAGCACAGCGACGAGCGCCGTGTATCCCGCGACGGGTCCGATCTCTTCCCTCGCCATCTGGCCGAGCGACTTTCCATCGCGTCGCACTGACGCGCAGAGAATGACGAAATCCTGCACGGCGCCACCGATGGCGACGCCGATGATTATCCAGAGCGCGCCGGGGAGAAAACCGAACTGTGCCGCGAGCGTCGGTCCGACCAGCGGGCCGGGACCAGCGATGGCAGCGAAGTGGTGGCCGAAGACGATCCAGCGGTTGGTCGGCGTAAAGTCGCGGCCATCGTTGAGGCGCACCGCCGGAGTGGGCCGGGCCGGATCCAGCGCAAAGATCCTTGTTGCGATGAAGCGGCTGTAGAAGCGGTACGCAACGGCATAGGTGCACACCGCCGCAACGAGCAGCCAGGCCGCATTGATGGTCTCTCCGCGCGAGAGGGCGAGCAGCGCGAAGCTGCCAGCGCCGACCGCGGCGACGAGAGACCAGACGATGAGTGTGCGGACCCTGCGCATTCAGTGCTTGGAATCGAGAGCGGTGAAATTGAGTATCGGTTAACTTTCCCGCAATGCAGCCCGTGAGACCTTGAAAGGGTTCCTGATCTTCGTCGTTGCCGCGCTACTCGCGGCCTGCGCAAAACCGCCATCGAATCAGGTTTCGGCGGCGGGTGAGCGTCCGTCCCCGACGGCGCTGCGTCCGCTCGAGCGCATGGCAGGACAGGAAGTGCTGGTCCTCCCCGTCCAGTATCTCTCGTTCATAGACAGTCTCGGCTGGCAGCAGACCGTTCCCAACAAGTCGGCCTACCTGGCGAGCCTCGACACGGTAATCGCCAGTACGCTCACGGCGCGAGGCCTGGGTCAGGCGTGGACGTTCGGGCCCGAAGTCACGCGCGCGGCGCGCCTCAACAGCATCATCATGCCCGATGCGCGCGCGCTCTCGGCGGAGTGGCTCCGCGGCAGGCTGCTTCCGGATCAGACCGTTCGCGATCCGCTAGCATCGCAGGTTCGCAACCTCGTCGGCCTCAAGGGCTCGCGCTACGCGGTGCTTCCGGTGGAGATGAGATTCGAGGGGAAGGGTGGTACGGGCGTTGCGATTCTGCGCCTCGTGATGATCGATTCGCGGCTCGCACAAGTGAGATGGGCGGGCGAGGTGAGGAGTGATCCCGCCAGCACGTTCTCGCCGGCGCTCGCGGCGAGCGTGGCCGCCCGCTTCGCCGATCTGGTTGCCGAACCGTAAGCTCACCCGCAGGTGAGAGCACCGGCGTGACGACCATCTTTCACGTCTCGGATCTTCACTTTGGCTGGCCGGCCGTCCCTGAGCAGATCGAGGCCATCGAGCAGACGATTCAGACCGAACGGTTCGACGTCGTCGCCATCTCCGGCGACCTCACGCAGCGCGCGCGGGCGGGAGAATTCCAGCGGGCGGCGGTGTTCATCCGCGACGCCGCGAGGGTGAGCCGCGTCATAACGATTCCCGGCAACCACGATGTGGCATGGTGGAAGGCGCCGCTGGGGATCGGACACAAGGCGAAAGTGTACGCGAACTACCGCAGGTTCATGGATCCCAATCTCGAGCCCGTGTTGCACGTCAGGGGAGTCACGCTGGTCGGAATCAACACCGCCCATGGAGTGACGCGGCGTACCCTCACCTGGAATCTCAGGGACATCTCCATCATCGGCGACGTCAAGAAGAAGCAGCTCGACGTGGCACAACTGATCTTCGGGAAGGCACCGCCGCGTGATGCGCGCGTTATCGTCATGCACCACAATCCCGTGCGGGGTGAGCTGTCCGGGCGCCACGGCCTCAAGAACACTCAGAAAATCCTGGGCGCTTTCGCCGAAATGGGCGTGGACCTGGTGTTATGTGGCCACGACCACCAGGAATCGGTGCACTACATCGAGCACACCAAGAAGGGCACCGTCATATCAACCGCCGGCACGATCTCGAATCGCTCCCGGGGAGGCAGGCCCTCGTCGGTAAACGTCATCGAGATCGGTCCCGAGACCATCGAAGTCACGACGCGCGTATGGGCCAAGGACTCACGCACGTTCATGAAAGGCCCTCACAAGTGCTTCAAGCGATAGCGGCGATGTGGCGGCACCGCGATCGGAACCAGCTGGCTCTCGAGCTCGAGGAATTGCCGCCCCGCAACGCCGAAGAGCTGCGGTCTCGCCTGCTCCGGCTGGGATTGGGCTCCCGGTATCGCGTGCGACTCACCAGCAACAAGACGGTGGTCGTGAGCTACAGCGGAGGCGAGCTGAGAATTCACAACAGCTTTCTCGCGGCCGATGAAGATGTCTGGAAAGCGATAATCACCTTCGTTCACGGACGCAATCGGCTCGTCCGCCAGGAAGCCCGGCGCACGATCCTCGAGTTTCCCGTCGCCCGACCGGAGGTTCACACGGCCCGAACGAGGAGGCGCGAGCGCAACCATCCCGCTGACGCTTCGCTTCTGTCCGGGCTGGTGAGTTGGCATGGCGTCTACAACCAGGATCGATTCGGGGGGGCGCTCCGAGCCGTAACAATTCGCATCTCGCGCCGCATGAAGAGCAGGTTGGGGCACTACACTCCGGCAGAGTACGGCGCGGAACCCGAAATCGTTCTGAGCCGGCGCCACATCCGCCGCGACGACTGGCCCGAAGCGCTGCACACGCTGCTTCACGAGATGGTGCACCAGTGGCAGGACGAGCAGGGGCTGGCGGTAGACCACGGCCCAACGTTCCGCGCCAAGGCCCGCGCCGTCGGCATCACTCCTCTGGCCTGTCGCGCAGTCGCGTAAAACACTTGCGAGGCTAACTTTCCTCGCATGGCAACCGATTTTTACGACATCGACTCCGCGCTCTCCGAAGAGGAGCGCGCCGTCCGCGACACCATCCGCGCGTTCGTCGACGAGGAAGTGCTGCCGATCATCGGCGACTGTTACATCGAAGGACGCTTTCCAAAAGAGCTTGTCCCCAAAATGGCGGAGCTGGGGATGTTCGGCGCGAATCTCCCTGAGGAGTACGGCTGCGCCGGACTGAACAACGTCTCGTATGGCCTGATCATGCAGGAGCTGGAGCGCGGGGATTCAGGCGTGCGCTCATTCGCTTCCGTGCAGGGCGCATTGGTGATGTATCCGATCTTCGCCTTCGGGAGCGAGGAGCAGAAGCGGCACTACCTCCCGAAAATGGCTAGCGGCGAAATAATCGGATGCTTCGGGTTGACCGAGCCTGACTATGGGTCGAACCCGTCGGGGATGATCACCCGCGCCCGCGAGCAGAAGGATGGCAGCTGGGTCCTGAACGGCGCCAAGATGTGGATCACGAATGGATCGACGGCGCAGGTGGCGATCGTGTGGGCGAAGACCGGCGACGAAAAGAGCGACAAGTCGATCCGCGGCTTCGTCGTTCCAACCGATGCACCTGGGTTCAGCGCGAAGGACCAGAAGGGTAAGCTCTCGCTGAGAGCGTCGGACACCAGTGAGCTGGTGCTGCAGGATGTGAAGGTGCCCGCGACGGCACTGCTGCCAAAATCAGGAGGCATCAAGAGTCCACTCATGTGCCTGACGCAGGCGCGATATGGGATCGCGTGGGGAGCGATGGGTGCGGCCATGGCCTGCTACGAGGAAGCGCTCGCTTACGCCGGCAATCGTGTGATGTTCGGCCGGCCGATCGGCGGCTTCCAGCTCCAGCAGCAGCGACTGGCGGATATGCTCACCGAGCTGGTGAAAGGTCAGCTACTCGCGCTGCACGTGGGGCGCCTCAAGGATGCCGGCACGTTCCTGCCGCAGCAGGTCTCACTGGCCAAGCGGAACAATGTCAGCGTCGCGACGGACATCGCCCGCGAGGCAAGGCGGCTGCTCGGAGCCAACGGCATCCTCGCTGAGTATGCGTCCATGCGCCACATGGCAAACCTCGAAAGCGTATACACGTACGAGGGCACGCACGACATCCACACACTCATACTGGGCCAGGCCGTAACCGGCCTCAGCGCATTCGAAAATTGAAAATCGCCGTCTGCATCAAGCGCGTTCCTGACATGGACGTGCGCTTCAAAGTCGGCGCCGACGCCATTTCGCTCGACGAGACCGGACTCAAATTCGACATCAACGACTTCGACGCGTGGGCGGTCGAGGCCGCGCTGCAGCTGAGGGAGAAGAACGCCGGGAGTGAGGTCACGGCAATCTCACTCGGTCCCGATGTCGTCCAGGAAACGATTCGCAAGGCGCTCAGCATGGGCGCCGACCGCGGAGTCCAGCTCAAGGCCGATAAGGTTCCGTTCGACGGACTCGCGATAGCGACAGCGCTCGCCGCTGAGCTGAAGACAGGCGGCTACGATCTGATTCTGTTCGGAAAGATGTCTCCCGACTCGTCGAATGGAGTCGTCGGCCCGATGACGGCGGAGCTGCTCGCACTTCCATGCGTGACGGCGATCTCGTCCCTCGCGATCGAGGGTGGGAAGGGAACCGCCAAGCGCGAGCTCGAAGGCGCGCAGGAGATCGTCGAGTTTCAGCTCCCCGCGGTATTGACCGTCGATGAAGGACTCAACACCGCGCGCTACCCGTCCCTCAAGGGCATCATGGCGGCGAAGAAGAAGCCGCTCGATGTGAAGCCGGCCCAGCTTCCAACGCCACAGGTCACTGTGCGAAAGCTGGAGCTGCCGCCCGAGCGGAAGGCAGGACGCATCATCGGCGAGGGCGCGACAGCAGTGCCGGAGCTGATCAGGCTGCTCCAGAGCGAGGCCAAGGTTCTCTGATGGCGAACGTCTTCGCATTCGTGGAGTCGCGCGGCTCCGAGCTGCGCAAGGTCGGACTCGAAGCGGTTACTGCCGCGAGGACGCTGGCCGACGATTCGGGTGGCGGCGAAGTGCACGCCATGGTCCTCGGGCCAACCGGCATTGCGGGCAAGGCGCAGCAGATCGCACAGTACGGAGCTGATGTCATGCTCGTCGTCGAGCACGCGGACCTTGCTAACTACAGCCCCGAAGTAGCGACAGCGACAGCCGCGGAGCGGATCAAGGCGGGCGGATACCGCGGCGCGATCTTCAGCACATCGGCGCAGGGACGCGATCTCGCTCCGCGCGTGGCGGCTCGGCTCGGAGTAAGCGTGGTCACCGATGTGCTCTCGTTCGAGGTCGACGGAGAAGCGATCATTGTTCGCCATCCCATAAACATTGGGAAGGTCATTGCCACGCTCGCCATTTCCGGCAAGCCGGCCGTGATCGCAATGCGACCCAACGTCATATCACCGGCACAGAACGCGAAAGCCGGACGCGTCGAGAACGTGCCACCGGCTATCGATCCCAAGTCCGCCCGCGTAATTGTGAAGGAGACGAAGCAGGGCACCAGCGGGAAGCTCGATCTCGCCGAGGCACCGGTCGTCATCGCCGGCGGGCGCGGGCTCAAGGTCGCAGAGAACTTCAAGCTCGTCGAGGAGCTCGCCGCGGCGTTTGGAAATGCTGCCGTCGGAGCTACGCGCGCGGTCACCGACGACGGCTGGCGTCCGCACAGCGACCAGATTGGGCAGACTGGACGGCTGGTGAGCCCGGAACTTTACATCGCCGTTGGGATCTCGGGGGCGGTGCAGCACCTCGCCGGTATGCGTACGTCGAAGACCATTGTCGCGATCAACAAGGACAAGGACGCGCCGATCTTCAAGATTGCGGATTACGGACTGGTCGGCGATGTTTTCGAAATCATTCCTGCGCTGACAGCGGCGGTGCGCGAAGCGAAGAAGCACCACTGATGACTGACAACAGCGGCGTGGTGTTGCCAAGCCGCCACCAGGCACCGCTGCCGGTCGACCGGTTGATTCTCACCGGGCCTCCGGACGCCGAGGCGGTGCCGATGGATGTGCTCTTCGTCGGAGGCGGGCCTGCCGGGCTCGCCGGCGCCATCGAGCTCGCGAATCTGGTACGCCGTGACGCGGAAGCAGGCGGCACCCTCGGCGATGTACAGATCGGAGTTCTGGAGAAGGCGGGTGCGTTGGGCGAACATTCGCTGTCGGGCGCGGTGATCAATCCGGTCGCCATGCGCGAGCTCTTTCCCGACCTGAAGGATGGCGATTTTCCATTTCGGGGGCCGGTGACGGGAGAGCGAGTGTATCTGCTCACGGGCGGCCGTTCATTTCGCGTCCCGACACCGCCGACGATGCAGAACCACGGCTACTACGTCGCGTCACTCTGCGAAGTGGTGCGTTGGCTTGGAGAAAAAGCGGAGGCGGCCGGCGTCAACATCTTCACCGGATTTCCAGCCGCGTCGCTGCTCACCGAGGGCTCGCGTGTAACCGGCGTGCGCACCACGCCGACAGGTCTGGCGCGCACGGGCGAGCCGGGGAGCGGCTATACGCCGCCGACAGACATCACCGCGCAAATCACGATTCTCGCCGAGGGGACGCGCGGCGCGCTGTCGCAGGCGTACCTCGAGTGGCAGAAGGTCCCTTCGGAGAATCCGCAGATATTCGCGCTGGGAGTGAAAGAGATCTGGGAGACAAAAAAGCCGCTCGACGCCGTTGTGCACACTCTCGGCTGGCCGGTTCCGCTCGACGCCTTCGGCGGCAGCTTCATGTATCCGCTCGCTCCGAACCTCGTGGGCCTGGGATTAGTGGTGGGGCTCGATTACAAGAAGACGACGACCGATGTACACGAGATGCTGCAGCGCCTCAAGCTGCATCCGCTGTTCAAGCCGTACCTCGAGGGCGGCGAGATGGTCGAATGGGGCGCGAAGACGATTCCTGAAGGCGGGTACTACGCGCTGGCCAAGCGGCGGCACGGCGAGGGTGTGATGATCGTCGGCGATTCCGCCGGCTACGTCGAGGTGGCATCACTCAAGGGCATTCACTACGCGATGCAATCGGGGATGTTCGCCGCGCGCGCGGCGTTCGCGGCGCTGAAGACGGGAAATGCATCATCCGCGTCACTGAGTCGATACGACGAGATGGTTAACGGAAGCTTCATAACGAACGATCTTTACCGCCGTCGCAACATGCGGCTGGCGTTCCAGAAGCACGGATTCTTCGTCGGCGGGATCATGGCTTCGTTGATGACCGTTACTGGTGGCCGATTTCCGGGCGGAAAGATCGAATCGGAGACTGACGCGCATGTTTCTCGGATGGCGGCGAAGTCGGAATCCATTATTCCCGATGGCAAGCTCACGTTCAGCAAGCTCGACGCGGTGTTCAAGTCGGGAAACGCGACGCGCGACGACATCCCTTCGCATCTGTTGCTTGGTCCCGACGTCGCGCCCGAAGTCGCGGAGCTGTACACCCATATGTGCCCGGCCGGAGTCTATGAACGCGACGGTGAGCGGCTGGTGGTGAGTCCGGCGAATTGCGTCGACTGCAAGGCTACGGATGTGATCGGGCCGAGGTGGACCCCTCGGGAAGGGGGGAGCGGGCCAAAATATCGGCAGATGTGAACCTCAGTTATCCCCGCCCAATCTCGTAGATGTCTATTTTTTGCTTGATCTCCCCGGCCTCGAACGGCCGGGTTTCTTTTTTCTGGACGACGAGGCCCTGAGACGCGCACGCCTCAAGGAAAACCGGCGCGGCGACGCGGCCGGGATCGGCAACGAGCGCGATGCCGTGCGCCCCGATCAGCCCGTCGAGCAGGACTGGTAGCAGCGCCGCGTACTCATTCTCGTAAAGCACGTCGGATGCGAAGACGAGATCGAACTGTCCGAGGTTGGCGGGCAGGTGACGCCAGTCGACCAGCCGCGTGCGCGCCTGTCGCCCCAGATTGCGGAACACGTTGGCGCGGGTGACGTCGAGCGCGTCCTCGTAGTAATCCGTCGCGAGCACATCGTACCCCGAGCTCATGGCGGCGAGCGTGCTCAGTCCTACGCCACATCCCAGCTCGAGCGCGACTTTGCCAATCCCATCCAGCTCGAGCAGTTTTTCCGCTAGCACGATCGACGACGGCCAGAGGTCTGCCCAGTATGGCAGCCGCTCGTCCTTCACGAAATCTTCTTCGCGAATCAGATCGTCCGAGTTGGCCGGCTTTAGGATGCTGAACGTTCGGTCATCGATTGTCGCATCCTCGATGGATGTGCGGAACCGCCGCTCGAGCGCTCCCACGAGCGCGGCCCCCTCGAGCCGGTCGATCGGTGACTTCCCGGCCGCCGCGGCTGGCCCGCTCAAAGCTTGAGCACCGGATATTCGTCGAGACTCTGATCCAGCATCATCGCGTTCAGGGTGCTGCCCTTGGCGACTATCTGGTGTGTTCCGGGAACTATCAGCAGCGCGTTTGCGCGCGCCATCGACGTGAGGGCGCCGGAACTTTGCGCACCGGCGAGACGCGCGCTCAGCGCGCCGTCCTCACGGCGCGTCACGATCGCCCGCAGGAAGTGCGTCAGCTTGGCGGAGATCTTCACCTCCTCCTCAGTCGTCACAGGCACCACCCGCCTGAAAAGTGATGTATACCCCTGCATTTTGCGCAGCGCCGGACGGACGAACAGCTCGAAGCTGACCATTGCCGAAACGGGATTGCCCGACATCGCCACCCATGGGACGCCCTCCAGCAACCCGAACGCCAGCGGAGCCCCCGGCCGCATTTTCACCTTCCAGAAGCGCTGCTTTCCGCCAAGCTCGGCGAACACGTCTCGCATGTGATCGCGATCGCCGACCGAGACCCCGGCGGAAGTGAGGATCAGATCGGATTTCGTCGCGGCTTTCAGCTTCTGCCGCAGGGCGCTGCGCGTGTCGGCCGCGATTCCCAGGTCCACCGGCTCGGCGCCGGAGACGCGAGTCAGCGCCGCAAGCGTGTAGGTGTTGGTCGAAACGATTTTCCGGCCGGCTGCCACCTCGCGAAACTTGTCGAGCCGCACCAGCTCGTCGCCGGAGCTCACGATCGCGACACGCGGGCGGCGGAACACCGACACTCTGGTCACGCCGGTCGACGCCAGGACCCCGATCAGAGCAGGTCGGATCGGGGTCCCACGCTTCGCCAGTGAATCGCCGCTCAGGAAATCCTCGCCCGACGCGCGGATGTTCTTCCAGACATCCCGCGCGTCCCGGATCTCGACGTGACGCTTGCCTTCGTCGGTGTCCTCTTTTCTGACCACGGAGTCAGCGCCTTCCGGAATGGGCGCACCGGTCATGATGCGCATCGCCTCCCCTCGCTTGAGAGCGCGCGGAGCAAATGAGCCGGCCGCGATCGTAGCAACGACGCGCAGCTTCACCGTCTCACCTCCGAGCACTGGCGAGATGTCCGCCGAGCGTACCGCATAGCCATCCATGGACGAATTACTCCACGGCGGCATTGTGACAGTGGCGGTGATCTCCTCGGCGCAGACGCGGCCCAGTGCTTCGCTGAGCGGTACCCGCTCCGGCTCGAGCGGCCGGATGTCGGCGAGGATGCGTGCGCTCGCTTCCTCAACGGTCAGCATGAGTACCTACTGCACGCGGGACGCGGCGAGAGCAGCCGCCATCTGATCCGCGACGCCACGGACCTCGTCGGTGTCGGTCGTCCAGTTGTTGGCCAGAATGCTGAAGATGAGTCGCTCGCCGTCGGCGCTCGTGACGTAACCCGAGAGCGAGCTCACCGAGCCGATGGTCCCGGTCTTCGCGCGGACATTTCCTTCGGCTGGGGTGGCCTTCATCCGGTTTTTCAGAGTGCCATCGATGCCGGCAATGGGCATCGAGTTGTAGAACACGGCGAAGGCCGTATCGCGCTGCATCGCGTCGAGAACTTTCACGACCGTTTCCGGCGTCAGCATGTTGCGACGCGACAATCCGCTTCCGTCGTAAATCGCGAAGCCATCGGGCTGCGCGCCCCACGCAATGAGCTGCCGGGCGACGACAGACTTCGCGCTGTCCGCTGTTCCGAGTCTGCCGCGCTCGAGCCCGATCGTCTTGAACACCAGCTCGGCTACCTGGTTTTGCGACGGCTTGTTCAACACCGGAAGAATGTCGCGCAGCGGCGGCGACACGTAGACGAACATCGTATCCAGCTTGAAGGGCATCGGAGCCATGCTGTCGGCCACACCACCGTCGACGACGATCCCTTTCCGCTTCAGTGCATCGTGGAACGCTTCCAGGTACGCCTTGCTCGGATCCTTGGCGGGGCCCGAGTACAGACTGTCGCGCACGGTGTCGGGAAGCGGGCCTAGCGTGGTTGGGGCGGTTCCCTCGTTGAAAGTCAGCTCGTCGACACCGGCGCCGTAGTATTCGCCGAGGTCGTTCCAGGTCCAGCCGAATCCTCTCGTGGAGTCGGGAAACGCATTTCCAGCGTGGACGAGCTCGCCGGTGATCTGCCGTACCCCGTGCGCGCGCAGCGAGTCCGCGAGCGAGTCCATGACGAGCGTCGCGAGTCCGCGCATCCGGTCGCTCACCGTCGGATCGCCGCGCCCGATGACGACGAGGTCGCCGTCAAGCAGCGAATCCCGCACTTCTCCGGTGAAAGCAAACGTCGTCCTGTAGGTGTACTCGGGACCCAGCAAAGCCAGCGCGACCGCGCTGGTGAGGATCTTCATGTTGGACGCGGGCATGAAGAGCTTGCCGGCGTTCTGCGAATAAAGCGTATCGCCGGTGCGGGGATTCACGACGAGCACTCCCCAGTGCGCATTCCTGAACTGCGGCTGTGACGTCAGGGAATCGATCTGATCGCGAAGAGCGTCACCGGCCGCTGCCGGGCGGATCGTTGTCATCACGGTCGCGCAACCCGTGAGGGCAAGGACCATCGCCGCGGTTGCCGAGCAGCGCGCGACGGCGCTTCCAATGGATGCAGTCACGGAGTCCCTAGTCCCGGCTGTAGGTGGCGCTCAAGGTCTCATCCTCGCCGACGGTGACGCGCTCGACCTTCGTCGGTTTGGGGAGAGCGCGATCGACCTGCTCGAAGATGAATCGGGCGAGATTCTCCCCCGTCGGAACCAGCTTTCCATCGGCGAACTCCGGCACATCCATGTTGATGTTGCGGTGGTCGAACCTGTCGGTGACCTGCGCCTTAAGAATCTGGTCGAGGACACCGAGATCGACGACGAAGCCAGTCTTGTCATCTATCGGTCCGCTCACCGTGATGTCGCACACGTACGTGTGCCCGTGATAGTTGGGCCACGCGCAGCGGCCAAACGTGGCGACGTTTCGCTCGTCGCTCCATTCGGGGCGGCTGTACCGGTGCGCCGCGGAAAACGAAACGCGCCGGGTGAGAAAAGCGCTCGGCAGGCTAATGATCTTCGCCGCGCACGCCCGGACCTGCGTCGGTACCGCTCAATCCCTCTGGCGTCGGCCCTTCCGGGGGAACCCAGGGAATCGCCCCTCCGATCGACTTCTGTACGTCCGTCGTTCCGAACAGCTCGGCGGGCACATCCTCCTCGAGGTGCTCCGCCTCAGGGTCTACCGGCCGCGGCCCGTCTCCGAGCAGAAGCCCCGCGTGCTCCTCCTCGTCGACGATGTGCTCGTCGATCGCCATTGGACTCTCGGAACGCCTGATCGGATCCACAACCAGCTCGTTCTTCACCTCACTGAGACCGAGGACGTCGGTAAGCAGGTGCTCCACGACTCGATACTCGGACTCGGTGCCGACTCTTCCCGAGACGCGCACGACTCCGTTTCTGACCGCGACGTAGATGTCCTCGGGATCGAACGCGAGCTGTTCTTCGAGCCGGTCGCGCACGTAGGCGCGGAGCTCGCCATCGCTCATGTCCCCGATATCGTCAATGTTCTCGTAGTCCTGCGCCACGTGTCCTCCGGGTTCGCCGATCGAGGCGATTCAGGTTACCGGAAGAACAGATACGAAGCGCCGAGCGAGACGCCCAGGTTGTTCTTCCAGAATGATTTCGCCTGGTCGGACGGAGCAACAGGCGGCGTACCAGTGGCCGGCGCTACGAAATACTCTCCCGGATATTTCAGCTGATACAGGTAGTCGTTCAAGTCGACACGAAGCTGAAACCGCCCGCCCGGCACGTAGCGCAGCCCACCGCCAAAGGAAAACGCAAACGGGGTGCCGAACCGGTAGGGATCGGGCTCTACCTTGCAGCCGCCGCACGTGGCGAGCCCCGCTCCAAGGTTGATCACTGGGACCAGGCTATGCCAGCTCTTTTGCCCGGTGAGATTGATGACGACGTTGGCGTCCACCATGTTCACCGACACCTTCCGCACTCCCAACTGGACGCCGGAGCCGGTGGCGGTGGGATCCACCGCGGATCGCTCGCTGTTCACGCGGGTGAAGCGCACAAGCAGCGCCGCGGGACCGCCTAGGGCCTTCTCATAGCGCAGGCCGAACATTGGCCCACTGCGCGGCGCGACAACCAGCGCGTCCTCTCCCGCGTTAAAGTAGCCACCGAAGAAAGTCAGCTCCTGACCAGCTTCCAGATCGACGAACGGGCTCTCCGCCGGCAGATGGCCAACCTGCGCGCCCGCAGCGGCACTGATGAATGCAAGCGCAATCGCGCCAGTCAGATACTTCACTTGATCACTCCCAGATTGACACCGCTCATCTCGCGCGGCAGCTCCACGCCAAGCATCGATAATATAGTTGGGGCCACATCACAGAGAGCGCCGCCCGATCGCAGCGGCTTGTCGCGCTCCCAGTCCACGACCACGAACGGAACCGGATTCGTCGTGTGAGCGGTGTGCGGCCCGCCTGTCTCAGGATCGATCATGAGCTCGGCGTTGCCGTGATCGGCAGTCACTATGAGTCGTACCCTGGCGAGCTCCGCTTCTTTGATCACTCGCGCGAGGCAGCGATCAACCGTCTCCACTGCCTTGACCGTCGCCGGGATGGATCCGCTGTGACCTACCATGTCCGCATTGGCGTAGTTGCAAAGAATGAAATCGTGCTCTCGCGAGGAGATCCCCGTACAAAGCGCATCGGTAACTCCTTCAGCGCTCATCTCGGGCTTGAGGTCGTAGGTCGCCACCTTTGGACTCGGAATGAGCACCCGATGCTCGTTGGCATACGGCTGCTCGCGCCCGCCGTTGAAGAAGTAAGTCACATGCGGGTACTTCTCGGTTTCCGCCGTCTTGAGCATGCTCAGCCCCTTGCCCGACAGCACCTCCGCCAGAATCCGCTCCATCGACGTCGGATCGAACGCGACCGGCACCTTGAATGTCTTGTCGTAGGACGTAAGCGTCGTGAGCGCGATGTTGGGCCTGCGGCTGACGTCGAACTCATGGAATCCCGGCTCGATCAGGGCGCGCACGATCTGTCGCATCCGGTCGGAGCGATAGTTGAAGCAGATCACGGCGTCGCCGTCGCGCAGCCGCGCCACCGGCTCCCCTTCCTTTGTGATCACGACAGGCAGCATGAACTCATCGGTGATGCCGGCTTCATAGCTCTTGGCGATAGCTTCGAGCGGGTCGCTCGCCGGAGCGCCTTCACCCTCCACCATCGCGCGGTACACGAGTGACGTGCGCTCCCAGCGCCGGTCGCGGTCCATTCCATAGTAGCGACCGGTTACGGTGGCGATTTTGGCCGGACTGCCGGTTTGCCGGATGTAGTCGAGGAGCTCCTCGACGTATCCGAATGCCGATTTGGGGAGAGTGTCGCGCCCGTCGAGGAAAGCGTGAATCGCCACACGCTCCACCTTTTCCTTGCGCACGAGGTCCAGCAGCGCGGCGAGGTGCGTATCGATCGCGTGCACGCCTCCGCCGCCAATCAGCCCTATCAGGTGCAGGGTTCCTCCCGATCTTACCTGCCGGCAGGGCGCGACCAGGGCGGGGTTGGTGAAGAAGCTGCCGTCCGAGATGGCCGAAGAGATGCGTACTAGATCCTGCATCACCACTCTGCCCGCGCCGAGATTAAGGTGTCCGACCTCGCTATTGCCCATCTGGCCGGCGGGGAGCCCTACCCGAAGCCCGGATGCTTCGAGCAGGGTACGGGAGCCGCGATTCCAGAGCGCATCCCAGGTGGGAGTCTGGGCCAGCGCTATCGCATTTCCCTCGGTCTGTGGCCGGTAGCCCCAGCCATCGAGCACGATTAGCGCGACTGGCCGCACGCGCTGTTGATTGGCCATTATATCGGTAATGTAATTCACCCCGGAGAGAGGGCGTCACGCGACAGAATGGAAATCTTCAAGCCTAAAGAGGAGCTCGAGACACGACGCCGGCCCGATCGCGCCTCGGAAGGTGACCGGCGCCGCGGAAGCTGGCGCGATTTCCGGCGCGCCTATCCCGGCTTTGTGTTCGTGCTCGGACTCGGGCTCGGACTGATGGTCGCGGTCGACGCCTGGCTGCTTTACAAGCGCGTGCGTTACAACAACGAGGTCAGCTCGCTCCGGTCGCGCATGACCGAGGCCGAGCGGCAGCGCACCGATCTGATCGTCCAGACCGAAGAGAACAAGCTGCGGCTGGCGATCGAGCTCGTGAAACGCCAGTCCAAGTTCGACAAGAGGCTGCACCTCAACGTGTCGGTCGACAGTGCCCGGATGTATCTCACGCGCGAAGGAGCGCTCCTCCGCGACATGCCGGTGCAATTCGGGCCCGAACGGCCGGCGTCGCCGGATTCGCCGGAGCCGCCGGCGGCAATTCCGCGCGGAGAAAGGACGGTGGCGGATCTGTCGTCGAGCCGCATCGTGCTCGACGGCGGGGCGCAGATTCTCGTCTCCAGCACGTCCTCGCTAGCCAACGATTCCACGCCGATTCCGCCGGGGTCATTGCGCATCGGCGCCGAAGACATGAAGGCGATCATGCCGAACCTAAAGGCGGGCATGAAGGTATACTTCTATTGAGGACGCACGCTTCTGGCGGCGCCCCCAGAATCCAATCAACAGGAACGGAATAACGCGATGGTGAGCAGAGTCTTTTCGTACGGCGGCAAGACCGTCTGGATGTTGATCCTCGGGTTCATCACAGCTGCGGCGCTGAGCGTGACGTTGCTCACCAAGACCGCGGAATTGCGCTACCAGCGCGATGTGAACCGCATGGTCTACAACGACAACCTCGGCGTGCTTGACGAGGTGAAGGCGAGTCTCGGGATGACCGGCGACAGCCTCCGGAAGCTGATGTCGGACTCCCCGGCCGAAGCCGCCAATCAACCCTACCTCGTCGTCAGCATCGCGGACCACATGCTCTGGTTCAAGCGCGGCTCGGAAGTGCTGTTTGAGGCGCCGATCGCCACCGGCAGCGGCAAGGAGCTCGTTACCGACGGAGGGCAGTGGCGCTTCGAGACGCCGCGCGGCCGCCTGAGCGTGCAGGCGAAAGAGGAGGACCCGGCGTGGGTTCCACCCGACTGGCACTTCATCGAGCTCGCGCACAAGCGCGGGCTGGGCGTCGTGAAGCTCAGCTCGGGACAGTCCATTCGCTCGGGCGATGGAGTGATCAGCGTCCAGAACGGACAGGTTGTGAGGCGCTACAGCGATGGTCGCACCGTTTCTCTCGGCGGGGGAACCGAGGGGCGTGAGATCGTGAGCGGGGGGAACGTCATCATCCCGCCGTTCGGCACCACAGCGCGTCGCTACCTCGGCGTCCTCGGGACGCGGCGACTCAAGATGGGCGATGGCTACGCCATCCACGGAACGAATAAGCCGGAGACAATCGGCCGCTCCGTCAGCCACGGATGCGTGCGCATGCGAAACGCGGATATCGAGCGGCTCTATCCGATGGTCCCTGTCGGGACTCCGGTCTACATCTATTAGCGCAAGCTGTTGCAATCAGTAGTCGTGGAGGAGCGAAGGCATCCCACCGGGGAAGAGCTCGAGCTTCCCGACAAGCTTCCTGTAAGGCGGCGGCACGCCGCGACAATCGTCTGGGTCACTGCCGGCGCGCTCGCCTCGGTCGGAGCTCTCAATTTCCTTAGCGCCGCTGATCCCAACGACAAGCGCCTCGGCGCTTACCTGAAGCGAGCAGTGGTTCCCGCCGCGCAGCCATCGGGGAGCGCGTTTGGTGAGAGCGGCGAAGTAAAGCTCACGTTCGCAATGCCGGGGCAGGAGATCTCGTATCCGCTCCAGGTGCAGGGCGACCCGACCTCGCTCCAGTACGCCTGGCGGCGTATCGGCGACACTGTTGCCACCACTGCGCCCAAGCCTTTGACCGGGGCGCGCGTGCTCGTTCCGGATAAGGCAGGCTTCTACATCTTGCTATTGGTGAAGGACGACCAGCAGCGTCCGGTCGAGGGTCTCACGCTCGCCGTGCTGGTGCCGTTCGAGGAGAAAGAGGGGGGAATGCTGCGCGGATACAGGATCGGCACTTATCTGTCCGAGCGAATGCGCGGCAAGACTCCGCCTCCAGAAGGGTTTCTGGAAATTACACCCGCCGACGTAGACATCCCCATCACGAAGCGCCTGCGCGTGGGGGATTTTCTGAATCACGACCAGCAGGGCGTGTGGCCGAGTTATGCCGTCGTGAATCCGAAGCTGCTCGACAAGCTGGAGCTCGTGATCGCGGAGATCGCGCGCTGGCACGGCGACAAGGCGGTGGCCGCCCTCACGATCGATGTGCATTCCGGATTTCGCACGCCTGACCGCAACCGTCGCATCCGGCGCGCAGCCCAGGACAGTCACCACCAGTACGGCGACGCCGCGGACGTGGCCATCGACGCTAACGGCGATGGAAAACTCACCGCCATGGACTCACGTATGGTAGGTTTGGCGGTAGAGATCGTGGAGCTCAAGCACCCGCACCTCATTGGCGGGCTCGGCATCTACACCAGTGGTCACGCCAGCACCAACTACGTTCACATCGACGTACGCGGCCGACGGGCGCGGTGGCGGGGCCGCGGGTGACAGTGGAGAACAAGGAGCGAGAATGAACGATATCCTGCGTGAGCGGCTGATCAGGAAGCTCGATACGCTTTCGGAGGAGCGGATCTATCAGATCCTCGACTACATCGATTTTCTGGAGTCGAAGTACGCTCCCAAGCCCACCACCGCACAGAATCCTCTCAAGCGTTTTGCCGAAGGCGTCGAGGATACGTTGAGGGCGGGCCGCATGTCCGCCGGAGTCATCGGCGGAACGATGAACGTGATGAACAAGGCGGTGGGTGTGCTAACCGATGTCGCCAACGCTGGCAAGTCAGTTGCAACGGAGATCGCGGAGGTCGCCTCGTCGGTGACCTCGAGCAAGCCGCAGGCGTCGAGCGGTCCCGCCAGTCCTTCCGGACCGGCAGCGCCACTACAGAGCCCGGCGGCGCCGCCGATTCAGCCACAACAGCCCCCGGGAGATCAGCGCAAGTGAGGACCCAATCGGAGCGCGCCACCGCCTCTGCCGCGAGAAAACGCCGGACCAGGGCGACAGCAGAGGGAAGGGGATCGGCGGGGGCCAAAACGCGGCCAGCCGAAGGAGCCGACCCGGCGTCGTCCCCCCGCACCGGCGCGAAGCGCACGGTGATGGGGACGATGAAGGAGCTGCCGAATTTCCTGCGGCTGCTCGGTGGGCTGCTGGCCGATGCGCGCGTGACGCTCACCGACAAGCTGCTCGTCGCCGGCGCGTTCGCGTACATCCTGCTGCCGCTCGACTACGTGCCCGACTTCATTCCATTCCTGGGAGAGATCGACGACATCTTCCTGCTGGTGATGGCGCTCCAGCGACTCATCGCCAATGCTGGCCGAAACGTCCTGCTGGATCACTGGATGGGAGATCCAAAGGATCTGAGCACGCTCGACCTGCAGCGAGTGCTCACGGCGGCGGCGTTCTTTCTGCCGCGCCGAATCAGGCGGCGGCTGCGGACGATCGGGCGGGACGTCTACTAAAGGCTCTTTTGCGAATTCCGGGAATCGCAAAGACGAACTGAAGACTACCGGCCGGGTGCTCTCGGCGTGACGGCTGATGGCTACGGGCGACTACTTAGAACGAACCGAGCTGGCGCCCCTCAGCGATCTTCTGTTGTAAGCGTCGGATGTAGCGATTGGCTTCCGCCTCGGGGAATCCTGCCCCACGGAAGGCGTCGCGCCACTGCTGCGGGGTGAGTCGTGACAAAAGCTCCGCGAGCCAACGCACGTCGGCGGGAGATATGCTGCGCAGCAGCTGCGGCTCGAGCCACGCTCCCTGGAACGCGAAGTGGACGCGATTCCCCTCGATGCTCTCGATGAACGGCTCCTCCTCGAACCCGGCAGGGTCGGCCTTCGAGCCGCCCACCGGCCACGCCGTTCTTCCCAGCGAAGCGCCGAGGTCCTTCACCATGTAGCGCTCGCGCGGAACGTCGTCGTCGTCTTTCATGCGATAAAGCGCGTTCTGCTGCGACTTGATGTCCCAGTTGTTGACCATCACCATCAGCACGAACAACCCGGCCAGCGGTCTCGTGTGCAGGAACGGACTCTTTCGCCACGACCACTCACCAAGATTCTTGGTATCATCGAGCCGGAATCGCGCGCCCGGCTGGACGATCCGCTTCCCGTCGCGCACCAGCGTCCACCGCGGCAGATAGTACACACTCGGCTGGTGGTATCCGACGGCCCATACCAGTCGTGATACCGCGACCTCGGGTTTCGCTTCCGGTCCCATCTTGACGCTCCACTCGCGGCCTTTCGAGTCCTTGACGTCGTACCCGGGCTGTGTGCCGACTGCTTTCTCTTCCTTGAACTCGTACAGGTCGTCCGGATCAGGCGCGTTGAACGATCCGCCCGTGCCGCGGAACAGATCCCGCCGCTCGAGATCGTTGGGCTGCTCCCAAAGCTGCGCCATTCTCATCGGATCTATGGTGCGCCGCTCGTTGAGCGAGCAGGAGGTCGCGAGCAGCGAAAGCAGGATCGCGAGCACCGCGCGCGGCATCATGGTGTCAGCTCCCCCAGAGAGAGCCACACGCGGGTACCTTCACCGCTGCCGAATCCGACATCGACTCTTGCCGGCGTCGCCCATCCCTTCATCACGCTCAGGCTAAATCCAAAATCGCGCCGCAGATCGTTGAGATCGAGCTCGTCTCGCGTGCTCGTCACCTTGCCGGCATCGGCAAACAATGTCGCATCGATCGGGCCCCACAGAGGCACGCGATACTCCGCCTGAAGGAGCAACAGATTGCGGTCCCTGAATCGCAGATCGCGGTAGCCGCGAAGCGTGGCGTCAGTTCCATCCGATCCCAGCCTGTCCTCGTGTACGCTGCGGATCGCGGACTTTCCTCCGAGAGTCTGTTGGAGGTAGAAGGGAACCTGCTGTCCGGCATCCGTCATCGTGGTCGATGCCCAGCCGCTGAAGGTGAGTCGATGGTGAGCCCCAATTCCGGCGACGACTTGCTGTGCCTCCACATCGAGCCGCCTGAAGTTGAAGAGCTCCGCCTCCTGATCGTCGTAGAGTGCGTACGTCACCCGCGACTTGGTGCCCTGGTAGAATGCGTCGCCCACCCCGGCCGGAAGCTGCATTTCGACGGCAGCCTGGTAGCGTCCGAAACGCGGCGTCTCAACGAACAGTCCGGGCGCTTCGACCGGTGTGAAGCGATCGCTAATGGTCGGTATCGAAGGATGTTTGCCTGCGGTTGCCTCGGGCCAGAGTTGCTCGACACGCCCGCCGAGAGCCAGCCAGGACGCGACGCGAAATTTGCCGTGGGCGCCGACAACCGGATCCTTCAGTCGGAAGTTCGTGCGGTCGAACAAATTGCTGCCGGTGCCCGGCCCAAAGAAGTCGAGGCTGGTCATGTCGCGCCAGCGACCGAAACCCTCAAATTCCGCGCGGCGGTCCCGGTAACCGGCGACCGCTTCAGCCAGCTTGTAGGTGTTCAGCGTCCAGATCCCCTTGGCGCCGAAATGCCATGGCCCGCGGAGGGGAGCAGTGTATCCGAGCCCCGCTCCCCAACCACCGCCAGGGGCGACTGTGCCGATGACCGGGTGCAGCGGAGCACCGAATATCGAATGAACCGCTATTACCGCGCGCTCGATCTTCGCGAACAGCCTGGTGTTCTTGGTCTCCGGCAAATCCGCCGGCGCCTCCTGCGCGCCAACCGAGCCTGCTGCCAACGTAAGGGCGGCCGCGAGTCGAACCGAATGCGCGAGCTTCATCCTATGGCGTCCTCACGGAAGACGGATCCACGTGACGGTCACTCCGAACTGTGTTCCCGTCGCACCGCGAAATATTCTCTGCATTCCGACGTGAACATCGAGCCCGCGGAATCCAAGCTGCTGCAGGCCGAGGCCGAAGCCGAGAAGATAGCTGCGGTTCCTCGAGGTGTCTTCCGCCGAACAGTCGATGTCCCAGACGACTCCCGGTGTGATGAAGGCGACGAGGTGGATCCGCTCTAGCATTGCGATCGAAAGCGGCACCCCGACATCAACTGTGCAAGCGTTCGTGCCGGCTGTCACCTGTGGAGCATACCCCAAGCCGAGCTCGGCCCCAAGTGTGCTCGTGGCGGCGTCATCACCAAACAGCCCGGCGACCGTCGGTCCACCAGTCAGGAAGTTGAAGCGGGCGCGCGCGCCGAAGAGACTGTGACCGCCGCAGTCGGTGGTGGCAGGCTGGCAATTTTGCCGCCTTTGATAGCCGCCTGTGATACCGAAAATCGATCCGCCGCGCACCTGATAGTCGACGCCACCTGCGAGCGCGAGAAGGTCCTCAGGTCCGCCACGCTCCCGCCGGTGGCCGACTTGCAGGCGTAATCCCCAGTAGTTGTGATCGCGGCTCGCCGGCATCGGCAAAGCGACGGGTGGCAGGGCTCCAATCGGCGTTGCCTCGACAGCCAATATTGGGAGTGATGTGACCGCTTGCCCTTGCGCGAAGCCGGGCGCCGCCAGGAGGCCGCCCGCTATGGCCACGGCGACGCAGCCGCGGCTGAATGCGTCGGCGGAAACTGCGTGGGCACGCCCGTTCAACGCTCCTCCAGCCAGCGCGAATAGGAAAGAGCGCCGGAGCGCCGAGCGGGATAGCGGAATACGCGAAGGAGCACTCCTTTACCCTTCATGATGTCGACGCGCATGAAACCCGTGTGGTGCTGACTCACGTAATAGCTCTCCCGCATCCGCACCGCGCAGGTAACCCGGGAAGCGGATCCAGCACCACTCACCAGCAGGTAATCAACGTTGAGCCCGCCGCGCAGAACCTGAAGACTGTGATCGTGTCCCGCGGCGTAGGCAATCGGCGGGCGTGCAGCGAACGCGTCGCGGATGGAGTCACGCATCGTGCGGTTCGCCGACGACATGATGTCCTGGCTGCGTCCTCCAAAGCGTCGAAATGGACCCGTCGGGCCGCAATAGCTTCCGTGCACGCCCCCGGTCATCAGCGGATGGTGAGCGGCGACGATCACCACGCGCGCATCGCCCGGAGGACGGACCTGCGCGCGCAGAGCAGCCGTCACGGAGCCCACGGTACTCGTCGGACACGCGAATTTTTCGTCCCGCACGATGAAACTGTGCAGCCACCATTGAGTATCGAGCGCAACCAGACGGAGGCGGCCAAAGTCCATTGTGACGGGACCGGGGCAGCCGTTAGGGGGAAGCACGCGCACGTTCCGGCCCTGCGCCAGCGCGGCGACCATCTGTTCTTGCAGCCGGATGGAGTAGAGCCCGAAGGCCGTCGCGTTTGCCCAGTCGTGATTTCCGGGGACGAATATCCCTTGCGCCCCCGGCGGCACGGCTCTCACCTGCGCTTCGAGCCTGCGGCGGGCGTCGGCCCACTCAGCGGCGCCCTCGGCTGGGATGCCCGCCGGATAAACGTTGTCGCCGAGGAAGACGATGACTGACCGCTCGGGAGCTGCAGCGGCCTGGACGACGAGGGAATCCAGCGGCGATCCCACCTGTCGAGGGTCAGGTTCGCCCGCATCGCCAAGGAGGAAAAGCGTCGATTCGATCTGGTCCGGAGGCAGCTCCTCGAGCGTCACCTTGTGTCTGCACGCGGAACTACCTGCCAGCACCAGCGTAAACAGGGCTGCAGTGCAGAAAGTGCGTCCTGTGCGGGCGCCCAGAAGCTTCACCGAAATGTTTTTCACCAGTTTCTGTGGGTGGAACGCACGGTCCGGGCCAGTCCCGGCGGCGTGGAGTGCGATTGAAGCCTGCCCCGTGACCTAAATTGGTCCATTAACGGCAAGCGAGCGCGAGATTTAGCAGATTGTTGCAGCACTAATCAGGCGTCCATTTTGCATTGGAGGGGGCTATGGCCTTGATTCGTCGTTTCGTTGACCTCATGTCGATGGGATCGGAGACCCCTATCCTGAGGCTTGTGGCCTATTACGTTGGCCTCGGGATTCTGATCTTCGGGCTTGCGTACTTCTTCCCTGAATCCGAGCGGTTGATTCTGGGAAGGGGAGCCGGGACGCCTGTCCAGACGCCGATCATTCTACAGGATGGCCTCTCGCCCGCGCCCGCCACTTCGACCCTGGGTGCCGGCTCTCTCATCGGGCTGGTGATCACTACCACGATAGTTCTGCTCGGCACCCTGGTGCTGATGCTTCCCGTGTCGTGGGTGTACATGTCGGCGCGCCACATTCCCGGACACAGTCAGGCCGTCGTTCAGACACTGCTCTTCCTCCCGCTTGTCGTCGCGGGAATCGTGCTGATCGTGCGTGAGAGTCTCGCGCTGGCGTTTCTCCTTGCCGGCGTCGTTGCGGCAGTGCGATTCCGCACCAACCTGCGGGATACGCGCGACACGACTTTCATCTTCCTCTCCATCGCCGTTGGATTCGCGGCGGGAGTGCAGACTCTCGCGGTGGGCGCGATACTGACCGTTACGTTCAACTTCGTGCTGCTCCTCGCCTGGCGGTATGACTACGGCCGCAATGTGCTGACGCCAACCGCCGCGTCGCAGTGGGCCGGACCGCTCAACAGTCTCGCCAACACGGGCGAGTACGATGCGGTACCGGATCGCGACCTCGTGCTCACTCTCAGCCCGCAGAGCGCTGACAAGCTCGCCGAGCGCTTCGAACGGGTAAGCGATGTGCTGGGAAAGAAGAAGAAGAAACCCAACTATACGGCTGTCATTTCGATTACGACGAATGAAGTAGGAGATGCGCAGGAGCTGGTCGAGCAGGTACTCGACAAGACGGCGAAGCGCTGGAAGCTCGATGAGGTCGTCACCAATACGGGCAAGCCCTCGGAGATTTATTACATCCTGCGGCCGAAAAAGTCCGTGACCCGCGACGAGCTGCTGACCGCGATTCGCGACGTGGCCGGGGAGAAGATCGAAAGCGTCGACCTCGAGAGCCGCGACGCGATCGAGGAAAAGGTTGGGGTATCGGCATGAGTCTGCTCCGCGCGGTCGTGGTAGCGGTGGCAGTCCTTGCAGCGGGCGCCGGATGTCGACAGGACCGCGAGGTCACCGAGGCGCAGGCGGCGGATCTGGCGAATCGGGAGCAGCGCCTTGCCGCCCGCCTCGCCAATATCGCCGCGGATTCGTTTCCCGGCGCTCCCCTGGCGCGGTGGGTCCTTCCTCTCGAGCTGAGAGAAATATCGGGCCTCGCCGTGACCGCAGAGGGGAATCTTCTCGCCCACAACGATGAGCAGGCCAGAGTGTTCGTGATCGATCCGCGGCGTGGCGTCGTCACCAAGCAGTTCGATGTGGGCAGGAGCGGGCTGCGCGGAGACTTCGAGGGAATCGCCGTTAGCGGCGCCGACATCTACCTGCTCAACAGCAACGGCGAGATCCTTCGATTCCGCGAGGGGAAAGACGGCGACGAGGTGCGGTACACCGAGGTCGATACCAAGCTGGGCAGCGAGTGCGAGTTCGAGGGTATAGCGGTCGACCCCGCCAATGGATTGCTGCTCCTGCCGTGCAAAACCGTTGCGAAGAAAGGGCCGCGCGGCCAGCTGGTGATCTATCGCTGGGATCCACGCAAAAGCGGTTCGCAGCGGGCATCGATGCTCACTATTCCGAGCGCACAGGTAGCAGCCGGAAATCCGTGGAGGACTCTGCACGCGTCCGACATGACCATCGACCCGGCGACCAAGAACTACGTCCTCATCGCGGCGCAGGAGAAGGCCTTCGTCGAGATCACGCCCGGCGGTAGCGTCGTGCGCGCCGGGTTGCTGCCGGAACCGAGTCAGCAGGCCGAAGGAGTCGCAATTACGAGGGATGGAGTTCTGATCGTCGCTGATGAGGGCAACGATCGTGCGGCGACGCTTACCCTCTATCGCTGGCCGCTCGTTCGGCCGGTCGCTCTGGAACCGTTCAGCAGCGTTCCACAGGCTCCCAGCCGATAACAGTCGCAATGATCTCTTGGCGCGGCTTTCACCTCGGTGCATTCCGCGCGGCGCTCGTACTTGCGGGCGTCGCGTCGCTCGAGCTGCATGCGCAGGAACGAGCGCGCACTTCGGGGCGTGACACGACCGTGGTTGCAAATCCCCGCTTCGAGGCCGGTGGCTTCCACCGGTTCTTCCTGGGCCACAACTATCGCGACCAGTGGTCGACGCCCATCACGGTGCCCTTTCTCGATCTTAGATCTTTCGGCGGCGGACTCCGCCCTACCGAAACTGGTGGTGGCAGGCAGACGCGAAATCTTCGCTTCGAGGCGAGAAACGGCCTGGAGTACGCTTTCCGTTCTGTAAACAAGGGACTCATGCTCCCAGAGGTTTTCGAGAACACTGTCATCTGGGACCTGATCGCCGACGAGCGAAGCGGCCTGCATCCGACTGCACCGCTGCCCGGTAGCCCCATCCTCACTGCGGCCGGGGTTCTTCACCCGACGCCACGTTTGTACGTGATGCCCAACGACCCCCTGCTCGGCAAGTTTCGTGAAGAGTTCGCTGGTCTGCTGGGGACAATGGAGGAACGGCCTCGCTCGCCTGACAATTCCCACGGTTTTGCCAAAGCGGTGGAGATCATCGATAGCGAGGAGCTCCTCAAGCGGATCAATCGGGCTCCGACGAACCACGTCGACGGGCGCACGCTCCTGGCGGCAAGGCTGGTCGACATGCTGCTCAACGACAATGACCGGCATCCGGACCAGTGGTACTGGGCTCGCATGAGCCACGCCGCTGATGCGCCGTTGATTCCCATCGCGCGTGACAGGGACAAGGCGCTCCATTCGGTGGAGGGATTGCTGCCGAGACTGGCGCGCTTTGCAAAACCCAGCATCATCACGTTCGACAGCAGCTACGCGAACGTGAAGGCACTAATCAGCGCAAGCCTCGATTTCGACCGGCGGTTGCTCGGCGGACTGGAAAGGCCGGTGTGGGACTCCGTGTCCGCGGCGCTCGTACGCAAGATCAGCGATCCCGTGATAGATGAAGCCGTGCGCCGGATGCCGCGCGAATATTCTCCTTCTTTTCCGGAGATTTCCGGCAAGCTGAAGGCGCGGCGCGATAGTCTTCCGAGTCTCGCCGCGCGTTACTACGAAGTGATCGCGGCGGTCGCGGACATCCACGGGACGGACGCCGACGAACTGGCGGCGGTGAACCGGTCGGGCGATGGCGTAGTGGAAGTCAGCATTCAGTCGCGAAATCGCGCGCCTCACTTTCGCCGTCGGTTCAACGCGGCTGAAACCAGTGAGATCCGGGTCTATCTGCACGGCGGAAACGATTTCGCGGTCGTTCGGGGCGAAGTTGCCCAAAGCATTCCGGTACGCATCATCGGCGGTGACGGCACCAACAGGCTGGTGGATTCGTCCAGCGTAGGCGGGCGCAGCAATCCGACTCACCTCTACGAATCCGGTACCGTGCGCGGGACGAGATACACTGGAGACAGCGGGGATGAGCGGGAGATAGCCGAGGCCCAGATCCCCTTCGATCGCCGTCCGTGGTCGCTCGCCTACGGCGAGCTGGCTCCGGCACACGAGGATTATGGAACCAAGATGGTCCCGTTTGGGAGCATCGGGAGCGGCCACGGCCTCGGAATCGTGCCGCAGATCGGCATTGCCCGCTACAAGTACGGATTTCGCCGCGTGCCGTACGCGAGCATGATCGCGGCGGACCTGGCGTACTCGACCGCCATCAACGGTTTCGATGCCGGGCTGGAGTACGACACGAGATTCGAAAGTTCTTCATTCCACGTACCCGTGTCCGCCCGGATGTCGCAGCTCGAAGTCGTGGAGTTCAGAGGCCTGGGCAACGACGTTCCTGACATTGGCGGCAGCTTCTACGATGTGCGACAGCGTCAATGGAGCCTCCGTGCCGCGCTCGGTTTCTCGCCGAATTGGAAGAGTGACATTTCGCTTGGACCGATCGTGCGGTACACCAGCACCGACAGCACCGCCAACCGTTTCATCTCACAGCAGCAGCCGTACGGGTTCGGTGGCTTCGCTCAGGCCGGAGTGCAGCTCAAGTTCAACTATGACACGCGCACTCAGGAGCTGCCCGACATCTCGGGAGGCACCCAGCTGCTCAAGCTTGAAAAGGATTACCCAGCTCTTTGGGGAAAGATGGACTTCGGCGCGAGCGCATATCCCGGAATCCTGGATGCGGCGAGCGCGTATCAGAAGATCGCCGGCGTGGCAAAGGCATACCTCACCGTTCCGTTTCTCACCAGGCCAGTCCTGGCGCTGCGCGCCGGAGGTGAAAAACTTTACGGCAGCTTCCCGTACTTCGACGCTGCCTTCATCGGCGGATCGCGGTCACTCCGCACCGAGCACCGCCAGCGATTCGCCGGCGATGCGTCGCTTTTCGGGACGACAGAGCTGCGCATTCCCATCGCCAATTTTCCCTTCTTTCTGCCGTGGGATATCGGTGCCATCGGCTTCGTCGACTTCGCGCGGGTCTACGTGGACGGCGCTTCGCCCGGCGGGTGGCACCAGGGGAGCGGCGGCGGAATCTGGATTTCACTGGTTCGTCCCGATCTTGGCGTCACGATCATGCGCACGAACAACCCGGAGCGCCGCACACTGACCAGCCTCGGGTTCGCTTTCTAGCGCGGTGGAGCGAGAGCGGAATCATCCGCTAGACCTGCGCCTGCGCCTGCGCCGGCCGTGCGGCCCCCTAGTGTTGCTGCTCCTTCTGTTCGGCTGCGGCGGCTGCGACATCCGGAACTTTGGTCTCGAGCGCACCGCTCCACCCGCCGACTCTCCGGCCGAAGAGGTGGCTCTTGCCGGCGCCAAGGTGATGATCGGCACCGGTGACATCGCCAGATGCGAGGATGACGGTGATGAAGCGACGGCGGGGCTGGTCGACAGTGTAGTCAAAGCGAACGAGGCGGCGAAAGTGGAGACAGTGGTTTTCACTCTTGGCGATAACGCCTATCCTGAAGCATCGGACAACTACCTCGCGCAGTGCTTCACGCCGTCGTGGGGCGACCCGAAGAAGGGGATCATGAAAGTCATTCGCCCGTCAATCGGCAACCACGACTACCAGGCCGCCCGCGCGGGCCCCAGCTACCGCTATTTCGGTGAACGGATCGGGCCTGCCGGGAAAGGATACTACAGCTACGACGTTGGGGACTGGCACGTGATAGTTCTCAACAGCGAGCTCGCGGTCGAAGGAACCGTCGAGGAGAAAATCACCCAGACAAAATGGCTGCAGCAGGACCTCGCGGACCACGAGCGGCGCTGCACGATGGCCTATTTCCACAAGCCGCTATTTTCGTCGTCTTACCGACAAGGCGTGGCGGAGATGCGCGCGATCTGGTCGATTCTCTACGATGCGGGCGTCGACCTCATTCTGAGCGGTCACGATCATCACTACGAGCGTTTTCGTCCTCAGTCGCCGACCGGTGTGGCCGACACTGTGCGCGGTATCGAACAGATACTTGTCGGAACCGGAGGGGCCACGCTGCGCGGCTTCCGCTCACGGTTTGGAATCCGGGGCAGAAACCTCGAAGGAAATTCCATAGTGCAGATTCAGGGACATTTCGGAGTTCTGCTCCTCACTCTTGGCGAGACCGGATACCGAAGTGCGTTCCTCGATACCGAAGGACGCGTGTGGGACCGGAGCGGACGCGAATGCCACTAGCCCGGGGACGGCGGGCGATCGACGCCCTGATGAAGCGGCGCGCGGTGTTGACTCAGGAGATGGGGGCAGGTGCCGCTTTGCCGCGAGACCAGCTGTCTCGTGAACACCTTCTTCTCGCCCACGACTTCGCGAAAGCGGCCCAGGCGTTCGAAGAGCCGCGGCGGGAACGCCTGACGACCAAGGAAAAGTGGCAGCACCGCGGCGACGTCACCGCGGCGGTGTTCTCGGCCACGGCCTACCTGGAAGATCTGATCAGCGAGCTTTACGTCAACATGCGGAATCTGCCGCGCCCCAAGCTCGTGAAGAAGCTGCGGGCGTCGTCTCACCCTGAGAGCTCCACGATACTCAACAAGTACCAGCTCGCTCTCTCCGTGTCGGACGGTGATCCGTTCGATCCGAACAGCTCACCGTATTTCGATGCGGATAGCCTGTTCCGGCTGCGTGATGCGCTCACCAAGTACCTGAACTTCCACCCCGTCGGCCGTCGCGGTCTCAGCCGCCGTCTCGAAGGAAAATTTCCGCCGAATCCCTACGCATCCGCCGAAAGCCGGTGGTTCCCCGAGCGTTGCCTCGGAGCCGGCTGCGCGAAGTGGGCGGTCTCGACCGCCGAGGTTTTCGGCGACGACTTCTGTCGCCGCATGGGAATACCGGCAAAGCCGCGCGTTGGCCACGCGGACGTGGCGCAGGCACGCCGCATGCGCAATTCCTTCTGATCTCAATCAGGAGCGACAATGGCCGACGAACAGGACACGAATCCACCTTCGACCGATCCGGACGACGAGGAGAACATCGTCATCGATACGACATCCACCGAGCCGCTGAGGAACGCGAAGATCGAGGAACCGAGCGAGTCCGAGTCGATCGGTGACCCGAATGCGCGCGACGTTGAGCGGGAACGGGCGAGGGTGAAGTTCACCGCGCCCAAATTTGGTTCCGCCGGCAGCGGCGGGGCGGAGCTGGAGCCGGGTCCCGGGAAAGGACCAGAAAGAAGCTGATCGTTCCGGCACATTTTTCGGGCGGGCCTGGTACACTACTGGATGCCAGGCCACCCAAATAATCACTCCGTGCCAAGCGTGGATTTCGATCGCCGCCGCGCGCTCAGCGTGCTGCTGCTTGTCGTCTCGTTTTCTGCCGCTATCCCGGTTGCGGCGCACACTCAGGTTGTCGCGCCAGCGACGCCCGCACCTCGGGGAGCGCCGGTGCTCAAGATCGCCCCCTCGCGCCCCGACGCAGGGGCTCTCGTCCGCCTCACGCTCGATGCGGGCGGCGGAGAGTCAGTTGCAGCGCTCCCGGCTGATTCGATAGTGGGGGTCAGCGGCTGGATGGCAGGTGAGCCGCTCCATTTCATCGCCGCCGGCAACCAGGTGTGGCGCGCGCTTGGTCCGGTGCCCATTGATGAAGAAGACAGCGTTGCCGCGCGAGTTGTCATTGTCCGCGCTTCGGGCGCAGCCGACACGGTGCGGACTGCTCTATCCATTCCGCCACTCCTGGCGCCCAGCTTGACCTCGTCACCCAAGCTGGCGGTGAACGAACGGTTTACACGGCCTCTCAGCGCCGCGACCCTGGCGAGGATAGAACGCGAGAATGCGCTCGCCCGTGCCGTCGGCCGAGGAGCCCACGAATCACCGCCGCGGTGGACGGGTGGGTTCCGCAGGCCGCGAGCATCGCGGGTCACCAGCCGATTCGGCACCGGCCGCGCATTCAACGGCGCCGTTGTCAGCAGGCACCTGGGCGTCGATTTCTCGGGAGCGGTCGGCTCACCCGTCCGCGCGGC
Source organism: Gemmatimonadaceae bacterium (assembly GCA_040902085.1). Classification (GTDB taxonomy): domain Bacteria; phylum Gemmatimonadota; class Gemmatimonadetes; order Gemmatimonadales; family Gemmatimonadaceae; genus UBA4720. Next base: position 119,014 of record JBBDXY010000002.1, read on the forward strand.
AAACCGCGGCGTGGTAGCGCTGGTCGACACGTTCTTTCTGGCCGGCAGAGTGATCTACCTGGACCACGGGGCCGGCGTCGTCACTGGATACTTTCATCTGAGCAAGCCGCTCGTTGCAGTTGGCGATACAGTCGCGCGCGGTGAGACCATCGGGCTTGTCGGCGCAACGGGTAGAGTGACGGGACCCCACCTCCACTGGAATGCGCGTTACGGGACGCACACGGTGGATCCGCTGGATCTGGTCGCTATTGAGGAAGGCTGGTACAGGAGGCCGATGAACGTTGGACCTCCGGCTACGGGGGCGCCGGAGGAGGGATCCAAGTATTGAGTGAACAGTTTTGAGTTTGAGTGTGTCAGTGGTTTTCAGTGGTCGGCATCACTTGCAGCCCACCGGACAACTCAAACTGATCAACTCACGACTCAATACTTGGATCCCCTCAGCCTGGGCCGGACCTTCAACGCTCCAATTCCTCTAGACTTAAAACAGTCTGTAGCATACATTTAGCTATGGCAACCACGACTCGGCCAACGAGTAAGCCCGCCCCTCTGGCGAAATCCGGAAGCGGGCTTTCGCGCATCAAAGCGGTCGTAAGCCCCGAAGACGCGCGTCCCCGTGTCCGTGCCGACGTTGTACTGACCTTCGACGACGTCCTGCTCACGCCCCGCCATTCTCTCGTTCATCCCAAGGATGTGAGCACTACGTCGCTTTTCACCCGCGGAATTCCGCTCAACGTTCCGTTCGCCTCGGCGGCGATGGATACGGTGACCGAGGCCGAGATGGCGATGGCAATGGCACGCGCCGGCGGAATCGGCGTGATCCACAAGAACATGTCCATCGATCGCCAGGCGACCGAGGTCGATCGCGTGAAACGCTCCGAGAGCGGAATGATCCTCAACCCGATTACGCTCTCGCCCGACGGCACCCTCCGGGAGGCGGTGGCGCTGATGACGCGCTTCAAGATTTCCGGCGTTCCCATCGTCAATCGCGACGGGCAGCTGGTCGGCATCATCACCAACCGCGACCTGCAGTTCGAGCGCAATCTCGATCGCCCGCTCCGGGACGCGATGACTTCGAAGAATCTCGTCACCGCTCCTGTAGGCACCACGCTCGAGGAAGCCGAGGCGATACTCGGCAAGCACCGCATCGAGAAGCTGCCGGTAATCGAGGTAGATGGGACACTGCGCGGACTGATCACCGTCAAGGACATTCACAAGCGCCGCGACTTCCCCAACGCCAACAAGGACCAGCACGGCCGCCTGCGAGTGGCTGCGGCGATCGGCGCCGCGAACTATCGCGACCGGGCCCGCGCTCTGGTCGAAGCGGGAGTCGATGTGCTCGTCATTGATACCGCGCACGGGCACTCGGAGGGCGTGCTGGAAGCGACGTCGATCGTGAGGGAGCTTTTTCCCGAGGTTCAGCTCGTGGCTGGCAACGTGGCGACGCGCGCGGCAGCGCAGGCGCTGGTCGAGCGTGGGGTCGATGCGGTAAAAGTCGGAGTTGGGCCGGGTTCGATCTGCACGACGCGGGTGGTGACCGGCGTCGGAGTTCCGCAGCTGACGGCGGTGTTCGACGCCGTCGAGGGCGCGGGCGACATCCCGGTGATCGCTGACGGCGGCATCAAGTACTCGGGCGACATCGTGAAGGCGCTCGCGGCCGGCGCGTCAAGCGTGATGATGGGCTCGATGCTGGCGGGAACTGAGGAAAGCCCCGGCGAGTCGCTGCTGCTCGAAGGCAGGAGATTCAAGATGATCCGCGGTATGGGATCGCTGGCCGCGATGCAGGATGGCAGCGCCGACCGCTATTTCCAGGACGGCGAGATGTCGCCGAAGAAGCTCGTGCCCGAGGGTATCGAAGGGCGCGTTCCATACAAGGGGCCCGTGAGCGACGTGATCTACCAGATGATCGGCGGCTTGCGCAGCGGAATGGGATACGTCGGCTGTGCCGACATCGAGCAGCTGCGCACCGAATCGGAGTTCGTGCGCATAACCGCCGCCGGCCTGCGCGAATCGCACCCTCACGATGTGACGATCACGCGCGAGGCTCCGAACTACTCCGTCTAGCCGCTGTTCTTGCTTTCCCCACCGTGGCGGGCCAACTTCTGGCCGCACTGCAGTGCCGAATGCTCAGTAGCAGGAAGTCGCTGACGACCATTTTCGGAGATTCCGTATGGGCTTATGGACGAAGAAAAGCATCGCTGTCCTGCAACAGGAAGCTGCGGCCGCTGATACCGATGTGCATCAGCTCAAGCGCGTCCTCGGCGCACTCAATCTCACCACGCTGGGCATCGGCGCCATCATTGGTGCCGGAATCTTCGTATTGACCGGGACGGCAGCCGCGCAGTATGCGGGACCAGGCATCGTGCTCTCGTTCATACTCGCGGGACTGGGATGCCTGTTCGCCGGACTTTGTTATGCGGAGTTCGCGAGCATGATCCCCATTGCCGGCAGCGCCTACACCTACGGCTACGCGACGCTCGGTGAGTTCATCGCCTGGATAATCGGCTGGGATCTCATCCTCGAGTACCTGTTTGGCGCGTCCACGGTGGCCGTCGGCTGGTCGGGGTACTTCAGCGCCTTCATGCGGGAATCGCTCGGGATCGAGATGCCGGCGGCGTTCACCAACGCGCCGCTCGCCTTCACGGAAACCGCGAAGTACGATGCAGCCGGAGTGCTCACACAGGCGGAGGGCTTCACGCGCACTGGCGCAGTGATCAACCTGCCGGCGATGCTGCTGATCGGTCTGATGACGACCCTGCTCGTGATCGGAATCAAGGAATCGGCGCGCTTCAACAACTTCATCGTCATCGTCAAGGTGACGATCGTGTTCCTGGTGATCGGGTTCGGGTTCATGTACGTGAACCAGGCCAACTGGGACCCGTTCATTCCGCCCAACACCGGCGAGTACGGTCATTATGGCTGGAGCGGAATCGTCCGGGGTGCGGCCGTTGTGTTCTTTGCCTATATCGGATTCGACGCGGTATCCACAGCGGCACAGGAAGCCAAGAATCCGCAGCGAGACATGCCGATCGGGATACTCGGGTCGCTGGCGATATGTACCGTGCTTTACATACTCATGGCGCTGGTGATGACGGGCCTGGCCAATTACACCGAGCTGGACGTCCCGCACCCGGTGTTCGTGGCGATCGACAAGGCGGGCCCGGCGCTCGGCTGGCTCAAGCCGATCGTCAATCTGGGAGCGATCGCCGGACTCGCATCGGTAGTGCTCGTCATGCTGCTGGGACAGCCGCGCATCTTCTACTCGATGTCGCGTGACGGCCTGCTGCCACCCGTCTTCAGCAAGGTGCACCCGAAATTCAGGACGCCCTATATAACCACGATTCTGACCGGCGCAGTGGCTGCTGTCGTCGCCGGACTCTTCCCGATCGGCTTGCTCGGCGAGCTCGTCTCGATCGGTACTCTGCTGGCTTTCGTGATCGTAATGGTCGGGATCATCGTCCTGCGCTACAAGTCGCCGAACATTGCGCGGCCGTTCCGTACGCCTCTCGTTCCCTTCGTGCCTCTGGCCGGTATTGGAATCTGCGGCTACATGATGTTTAGTCTGCCGTTCGCCACCTGGGAGCGGCTGATCGTCTGGATGATCATCGGTCTCGCGATCTATTTCCTCTACGGCAAGCGGCACTCGAAGCTGGCCCGCGCGGAAGGCAGTGGTTGATCTCCTAAGCGTCCCGCCGGAAAGAAGGTCGGCGATCGAGCGTCTCGCGCAGGAGTTCAGCGCGGGACGCTCTGTCGCAATTACCACTCACATCAATGCGGACGGAGATGGGTGCGGATCGGAAACGGCGCTGGCGCGCCTGCTCGGGCAGCTCGGCGTCACGTCCCGGATCGTCAACCCCACCCCGTGGCCGGAGATGTACAAGTTTCTCCTCGGGGACGACGTGACGGACGCGAGCGATCGCGGCGCCAAGGGCCTCAACGACGTCGATCTTCTCGTGATCATGGACATCTCCGACGTCAAGCGGCTCGGCGCGCTCGCCGACACCGTGCGCAAGCTGAACGTTCCAAAGCTTGTCATCGACCACCACCTCCCGAGCGACGAGCCTCCGAGCAGCTTGATGGTGACGGACACCACCGCGTGCGCGACGGGTGAGCTCGTTTACGACATGGCGACCTGCCTCGGCCTCAAGATCACGCCGGCCATTGCGAGGGCGCTCTACGTCGCGATCCTAACGGATACTGGCGGCTTCAGGTTCAGCAACACAAGCGCGCGCTGTCTCAGCGTCGCTGGCCAGCTGATAGCGTCGGGCGTAGAGCCGGAAGAAATGTACGCCCGTCTGTACGCCTCGATGCCGGTGGGGCGGCTGCACCTGCTTCGCGATGCGCTCGCCACGCTGGAGGTCGACCCGGAGTATGGAATCTCATGGATCTCGGTAGCGGCGGGTGCTGCCGAGGAGTACGGCCTCAAGTCGGAGGATCTCGAGGGAATCGCGGAGCACCCACGGTCGATCGGAGGCACACGGCTAGCCATTTTTTTCCGCGACCTCGGCTACAACAAGGTGAAGGTCTCGTTCCGCAGCACCGTGGGCGTCGACGTGAACGAGTTCGCCAAAAAGTTCGCAGGCGGCGGGCACGCGCGCGCCGCAGGCGCGTTGATCGAAGGACCAATCGAAAGTGTCAGGCACGACGTAGTGGCCGCCGCGCGTGAGTTTCTGCGGGCGATGGGTCCGGCGAAGCCCAGACGCGCGACGCCGCGCCACTCCCCGAAGGTCGACCGGTAGCAACTCCCCGCGCCTCCTCCTAACTTGCGGGGATGAGCGTCCTCCGGCGCAGAAAGCCCCGAGCGCAAGCCGATGTCGAGCACCACATCAGGCACGAGCTCGAAGACATACTGCCGATTCTCAGAATTGACCACTGCGCGATCGAGCTCGAGAGCTTCGACCCGGCGAGCGGGGCGGCAGTGCTGTTGGTAAAGGGCGGATGCCCCGATTGTGATGTGTCGCCTGTCACCTTCATGCAGGGAATCGAGACACAGCTGAAGCTGCGGGTCGCCGAGCTCAAGACTGTGAGAGCGAGCGTCGCCTCGACCTAAATGAGCGCAAATCTTCAGGAGCGAATCACGGATGCGTTGTCACGCATTCGGAGCAAGCGCGTCGGCACGAACGTGCTCGAAGCGGAGATGATCACGGACATCGCCACCACCACCGACGGCAAGGTGAGGCTCAGTCTGCTCCTCAACGCCGACGATGACGCCACAGTCGTGCGCGAAGTTCGTCATGCGCTGCAGCAGGTGGAGGGAGTGACCGATGTGCGCGTCGATGTGCGGGACGCCGCGCAGACGGACGCGAAAAGTGTCGCCCAGCGGACTGCCGACCCGGTACGCAGCGCAGCGGTGCCGAGAAGTGCTCCGTCGCGAAGCCTCCCGGTCATGGGACAGGAGCCGCAGTCGCGGCGCGCCGCGGTCCCTGCACCCACTCCAGTCACGTATCCGCACCTCGGCAGGATCATCGCCATATCCAGCGGCAAGGGCGGGGTGGGAAAATCCACCGTCGCGAGTAATCTCGCGATTGCGCTGGCGAAACAGGGCGCGCGCGTGGGGCTGATGGACGCCGACATCTACGGCCCCAACATCCCGCGGATGATGGGAGTTAACGCCCCGCCGCCGGTCGAGAACGAGAAAATCATCCCGCTTCAGGCCCACGGCGTGAAAGTGATGAGCCTTGGCTTCATGATCGAGCGCGACCAGCCCGCGATATGGCGGGGGCCGATCATCATGAAGATCATCACCCAGTTCCTGCGCGACGTGCAATGGGGCGAGCTCGACTACTTTCTCGTCGACATGCCGCCGGGAACCGGTGACGCGCAGCTATCCCTCGTACAGGCGACGATGGTCCACGGCGCGGTGATAGTAACCACTCCGCAGGAAGTGGCGGCCGGAGATGCGCTGCGCGGCGCGAAGATGTTTCAGCGCGTAGCCGTACCCGTGCTCGGTATCATCGAAAACATGAGCTACTTCGTGTGTCCGCGCTGTGGCGATAGAACGGCGATCTTCGGCAGCGGGGGCGGCAAGCGACTCGCCGAGGAGCTCGGAGTGCCGCTGCTTGGGGAGATACCTCTATATCCCGCAATTCTCGAGGGAGGAGATCGAGGCGAGCCTATAGTACTAGCGGAGCCGCGGGCGCCTGCGGCGGAGGCGTTGATCGATGTCGCGGATCGATTGAAGAAGGTTCTGGCTTAGACTGCTACTGCGTTCTTCTTCGGCCTCGAGCGCCACCAGGATAGGATCACCGCACCGAAGCCGGTAACGACCGCGACGAACGTCACCGAGAAAGCCAGCACGCGAAGTATCGAGCCGACGATCGGGAACCACGTGAACGCGGCGGCGATGATCCAGAGCGCGGAAAAGGCGAGAATCCCGGTGTAGAGGTACTGTAGCTCTTCTCCACCAGGCGTCTCACTCGCGGATTTCTTCGACAGCGCGATACCCGCGACATGGGCTACCGCAAAAAAACCGAGCAGGCCAACTCCCGAGATACCAACCAGGAATGCGCCGACTCCGATCGGGATAAAAAAGATCCCGATGACGGTAATGGCCATTGCTATTACCAGAGCGATCAGCGCGGGCACCACCGCAAGACCACTCAACACGCCGGTGAACACGGACCTGCCGGTCTCCTGCGTGACGACCTCGACCGCCCGCCTGAAATAGTCGCGCAGGAAGAAGAGGACGAAAGTGCCAATCAGCAGCAGCGCCACCAGCCAGAAGATGGCGGACATGAGATTGTCCAGCGTCGTGCGGGGTCGCAGCCCGAAGCTCACGGTCTGCCGATTGTGTGTCGCGCCGACATCCTTGATGACGCCAAGGATGGATCCACCCTTGTTGCGGACGTGCCCACCCAGCGCCACGGCACCGCCGCGTACGCGGCCGCTTTCGTGCACGATGACGTCGCCGCCAACCGCCGTCGCGCCGCCATCGACGTTTCCGTAGATATCAAGGTTTCCCCTCAGCACCATCACTGATCCTGAAATCGTCGTGCCTGCCGGCACTACGTGATCGCCGGTTGCGATGCGCGCGTATTTACGAATGCCGGAAATTTTCCAGCCATCGTCTCCCGCCTGAGCGCCAGCGTCCTGCGCGGTGAGGACCGCGATCGAAAGAGTGGCGGCGAGGAGGATGGATCTCATGTCAGGCAGCCTTGCGTTTGGCGATGGAGGCGGCGGTGCGGATACCTGCGTATCCGCTGAGGAGTCCCAGCCCGAGGGTGAGATAGAGGAGAACTGCCTCGATCGCTCCCGCCTCCAGGTAGGCGATGGTGTTGCTGCCCAGAACGAACGCACCGGCTTGGGCGGAAAACGCCGCGATCGCGAAGGCGTATTGACTCGTTGCCGCGGCGAATATCGCGGTGAGGAGATCAATTCCGACGAACATGAATGCCGCGACCGTCACGAGGCCCGTGACAGCGACTGCGGTGCCGGCGGCACGGACGAGACGCACGGGGCGACGCGACACGGCCTGCCCGCCCTGGTGCAGCTCGAGTTGCCGCGCCCCGGCGACCGGAGCGAGCCCAAGGCTGGGGTTCAGGCGATCGATCCTGGAGATGACACGATCGGCAAAACCGCGAGATGGCGACATGTACGGCAGTCGCTGCAGCTCGGCGGCAATCGGTGTGAAATCTTCCGGGAAATCATGTTCTATCATGGGTTCCTCACGTGTTACCTACGGGTCGGGAAATGAGGGAGTTTCAGGTTTTTCGGGCGAGTTTCGGGCGAGTTTTTCGGGGGAAATTGACGCCTCATTTGAGGTCTTCCAGATGGTGCCTGAGCTCCTGGCGCGCGCGGTGGATGTACGTTTTGACCGTCCCCAGAGGAAGCTTCACGATTTCCGCTATTTCGTCGTAGGAGTAATCCTCGACGTGACGGAGGATGATGCAGGCCCTGTATTCGGGACGGAGCTTGGCGATCGCCTCCTCTATGGAAGCGCCCAGCTCGCGTGATTCGAGTGCCTCGAGCGGCGACTCACCGCCGCTCACCAGGGTCACGGCAGTGGCGCGCGCCCTCTCGCCCGTGACCGCATCGGGAGCTCCCTCGATGCTGATCGTGTCGAGTTGACGACGCCGCAGATGGTCGATCGTGATGTTGTTCGCGATCTTGAACAGCCAGCTCGAGAATTTGAACTCGGGCCGATAGCGGTCGATGTTGTTGAGGACCTTGATGAAGGTTTCCTGCGCGAGATCTTCCGCGGTTTCGGTGTCGCGCACCATGCGATATATGAGCGAGAAGACCGGGCGCTCATATCGCTTGATCAGCTCGCGGTAGGCGTCTTCGCGCCCTTCCTGAGCGAAGACGACTACTTGCTGGTCGGATACGTCGGTGTAGGACTTGGGTGGCATCGTGGGAAGCGCGACTAAGATAGCTTGCCCCGCCCAGCGTTGCCGGGCAACTTACAATCGATGCTGGCTACCGACATGGACAGCGCGACCGCCGGCGCAGCTGCCGCCGGTGGCGTCGAGAAGCGCGCTTACGTCAAGCAGATCTTTTCGGAGATCGCGCCGCGCTACGACCTTCTCAATCATCTGCTCAGTCTGAACATTGACAAGCGTTGGCGACGCGCTGCGATCGCTGCACTCGGCGTCGAGCGCGATCCGCGTGGTACCTACATTGATTTGTGCGCCGGCACGCTCGACGTATCAGTCGAGCTCGCCCGGTCCGTCGGATTTACCGGGTTCATAGTGGGGGCTGATTTTGCAGAGCCGATGCTGCGCGCGGGCGCGGGTAAGGTTGCAAAGATGAAGATCGCCCCCGTTGCCGCCGACGCCATCGAGCTTCCAGTCGCTTCGGGCTCGCTCGCGGGGGCGATAGTCGCGTTCGGGATCCGTAACGTGGCGGATCTTGACGCAGTGCTCAGGGAAGCGCGGCGAGTGGTAGCGCCGGGAGGAAGACTCGTGGTACTCGAATTCTCCACGCCGCGGACGCGCTTACTGCGCACTCTCTATCAGGCTTATTTCAATCGGATTCTGCCGGTCATCGGCGGCTTGATCAGTGGGCACCACACTGCGTATCGCTACTTGCCGCGATCAGTCGCGAATTTCCCCAAGGAAGAGGAGCTGGCCGACAGAATGAGAACCGCGGGATTCAAGCAGGTGCGCTGGTCCAGCCTGTCGTTCGGCATCGCCGCAATTCATGTCGGCGAGCGAGCGGCTTCGGATATGGCGTGAGTCTCGACAACCTGTCGCAGTTCCTGGCAGCAATCGAGCGCGCGGGCGAGCTGACTCGCATCAGAGAGCGGGTGAAGGCGCGCCTCGAGCTGTGCGAGATCTCCGACCGTGTGATGAAGCAGCCCGGCGGCGGGAAAGCGCTGCTCTTCGAGAACGTGATCCTCGACGACGGGCGCCAATCCGAGTTTCCGGTGGCGATCAACCTGTTCGGGTCGATGCGGCGGATGGCATTGGCCCTGGGCGTTGAGGATCTCGATCAGGTCGGCGCGCGAATCACGGAGCTGCTCGACCTCAAGGTCCCCGAGGGATTGATGGGTAAGCTTTCCATGCTGCCGCGGCTGTTGGAGGTGGGGAAGTTCCCACCGCGCATGCGGGGCGGCAGCCCTGCTTGTCAGGAAATCATTTGGAAAGGAGACGAGATAGATCTGGGAAAGCTGCCAATAATTACGTGCTGGCCCGAGGACGGCGGAGCGTACATCACGCTGCCGATGGTGATATCCAAGGATCCCAGGCGCGGCATCCGAAACGTCGGCATGTATCGGGTGCAGGTCCTCGGTCCCCGCACCATGGCCATGCACTGGCAACGGCACAAGGTTGGTGCCGCGCACTGGCGGGAGATGGCGGAGAAGGGTGAGCGAATGCCGGTCGTCATCGCTATCGGTGCCGATCCCGCGTCGGTCTACTCCGCTTCGGCGCCCCTGCCACCGACGATCGACGAGTTCATCTTCGCCGGATTTCTGCGCAGAGCGCCGGTGAGTCTGGCCAAAGCGCTGACGTGTGATCTGGAGGTTCCAGCCGAGGCCGAGTTCGTGATCGAGGGCTACATCGATCCGTCCGAGCCGCTGGTCGTCGAGGGTCCGTTCGGCGACCACACCGGGTTCTACTCGGAGGCCGATCTCTATCCGCAGGTCCACGTTACGGCAATCACGATGCGTCGCTCGCCCGTGTATGCGACGACCATCGTCGGACGTCCCCCGATGGAAGATTACTTTCTGGGTCATGCCACCGAGCGCATCTTCCTGCCGCTGCTCAAGCTGACCATTCCGGAGATCGTCGACTACCACATGCCCGCGGAAGGGATCTTTCATAACCTCGTGTTCGTGTCGATCGACAAGCAATACCCGGGACAGGCGTACAAGGTGATGAACGCGCTGTGGGGTCAGGGACTCATGTCTCTCGCCAAGGTGCTCATCGTGCTCGACAAGCACGTCGATGTGCGGAACGTGCAGGAGGCGTGGTGGGTCGCTCTCAACAACATCGACCCCGAGCGCGATGTAAGATTCTCGATGGGACCGATGGACGTGCTCGATCATTCGAGTCGCGCTTTCACCTATGGCTCCAAGATGGGGATTGATGCCACGCGGAAATGGCCGGAGGAGGGCTTCACGCGGAACTGGCCGAAGCTGATCGAAATGGATGAAGCGACGAAGCGACGTGTCGACACAATGTGGTCGAACCTGGATCTGGGATGACCGCGGGCCGCGAAGGTCAGACGTTCAACGTACAGGCCGGGCGCGCAGCCGCGTTTCTCAGGCACGTGAACCTGGTGAAGCTGCCGCACACGGTGTTCGCGCTGCCGTTCGCGCTGGTTGGCGTGGTGCTCGCCAGCTATCGCGCGCCGATTACCGTGGTGGATGTGGTGTGGGTAGTCGTCGCGTTCACGGCGGCGAGGTTTGCGGCGATGGGCTTCAATCGCATAGTGGACCGCGATATCGACGCGCTCAACCCGCGCACCAGCGCGCGAGAGATCCCGGCGGGATCCATGGGCGTCCGCGAGGCGGCCATCGCAGTTACGATTGCGTCGGTTCTGTTCGTCATAGCGGCTTCGCAGCTGAATTTCCTTTGCCTCGTGCTGGCACCGGTGGCGCTCGCGTGGATTTTCTTCTACAGCTACACCAAGCGCTTTACGCGCTGGTCGCATCTCGTTCTGGGCATCGGGCTTTCGATCGCTCCTGTGGGCGGTTATCTCGCGGTTACCGGACGGTGGAGTGACCCGTGGTGGATGCTGGTCGCGCTGGCTGTTGCAGTGGCGACGTGGGTCGGGGGTTTCGACATCCTGTACGCGCTCCAGGATGTGACTTTTGACCGCGAGAATCGGCTGCACTCGGTGCCGGCCGCGTTCGGCGAAAGGGTATCTCTGATGATCGCGCGGGCTCTGCACGTGATTACGGTTCTGGCTCTCGGGATCGCCGGGCTGGGCGCCTACGCGGGACCGGTGTATCTCAGCGGTGTCGTAGTCGCGATGGGGCTCTTGTTGTATGAGCACTCCCTGATCGACCATGAAGACTTGTCGCATCTCGACGCGGCGTTTTTCACGATGAACGGTGTCATCAGCATTGTGTTCCTCGGATTCGTCTTCGCCGAGCGGCTGCTGCAATGACTGCCGTGCCGCCCATCGTCGTCGGGATCACGGGAGCCTCGGGGGCGCCGTACGCACTGCGGCTGCTCCAGCAGCTCACTGCTGCGCACCGAAGTGTCTCGCTCATCGTCTCCAAGTACGGGATGCGGCTGCTGGAGACCGAGGTCGGCATTTCGTCAATGGACGCGCTCAGATCCGCGGTTGGAAAAGATGCCTGGGACTCCTGCGTGGAGATATTTGCGAACGACGATCGCGGTGCGGCTCCAGCTTCGGGGTCCGCTCTCACATCCGGGATGATCGTGTGTCCGTGCTCGATGGGCACGCTCTCCGCGATCGCGGTCGGCGCCTCGCGCTCGCTGATAGAGCGCGCAGCCGACGTGACGCTCAAGGAAAGGCGCAAGCTCGTGTTGGTGCCGCGCGAGACTCCGCTCAGCGCGATTCATCTCGGCAACATGCTGCGGCTCACACGCGCGGGGGCGGTGATCATGCCCGCAGCGCCAGGTTTTTACCACCAACCCAAACAGGTTTCTGATCTCGTCGACTTCGTCGTGGCGCGGATGCTCGATCAGCTCGGTGTCGAGCAGAGGCTGGTGAAGCGGTGGGAAGGGGAGGAGTGAACATGCAGTTGCTGGTCATCAGGCACGGCATCGCCGAAGATGCAGAAAAGTTCGCGGCCACCGGCAAGGACGACTCGCTTCGGCCACTAACGAAAGCTGGAAAGAGAAAGATGAAGGAAGTCGCCGCGGGGCTCCTGGAGATCGTTGAAACTGTGGACGTACTTGCTGCCAGCCCATTGGTGCGAGCTCAACAAACCGCGGAGATCGTCGCCAAGGCCTACGATGACATCACTGTCGACACCGTCGAAGCGCTCTCGCCAGGAAGTGATCCTTCTGATCTACTCGACTGGCTCGGGAGGCACGCCTCAGCCGAGGTCGTCGCGGTGGTTGGACACGAGCCTCACCTCGGCATGCTGGTCACGTGGCTCATGACCGAACGACGAGAGTCGCGAGTCGCAATGAGCAAGGGTGGCGCAGCCCTTCTCGAGTTTGATTCCCGCGTCGCCGCCCGGAGCGGGACGCTCGAATGGCTTCTCACCGGGTCGCAGCTGCGTCGCATCGGCCAGTGAATCTCATGCTGAAGCACCCGAGCGCCTTTCTTCCCGTGGCAATGTCCCTCGCTGCCCTCGCCACCGTGTTCATTTTCATCGCTTTGAACGGTACGGCGCCACAGGAAGATGAGGGTGCAGCTGCTCACATCTGGCAGCTCCTCATGGCTGCCCAGGTACCTGTCGTATTGTTCTTCGCGATCAAGTGGGTGCCGCAGTCACCAAGACAGGCAATGCCCATTCTGGCCCTGCAAGTCGGCGCTGCACTAGCAGCGATGGTGCCCGTTTTCTTGCTCCACTGGTAGGATTGTCGTCCATTCGGGTATGTCACTTGCGAGCCTATGTTGACGAACCTTCAAAACCGGAGGTGTTATGAGATCTGCTTTGTTGGGAATGGCCGCAGTTACGCTGGTCATCGCGGTCGCTGGCTGCCGCGACAGCCTGGAGCCTCGGACACCTGAAAATCTTCTGGTATCCCGCATTGATGCGCCGGCGAGCATCGCGGCAGGCACGCCCCTGTCTGTCACCTTGACCGTGAACGTCGGGTGTAATCGTATCGAGCGTTTTGAGATCTCAAGGAATGCGTCCGGAGCCGACATCACCATTTGGGGGGGGGTACTCGGCATCGGTCGAAGGACAAGATGTCGTATGCCTTATGTCCAAATTGGAGAAACGGACAGTTACGTTCGACCCACCGTTCGCATCGACATTTACTCTGTCGGCTAATCGGGGAACGACGGTCCCAATCGAGGTGACGGTAGAAGTGCTGTAGGGCTGACAAGGACGAAGCAGGTCAGCTGACCTGCTTAGTTCGCCTCATCTCTTGAGGAAAGCGTCGGAACCACGACGAGAGAAGTAGCAGCTCGTCGATCTCGTGAGTCGGCACCTGCGCCGTTGGTCTCTCCCGCTGGGAGAAAATGTCCCCGACCAGCTGCTTCATTGTGCGGCGATCCTTGGACGACCGCGGCTTCACGACGTCGGCACGTACGACACCGCGCCGAATGAGGTAGACGCGATCCTCTCCTTCGTGCCCCGGCACCGTGTACATGAAGGAGAGGTTCTCAACCGCGAACCGAAGTCGGCCGAACTGCGCGCGCAGTGCCTCGAGACGCTGCAGCTTGTCGCGATAATGCGCGGCGCGCTCGAATTCCATCTCCGCGCTCAGACGTTCCATCTTCACGCGCAGCACCTCTAGCGGCCCGTCATCGGCGCCGTCGAGGAAGGCGCGCGCGAGCCCGACCCGCTCGTCGTACTCGGCCGCCGAGCAGCCGCCGACACATGGGCCGAGGCATTTGGATATCTCGTACCTTATGCACCCTGGCGTGCGCGACAGCTGAAACAGCTCGTGCTGGTCGCTGAAGAACATCTTGAGATCGGTGCGGCAATCCCTGAGCATCACCACATCGTTGAGCTCGCGCACGGCTTCGCCGACGCGCTGCGCACCGACGAACGGGCCGTAGTATATGGCGGCGTCCTCGCCCGACGCGCCGCGCACCACGATGAGCTTGGGCGCCGGGCCCTTGGTCAGCTTGATGAACGAGTAGTGCCGCGCATCGCGCATCATCGCCACGTTGTACCGCGGGCGGAATCGCTTGATCAGCCTCAGCTCCTGGAGCAGCGCCGCGAACTCGCTCGGCGTGTACTCCCATTCGATCGCCTCCGCCGAACGCAGGATGCGGGCGCCTTTCTCTTCGGGATACGCGCAGCGAAAATAGCTGAGCAGCCGCGACCGGACGCGCTTGGATTTCCCGACGTACAACACCTCTCCGTCGCCGGACAGCATGCGGTAGATGCCGGGACGGTCGGCCGCACCGTCGCGCACGTTCGTTCGCATAATGGCAAGCTGCGCATCACTGGTTGGTGTCCGCTCGACGCGCGGAGCTCCGCGAATCATTTCAGACCTGGCACCTGACGCAGAGTGTAGTAGCTCGACCATCGATTGCATGCGTAGAGACGAGCCGCGCCCCGCAGCGGTGACAGGGGAGACCGGCCCGGCCGTACGCGGCGAGCTTCTCGACGAACGTGCCGCGCCTGCCGCTCGCGTCGCGGTAATCGCGAAAGCTGGTGCCCCGCGCCTCGATCGCCTCTTCCAGAACCCCGACTATCGAGTCGCGGAGCAGTGTCGCTTCAGCCAGCGTCACGCGACTTCCCGCGCGCGAGGGATCGATGCGCGCGCGCCAGAGCGCTTCGTTTGCGTAGATGTTGCCTAGACCTGCGATCTTGCGCTGCTCCATTAAGACCTTTTTTACGGGCTGAGTCGTGGCCCGAAGAACGCCCGATAGATGCGCGGCTGTAAAAGCACGGTCAAGTGGCTCGACACCGAGGCGTTCGGAGTATTGGCGAAAACGCTGAGAGCTCATCAGGGCGACAGTGCCGAGTCTTCGCACGTCGGCGTAGTGGAGCGCGCGGCCATCGTCGAAGTCGAGCCGGAGCGCCGAGTATCGAAGTGCGTCGGGATCCAGATTTCCATCGTCGATGAGCAACGCACCCGTGAAACGCGGCTGAACGACGATGTGATCGCCGGTGTCGATGTCGGTGACGACCAGCTTCGCACGCCGCCAGGTACGCACGATCTTCGCTCCCCGCAGCTTCGAGCCGAACGAGCGCGGTTTGACTTCGCGCAGCACGTCAGATTTGCGGACTCTTACCGCGACGATCCTCCGTCCACGAATCGAGGCGTCGAGGTCGCGGGCGATCGTCTCGGTTTCAGGAAGCTCGGGCACTGCGCTCGAGCTCCCGCCAGCCGATGTCGCGGCGGAGCTGTTTACCCTTGAAAGAGATTCGTTCGGCGTGCGCGAGTGATCGTTCCGCCGCTTCGCCAACCGTGGGCGCCACTGCGGTGGCGGCGAGAACACGGCCGCCCGCCGTCACCAGCTCCCCCGTAGCCGGATCCAGCGCCGTTCCAGCCTGGAAAATCTCAATGTCTCCCTCAGCCGTGAGGGCCGGCAGTCGAATTACGTCGCCGGTGCGAACCTTGTCCGGATATCCGTGGGCAGCGAGGACGGTCGCGACGGAGGCGATCGGCTTCCATCGGGGCGTTGAACAATCGCGGATCGAGCCGGCCGAGACACACGCGATGAGCTCGAGAAGAGATGAATCCAGAAGCGGCATCAAAGCCTGAGTCTCCGGGTCGCCGAACCGGCAATTGAACTCCACCACCTTCGGACCCGCCGCGGTGATCATAAGCCCCGCATAGAGTAGCCCGCGAAACGGAAATCCCTGATCGCGCATGGCGGCGAGTGTCGGCTCGATGATTTCTGCCATAATGCGCTCGACCAGCTCAGGGGTGCCAATCGTCGTCGGCGCGTACGCGCCCATTCCGCCCGTATTCGGACCGAGGTCGCCATCGAGCAGTCGCTTGTGGTCTTGCGCCGGGAGGAGCGGCAGCGCGTGCTCGCCGTCGGTGAGGACAAAGAGCGAGAGCTCTTCGCCGTCCATGAATTCCTCGATGAGGATCTCGCGGCCCGCATTCCCGAAGACACGGTCGCTCAGCATGGCATCGATTGCGCGCTCTGCTTCGGTCGCGCTCTGCGCGATGACCACACCTTTGCCCGCCGCGAGACCCGAGGCCTTGATAACCACCGGGGCGGCAAATTCCGAGAGCGCGATCTTCGCTGCCTTCGCGTCAGTGTGGTGGGTCGCTCTGGCTGTAGGAATTCCGCCAGTCATCATGAGCTCTTTCGCGAAGCGCTTCGAGGTCTCGATGCGCGCGGCTTCCCGTGTCGGGCCGAAAATCGGCAGCGCCCGCGCCTGAAAGGCATTGACGATTCCAGCTTCGAGTGGCCCTTCCGGTCCTACCAGCGTGAGGTCCACCGACTCTTCTTCGGCCAGTGCCGCCAGCTGCTTTATGTCGGCGGCCGAAATTGGGACGCAGCGCGCGAGGGCGGCAATGCCCGGGTTGCCGGGTGCCGCGACGATCTCAGCAGTCGGATCGTCGCGGCGGAGCTTCCAGGCGAGCGCGTGTTCGCGCCCACCGCCGCCGACGATCAGGATCTTCATCGGAAAGCGTGCTCGAGGTCAGCGATCAAATCACCGACATCCTCGACACCACAGGAGAGTCGGACGAGATCGTCTCTGATACCAAGCTCGTTCCGGCGATCGACGGGCACGGACGCGTGGGTCATCGAAGCCGGATGACTGATCAGACTTTCAACGCCGCCGAGCGACTCGGCGAGTGAGAACACGCGCACCCGGCTGAGAATTTTCGCCGCCTTGTCCTTGGTGCCGCAAAGAATGGAGATCATGCCTCCGAAGCCTTTCATCTGCCGCTTGGCCAGCTCGTGCTGAGGATGCGAGGGAAGGCCGGGATAAATCACATTCTCGTGCCCGATCCTTTCCGCCAGCCACGCGGCAATCTTACGGCCGTTCTCGTCGTGGCGCGGCATCCTCAAATGCAGCGTCTTCGTTCCGCGCAACACCAGCCAGGCGTCGAACGCGCCAGGGACGGCGCCGGAAGAATTGAGAATGAATTGCATTCGCTCCGCCAGTCCGTCGTCCCGCACGACCGCGATTCCACCAATCATGTCGCTGTGACCGTTCAGGTATTTCGTGGTCGAGTGATACACGATGTCCGCCCCATGGTCG
Source organism: Gemmatimonadaceae bacterium (assembly GCA_040902085.1). Taxonomy (GTDB): domain Bacteria; phylum Gemmatimonadota; class Gemmatimonadetes; order Gemmatimonadales; family Gemmatimonadaceae; genus UBA4720. The sequence continues at coordinate 136,232 of JBBDXY010000002.1, forward strand.
AACGGTCGCTGGAAATAGGGCGATGCGAATGTGTTGTCGACGATGAACAGCGTCTTCTTCCGTTTGGCGATCTGGCCGACCGCTGAAAGGTCGGTCAGCCGCATCAGCGGATTCGTTGGCGTCTCCATTATGATCGCTGCCGTCGATCTGGTGCACGCGTCCTCGACGCACTGCGGATCCCTGCTGTCGACGTAGGAGAACGTCAGCCCGAATTTCGTGAGAATCTTGTCGAAGAGCCTGAAGGTTCCCCCGTATGAGCTTTCCCCACACACGATGTGGTCACCGGACTTGAACAGCTTCATGATCGAGTCGGTGCAGCCCATGCCGCTGCTGAAGGCGAACCCGTGAGTACCGCCCTCGAGCGCCGCAACGTTGCGCTCGAGCGCTTCGCGGGTCGGATTTTTCCCCCGCGCGTACTCGTAGCCCTTGTTCTTGCCGAGTCCCTCCTGCACGTAGGTCGAGGTCGTGTAGATGGGAGTCATAATGGCGCCGGAGAGCATGTCGGGCCGCTGGCCCGCGTGAATCGCTCGGGTGCCGAACTGCGCTTGCAGATCTTCGTCGAAGACGCGTGTCATACGTCGGTCACGTGGGAGAAATGGCCGCCGCGGGGAATGGTAGCGGCCAGGCGGAGAAGTTAATCAATCGGCCGCATGTCATCATGCGTCCGCTTACGGTCGGGCCGAGTAAATTACCGTGCTACGATCACTCCCAGTTGAGAGGCGCGGCACGAATGGCTTATGAAGGTCTGATGGTGAGTGTTTCCGGTGTGCGCGGACGCGTCGGCGATGCGCTCACGCCGGAGGTGGTTGCGAAGTTCGCCGCGGGTTTCGGAGCGTGGGCGCTGAAGCGCTCGGGGTCCGGACACGCCACGATCGTCGTCGGCCGGGACAGCCGCGTATCGGGGCCGATGTTCCAGCCGGTAGTCCACTCCGCGCTACAGTCCGTTGGCTGCAACGTGCTCGACATCGGGATGGTTCCCACACCGACGGTGCAGCTCGCAGTCGAGCACCACCACGCCGCCGGCGGTCTCGCGATCACCGCCAGCCACAATCCTATCGAGTGGAACGCGCTCAAATTCATCGGACCATCGGGACTGTTTCTCGACAACGCCGAAGCGGCGGAGTTGCGAAACGTTGTCGATGGAAATATTCCACGGGCGACGTGGGACAAGCTGGGGACCATCTCCACTGACAGGGAGGCCGCGGGCCAGCACATCGACCGTATTCTCGCGCTTCCGTTCCTCGACGTGGAGGCCATCAGAAAGCGCAAGTTCCGCGTTGCGCTCGACTGCGTGCGCGGTGCCGGCGGGACGTTCATGCCAGTGCTGCTCGAGCTGCTGGGGTGCAAGCTGGCGACGATCAACATGGAGACCGATGGAAAGTTTCCGCGCTCGCCGGAGCCGACCGCCGAAAATCTCGGCGAGCTTCAGGCACTCGTCCGCGAATCGAGATCCGAGATAGGGATGGCCGTCGACCCCGACGTCGACCGCCTGGCACTAGTATCGGACGAAGGAGTTGCGATCGGAGAAGACTACACGTTGGCCCTCGCAGCCAAAGTCGTGCTGCGCCACCGCAAAGGCGTGGTGGTGACCAATCTCTCGACGTCGCGAATCGTGGATGACATCGCCGCCGAAGCAGGCTCGCGGGTGATCCGCGCTCCCGTAGGCGAGGTGAACGTTGCAACCCGCATGCGCGCGGAAAAGGCGCCGATTGGAGGAGAGGGGAACGGCGGAGTCATTCTCCCGGAGCTGCACCTGGGGCGGGACGCGCCGGCTGGCGCCGCTCTCATTCTCCAGCTTCTACTCGAGGCGGGGGAAGATAGGCCGCTCTCCAAGATCGTGGCCGCGTATCCCCGATACTTCATCGTGAAGGACAAGCTGGACCGTCCGAACGCACCCTTGGACAGAGTTTACGAGGCCCTCCGGAAGGCATTCCCGGACGCGGACGCTGACACCCAGGACGGGCTGCGACTTACGTGGCCGGATCGCTGGGTCCACATCAGGCCCTCCGGAACGGAACCAATTGTGCGAGTGATAGCCGAGGCACCGAGCGCGCCGGAAGCGGAAAAGCTGGTGGCGGACTGCCGGAGCCCCGTAGAGGCTCTGGGGGCGGGGGCAGGATCGGCCAGGGCGTAGACCGACCGGCAGAGTACATTCAAACAAGAAGATCATATGTGCGGAATAATCGGATATATCGGCTCGCGCGGCGCCACGCCGCTTCTCCTCGAGGGATTGCGGAGAATGGAGTATCGCGGCTACGACTCAGCGGGCGTGGCAGTGATGAACGGCAAGGGGGTCGAGACGCGGAAAGCGGCGGGGAAGATCTCCGAGCTCGAAGCAGCGCTCGGTGCCAGCCCGGTTGAAGGCGACCTCGGGATCGGGCACACCCGCTGGGCAACCCACGGCGTTCCGAACGAATGCAACGCCCACCCGCACATCGACTGCAAAGGTCATATCGCGGTAGTGCACAACGGCATCATCGAGAACTCCTTGACGCTCAAGACCGGACTCACCGCTCGCGGCCACAAGTTCACTTCCGAGACCGACACCGAAGTCATCGCGCATCTGATCGAGGAGGCGTTTGACGGCAACCTCGAGGATGCGGTAATCGAAGCGCTGTGGCAGATCGAAGGGACATACGGCATCGCCGTCGTCTCCAGCCTCGACAGGAACAAGATCGTGGCGGCACGGAAGGGGAGCCCGCTCCTCATCGGCCTGGGAGACGGAGAGTTCTACGTCGCCAGCGACGTGTCGGCGATTCTGGCGCAGACGCGCGAAGTTGTTTACCTCGACGACGGCGACGTCGCCGTGCTCACCCGCGACGGATACACCGTTCTCAACCAGCGCGCACAGGAGCAGGAAAAGGGCGTCAGCAAGATCGACTGGGATCTCGATCAGATCGAGCGTGGCGGCTTCGACCACTTCATGCTCAAGGAGATCTTCGAGCAGCCGGCCACCGTCGAGAACTGCATGCGCGGGCGGCTTTTGCGCGATGAGGGAACGTCGAAGCTCGGCGGCATCAACCTCACCGACGAACAGCTCCTCAAGTTCGACAACATTCTGATCACGGCCTGCGGCACCAGCTGGCACTCGGCCCTCATCGGCGAGCACATGCTCGAGGATCTGGCGCGCATTCCGGTGGAGGTCGAGTACGCGTCGGAGCTGCGCTACCGCAACCCGGTGATCACCGACAAGACACTTTGCATTGTAATTTCACAATCGGGGGAGACCGCGGACACTCTCGCTGCGATGCGCGAGGCCAAAGCCCGCGGGGCGTTCTCCTATGGCATCGTCAACGTGGTGGGCTCGACGATCGCGCGTGAGAGTGACGGCGGCATTTACGTCCACGCCGGCCCCGAGATCGGGGTCGCTTCGACCAAGGCGTTCACCAGTCAGGTCATCGCGCTGCTGCTGTTCACTCTAAAACTGGCGCGGCTGCGGAATCTCTCAATGGTCCAGGGGAGGGAGATCATCGAGCAGATGCTGGCGCTGCCGCGCAAGATCGAGAGCATCCTCGAACGCGCGCACGAAGTCGAGAAGATCGCCGACGCGTTCAAGGACGCGACGAATTTCCTTTACCTGGGTCGCGGCTACAGCTTCCCGACCGCGCTCGAGGGCGCGCTCAAGCTCAAGGAGATCAGCTACATCCACGCCGAGGGCTATCCGGCGGCGGAGATGAAGCACGGCCCGATCGCGCTTATCGACGAGGCGATGCCGGTGGCGTTCATCGCGCCGCACGACGCCGTATTCGACAAGGTCGTGTCGAACGTCCAGGAGGTAAAAGCCCGCGGTGGCCGCGTCATCGCGATCACCAGCCGTGATGAAGAAGTGCTGGAAGGAAAGCTCGATTACGAGTTCCGAATTCCAGAGACAGCCGATCTCCTGACGCCCGTGCTTGCCTCGGTGCCGCTGCAGCTCCTCGCGTACTACATCGCGGTCAAGCGCGGCGCCAACGTCGACCAGCCGCGCAATCTCGCCAAGTCGGTGACGGTGGAGTAGGACTGCGAGTTCTGCTCCAGCGGGTCTCGCGGGCCCAGGTCCGCATCGATGGACGTGGTACCGGCAGGATCGGCCTCGGGTTTCTCCTCCTCGTCGGCTTTCACCACACCGACACCGCTGAGAAAGTGGTCTGGATGGCGGAAAAGACGTCAGGCCTGAGGCTGTTTGCCGATCCGGAAGGAAAAATGAATCTTGGCCTCGCGGATGTCGGCGGCGCGGTGCTCGTCGTTTCGCAGTTCACGCTCTACGGGAACGCCGAGAAAGGCAAGCGACCGAGCTTCATCGATGCGGCCCGCCCTGAGACTGCGATTCCTCTTTACGAGCGCTTCGTGTCCGCCCTCCGCGAGCGGGGATTGCGCGTCGAGACCGGAGAGTTCGGGGCGATGATGGAGGTGGAGCTGGTCAACGACGGACCGGTGACGCTCTGGCTCGAGCGATGAGCGCGCTCCGTATCGTCCTCTCCTCACGCTCTCCGCGCCGGCACCAGCTGCTCGATCTCATTGGAATCCCACACGAGGTGGTGCCTGCCGACATCGACGAGAGCGTCCTCCCGCGCGAGCGCCCGGGCAAGCACGCCGAGCGTCTGGCTCGTGAAAAGGCGGAGGCAGTGGCGGGCAGCGATCCCAATCTCGTCGCGGTCGGCGCCGACACCGTCGTCGTCATCGACGGCAAGATCCTTGGCAAACCGACGAGCGCGGTCGATGCCGGCTCGATGTTGAATCTTCTCAGTGGCCGGAAACATACCGTCGTTACCGCCGTAGCCGTGGCGCGCGGGAAAAAAGTCAGATCGGCCGTGGAGGAAGTGTCAGTGAAGTTCCGAAAGCTGACCGACGACGAAATCGATGCCTACATCGCGACCGGTGAGCCGATGGATAAAGCAGGGGCCTACGGAATTCAGGGATACGGAGCGACGATTGTCGAGCGGATCGAGGGGGACTATTTCGCGGTGATGGGACTCCCGCTGGTCAGGCTGGTGTCACTGCTCGCCGAGGTCGATGTGCACTACGGCTTCGGAAAACTCACGAGCCCATCAGCAGGATTCCATGCCCGACGTGGCACGCGCGCGGCGGGGCGCAAACAGGGAAATCAGCGCGAGGGCTGACCCACCGGTCCCTTCAGCATCCCTCGCGCCCGCTCGACCACGCGGCGCTCGCCCTCGAACGCCAGCTGGCCGTGCGCCTCTTCGATGGGGATCCATCTCGCTTCGTTGACTTCGACATCGTGGTCGCGCGTGTCGCCGGAAACGTATTCGAGCAGGTAGAAGTGCACGTTCTTGTGGAAGCGGACGCGAATTCCTCCCTCGAGTCCGGAGTACCAGTACTCAATCGTCTCGATGTGCGCGCTGACCCTAGTTTCGACTCCCGCTTCCTCGCGAGCTTCGCGCATCGCGGTCTGCTCGGGCTTTTCCCCGGCGTCGACAAGTCCTTTCGGCAGCTGCCAGCGGCGTTGCGGGCCGACGGAGATGATCGCGATCTCCGTTCGTCCTCCCTCGGATCGAAACACAACTCCGCCGGCCGACAGGAGCTCTCGGACGGGAACCTTGATGGCGGGAGCTTTGCCGGGGAGAGGCATACCCGGTTTCCTGGCCGGAGTCACGCTTGGCCCCCACGGCGCCGTGAGTAGCGCTCGCGCCACAGCTGGACCTTCTCCAGCACGTTTTCGGTCTCGATTCGCTTCATCCTATCAGGACGATTTTCCATGGAAATAGGATAATCTTCGCCAGGTTCCCCATAGGCGTCGATGATCAGGTCCTGAAATCGCCGGTACGGGCCTGTTCGTTTGGGGTTGGTGTACCCCATCAGACTGATGACGGGGCGGTCGAGCGCCACGCTCATGTGGAGAGGGCCGGTGTCGGGCGAGAGAACGAGCGCTGAGGCATCGATGATCGATACCAGGCCTCGCAAGCCACTGCCAAGCTCGGAGCGCGGCTTGCTCCTCGCGAGCCCCGTGACAATGCGAGCGGCTTCCTGCTCCCGTTTGGAAGTTCCTCCTACCAGCACGACCTGCATTCCGAATTCTGCGTGCAGTGTGTCGGTGACTTCAGCCCAGCGCTGCGGGATCCAATCTTTTTCCGGCTTGCTCGTTCCGACGACTATCGCCGCTATCGGCCGGGCAATCGAAGACGCAAAGCGATCACGCCACTCGAGCTCCGGGGGCCAGGGGCCCAGATCCCACTCGATCGGTTCCGGCGAGACGCCCAGCGCCTGAAGAAACTCGAAGTACTGGTCCTGCACGTGCTGCACCGGGCGCGCGGGAATCTTCCTGTTGGTGAACGCCCAATTGAAGTCGCGGGCACGAGCCCGATCGAACCCAAGCTTCACCGGGGCGCGCGTGAACGAGGTGACGATGCCCGCCTTGAAATAGACCTGGAGGTTTATGACCAGATCGAACGGCCGCCGTGCCAGCTCCTCGCGCACGGCGGCGAACGCCTGCCAGCCGCGCGACCGGTCGAACAGGATGATCTCGTCCACGGACCGGTGACCCCGCACGAGCGCGGCAGCGCCTGGCTGCAAGACCCAAGTAATTCTGGTGGCGGGATTCGCCCGCTTGAGCGCATTGATCACCGGGAGGACGTGAACGGCGTCGCCAACCGCGCTCATCATCACGATGCAAATCCTGTCCGGAACCCCGCCCCGGGGAGAAACCACAACGCTCAATCGATGCTCCGCAACCGGAGATATTCCTCGTCTTCAGCGGAAAACGGCAGCTCGTGCAGGTCTCGCCATTTGCGGAACGAGCGGATGAGACGGTCCAGATTCGCTTTTGCCACCAGCGGTGATCCGGGGGAATGGAAGCGCACCCGATCCACGTCCAGCACGTGCGCGTCGAGCCCTTCGCCTTCGCCCGCGGTCATCAGCACGTTCTTGATGTTCAGGTCCTGGTGGTGCGCTCCCGCATGAAAAAGCGCGCGCAACAACTTCGCGATCGAGTCGAGCACCATCACCCGGTGCGGGTGGTCCGTGACTTTGGCGAGGACGACGGACAGGTCATGGCCGTTTTGGATCTCGCGCGTGGCGACATCTGAACGACGAAATACATAAGCGGTGGGATACGAGATGTACGCGAGGACTTCAGGCGTGCTCACTCCGAGGGCACGCAGCCGCAGTGAGCTCATGAGCTCGCGAAGGCCACGCGTTGGAAGAAAGAAAAGATCCTTGCTGATCTTTGCCATCCACCCGCCCCGCATGTTGTGACGTACGACTACACGCCCGCATCCGCCGGGCAGGTCGACGGCGAACACGGGGGCGCGTCCGACGAGTGGCTTGGCATCGGGCTGCATCTGCGCGTATTCGTACAGCGGCTGCTGTTCCAGCACGGTGCGGATGCTGGCGACGCATGCCTTCTCCGCCAAAACTCGCGCGCCACCGACTTCGAAGCGCTCGTAGGATGGGATTACGATTCCGATCATCGCGCTCGCGCCGAAGGAGCACGTCTCACCGAGGCGATTGCGCTCAACAGCGCCTCCGCCTTCCCACTGGTCTCTTCCCACTCCCGCTCGGCCACCGAGTCGGCGACGATACCCGCCCCGGCCTGCACCGACGCCTTTCCGTTCGCGATGATGCACGTCCGGATCGTTATCGCGAGCTCCATTCGCCTGCCGCCCGCCGCGATGTAACCGACCGCTCCCGCATAGGGGCCGCGCGCGACGGGCTCCAGCTCATCGATGATCTCCATCGCCCGAATCTTGGGCGCGCCGGTCATGGTGCCCGCCGGAAACGTCGCGCGGAAGACGTCGAGTCCCGAGAGGCCCGGCTTCAGCTCGCCTTCAACCTGACTCACGATGTGGAGCACATGGGAGAATTTTTCGACTTTCATGAAATCTGTCACGCGCACGGTGCCGAATTCGGACACACGCCCCACGTCGTTCCTACCGAGGTCGACCAGCATCACGTGCTCAGCTCGCTCCTTGGCGTCGGCGAGGAGCTCGTCTGCCAGCAGCTCGTCCTCACCGGCTGTGTCGCCGCGCCGTCGTGTACCCGCGATCGGGCGCAGCGTGATGCGCGAATCGGCGACGCGGACGAGCAGCTCCGGCGAGCTTCCGACGATTTCCATTCCATCGAGGACCAAATGATACATGTGCGGCGACGGATTGATCGCGCGCAACGCTCGATAGAGTTCGGCTGGGTCGAAGTCGAGTGGGACATCGATTCTCCGGGAGAGAAGCACCTGAAAGCAGTCACCAGCGCGAATGTATTCACGGATCCGCTCAACGTGCTCCATGAATTCCGACCTCGTATAGCTCGACTGCTCCCCCGCCGTTGGTGAATTGGACATGCGGGCCATAGGCGGCAGCGATATCGGAGCCTGCAAGCGTGCGAGCACCTCATCCAACTCGCTGGTTGCTTCCTCGTAGAGAGATTCAAGCTCGCGCTCGCCGATACTCTGCGGGATCGGAACCGATACGACCGCTCGCGCACGACCGTGGAGGTTGTCGAGTATCACCAGCGAGCGGGTGAAAACGAACAACGCATCCGGAGTCGCAAGCCCGGACTTCGCCCGCGTCGGAAGATCCTCGATCACGCGCACGATGTCGTAACCAAAGAATCCGACGACACCGCCCCAGAACTGGCCGAGCTCGGGAACCTGGGCCGGCATCACCGCGTCGACGAGACCGGCGAGATCGGCAAGCGGATCGGTGGGTGTTCTTGCGTTGTGCCAGCCGCCATTCCCGGTCCAGTCTTCCACCACACCTGCCTTCAGGCGCCACGCGCGGCGCGGCTCGGCGCCCATGAAGGTGTAGCGCGACCACGTCTCGCTCCCTGCGGGCGCCGACTCGAGCAGAAATGCGAACGGGCCGCGTCTGAGCTTGGCGAACGCGGACACCGGCGTGTCGGTATCGAGGAGACAATCGCGCCAGACGGGAACGAGCCCCGCGCCTTGGGCTCGACGCTTGAATTCGTCGAGGCTCATCGCTGGGCGCGCGACCGCGTCCGTTCGCGAAACTGCTCCCGCTTGTGGTGCACCTTACTTATTCTCCTTCATGAAATCGTTCGGCGAAACTCTCTTTCCGCCCAGGCATGCGGCGCTTGTACTCGGGATAGCGGCGCTTTTTGCTGCGGGAACGGTCGACGCCCAGCAGCCATGGAATGATACGCGCACGCGTGCGCTGGTGGAGCGAGCGACGGAAAGGCGCGCCCGCCAGCTCGCCGACACGGCTCTCGTCGACTACAAGGCGACGGCGCACGGCTATCTGACTTTTCTCGCGCAATTCGGCGAAGGGTTTACAGAGCCGCCAAAAATCGTCAAGGCGGACGAGCTGGGGCTGGAAGTCTATTGGCACGCTCCCGACCTGAGCAAGCAGCGCATCATGGGCCGTCGTGACACACTGCTCCTGCCCACCGACATCAACTATCACCGCGATCACCTCGGAATCGTCCAGAACAATTTCAAGAGCATCATCAGGCTCGGCGAAGGCGACGAGGTGCGCGATGTTCCGCATCCGCTTTCCGCCGAAGGGCTCGAGCAGTACGACTACGCGATCCGCGACTCGCTGCGGATCCGGCTCGGGCCGCGCGTGCTCGATGTGTACGAAGTGCGCGTGAGACCGAAGGATGACAGAGAGCCCCGAGCGGTGGGCGCCGTCTACATAGATCGTGAGACCGGCGAGGTGGTGCGCATGGCCTTCAGCTTCACGCGTGCCGCTCTCAAGGACAAGGATCTCGAGGACGTTTCGGTGGTGCTGGAGAACGGACTGATCGACGGGAGATTCTGGCTACCGCGGCGGCAGGAGATAGAGATCCGTCGCACCGGGTCCTGGCTCGATTACCCGGCGCGCGGAATTATCCGCGGCCGCTGGGAGATCTGCTGCTACGAGGTTAACAAGGGCATACCGGTCGAGTACTTCACTGGCCCCGAGATCGTGATGGCGCCACGGTTGGAGCGGGAGCAGAATCCGTATCCGTTCACCGGGAAACTTCTCGATTCGCTTCCGTCCGACGTGCGCGCTGTGACCGACGAAGATGTGAGGAAAGTGCAGGAGGAAGCTCGCGCCCTCGTACGCGCGCAAGCGTTGGCGCGGGGGAGGACCCTCGCGCTTTCAGCGGGTCACGTGTCGGACATCGCGCGATTCAACCGGGTCGAAGGATTAGCGCTCGGAGGAGGACTCAGGCAGCATCTGGGAAACGCGTTCTCCCTGGTCGCATCGGGCCGCTACGGTTTCAGCGACCGGGAACCAAAGGGGCGCGGAGCGCTGGAGTTCCGGACCGGCGCCGGCTCTACGCTGACGATTTCGGCGGAGCGGCTCTACGCCGACGCCAGTGATGAAGCGGAGACGTCTCTCATCCGAAACACGATTGCCGCGCAGGAGTTCGGCAGCGATTACACCGAGCCTTATGATGTGCGACGGGTCGGATTGAGCGCGACACTGGCGCGCAGCGGTTGGCGCCCGTCGTTGTATTTCGCGGTAGAAGAGCAGGCGCCGCTTACGGTCAACGCCAGGCCGGCGCATGGCGTGTTCGAGCCGACGATTCCCGCCAGTCTGTTGCGGGAGCGCAATCTCACGGTGGCACTTGAGCGCCCGACTAGTCTCACTTTCGCTGGGTTCGAGCTGGCCGCGCGTGTGGCGGTGGCGGGAATCAGCAGGACCACGGAAGGCGGGGATCTTCTTCGTCCGTCGCTCACGATCGACTTGCAGCGCCCGTTCGGATCGCAGCGGCTGCTTTTTCACACGGTTGCCGCCGGCGCTTTGAGCGGCGATACGGTCGCGCCGCAGCACTATGTCTTTCTGGGCGGTCCGCTTACCGGACCGGGATACGAGTACCATGAGTTCGTCGGTCGGGGTGGTGTGAGTCAACGGGTTGAATTGCGTTTTCCAGTTCCATTCCTTTCGATACCGTTCGGCAGGTATGGCAAGGCGCCAGGCACGATGACGCTCGCACCTTTTGCTACGGCCGTCTGGATCGATCGCTCTCCGGTATTCAAGGAACACAGGCAGGGGTGGTACCCGTCGCTGGGGCTTGGCGCCCTCACCGTATTCGACGTGCTGAGATTCGATGTCGCTCGTGGGCTACGCGGAGGCAGATGGACATTCTCGGTCGACGTTGGACGCGATTTCTGGAGCGTGCTGTAGCGGGAGGGATCGCTACCGTGCGAGGTGGATAGACCTCACCGTCGTTGATGGTGCGGATAGGCTGGATGAGTGAGCACGATTCTCAGACCATCTCCGCGCGACTGCTGGCTTCTCGCCACTCTGATCGACCTGTTGCCACCATCCACGATCGAAGCGCTCGAGGCGGGGATCGGAAACAGCTACTGGGAGGCGGCCGTAGGCCAAAAGCTGGTCACCGAGGACGAGCTGCTCGAGCATCTTTCGGCGCGAGCCCGCATCAGGATCGCCGGCGATCTCCTCGTAAGCTCCGCGGCACGGGAAGCAGTTCCCGAACGCCTCGCCCGCCGGTTCGGGATACTTCCGCTCTCGGTTTCCGCCACGGTTCTCGACATTGCGACGGCGAATCCATACGACCTCGATTGCGAACAGACGCTCGCTTTCGCCACCAGCCGCGCTGTCCGGATGTCGCTCGCATCGCCTGTCCGCATAGCGGAGAGGATCGAAGAGGTATACGCGCCGGTAAAGCGCGTCAGTCACATGCTGAACAGATCGGCGCGGCCATCCGTTCAACCCGTCCTGGAGAAGATGGATGACTCGGACGGGAGCATCGATGAGAGCGAGGCTGAGCGCCCGGTCATCAAGCTAGTCGACCACATCGTTGCCGAAGGAATTGCCAGCAGCGCCAGCGACATCCATCTCGAGGCAGGCGAGCACGGCATCTCGGTGCGTTACCGCATCGACGGCATGCTGCGGGAAGTGATGGTGCTTCCCAAGGCTGTCGGCATTCCGCTCGTATCGCGCATCAAGATCATGTCGCAAATGGACATCGCCGACCGCTTACGGCCGCAGGGGGGACGAGCGCGGGTTGCGATCAACGGCACTCGCGTAGACCTACGGGTGTCGACCCTTCCGGCCTCACATGGCGAGAAAGTCGTCATCCGGATCCTCGATTCACGCGCCGGCCTCAAGTCCATCGAGTCACTCGGCCTCGATCCCGTCGATGGGCCACGCATGCAGAAGCTGCTCGAAGCGCGGGAGGGTCTGGTCCTCGTGACAGGACCGACGGGCTCGGGGAAGACCACGACATTGTATGCCGCGCTGAGGCTGCTCCAGCAGCGCGGCGTCAATATCATCACGGTCGAGGATCCGGTCGAGTACAGGATCCCCGGTATAGTGCAGGTGCAGATACATGAGAAGGCCGGACTCACCTTCGCGTCGGCGCTCAGATCAGTGCTGCGCCAAGACCCTGATGTCCTCCTCATCGGAGAGGTCCGCGACCGCGAGACGGCGGCGATCGCGATTCAGGCTTCGCTCACCGGCCACCTCGTGTTCGCGACGCTGCACACCAACGATGCCTGTAGCTCGATCACCCGGCTCACCGACCTTGGAGTAGACTCGGCGAAACTGGCGGGAGCCCTCAAGGGAGTCGTCGCGCAGCGGCTCATCCGCCGGCTCTGTCCCGCATGCAAGCAGGTGGCGAATGCTGGCGTGCCACGCAGCCTGGTGGAGAGCATTCCGGAGAGCTCGATGATCTACATGCCTGTCGGCTGTCTCGATTGTTCGCTCACAGGGTATCGCGGGCGTGTCGCCGTCACCGAAGTATTGGTGATCACGCCGGAGCTCGAACGGGCCATCGCCGCGGGCGAAGCGCCTGACAAGCTGATGGCCGTAGCCCGTACATCCGGCACGCGGTCGATGTGGGGCTGCGGCGCGGAACACCTTTTGAGAGGAACGACCAGTGCACAGGAGCTCGTTCGCGTGCTCGAGCCCGAGGGCGCTCGGCTGCAGGATCACGAGCATCCGCAGGGATATGATTTACAGCGGCCCATCATTTACGAGAGAAGCGTGCCGACAAAAAAAACAAAAGTCGTCGCCGGTGTAGTCGATGTTTACGTGATTCGCCGCAATCGTGGCGACTGGCGCGTGCTCACACTGCAGCGCGCCGCGAACACCAAGCGCCCGAACTCGTGGGAGATGGTGCACGGGAAAATCGATGCCGGCGAAAGGCCCGAACGTGCTGCCGTTCGCGAGGTCCGGGAAGAGACGGGCCTCGAGATCGACGCGCTGTACAGCCTCACCGTCAACCCTTTTTACCTGCACGAGAGCCAGACAGTGCAGCTGGCAATCGTATTTGCCGCGTTTGTCGCTGATGATTCAGAGGTGGTATTGAGCGAGGAGCATCAGGGGTACGAATGGCTCTCGCTGGACGACGCGTGCGCTCGTTTTACCTGGCCGCGGGCCGCTCATGCCTTGAGAGACGCCCATCGGCTCCTCTCGAGCGGTGACGCGGGGCCGGTTGAAGACGTACTCCGCGTGGTATAGTCCGGTTTACGGGGTGGATTGGATTTGCGTCTTGAGTTTACCGTTGTTGCGTTGTCCGTTATTGCATAACGACGGTCGATTTGACATGGATTTTAGCGCGATCCAGCGCAACAACGGATGACCCAAAAATGGTCAACTCAAAACGCGGATCCCATCCATAAGCGCGAACGACGCCTTAAGACCGCCGCTTTACCGTCGTCAGGTTCTCGTTATCGGGCGGCGCGTTGGGCTTCACTCTCACGCTCTTGGCCGGTATCCCCACGTAGACGTGGTACGGTCTCACATCCTTGGTCGCCACCGCCATTGCTCCAACCATCGCCTGCTCACCCACGTGCACGCCGGCGAGGACAGTCGCGTGGTAGGTGATCCGCACACCGTCCTCGAGGCGTGTCAGCGCGTCGGTGACGTCCTTCTGATCGACGATGCTGTGGGTGTGACTGTAGATGTTGGCGTAGTCGCTGATCGACACGTTGTGGCCAAGCGAGATGCCGCCGCGGTCGTCGAGCAGCACATGCCGATGGACGACGACGTTGTCGCCGACTTCCATGTTGTAGCCGAAGGAAAACTCGACGTGCTGGAACGCCTTGAAGGTCTCGCCGCAGCTCTTGAAGATGTGGCGGGCCAGCACCCGTCGCAGCTGGACGCCGAGCTCGACGTTTTGTCCGCCAATCGCCATGCGGTCGAACGAGTACCAGAGCCACAACAGTGGCTTCACTTTCTGAAAGCGCGCATCGTCACACTCCGCGTAGTACTCGGGCTCGAGCGTCACGTTGCGCGGATCGAGCGACAGCAGAGCCAGCCTCGTCGCGACAGGGACCTTTGGGTCCGCTACCGCGGTCTCCCAGTTCGCAGCCATCCCCGGGTAGCCGATCTCGCACAATGTGCGACGGCAAAGCTCTGCGCGATTGGCGCCATCCGTGATCTCGCCGTCGAGCTTCTCGAGCCACTGCGTTGCGATGCCGGCGAGAGGAAGGGAAGGGAGCTTGCGCAGCGGCAGAATCGCCATGCTATGGACGTTCGGTAGGGCCTGACGCGCGGGCGCGAACGAGAACGCGTTCTCTCTCGACCCGCGTGAGTATCTGCTCCCACGCGGCGCTCTGCTGGTCCTGGAAGGTGACGACGAGTGGCTGATCCAGGTCGACGTCCTCGTCGTAGAGATAGAGCGCGCTCTGCGTCTCGCGCTGCCTCAGCCTCTGCTCACCAAAGCCGGACGTGAGCGGAATCACCTCGAGTGCGCGGAAATTGCGGCCACTGCTCGTGATCACCAGCTCCATTGGACTGAACTGCACATCGGGGGCAACGCCATAAAAGGAGACGTACCACAGATCAGGCGGCCGGCCGCCGCGCCTGCGCGTAACCGCCGCGATTGCCTGCTTGTTGCTTTCCTGCAGCTCGCGCAGCGCGCGATACGAATCCGCGCTGAGCAGCCTGATCAGGTTCTCTTCGAGCGGGATGGCGCGCACGATCAGTCCCTGAAACTCGAGCCGGATCGCCATCTCGTCCTGACGAAGAGTTCCGTATCCGGCCGGGACGCTGCTCTTGCCGGTCGTATCGTTCGCGTGGCCAGTAGTGACCTCAGCGGGCGCGGCGCCAATGGGCGCGGCACCAGTGGCGCAAGCTGCCAGGGCGGCAACCGCTCCCGCCAGGGCGACGGCGTTCATCCGCCCGCCGACTGGGGCGCAGGGCCTACCAGAGTCATTATCGCCTCGAGGAGCTCCGTTCGACCAGCGCCCGTAACGGAACTGAAGGGAATGATCTGTTCGGTCCCGAGCGACACCGCCCGGCAGATCTCCTCGACTCGCGCTTGCACCGCGGCCTTGCTCACCTTGTCGGATTTGGTCAGTGCCACCAGTGTCGGGATCTCAACCTGTGCCAGATAGTCCAGCATAGCGCGATCATCATCGCTCGGGTCGCGCCGGATGTCCAGCAGCAGCACGATTCCGCGCAGCTGCGTAGTGCGCCCCAGATAGTCCTGGATCAGTGGTCGCCACTCCGCCTTTCTCGCCTTGGAGATCCGCGCGTAACCGTAACCCGGCAGGTCGACGAACACGAACTGATTGTTGATGCGGAAGAAATTGATCTCCCTCGTGCGGCCCGGCGTGCGGCTTACGCGCGCGAAGGATTTGCGCCGCACCAGGGAGTTGAGCAGCGAAGATTTCCCGACGTTGGAGCGACCGGCGAAAGCAATTTCGGGCAAAATCGACTCGGGCCGCCAGCCGGCCGTTTCCGCTTTTCCGCCGATGAACTCCACGTTCCGGATGATCAGCTGCTCGGGAACGGGAGCGGCGTCCTTCGCCATTCAGTGCGTTACTGAATCGTAGAGCGGCTCGCCGGAAGACGCCGAGTCCGCCTGTTGCGCGCGGAGAGCGATCGAGAGGACTTCGTCCATCGTCTTGACGGCGTGGAACCGCACCGTCGAGCGGACTTCTTCAGGCAGCTCCTCGATCTCGCGCGCATTGCCATGCGGAATGATCACGTCGCTCACCTTGTTGCGGTGCGCCGCGACGGACTTCTCCTTGAGGCCGCCGATCGGCAGCACGCGTCCGCGCAGCGTGATCTCGCCGGTCATAGCGACATCGCCACGCACGGGCACGCCGGTGAGTGCGCTGATCACCGCGGTGGCGATTGCGATTCCGGCCGACGGCCCATCCTTCGGGGTCGCCCCTGCGGGCATGTGGATGTGAATGTCGCGCGTCCGGTGAAAATCCGACTCGATGCCAAGCGCACGGGCGCGGGCACGCGCGTAAGACAGCGCCGCGCTCGCCGATTCCTTCATCACGTCGCCCAGCGTGCCTGTGAGCTGAACTTTCCCGCGACCGCGCACGACGCTCACTTCGATCTCCAACACCTCGCCTCCCACCTGAGTGTACGCGAGTCCAGACGCCACACCGACCTTGTCCTCGAGCGAAGTGTCGTCCGGATCGAACGCTGGCGCCCCGAGCAAATCCTTGAGGTCGGCGACTCGAACCGTTTGGTGGTGATCGTCTGCTTCTGCCTGGCCCACCTCGGCAACTTCGGCCCGTTTACGCGCAAGCTTCCGCGCGACGCGTGCGATCCGCCGCTCCAGCTCACGGACACCGGCTTCGCGCGTATAGCTCCGCATGATCGCGGCGAGCACATCAGGCGCGAGAGAAACTTCATCCTTCTTGAGCCCGTTGGCTTCGATTTGGCGGGGCAACAGGTACTGCCGTGCGATTGCGAGCTTCTCGTGGTCGAGGTAGCCAGCGATGCGCAGGATTTCCATCCGGTCGCGCAGAGCTTCGGGAATTCCGGCCAGCGAGTTCGCGGTGGTTATGAACAACACCTGCGAGAGGTCGTAGTCCACCTCGAGGTAGTTGTCGTTGAAGGTCGTATTCTGCTCGGGATCGAGCACTTCGAGCAGTGCCGCCGCGGGATCGCCCCGGAAATCCTGGCCTAGCTTGTCGACTTCATCGAGGAGGATAACGGGGTTCACTACCTCGGCGCGTCTCATTGCCTGTATGATCCGGCCAGGCATCGAGCCGATATAGGTGCGGCGGTGGCCGCGGATCTCCGCCTCGTCGCGCACGCCGCCCAGCGCCATTCGCACGAATTTCCGCCCGAGTGCGCGAGCGATCGATCGACCGAGCGAAGTCTTGCCGACTCCCGGCGGACCGACGAGGCAGAGAATCTGGCCATCGAGCCTTCCCACCAGCGACATTACCGCGATGAAGTCGAGGATGCGATCCTTCACCTCGTCCAATCCGTAGTGGTCGGCATCGAGGATCGCTCGCGCATGCGCGACGTCGAGAACCTCGTCGGTCCGCTCGGTCCAGGGAATCGCCACGATCCAGTCGACGAAATTCCGGGCGACGGTGAACTCCGGCGACATGGGCGGCATCCGGCGCAGCTTTCGCAGCTCGCGAAGCGTTCTTTCTTCAACCTGCGATGGCAGTGACTTCTTTCGCACCTGTGCTTCGAGCTCGGCGAAGTCGTCCGAGTCCTCCTCGCCCAGCTCGCGGTGGATCACGCGCAGCTGCTCCTGCAGGTAGAACTCGCGCTGGTTCTGGAACATCGCGCCGCGCACATCGTCGTCGATCTTCCGCTCGAGCCGCAGCAGCTCGATCTCGCCGTTGAGCACTTCTCCGAGCATCTCGAACAGGTGCCTGAGCGTGTCGGCTTCGAGCAGCGACTGCCGCAGCTCGAACCTCACCGCGACATGGGCGGCGATTCCGAACGCGCGCCGCTCGGGAGTCTCAGTACTCTGGATTATCGAGACGATCTCGGCCGGAATTCGCCGGTGCAGACTGACGTACTCCTCGAAGGAGTTCATCACGCGGCGGCTGAGAGCCTCCGTCTCCGGATCGGCTGTATCGCTGCTCTCGAAGGGGAAGGGAGTGGCGGCGGCGCGCAGTACCGAGCCGGAAGGGATGTAGCGCGTAACCCGCGCCCGGGCGATTCCTTCCACGAGGACGCGTGTGGTGCCGGTGGGCAGCCTGGAAACCTGAACCACTCGTCCGACCACGCCCGTGCGGTGCAGGTCGGCGGCGGCGGGCTCCTGCTTCTCTCCGTCCCGCTGCGCGACGAGCAGGATCACTTTGTCTTCGGCCAGCGCGGCCTCGATCGCGGCAAGCGAGGCGGGCCGCCCGACGAGCAGCGGTATCACGACGTACGGGAAGATCACGACGTCGCGAAGTGGAAGGACCGGTATGCGGTCCGAAGTCGCTATGCTCTCGTTGTCCCGCTGGAAGGTTTGCGGCACTACTAGGCTTCTTTCTTTCTCCTCATCGGGGAGATCTCGAGGAGCGGCTGCGTCCCGTTGGTGATGCAGGACTCGGTCACCTTGACCTCAACCACATCCTCGCGTCCCGGTAGGTCGAACATGACCTCCATGAGGACCTCTTCCAGAATGGCACGGAGTCCGCGCGCGCCGGTGCCGCGCTTCAGCGCCTTGGTGGCGATCGCAGCGAGGGCGGCTTCGTCGAAGGTGATCTTCACGTCTTCGAGCCCGAAAAGCTTCGCGTACTGCTTCGTAAGCGCGTTCTTCGGCTCCTTGAGAATCCGCACCAGCGACGTTTCGTCGAGGCCTTCGAGCGCGACCGTCACGGGCAGCCGCCCAACCAGCTCGGGAATGAGGCCGTAACGGAGCAGGTCATCGGGCTCGACTTCGCTGAACAGCTTCGTCTGCTCGAGCTTCTTGTCGCGGGCTGCGGCGCCGTTGAACCCAATCTGCCGGCGTCCGGTGCGCGACTCGATGATCTTCTCTAGCCCGTCGAACGCGCCTCCGCAAATGAAGAGGATGTCCTTGGTGTTGAGCTGTATGTATTCCTGTTGCGGGTGCTTGCGGCCGCCCTGGGGCGGAACTGAAGCGACGGTGCCTTCGATGATCTTGAGGAGAGCCTGCTGTACTCCCTCGCCTGAGACGTCGCGCGTGATGCTCGGATTCTCCGACTTGCGCGCGATCTTGTCGATCTCGTCGATGTAAACGATGCCGCGCTCGCACTCAGCGACGTTGAAGTCACCGGCCTGGAGCAGGCGAACGAGAATGTTCTCTACGTCTTCGCCGACATAGCCGGCTTCAGTCAGCGTCGTAGCGTCAGCGATCGTGAATGGAACGTCGAGGATTCGGGCCAGCGTTCGGGCGAGCAGCGTCTTACCGACGCCGGTGGGTCCGATGAGGAGAATGTTCGACTTGTCGAGCTCGACATCGTCATCCTTGAGCGAGGTCGAGTTAATCCGCTTGTAATGATTGTACACCGATACAGCTAGTGCCTTCTTCGCCTGCTCCTGCCCGATCACGTATTGGTCGAGAACGTCCTTGATCTCCTGCGGCGCCGGGACCTGTGTTATCGCCTCCGCTACCTCGCGCTCTTCGTCTTCCGCCAGGATCTCGTTGCAAAGCGCGATGCACTCGTTGCAGATGTAAACCGAGGGGCCCGAAATGAACTTCCGGACAGAGTCTTTCGACTTTCCGCAGAACGAGCAGCGTAGGTGTTTCTCTTGGGACATGGATCCGGGGGAACGGGTGACGCCGGTGGCGAATCAAAGCACCAGGGGCCCTGCTTAAAGATACCTAACAGCGGGTGCGAGAACGGTCAAGCAACGTCTGGCACGAGCCCTTGACTCGTGAAGAAATTCACAAGTAACACTGGGGAGCCCGCGCGGCACGGGCGGGCACCTGGATCAGGCTTTTTTCAGGGCTTCCTCCATCTCTCCCCGGTACGAGATGACGTTATCGATCATTCCATACTCCTTGGCCTCTTCGGCGGACATGAAACGGTCGCGATCGGTGTCTCGCTCGATCCGCTCCACGGGCTGTCCAGTATGCTTTGCCATGAGCTTGTTCATCTGGGACCGCAGGTGAAGGATCTCCTTGGCCTGGATCTCGATGTCCGAAGCGGTCCCGCCGCCCCCGCCCTGTGAGGGCTGGTGGATCATGATCCGCGAATGCGGAAGCGCCGACCGCTTGCCCGGCCGCCCGGCCGCGAGGAGGAAGGCCCCCATGCTGGCCGCGAGGCCCATGCAGTTCGTGTTAACCGGTGATTTGAGGAACTGCATGGTGTCGTAGATCGCCAGGCCGGCGGAAACGCTGCCGCCGGGCGAGTTGATGTAGATGTGTATGTCGCGCTCGGGGTTGTCCGATTCGAGGAAAAGGAGCTGGGCGATGACTATGTTGGCGACGTCGTCGTTGATGGGCGTGCCGAGGAAGATGATCCGGTCCATGAGAAGCCGGGAAAACACATCGTAGGTGCGCTCACCGCGGCTCGAACGCTCGATGACGTAGGGCGTGTAAATCGTAGGCATTGGGTCGTCTTCTTCCTTTCGTTTAGGCATTTGTAAGAACGTCGTTTCTGTCGAGCAGCCACTTGAAGACTTTGTCCTCGGTGATGCTGCGCTCCATCTCCTTGAGACGCCCACTCTTTTCCAGCTGGGCGTAAATCTGCCCTGGATTCATTCCGCGCTTCTCCGCCTGCTCGGCGATGCGGTCATCCAGGTCTTTCTCGGTGGCTGCCAAACCCTCCTCTTCGGCGATCGTCTCGATCACGAGATCGCGTCTGATCTGTCTCTCCGCCATTCCGCGGAATTCACCCGCGAACTGCTCCCGCTGCGGCTCGGGAACCTGGTACGCGTGAGCGTAGTTCTGGACGAATTGCTGCACCCAGCTCTTTGGGACGTCGAATGCGTTGGCCGAGATGATCTGGTCGATCAGCTGCTGTCTCACTGCGGCCTCCGCCTCCCGCTCGGCCTGACGCTCCATGTCGGTGCGGACGGCTGACCTGAGGGCGTCCAGAGACTCGAAGTCTCCGACCTCACGCGCGAACGCGTCGTCCAGGGGCGGCGCCGATTTGCGCTTGACCTCGTTCACCGCGATCCGGACTTTTTTCGCCTTGCCCCGCTCTGCCTCGTCGGGAAAATCGTCCGGCCACTTCACCAGCCGCTCGACGGTCTCTCCCGGCGCGGCTTCCATGATGAGCTCCTCTATTCCGGGGATCGCCTGGCCCGCGCCAAGCACGATCGGATAGCTCTTGCCGTCGCCTTCCGCCGGGGCCGCATCTCCGGTAGCGATCTGTACGTTGACCATGTCGCCAGGAAGTGGCTTCTCGGTGACGGGAGTCCAGGTCGCCTTTTCGTCGCGAATCTGCTCGAGCTGTTGATTGAGCTGCTCTTCCGTGATCGATGCCGGTGGCCTGTCGATTCTGAACCCGCCGGTGCGGGCGAGCTCGATGGTCGGCCTTACTTCGAGGTGCAGCTCGAAGGTGAGTGGCTTGCCTTCTTCGAACTTGAGGTCGTGGACGTGAGGTTGGGCGGCGACCTTGATGCTTTCCTTCTCGATGAACTCCTGATACGCCTCTCTCACCAGCGTTTCGAGCGCTTCCTGCCGGATCGCTTCTCCGAACTTCTTGCGGACAACGGTGGTCGGCGCCTTTCCCGGACGGAATCCGGGGAGTCTCACTGTCGAGGCGTAGCGCCTGGCAGCCTGCTGTTCGGCATCCCGCACTGCTTCGACCGGGATGGAGACCTTGACGTGACGCTCTACTCCCTCTCCTGCGCGGGGCGTGAACTCGGCTTTCATGTCCGCAATATAACCGCGCGGGGGGCAGCTCGGCGGCACCGGTATTGCCTTGTCATGAGTGCATACCAATCGGCCCAAAAAACGAACAACGGTGAGGAGAAACGACGATGGAACTCGACACCCTGAAGGATCTTTACATTGAGGAACTCAAGGACCTGTACAGCGCCGAGAAGCAGCTGACGAAGGCGCTTCCCAAATTGGCAAAAGCTGCCAAGCACAGGGAGTTGCAGGCCGCCTTCCGAAATCACCTCAAGGAAACGGAACAGCACGTCGCCCGCATCGAGCGGATCTGCAAGGAGCTAGGCGTCAGTCCCCGCGGCAAGAAGTGCGTGGGCATGGAGGGGCTCATCGAAGAAGGAAACGAGCTGATTCGAGAGAAGCCCGACGAGGACGTTCTGGACGCGGGACTGATTTCAAAGGCGCAGCACGTCGAGCATTACGAGATCGCTGGTTACGGAACCGTGCGCACCTATGCGCGTCAGCTCGGTTACGACGACCAGGCGGAGCTGCTGCAGCGCACGCTGGATGAAGAAGGGAACGCCGACCACCTTCTCACCGCGCTGGCCGAATCAGGCATCAACGTCGAGGCAGAGGTCTGACGAGCAGATCGACTTCTGCAGGAAGAAAAAAGGGCGCCTTGGAAGTGGCGCCTTTTTTTTTAGGATCCCCGGCGTCCTGACTTCATCGACGTAGCCGGTGGTTTGCCGACACGCACTGGCGGATTCGGGACGTGCTGCTGCTTTGGAATCTCGGGCACCACCCCAGGTGCGGGCGATGCCTTTCTCTTTTTCGAGAAATCGGGAATCTCGTTTCGACCTTTCTTCTTCATTGGGACTCCGTTGGCCCGAGTTGAATCGCAGTGCGAAAGGGGGGACTCGAACCCCCACGGATTGCTCCACTGGATCCTAAGTCCAGCGCGTCTACCAATTCCGCCACTTCCGCGCGCGCCGATCAAAGATAGCGCGAGACTCCGGGGCATCAAACGACGAAGCCCCCGCAGCGAGCTGCAGGGGCTTCGTCATCCGCGCGATTTCTCGCCGTTAGCCGCCGACTCGCAGATTCACGACGCGTGTCGAATGCGTCGAGTCACCCAGTTGGAAGACACTTAGGCTGATATGGTCTCCAGTCTTCAGGCGCCTTAGCGCGGCATCGAGGTCCGCCGGCGTAAGGATGGCCCGGCGCGGAGCGGGGTAGAGAACCTCGGTGATGACATCGTTGCGGAACAGCTCGCGCTCGGCGGGACCGCCCGGGATGACATCGGAAACGAGAACCCCGCGCACCGGCGTCCTGAGCCGCGACTGCGCGGCGAGCTCGGTGCTCACCGGCGTCACCGATATTCCGAGCGCGGGCTGTACGCTGCCCCGGCCGGCCGGCTCTGTGCGCGTCGGCGCGATAGATGTCTGCGACCGCGACCGCGCTTCCATGAGTGTCACACGAAAGGTCTTACGCTGACCATAACGCATCGCTTCGACCTCGATCGTCTCGCCGGGATTGTGATTGCGCACGATACGTTGGAGCGTGCTCATCCGATCGACATCCTGGCCATCGGCCTTGACGATTACGTCGCCAGCCTGCAGTCCGGCTCTCTTCGCGGGGGTGTCATCGCTCGGGAAATTCCGCACCAGGACACCGCGAATGTCCTTCACTCCCGCGACAGCGGCGTCGGCGGGCGTGACGTCGTCGATGCCGATGCCAAGAGCGGGAATGCGCACACGACCGTGCGCGATGATCTCATCCATCACTCGCTTTGCGAGCGTGATCGGAATCGCGAACCCATAGCCCGCGTTGTAGCCGGTGGAGCTGGCGATGGCGCTGTTGATGCCGACCACTTCGCCGCGCGCGTTGACCAGCGGGCCGCCCGAGTTGCCGGGATTGATCGCGGCATCAGTCTGGATCAGATCGCTGATCGCGTACTGGTTGGTGCCATCCGGATTCATCAGCTCAGGCGCGAGGCTACGGCCCTTGGCGCTGATGATGCCCGCGGTGACCGTGTTCTCCAGTCCCAGCGGATTACCGATTGCCAGAACCCACTCTCCAATGCGGGTAGTGAGATCGTTGCCGAGCGGAAGCGTCGGGAAGCTCGTTCCGTCGATCTTGATGACGGCCACATCGGTCGTGCGGTCATGACCGATGACGCGCGCCGTGAAGACGCGGTGATCCATCATGCGGACCGTGACGCGATCGGCAACCGTCTCGCGGTCCGAATTCGTGATGACATGATTGTTGGTGAGGATGTATCCGTTCGGTGTGACGATGAACCCCGAGCCCTGTCCGCGAGTGGCGCGCGGCTGCTGGGGAAGGTCGAAGTTACGGAAGAAGTCCTCCATACCCGGCGGCACGTTCTGCTGCGTGCGACCGCGCTGCGAACCGGGGCTGGCGCGCGCAGCGCTGAAAACTTCGATCGAAACGACGGCGGGAGTGACGTTGTTGGCGATGGCGACGAAAGCATTGCTCGCTTCGGCGATGGGCTGGACGACTGCGGGCGCAGGACGGTTCTGCGCAAAACCGAGCTTCGTCCAGTTGAGACCGGAGGCAATGATCAATCCTCCGACGAATGCGGTGACGGCGGCTACGACCAGCCGTACTCTCTGTCTTCCAATTGACATGCGATGATATGGCTGAAGGTTGTGACTATGAGACACGAACATCTCGCTGCGGGTTTCACGCCACGATTGATCAAACTCACGTCCGGGCGGGAAATCTTTGCGTGCTGGTCTCTTCTTCTAATTAATACGTTTGAACTCGCCGTGTTGCTCCACCTGGGTGATAGGGAAGATACCTAAGGGTAAAAGAAGGGTCGTGGCATGGCGGCCGACCGATCCTCGTTAAGCCCGCGGGCGCCTATAACAAAATGAAGCGGTCGGTAAAATTCGTTACATCATTATTGCTGAGCTTAAAGGTAACATTTTCGGCAAGTCTATATGGGATAATGGTTTATGCTGGGGCATAGGCGTTGCCTTAGGGGTGCTCACGTACCGCTGAACGGAAAGCCCCTCCGACTGGTGCCCTCAATGGTTCGCTCCCGACTCCTCCGTTCCGGTTGGCTGCTTTTCGGAGCCTTTGTGCTCGCGTCGTGCTCGGAGACGATTCCGACCGCACCAAGTCAGACAGATGAAGGAACTCCAATTTCCGCCGATTCGCCGGATCAACAGCCGTCGGGCGGAAGCGGAGAAGATGGGTCGGGAAGCGGCAGTAACGAGGGGACGCCTGACCTCAGGGGGATATGGTGGGAGAATCGCTACGACTCAGAGTTCAGCGTTTCACGCACCATCGGACCTGCCGGCGGAACAATTTCGATTCCAGAGACCGGCCTCACCGTCACCTTTCCGGCCGGCGCGCTCTCGAGCGAGGTGACGATAACCGTTACGGCGGACAAAGACTACGTCGCCTACAAGTTCTCACCGGAAGGAATCCAGTTCGAGAAAGATGTCGTCGTAACCCAAAGCCTCCGAAATACAGAGTTCTATGGGCGGGAGCTTCGTACAACTCTCTATGCGGCCTACATGGATGATGAGGCGAGCCTGGGCGGAAAGATCCAGCCTTTAGAGGTGCTTTCGACTACTACGATCTTCTCCTCGACGTCGCCACCGCTCCCCGAGGCGCAGGTCTGGCTCATCAGACACTTCTCCCGCTACATGCTGGCTTCCGGCTGACCCGTCTTCACAACTGCCAGCGCTTTTCAAACCGACAACTTCGCCGTTTCGACTTCTCCCATCACCCCAGCGGGCTCACCATGATTCGGACCAAGGTTCTTCGCCACTTCGCGATCGTCCTCAGC
Organism: Gemmatimonadaceae bacterium; assembly: GCA_040902085.1. Lineage (GTDB taxonomy): Bacteria > Gemmatimonadota > Gemmatimonadetes > Gemmatimonadales > Gemmatimonadaceae > UBA4720. The sequence goes on from JBBDXY010000002.1 coordinate 161,409, forward strand.
GCTGCTTTCGCTCTCGCTTGCGCTGATTCTCCCACGGGCCCTTCCACACCAACGGCGACTTCGGCTCCATCCGCGATCGCGGCACCGAGTGGAGCGCAGAACGGACTGCTCTCGGGTGTATTCGGAATCCTGAGGTCTCTGACGAAGGTCGTCCTTGGCGTCCTCGATCCCAACGGCATACCCGTAACGCCAGTTCAGTGGGCGTCGACTCACACTAACGTAGAGCGCACCGTTACCGGGACCATCGGTCGCTATGGTGGCACGCTGGCGATTCCGGGGTCGGACTTCACTATCACGTTCCCGTACGGCGCGCTGAGCGTCCCCACCGCTATCAGAATCACTTCGGATGCAAGCGGCTTCGTTTCGTACGACATGCAGCCGCACGGCCTCCAGTTTGCCAAGCCGGTTGTCGTCACTCAGCGCCTCAGGAACACGAAAGTGTACGGCACCCCGCTTGAGACCAAGCTCTTCGGCGCATATTTCTCACAGGAGAATCCGCTCCTCGATCTAGTTGGAAATCTCCTCGAAGCCGTTGAGATCGTGACTTCTGTCACCATCCTGCGGCCGGACGGTAGTCCTGAAGTTCAGACCTGGCTCATCAATCACTTCTCCCGCTACATGCTGGCTTCGGGCTGATCGATCACGGCAGGCCCATACCGAGGACGGCGCATGAGCACTTCACGCTACATCCGCGCCAAAATGCAGAATGAAATCGAGCGCGCCCGCGAGCTGGTAGAGCGGGCGCGCACGCTTGAGAGGAAGGGCGAGGCCGCCAGCGCGCTGGCACTCTACGACGAGGCGCTCGCTCTGTTCGACCCCGCGACTCCGGATGCCTTTCTCGCCGATGTGCTGCGTTGGAAGGGCACACTCCTGAGGGAGCGTGGGGAAACCGAGGCGGCGTACCGCAACTACAGCCAGAGCCTCGCGCAGGCGTCACGCGCCGGCACCGTTTCGGGTGAGGCGCATGCGCTCAATTGTCTCGCCATCATCGCGCACCGTCGCGGCGACACGAGGGAGACCGAGCGCCTTTACGCGCAAGCGGCGACTCTCGCATCCGCGTCAGGCGAGTCGCGCCTCCTCGGCATGATCGAGCAGAACCGCGGAGTGTTGGCCAGCACGCGTGGAGATTTCGCGCTCGCCAGTGCCTGCTACTTCAGCAGTCTCGCCGCTTTCGAGCAGACGGACGACGCCGAGCCGATTTCCTGGGTGCTAAACAACCTCGGGATGCTCCACATCAAGATCAGGAATTTCGGTGAGGCGAAGACGCACCTCGAGCGCGCGCTGTCGATCGCGATCCGCCGCGAAGACGCGATCGTCAAGAGCGTCGTCGTCCTGAACCTCGCCGAGGTATGGCTCGGGATGGGCCAGCTCGCGCTCGCGGATGAGTATTGTGCCCGGGCGCTCCAGGACGCCGCGAGGCGTGGCGATCATCTCACTGCTGCCGGCGCGCTCAAATGCCGCGCGAGTGTCGAGCGTGAACGTGGGGCCTACGACAAGGCGATCGCCACGCTCCGGATCGCGCTCTATGAAACCGAAGGTGCGGAGGATCACCTTCTTCATGCGGAGCTGCTGCGCGAGCTGGGTGAGGTCTCCCGCGCTATCGGCAACGCGGGTGCCGCGAGGTCGGCGTGGCGCGAGGCGGCGGACTCCTTTGCGGTGATCGGTGCCACCCGCGACGCTGCGGACGTGAGCGCGCGAATTGAATCGCTACCAGCGTAGCAAGCTTTCCCCCGCTCCTTCGCGGGCGCATCTTAGTTTCACGATGAACAAGCGCGAGTACGGCGTGGAACTCGGCGCGGTGGAATCACCCGCCGTGAAAGAGCGAATTGCGAGCGCCAAGAAAGCCGAGCGCGAAGGCCACTGGCATGATGCGTGTGCCCTGTACGAGCAGCTCGTGCGCGATCCGGACGCGCATCCACCGACGCGGCTCGCCGCGTTGCGCTGGCTCGGGCGGGCTTACCTGGAACTGGGAAACCGCACCGCCGCGCTCGATGTGCTCGAGGCCGCGGTAGCGGCGGCCGACGTGACCGGATCTCCCCCCGCCGTCGCGCAGGCGCTCAATGTCGTGGGAATCGTCTATCAAATGGGTGGAGACCTGGACCAGGCCGCGGCGATGTACGAGGCCGCGCGCGCTAAGGCCGAATCGTCCGGAGACGGCGCCCTGATCGCGATGATCGATCAGAACCTGGGGACGGTCGCCATCATACGGGGCGATCTGCGCGCTGCGCTCGAGGCTTTTCGTCTCAGCCATCTCGGCTATCAGGCGCTCGGGATGCGAAACCACGAAGCGCAGATCCTCAACAACATCGGACTTGCCTACATGGAGCTCGGCCAGCTGCCGGACGCGGAAGCGGCTTATGCCGATGCCGGGCGCGCGTTTGCGCAGGAGGGCGACCACGCCAGACAGCTCGATCTCGCCGTCAACCAGGTGCAGTTGTACATCACTATGCGGCGCTTCGACGAAGCGGCTGCGGCGTGCGAGCGGCTGCTTGCCGTCTCCGCCGACGAGTCCCGTCCCTGGCGCGGAGAAGTCTTCCGTCACGTCGGTGTCATCGCGCGCGAGCACTCTGACTTTCAGCGAGCGGCCGAGTTCCTCGCCAAGGCGGAGCAATACGCCGTGGATTCGGGCGACATCCTTCTCAAGGCCGATGTTGCCGAGCAGCAAGCGGAGCTTTACTGGGCGCAGAAGCGTCACCGGGAAATGCTTCAGCGCCTGAACGACGCGCATGCGTTTTACTCGCAGCTCAAGGCACAGCACCGAGTCCAGGCAGTTGAGCGACGGAACAAGGCGCTCGAGGCGCGATTTCTCGAGATGGCCAGGCAGTGGGGCGACTCTATCGAAAGCAAGGATCGCTACACGCAAGGCCATTGCGAGCGCGTCGCATTCTTCGCGTGCGTGCTCGCCGACAGCGCCGGTTTCGACAGCCGCGCGCTCTTCTGGTTCAGGATCGGCGCGCTACTGCACGACATCGGCAAGATCATCGTTCCCACCGATGTGCTCAACAAACCAGACAAGCTCACACCTGAAGAGTGGAAGCTGATGAAGCGCCACCCCGAAGCGGGTCTGGAGCTGGTGGCGGATATCGACTTCCCGGGTGACATCCGATCCATCATTCGCAGCCACCACGAGCGCTGGGATGGCTCGGGATACCCCGACGGGCTGGCGGGGGAGGCTATCCCGTTTTCGGCGCGAATTCTGTGCGTCGCCGACGTCTATGACGCGCTCACCACAACCCGATCCTACCGTCCCGCCCTCAACCACGAACGAGCAGCGCAGATCATGCGCGATTCACCCGGCCAGTTCGACCCCAAACTGCTCGACACTTTCCTCAATTGGGCGCAGACGGCGGACATTCCCGGTCGGCCAACTCCGCAGCGGCTGGCGATCTTCGCTGGCGAGAATCCCCTGTAACCAAACGGGTTGTTCGTAACGGGACGTTACACCGAAACGATCCACTCACCTGTTTCCCAATTCTGCAAACCGTTTGGCTCCAACGACTTAAGATGGGGCACGCCCCATGCCACGCATCAACCTCGAGAAGGCATCCCTTTTTCGAGGTTATTCAGATGCGCAGTTCACGAGCTTTGCGTCAGGTCGCCCTGATCGTAGGCGCGGTTACAAGCGCCTCCTGCGGCGACTTTACAGGCTCGACCAGCCCTACGTCTGAGGGCCATCTCCGGCTTTCGCCTCCTTCCAAGACCGTTGGAGCGGCGTTCGCCATACTTTCCGAACAGGCAAGGGCCAAGGCGGTCAGATGGGGCCCTTCACATATCAGGACCGAACAGACGGTGTCCGCTCTCATCGGACGCGCGGGTGGCGAGCTTTCGCTCCCCGGTTCCGATTTCAGCATGAGAATTCCGCAAGGGGCGCTTTCGGCTCCGACTGTGATCTCAGTGACGTCGAAGGCCGGCCCGCACGTCGCATACGACATGCAGCCCCACGGCCTGCGCTTCCTCAAGCCGGTCACCGTCGTTCAGGAGCTGAGAAATACTGCTTCCTACGCTACCCGCGAGGGGAACGGCGTCCGTTCCGCGTACCTGACCGACCGCAACGAACAGATCGAGGCGGACGATTCGGCTTCGCCGGCGGAGCTCGAGGCTGCAACCACGCTGTTTTATGGCGCGCAGCCAGTCGCCGAGACCCACGTCTGGTACCTGAACCATTTCTCGCGCTACATCCTCATCTCAGGTGTCTGGGTGCTTGTCAACGGTTGACCTCAGCTCGGTCGTTGGTTGATCACACACGCACACACACACACACACGTTCGAGCGAGGTGCACAGCATGACGCACATATTGGCTGACATCGCATGACACAAACGGATCTCGAGAAGGCGCGACGGCTCGTCGATATGGCTCGCAGCGCGGAGCAGCAGGGACATACTGAAAAATCCCTGGCTTTTTTCGACGATGCCATCGCCCTGATCGAACACGCGATGGACTTCCCGCTTCTCGCGGATGTGCTGCGGTGGAAGGGCACGGTGTACCGCGAGCTGGGTGAAACTGAAGCGGCGTCGCGCTGCTACAAGCAGAGCCTCGCGCACGCCGAGCGAGTCGGCGCGCTTGGCGCGAAGGCGCATGGCTTCAACTGCCTGGCGATCATTGCCCAGCGGAGAGGCGATCTCCGCGAGAGCGAGACGTGCTACGCCCGCGCCGCTGAGTACGCGGCGAAGGTTGGTGACGCGCGGCTGCTCGGAATGATCGAGCAGAACCGCGGCGTACTCATGAACATGAGGGGTAATTTCGCGGCGGCTGAAGCGCGATACTCGAACAGCCTCAGGGCGTTCGAAAGTGCAAGCGACGATGAAGCGGTATCGTGGGTTCTCAACAACATGGGAATGCTGTATACGAAGCTCGGGCACTACCAGCGCGCGGTCGAGACACTCGAACGCGGGCGTGAGATCGCGAGAAAACGAAAGGACACGCTGGTCGAAAGCATTCTGGCGCTGAATCTGGCGGAAGTCTGGGCGGCGATCGGCAAGCTCGAGCTCGCGGAAGAGTCGTGCGGCAAGTCACTCGAAGGGGCGCGCCGCCGCAACGACCACCTCACGATCGCCGGCGCTTTGAAGTGCCGCGCCCGTATCGAGCGTGAGCGTGGCGCCTTCAACGACAGTATCGCGACTCTGAGAATCGCGATCTTCGAAGCCGAAGGACTGGAGGACCGATTGCTCCAGGCGGAGATGCTCCGCGAATTCGGGCAGACATCACACGCCCTCGGACACGCGGCGGAAGCCCGCCTGGCGTGGCAGGAAGCGGCAGAGTCTTTCCAGGGCGTTGGGGCGCTCCACGAGGCAGCGGAAATAAACACGCTTTTGGGGTCCCTACCCGCTTAGATTGGATATGGCCCTCAGGGCCTTAAACGCGGAACCCGCGCCAGCGGGCTCCAACTCCCCTAAAGTGGCCTAAACCCTGTCAGAAGGGTGACTTAGGCCCCCGTTCCATCGTCTGCAAGACAGCAGTACTGATGAGCTTCGATCGGTACTCGGCTCTTAAAAAGCTTCCTCTTCGTCGCCGGGGCGGGTCACGCCCCTATGCGAACTAAGGAACGGTAATCATTTCAGATCGACCGCACGATGCCGCCACGGAACGCTGGAACGCCCACGTCATAGGCGAGAGCCAGGCGATCCGCGATGCAATATCCCTCGCTACCCAGGTCGCCACGAGCCGCAGCGTAACTGTGCTGCTCGTCGGTGAAACGGGGACGGGAAAAGAGCTGTTCGCCCGTGGCATCCACTCTGAAAGCACTCGCGCGACGGAGCCGTTCGTCGCGATCAATTGCGCGGCTATCCCCGAAACGCTGCTCGAAAGTGAGCTGTTCGGGCATGAGCCGGGCGCTTTCACCGACGCCAGAACGCTGAAGCGTGGGCTGTTCGAGGTCGCCGGTGCGGGAACGGTATTTCTCGACGAAGTGGCCGAGCTGCCACTCAAACTGCAGGCGAAGCTTCTCCGCGTCGTCGAGGACAGACGTTTCCGCCGTCTAGGCGGATCTGAGGAGCGCACCCTCGCTGCTCGCATCGTGGCGGGCACCAACTTGCCGCTTGAAACCGCTGTTGCGGAGAACCGATTCCGCGCCGACCTTTTTTACCGGTTGAATGTCGCGCGCCTCGAGCTTCCCGCCCTTCGGGAGCGCATGGGAGACATTCCTCTCCTCGCCGAATTCTTCGTCCGGCGTCACGCCGAGAGTGAAGGTCGGGAGAGGTTGCGGCTGGCCCCCGACGCGCTGAATGTCCTGGAGCGGCACAGATGGCCGGGAAACATCCGTGAGCTCAAGAACGTGATCGAGCGGGCCGTCGTCGTATGCACGGGAGACGTCATACAGCCCCACCACCTGTCACTGCAGCGCCGCTCGTTCGTCCCACTGGTGGAGGTGCCGGCGGGCGCCATGATACACATCCCCCTCGAGGGTAAATCACTGCAGGCGATTGTGGACGAAGCCATACACATTATACTCGGCTCGACCGGCGGAAATCTCAGCGCCGCGGCGAGAATACTGGGAATCTCCAGGCCAACCCTGATGCGCAAGCTGCGCGACGAGGGAACTGTGAGGCGCACCATACTAGCGTCGTCATGACGGCTACGCCGACTGCCGGCATCTACGCGGCGGAGTCAGCGGCGGTAAAGTCGCTCATAGACGAAGCAAAGACGGCGGAGCGCGAGGGGCGATGGAGCGATGCATCGGCCCGTTATGAGACGCTCGTCCGCGATCCCAACTCACGGATTCAGACGCGCCTGGCCGCTCTGCGGTGGCTCGGCCGCGCTTATCTCGAGCAGGGGAATCGCGGCGCTGCCATCGATGTGCTCGAGGCCGCAGTCGCCGCCGCCACCCAGGCTGGATCCCGATCGGCGATCACACAGGCGCTGAATGTCGTCGCGATCGTGCACCAGACCGGTGGAGATCTGGACGCAGCGGAAGCGATGTACAAGGAAGCAAGGGCGAGTGCAGCCGCCACGGGCGACGCGGAAGCGATGGCCATGATCGACCAGAACCTCGGCACGGTTGCCATCATCCGCGGCGACGCGCGCGGCGCCCTCGAAGCGTTCATCCTCAGCCGTCGGGGCTACAAGAACCTCGGGATGCGGGACCAGGAGGCCCAGGTCCTCAACAACATGGGACTGGCATACACCGAGCTCGGGGAAGTCGAGCGCGCCGAGGAAGCATATGCCGAAGCGGCGCGCGGCTTCAGTGAGGAGCACGACCATACCAACGAGCTGGAGGTCGCACTGAACCAGGTCCAGCTGTGCATCGCGACAGGTCGCTTCGAAGAAGCGAAGGAGCGCTCGGATCCTCTGCTGGAAATGAGAGGAGAGCTCTCGCCCGGGTGGCGGGGAGAAGTGTTTCGACATGTCGGTGTCATCGCTCGCGAGCGCGGAGACTATGTGCGCGCGGCTGAATACCTGGGCCGAGCGGCCGAGTGCGCCGCGGAAGGAGAAGATCTGCTGCTCAAGGCCGACGTCGCCGAGCAGCTGGCGGAGCTCTATTGGACGCAGAAGCGGCATCGCGACATGCTCGCGCGACTCAACGAGTCGCACGCGCTGTATACGCGCCTCAAGGCGCAACACCGTGTCGACAAGGTGGAGCAGAGAAATACCGCGCTCGAAGCGCGGTTTCTCGAGATGGCGCACCACTGGGGCGACTCGATCGAGAGCAAGGACCGCTACACTCAGGGCCACTGCCAACGCGTGGCCTTTCTCGCTTGCGTCCTCGCCGACAGCGCCGGCATGGATTCGCGGTCTCTGTTCTGGTTCAGGCTTGGCGCGCTCCTGCACGACATCGGCAAGATCATCGTGCCGACTCAGGTGCTCAACAAAGCCGGCAAGCTGACCAAGGAAGAGTGGGCGATAATGAAGCGTCACCCGATCGCCGGGCTCGAGCTCGTCGCGGACATCGATTTTCCAGGCGATGTGCGAGCGATCATCCGCAATCACCACGAGCGTTGGGATGGTCTGGGCTATCCGGACGGGCTCGCGGGAAACGATATTCCCTTCGCGGCGCGCATCCTGTGCGTCGCGGATGTATACGACGCGCTCACCTCGACCCGGTCTTACCGCGCCAGAATGACGCCACCGCAGGCGGCCAAGGCAATGCGCGCCACGCCCGGTCAGTTCGACCCTGACCTGTTAGAGACGTTTCTCAGCTGGGCGGGAGAGACCGACAGTCCGGCGCACTCGCTGCCAGAGCATTTGACCAATCTTTCAACGGAAGCATCTGCGTGAGCAAATGGAAGCAGCTGTCGGCAGCCGTGCTGTCGACCATATTCGCGCTGGGGTGTACGGGCGATTCGGGGGGTGAAGTTGGAGGGACAATAGTGCTGTCGGCGTCCGCGGATGCCGACATTCTTTTTCCCCCGCTGACTTTGAGCCTTCTCGGGAAGCAGGTCGTCGATCAGATCTACGACAACCTCGCTGACGTGGGAGAAGGTCTAAACACCGTGGGCGACGCGGGTTTCACCCCGCGGCTCGCCCGCAGCTGGCGCTGGGGGGCGGACTCGCTCACCATCGACTTCCAGATCGATCCCGACGCAAGATGGCACGATGGCGTTCCAGTGAGGGCGGCCGACGTCGAGCGCACGTTTAGTCTCGTCAAGGATCCGGCAGCCGCATCGCCGCTCTCCTCTACTCTCGAAAACGTCGATTCCGTTTCGGTCGTGGATTCACTGACGGCGCGCGTGTGGCTCCGAGAGCGGAAGCAGGACTCATTCTTCAAGGTAGTGCACCCGGTCGTCATACTTCCGTCCCACCTCCTGAGTGGAACGCCCGCCACGGCGCATCGGGCCAGCAGCTTAGCCACACGTCCAGTTGGAAGCGGAAAATACCGATTCAGTGAGTGGGATCGCGGCGCCCGAATCGTGCTCGTCGCCGACAGCGCCAACTACCGGGGCCGCCCCAAGGCCGACAGGCTGATATGGCTGGTCTCGGCGGACTATCCCGCGGCAGCAGTGCGCTTTCTCACCGGTGCGGCTGATTTCATCGATGTGGTACGACCGGAATACGTCGGCAAGGCACTCGCGGAAGGGAAGGAAATCGGGCTCTCGGAAGGGAGTCTCGACTACGGATACGTTGCGTTCAATCTCGTCGATAAGAAAACGGGACGACCACACCCAGTGCTCGGCGATCGAGAGCTGCGGCGCGCGCTGGTAATGTCAGTCGATCGCGCCGGCTTGGTGCGAAACGTCTTCGATACCTTTGGCCTCGTCGCGCACGGGCCGGCGACACGCCTGATGCCCACTAGCGATACGACGCTCTCTCTGCCATACGACACGGCGCGCGCCGCGAGATCTCTCGATTCGCTCGGCTGGCGCCGCGGAATCGACGGCATGCGGAGACGCGGCAATACTCCGCTCGCGTTTTCTCTTATCGTCCCCAGCTCCAGCGCGAACCGCATGAAGCTGGCGGTGCTGCTGCAGGATCAGTGGAAGAAGGCAGGAGCCAGAGTGTCGGTCGAGCCGATCGAGGTGAATACGTTCGGCGCGCGCATGGAGGATCGCAACTTTGACGCGCTCATCAATGCATGGCACATCGAGCCCACCCCATCTTCAGTGCGCGAGGAATGGGCGAGCAGTGAGGTCAAGCCGGGTGGATACAACGCGTCTTCGTACCGGAGCGCCGCTTTTGACGCCGTAGTTGACAGCGCGACCAGGGACGCCAATCCTGCCCGCAGCGTCGCACTCTATCGCCGCGCGTACCGCATTCTCTCAGAGGACGCGCCCGCGATTTGGCTGTACGAGCTGAGAAATGTCTACGGTCTTTCGAAGCGGATCAGGCCGGAGGGCATGCGGGCTGATGCATGGTGGAGAAGTCTGGATCGGTGGACTGTCGCGGATACGACGACTGAGTAGGGCCCAGGCGGACGGGTTGGGGACAGTTGCTTTTCGCGTTTTGAGTTTACGGTCTTTGCGTTGTCCGTTATTGCGTTCGTCTCATGAGGGTTTATGTCAAAACGGATCGAGCTGAGCAACGCGCCGTTGCGGTGAAAACGCAAAAACGGAAAACACAACAACGGTTGACTCAAAACGCGAAAAGCAACTGTCCAAGAGAAACGCCCCGGCGGAATCCGCCGGGGCGTTCTCGCGAGATACCGCCTACCTATTTCTTGTCGTCCACTATCTCATAGTCCGCTTCGACCACGTCGTCCGCCGCCGGAGCGGCCGCTTCCGAGCCTCCGGGAGCTCCGCCAGCCTGCGTATCGGCCTGAGCCGCCTGGTCCTGCCCCTGCTGCTGATAGAACGCCTGACCGGCTTCACTGAACACCTTCGTCAGCTCTTCCTGTGCGGCTCTGATCTCGTTCGTGTCGTCACCGCGTAGCGCCTTGCGCGCCCGCTCAACTGCGGCGTCGACCTTGGCCTTCGTCTCGGCCGAGACCTTGTCGCCCCACTCCTTCACGTTCTTCTCGACTTCGTAAGTCATCGAGTCCAGACGGTTGCGCGCGTCGATCGCCTCACGCTGCTTCTTGTCCTCGGCCGCGTTCTTCTCCGCGTCCTTGACCATGCGGTCGATCTCCGCGTCGGACAGACCACTCGAAGCTTCGATACGGATCTTCTGCTCCTTGCCCGTGGCCTTGTCCTTCGCCGTCACGTGCAGGATTCCGTTGGCGTCAATGTCGAACGTCACCTCGACCTGGGGCAACCCGCGTGGTGCGGGCGGAATTCCGGTGAGCTGGAACTTGCCGATGGTCTTGTTGTACGTCGCGAGCTCACGCTCGCCCTGAAGAACGTGGATCTCCACCGTCGTCTGATTGTCGTCAGCCGTCGAGAAAGTCTCGCTCTTCTTGGTCGGAATCGTCGTGTTGCGCGGAATGAGCACAGTAGTGACACCGCCCAGCGTCTCGATGCCGAGAGACAGCGGCGTGACGTCGAGCAGCAGAACGTCCTTCTGCTCGCCGGTGAGCACCGCGCCCTGTACCGCGGCGCCGATCGCCACTACTTCGTCCGGGTTCACGCCGCGGTTCGGATCCTTGCCGAAGAACTTCTTGACGATGTCCTGGATCTTCGGAATTCTCGTCGAGCCGCCGACGAGAAGTATCTCGTCGATCTCGTTGGGCTTGAGCCCCGCGTCTTTGAGCGCCTGCTCCATCGGCGGAATCGTGCGCTGGATGAGGTCATCCACCAGCTGCTCGAATTTCGCCCGGGTCAGCGTGTAGTTGAGATGCTTCGGTCCGCTCTGATCCGCGGTGATGAAGGGAAGGTTGATATCTGTCGACTGGGTAGTAGACAGCTCCATCTTCGCCTTCTCGCCCGCTTCCTTGAGGCGCTGGAGAGCCATCGGATCCTTGGACAGGTCGATCGCCTGATCGCGCTTGAACTCCGAAACGAGCCAATCGATCACGCGCTGATCGAAGTCGTCGCCGCCCAAGTGGGTGTCGCCGTTTGTCGACTTTACCTCGAACTGCCGCGACCCTTCCACGTCATAGAGCTCGAGGACGGAGATGTCGTACGTGCCTCCGCCCAGATCGAACACCGCGACCTTCTCATCCTTCTTCTTGTCGAGCCCGTATGCGAGCGCGGCGGCAGTGGGCTCGTTGATGATGCGCAGAACGTCGAGACCGGCGATCTTGCCAGCATCCTTCGTCGCCTGGCGCTGTGAATCGTTGAAGTAGGCCGGTACGGTGACGACCGCTTTCTCGACCTTGTAACCGAGGTAGTCCTCGGCGGTCTGCTTCATCTTCTGCAGAATCATCGCCGAGATCTCGGGTGGGGAATAGCGCTTGCCCTGGACCTCGATCATCGCGACATCGTTCGCGCCGGCGACGACCTTGTACGGAACGCGCTTCACCTCTTCGGTGACTTCGGACATCTTGCGTCCCATGAAGCGCTTGATCGAGAAGACGGTGTTCTGCGGGTTCGTCACCGCCTGCCGCTTCGCGATCTGTCCGACCAGCCGTTCGCCATCTTTCGTGAACCCGACGACGGATGGGGTCGTGCGGCCACCCTCGGCGTTGGGGATGACTACCGGGTCGCCGCCTTCCATCACCGATACCACGGAATTCGTGGTTCCCAAATCGATTCCGATTACCTTTTCAGCCATTCCATTACCTCGCTTGCCTGAGGAGCCGGTCCGGCTCCTGCATTTCTAATGCTTCCAGCGCGGCGCGAGACGAGCTCCCGTGCCCCAACCTGGGTGAGGCAAGTGCAAGGCCGTTTTTTTCTGCCATATCAGCAGAGCCAATGATTCCTCTCAGCGACAATCATCCAACTCTGCGGATACCGCTGATGACATATGCCATACTGGCTGGTATGGCGGCAGCGTGGTTCTACTGGCAAGGGGCAGGTCTCGATCCTGTTCGGTTAGCGGTCAGCGTCTGCAATTTTGGATTGGTCCCGGGGGAGCTCACCGGCATGGCCCCGATCGGAACTGCGGTGCCGCTTACCCGCAGTCTCGCTTGCGTCGTCGACAACGATCCGATCAACCTGCTCACGCCTTTTACGTCGATGTTTCTTCACGGGGGTTGGGGACATCTGCTCGGGAACGTCATGTTCTTCTGGGTGTTTGGAAACAACGTCGAGGACAGCATGGGTCGGCTGCGGTTTCTTCTGTTTTATCTGATTTGCGGCCTGGCGGCGGCTCTGGCCCACATCCTGGTCCAACCAGCCTCGCCGCTGCCGACCGTGGGCGCGTCCGGAGCGATATCGGGCGTGCTGGGCGCGTACCTGGTGCTTTACCCCAGGATTCGCATCAACATGCTCTTCATTTTCGTGGTATTCTGGAAGGTGATCGCGATTCCAGCCTGGGTGGTGCTAATCTTCTGGTTCATCTGGCAGGTGGTCTCGGGACTTCCCGAGCTCATGGCAGTGAGACCGGAAGTCTCCAGCGGCGTTGCCGTCTGGGCTCATATTGGAGGGTTCGTGGCGGGTGTGATCCTCGTCAAGCTGTTCGAAAATCCCAGGCTCGTTGCCCAGCGCTCGATCCCCGCATTGACTCCATGACAGACCATTCTCTTTTCATCAACCGCGAGCTGAGCTGGCTCGAGTTCAACGCCCGAGTGTTGCACGAGGCGTTCAACGAGGGGAACCCCCTGCTTGAGCGCCTCAAGTTCCTCTCGATTTTCAGCACCAACCTCGACGAGTTCTACATGGTCCGAGTGGCCGGGCTCCGCCGTCAGATCGCGACCGGGCTCTATCATCTTCCGCCCGATGGGATGACTCCGCTCGAGGAGCAGGCCGCCATCAACAAGCGAGTAGAGGAGCTGCTGGAGCAGCAGCGCGACATCCTTTACGGAACGCTGCTGCCCCGGATGGCGGAGCACGGGATACGGCTGCTTGGCATGGACGACCTGACACCGGAGGAGTGGCAGGGACTCGACCGCTTCTTCGAGGCGCAGGTTTTCCCGGTCCTTACTCCCCTCGTGATCGATCCCGGCCACCCGTTTCCGTACATCTCGAATCTCTCGCTATCGCTCGCGGTGCAGATCTTCGATCCGGTGAGTCAGATGGAGCGGTTCGCGCGAGTGAAGGTTCCAAAAAGTCTTCCGCGCTGGATTCCGGTCGGCCGCAAGAACCACTTTGTTCCGCTCGAGCTGCTGATTGGGGCGAACCTGAGCGCGCTTTTCCCGGGGATGGAAATTCGCGGATTCAAGTGCTTCCGGGTGACGAGATACTCGGACCTCGAGGTGGATCATTCCGAGGAACAGGACGATCTGCTGTCAATGATCGAGGAGCAGATTTTTCAGCGGAGATTCGCCGAGATCGTGCGCATCGAGGTCGAGCTGGGAATCTCGCCGACCTTGCGCGGGCTTCTCCTCGAGGAGCTGCGCGAAGATCAGCCGCCGGAGATGCCCTCTCTCACGGAAGGCGAGCTGGTGGAAACCGGGCCATTGCTCGACCTCGGGGACCTGATGGCGCTGGCCTCGCTGGACATCGCGGAGCTCCGAGATCCTCCGCACGTGCCCGTCACGCCGTCGGAGCTGCGCGATCCTTCCCGATCGATCTTCGACGTGATGCGCGAATGCGACATCCTCCTGCATCACCCGTTCGACTCGTTCTCGAGCTCGGTCGAACAGTTCCTCAAGGCGGCAACGTTCGACGAAAACGTGCTGGCGATCAAGATGACGCTCTACCGTACATCGGGAGACACCGCCATCGTGCGTGCGCTCACCGAAGCCGCGCAGCGCGGAAAGCAGGTGGCGGTACTCGTCGAGCTCCAGGCGCGCTTCGACGAGGCGAACAACATCACCTGGGCGCGGACGCTGGAAAGCTTCGGTGTGCACGTGGCGTACGGTCTGCCTGGCTTGAAGACGCACACCAAGACCACGCTGGTAGTGCGACGGGAGGCGGACGGTATTCGCCGCTACGCGCACGTCGGGTCGGGCAACTACAACTCGAAGACCGCGCGCATCTACACCGACATCGGCCTGCTCACCTGCAGTCCGTCCATGTGCGCCGATCTCACGGATCTGTTCAACGCGCTGACCGGATTTTCGCGGCAGAAACTCTACCGGAAGCTGCTGGTGGCGCCGGCCAACATGCGGCTTCGCTTCCTCGAGATGATCGGGCGCGAGACGGAGCTGGCGCGGGTCGGCAAGCCAGCGAGAATCATCGGCAAGATGAATGCGCTCGTTGACGCCGAAATGATTCACGCACTTTATGCGGCGTCGCAGGCTGGAGTCGAGATCGACCTTATCGTGCGAGGGATCTGCTGCCTGCGGCCGGGAATTCCCGAAGTCAGCGACCGGATTCGCGTGGTGAGCATCGTGGGCCGCTTCCTTGAGCATTCGCGGATTTTCTTCTTCGCCAACGGCGGCGATCCAGAGATCTTTTTCGGCTCAGCCGACTGGATGCCCCGGAACTTCGATCGGCGCGTGGAAGCGGTGGCCCCGGTCGAGGAGGAGCGACTGCAGGCGCGGATGCAGTCCCTGTTGAACGCCTGTCTGGCGGACACTCACCAGACCTGGGACCTCGCTGCCGACGGCACCTACACGAAGCGCCAGCCGGAGCCTGGGACAATCGGGCTTCATGAATTGCTGATGCGTGATTCGTGGGGAGTGTCTCGCGGGGATGGGGTGGCACCCCCCGCTCCGGAAAGGTCGGGAGCGACTTCCCAAGCTCAGTCGGCGGCGTCCCCGGCCTCTTCGTAGGCCATCACGCTTCCGTCGGGCGCCACTATCTCGACGGTGGTGTCGGCGACTTCCTCGAGAAGATCCGACTTGCGGCTCGCTCCCCACAGGTCGAGCCGCATGCTGCGCGCCCTGGGATTCGGCACTGCCGTGATGCGCAAGGCGCGCTTGGTCCAGCGGACTTTCAGGTGTTCGACAGCGCCGGCGTGACCACGGTCGAAGCCATCCGCCACCCGTAAAATCGCCGACAGGCGACCGATGATGTCCTGCAGCTTGCGGTCGAGGTTCTTGAAGTTGCCGTGTTTGCCTTTTGGCTTGGCGCCGCGGTGGTAGCGAGCGATGTTCGCCACCGCGACCTGCTCGCGCGGTGTCATCCCCAGCAGCTCGGCGTGCTGGATGAGATGGTATGAGTGCTTGTGGTGCTTGTCATAGTTGATGTGATAGCCAATGTCGTGCAGCAGCGCGGCGTCGGCGAGGATTTGCCGCTCCTCTGGAGCACAGCCGAGGCGCGCGCCAACCGCATCGAAAAGCTCGAGTGAGAGGCGCTGCACTCTCTCGGCGTGCGGCTTCTCGAAGTGTGACCGCTCGGCGAGTTCGCGCACGGAGCGCTCGCGTGCCTCGCCTGGATCCGCGGCCGTCGGAATAACTCGCGCCGTCTCGAGCAGAATTCCCTCGCGGATTCCGTATGCGGAAACGACGAGGTCGAGGGCGTCGAGCCGCGCCAGAACCTCGGCCGCGACGACGAATCCGGCAACGATGATGTCGGCCCGCGCCGCGCTGAGGCCCGGTACGCCCTGACGCTCGCTGGGCGACATGTTGTGCAGCATGTCGACGATGTGTTCGAGCTCGACGCGCGGAACGATCGTCCCGTGCACGGTGCGGGCGCTCTCCATTCCCTGTTTAGCGAGATAAATGCTGGCCAGGTTGGTGAACGTGCCGCCCGAGGAGATCACTTGAGCGGCGCGCCAGTGTTTGGCGGAGAGGTGCGCCTTCAGCTCGCGGCGGACGTGCTTGCGCAGCCGCCGCATTCCGCGCTGCGGGCTCTCGCCGGCGAGGAACTGCTCGGTCATCCGGATCGCTCCCATCGGGAGGGAGATGAGGCGATCGATGAGGCCGTCCGCGCTGAGAACGACTTCGAGGGATCCGCCGCCGATGTCCATCACCACCGATCTGCCGGTTGCCAGGTCGAAATGAGCCAGCGCGCTCAGGAAGCTGAGTCTCGCCTCGTCGCTTCCCTCCAGCACGCGCACGCGCAGGCCGGTTTCCTCACGGACGAGGCCCAGAAACGCCGCGCCGTTGGAAGCCTCGCGCACAGCGCTCGTCGCTACCACTTCCGTGCGCTGAGCGCCTTGCTGCTTTGCCAGAGTGGCCATGCGGCTCAAGGTGGCGAGCGCATTCTCGATGGCTATCTCGCTGAGGGCGCCGGTCTTTCCGAAGCCGGCGCCGAGCCGCGGGGAGGCTCGCATCTCGTCGACGACGCGGATGCTTCCTCCCGGCGAAACGTCCGCGATCGTCTGACGGATCGAATTCGACCCGATGTCGATTGCCGCGATCCGGATTTCCTGGCTGGACTTCTCTCCAGGCTGGGCGGAGCTGAGAGCGAGACGGAGGGGCGATGAGGTCATGTCATCCGGTTGGGATCATGCATCCTGAATACGACGATGCAACGAGCGCTCCATAACGGGCGCGATCGACGCATGTCGGCACGGTGGCCCCTCGTTCGAGGGGCGGGTAAATTTCGCGGGACCGGGCACGAGCGGCGCTCACACTCGGAGTTTCATGCGCATCATCCCTCGCGACGAAGAATTCTACGGCATGTTCGGCCAGCTGGCAGCGCGACTGACGGCGTCGGCTACGCTGCTGCACGAGATGTTCGAGAGCCCCTCGAAAATCGGCTCGCAGGTCGCCAAGATAAAGAATCTCGAGCACGAGGCGGACAACCTCACCCATGAGATCATCGATCGGATCGATCGAACTTTCGTGACTCCGTTCGACCGTGAGGACATTCACCTTCTGGCGAAGCACCTCGACGAGGTCATCGACCTGATCGACGGAACGGCGCGGCGGGCGACGATCTTCCGGATCCAGAATACGCGCCCGGCAGCCGTGGTGCTCACCGAGGTCCTGATGCGCGCCACGAAATGTGTAGAGATTGGCGTGCGGGACATGAAGATCCCCAAGCGTGTCACTGAGGTGACGCGGGACCTGAAGGAACTCGAGGAGGAAGGGGACGCCGTTTATCACGAGGCAATGGGTGACCTTTTCGGGGAAGGCGGCGACACCCTCGAGGTCGTGAAGTGGAAGGACCTGTACGACAAGATCGAGGACGCGTTGGACCAGTGCGAGGATGTCGGCAACGTTCTGCAGAGCATCGCGCTGAAGAACGCCTAGGTGCTCAGTTACGTGCTGGCGATCATCCTGGTCGCCTTCATATTCGACTTCATCAACGGCTTCCACGACTCAGCGAACTCCATCGCGACCGTCGTCGGCACCCGCGTCCTCAGCCCGATCGCCGCCGTTATCTGGGCGGCGTTTTTCAATTTTATCGCGGCCTTCGTTTTTACCACCGCAGTCGCGAAGGCGGTCGGCAACGGGCTGATAGACCTCAACATCGTCACTCCCAACGTGATCCTCGGCGGGCTCCTCGGCGCCATCATCTGGGATCTGGCAACCTGGTTCTGGGGGATTCCATCCAGCTCCTCACACGCTCTGATCGGCGGATACGCGGGCGCGGCGATAGCCAAGGCTGGCTTTGCGGCATTGTTGTGGGGAAAGAAGTGGGTGGAGACTCTCTCTTTCATCGTCATCTCGCCGCTCTTCGGGATGGCTCTCGGTTTCGTGCTGATGGTGGCCGTCTTCTGGATATTTCAGCGCGCATCTCCTGGTCGGGTGAACAGGGTTTTCAAGCGAGGTCAGCTCGTGAGCTCGGCGGTTTTCTCTCTCGCTCACGGCGGCAACGACGCGCAAAAGACAATGGGGATAATCGTCGGACTTCTGGTTTCGGCAGGTCCCCTCCTCTCCAAGGAGACCGGCTGGCTGCGTCACCTTTACCTGCCCAATGCGGATCACATTCCCCTATGGGTGATACTTGGCGCGCACACCGCGATTGCCCTGGGAACGCTGTTCGGCGGATGGCGCATCGTTCACACGATGGGCTCGCGCATCACGAAGCTGCGTCCGGTCAGCGGGTTCTGTGCGGAAGGCGCGGGGGCAATCGCCATCATCATGGCCACAACAATGGGAATTCCGGTCAGCACGACGCATACAATCACGGGCGCCATCGTGGGCGTTGGCGCAACCCACCGCTTCTCGGCGGTGCGATGGGGGATAGCCGGGCGAATCGTATGGGCCTGGGTGATCACTATTCCCGCTTCAGCGCTGCTCGCCGCGCTGAGCTATTACATACTGGCTGCGACCGTCAAACTATAGACGCGTGCTCCCCTTCCTTGTAGTGGTGCTTGATCTGCTTTCCCTCGGCTAGATAAACCGCGTCCTCGCCGATATTCGTGGCGAGGTCGGCGATCCGCTCGAGGTTCCGGCTCACCAGTAACCGTTGGAGCGAGGGTTTGATGGTCGAAGGATCGCCCATCATGTGAGTGAGTAGCACCCGGAATACCGAGTCGTGCAATGCGTCGACGACATCGTCCTCCTTGCACACCTGACGGCCGAGGGCGCCGTCAGCCCGAAGAAAGGCGTCGAGTGAATCGCCGAGCATTTTTCTGGCCCGCCGCGCCATGTCCTCGATCTCCGGAGTCGCCGCCATCTTGAGCGTCTCTTCCGCGTCCGATCCCGCCGAGATGAGACGCAGCGCCGACTCGGCGATGTTCACCGCGTGATCTCCGACGCGCTCGAGATCGTTCGAGACCTTGATCGCGCCGATGATGAAGCGGAGATCTCTCGCCATCGGCTGCTGCAGCGCCAGGAGCTCGACGCCGAGGCGCTCGACCTCTACCTCGAGGTCGTTGAGCTCTGCGTCGCCGGCAATCACCAGCTCCGCTTTCTCCGCGTCTCTGGTCAAAAGCGATTCGACCGCCACGTCAGTCCGCTGCTCGGCGATCTGCGACATTGTCAGCAGGCGGTCTTTGAGAGTTGCGAGCTGGTCGTGAAAATGACGGAATCCCGCGGCTGCTTCAGGAGTCATCCAAATCTCCCCGTGATGTATGCATCAGTTCGCTCCTGAAGTGGTCGCGTGAACATCCGCTCCGTCGGCCCGAACTCGACGAGCTCGCCCAGAAAAAAGAACGCAGTGTGGTCGGAAGCGCGTGCGGCCTGCTGCAGGTTGTGCGTTACGATCAATATGGTCAACTCACTCTTTAGCTCATAGAGCAGCTCCTCGATCTTTTGCGTCGCAATCGGATCGAGAGCGCTCGCCGGCTCGTCGAGGAGGAGTAGCTCGGGACGATTCGCCAGGGCGCGCGCCACACAAAGCCGTTGCTGCTGACCGCCTGACAAGCCAAGCGCGCTCTGGCGCAGGCGATCCTTTACCTCATCCCAAATAGCCGCGCGGCGAAGCGAGTCTTCGACGATCTCATCGAGCTCGGTGCGGGCGGTAACTCCATTGATGCGAGGACCGTAGGCGACGTTGTCGTAGACCGATTTGGGAAACGGATTCCAGCGCTGAAAAACCATCCCGACTCTCTGACGCAGCGCGACGACGTCGAGGTCGCGACGGAAGACGCTTGCTCCATCGAGACATATATCGCCCTCGTGCCGAATTCCTGGGATCAGCTCGTTGAGTCGGTTGATCGAACGGAGAAACGTGCTCTTTCCGCAGCCGGACGGACCGATGAGTGCCGTTATGGAGCGGGCTGGAATCTTGAGAGTGATTTCCTTGAGCGCCTGCTTCTTACCGTACCAGAACGAGAAGGCGCGCGCCTCGAGCGACCCCAGCTCCGGTGTGTCAGTCGGGTGAGGGTCGAACGTCCGTGCGACTGTCATCCGAACCGGCCGGTGATGTATGCCTCGGTGCGCGGATCCTGCGGCGCGGTAAAGAGAGCCTTTGTAGGCGCAGTCTCGACAAGCTCGCCCCCCAAAAGGAATGCGGTTTTGTCGGAGACCCGTGCTGCCTGTTGCATGTTGTGCGTGACGATCACTACCGTTACCGCTTCGCGCAGCTGGTACACCAGCTCCTCCACTATCTGCGTGCTTAGCGGATCGAGCGACGCCGTCGGCTCGTCGAGAAGCAGCACGCGTGGACTCGTGGCGAGAGCGCGCGCGATGCAGAGCCGCTGCTGCTGTCCACCGGAGAGCGCCATCGCGCTTTCGTCGAGGCGGTCCTTCACCTCGTCCCATAGCCCTGACCGATCCAGAGCGCCCTCGACAAGATCGTTGGCCTCTGCCCGCGACAGCTTGCGGTGCGCGGTGCGAGTAAGCCCCGCCGTCACGTTCTTGCGGATGGACATCGTGGGGAACGGTGTCGGTCTCTGAAACACCATGCCGACGTTGTGTCGTACCGCGGTCGGATTGACGCCGTTTGCGTAGATGGGGTGCCCAAAAAGCTCGACCGATCCCTCAACGCGCGCGATCGGAATGGTTTCGTGCATCCGGTTCAGGCAGCGCAACAACGTGGATTTCCCGCAGCCTGAAGGGCCGATGATCGCGGTCACCTCGTTTGCCAGGAACGGCATCGACACATCCTTCACCGCCACATTCTCCCCGAAGTACGCCGAGAGCGAACGTGTCCGCAGTGCTACTTCCGGAGGACGCTCCGGGTGACTGGCTCGGGCTTCATGGACCGCAGTGTCAGTCAACCGGCCCTCCGAACCTGGTGCGGGTCACCGCGCGGGCGATGAGACTGATGATCAACACCATTCCGATCAGAACCAGTGCTCCGGCCCACGCCAGCGAGTGCCATTCCGCATACGGGCTGATGGCGTACGCGAAGATCTGAAGCGGGAGAGCTGCGATTGGCTCGCCGATCTTGGTCGACCAGAACTGGTTGCCCAATGCAGTGAAGAGGAGGGGCGCCGTCTCACCCGCGATCCGCGCCACCGCGACGAGGACGCCTGTCACGATCCCGGCGAGAGCGGTACGGAGGACGATGGCGAGCGATGTTCGCCACCTCGGATATCCGAGAGCGAGTGCGGCCTCCCGCAGCGAAATCGGCACGACACTCAGCATCTCTTCCGTAGTTCGCGTCACGAGGGGGACCATCATTGCCCCCAGTGCAATTCCACCGGCGAGAGCGGAGAAATGCCCGAGCGGCCTTACCATGAACTCCCATGCGAAAATTCCTAGCACGATGGAGGGCAGGCCGTTGAGAACGTCGGACAGAAAGCGCACAGTGTTCGCGAATCGAGTCCCTCGGTTCTCCAGTAGAAAAAGTCCACCGCCGATTCCGAGGGGGAGACCGACCGCGCAGGCGATGCCGATGAGGATGAGCGTTCCCACGATGGCGTTCGCCATTCCGCCGCCGGGTTCTCCAACCGGTTGCGGCATGTTGGCAAAAAAGTCGAGCGAGATCGAAGACGCGCCTTTCTTCAGCAGGTGGAACAGAATGAGCAGCAGTGGCAGTGTCGCGAGCACTGCCGCGAGATAAGTGAGCGAGATCATCACCCCACTCACGTAATGCCGCCGCTGAATCAGACTCACGCGCGTCCCCCTCGGCCAACCTGCCAAACCAGCCAGCGGGCGATGGCGTTGACGATGAGTGTTATCGCGAACAGCATCGCGCCCACTGCCATGAGCGCGGACAGGTGGAGGTCGTTAGTGGCCTCACTGAACTCGTTGGCGATCAGCGATGCCATCGTGTATCCAGGGGCAAAAAGGGATGCAGAAATCTCCGGGCGGTTTCCGATCACCATCGTCACTGCCATCGTTTCGCCAAGCGCGCGTCCCAGACCCAGAATGATTCCACCCACGATTCCCGATCTGGCGAAAGGAATGACGGCGTCCCTGATCATCTCCCACCGCGTGGCGCCGAGAGCGAGGGCTGCCTCTCGCTGTGACCGCGGAACCGCGAGCAGAACCTCGCGCGACACCGCCGAGATGTACGGCAGGGCCATTATTGCGAGGATCACTCCGGCCGCCAGCATGCTCGGGCCGTAAGCGGGCCCCGAAAAGAAAGGAGTGGCGCCGAGATGAAGGGTGTCACGCAGGAACGGCATTACGTTCTCACGCATGATCGGGAGCAGGACGAAGATCCCCCACAATCCATAGACGACGCTCGGGATCGCGGCGAGTAGGTCGACGAGGAAAGCAACGGGCTGTCGCAGCCAGGCAGGCGCAAACTCCGAAAGGAATACAGCGACTCCGATCGCCAATGGCGTTGCGATGATGAGGGCGACGATGGATGAAACGATCGTACCGTACAGCGCTGGCGCCGCGCCGAACTTGTTCGCGCCGACATCCCACACGCTCGACGTGACGAGCGAGATTCCGATCTCCGAGATTGCTGGCCAGGCTGCAAGCCCCAGCGCTGCGGCGATGAGCACGACGAGGAGCGGAACGGTGAGGGCGCAAACCGCGATCGCGATTCGATAAATGCGGTCGCCGACTGCCGAAGTTCCCATGTCGACGCGTCGCCGGTCTTTGACACGCCATGGCATCCAGCCGCGTGACGGCGGCGGACGATCGTCCCGTGCCGCGAACGTTACGCGCGGCGCAGGGGGTGCTGCTGGTTCGCTCATCTGGTGGGCGCGACTGCGATCGTCGCTATCCTCGCCTTCAGATTTGCGGCCATGGTCTCGGGGAGCGGCGCGTAATCGAGTGCCGCGGCCTGCCTCTCACCGTCGGTCAATGCCCAATTGAGGAAGTCGACCAGCTTCCGCGCCTTCACGGAGTCTTTCTGCCGTTCGTATATGAGGAGCCAGGTGAACGATGAAATGGGATAGACGCCTCGACCAGGAGGGTTGACTATCGAGATCCGATAGTCGGTGTTCGCGGGAAGGTTCGCCGCGGCGCCGGCAGCGGCAGCAGTCACCGACTCGACTGACGGCATGACGAACTCGCCCGCGCTGTTCCGCACTGCTGCCATGGACAAATTGTTCTGCTTCGCGTACGCCAGTTCCGCATATCCAACAGAGCCAGGAGTCTGCTTGATCTGTCCCGCCACGCCCTCGTTCCCCTTGGCGCCGAGGCCTACCGGCCAACGCACTTCCTTTCCTTTGCCGGGACCTGCCTTCCAGGCAGGGCTTACTGAAGTGAGGTAGTCGGTGAACACATACGTCGTCCCGCTGCCGTCCGATCTGTGCACGACGAGCAAGTCGGTCGACGGAAGTCGAACACCCGGATTGAGCGCGACGATTCGCGGGTCATTCCACTTGGTGATCTTGCCGAGGAAGATGTCAGCAATCACGTCGGGCGTCATCTTGAGACCGGATGCGACGCCCGGCACGTTGTAGGTAACGGCATCCGCGCCGAGCACGGTAGGTATGTGCAGAATGCGGCCGCCTTTGGCGCGCCTCATTTCATCGTCGGTCATCGGACCATCAGAGGCTCCGAAATCGACCGTCTCCTCGGAAATTTGCCGGATGCCACCACCTGACCCGATCGACTGATAGTTGATCCGAACGCCGGTCTTCGCGGCGTAATCGGAGAACCACTTCGAGTAGAGAGGAGTGGGAAACGTCGCCCCGGCCCCCGTCAAATCGACCGATCCGCCGGAGGCAGCACGCTGACTGTCGGCAGAAGTCCTTGGCTGCTCGCCCCTACAAGCCAGGACGGCGAGAAGAAGTGCTGCTACTGGGATGGTCTTCACTCGGCGCTCCAGTGTCTGATGGCTCGAAATCCTGCGCAACAATAGAAGTTAGAGCGGCTGTCTCGGGTCGACGCCGGTACGCACGTAACGAGATTGTCACGACGGCGCTCCGACGACCGGGTCTCGGGGACAGTTGTTTCATTTCCGTCTTCGTGACACCGCCGTTGCACGAGTGTAGGGGATTCGTCACACGAGTCTGGCACTGTTAGGGACAATTGAAGCGGCCCGAACTTCAAAATCCCGAACCCCCGCAAATGAAATCCATTCCTCGTTTTGGTCTCACGACACTGTTGGTCGCGGCTGCAGCCGCGTTGCCTGTCTCGCTTTTCGCGCAGATCGACACAACTGTGGTGCCCAAGACCCATACCACCACCGTGCCTAAGACGGAAACAACCGCGATCCCCATGACCGATACCACAGCGGTGCCCGCCGAACCGACGGCGCCGGCCGTGGTTACGGTCACTGCAGGTATAGGAAGGATCGTCGGAAAAGTAGTCGATGCGCGAACGGGCCAGGGCCTTAGCGACGTTGCAATCCAGGTTGTCGGAACGACGACCGGGACGAGCTCAGGGCTCGAGGGCCGATACGGACTCGGAAAGGTCACCGCGGGAACGGTGACGCTTCACACCCGGCGTCTCGGCTTCGCGCCGAAAACCGTGACGGGCATCATGCTCGATGCCGGCAAGACGATCGAACAGGACATCTCACTCGAGCCTGTCACCGTTTCACTCGAGACGCAGATTGTCACCGCATTGGTCGAGCGCGGCTCCGTCAGCTCGGCCCTCGACAAGCAGCGCACATCAACCGGGGTCGTAAACTCGGTTACACGCGAGCAGATCTCGAAGAGTCCGGACAGTGATGCAGCGCAGGCTGTGCAGCGTGTGAGCGGTGTTACGGTGCAGGACGGCAAGTACGTGTTTGTCCGCGGACTCGGCGAGCGGTATACGACGACTTCGCTCAACGGCGCGCGCATTCCCAGCCCAGAGCCGGAGCGCAAAGTAGTGCCGCTCGATCTCTTCCCGTCAGCCCTGATTCAAACCGTTACGACGTCGAAGAACTTCACGGCCGATCAGCCAGGCGATTTCAGCGGCGCACAGGTGGACATTCGCACCCGCGAATTCCCACTCGGACGCGAGACCGAGTTCTCGAGCTCATTCGGCTACAATGACGCTGCGAGAAACCAGCTGGTGGTAGCGCCGACTCTGGGACGTGACTGGCTTGGCTTCGCCGGCAGCGAGCGCCAGCTCCCGAGTCAGCTCGCGGGTCCGATGCCACAGCAACCGCCGCAGTCAACGGTCAACTCCATCGTCCAGTCGTTCAGGAATGCGTGGTCGCCGCTCTCCAAAGAGGGGGTTCCCAACAAGTCGCTCGGAATCACCACCGGTGGAACCGTACCCTTGGGCAGCGCTTCCCAGGCGGGTTATGTCGCCGCGCTCAGCTACTCGTACAACCAGGAGGTGCGTGAGCGTGAGGTACGCGCTTACGCCGAGCCCACCAACGGCACAACCGAAGTAGATCGCTTCGAGGGGAGCACCGGTCGCGCCAGCGTCCTCTGGGGCGGTATCGCCAACCTCAGTCTGAATCTGGGGAGCAATACACGGATCAGTCTCAACAATACCTTCAACCGCACCGCTGACAACGAAGCACGGCGCGAGAGCGGCTTCAGCGAGAATCTTGGCACGCGGCTTCTGATCAACCGTCTGCGTTTTGTCGAGAGAACGGTCCGCTCCAATCAAATCGGCGGAGAGCGGCAGCTCGGCTCGCGGCAGCGTCTGGCCCTCTCGTTCACCAGCTCGAACGTGAAGAGATCAGAGCCTGACAGGTCCGAGTTTGTACAGGTCGAGGGCGCGCCCGGCGAATCGCCGTACTGGCTCGACGCCACGGAAGGCGCAGTGCGCACGTTCGGCCGACTCAACGAGTCGAGCTTGAACACGGCTCTCGACTACACCCTTCAGTTTGGCGCGGCGGAGCGTCAGCACGAGCTCAAGCTTGGCGGTCTGCACCGTTACACCGAGCGAGTCGCTCGTAATCAGGTATTCAGCATCCAGGCGCCTTCCCTGACGCTCGACGAGCGCATGCTGAGCCCCGAAGAGATTTTCGACGGGCGGTTCACTGGCGAAACGGACGCCGTGTTCAGAGTCGTCCCGCTCTCGCAGGGCGGAAGTTACGGTGCCTTCGACGAGGTCGGCGCGGGATACGCCACGGTCGAATGGGCCCTCAGCAACAGATATCGTCTCATCACCGGCACGCGTGTCGAACGGTCGAGCACGATCGTGTCGGCCGAGCCCACCGTTGGCAACCGGGTGAGGATCAATCCGCTTTACACGGACGTTCTGCCCTCATTGCTGCTCAACGTCAAGCTGACGGAAGCGCAGAACCTCCGTCTTTCCGCCACGCGCACGCTCTCGCGTCCTGAGTACCGGGAGCTGGCGGAGGTGCAATATCGCGACGTAATTGGCGGCGAGAACGTGATTGGAAATCCTGAGCTGCAGCGCACACTCATCTCCAATTTCGACGCGCGCTGGGAATGGTATCCGGACCGCGGCGAGGTATTCAGTATCGGACTCTTCTCGAAGCGGTTCGACAAGCCGATCGAGCGCGTGTTCCTGGCGACATCGGGAACTAGGATTGTCACCTTTCTCAACGCCGACCGCGGCGACAACCTCGGTCTGGAGCTGGATGCCCGCGTGGGACTGGGCCGAATAGCGGACGTATTCGCGCCGATTACGCTTTTCTCGAACGCCACGTTCATGAAGAGCAAGGTCCAGCTCGGCGGCGACCCGCGGGTGGCGGACGAGGACCGCGCGATGGTCGGACAAGCGCCGACGGTTCTCAATGCCGGATTTACTTTCGCGCCCGCTACCAACGGCTTCAGCACGACGCTCCTGTTCAACCGCGTCGGACGTCGAATCGTGAGCGCCAGCCAGCGCCCGCTGCCGGTCACCTACGAGGAACCTCGCAGCGTTCTCGATCTCGCCCTGCGCATGCCGCTGCTCGGAAGTGTCTCGGCCAAGCTCGACGCCAAGAATCTGCTCGATCAGCCGTACCGCCAGACACAAGGGACCGTCACTAGAGAATCGTACTATGCGGGTCGCGTCTATTCGTTCGGATTGAACTGGCGCCCGTAGCACGACAGCGCAGGAATTGTGACTATCCCGTGACTGCAACACCGCTGGAAAGAGACGCGCGCCTCGTACCATTGAGGTGCGCGCTTTTTTTCCTATTGAACCCTGACTTCAAGGAATCCATGTCGAAATTTCTCCCCTCACGCGTATTCGCTCTGACTCTGTTTGCTGGCGCCCTCGCCGCCTGTGCCGATGGCGATCCACTGGGACCGGGCAACGGTGGAATCGACCCGGGCGATGCGACTATCACGACCGACATCACGGCGAGTCGCACATTCTACGCGGACACCACGTACACTCTTTCCGGCTTCATCAAAGTCGCGAACGGCGCCACTCTAACCATCGAGGCCGGCACGAAGATCATTGGCGATTTCGAAGTCGCGGGATCCTCGCTGTTCGTGTTGCGGGGCTCGAAGATCATCGCGCTTGGAACGGCGGAGAATCCAATCGTCTTCACGTCCGAGCGCGCGAGCGGTCGGCAGGCGGGAGACTGGGGTGGTCTAATCATCGTTGGTAACGGGGTTGTCAACCGCGCCGATCCGACGATTCTCGAAGGGACAGGCACCGGCGCTACGAATCCGCAGGTGAACTACGCCGGTGGCACCAGCAACACCGATGACAGCGGTGAGCTGCGCTACGTTCGCGTCGAATTTGCCGGGTACGCGACCGCGCAGGATCAGGAGCTGAACAGCTTTACTTTTGCCGCCGTTGGAAGCGGAACCCGCCTCTCATACCTCGAGGCTCTGTACGGTCTCGACGACGCCTTCGAGTGGTTCGGGGGAGCGGTCGACGCGAAGTATCTCGTTTCCTACGAAACTGGTGACGACCACTTCGACGCCTCAGAGGGATTTAGCGGCCGCAACCAGTTCGTCATTGCGTTCCAGTCGGTCCGCCCGAACGCACGTCCGGCCGCAGGTAGCGCATCAACGGATCCCCAGGGCATCGAGAACGATGGTTGCGCCGGCTCGAACTGTCTCGATGGACAGAACTCGTTGCCGCGCAACAATCCGATGTTCGCCAATTTCACGCTGGTTGGTACGGGCCCCGGAGTCGTCGATGCGACGTCCGGCGGAATCGGCATGATGCTTCGACGGGGCACGGCCGGCATCTACGTCAACGGAATCGTGGCGCGGTGGCCGCGTGCAGCGATAAGCCTGCGCGACCAGACGACGATCGATCGGGTCAACGATGGATCGCTCACGCTCCGCAACCTGTACCTGGCGGAAAACGGTCCGACGTTCCAGGCCGCTTCGGGAACGACAGTTCAGGGATCGGTGGACCCTACCGCCAACTTGATCGAGGTTGCCGCCGGCACGACGACGGCCAGCTCGATTTTCACGAGGCTGCCGGCGACTCCCACAGCTGCCGCCAATCTTGATTGGGCGCTTGCTGCCGGCGTTGCGCCGAGAACGGGTGGGACGGGCGCGTTCACAGGCACGATGGCCACGCAGGCAGGATCCTACGTCACGGGCACGAGCTATCGCGGCGCTGCGGATCCTGCCGGAGCGAAGTGGTGGAGCGGATGGACTAACTACGCCACCAACTGATTGATGCTGGCGATGCGGTCGGCTGGTGCGACCGCATCACCAGGCTTTCGGTGATGAAGAGAACCAAGACTGGATTTCTCGTGATAGCCGCGATCGCGGCGATTGCGGGACTTGGCTGCGATCGTCCCGCCGAAGCGCATCCGGCTTCCGATGGTCAAAAACTGGAGGACACAACTGCCATGATTGTCGACAGCATCCTTCCCAGCGGAGTCGCGCTACAAAGATTCCAATCGGAGCTGGTTCCCGTTCACGGGCTCAGCGCCCGAGTGCGGAGTCGTGATGAGCTCGTCACCAGATTTGTCAGGGCCATCGAGAGCGACGACACAGCGACGCTCGAGACGCTGCTCGTCTCCAAAGCCGAATACGCCTTCCTCTATTTTCCGACCAGCATCTACAGTCGGAAACCATACGAGCTCCCCCCAGGCATCGCCTGGCTCCTCAGCGAGCAGAACAGCCAGAAGGGACTGACCCGAGTGACACGGCGGCTGGGTGGGAAAAAGCTGAACTACGGCGGCTACGAGTGCAGCACCACGGTCAGCGAAGGTGAAAATCGATTCTGGCGGACTTGCCTGGTCGATTATGTCGATCCCTCGAGCGGTCAGCGGGTCAGCAAGAGATTGTTCGGCGCCATCATGGAACACGCCGGCAGGTACAAGTTCCTCTCCTACGCCAACGATTTTTGAGTGGTTTGGCGTACAGCTGACCAGGGGCGAGCATGTTGCGTTGGGAAGGGCCCGGTTGCCAGTCTCTTTCCCCTCGATTACCATAGCGCTCCCAGATTGGAGCTCAGAGGTACACCATGCCATCGAAGGTTTCCCGCCGGGTCGCTGCCGGCCTGTTCCTTTCACTTTTCGGCGCCGGCGCCTGTGATCGGTCTGCGAACCAGGCCAACGACACCGAGGACGTCAAGCCGCTTACAAGCCAGAAAGTCGCGGCTGACTCGCAGGCGCAGCCAGCTCCATCAGCTGGGAAGAGCGACGCGGTCCAGACCGGTACCGCCGGGAAAGCCACGTCCGTTGGCCGCTCCCCCGTCAAACCGCCGGCTAAAACGGGCGAGTTCAAGCCGACGGTTGGGCAGGCAGGCAAGGACGTCGTATGGGTGCCGACGCCCCAGCCCCTCGTTGACAGGATGCTCGACATGGCTCGCCTCACCCGGAACGACATTCATTACGATCTTGGCTCGGGCGATGGACGGACGGTGATCACCGCTGCCAAACGCGGCGCGAAATCGACCGGTGTGGAATACAACCCCGACATGGTGGCGCTTTCGAAGCGCCTGGCGCAGCAGGAAGGTGTTGGCGGCAGGGCCCAATTCATCGAGGGCGACATTTTCAAGACCGATTTCTCGAACGCCACAGTCGTTACCCTGTTCCTGCTCGCCAATCTCAACTTGAAACTGCGCCCCACGCTACTCGACATGAGGCCGGGCACGCGGGTGGTCTCGAATACCTTCACGATGGGTGATTGGAAGCCAGATCAAACGGAAACCGTCACCGAGAAAGAGGGATGCACCGCGTACTGTACCGCCTATCTCTGGATCGTCCCGGCGAAAGTCGGAGGCAGATGGAAGCTGCCTGAGGGCGAGCTGGTATTGACGCAGACATTTCAAAACGTGGCCGGCACCCTCGGCGCAAATCGGGCCGAAGGTACCCTTCGCGGAGACCAGATCACCTTCGTCGCCGGCAATGCTCGGTATACCGGCGAGGTGAACGGAAATACTGTGACAGGAAGGGTGACGAACGGTTCGAGCACAAGAGCGTTCACTGCTACGCGTGTGAGGTCATAGCCTCATGCCTCGACTGCTGCCGACGAGCCGCCTCGGTTCGCGCCGGGCTGTACTTCGTGCGGAGGCGGCCCCGAGCCGCGTACGAGGAGCAGCAACCCACCGCCGATAACGAGGACCGCGACTCCGATCCACGCCGCGTTGAGCCCGCCAAGCTCCTGGCGATAGACGTACGAAAGGCTCGACCACAGCATGTACGCGCAGACCGCGACGAAGATCAACGGCAGCAGCGGATAAAGCGGCACCTTGAACGGTCGTTCGACATGTGGCTCCCGCGTGCGCAGCACGAATACCGACAACCCCGCCAAAAGGAAAAACAGCCAGAACACCGGCGCCGTGAATTCGACCATCGATCTGAAGCCGCCTCCGACGACCGCGCCGATCACCACCAGCAGCAGTGCGGCCGCACCCTGAAGCAGCAGCGCGGCGACCGGCGTGCCACGCAATTCGTCCCACTCGCCCACTCTGCTCAACACCGGCCAATCGCGGCCGACGGCGAAATTGGTCCGCGCGCCGACGATCATCGTCGCATTCATCGAGGTGAGCGCGGCTATCGCCACCAAGATGGCGATCAACACGGCGCTGGCGGTCCCGAACGCGACACGCAGCAGGTCGGCAGCAATTGCTTCGGATTCTGCCATGCCTCCGAGCCCAAGTCCGCGCCAATACGCCCAGGTGACCAGCAGATACAGCGCGGCGATCAATACGATCGAAATCACCAGCGCCCGCACCATGTTACGGCGCTCGTCCTTCAGCTCCGCGCTGATGTAGACCGCCTCGTTCCAGCCTCCGTAGGTGAGCAGGACAAACACCATCGCCATCCCGAACGCGCGTAGCGAGGGTGCCGACGCAGTCTCCTCAGCCTTTGCGACGACTGCTGCTCCGGTTGCGTCTCCAAGAAGAGAGAGACCTGCCACGACGATGAGCAGCAACCCGGCGACCTCGAGGACCGTAAACCAGGTCTGAGCGCCGGCGCTGGTTTTTATGCCGCGGAGATTGACCCAGGTGAGGACCACAATCGCCGCGGCGGCGTACAGAGCCGAACCTTGGGTGCCCAGCGGCCAGACTTGTGACAGGTAGTCGCCGAAGACGAACGCGAGCAGAGCTATCGAGCCGGTCGTGATGACCGAGAAGCGAGCCCAGGCGAACAAAAACGACACGTCGGGGCCATAGGCACGATGCAGGAAGTGGTAATCACCCCCGACGTGCGGGTAGGTGGTCGCAAGTTCAGCGTAACAAAGCGCACCGATCAGTGATACCAGTCCCCCGAGTCCCCACGCCGCGAACATCCACCCTGGGCTGCCGGCCATGCCGGCGACCAGCGCTGGCGATTTGAAGATGCCGGCACCGATAACAATTCCGACGATGATCGCAATGGCTTCGTGGAGATTGACGACAGCTCGCGGCTCACCGCGGATTTTAGAATCTGTCACATGAAGAGCTTAGTAGTTGGCGACGAGGTGTAGAAAATACGTTTTGGATGGAGCAACCACCGGACCGCCGTGCGGGGTTTGCTCCTGGTAATCCAACGAGAGCGATGTCCGTTTGTTCACGTCCCAAATGAGACCCGCGATCACGGTGTTGGAGTACGGGTCGGTCTCCGTGTTCGGCTTGAATCGATCCCAGCGGGCGATGAGGGCGAGCGGAAACGTCGATGCCTCGCTGAAGAACTGGAACGGTCGCAGGATGGTGAATCCGGAAATGAGCCGTCCCGTGCTGTCGCTTTCGAGGCGCGGGATCAGCGCGGTGTTGTCGCCCGTCTCGGTGCCGTCGGCACGCGTCGCGTAGTCAGCGCCGACGGTAATGCGTGGATCTCTGAGGCCGACGAAGATTCCCGAGCGATTTCTCTTGAGGCTCTCGCCAATGGGACCGACCTGTCCCGGCCCACCCGCCACGAAGCGGCTGGCAATGGCTCCGCGATAAACCCACCCGGTGAGAGCAAAGTTTTTGAGAAAACCGTCGCTGGCGCCGAAGGGCGTCAGCGAGATTCTTCCAGCGTAGTCCTTGAAGCGATCGGTCTCGCGCGACGTGTAGCCAGGGCCGTTGGTGATGGTGGTGTAGATCTCGCCCAGCTTGTTCGGGAACGTCAGGGATCCGGCAATCCCACCGTCAGCCGATGAGAAAAACCCGGCGCGCTCGACCGGGGTGATGGAAAGCCAACGAGGCCAGAATGTCTCCACGTGCTCGATCACGACGGTCTGCAGCAGCCCGCCTCGCACGAATGCGTTCCAGTTCGCTCCCTTGAGAAAATCGTACTGAAGGAATGCGTATTTGGCGCGTACGACCCAGCCGCGGTAGAAGGCGTCGCTGCCCGTTGTCGTCTGCTGAAACACATCGGCGGTGATGCGAACACTTGCCCGATCACCGGCCGGCACACGAAAGGTGAGATATGCGCGCTCGACGTCGAATTTGTTCGTCGATTTGGCGAGCCCTTCGTCGCCGCGGTACTGAAAGTTGGCGTATAGCACTCCGGAGAAGCTCATCCCCGGTGCGGAAGCCGGTGGTTGGGACGTCTGTGGGGGAGTTGGAGGCGAAGTATCGGCTGGCGACGCCGGTCGTTCCTGCGCGAGGGGAGATGTGGGCAGCGCGACGAATAGAGCTGCCAATGCGACCTTAGCTTTGGTCATCGTTGCACTCCGTAGATTCTCGGTTCGGTTGCTGTGCTGGATCAGCTCACGCTCGCGCATACGCGCTGGTACGTGATGGAAAAAACATCGTGATGATCGTGCCGACACCCTCGGTGCTGCGAGCTTCGACTTTTCCACCGTGCGCTTCGACCAGGTGTCGTACGATCGCGAGGCCGAGGCCGGTACCTCCCGACTCCCGGGCTCGCCCGCTGTCGGCTCGATAAAAGCGCTCGAAAATCCTCGAGAGATGTTCGGATGCGATTCCTCCGCCGGTATCCGACACCGAGAGCTCGAGGCCACCCGGGCGCTTTGAACTGGCGACCGTCACCGATCCGCTTATGGTGTGGCGAACAGCGTTCTCGAGCAGATTGCTCAAGATCTGACGTAGCGCCGTTCTATCCCCGTATATCTCACGAGCGGACGAATCAATGCTGGCTCGGAGCGTGATTCCCTTGGCTTCGGCGGTAGAGCGGATGCCGCTCAACGCGTCGGTGACAACGGTTTCGACGTCAAGAACGGCGGGATTAGGGACCCACCCGCCCGATTCGATTCTCGACAGATCGAGCAGGTCGTCGACGATGCGCTGCATGCGGGTCGTATTGCTGAGAATCATCTCGCTGAATTGGCGCCGCTTTTCAGGAGGGACTCCTTCTTCGGCGAGTGTCTCCGTAAAACCGGCAATCACGGTCAGTGGCGTCCGCAGCTCGTGAGACACGTTTGCGACGAAATCGCGTCGTACTGTTTCGAGGCGGCGCGTAGCCGTCATGTCGAACAGCGCCAGAACTCCCCCGCCGTGGTCGAGCGGACAACCGGTCAGCAGCAGCGTCCGGCCATGGAGGGCGATCTCTACTGGACCGCTGCGGGCGCCATGCAACGCGTCGGACAGGGCGTCACGGAGCATAGGTTCGCGGGGGAGCATGTCAAGAGAGAAGGGCAATGGCGCCGTTACATCGAGGAGACGCCGCGCCGCATCGTTTGCCTGGACGACGCGCCCTCCGGAATCGACTGCAATGACGCCTTCCTCGAGGGAGCCGACGACCGCCGCCAGTAATGTCCGGTCAGTCTGCAGCGCGGTCATACGGACCCCGAGCTGTTCGGCAAGCCGATACAGAGCCGTGGCGAGATCGCCGACTTCACCCGGAGCGGAGAGAGCGGGGCGGCGGCTGAGATCACCGTCCGCAATATCACGCGCCACGTCGCGCAGCTCGACGATCGGTCGCGAAACCGAGCGCGAGAAAAGGCCGGCGATCAGACCTGAGAGCAGTAGCGCGATTGCTCCCGCGACCAGCACGTCGCGGCGCGTTCGGTCGAACACCGCTTCGACGGCGCGGGTGGGAAGCGAAACGCGGGCAAACCCGAGCGGAGCTCTGACAGCGACGTAGAATTCTTCGTCGCCGGCCGAGGCACTCATGCGGCGCGCCGACCCAACGGGTGAGGCGCGCGCGAGCGCGACCTCGGAGCGCTTTCCATGGTTGTCCAGTGAGCGTAGCGCGTCGTCGTCGAACTCCGAATCACCGAGTACAATTCCGCCGCTGTCGATGAGAGTGACACGATGTCCGAGCGCAGCCCCGGCGACGTCCGCCAGGCTGTCAGAGGCGCTGCGTTCCCGCCACTGGAGAGCTACTAGCCTTGCTTCGCGGGCGAGCCCATCCACTGTCTGCTCGATCACGCGCACGTGGAGCCGCTGATCGATGATGACAACCACCGCTACGACAAGCACGCTGACGATCGCCAGGCCGTAGAGGAGGAGCCGGTGCGCGAGCTTCACGCCGTTCGCGGCCTGCCGCTTCGCAACCTGTAGCCAAATCCGCGCACAGTTTCTATCAAATCGCCTGCTCCCCCCAGCTTCGCGCGCAGGCGCTGCACGTGCATGTCCACCGTCCGCGTCTGAATATCAGGCGCTGCCTCCCATACGATCTCGAGGAGCATGTTGCGCGGCTGGACTCTCCCCTTTCGCTCGGCCAGCAGTGTCAGGAGCTTGAACTCCGTGGGTGTCAGCTCGACGTCGCGCCCATCCACCGTCACGCGGTGGGCGGTGCGGTCGATCTTGAGGGGCCCGATCTCCTGAATGTCAGCAGATTCGCCATCCCCGGATTTCAGACGCCTCAGAATTGCCGCCACCCGCAACACGAGCTCCTGAGGGCTGAACGGCTTGGTGAGATAGTCGTCAGCGCCGAGAGTCAGTCCTTCGATACGCTCGCTCTCCTCGCGCCGCGCTGTCAGCATTAGCACGGCAATCTGCGAAGTTGCCTGGTCGGCACGGAGGTTCTGCATGACCTCGAGGCCTGAAAGCCCCGGCAGCATCAGGTCCAGCACGATGAGCGAGGGCTTATCCCGGCGGGCGAGTGCCAGCCCGTCGGGCCCATTAGTCGCCGTCGACACCGAATACCCAGCCTTCGCCAAATGATACGCGACGAGCGCAACAATATCCGGCTCATCGTCTACGACGAGAACTCGGTCTGCGCCGGGGGACGTTTCGGTCACGTCTCAAGTTGTCGGGTCGCAGGATACGGAGTCAACAGAAATTCTGTCACGAACATGTGACGAGATTGTTGCACTCCCTCGCTGGAGCCTCGCCCGCTACCTTTGCAATTCGTCAGTGGCCGGAAAACGGATAACCGAAGACATGAGAACATCTCTCCTCGCCTGCGTTCCGTTGGCGTTGCTTGCCTGCGCTCCGGCTCAGCTGCCTGGTCCAGCGGAGCCCGTCGACCTCGTTATCGCCTCGACTACCGATGTGCATGGCCGTCTGCGGGCTTGGGACTACTACGCAAACACCCTTGAGGCGACCCGTGGGCTGGCAAGAGCGGCGACGATCGTGGATTCGATCCGGGCCGCCAACCCGGACCGCGTAATTCTTCTCGATGCTGGAGACCTGCTGCAGGGTAATCCCCTGGCGTTCGTGGCGGCGAGAGTATCGGGCAACAGGGCAAACCCGATCATCGCCGCGATGAACGCGATGCGATACGACGCGGCCGCGCTGGGCAATCACGAGTACAACTTCGGAGTGCCCTACCTCGACAGCGTGGTGCGACAGGCGACGTTTCCGTTTCTCTCCGCCAATACCTATCGGGTTGAGCCGCGGGGCGTCCATGCATATCGGGCGTGGACGATCGTCGAACGGCAGGGAATAAAGATAGGGATCGTCGGCGCAACGACGCCGGGCGTGATGATATGGGATGCCGAGAACGTGAAAGGCAGACTCTGGCTGGGCGACATTGTGCCGGGGGTGAAAACGGCGGTCGTGGAATTGCGTGCGGCGGGCGCCGACATCGTAGTGGTGACCATGCATTCGGGGCTCAACGAGCCCGCCAGCTATGACACGGTTTCCAGCGGCCTACCGGGCGAGAATGTCGCAGCCCGTCTCGCTTCCGAAGTTGCCGGCATCGACCTGATCGTCTACGGTCACTCGCACCGGGAGTCGCGAGGGACAACGATCGGACGGACACTACTCGTTCAGCCAAAGAATTGGGCGACGAGCGTCAGTGTGGCGCACCTGCGCGTGTCCAAGACAGCGGGTCAATGGGCCATCACGTCCCGCAACAGCAACCTCGTCCAGGCGGCTGGCCATCCCGAAAGCCCTGCAGTCATCGCGGCCGTCGATGCCGCCCACCGCGAAACCTTGGCGTACGTCATGACACCGATCGGGACGACCGCGGAAAGGTGGAGTGCGGACTCGGCGCGAGTGAAGGACACCCCGATCATCGATTTCATCCTCGAGACCCAGCGCAAAGCGGCCGGGACCGAGCTCGCATCCACCGCGGCTTTTTCGACCGATGTCTCGATTCCACCCGGGCCGATCACGATCGCACAAGTGGCGCAGCTGTACCCTTACGAGAACACGCTGCGCGCGGTCCGCATCACCGGCAAGCAGCTCCGCGATTACCTCGAGTTCAGCGCGAGATACTGGCAAGCTCCGGCGTGGGTCACCGCTCCCCTGCAGCCCGATCCAGCCATTCCCGGCTACAATTTCGACATCGTCTCCGGCGTCGATTACACGATCGACGTGACGCGTCCGATCGGGTCGCGAATTACGCAACTCGACTACAAGGGCTCGGCCGTCACTGACAACCAGACCTTCACGCTGGCCCTCAACAATTACAGGCAGACGGGCGGTGGGGGATACGCGATGTTGAGCGCCGCTCCGGTCATATCCAGGGGACAGGCAGAGATTCGGCAGCTGCTGATCGACGAAGTCAAGGCGCGTCGCGAGCTAAAGGCGGCGGACTACTTCGTACCGAACTGGCGGATCGACCGCTCGCCGGGGACGGCGGCAGCAGGCAGAAGCGCATCCGCAACGACCGACACAGTCAGCCGAGCGGCGGCGTTTCCAGCCGGTACGCGTTTCCTTCGGATTATCGGCACCAACGACTTTCACGGGGCACTCGAGCCTCGGCCGGACCCCAGCGGAGTTCGCCGTGGCGGCGCAGCGCATGTTGCCCGGGCAATCGACCTCGCGCGCCGCGAGTGCGGCCGGCAGTGCGACGTCGTGCTCCTCGACGGAGGGGACATGTGGCAGGGCACGGCGGCGGCCGCGCTCTCCTACGGACAGCCGGTGGTCGAGTACTACAATAGAATGGGCTACGCCGCGGCCGCTCTCGGCAACCATGAATTCGATTTTGGCGTGGATACGCTGCGAGCGCGAATGCGACAGTCACGCTTCGGCATTCTCGGCGCCAACGTTCGATACACGGACGGCCGCGACGTCGAGTGGATCAGGAACGACACGATCGTGACCCGCGGCCGTGTGAAAGTCGGAATCATAGGCCTCGCCACTGTCGCGACTCCGAGGCTCGCGCTCTCAACCCACGTGGCCGGTCTTCGCTTTGACGACCCGGCCCCAATCGTGGACAGTATTGGCGCAGCGGTGAGAAAGCGCGGAGCGCAATTCGTCGTCGTGATCGCCCACGCCGGCGGGTTTTGTGAGAGAGCAGGCACGACTGC
This sequence comes from Gemmatimonadaceae bacterium, assembly GCA_040902085.1. Taxonomy (GTDB): domain Bacteria; phylum Gemmatimonadota; class Gemmatimonadetes; order Gemmatimonadales; family Gemmatimonadaceae; genus UBA4720. Next base: position 199,178 of record JBBDXY010000002.1, read on the forward strand.
CTGTACCGGAGAGATCATCGACCTGGCGCAGAAGGTCACGACGAAAGTTGACGCCATTGTCAGCGGGCATACGCACAGCCGGGTCAACACCGTCGTAAGGGGGATTCCGATAATGCAGGCGCGTTCGAGCGGACGGGCGATCGAGATCATCGATATTCCGATTCCCGCTGCCAGCGGCCTTGCGGCGCGGCAGGAGGTGCGAGAGCTCGCGTCGGATACACTGCAGCCCCTGCCTGCCATCGATTCTCTCGTGCGACAGGCGGTTGCGCGCATCGGCGACCGGATGAACCGGCGCGTGGCCACGATTCCCGCGACGCTGCCCCGCAGCGGCAGGCAGTACCCGTTGGGCAACCTGATCGCTGACGCCCAGCGCTGGGCCGGGAAGGGCGACGTGGCGATCATGAACAATGGCGGCATCCGCGCCGAGCTCCGGGCTGGCGATGCGACCTACGGATCGCTGTTCGAGGTACAACCATTCGGGAACACGCTCCATTCGGTGCAGATGACCGGGGCGCAGCTTCGAGGCTTGCTCGAGGTCATGTTGGGTGGCCAGTCAGTCCCCGATGACCATATCAGCGGCATGACTGTCACGTACGATCCAGCGAAGCCCTCCGGATCGCGTGTTGCATCCGTCACCATGACGAATGGAGAACCGCTGTCGGATTCGCGCACCTATCGGGTGATCGTCAACAACTTCCTGTTGGCCGGAGGCGAGGGCTATAACATCGGAGCCCGCGGCACATCATCGAGGTCGGTCAACATCATGGACCTCGACGCACTCATCGATTATCTGCGGCAGCTTCCGACGCCGGTCACTGCGCCGACCGAAGTGCGAATCGCTCCAGTTCCACGGTGACCGCCTCCGTCAGGATCTACATCAACGCGAATGCTCTCGAAGTCCCTTCATCGGCAACCGCGCTTGAAGCAGTCGAGACCTGGGACACGGCGGCAGCGGATGCCATCAGAAGTGGTGAGCGCATGATCACCGACAGCCGCGGTCTTCCCGCGGATCCACAATCCCCCGTGCACAACGGGGCAATCTTTCGCATCGTGCGCGCCCGACAGCCCGAAGGCGACAACCCGGACCTGAGCTGAGCTAGTGAGTCTCCCGCTTTCCATATTCTCCAGCAAGCTTCGTCAGCTTCCAAAGGCCGAGCTGCATTGCCATCTCGACGGATCTCTGCGACCGGAGACGCTGCTCGAGCTCGCTCGCGAGTACAAAACGTCGATGCCGAAGCAGACGGCGGAAGAGCTGACGCGCTTCATGCGCGTGGACGACGCCGAGAACCTCGAAGACTACCTGAGGATGTTCGACGTCACCATCTCGGTCATGCAGACAGAGGACGCTCTGGAGCGAATCGCTTACGAGCTGGCCGAAGACTCGGCGCGCGACGGCGTCCGCTATATCGAAGTCAGGAACGCGCCCATTCTCAACGTGGTAAAAGGGCTGACGCTGGTACAGGCAGTAGAAGCCCCTCTCCGCGGCCTACGTCGGGCTGAAAAGGAGTTGGGAATCACGGGACGTTACATCGTCTGTGCCCTCCGTCAGTATCCCGCGACTACATCGCTGGAGATGGCGCGACTGGCGGTCCAATTCAAGGACGACGGCGTCGTCGCTTTCGACCTGGCCGGACCGGAGAAAGGAAACCCTGCTTCGCTGCATGTGGCGGCGTTCAAGTACGCACGCGAGAACAACCTCGCGGTCACCGTGCACGCGGGAGAGGGCGACGGCGCGGATTCGGTGCGACAGGCGGTTCACATCTGTGGCGCCAACCGCATCGGACACGGCACGCGCCTCATCGAGGATGCGGAGCTCACTCAGTACGTCAACGACCGGCGCATCGGGCTCGAGGTCTGCCTGACGAGCAATGTCCAGACTAGAGTGGCTGCATCGTACGCGGCGCACCCCCTGCGTGAATATTTCGACCGAGGGCTCAACGTCACTCTCAACACCGACAACCGGCTGATGAGCGGCACGACCCTCACCGACGAGTACGTTTACGCCGCCGAGCACATGGGCTTTTCGATGGACGAGCTGGCGGGAATTGCGCTGAACGGATTCGAGTGCGCATTTCTTCCGTGGGAGGAGCGCCTTATGCTCATCGAAGAAGCGTCGGACCAGATCGAGGATCTGCTGGGAGTTGGTGAATGAAAGCGCAGTACTCGTCCGTCGAAGCGGAGAATGTGGCGGCGAGCATCCGCGCGCGCGCCGGGTCCCACGCGACGGCTATCGGCCTGATCCTCGGTTCCGGACTCGGAGGCCTGACGAAATCGATTCAGGAGAGCGTGAGGATTCCGTTCGCCGAGATTCCGGGTTTTCCGGAAGCGACCGTAGTCGGCCACGATGGCGCGTTGATCGTTGGCAAGCTGGGCGGCCGTCAGGTGGCGGCGCTCAGCGGGAGGTTCCATATGTACGAGGGGCATCCGGCCGCACTCGCCGCGTTTCCCGTTCGGGTTCTGCGCGCCCTTGGTGCGCGCGAGCTCTTCGTATCCAATGCCGCCGGAGGGATCTCGCCCAAGCTCGCGGTTGGCGACTTGATGATGATCTGCGACCATCTCAACCTGATGGGAGCGAATCCGCTGGTGGGTCCGCTGCAGCAAGGGGAGGTGCGATTTCCGGACATGACCGACGCGTACGATCCGGGGTTACGCCGCGCACTCCGCACGACGGCTGAAAAACTTGGAATCACGCTTCGCGAGGGAGTTTACGCCGGGCTGCTTGGCCCGTCCTACGAGACGCCGGTCGAAGTCAAGATGTTGCGAATGCTCGGCGCGGATGCGGTCGGCATGTCGACGGTGCCGGAAGTGATCGTTGCCAGAGCGCTCGGGATGCGGGTCGCCGGGGTGAGCTGCATCACCAACGCCGCCGCCGGAGTGACCGGAGCCGCGCTCAGCCACTCAGAAGTTCTGGAGACGACAGCGCGCGTGAGTGCGGCTTTTGAATCCCTAGTCGTCGAGTTTCTGAAGCATTCGGCTACTACCTGATTGCCCGCGCGGTCGGCGCGCCGCTGTCCTCTCCCTGCGCGGCGAGGTGATTGAGCGGTCCGTGGCCCCGTCCCAGACCCGGTGCAGTGGCGATCGCATTGTGCACGTACTCGATCGAAGTGCGGACAGCCGCGTGCAGTGACTCGCCTTTGGCGAGCTGCGCCGCGATGGCGGCTGAAAGCGTGCATCCCGTGCCGTGAGTGCTCGAGCTCTCGAGCCGTCGACCGCGAAAAGCGCGAATGGCGCCGTCATAGAGAACATCGACGATCATGTCGCCGGAATCGAGGTGTCCACCTTTCAGCAGGACCGCTCGTGCCCCCATTTCGTCGACGATCTTTTCCGCCGCCCTCGCCATCGCGTCCTCGTCGTCGATTGGCGCGCCGACCAGAATCGCCGCTTCATGGAGATTCGGGGTCACCAGCGTCGCCTGCGGGACGAGCTCGTCACGAATGACGTTGATCGCGTCGCGCTCGAACAGTGCGTCTCCCGATGTGGCAACCATGACGGGATCGAGCACGTAGTTGGGCAACGAGTGTTGGCGGATGGCGCTCGAGACTGTCGATGCGACGGCGGCGCTGGCCAGCATCCCGGTCTTGAACGCCGCGGGCGGCAGGTCCTCGGCGACGGCATCGATCTGTGCCCGCACGAGATCGGCGGATACTGCCTCCCACCGCGCGACACCGCGCGTGTTCTGAGCGGTTATTGCCGTTATCGCGGATGTCCCGAAAACGCCGAACCGCTGGAAGGTCTTGATGTCCGCCTGAATTCCAGCGCCTCCGCCCGAGTCGGAGCCGGCGATGGTGAGCGCTATGCGCATGAAACGAAAGATGCGCCGTGATCACTCACGGCGCATCCCGAAAACGACTGCTCCGACTTTCTAGCGGGACTGCCGCGGCGCTGGCGACGGTGGCAACGATGTCAACCGTGCCTTGAATCGATGGAAATTGTTGGAGTCTCGCCCGAGACCCGCCAGCTGAGCCGGCGGAATCTGATTTATGCGCGCCTGGAGGGCCGCGATGCGGTCCTCTTCGAGCGGGTGCGTGCGGAACCACCCCTCCACCGCTCCCGGCCGGCTCCTCCGTTCAGCGATCAGTTTCTGGAACATCGTGACCAGTCCCTGCGGGTGAATGCGTGCGCGGATGAGGTTGTTGAGGCCCTCAGTGTCGGCCTCGAGCTCGTCCTGCCTGCTGAAGCGCGCAAACACCGCTCCGCCAGCGACGTTTATTATGGCACCCGCCGCCTGATTGCTGCAGACATTGGTCAGGACGCACGCCAGCGTGATACCGATGTTCGCCCCTTGCTCTTTCTCCATCTGTTTGATCGTGTGTCGGCGAACGACGTGACCAATTTCGTGGCCGAGAACTCCCGCGACCTCCATCATGTTGCTCGAGCGCTCGATCAGTCCCCGGTTGATGTAGATGAAGCCGCCGGGCACCGCGAACGCGTTCACTTCTCTGCTGTCGACGATGAAGAAGTGCCAGTCGAGATCACCCCTGCTCGTCAGGCGCGCGATCGAATCACCCAGGACGTTTATGTACCGGTTCAACTCGGGATCCCGGACGATCGGTAGTTGCGCGTTGATCTGTTGCGCATATTCCTGTCCCATCTGGACTTCCTGCTGCGTCGACACGCCGCACGCAGTCAGGGAACAGGTGATCGCAACTATTGAGATAAGTCGCTTCATTTAATTACTCCAACGAAGAAATTGCAGATGACGAGGGAGGCAAGTCCCATTCCATGACAGGCGCGCCTGCCCTACCGTGAGGCTCCTGACCCTTGCGCGGGACCTCGGTCGAAGAAAAGCCAGGGAAAAACATTCGCTGTTCGTAGCCGAAGGGATTCGCTCCGTCGAAGAGCTGCTCAGCGCGGGCCTCGCGGTGCGTGGTGCCCTTGTCGCTCCACAGCTCGCTACCGCGCCGCGCGGACAGCTCTTACGCGCCAGCCTCGATGCCGCGGGTGTCGAAGTCGCCGAAATTTCCGAAAAGGACTTCCGGAGCGCGGCTGAGACCGAATCCCCCCAGGGGGTTATCGCGATCGCCGAGATCCCGAAGCGTACTCTGGATACACTCGAGCTGGGCACAAGTTGCCGTTTGCTCGTTCTCGACGGGGTTCAGGATCCGGGAAACGTCGGCACCATCGTGCGAACGGCGGCGGCGCTGGGCGCGACGGCCACGATCGCGCTTCCCGGAACAGTTGATCTCTGGAACCCCAAGGTCATTCGGAGCTCGATGGGCGCGCAATTCCTCCATCCGGCGCTTCACGTCACGATTCAGGGGCTGTTCGCATTTCTGGAGCGTGAGGGAATCGAGCTCTGGTCGGCCGAGGCCGATGGGACTCAGTTGAGGTCGGAAACTCCGCCGCCGCGCCTCGCCATCGCCGTAGGCAACGAGGGCTCGGGGTTGTCTGCTGATGTGCGCGCCCGCTCACGGCGAACTGTTTCGCTTCCCATTGCCAACAGCGTAGAATCGCTCAACGTCGCTGTTGCAGCGGGAATCATTCTCTATCAGCTTCGGTGATGATCGATCTTATCCTTGGGTTCTACGCGTTCGTTGTCGGCGCATGCGTTGGATCCTTTCTCAACGTCTGCATCGCGCGGTGGCCCGAGCACCTTTCCGTCATTCGGCCCCGATCGCGGTGCCCCAAGTGCGGACACCAGATATCTGCGATCGAGAATATCCCGATCGTAAGCTGGCTGATTCTACGCGGAAAATGTCGGGGCTGCGGTCAGCGCATCTCCATTCAGTATCCTGCTGTGGAGCTGCTGGTGGGCGTCATATGGCTCACGGTATTCCTCGGCTATGGTCCTCCGCTGACGGCACTGCGGATCGCAGTATTCGCCTCGGTCATGCTTGGCATCGCGATCACGGATGCGAAGCACTTCCTGATTCCCGACGGATTCACGGTGTTCGGATTGCTCTGGCAGCTCGCCACGGTCTTCATTGCTGTTTTCGCCGGCGATCAGGGTCCGTTCGCCGGACCCTGGAATGCGATCATTGGAATGTGCGTTGGAGCCGGCGCAATCTCGATTGTCGGATGGCTCGGAGAAGTATGGCTGAAGCGTCCGGCGATGGGCTTTGGAGACGTGACGTTGATGGCAGTGGTCGGGGCGGCAGTCGGACCGGAGCGCGCGCTGGTCACCATCTTTCTCGCCGCTGCAATCGCACCCATCGTCCTGCTGGCAATAGTTTACCCACTCGCGTCTCGCGGGCTCGCCGACGATCGTGGGCAGACCGAGCTTTCTCTCGAAGCATCCGCTTCATGGCGACGGCGGGAGCTGCCGTTCGGCGTCTTTCTTGCCCCCGCCGCAGTAGTTTCACTACTCTGGGGCGACGCGATCATCGGCTGGTACCTGGAGGTGTCCGGTCTGTGATGCGTCGCGGCGGCCTTTCTCCGGCATGGGTCTCTGAATGAAGTGGACGACTTTGGTTGCAGTGGTGGGCATCGTTGTCTTCATATCGGCGTGCGAAGCCGAGAAACCGAAGTACGAGGGACCGTACGCGGCGCAGGTGACTGAAGCCGTGCCGATGATCGAGAAAGCAGTCGGTCTCAAGTTCAAGACGCCGCCACGGCTCGAGACGAGGTCCAAGGCGCAGGTGCGCGAATTCATAGCGCGCCAGTTCACTGAGCCACGTGCCTTGCGGGATCTCGCCGGCGAGGAAGCGGCCTACAAGCGATTGGGGATGATTCCCGATACGCTCAAGCTCCAGCAGTTCATAATGAGCCTTCTCGAAGAGCAGATCGTCGGCTACTACGATCCCAAGACCAAAGTGCTGTACATCGTGGAGGGATCGGACAAGGAAGCTGTTGGCGTTACCGTGCCCCACGAGCTCGTGCACGCGCTGCAGGACCAGTACATCAGCCTCGATTCCATTCAGAAGATCGAGGGCAACAATGACCGCAGAGTCGCCGCCCAGGCAGTGTTCGAAGGACAGGCTGTCTACGAGCAGATATCAGTGATGCTCGGCGGGGCCAACGTCGCAATCAATCTCCCTGGCGGGTGGGACCGGGTTCGCGAGCTGATACGTGACATGCAGGCGTCGATGCCCATTTTTGCAGCGGCTCCGACGGTCATCCAGGAAACCCTCATCTTTCCCTACCTGAGCGGCGCCGAGTTTGTGCGGAACTACAAGGAGAGAAAGCCGGGGACGGTGATGTACAACGACATGCCGGTGTCGACGGAACAGATCCTTCATCCGGCTTCATTCTTCGCAACTCGTGACGGGCCGACCAGGATCGAGCTCGGGGCACTTTCGAATGCGACCGAGGTTTATCAGAACACTCTCGGCGAGTTCGAGACGCGTCTTTTCCTATTCGAGCAGCTGAAGGATCAGAACGAGGCGGTGCGTGGCGCGACCGGGTGGGATGGTGACCGCTACGTCGTGGTGAACACGCCGCAGGGCGAGGGCATCGCGCTGGTTACAGTCTGGGATTCACCGGTTGACGCGGGAGAGTTTTACGACCTTGCGGGGCAGGCGATCGAGAAGCGGTTCGATACCAAAGGCGTCGTATCCGCGGACAAGCTCTCGAGGCGTTACGCGGCCGGGAGTCGGGCTTTGGAGTTGAGCACCAGCGAAGTCAGCGGACGGCCGGTGGTGATCTATGTCGACGTGCCGGCCGGCGCGAATACCGCGATCGTGCAGCCCGCGCAGATGCGTTTGACGCAGTAGACGACATGCGAACGCTGACGATTGCACGGGTGGTAGCGGTTGGATGCGTCGGACTGTACGCCGGCATTCTGCTCGGCGACCTCGCGGGGCCCGCGCAGGCGCGGCCGCAGCTCAATCCGTCGAGCTTCGTGCAGCTGCAGCAGATCATCCACGCGCGCTACGTGTTCATCATGCCCGCGCTGGTCGCGGCCACGGTGCTCGCCGGTCTGGCGTGGCTTGTCCTGATAAGATCAAACCGCGCCGTGGAATTCTGGCTTGTCGCCGGTTCCGTGGCCGGCGTCCTGTTCTGTCTGCTGCTCACGCGTCTGGTGAACGTTCCTTTGAACGACCAGCTCGTGACCTGGAGCGTGGCCTTCCCGCCGCCAAATGTCCACGAGCTCTGGATGCCGTGGGAAGGGGCGCATGCGATACGCACTGTCGTGGCCGTCGCCGCATTCGTCCTCGCAGTTGTCGCACTCGCGCTCGCTACGCCGCCCCCGCCCATAGTGAGCGATGCCTCGGAAGTGAGCGATGCCTCGGAACCGGGCGATCGATTGGAGGCCGACTGACTTGGCGAAGCTGACTATGCACCAGGCACATGGGATCGCCGCCGTTCTTGCGACAGTCGCGGCAGTTCTGCGGCTGCTTGACCGCGACTGGGACGCTACTGAGTCTGCACGATCTCGTCGGTGATCCGGTACGCCCCATCGAGCCATGCGATGATCTCGCGCGCGGCGGGATGGTCGAGACTCGCGTAACGCTGGCGCAGCAGGTTCTCCTTTTCCCCGAGGCGGTCGAGTCCGATGTCCTGCAGGGTAAGTAGATCGTCGCGCACGCGCGTGCCGAGCCCCTCTCCGAGTACCTCGATTGCGGCCTTTCGGAATGCCGCGCCATAGGAATAGTCGTCTCCCAGGCGATAGCTGTCCACGAGCGTAAGCGCGGGAATCCGAAATAGCGTCGGCTGCAGCGATGGGTTGATGCCGTGCGCGCGGATGCTCTCTGCCAAAGTCGCGGGCCGCCCGGTGAAGGCGCGCAAGTGCAGATACTGCGACATGCGCTGGCCGTCATTCACCGGATAGTTGTCCCAGAGAATCGGTTTTCTCTGCAGCTGTTCCGCGACGCGGCGGAGGTGCCCGGAGGAGAACTGCCTCGATATCACTTCCTCCCCGGTCCAGAAGATCGCCACTTCGGGAGCGAGGCCACTGCCCAGATCTTCCAGGTAGCGCTCTGGCCGAGCGCCGAACACACGATCAAGAACGGGATCGTCCGAGTAATAGCTCGGGCAAACGATCACACGGCTCGCTCGGGTGCGCTCGACTGCCCAATCCACCATCTCGATTTGCCGCTTCGCCAGATCGGGCGCGTCACCACGCATGTCGTCGAAGAGAATCGCGAGGTCGTCGATGGCGACTTCATCCAGAAACGACAGCTTTCGGGCGAGTGCGTTGCGGGCCGTCTCGTTGAAGTTGTTGTACGCCTCGTACGGACTGAGCCCAACCCCGAATCGCACGCCCGCCACCCGGCAAGCCGTGGCGAGATTCTTCAGCTGACTGGAAACTCCGGAGGGATAATCTTCCTGCCACTTCCGCCGCAGGTAGGGGTCTGCTTTCGGCGCGTACATGTAGAAGCGGTAGCCGTGCGGAGCGAGAAAGCGCACCGTCGCCTCACGCTCTTCCCAGCTCCACGGCTTGCCGTAGAATCCTTCGATTACACCGAGTTCGGCATTCACACGAAGCCCACCAGTCTCTGTACCCCGAACGACACGGCTCCGACCAGAGCGCCCAGCACGTACCCGGCGATGATGATCATGCGGAGCTCCTTTTCGATCACCATCAACAGGATCTCTTCCACTCGCTCGACGCTGAATGCCATCACTTTGCGCTCTACCATCGTCTGCACGTCGAGCTTCTTCACCAGCTCCGGAAGCTGCTCGTCGATCCAGTCCCAGATGACAGGCCCAGCCGCCGCCGCGAGCCGACGAGGTGCATCCGGATCCTTGCGGGCCTCGACGTCTCCCAATATGTCCGAGATCGGCTTCTGCAAATAGGCGAGGATGGCGTCGTGGATCGCCTTGGACACCTCCGCCCTCACTTCCGGCTCCTCGAGCAACCCCACGACCTGCTCGACTCCATCCCGCTCGATCGCATCGAGCACGGTGTCGAACTTCTTCTCGGTCATCATCAGCTTGGCGAAAATGCGCTCGTGGAAGCGCATGTCCTCGACGAACCGGTTGAACATTCCGTGTAGTGCGGTACGCAGCTTCACGCGGGTTGCGGGCTGCCCGAGGAACCCGCCGAGCTTGGACATCGCCACCGGCAGATACGCCGTCATGGCGCCTTCGAGCGCGGTTACCGCCGAGGGTGGGACCTTGTCGATCAGCGGGTCGCGAGAGGTCAATATCATCGCGATGACGTCCTGAAGCCGGGCCTCGAACGCGATGCGGAACTCGGGCCGTGCCAGCTCGCTCTGAAGATCGCCCGGCGTGAGCAGCCGCTCTCCGACCGTGCGCCCCAGACTCTTCGCCAACCGCGCCTGGTTTTTTGGAATCGCGCCCTGAAACCCGAAGTGGGACTGCTTCGGGTTGAAGAGCATCCACACCGCGATGGTGTTGGTCACTCCTCCGGCGATCATCCCGACGAATACTTGGACGCCGAACTGGACCCAGGGATTGCTGGTGTCCACCTACTTGGTGACTACTCCTTCCGCGTTCGGGCGGTTGATCGAAGCGCCCGCCGAATGGGAAACGGCGTTCTTGGGAGCGGAATCGCCGCGCGGCTCGGCGGCGTCCGCGATCGCGCTGGGACCTCGCGGCAACAGCGCGAGGTGAATGATGTCGTCCATCGTCGACACGAAAGTGAACACCATACTCTTCACGACTTCATCCGGAATCCCGCGCAGATCCTTTTCGTTCGTCTTGGGCAGAATCACCTGGCGCAGTCCGGCCCGGTAAGCGGCCATCACTTTTTCCTTCACACCGCCGATCTCTAACACCTTGCCCCGCAGCGTCATCTCGCCGGTGAGCGCGATGTCACGCCTCACCGGACGCCTGCTGAGCACACTGGCGATAGCCAGCGTAACCGCCGCTCCCGCGCTCGGGCCGTCCTTTGGAATCGCGCCGGCGGGGAAGTGGACGTGAAGATCCGACTCCTTGAACTCGACTTCGTCGACGCCCAGCGTTTGCGCGCGCGAGCGGACATAGGAGTACGCGGCATCGACCGATTCGCGCATGACGTCTCCGAGCTGGCCTGTCACCGTCAAACGACCCGCGCCGGGCATTCTGAGCGCCTCGATTACCATCAGGTCACCGCCGGTCGTCGTCCACGCCATGCCCGTGACAGCCCCGATTTCCGGCTCCTGCTCGGCATCCTCCAGCGTATAGGTGGGATTGCCAAGCATCTCGATCACCATCGGATTGTCGACCACCCACGCTCCTTCCTCACCATCCGCTTTCTTACGGGCGCGCTTGCGCATGAGCGCCGCGATGTTCCGCTCGAAGTTCCGCAGTCCCGCTTCGCGGGAATAGCGATTGGAGATGAAGCCCAGAACCTCGTCGGTGAACTGTATGTCCTTGTCCGTTATACCGTGTTCCTCGAGCAGCCGCGGCAGCAGGTACCGCCACGCGATCTCAACTTTCTCTTCGACCGTATAGCCCAGCACGCGAATGACTTCCATGCGGTCACGCAGCGGCGCCGGGATGTCGAACAGGTTGTTGGCCGTGCAGATGAAGAGGATGCTGGACAGGTCGAACGGAAGATTGAGATAGTGGTCGACGAAGTTCGAGTTCTGCGACGGGTCGAGGACCTCGAGCATCGCTGCGGTAGGGTCACCGGAGGGACCTCCGGACGTCATTTTATCAATTTCATCGATCATCAATACGGCGTCCCGCACCTGCACCCGGCGCAGCGACTGAAGAATCAGTCCCGGCATCGCTCCGACATAAGTGCGCCGGTGACCGCGTATCTCAGCCTCGTCGCGGACACCGCCCACCGAAATCCGATAGAACGCGCGCCCGATTGAAGTCGCGATCGCTTCGCCAAGCGACGTCTTCCCTGTGCCGGGAGGGCCGACAAAGCAGAGGATCGGACCGTGTGGGTCGCCGCCGCGCAGCTTTCTCACTGCGAGGTACTCGGTGATGCGCTCCTTGGCTTCCTTGAGGCCGTAGTGTCTGCTATCGAGAAGCTCTTCGACTTTCTTTAGCTCGATTGCGCCGCCATCGGATTTCTTGTCCCAGGGCAGCGTGCACATCCAATCGAGATAAGTGCGAATCACCTGATACTCGCTCGAGGCCGGCGACAGGTTGCGCATGCGCTCCACCTCGCGCCGTCCCTCCTGCGCTGCTTTCTCCGGAAGATTGGCCTCTTCCAGCTTCTTGAGTATCTCGATCGCTTCCTTCTCTCCCGGATCGCCTTCGCCCAGCTCCGACTGAATCGCGCGCAGCTGCTGGCGGAGGTAGAACTCGCGCTGGTGCTGCTCGATTTTGATCTCAGTCTGTCTCTTCACGTCCTCGGCGACGCGCGCGCGGCCGACCTCGCGCTCGACGCGCCCCAGCAGGAACTTGAGCCGCTGGCCGATGTTGAGGCGCTGGAGGATCTCGTCCTTGTCGGAGACCTTGAAGTTCAGATTCGTCGCGGCGAGGTCGGCGAAGCGGCCGGGATCCGAGATGTTCATCTTCAGAATCGCCGGCACCTCGTCGGGAATGCGGTCGATCAGCTCGGCGAGCGTCTCCGCTCCGGTTACGATTCGCGAGATGAGATCATCGACCTCGTTCGGATCCGGCGCGATTTCCTTGGCCGGCTTGATGCGGACGATCGGGTAGGGCTGGGTCTGGACGACCCCCTCGACGAGGATGCGCCGCAGTCCCTGCAGCGTGATCTGGACCGTCTCGCCGGGGAGATTGATGCGTTCGTGAACGCGCGCGGCGACGCCGACGCGGCCGACGAACCGCTCTGGATCGAGGACGTCGTCATGATCCCCCGTCGCGACGACGAGACCGACGATCAGTCCCGATTGCTCGTTGGAGCGCAGCAGCGAAAGGTTTTCAGGCGCGCCCATCTGCACGGCGATGGTGCCGAGGGGATAAACGATCGTCGAGCGCAGCGCCATGAGCGGCAGCGTCGGCGGGAGTTCAGCGTGCAGTATGTCGTCTTTGCGCTGGGCAGGCGCCATCCATTTCCTCTCGGAAGACGTGACTGATCTGTTGTTTCAGAAGTTAACCGCGTCTAAGTTTCAAGGCTATGTTCGAGGACCTGAGCGAAAAGCTCGAAGCCACGTTCGCCCGCCTGCGTGGCCGCGGCGTATTGAGCGAAAGCGACATCAAGGAAGGACTGCGCGAAGTCAGGCGCGTACTGCTGGAAGCCGACGTCAACTTCCAGCTCACCCGCGAATTCCTGGAGCGCGTCGAGCAGAAGGCCAAAGGCATCTCGACACTGAGCACGGTGTCTCCCGGACAGCAGCTGGTAAAGGTCGTTCACGAGGAGCTCGCCGCGATGCTCGGCGAGCGGAGAGAGGGACTCAAGCTCAGTACCGTGCCGCCATCGGTGGTGATGATGGTGGGGCTGCAGGGCTCGGGAAAAACGACCACCGCCGCCAAGCTGGCGCTCAAGCTCAAAGGAGAGGGCCGTTCCGCGCGGCTCGTCGCCTGCGACGTATACAGGCCGGCCGCGGTCGATCAGCTCGAGACGCTCGGGCGAGAATTGGCGATCGGTGTGTATTCGGATCGAAGCACCACCGACGTCGTGAAGATTGCCCGCGCCGGCGTGGCTGAAGCACTGAGGGAACGGGAGCGGGTGGTCATCATCGATACCGCCGGCCGTCTCCAGATCGACGATGTGATGATGCGGGAGCTGTCACGCCTGAAAGAGGCGCTGCGCCCCACCGAGATCCTGCTCGTTGCCGACGGGATGACGGGGCAGGATGCAGTGAAGATCGCGCAGGGCTTCGACAGCGCGCTCGACATCACCGGCGTGATCCTGACGAAGATGGACGGCGACGCGCGCGGCGGCGCCGCGCTCTCCATCTATGGCGTCACGAAGAAGCCGATCAAGTACATCGGCGTCGGCGAAAAGCCCGATGCACTGGAGGAATTCCACCCCGAGCGGATGGCCGGCCGCATTCTCCAGATGGGCGACGTGGTCAGCCTGGTCGAGAAGGCTCAGGCGACGTTCGACGAGGCCGAATCGCGCCGCCTCGAGAAGAAGGTTCGCAAGGAGGGGATGGACCTGAACGATTTCCTGAGCAGCATGCGGCAGATCCAGAAGATGGGTCCGCTCGAAGGCCTTCTCAAAATGCTTCCCGGCGTGAACACCAAGGCCCTCAAGCAGATGAAGGCCGATCCCAAGCGCATGAAGCACGTGGAGGCGATCGTGCTGTCCATGACGCCCGAAGAGCGAAAGAACCCAGGCATCATCAACGGCTCGAGACGGGCGCGTATCGCCAGGGGTTCGGGGCGTCCAATCAGTGACGTAAACCGGCTGCTCGATCAGTTCCGCGAGATGCAGAAGATGATGAAGAAGATGTCCGGCTCCGGCGGGCGGATGGGGATGCCCTCAATGCCGGGCATGTTCGGCGGCCGCTGATCGATTAGATTGTTACGCTAAGTCCTACGGGTGCGCGCCGGATCTCCCGGTGACGCGAGGAGCCCGATTGAGGCGCGATCAGCGCCTCATTTCATATCGCATAACGGGAGCAACAGATGGTCAAGATTCGTCTCCGGCGTGTCGGGCGGAAAAAGGCACCGGTATACCGTATCATCGTCGCGGACTCGCAGAGCCCACGCGATGGGAAGTTCATCGAGATCATCGGGCAGTACGCTCCCCGAAAGACCGAGGATGCTCTGCACGTCGACGAGCAGCGGGCTAATTATTGGCTCGGCGTTGGCGCCCAGCCCACCGATACGGTCAGGTCACTGCTCCGCCGCGCGGGCGTCCTCAAGCGCCGCCACGAAGCACGGCTCGGAATCGAGCACAAGGTTACCGCCGTCCCGATCAGCGAGACGTCGGACGAAGCGCCCGCGAGCGCGTAGCGCCACCGCCCAAGAGATGCCTGAGCCCGAGTACGCGATCGTCGGGCTGATTCGCAAGGCCCAGGGAATTCGCGGAGAGGTCGTGGTCGAGCCTCTTACCGATAAGCCGGACGTGGTCTTCGCGTCCGGCAGTCGTGTTTTCGCCGGCAATGCGCAGGGAGATCTGGCGGTCGCGCGTGACGTCCACGGTGAGAATCCCCCGCCGACTCTTACAATCGAGAGCACCAAGCCCTTCAAGAAAGGCCTCATCGTCCAGTTCGAGGAGGTTCGCGACCGCGAAAGCGCGGAGCTCTGGCGGGGACGATACCTGCTCGCCCCATTTGCCGAGCTGCCACCGCCGGCGGAGAACGAGGTCTATCTGCACGACCTGATCGGGATGAAGGTCGAGGACAGAGCGGGAGCAGCGCTCGGCGAAGTGACTACCCTTTATGAGCTCCCTCAGGGTGTGATGCTCGACGTGAAAACCCGACGCGGAAGCATGCTGATTCCTTATCGTCCCGAGATCGTGGTGCGGACCGACGTCGCCGCGCGCACCGTGGTGATCGACGAATCGCTCGGCCTGATTGAGTGATCAGATGCCGCTCCGGATCAACGTCGTCACGATATTCCCCGAGTTCTTCGCCGGCCCACTCGGGCTGAGCATTCCTTCCCGCGCTCGGGAGGCGGGGAGCGTCGAGTACAACATCATCGACCTGCGCGACTTTACGCACGACAAGCACCGAACCGTGGACGACGCGCCGTACGGCGGTGGGCCGGGAATGGTGATGAAGCCGGAGCCGTTTTTTGAGGCGGTGGAATCTATCGGAGCGTCAGCGCCGATCGTGTTATTGTCGCCACGCGGCCGGGTTTTCACGCATGGCGACGCCGAGCGCTTTGGGAAAGGCGACGAGCTCACGCTGATCTGTGGGCACTACAAGGACATCGACCAGCGGGTCGCCGATCACCTCGCGACGGAAGAAGTCTCACTGGGGGATTTCGTCCTGAGCGGCGGAGAAGCCGCCGCGCTCGCAATCATCGACGCGACGGTGCGGCTGCTTCCGGGCGCGATGTCCGATCTCGACAGTGCGAGGGGCGACTCGTTTTTCGGGCGCGGCATCAGCGCGCCCAGCTATACGAGGCCGCCCGACTTCAGGGGATTCATAGTACCCGAGGTGCTGCTTTCCGGCGATCACGCGAAGATCGCCAAATGGCGAGAGGAGGAAGGGAGGCGCCGGACCGACGCGCGCCCCCCAAGTACCCCCCGCTAGGTTCCGCGCTCGTTGAGCGTTGAGCGAAGGTTGGAGACGGTGCGCCTAAACCCGCCATCGAGCGCCCAATCACCGGTGTCGAGAAGCGTGGGATAGCCCGCGGTTTGATCGAACTCGATCTGATTGAGCTCCTCATCGGCGATCGCCCGCTCGGCCGCGTCGAACAGCGCCTCGATAGTCGGCCACCCGGAGGTTGAGACTTCGGCTCCGCTCTCATCCAGGACCCTCACGACCTGGCTGTCGTCGACGATCACGGTCACCGGTCCGGCGGATCCCACGAAAGCCGCTCGAGTTCCGACGTACTGGTAGTACGAAAGATTCTGGTCGTCCCACAGCTGGCGGGCTTCAGCGAGTGATTTCGGCCCCGTAAGATCGCCGCAACCAGCGAGTACGACGAGCGATAGCACTGTTGCCACGCGTCCGACAAAACTGGGCATACTTGCCTCCTTCGTTGAAGAGAACCGGGGGAAGGCGGCCGTCTGACCGCCCTCAAAATTTCAATCTATGTCCGGGGCGGATTCGCGCGTCGAAACTGGCATTGAGGCCGCCAAATAGTTACGTTAGGAGGCTTCCCAAGAACTGCCTAAACAAGTCTTTACCTGGCTGTCCCCCCAGCCCCGAGCGTCATATGCATCCCTTCATTGAAACCCAGAAAGCGTGGCTCCGTGACAACATTCCGGCTTTTCGAGCCGGCGACACGCTGCGCGTCAACGTCCGCGTCCGCGAAGGCGACAAGGAGAGACTTCAGGCTTTCGAGGGTGTTTGCATTGCTCGGCGCGGCAGCGGCGTAAGCGCGACTTTCACGGTGAGAAAGATCTCGAACGGCATCGGCGTCGAGCGCATTTTCCCGGTGCACAGCCCGATGATCTCCGACATCAGCGTCGTCCGCCGTGGCCGCGTCCGCCGCGCCAAGCTCTACTACCTCCGTCACCTCACCGGCAAGGCCACCCGCATCAAGGAAAAGAAGTCGAAGGTGGTCGTTCCGGGAAGCGAGGCTCCGGCGGAAGCGGGAGCCGAGGCGTAGCGACCCGCTACTCCTAGCGAGTTATTTAGCGGCATGCAGGAAGAGCCGCTTCGAGACTCGCCCAGGTCGCCGCACGACCTTCCAGATACACTTCCGCAGACCCGCAGCAGGCTCGTGCCGCGGCGGAAGCGGTGGACGACAATCGAGCGCGATCTGCGCGCCGAAAAAGGGCCGCTCCTCGCCGGAGTCGACGAAGTGGGAAGGGGGCCGATCGCCGGTCCCGTCGTTGCCTGCGCGGTGATAATGCCCGCCGACAGCCGCGCCATTGCCGGGGTCGACGACTCCAAGCGCCTCACTCACGACCAGCGCGTACGTCTCGCCGTGAAAATCCGTGAGCGCGCCGTCGCGTTCGCCATCGGCGCCGCTTCAGTGCGAGAGATCGACCGCATCAACATCTACCAGGCGAGCGTGCTGGCCATGCGGCGTGCGCTGGAGAGACTGGGAGTGAGGCCCGATCACGTCGTGATCGATGGCCGGGCGATGCGCACTCTCCCCATTCCGCACACCGCTGTCGTACACGGCGACGCGCGCTGCTTCAGCATCGCCTGCGCGTCGATCCTCGCCAAGGTGACTCGTGATCTCCTCATGACCCGGCTCGGCCGTCGGTATCCGCAGTATATTTGGGACCACAACGCCGGCTACACGACGCGTGAGCACGTCGCGGGGTTGACGTCCTACGGCATAACTCCGCATCACCGAAAGAGCTTCTGCCGCATCAGCGACCTGGTCCTCGAGATTCAGCAGGAGTCCGAGCTGGAGGAGCTGGAACGCCGGCATCTCGACGATGTAGGCGTGCCTGACGAGGACGAGCTCGACTACGACGAGATCCAGGAGAGCTGACTCACCGGGGACTGGGAGACACTGACGTGGCCAAGCCGCTGGTTGCCCTGATCATGGGCTCCAAATCAGACTGGGAAACCATGCAGCACGCCGCGGAAATGCTTACCGCGCTTGGCGTGCCCCATGAGACCAAGGTCGTCTCCGCGCACCGCACTCCCGATCTGCTGTTCGAGTTCGCCGAGTCAGCGGAATCCCGGGGCATCGAGGTAATAATCGCAGGCGCCGGCGGCTCGGCTCACCTGCCGGGGATGACGGCGGCGAAAACGGTGCTTCCAGTGCTGGGAGTTCCCGTCGAATCCAAAGCGCTGCAGGGCATCGACTCGCTTCTTTCCATCGTACAGATGCCGGCCGGGGTCCCCGTCGGAACGCTGGCGATCGGAAAGCCGGGAGCGATCAACGCCGCACTGTTCGCCGCTTCGATCGTCGGCGCGAAGCATCCGGAAGTGCGCGAGGCGCTCCGCACTCTCCGCGCGGAGCAGACGAATGCGGTACTCGCTCAACCCGACCCAGCCGCCAGCGAGTGAGAGTAGGAGTACTGGGCGGCGGCCAGCTCGGGCGAATGCTCGCGCTGTCGGGATATCAGCTTGGTGTGCAATTCCGATTCTTCGATCCGAGCTCCGGCGCGCCGGTAGGCCAGATCGGCAAGCTCGTGGCGGCGGGCTACGACGACCATGAAGCGCTGCGACGGTTTCTTCACGGGGTCGATGTCGTGACCTACGAATTCGAGAGTATCCCGCTCGAGGCGGTTCGATTCGCGGCCGAGCATGTCCAGGTTTTCCCACCGCTGCGTGCGCTGGAAACAGCGCAGGACAGACTGCTGGAGAAACAGCTCTTTAGCGAGCTGGGCATTCCGGTGCCCGATTTTTCTGCGGTGGATACCGTCGAGCAGCTGCGCGAGGCCGCACTGCGCATTGGCTTCCCCGTGGTGCTAAAGACACGGCGCATGGGGTATGATGGGAAGGGTCAGCTGGTAATCCGGAAAGCATCGGAACTCCCCGCGGCGTGGGAGCGTTTTCGCGGCTCGGCTCTCATCCTCGAGAAGTTCGTCGCGTTTCAGCACGAGCTGTCGATTATTGGAGTCCGCGAACGTAGTGGGCGCGAGGCTTTCTACCCTCCGGTGGAGAACGTTCATCGCGATGGGATCCTCCGCACGACGGTCTTTCCGGCCGAGCATGTGAGCGAGGAGATGCGCGACCGGGCGACGGATTATTGCCGGCGCATCATGGAGCGTCTCGAGTATGTAGGCGTGTTGGCGCTCGAGCTTTTTTCACTCGACGGCATGCTCCTGGCCAATGAGATGGCGCCGCGGGTCCACAACTCGGGGCACTGGACGATCGAGGGAGCGGAAACCAGCCAGTTCGAGAACCATCTCCGTGCTGTGCTCGCGCTTCCGCTCGGCTCTACCAGGCCACGTGGGCGGGCGGCAATGATCAACATCATCGGGCAGATTCCCGCGCGCGAAGAAGTTCTGGCTGTGGAGGGCGCCCACCTCCATCTCTATGGGAAGGCACCGACCGAACGAAGAAAGGTGGGACACGTGACACTAGTTGCAGAATCCGCTACGACCATTGAGCGGGGTATGGCCGTCCTGGGCAGGGTGCTCGGGACCGGTTGAGTGCCTCCAATGCGGGCCAGGCCGAATCACTTCGGGAAGCCTTCAAACCTTAATGGCCCCCCGGTTATCCAATCATGCAACAGAGGGATAACGATCGGATGGGTCTGGCTGTCTCGCGAGCGGTACCCCAGGAAATGAGCGATTCCAAGGATGTGGCGATGGCTGCTGGCGGCGATCGCCAGGCATTCGAGCGCCTCTACCGAACGCACGCCAACAGGGTGTACTCGCTCTGCACCCGGATGTCGGGGAGCCGGACGAAGGGTGAGGAGTTGACGCAGGACGTATTCGTAAGAACATGGGAGAAGCTTCCCCAATTCAGGGGGGAGAGCGCATTCTCGACCTGGCTGCACAGGCTGGCGGTCAACGTCGTTCTGAACGCGCGGAAAGTCGATGGAAAGCAGGCCGCGAGGATGGACGATGGAGGCGCGGATATTGAGGGATTGAACGAAGGTACGGCTGCCGCACCGCTTCACGCCGAACGGATGGATCTGGAAGAGGCGATAGGCAGACTGCCCGCGGGGGCGCGCCGGATCTTCGTGCTTCACGATGTGGAAGGCTACAAGCATGACGAGATCGCGGAAATCTTCGGAATCACGGCTGGCGGAAGTAAGGCGCAGCTTCACCGCGCGAGACTTCTCTTGAGAGAGGCGCTGCAACGATGAACGCATTCAACATGACCTGTGAAGCAGTCGAGGCGACTCTTCCGGACTATATGGACGAAACGCTGGAGCCGTGGCTGCGCACTGCTGTCCAGGACCACCTCGGAGAGTGCGTGCGCTGCGCCGGGCTCGTGCGCGATCTCCGCAACATCCAGCGCGACGCCGCAGCTCTGCCAGATCTTGTCCCCGAACGCGACCTGTGGAAGGACATCGCGCGCGGCATCGGGACACCAGTCGTTCCTTTCGCTTCCGTCGCGGCCAGTCCTACCGCGCCCATCGCGCCGAGCCAGCCGGAACCGGTTGCGGCGAGTCAGGCCGCACCCACGTCGCCTCCTGGCCAGCCGGCGTTCGCGCCGATGAGTCACGCGACGCCCGTCGCGCCCAGGTACAACAGAGTGCCCTATGATGCACGCCCCTTCGACCGCCGCTTCGGACCGCTGGGGATGAGTCTCGCGGCTGCTGCGTTGGTCGTGGTTACGGCGAGCACGACCTACCTGCTGACCGTGCGCTCGCTGAGGCCGGCTGTAGGGTCGAACGTGGCGACTGCTCCTTCGCTCGCGAAGCCCGCGCCTGACCGCCCTATCGCCGAGGGGGAAATTACGGTGGCACCGCCGGCACTCCTACCGATGCGACCCGATTCTCTTGACGTCGCTCCTCCCGGCGCTCGGCCCACTTCGTCACCGGGAAGCCAGGTAGCGACGGCGAGTCTTGTGAGCCGGCCTTCTCCCGCCTACCCCGTATACGAGAACGAGGTCGCGAAGCTGCAAACGATAATGACGTGGCGGAAAGGCCAGCTCAATCCGGCAACGGCGGCGATCATCGAGCACAATCTCAGGATCATCGATGCCGCAATCGCGCAGAGCAAGGACGCACTGCGGAGCGACCCCTCGAGTCCGATGCTCAGCGATCACCTCACGCACGCGCTCGACAAGAAGGTCGAGCTGCTGCGGAGGGCGGCGATGCTGAGGCCCCGCACCTAAATGGAAGACACCATGAAACGCAGTCAACTAATCGCCCTCGTTGCGCTCACCTTCGCGCTCCCGCTTGCCGCGGAGGCGCAGGGACGCACTCAGATCGACACCACCGTGAGTCTCGAGGGACAGGGAACGGTCGATCTCTCCCTGATCTCGGGAGAGATCCGGGTGACTGGATGGGACAGGCCGGATGTAAGAGTTTTCGCCGTGGCGGAAGGAGATGCACGCCTTCGCTTCGACGCCACACGCGACCGGGTTAACCTGACGATCGACAGCGAATCGGGCCGTCACCGGCATCATGGAGGCGAGGCGCGGTATGAGGTATCTGTTCCGCGCGGCACCAATCTCGTTCTCGAGGCTGTTTCAGGAAACATCACCGCCACCGATACCGAGGGAGAGATCGAGGCCACCAGCGTCAGCGGGCAGGTCGAAGTGAGCGGCGGCAAGCGAAAAGTGAGCGTGGAATCCGTGTCGGGATGGGTGCGGGCGTCGCGGGTGAGTGGCGATCTGCGAGCGGAAAGCGTAAGCGGCAACGTGCGCGCCGATAGCGTCGCCGGGAATGTCGATGCGTCGAGCGTGAGTGGTACCATTTCGCTCGTCCGAGTCCACTCACGCGCCGTCCGCACTGAAACCGTCAGTGGAAACATCACGTACGTCGGGAATATCGAGGCGGGAGGGAATTACGACTTCGAGTCGCACTCCGGGACACTCAGTCTCAGCATCCCTCGCGGCTCTGGCGCTCGAGTGAGCGTCGAGACATTCAGCGGCGATGTCGACACGAACTTCGCCGCCGTCATGCAGCCTGGCGAGAAGATGAGAGAGCGCGGCAGGTTCGAATTCACCATTGGCGATGGGCGAGCCAGGATATCGGCAGCGACTTTCAGCGGCCCCATAATCATAAACAACCGCGATGCGGCCCCAACCACCCGGAGAGACGATGAATAGATCCATTTTGCTGGCACTCGTGGCGCTGACTCTCACTGCGCCCACGCTGTCGGCTCAGCAGCAATATGGGCGCGAGGGTAACACGTGGCGCTGGGACGGCCGCGTCGAAAGTGGTCGCTGGATGAACGTGTTCAACGTCAACGGCTCGGTCAAATTCCTGCCCAGCTCCGACAACATGGTGCACGTCACCGCCGAAAAGACGTCGAATGGACGGGGCGTGGACGTCGTTCACTATGAGGTGGTGCAGCAGAGCGGCAACCTGACCATTTGCGCCATCTGGAACAACAACGCCAGGTGCGAGGACGGGGGCTATCAGTCGATCAAGAGGAACGACCGGCACGAAAACAATACGACGGTACTGTTCACCGTTCGCGTGCCGAAAGAGTTCAGGGTAAGCGCGAATTCGGTCAACGGCTCGGTGTCGGTGCGCGATGTTGGCCTCGAAGTGAAGGCGAAGACGGTAAACGGCGGCGTCGAGGTGAGGAATGCCAGCGGACGCGTAAAGGCGAACACGGTCAACGGGAAGGTCGACGTGAACACGGCCGCCGGTCCGGTGAGTGCCACTACTGTGAACGGCGATGTCGACGCGCGCATGTCATCGCTGCAGGGCACGGACGATATGGAGTTCAAGACGGTCAATGGCTCGGTGACGATCGTCGTTCCAGCCCGGTTCGATGCCGACCTGCGCTTCGATACGGTCCACGGCTCGATCGACAGCGATTTCCCGATCACACTCTCTGGGCGCTTCGGACCGCGCCATGCACGAGGCAAGATTGGCAACGGTGGGCGCGAAGTTTCGGCCAGCGCCGTCAATGGCAATATCGAGTTGCGCAAGCAGTAGGCTGGCGTTGGGGTGGGGAAACACTCGGCTTTTTGCGCAAAAGCAGTCCCGACGCGCTGATGCCCTATGGCGGCGACCGCATGTCCCCGGTCGCCGCACTGAGCGTGAGCCCGATATAGACCGACCGCTCGGATCCCGGCTCGAAGTATTTCCCGGCCGCGGCATTGACGCTTACCGACGAAGCGTACCTGCGGTCGAGCAGGTTCTGGATCCCCGCCGTCAGTTCCGCGCCCGACCGGCCAAAGGTTCTTCCCACGTTGAATCGCAGATTGAAGAGCGCGTAACCGGGCGCGCTCTCGGAGTTGGCGTCGTTGACGAACATGCGATCGGACACCGTCGTCTCGCCCACGACTGTCCCGTGCGGACTGCGGACAACAACACTCGTGTGGAGAGTGTGGGCGGGGATCCCGGGAATTCGGTTGCCAGCGTAGCGCGCCGTGTCGACCGTGAAATCGGTGAAACGGTAATTCGCGTAGGTGTATGCCGTGCCGATCTCGAGTGGACCGCGCGTAGCTCCCATTGCCAGCTCGAAACCCCGACGAGACGTCCTCCCGGCGTTACGGAAGTAACGCCTCCCGTTGCTGGCTGGAATGTCGAAGGGGATCAGCTCGTCGATGATGGATGTAAAAAACAGCGAAGCATCGTATTGCAGCCCAGCCATCGCGGATAATCCCTTGACGCCCGTTTCGTACGTAGTCGAGCGCTGCGGTCTCAGCTCCCTGTTGATTCCTGCTGCCCCGCTGGGCTGGTTGCCCAGCTCGGTGGCGGTCGGCGTCTCGAAGGCGCTGGAGACGTTCGCGTAAGCAGCGTGGGTGAGTGAGAAAAGCGCCAGCAGTCCGAGCGTCGGACTTACGGCGCTGAGTGATCTCTTTCCGGAATCGTCCGGATTGGTGGGATCGATCAGGCGGTCCCTGACCTCGAACCTGATCCTGTCGGCTCGCACGCCACCACTAATGATGTATCGGCTGCCGAGTCCTACCTCGTCCCGCAGATAAGCTCCGACCGAAGACACAAGCTCGCGCTGGTGCAGAGTCAGCGCTCCCCTTTCAACGCCAGGCACGGGGCACGCCGCGGTCGGAACCGTCGGTGCGGGATCGTCGTTGCAATTGGCGAAGTTGCGACGCAAGTCGTTCTGCAGCTGCAGCTCCGCGCCTCCGGTAATTCTCTGGGCCAGCCCGAACAGAGAGTGTGGCAGCCGGGCGCGGAGGCCCGCGCCCGACGTCGTGCGGGCGACATCGACCACCGCGAAAGCGAGCGGATTGTCGAGCGACCGCGCACCGAAATACGCCGAGGCCTCGACGTCGCTGCGATCAAGGATCCGCCGCGCGGTGACGCCGACCTGCGATTGGGTGACGACCTTACGCGCGCGCTTGCGAACGGACAGCGGATCCGCCATGCGTGGATCCGCCTCCATCTGGCCCGCGGTGAGGGCGCCAGGGTTCTCAGCGAGTGGCGTGCTCATCCCGAGGAATTGCAAGGCGATGGTGCCGGCGTCTCCCTCGATCGACGTCCGCGCAAACCCGTTCGTGATTCGCTGCCGGGCGTAATCACGGTAGCCAACGTTCCTGGTGTGCGCGACGTTGCCCTGGTAGCGAAACAGGGAAGAAGAGCCGCTCACCTTTCCCACCAGCCTGCGATTGCCGAAGCTTCCCGCCCACGAGCGCGCCTCTGCCAACAGCGGGACGGAAACCGGGACACTCGATCGAATATCCACTACCCCGCCGCTGGCATTTCCGTAGAGCGACGACGCGCTCCCGCGCAGAACCTCGACGCGGCCGACCGACTCGAGATCGAGATAGTCCACCGGTGTCTGCCCGTCCGGAAGCGTCAGTGGGATGCCATCGCGAAGGACGCGAATTCCGCGAACACCGAATGCCGAGCGGGCGCCGAACCCACGAATAGAGATGCGCGCATCCTGCGACGGGTTATTGCGATTGGATACGGCGAGGCCAGGAACGAGCGCCAGCGTTTCGTCGAGAGCAAGATGCCGCTGACCGGGACGTGATGAATCCGGCGTCAGCACGGAGATCGCGAACGGCAATTCCAACGGCGATCTGTGCAACCCGCGGGTGACTTCCACTACCACCGGCTGCAATTGCGCGATGGTGGAATCCTGCGCCAGCGCGGCGATTGAGTGAATCATCAGGAGCGTGCAGGCTCGCGCAGCGACGCTCCCGCCTGAACAGGTCAGCGACATCTCGTCAGCCTTCGTCGAGAACTTTCCTCACCGTCCGAATCAGAGCTTCAGATGTAAACGGCTTCTGAAGAAAGGCTTTCGACGGCTCGACGAAACCACGCCTCACGATGTCGTCGTCGGTGTAACCGGACATGTACAGCGATTTTATCGACGGCCGGATGCCCGACAGCTTCTCGACCAGCCCGCGTCCACTGAGACCGGGCATCACGATGTCGGTGAGGATAAGATCGATGTGGCCCTCTTCGCGGGTGGCGATGTCCATGGCGTCGCGCCCATGCTGTGCGGGAAGCACCCGATAGCCCTGCTTCTCGAGAATGCGGCAGGCTAGGCTGCGCACCGCGTCCTCGTCCTCGACGAGGAGGATGGTCTCCGAGCCGCGGGGTATCACCTTCGGGGCCGCAGATGTTTCTGGGGCGCTCGTGAATGCCGCGGCCGCGCTAACCTCGGGCAAGTAAACCTTGATCGTCGTGCCCTTTCCCGGCTCGCTGTAGACCCACACGTATCCGCCCGACTGCTTCACGATCCCATAGACCGTCGCCAGTCCGAGTCCGGTTCCCTTGCCGGCTTCCTTGGTGGTGAAGAACGGATCGAACGCGTGCTCCTGGGTGTCCTTGTCCATCCCGATTCCCGTATCGCCCACCGACAGCGCTATGTAGCGGCCGGGAATCACCCGAGAATGCTCGCTCGTGTAGTTTTCGTCGAGCTCGGCGTTCATCGTCTCGATGTTGATGTGTCCGCCTTCGGGCATCGCATCGCGCGCGTTCACGACGAGATTGACCAGCACCTGTTCGATCTGGCCGGGATCGGCGACAACGTAGCCGCGCGCCCCCGCGGAGCATGAGATGCGGATGTCCTCGCCGATGAGGCGGGCCAGCATCGGCTCGAGGCTGGAAACGACGGAGTTGAGGTCGAGCACTCGCGGCTGAAGAATCTGCTTGCGGCTGAACGCGAGCAGCTGCCGGGTGAGGGCGGATGCGCGGTCCGCCGCGCTTCGAATCTGCTTCACGTCCTCGGCACGGGGATCCGACGGATCGAATCCTTCGATGATTATCTCGGTGTTGAGGCGTATCACGGTCAACAGATTGTTGAAGTCGTGCGCGATGCCGCCCGCGAGACGCCCTACCGCGTCCATCTTTTGCGACTGACGGAACTGCTCCTCCAGCGACCGACGCTCGGTGAGATCGATCGAGACTCCAACGAGACCGAGCATCCCTCCCTTCGCGTCGAGCACAGGTGAGGTGGTGAGAAGGGCGGGGAAGCTCTTGCCGGCTCTCCCCTGGGCGAGGAACTCGCCTGTCCAGCTCCCGCCGGCCGCGGCGCGCTCCATGATCTCCGCCCCGTGATCGCGCAGGAACGGCGCCGGCGTCAGCTCGTCGAGTAATTTGCCGACCGCTTCGTCCGCGCTCCAGCCGTAAAGCTTCTCCGCGAACTTGTTCCAGAATATCACAGCACCGGCGGGGTCGGTCGCGACGACCGCTTGCTGCACCGCATTCAGCAGCTGTGCCTGAAATCGTATTGCCGCTTCGGAACGCGTGCGGTCGGTGACGTCGGTCATTGCGCCGATCATCCTCACGGCGGTGCCCGCGTGGTCGTGCATGATGTACCCGCGGTCGATGACCGTCGCATAAGTGCCGTCACGGCGACGGTAGCTGTACTGGTCGCTCCAGCTCGACCCGCCGTGATCGATCACCCCATGGAGTCCCGCGGTCACGCGCTCGCGATCCTCCGGATCAATGTGATCGAACCACCAGTCAATGTGCGGGCGGATCTCGCTCTGCCGGTGCCCGAACACGGTTTCGACCGCGTCGTTCCAGATGACCAGGTTCGATCGAAGATCCCAGTCCCATATGACGTCGTTGGTGGCGCGGGCGACAATGCGGAATCGCTCGTCGCTGGCGCGGACGGAGCGCTCGGCCAGGCGCTGCTCGGTCACGTCCACCACGATTCCAACAGCGGCAACGACGCGTCCCTCGGAGTCGCGCACCGGGGCGGAGCTCATTCGCACGAAGCCGCGCGTGCCGTCGCCGCGGAGAATCTGAATCTCCTCGCCGCGCACCGACTCGTTGCTCAGTACCGTGCGCGCCAGGGGCCATTCGAGAGACGACAGGGAGCGGCCGTCTTCAGCGAAGCCAATGAGCTCGCGGTACCCCGTGAGATTTGCCGCAGGCTTGAACGCGGTGCGAAAGATTTCCGTCATCTGCGCATTCACCGACACCAAACGCCCGGAGGGGACTTCGGCGACGATAAAGCCCACCGGCATCTGTTGCTGTACCGCGTGCGCCAGCGTGCGCTCCGCCACGAGCCGCAGCTGGAGATCGTGCACCGTGCGCTCGGCGATCCGCCGCTCGACTTCCGACATGACCGACGCGCCGAGAGTGCGAAGCACGTTCAGGTCGCGGTCCGTCCAGTCTCGTGGTCTGGAGTCCAGCGCGCAAAGCGCGCCAAGCACCTGGCCTCTCTCGGTTATGAGTGGAACCCCGGCGTACGCTCTTACGGTAAGCGACTCGGGAGGCTCGCCCGCTTCCAGTGCATCGGGTACGACCACTTCGGCTCCGCTCTTCACGACCTCAGGGCAAAAGCATCCGTCGAGCGAGTCCCAGCCCGGGACCATCAACTTGCCCGTCCCGGCCGCGCTCTTGATGAACTGCTTCTTCTCGTCTACCAGCGAGAAGGCAACCGTCGGCACGCCAAGCAACTCCGCGGTGAGCCGCGTCAGGCTATCGAAAAAATCCTCAGTACCGGTCTCCAGAAGCCCCGTTTGGTGGAGCGCGGCGAGCCTGCCGGAACTGTTGAGAGTCTGCGCGTTGGGCAATTACGTAGCGGGCGGAGGGGAAACCACTCCTAGTAGACTAGTGTAGCCCCACTCCCGCCACAAATCGCAGTCACGAGCGTGCCCGCGATTCGATCATGTTGCGCGCCCGATCAGACTCCGCTCGGAACCCCGCGGTGTCGTTCCGTAGGAGTCTTACGCGAGCGCGAGCGCGGGAGCGTAAGTGTAAACACCGATCCGACTCCGATCTCGCTGCGGACGGTGATGTCGGCCCCCATTGCGCGAGCGAGCCCCCGGCTGATCGCCAGGCCCAGCCCCGTGCCCTCTGTGGTTCTGGTGAGTCCGCTATCGAGCTGTACGAATGGCTCGAATACCGCGTCGAGCTTATCGGGAGGAATACCCGTTCCGGTGTCCTCGACGTCGATCGCGATGGAATCCCCATTGTCGGAGCAGCGGATTGTGACGCGGCCACCGGGCGCGGTGAACTTCACCGAGTTCGAGAGCAGGTTGACGAGGATCTGGCGCAGCTTGTCGGGATCGGTGCGAACGTACACGCCAGTCGAGGGCAGATCGCACGAGTACTCCAGCGATTTGGCGCTCGCGAGTGAGCCCACCAGGGCATCGAGGTCGGTAATGAGAGCGCGGACCGGCACATCGATCATGTCGTAGTGCACTTCGGTAGCTTCGAGGCGCGTGAAATTCAGGATGTCGTTGATGATGCGGAGCAGGTGCTCCTGGCTGCGCTTGATTCGCTGCAGGTCTCCGCGCTGGCCCTCAGTGAGCGGGCCCCGGAGCTCCAGTTCGAGGAGATCCACGTAGCCACCGATCGAGTTGAGCGGCGTGCGCAACTCGTGACTCATCACCGCGAGGAACTCCGCTTTCGAGCGGTTCGCCGCGTCGGCGGCAGCGCGCGCTTTCTCCACTTCGTTGATCGCGGCGCGCATCTCTTCGTTGGTGAGAGCGAGCTCGTGGGCGAGCTCGCGCGCCTCCTGAGTCTGTTCCTCCAGCTGGCGCGCCTGAGTCTGCAGGAGTGTGTTGGCCTCTTCGAGCGCGGCCATGCGCGCATCCGCGAGCTCGCGCTGTCGGGAAATCCTGACAGCGCGCAATATTGCTTTGACCTTTGGGGGGATCATGGCCATATTCGCGCCCGCTTTTCGGGTTCACTATTGAGACGACCGTTTTACACCCGGTGGCACGGGGATGGTACGCCTGCTAACGTTGAGGGCGCGCAGACGGGACCAACGCAGATTTGTGATATTCCCCCAGCTAGCGTATCTTCAATCGGAGCAGACCCGGTAGCTCAGCTGGTAGAGCAACGGACTTTTAATCCGTAGGTCGTGGGTTCGAGACCCACCCGGGTCATCCTAATTTCTTGCCGCTCATCTCCGCGCGCGCAGATCGGATGGCCGGAACGTCGTCGGTGATTATTCCGCTCACGCCGAGTCCCCACAACTCGATTGCTTCGCGCCGATCGTTCACGGTCCAGACGTGGACCGTCTTTCCGGCGGACCGCATCAAAGCGGACAGCCGTTTTATCGGCAGCGGGAATCCGCGGTATGAGCGCGGAATGCAGAGCGCGCTCGGCTCCAGGTTCCTCGACGCTCCGTGGAGAAACGATTTGATGATCAGGCGAGCGACTCCGTTCCGCGACGGTCCGCGCGCGATGCGCGATCCTCGGAAGACTGCAAGTGCATCAGCGTGGACGGAATCGACGAGGCACCGATCCTCCGCGCCATGTTGTTCGATCAGCGCGCGCGTCTGCACCGATGCCGCGCGCGTCTTGACCTCGATGATGAGCGGGATGCGCGGGAAACTCTCGAGGACTTCGCCGAGCGTGGGGATGCGACAGGGACGGCTTATCGGCGGAGAGGGTTGCACACCGGTAAAACGGCACGCCGCGTCCAACGATCGGAGGTTCGCCAGCGACATCTGATCCACGGCACCGCTTCCGTCAGTGGTGCGGTCAACGGTCGCGTCGTGAATCACGACGACCTTGCCATCCGCGCAGAGATGCACGTCGAACTCGATTGCATCAGCGCCCTCGGCGACTCCAAGCTGCATCGCTTCGAGCGTGTTCTCGGGTCCGCGCGCGCAGCCGCCGCGATGCGCGACGACCGGTCTGGCGTCCGGATCAAGCAGGATGTTCACACGACGTTCCCAGGGTAGATGGTGCGCTTGTTGAGGGTGATGGACAGCTCGACAAGGAAATCCGCGAGCTCGCGTGGAAGCGTTGCGACGCCTGCAGTCGACATCAGGTCAGAGCCGGGATTTCAAGGCGGCGCGCACCTCATTGCAGAGCGTCTCGCCGGTGAACGGCTTCTGCAGGTATGCGGTCCGCTTGGCCCGGGGGGCGTCCGGAAACACTTCCTCTTTTGGATAGCCTGACATGAACAGCACGGTCAACCCCGGGCTCAGCTCCTTCAGCTCTTCCACCATCCCCCGTCCGCCCAGGTTCGGCATTTCCACATCGGTGAGCACGAGATCGATCTCGCCGACGTGTCCGGCCGCCACGCGTAGTGCGATCGCTCCGTCCGCTGCTTCGAGGACGCGGTAGCCCTTCTGCATCAGAATTTTCCTGGCGAGACCACGTACCGCAGCCTCGTCCTCGACCAACAGCACGGTTTCCATTGCGCCCTCTTCGCCTTCGATCGCCGCCATCGCCCGCGGCGGGCTCTTACGCGCAGCGCGCTTGTTCTGTGTATGTGTGACAGTGGGATCGAATGGCTCCCGACGCGATGAGGCGAGCAGCCGCCGCGCCAGCGTCGAGGCCCGGTGTGCCGCGCGTTGTATCTCCTGCAGCTCCTCGGCGCTGGTCGGATCACTGCCCGCCGACGCGAGCAGGAACTCCGTATTGATGTGGATGACAGTCAGAAGATTGTTCAGCTCATGGGCGACGGAGCTCGCCGTCTTCGTCGCTTCTTCGAGGCGGGAAGTTTTTGGCAGGTGTTGACCCTTCTGGCTATGGTTGAGGAGGCTCTGAAACTTGAAGCTAACGGCAGCGCCGCAACAGGGCGCGATGCCGGCACAGAACTCGCCTATCATGCCTTGACGAATGAAGAATATCGGCCTTGTCTCCGGTAACGTAGACAGCACTCCTCATGGATCAGAGCCTGCCGAAGGCTCACCCGAAGACGAGTCGTTCCGCGACGCAATTCCGCGTCTTCCCAAGGCCGAAGAGTACTTCACCCGCGGCTTCGCGGTGTTCGTCCTCTTCTATTCGACGTACTGGCTGATCTGGCGCTGGACGTCGACGATCAACCCCGACGCCGTGGTGTTTTCGGTCGCTCTGGCGATCGCCGATACCATGGGCGTGGTGAGTTTCTTCCTCCTCGTGTTCACCTGCTGGAAGCTGACGTATCATCAGCCGCCGCCAGCGCCGCGCGGCATGAACGTCGACGTGTTCATTACCACGTATGACGAACCGCTGGAGGTGCTGAGACGAACGGCCATTGGCGCACGGGCGATCAGATATCCGCACCGCACCTACCTGCTCGACGACGGCGAGCGGGACGAAGTCAGGGCCATGTGCCAGCAGCTCGGCGTCGGATACATCCGCCGCACGACCCACGAGCACGCGAAGGCGGGGAACCTCAATCACGCGATGGGGCTGATCAGGAACGACTTCATCCTTCAGCTCGACGCGGACCATGTCCCGCTGCCGAACATCCTCGACCGTATGCTCGGCTACTTCAACGACCCGAAAGTCGGTTTCGTCCAGTCACCGCAGGACTACTACAACACGGACTCGTTCACGCACGTCGTGAACGACGAGGCCAAGCGCATCTGGGAGGAGAATCGGATCTTCTACTCCCTGATCCTGGCCGGAAAGGACAACTGGAATTCCGCGTTCTTCTGCGGCAGCTGCGGCATCATCCGTCGCAAGGCATTCGACGAGATCGGAGGCTTCTCCACCAAGAGCATCACCGAGGACATGGAAACCTCGATCGTGCTGCAGGGCCGGGGGTGGAAGGCGATGTACCACGGCGAGACTCTGGCCTATGGCCTGGCACCCGCGTCCGCCACCGCCTACCACGTGCAGCGCCTTCGCTGGGGACAGGGGGCGATGCAGATCCTGCGCAACATGAATCCGCTGACGTATCCCGGACTCACCATTGCCCAGAGGATTCAGTACTTCGCCTCGGCGACGACGTACTTCGACGGGTACATGAAGCTCATTCTGTACACGGCCCCGATCATCTTCTTCTTCACGGGCTGGCTGCCAGTGAGCATCACCAACCACGAGCTGCTGATCCGCCTCATTCCGTACATCATCTTCATGGTGCTGGCGTTCGAGATGCTCTCGCGCGGTACCGGTTGGATCCTGATCTCGGAACGCTACAACATGGTCCGGTTCTGGACTTACATCCGGTCCACGACGGCGATCCTCAGAAACAAGCGCCTCACGTTTCACGTGACGCCGAAGGGAACCGGCGAGGTGCCGTTTCGGGTCTACCTGCCCCAGTTTCTGATATTCTCACTGTCGGGATTGTCGATCATCTGGGCGACCCTGGCGAGCCGCTACGGGTGGATTACCTATCCGTCCGATGGGTGGAACTCCATTGCGTTCTGGCTCAATGGATTCTGGGCCGCCTGGAACATGTACTTCGCGGGCTACGTGGTGATGCAGAGCAGAGCATCGCGGCAGCAACGACTCGACCACCGCTTCATCGACGCGTTTCCGATCCGGGTCACGGTGGTTCCGGCGGATGGGGCAGGAAGCGCGCTGACTTTGCGCGAGGTGTCGGCCCTTACCCACGATCTCAATCCATCGGGGATGGCCTTCCGGTCTTCAACTCCCGTTCCCGCCGGAAGCAAAGTCACACTCCCGCTCGCTCTCGCGTCCGGAACCGTTCAGGTCTCGGGCGAAGTCCTTCGCGTCAGCAGTCAGGTTATTCAGAAGGAAACCGTCTATCTGCACGGAGTCAGGTTCGATGAGCTCCCGTTCGAGACCCGCGATGCCATCGAGCTGCACTGCGCGCATCACTCGATTCCGATGGTGCGCATGCAGTACAGGCAGTCGACGAATCTTTTCACCCGCGCCGTCGAGGCTTTCGGGAATATCCGTGGCGAGCGGCGATATCAGGTGCAGCTTCCGGCGGAGGTTTCCGTCGCGGCCGACGGCGACGATCCGGCCGAGGCGGGTCTCGGTCTGCTCGAAGACATCAGTCCGCGCGGCGCCAGATTGCTGATGGAAACTCCCGTCGCGCCGGGGAGAAAGATCAGCTTCGAGGTTCCCGGAACATCGTTTTCCGGGCAGGGCACCGTGATTTTCAATCGCACGCTCGAATCGCCGATGCGTGTCCGCTTCGTCGTCGGGATCATTCGCGATAAAAAGTCGCGGTTCAGGACCTGGACGCGCGAGTGGCGAGCGCTCGGCCAGACTCCACGCGTTCGGGTCCCGCGCCGCAGGATCTAGCTCGAAAAAACGCCTGTTCGTACATTAGGCCTGCATGCCAGGCCCTGATCAAGCGCCCCTCGTCGGGCGGAGCGCGGAGCTTGCGCTCCTTTCCCGGACGATCGATGAGGCGGCGCAGGGCGCGGGTCGCTCGGTCTTCATCGTCGGTGAGGGCGGCATTGGCAAGACGCGCCTTGCTACGGCCGCGGCAGAGCGCGCAGCCAGGCACGGCTGGACCCTCGCCATCGGGCGGGCCAATCCGGTCGAGACCGGCGTTCCCTACGCCCTGTTCTCCGATGCGTTGCTTCCTTTTCTGCGGAAGCTGGACCCGGCCACGCTCTCGGTACTCACTCGCGGTGGCAGCGCGGAGCTTGGGGCTCTCTTTCCGACGCTCGCCGCCGGTGGCGATCGGCAGCGCGGCGACGGCGAAGGAGATGGCGCCGAGCTTAAGGCCCGGCTGCTCTGGAACTTCACGCAGTTCCTGGGCAGGCTCGCGGCGAAGCAGCCGCTCCTGATTCTGCTGGAGAATCTGCAATGGGCCGACGCGTCGTCGCTCGAGCTGTTTCACTTTGTTGCCCGTCAGCTCGAAGGGCACCGGATCGTGCTGATCGGGACCTACAACGAAGCGGAACGGGATTCAAACACCGTTCTGCGAACCACCGAGCAATCGCTGCTGAGTCTGGGTGTGCTGACCGTCCAGCGCCTCGATGCTCTCGCGCCAAATGAGATCGACGACATAGTCCGCCAGATGTTCGGAGTCGACCGCGCCGCAACGCGCCAGTTTTCGGCGCTGCTCTACCAGTCGACGCGCGGAAATCCGTTTTTCGTAGAGGAGACGCTCAAGTTTCTCGTCGAGTCGGGCGCGCTCATTGAAAGTGGTGGGAGGTGGGTCGGATGGGAAATGGAGACCCTGCATCTCCCGCCCACGATACGCGACGTCGTCAAGGCGCGCATCGAACGTCTTTCGCCGAACGCCCGCACGGTCGCCAATCTCGCGGCAGTGTTTGGTACACGCGCGCCTTACGATACGCTGTCGCGCGTGTCGCGGCTCTCCGACCAGGAGATCGTGATGGCGCTCGACGAGTTGCGCGGACAGCGCGTCGTTCAGGAGACCGGCAGCGTCGACAACATCTGCTACGACTTCACGCATCCACTTCTCCAGCAGGTCATTTACGCCGATCTGGGGCAGGCACGGGCGCGGCTGCTGCACGCGACCGTCGCCGAAGCGCTCGAGGAACTTTATGGAGATGCCGCTCTCGATCACGCCGACGAGCTGGCGCTCCACTTCGCGCGCGCACACTCGCAGGCGCTGGCGCGGAAGGCCGTCACTTATCTCACCGCTGCCGGACGGACGGCACTGGAGAAGTACGCGAATCGCGAGGCGGCCGACTATCTGACAGCGGCGCTTGAGCATCTCGACAAGGACGAGACGATAACCGAGGTGCCCCGCAAGGAGATTCTCACCACTCTTGCACGTACGCGTCAGCGCCTGGGGGATTACGAAGTCGCGATGCGATTGTGGGCGCGCGCACGCGAAGATGCGCTTGCGGCGGGGGAGCGAGGCGCGCTTGCCGGCATCGAGCACCGCATGGGCCTCGCCTGCTATTGGAGTGGCAAATATGCTGAAGCTCTTGGCCACTACGATGCGGGGCTTGCCGCCGCGACGGCGCCCCGCGATGCCGCCCTCCAGGTCCGGCTCCGCCTCGCGAAGGGAATCTGCCTCCAGGATCTGGGCCGTCTGACCGAAGCGCAGGCTGAGGTCGAGAGCGCGCTCAGCGGCGCAGCCGCGAGCGGCGTCGACAACGCGGCGCTGCTGGCGCGTGCCCACCGCGCGTTGCTGCTGCTTTATGCGTGGACGGGCCCGCTCGACCTCGCTCGCACTCACGGGCTTCACGCGCTCTCCTTTGCCAAAGCGGCGCGTCAATACATGCTCGAATGGACGGCACACTGGGGACTTGCGCTGCTCGGGGGAGTCGCTGGTGACGCGGCCCAGGTGGTCGAGCACCTTGACGAGAGTGAGAGATTGGCGGATCAGATGAGATCGCCGCTGCTGCCGTTATGGTCCGCGGAGCTGAGGGTCCAATACGATTCCGGAATCGGCGAGTGGGATCGAGCGCTGGAGACCGCGGAGCGCACGATCTCGCTGGCGAAACGCCTCAGCCAACGCACGCTGCTGCCGCGTCTTTACGTCTGGTCCGGTCTCATCTACCTCTGGCGCGGTCAGAACGCGAAAGCAAAGGAGTATTTCGATCTGGCGTGGAAGCTGGCGGGCGGCGAGGGCGAAGCGCCCAGCGGCGACACTCTGGATCGCGCGCTCGATGTTCCTTCGATCGTCCCCGCCCACCTCGGCATGGCATCCTACCATCTGGCGAACGGAGATCCGCGCGAAGCGGTGCGGATCGGGGAAGCGGGGCTCGAGATCGCCGACCGCACGGGATATGTAGTGTGGGCCTTGCAATGGCTGCTCCCCACCATCTGCCAGGCAGCACTCCAGGCGCGCGACTTTAAGCGTGCCTCCGCGCACTCGGACCGGATGCGCCGCGATGCCACACGCGTGAAACATCGGCTGGGCATCGCGTGCGCCGACGGCTGCGATGGGCTGCTCGCAATTCACCGCGACGGCGATCACGCCCGTGGTATCGGGCTGCTTCGCTCCTGCGCTGAACAGCTGGAAGCGATCCCGTTTCCCCCCTGGGCTGCGCGCATCCGTCACCGACTTGGCCGCGCACTGCTTGCGACGGGCGACCGTGAGGAGGGAATGCGCGAGCTTCGCAAAGCGCACGAGGTGCTGGCACGCCTCGGGCAGGTAGTTGCGCTCGACGACACGCGCGAGGATTTGCGTGAAATCGGCGTTCGTCCTCCGCCGCGCTCCATTTCGACTGGTGCCGCCGGGCTCACCGGCCGCGAGCTCGAGATCGCGAGGATGGTGGCCACGCGAAAATCCAACAAGGAGATCGGGGGAGCCCTTCGGATCTCCGCGCGCACGGTGAGCACGCACCTCTCCAACATCTTTCTCAAGCTCAGCGTCAGCTCGAGAGGGGAGCTCGCGGATTTCGTGCGGCAGAACGGACTGAGCGACGGCTAGCCGATGAAAGCCTGGTTGACATGCGTTTATATCGCTACACGCCCCCGGCAGCTTCAGGTGCCTGATCCACTCCGCTTCGATCGGCCGGTTCTCGGACCGGGCTGATGGAATCGCTTGCGGCGCGTCGTGCCGGCATTGAGAAGGCGAAGACCGATCCTTCGTCCGTAAACTCTGCCCACGCACGCCCGCCGAGCGACACCGCGGTATCGCGAACGATGCTGAGTCCGAGGCCCGTGCCCTCGATGCTGGCCACTCCGTCCTCGTGAGCGCGGAAGAAGCGCTCGAAGAGCCGGGCGCGCTTCTCCTCGGGAACGCCCAGCCCATTGTCGCGGACCTTCACGATTGTCTCTCCCGGGTGGCCGGCGTCGGCGAGAGTCTGAGAGCCGCTCACCTCCACCCAGCGGCCCTGTTTTCCGGGATCCGCGTACTTGATTGCGTTGGACATCAGGTTCGACAGACACAGCTCCACCCCCGCGGCGCTGACCTCGACCTTGGGCAAATCCGGTGACAGTCGGATTTCGACACCTACCGCGCGGGCGGCTTCACGCAGCTGACGCGCGACCTCGGCCGCTGCCTCCGGGAGCGCGATGTTTCTCGATTGCCGCGAGTCCTGCTCGATCCGTGACAGCTCCATCAGATTGTCGAGCGTTGCCTTCATCTCGGCTGTGTTGCGCCTGATGACTGAAGTCATCTCCTGCTGCTTTTCGGCTGGGAGATTCTCGAGCCCAAGAATATCGGCCGCTCCGCCAACGGCCCCCATCATGTTCTTGAGCTCGTGGGAAAGCGCGCGATTGAATCCACGCAGCCGCTGCTCGCGCTCGTTCAGCCGCTCTTTCACCAGGCTGAGGTAATGAGTCACCGTGGCCTGCTCGATCATGGCCACTGCGAGAAAGAGCCGGTGCCCGCACGCCAGGAGCTCTCCCCGGCTACAGGGCTCGTCGATGTCGTCGACCGTGCGTGAGAGGAACGAGAAGAGAATGCCGCCAAAAATCTCGTACTCCTTTAGCAGCTCGTATTCGTCGAAGCCCTGCTCGAATCGCAGCTCTCCGAGCTCCATCGCCTTGGCGACAACTGGTATTTCGGAAAGCACGACCCTCTCCGGACTCTCGATGTAG
Source organism: Gemmatimonadaceae bacterium (assembly GCA_040902085.1). Taxonomy (GTDB): domain Bacteria; phylum Gemmatimonadota; class Gemmatimonadetes; order Gemmatimonadales; family Gemmatimonadaceae; genus UBA4720. The sequence goes on from JBBDXY010000002.1 coordinate 236,537, forward strand.
TCGGCAATGCCGTCGATCAGCAGCGGCACATGGTCGAGCAGAGCGTCGGTTGGAAAGATCCGATTCCGGTCCAGCGAGACGCGCGCGCTAATGCGTTCCAGCCAACGCCTGGTGAGGTCCTCGCGGTTTGCCCGCATCCTTTCGGCCAGCACCTTGGCGAGGGTGCACCGCTCGAACGGCAGGTCCGCGTCCGGTACGATCCGTTTCACTGTGGTCTCCATCCAACCCTTCCCGATTCCAAGAGATTTCAAATCCCTCCATATCGCAAGTCCTCAGCCCATACGGGCGACCCGTCTGCCGGGCGGATAAACACAAGCCTTGATATAGGGGAGGGGGGTATGTAGATTGGGTATACCGAATGAGGATCACGCTCGAATTATGGCGACACTGTTAGATGGCAAGCGGCCGGGCTTAGGCGATGGGCGGCCAAGCTCGATTTCATTTCCGGTCACCGGAATGACGTGCGCCGCCTGCCAGGCCCGCGTGCAGCGAGCGCTCGCCAGCCAGCCCGGCGTCACCGCGGCATCGGTCAACCTCATCACCAATACGGCTGCCGTCGATTTCGATCCCGCCCTAATCAGCGTTCCCGATCTCGTCAGCGCGGTAAGAGCGACGGGTTACGGCGCCGAGCTCCCGACTGAACGCCCTGATTATCTGCGGCCCGATCGCGAGGCCGAAGAGGTCGAGACGCGCGAAGCGGGATCGCTTGCGCTCAAGGCGATCGTCAGCGTTGCCGCCGGCCTGATCGCGATGGTTCTCTCGATGTCGATGATGTCGAGCGCCGCCGTCAATTACGTGCTGCTCGTGATTACTGCGGCAATCATGACCTGGGCGGGGCGGGACTTCTACGTGCGAGCGTGGAAGGCGCTTCGACACGGGTCGGCGGACATGAACACACTGGTGTCGCTCGGAACCGGTGCTGCGTTTTTCTATTCGGTGGTGGCGACCATCGCCCCCGCACTCTTCACGCGGAGCGGTATCCCGGCCGACGTCTATTACGAAGCGGTGATCATCATCATCGGCCTCGTTCTTTGCGGCCGGGCGCTGGAGGCGCGCGCGCGACGAAAGACCTCGCTTGCGCTGCGTCGGCTGGCGACGCTGATCCCACCGCTCGCACGAGTCGAGGAGTTGGGTACATGGGTCGAGAAGCCCGTCGAGCAGATCAGATCGGGCGAGATGATTCTCGTCCGGCCCGGTGAGCGGATTCCCGTCGACGGCGTGATCGTAGATGGCTCGAGCGCGGTCGACGAGTCAATGCTCACCGGCGAGCCGATGCCAGTAACAAAGTCGCACGGTGACAAGGTGGTTGGCGGAACGGTGAACACAACCGGTGCCTTCCGCTATCGCGCCACCAGCGTCGGCTCGGACAGCGTGCTGGCGCGCATGGTGAAGTTGATGCGCGATGCTCAGAGCTCTCGCGCTCCCATTCAGCGGCTGGCCGATCAGGTGAGCGCGGTGTTCGTGCCGGTAGTCGTCGCAATTGCGGTGACGACGTTCCTCGCCTGGTACTTCCTCGCCGACACGGCCGCCGTTCCGCGCGGCCTCGCCGCGGCCGTGGCCGTTCTCATCATCGCGTGTCCGTGTGCAATGGGACTCGCGGTGCCGACCGCGGTAATGGTCGCCACCGGGCGTGGCGCAGAGATGGGACTACTCATCAAGGGTGGCGAGATACTGCAGAGGGCCGGTGATGTCGACACGGTGGTCTTCGACAAGACCGGAACGATCACCGAGGGCAAGCCGGCCGTCACGAGCATTGCGACACTGGGCTCGATCAGCGAACGCGAGCTCCTCGGCCTTGCCGGATCCGCAGAGCACAACTCCGAGCACCCGCTGGCCGCGGCGGTGGTACGTGCGGCTGGCGAGCGGAATCTTTCTCTCCAACCGGCAACGGAGTTTCGATCACACACGGGAACGGGTGTGACGGCAAACATCGGCGGGGCCAACGTTGCGGTCGGCAACGCGAACCTGATGCAGCGCGTCGGCGTCGACACCAGCGAGCTGGAGGCGCTCGACTCACGTGGCGCCGGAAGCGACGGCCGGCTATACGTCGCGATCGATAAGCGCGTCGCTGGAGCGATCGTGGTCAGCGATCCGATCAGATCCTCCGCTCGCGCTGCCGTACAATCGTTGAAAAATCTCGGGCTCGATGTGGTGCTGCTTACCGGCGACAGGCGCAGCACGGCGGACGCAGTCGCCAGCGACACGGGAATCGAGAGCGTCGTCGCGGAAGTGTTGCCCGAAGGCAAGGTTGACGAGATCCGTCGGCTGCAAGCAAGTGGACGCGTAGTCGCGATGGTGGGCGACGGCATCAACGACGCCCCCGCTCTGGCGCAGTCGGATGTCGGCATCGCCATGGCCAGGGGAACCGACATCGCCGTTGAGGCGAGCGACATTGCTCTCATGAGGCCGGACCTCACCGGCGTCGCGAGTGCGATCTCGTTGTCCCGCCGGGCCATGGCCACCATGAAGCAGAATCTGTTCTGGGCATTCGTCTACAACGTCATCGGCATTCCGATTGCCGCTGGGGCCCTCTACCCGATTACCGGTCTGATGCTGAGCCCCGTTCTCGCCAGCGCGGCGATGGCGCTCAGCTCGGTCAGCGTTGTCACCAACAGCCTGCGCCTGCGCAGCGCCAGGCTCGCATGAGTTCCAAGGAGGAGAGTCGGATGACGAGTCGAGCGGGGATTCTTCGCGAAGCCGAGTGTGGGTGTGATGTCCGAAGCGCGGCGGGGCCAGGGGCGGCAGAATCACGCCGCGCGCTGGCGGTCGATCCGGAGATCAAGTCGAGAAACCAGAAACGCCTGCGGCGCATCGAGGGACAGGTGCGCGGCCTGCAGAAAATGGTGGAAGAGGATCGGTACTGCGCCGAGATACTGACTCAGATATCATCGGTGCACGAAGCGCTACGCGGAGTGGGGCGAGAGCTGATGCGGAATCACTTGAGACACTGCGCCAGCTCCGCCATCCGCGTCGGCGGTGAACAGGCGGACGCGATGTACGACGAGCTTGTAGACCTGATGTACACCCACAGCCGCTGACGGGGAGCGACCTTTAATCTGTTTCCGAACGAGCCCCAATGCGTGACGCTGGTTCACGTGCCGCGAATGCTGATTGGGGCGATGCCTCGGTAAGCAGCCTCGTCACGAACCGCTGGCCCTCCGAGATGCGCTCGATCTCGACCGCGATCGCATCGACTGCCGTCTCGAGGCGCTCCAGACGCTCGCCGCTATCTCCGCGCGGCGCGCGCGGAGCCGCAGGTTTCAGCGCTCGTCGCACCATCAGAAAGGCCGCACCGACCGCCAGCGGTGCGAGCACGAAGAGCGTGAACATGACAGACACTCTCTCAACCACGTGCGGCTCGATCAGGTCGGCGAAGGACCGTTCCTCCGTGGTGGCGAGCAGTTCTGCCGGCGCGTTGCCGAGCAAACGTCCGATCTCGGAGACTTCGGATTCCAGCTGTAGTATCCGCGGGTCCAGCACTGAGAGCCGCTGCTCCAGGCCCGCTCTTGTCGTGCCCTCGGCGTGAATCAACTGCCCCGCGATCTCGCCACGACGCGCCGCAGCGGACTCCAGCTGCCTCGATAGCTCACTACGACGGGCGCTTAACGCATCAATCTCCTGCCGCGTGCGAGGCATTGTAAGCGTGTAGGTGTTAGGCGCGTCCCCACCGGCGAGTACTGGCGACGGCGGGGGAGTGCTGGCCGTGGCACCACCCTGTTGGCGATTCACTGATTGCCCGCCGGGATCCGCTCCGGCCTCTTGCCCGCTCCGAGCCCCGGCTCATGCTGACCCTCGGACAGCAGCTTGGTCATGAAGCGCTGTCCTTCAGAGACACGCTCGATCTCGATTGCGATGGTATCGATCGATTGTTCGAGCCTCTCGAGCCGTTGCGCCGTCTCGGTGAAGCCGGCGGGAAGCACCGGACGGTTCGATCGCTTCCACATCATGCGGGCAAGCCCAATCGCTATCGGACCGAGCACTGCCACCGTGAATACGATCGAAACCGCGGTCACCTGACCCGAGCCGAGGCCGGGCATGAAGGTGCTCGACGCCTCGGTTGCCGCCAGCAGTCCAGCGGGCGCGCTCGTGAGCTGCTGCCCAGTTGCGGCGATGTCGGTCTCCAGCTGAAGCATGCGCTTGTCGAGGAGCGCAATCCTTTCCTCCAGTCCCTGGCGGGCCGTTTCGTTGGTGGTTTTGTTGAGCTGGTCAACGAGCCTCGATCTCCGGCCGCTCGCTGAGACAAGCTGATCGGAAAGCTCTTCCCGCCGTGCCTTGATCGCGTCTATGTCGCGCGCGGTGAGCGGCGCGGTCACCGTGTAGACATCGCTTCCGGGCTCGTTTGTGATCACCGGAGCCTGGGGCGGCGACGGGGGAGTAGTTTGTGGCTTCCGCATAGGTTACCTACGACCGCGAGGGGACTGGAGTTGCACGGGCGACACCTCGCCACTTCCGATAAGATGCACTCGGGTGGTTGAGTCTACCATGCTCACTCCCAATCCGGCTCCTTGCGCAGGGTGTCGATGTGCAGACGACGCACCGACGGTCGGCCGGATACGAGCTGCCATCCGGCGCCGGTGTTTGCGTGCGAGACCGCGATCTCGAAGCTGTCGGGAGCGATCCAGCGCGCGTAGTTGGAATCCTCATCGCAGTCGCAGCCGCCTCCGCTTGGGCCGCGCATCTCTACTTCGCCGGTGAGCAGATCGCGCACGACCGCGAATGTTCCCGTCTGGCCCGGTAACGGGTCCTCCGCGACGTACGCGGCGTAACGTCCGTCGGGCGAGACTACGAAGTCCTGGAAGAATGCCCACACATCGTCCGGCAGCGCGCGCGTCTCCAGCGCGTGGTCGGCAAGACGCAGCCGGAACAACTTTCGATGTGGGGTGGAAGAATCCTCGGATGCCTGGAGGAGTCCGACCACGAGCGTATCTCCAAGCAAATGCGGAAACGGAGGGATCACGTTGTCGACCGTATCGGCTTCCATTCGCGACGCAATCTCGATCCGATACACGAAACCGCTGTCTTCAGTCGCATCCCAGCTCGGGGCGTACGCCGAATCAATGACGGTAATAGTCGTTTCCGTGCCTTCGCCGCCACTGCAATCGACCGCGCAGAACAACCCCGCGCACGCGATGCCCCAACCGGCGACTTCTTTGACAGATGCACGCGACATTTATTTGACCTCGACGGAAGCGAAAGAATGTCGCACCTTTCGCGCCGGTATCACGGGACTTGCAGATTGAATCAGCAACTCGAACGGAGCAGGGGGAAGTCATGGACTCATTTGAGGAGCAGCAGCAGACACTCGACCCACATCGCCGCGAGGAACGCGACGCTGCCCGAATCGAGCTTATGGGACGCATCCGACAGAAGGGCGTACTCGTCAGCGGAAATGAGACGACCGCCCAGCTCGACGATCTTCTCACCGCCATCGACCGGTTCGAGGCCGCGGTGATCGCCCGCGGCGGCGACCTCATGGTCAACACCCCGACCTCCTCTCCTCCGGAGAATCCCGAGTTCGTCATCCCGCCTCGCGAGCCGGGCGAAGATGTCGATGTCTACGCCGGACGCATTCTCGCGGGGGCGGCGCGGCTGGAGAAGGCGGATCTTTAGGGAGTAGCAGCTACAGCGTGCCGAGCGGAACCAGCCGAAGCATTCGCTGGGCTCAGGCAGGCCTGATGACGAACGCGGTACTCGTGCTCGTCAAGCTGATCGCGGGAATCGTCGGCAACGCCAATGCGCTCGTTGCCGACGCGGTAGAATCTTCCGCCGACATTTTCTCGTCCATGATCGTGTGGATGGGACTTAGCATTGCCGAACGACCCGCGGACGAAGACCACCCCTACGGTCATGGTAAAGCGGAGCCGATCGCCGCGGCGGTGGTTTCCCTGATGCTGCTTGGCGCCGCGGTCGGCATCGTCATCATGGCGGTGCGCGAGATTCAGCGACCGCACCAGCTGCCGGCGCCGTTCACGCTATTCGTCGCGGCGGGAGTGATCGTCGTCAAGGAGTTGCTCTATCGTCGAGTGGCGCGCGTCGGGAAGGAGACGGGGAGCACTGCCGTTGTCGCGGATGCCTGGCACCACCGCAGCGATGCCATCAGCTCCGGCGCCGCATTCGTTGGAATTGGTATTGCGCTGTGGGGTGGCCGCGGATGGGAAGCCGCGGATGACTGGGCGGCATTGGTCGCCGCGCTGCTCGTGACAGTGAATGGACTGCGCACGCTCAAACCCGCCGTGTCGGGTCTGATGGACGAGGCGCCGGATCGCAGCGTGAGGGAAACGGCGCTCGATGTGGCGCAGGGCGTCGAGGGAGTGAAGAGCGTGGAAAAGCTCAACGTGCGCGCCTCAGGTCAGGGCTACTACATCGATCTGCACGTGCAGGCCGATCCGGCCTTGTCACTCGAAGCGGCGCACGAGATCGGGGCGAGAGTGAAATACGCGATACGAGAGGCGATTCCCAGAGCAGTGAACGTCCTCGTCCACATGGAGCCGTACAAGCCGGGCAGGGGCGCGTCCGACGAGCCCTATCTTTTGCCGCTGCCGCCACTCTAACGCTTCGCCGGCGGCCGGGCCTCCTCCCGCTTCCAGTCTCCACTTTTTCCGCCGCGCTTTTCCAGCAGGCGCACCTGCGAGATCTCCATCTCGCGCTCCACTGATTTGGCCATGTCGTAGATCGTGAGCAGCGCCACTGTCGCCGCGGTGAGCGCCTCCATCTCCACGCCAGTCTTCCCCGCGGCTTCGACCCATGCCGTCACGCGCAGGCCGGGCAGCGAGCGGTCTTCTTCGATGTCTACCCCGGCGTCGTTCAGCACCACGGAATGACACATTGGAATCAGCTCCGGTGTGCGCTTTGCCGCCATGATGCCGGCGATGCGCGCGGCTGCCAGCACATCTCCCTTCTTGAGTGCGCCGCGAGCGATCACGTCCAGCGTGTCGACCCTCATCGAGATGAAGCCCTCGGCGCGCGCCATGCGCGATGACTCGGGCTTGGCGCCGACGTTCACCATCCGCGCGCGTCCCTCCGCGTCCAGATGCGTCAGATCCTTCATCGCAGCGTGACTGACAGCTCGCGAATGAGCTTCGCGGTTATGAGCTGCGGACTGACGTTACCCGTCGCTTTCGTTTGCGCCCGCAGCACCGAGTCGACGGCCTTGCTCGCTGCCGCGGCGGCAGCGTCGTCCTTCCGGTGCAGCGCATCCCTCGCTCGTTCGCCGAGCAGCTCAACCAACGCTTCGAGCGTGTCCGCGAACGCGCCACGCGCGCTCATGCTCCCCTGTGTCAGCGCGGCGGCGTAACGGATCCATCGTCTCTCGCTCACTGCCGCATCGATGATTTTTCGCGCGGCCAGAGTGGCGCGCGCATTGGTCTCGCCCGACAGGAGCCGGCCCGGCGCTCCAGCGGCAACACGCAGGCGCTCCGCATCGGTTCCACGCCGCTCTTTGTCGAGCGCCGCCTTGACCACCGGATCGGCAAGAAAAGCTTTGACGGCGGCGTCGGCCACGAGCGGCACCCGCACCGCTACCACGCGTGATCGAATCGTGGGAAGCAGCGCCCCGGGCTCGCTCGATGTGAGAATGATGGTGGTGTCGGCGGGTGGTTCCTCGAGCAGCTTGAGAAACGCGTTGGCGGCCATGTCCGCGCCCTCCTGCGGCACCATCCGCTCAGCGTCGCCGACGATGAAAACCTTGGCCGAGCCCATTGCCGGAGACATCGACGCCTGCTGGATGAGCGAGCGCACGGTTGCCACGTAAATCCCTTCGCTCCCCGAAGGGGTCGCATACAGACCGCGGGCGCTGGAGCGCTCCGCCGTGGCCTCCGCGTAATCGTCCCTGACCTGCTCGAGGTCGGGGTCTGAATCCCTGAATCTTGGTCGTGGAAAAACCCAGTGCAGGTCGGGATGAGTCAGCTCGCGGACATAGCGGCAGCTCGTGCACTTCTCGCACGACGGGTTTTCGCCGGTGCAGAGCAGCCGCTGCGCCAGCCAGAGCGCGAGCCGCTGCTTGCCGACTGCCCGCGGTCCGTGCAGGAGCAGGCTCGCGGGAAGCGACTTTGCCTGGATGCTCTCGGCGAGACGCTGCCGCAGCGATTCGTGTCCGTACAGGTCGATGATCGGCACGCCGAAATATGGCGACCCTGCTCGGGCTCTGGCACATTTTCTGACCCGTTTTTCTGGGCGAACAAACGCCAATTGCAACGGAGACAGTCATGCCCGACCAGCTGAAGGGGCGCAAAGTCGCTTTCCTCGCCACCGATGGAGTCGAAGAGGTGGAGCTCACGGCGCCGTGGAACGCGCTAAAACAAGCCGGTGCGGAAGTGAAGCTTCTCTCCGACAAGACCGGTCAGATCCAGGCGATGAAACATGACGAAAAGGGTGCGTCCTTCCGTGTCGATGCGCCGGTTGCCGGGGCGAGCGCCAAGGACTTCGATGCTCTGGTTCTGCCGGGAGGAGTCGCCAACTCCGACAAGCTGCGAACCAACAGCGACGCGGTCAGTTTTGTGCGCGAGTTTATGGAAGCTGACAAGCCGGTCGCGGCGATCTGCCACGCCCCCTGGCTGCTCGTCGAAGCCGATGCCGTTCGTGGGCGCACGATCACGTCGTGGCCGAGCCTCGAGACCGACGTCAGGAACGCCGGAGGAGCGTGGGTGGACAAGCAGGTCCAACTCGACCAGAAGCTCCTCACCAGCCGGAAGCCGGAGGATCTGCCGGCCTTTTGCGCCCACCTGGTGACCCTGCTGGCGACAGCAATCGACGAGCGCCGGCTGGACATGATGGTGGAGCAGAGCTTCCCGGCCAGTGATCCGCTGCCGGGGCCTATTTCGATAGGTTAGGTTCGGAAAGGCAACTGCAACTGAAGCTGTAAGCTGTCAGCGTGTTCAGTTGCAGTTCTTTACCTGCTTTACCCCGCAAAGTACTTGACAATTCTCTAATCGAGAGGTAAGATCATAGTATGGCTTCGGTTACCCCCCTTCATCGCGCTCCGGCTCCTGAACCCCCCGCGCTACACGTGCGGGCGATGGACAACCTCGCGTTCATCCGGGACACGATGGAGGCGGCCGGGTCATTTACCGCTGTCTCCGGCTGGGGAATGGTCGCGGTCGGCATCATCGCTTCGGGGGCCGCAGTCCTCGCCGCCGTACAGCCGACCCCGCTCGAAGCGCTCTACACATGGATAGCCGCGGCCGTCCTGGCTCCCGGAGTGATGTTGTGGGCGATCGTGCGTAAGGCGCGAAGTGCCCACATGCCGCTCCTCTCCGGACCTGGCCGCAAGTTTCTGCTCAGCTTTTCGCCGCCGCTGCTTGTCGGAGCGCTACTCACGTACGTGCTGTACGAGGCCGGTGTGGTGACGATGATTCCCGGCATCTGGCTGCTGCTTTACGGAGCCGGTGTCGTGGCCGGAGGGGCGTTCTCAGTGCGCGTGGTTCCGGTGATGGGACTGTGCTTCATGCTCGCCGGAACCATCGCGCTTTTTTCTCCGCCGTCGTGGAACGCTTGGCTGATGGCCGCCGCATTTGGTGGGCTCCACATCGGATTCGGAATTTCTATCGCGCGGCGGCACGGTGGCTAAGCACGGTGCCGCGCGCGACGACGAGGGCCCAGGCGTGGGAAGCGGTTTGCGTTCTCTCCGTGGCAAGTCCGACGCGAAGGCGTCGTCTGGTCGTGCGCATGCTCTCGACCGTCTCATTCACGAGCGACTGCGTCTCGGGATCGTGAGCGCGCTCGCGGTCAACGATTCGCTCAGCTTCAGCGATCTGAAGAAGCTGATGAAGACCACCGACGGCAACCTGAGCGTCCATGCGCGCAAGCTCGAGGAAGCGGACTACATCACCTGCACCAAGTCCTTCGAAGGGCGGATGCCCAAGACCGAGTATCGCCTCACCGCGGCCGGACGCCGCGCGCTGGAGCGGTATCTCGATCACATGGAAGCGCTGATCCACGCCACGCGCGATCGCTGAGCCTGTGCCGCCGTCCCGTCACACCCATCCCGTGAAGCACTCGCACGCGCGTCCGCCGCAGCCGACGGGCAGCGACCGCGGGATTCATGTCGCCATCATCATGGACGGCAACGGGCGCTGGGCGAACGCGAGAGGACGTCCACGCACCGCCGGGCACATCGCCGGAGCGCGCGTCGTGCGCAAGATCGTCGAGGCCGCGCCTTCGTGTAGGATCGGCATGCTCACGCTGTACGCCTTCTCCGCCGACAACTGGGCGAGGCCTTCGCGCGAAGTTGCGCTGCTGATGCGTCTCTTCCGCCGCTATCTCGTTTCGGAGGTCGCCCGCTGCGTTACGAACGGCGTTCGCATGCGCATCATCGGGCGTCGGGACCGGGTTCCTGGTGAGCTCCTGCGCGCGATCATCGCGGCGGAAGAGGCGACGAAGGACGGGACTACGATGGATCTGCGCATTGCCGTCGACTACTCCGCCCGCGATGCAATGGTGCGGGCAGCGGAGTCTCTGCGTGGAGCCGAGACCATCTCGCGCGACGATTTTGCGCGCGCCATTTGCGAGGAGGATCACTGGACGGGACCGCGCCGCGACGTGGACCTTCTCATCCGCACCGGCGGCGAGCAGCGCCTCAGCGACTTCCTCCTCTGGGAGTGCGCCTATGCCGAGCTGTATTTCACGGATCGCCGCTGGCCGGATTTCTCGGCCGCCGACCTGGAATCGGCTGTCGCTGAATTCCATTCCCGTGAGCGGAGATTCGGCACTGTTCCTGAAGCAGCTGCAGGTTAGCCCGCTACGACGGCCATCCACAAGACTGAAGCGGGGAGCTGTAAGGCTGACGACGCCACGAGCGGCTTAACGCCTTATCGCCTGGTCGGCAGGCGCTTGGTCAGACTTTGATAAGCGATCGTCAGGAACACCTCAGGCTTCAGGAAGCCCTTACCCCACTGCGCGTCCAGATCCGCCAAGGGTTTTGCCGCGATGACCTGCGTCAGGGTTCTTCGCTGTGTCACCAGCCTGCCGACGCGCGTCCGGACCGTGACCAGCATGTCTCGAAAGCGAACGAGATCCGCCCGCGACGCCAGCGCACCGTGTCCGGGTATGATGCGCGTGCTGGCATCGGTGCTCGCAAGCACCCGATTTGCCGCGGCGATCATTCCGGCTAGCGAGCCGCGGGTCGACACATCGATGAACGGGTACATCCCGTTGAAGAAAGTGTCACCCATGTGAACCACGTTCGCCTTGCGGAACACGATTATTGCGTCGCCATCGGTGTGCGCGTCGCGGACGTGAAACGTGCGAACCGTATCGTCGTTGACGTAGAAGCTGATCGTGTCCGAAAACGTGATTACCGGGAGAGCGGCCGTGGGTGAAGCCGGAACCCTCGAATTGAAAGCTTCGAGGAACTGTTCTTTGCTCATGGCGCGCCGCACGTTCTCGTGGGCGACGATGATCGAGCCTGAGCCGGCCATCGCTTCGTTGCCGCCGGTATGATCGCCGTGCCAGTGCGTGTTCACCACGAAGCGCACCGGCTTGGGCGTAAGCGTGGCAATGGCGGCTTTTATCTTCGGAGTCATCGGGGCGTACTGATCGTCGATAATGAAGGCGTCGTCCTTGCCCACCGAAAGTCCAATGTTTCCCCCCAGGCCCTCGAGCATGTAAATGCCTAGTGTGACAGGCACGATCTTGACCGTCACTTGCGAGGCGTCGGGCTCCTGGCCAGTCAGCGCCGGTGGAAGCAGCAATGACAGTCCGATCAGAAGAGCCCGGTTCGTCTGACGCGCAAACGAGATAGCGGAAGACATGGAAGCCTCGAAGGTGGGATTTGTGCCGGCGCTGAAACTACGCCCACACGCCCCATTTGCCATAGGTAGGGCGCCCGTTCCCGAATTGGCCCTTAACGTGGCCTTTACCGGCCCGTCTACCTTACGAGCCGCGGCATCCCGCCAGCGGTCCTTAACGGGTTGTGGAGGTTTTTCAATGTTGAGAGTTCGTTCCCTGGCGCTTGGCGCCTTGATGGTAGTTGGCGTGGCGGCGCTTGCCGAGGCACAGGCCTCTTCGACTCCGCGCACCTATCCCGAAGGCGGAATCCGCGAGCGAGGCGAGATGGGCCGCCGCGGAGGCCCTGGACGGAAAGCTGGCCCGCGTCGCGGCGGTTTTGGTCTTGGCCGCGATCTCAATTTGACGGAAGCGCAGCGCACTCAGATTGCGGCGATCCATCAAAAGTACCAGCCCCAGCACCGTGCGATTCACGCGGAGGCGCGTCCGTTCTTCGATGCGGCTCGTACGGCTCGTCAGAACTGGGATAGCGCGGCGTTCCGCACCAGCATGGAGCGTGCGCGTCAGGTCATGAGCCGTCGTGAGGCGATCAAGAACCAGGAGCTGGCGGAAATCCGCAACGTGCTCACCGGCGAACAGCGCACCAAGTTCGACGCACGCCAGAAGCAACGGGCGGAACGTCGCGCGAAGATGAAGGCCGAAGGTGGCCGTCGCGGTTGGTCGAAGCAGCCCCGTCAACCGCGCCAGCCCGGTGTCCGCGGCAGCTAAGCGTTAACGCGGGATCAGTCCAGGCCTCCGGCGAAAAAATCGCCGGAGGCTTTTTTTGTCTGCAAGTCGCGCGAAGCAAGGCGGAAAACTAACTTTGCAGCAGAGAATCGTTCGCAGAGGAAATTGAATTAATGGCAACTGAAGTCGTCCAGCTCACCCGCCGTCGCTTCGGCCAGACCATGCGCCGCGATGCCTGGTGGATTGAGCCGTTGGTGGCATTCGTGGTTTTTACCGGCTTTCTGGTATACACCGGCTGGGCAGCGTTTCAGAATGCACACTACGAGCTCGGAAACTATCTCTCCCCCCTTTACTCGCCGCTGCTATTCGCCGATTCGCACCATGCCTGGATCCGCGGCGGAAGGCCCGACTGGATACCGGCTTTTCTTCCGTTCTCACCGGCGTTTCTGATATTTCCGTTTCCCGGCGGGTTTCGCCTCACCTGCTACTACTACCGGGGCGCCTACTACAAATCGCACTGGGCAGACCCGCCGAGCTGCACCGTCGGAGAGCCACGCAACAGTTATCGAGGTGAGAGATTCCTCCCTCTGACCATTCAGAACATCCACCGGTATTTCCTCTATGCCGCACTCGCCTTTCTCGTCATCCTCGCCGTTGATGCGTACAAGGGCATGTGGTTCGAGGATACGGCCACGGGAGCGCAGGAGTTCGGCATTGGCGTCGGCACCATCGTCCTGACCCTCAACGTCATCCTGCTCGGCGGCTACACGCTCGGCTGCCACTCATTGCGTCACCTCGTCGGCGGATATCTCGATCGCCTGTCGGGGGCACCCGTGCGGAAGAAGACGTATGACTGCGTGAGCTGTCTCAATCGCGGTCACATGCGGTGGGCGTGGGTCAGCCTCTTCTGGGTCGCCTTCGCGGATCTGTACGTGCGCCTGTGTTCGATGGGTATCTGGCACGACGTGAGGCTTTTCTAAAATGGCGGAGTACCAGAGGCACGAGCACGATGTGCTCGTGATCGGCGCCGGCGGAGCGGGCCTGCGCGCCGCGATCGAAGCAGCTCATGGCGGGGCGTCGGTTGGTCTCATCTGCAAATCACTCCTCGGCAAAGCTCATACGGTGATGGCCGAGGGCGGAGTAGCGGCGGCGCTGGCCAACGTCGACGATCGCGACAACTGGAAGGTCCACTTCGCCGACACCATGCGTGGCGGACAGTACCTCAACAACTGGCGCATGGCGGAGCTTCACGCCAGGGAAGCGCCGGACCGTGTCCGCGAGCTCGAGGCGTGGGGCGCAGTGTTCGACCGGACGGACGACGGCCGCATCCTCCAGCGCAATTTCGGCGGGCACAAGTATCCGCGCCTCGCGCACACCGGTGACCGAACGGGACTGGAGATGATCCGCACGCTTCAGGATTTCGCCGTGGATCAGCCGATCGATGTCCACATGGAGTGCACCATCGTGTCGCTGTTGAAGGACGGCGGCCGCGTCGCGGGAGCACTCGGCTACGACCGTGAGCGCGGGCGCTTCAAGTTGTTCGCCGCGAAAGCGGTCGTGCTCGCCACCGGTGGAATCGGCCGCGCTTACAGCGTCACGAGCAACAGCTGGGAGTACACCGGCGATGGACACGCGCTCGCGTTCAATGCCGGCGCGGCGCTGCAGGACATGGAATTCGTGCAGTTCCATCCGACGGGAATGGTGTGGCCTCCGAGCGTGCGGGGAATTCTCGTCACCGAAGGTGTGCGTGGGGAGGGCGGGATTCTCGTGAACAAGGAAGGCCGCCGATTCATGTTCGACGAAATCCCCGAGAATTACCGCAGCTCGACTGCTGATGACGAAGAAGAGGGGTGGCGCTACACGCAGGGAGACAAGACCGCCCGCCGGCCCCCGGAGCTTCTCACCCGCGACCATGTGTCGCGGTGCATCATGCGCGAGGTGCGGGAGGGAAGGGGAAGTCCGCACGGAGGTGTGTTTCTCGACATTTCCTGGATCAAGTCGAAGCTCTCCAACGCCGAAGAGCACATCAAGAAGAAGCTTCCCAGCATGTATCACCAGTTCAAGCAGCTGGCCGACATCGACATCACCGCCGAGCCGATGGAAGTCGGCCCTACGGTTCACTATGTGATGGGTGGCGTGCGCGTCGACGGTGATACGCAGATGTCAACGGTGCCGGGCCTGTTTGCCGCGGGCGAAGTCGCCGCTGGATTGCACGGAGCCAACAGGCTCGGCGGCAACTCACTTTCCGATTTGCTCGTGTTTGGACAGCGCGCGGGGCGTTACGCCGCCGAATTCGCGGGGCGACAATCGTCGCCGAAAGTCGATACCGCTGAAGCGGACGCGATGACGAAGGCGGCGCTCGGGCCCTTCGGTCGCGATGTGGCGACTGCCGAGAACCCGTACCAGGTGCAGCACGACTTGCAGACGATGATGCAGGAGCTGGTTGGTATCGTGCGCCGCGAGGACGAAATGCGGCGCGCGCTGGATGCACTCGCCGCGCTCCGCGTACGGGCGCGTAGGGTGGCTGTCACGGGAAACCGCGAGTACAACCCCGGCTGGCATACCGCTCTCGACTTGCCGAACCTCCTCACTGTTTCGGAGGCGATTACCCGTTCCGCTCTCGAGCGCAAGGAGAGCCGCGGCGGTCACTTCCGCGACGACTTTCCCGACAGGAATCCGGGTTACGCGAAGTTCAACATCCTGGTGCGCCGGGGCAGTGGCGGCGAGATCCAGGTCGTTCGCGAGCCGCTGACCGAGATTCGCTCCGACCTGCAGCAGATCATCGAGGAGAACAAATGAGCATCGCGCATGACGTAGTCGCCAGCGGACACCGCGCGGCGGCGCGGAGCGATTCTTCGGCCGGAGACCAGACGCGCACTGCGACGTTCAGCGTCTGGCGCGGCAGTGCCGGCGCGCCCGGCGAGCTGCGCGATTACACGACAGCCGTATCCGAGGGGATGGTCGTGCTCGATGCGATCCACCAGATCCAATCGGAGAGCGCAAACGATCTGGCGGTGCGGTGGAACTGCAAGGCGGGGAAATGCGGGTCGTGTTCCGCCGAGGTCAATGGGATGCCGAAGCTGATGTGCATGACGCGCCTGAGCGATCTAGATCTGGACAAGCCGGTCACTGTCGAGCCAATGCGCGCGTTTCCACTCCTGCGCGATCTGGTGACCGATGTCGGATCGAACTTCCGCCAGAAAAAGCGCATCAGGAAATTCACTCCGAGAGCGCCGGACGCCCCCGACGGAACCTGGAGAATGAGCCAGGACGATGCGGACCGCGTTCAGGAGTTCCGGAAATGCATCGAGTGCTTTCTCTGCCAGGACGTATGCCATGTCCTGCGCGACCACCATTTGCACGAGGAATTCGTCGGGCCGCGCCTGCTCGTCCATGCCGCGCAGCTCGAGATGCACCCGCTCGACGTCCTCGACCGCACCACTGAGCTCAAGGACGCTCACGGCATTGGCTACTGCAACATCACCAAGTGCTGCACCAACGTCTGCCCCGAGAATATCACGATCACGGACAACGCCATCATTCCGCTCAAGGAAAGAGTGGTCGACCGCCACTATGACCCGCTTGCGAAACTGGTTCGGCTGTTGAGGGGTAAGAAGGGAATGCCTGAAGAAGAGCCGGTCCGGTGAACTCGTTCCTCCTGCGTGCGGCGGCGCCAGTGTTCGCGGCGGCGCTCGTTGCTGCATCGCCGGCGCATGCCCAGGTCATCCCCACGCGTCCGACGCAGCCGCCGACTGCCCCGATCCCGAAATCCGCAATCACTGGCATCGTGGTCGACAGTCTTCACGGCGATTATCTGACTGGCGCCGAAGTGATGATCGAGGGCCTGCGAGCGACTGTCTTCACCGATTCACTCGGCAGGTTCAGGGTGGATAGTCTGCCACCGGGAACGTACCAGGTTGGAGTCTTCCACCCGCTGCTCGATACTCTGGGCATCTCGCTCGCCACTCGACCTTTTCACCTCGGTCCCGACAGCGCGAGTGTCGTCGTCCTGGCGGTGCCATCCGCGGCGACGCTCGTGTCGCGGTCGTGTGAGGTGCGCCCGCGGTCCCAGGGAAATTCCGCGGTAATCGGCCAGGTGGTCGATCCGGAAACGCTGCAGCCGGTACCGGGCGCGGATGTGTCGATTGCCTGGGTGGAAATCGACGTCTCGAAGGAGTTCGGCATCCGGCAGACTCCGAGAGTGTTGCGCGACAGCACCGACCGTCTAGGGAGATACAGACTGTGCGGCCTTCCCAATTCACTGGAAGCCACCCTGCAGGCGCAGCGCGGCGCCTCGCTGACCACTCAGGTGATGGTTAGCCTCGGTGACGCACCGACCGAGCTGATTGCCCGGACACTCTTACTGTCGCGCGCCGACTCGACCGTAAAGGTCGGAAACGCGGTGGTGTCTGGAAGAGTGATGCTGGAGGGGAGTCTGCCCACGGCCGGCAGCCGCGTGGAACTGGTGGGGACTGAAGCCGTGACTACCACGAATGAGAAGGGAGAGTTCACACTGAGAAATCTCCCTTCGGGCACACACATGCTGGTCGCGCGGCACTTGGGCTTCGCCGCCGATGCAGTCGCGGTCGACTTGTCCTCCCGCCAGCCAAAATCCGTCACGATCACTCTTCCGAAGTTCGTGACCGTTATGGACCCGGTTCTCGTCACTGCGCGTCGCAACGCTTCGCTGGACCGTGTCGGGTTTGCGCGACGAAGGAGATCAGGCGGGGGTTACTACCTCGGCCCCGAACAGATCGATCGCATGAAGCCATTGAAGCTTACAGACATTCTGCGGCAGGTTCCCGGGCTCCGAATCAGTTCCGGGCCTGATGGCGAGATGGTGTCGAGCAGTCGTGGGGCTACAAGCCTTATGGGTGGAGCCTGCGTGCAATATGTCGTTGACGAAATGCGCTGGCAGTCGATGCAGCCGGGCGACATCAACGCGTTCGTGAGTGGCCACGAGGTCGTGGCTGTCGAGGTTTACCAGGGTGCGTTTGTGCCGGCGCAGTATGGTGGGACGGGAAATTGCACCACGATCGTGCTCTGGACGAGGATGCGTATTCGCGACTGACCTAACCACGTCCGGCGTGCACTTAAATGATCGGAGGCGGCACATGCGGGTCCCAAGCGAATCAATGATCCTGCGGGCCTTTCTCGTGGCTCTGTTTTTCAGCGGGTGTGCTTCCGCTGTGACGCGGCATCCCGTGGCAGCGGCGCACGTCGCCCTTACCGATGTGAACGGGGCGGCAGTGGGAACGGCGCAGCTGTGGCAGGAAGCGGGCGGTCTGGTACACGTGAACGCGACGGCGTCCTCACTCACGCCCGGCCCGCACGGGATCCATTTCCACGCCGTCGGAAGGTGCGAAGGTGGCACGCAGTTCAACACTGCGGGCGCCCACTACAATCCGCTCAATAGGGATCATGGTCTCACTCACCCGACCGGGCCGCATGCGGGTGACGCGCCCAACCTGGTCGCCGGCGACGATGGCCGCGGTAACCTTTCCTTCACGACCGATCGGGTCACGCTCACCTCGGGTAGCACGACCCTGTTCGACGCCGATGGCAGTTCACTCGTTGTGCACGCCGCCGCGGACGATCAGGCGACCCAGCCAGCGGGCAACAGCGGCGCCCGCGTCGCGTGCGGGGTGATTCAGTCGGTCAGGTAGCGCCAGCCTGCGCTTGACACTCCCGCGCATCGACAGCACGTTCTCGCGCATGAGTGGAAGTGGAAAGGCGGGACATAAGGGTGGAATGCATCGAGAGGAAAGGGCCGCGCGCAACGCACGGAGCAAGGCCTCCATCAACCTCGCGACGGACCTCGCATCGGTTTTCAGTGCGGGCGTCTACATCAAGGAAGATCTACAGTCGGCCATTTGCAGCTACGTTGCCGAGATGAAGAAAGCGGGCGAGACCGGAGACACGGTGGTGAAAACCGCGGAGACTCTCGTCAGCGAAGTGGGCGTCCGCTTTCCGGCTTCAGACAGGACGCGGATGATCCTCGCCGACGTCCTCGCCTGGTGCATGGCCGAGTTTTATCGCGAGAGCGCGTGAGTTCGTCCGCGCGACCGCTTCTGCTCGTAGAGCGCTGAATCTGCTTCCGCCAGGAGCTCGGCCAAGACCGCTCCTTCAGCTCGCGAGCGCGTAGCGCCGACACTCAAGGAAAGTTTGTGGCCTCGCTCGGTTTCTTTGTTGTGCGTGTCCACCCGCGACTTGATGCGCTTGCTGATGATCTCCGCGGTCTGATCGGAGTCCACCGTCATTAGAGCGACGAACTCGTCACCGCCAAGCCGGGCGACGATGTCCGCTTCTCGGCAGGATTCCCGCAGTACTCGCGCTGTGTCGATGAGTGCCCGATCTCCCGCCAGGTGACCCCAGGTGTCGTTGATGTCCTTCAAATGGTCGACGTCGATGAAGATCACCAGAACATCCTTCTCCATGCGCATCGCGAGCTTGAGCGCCTGCTCCGAAAGAGTGACGAAAGCGCGCCGGTTAGGAAGACCAGTCAGCTCGTCGACGAGCAGCAAAGCGCGGAGCTCCGCTTCCGCCCGCTTGCGCGCCGAGATGTCGTGGTACATCGCGTAAACCTTGCCGGGCTCGTTGCCGACACGGAACGGCGTCGCGGCGAGCGCGACCGAAATCACGTGACCGTCCTTGTGGCGGCGCACTGATTCGACCCTGACGTTCTCACCCCCGGTTACGCGGGTGGTGAGCGTCGCCCCTTCATCGATCAGCTCCTTGGGGACGATGAGGTCGTTGATGTTCCGTCCCACCGCTTCGTCGGCAGTGTACCCGAATAGCCTGGTAAATTCGCCGTTTATGCGAACGATCTGATCATTCTCATCCAGAATCGCGATCGCTTCCGGCGCGCTCTCGAATAGCGCGGCGAAATGGACGCTCTGCCTTTGCAGCGCTTCGTAGAGCAGTTTGCGGTCGGTGATGTCGATCGCGATTCCTACCGTTCCGGTGATGTGGCCATCGGCATCGCGCAGAGGCTCGACGCGGGTCTCGAACGAGCGGCCCCGCCAATCCGTCTCGTAGCGCACGAGCTCTCCCTGAAGCGCGCGCAGGTGGGCGCCGAGCGGGGCAAAGCTTGGGTCGCGCGTCTTCAGGAGTTCGTAGAGCGTCATCCCCACCTGCTCGCGGGCACCCATGCCAATGAGGTGGAGGCCGGCACCCTGGGAGAACGTGACGTTCAGCTTGGCGTCGGTCGACCAGAGGTTCACCGGCACCGACTCGAGCATGAAGTTGAGGCGCCTCTCACTGTCCGAGGTCTGTCGGGTGAGCTGGTTCCGCGAAGGCCGACGCGAGCGGAGCCCCCTCAGCAGGCGTTGGAGGAGGTTGCCAATCGGCTTGATTGAGCGCGGCACTGCGGAAGGAGAGGTCAAGATGCCTCTCAGTTTCTCACTAATCGCGCCCGGCCGCAATGTTTTTCATCCCGTCGGCCCGTCAGCGAGCGCGCGCCGTCTGACCGGATCGACCACCACTCAGTTACGTCGGGTTCGCCGGTAGGTGACCTTGTAGACCGTTCCGCCGGCGTCGTCGGTGATGTAGAGGGCGCCGTCGGGGCTTTCGGCCAGCCCGACTGGCCGGTGGACGCCCGATCCGGGCGTTACCCGTGCTGTTCCAGGAGGACGCGCCATGAACCCGTCGGCGAAAGTGGTGAAAGTACCGGCCGGCTGAGTACCCCTGACAAACGGCGCGAACACAACCCGGAATCCTGCCTGGGGTAGTGGCGCACGATTCCAGGACCCGTGAAACGCGATGAACGCGCCACCACGGTACTGGGACGGGAATGTGGTCGACGTATAGAACACCATGCCGTTGGGAGCCCAGTGTGCGGGGAACGACATCAATGCCGGCGTCTTGGTGGCGCACTGGGCGACCGCTCGCTTGTCGCCGCCGTACTCGGGAGCGAGCACGAGCGAGTTGGAGGGGACGTCGTGATAGCAGTACGGCCAGCCGTAGTCGGCGTCGCGGGCCACACGGATCATGATCTCGCCCGGATTCTCGGCGTTCTCCTGCGTGGTGTACAGCCCGGGCCAGTTGTCGTGCAGCTGGTCACGCCCGTGCACGGTGGCGTACAGCTGGCCGTCGAACGGATTGCGCGTGAGGGCTACTGCGTTCCGTATGCCTGTCGCGAATCTTCGACCGTCGGTCACTCGCTGGTTGAGTCTGTTCGCGTCGAACTGCCAGATCCCCGCCCGCGACTCGAGCTCGGTGCACGGGTCGATACCGCGCGAGCCGGCCTGACGGTCCTGCTCCTGGCAGGCGTTTGTCCCTGAGCCAACGTTCAGCAAAAGCGCCTGACCGACGAGCACGAAGTTGTGTGAGCGATGTCCCGTTGTCGGCAGGTCGGTTATGATCGTGTCCGGCCGGCCGGAGGGAGTGAGTGAGCCGGACGGAATGCGATAGCGTATGATCGAATTTCCTGCGGTCGCATAAAGCCATGTCCCCTGTAGCGCGATGCCCGTTCCGCCGCCAGCGCCGAAGCGCCGCTGCATGTCGGCCTTGCCATCGCGATCGGTGTCGCGCAGGGCCAGAATGGTCCCGGATGGTGCGTTTGCTGCCGTACCAGCCCGTCCCGGTACCTGGGTATTGACGAACACATCGCCATTCGGACCGACGGCGACATGCCGCGCTCCCGTCGCGCCCTCGGCGAAGATGGTCGCACAGAATCCGGCGGGGAGTTGGAGTCCGGCGGTTTCGCATCCTCGCTGACCCGACGTAGCCGACACGGCGCCCGATTGTGCACCGAGTGACGTCGCCACACAGGCCAGCAGCAACAGAGGTGTCTTGATCATCATCCGCTCACTCGATAAGAAGTCGTATTGTGAAGTATCGACGCGGGACAAGAGCGTCTCAAGTGCGATACCACTGATAACAAAAAAACGGACTGGCGATGAGACCAGTCCGTCTTCGTGGCGCAAATTGCGCCAGGTAGCGCTATTTCGATCCGCTACCGGTTGCCGCAGGCCGTTACTACGCGGCCCTGGTCGGCTGGCATGTAGATCGCGAGGGCGCTGGCTTTCTGTGTTGCGGACTTGGTTCCAATCGCCTCGCCCAGGACCTTGATTGTGCTCTTGGACTGTTCGACCGGATTTACGATCACGGCATTGGCGCCGACTTTCGCCGCACCGTTGCGAATCTGTGTCTGGAGCTGGTTGTCGGTGGTCCAGACCGAGTTGCCTTCAGCCTCGACCCACGCGAGCTCGTAGTAGTCGTACGGCACTTCCGATCGGCTGTTGTACACGGCGATCGCCGCTGCGCAGGTGGGCGCGCGCTCTATCGCCGGGTTTACGTCGGTGGTCGTCTTGGTGACACCGGCGCAGGCAGCCGTGACCGCGACGGCGCATCCGAGGGCCAGGCCCTTCAAGGTAGTGTTTCTGATCATGGGTGACTCCGTGTGGATTCCAGGTGATAGCCCCTGATGTTGTGCGGGCAAATGGCTATTGATTGCAAGGGAAGGGCCGTACAATAGCGAAAGGGAAGGTCGTGCAACAGCAAACTGTTGATCAGACCAGTAGTACGGCAGCCTTTTCACGGATCCTGCCGTAGCACTCGCAGGAAACTTTCCTGAGGCCTGCCTCATCGAGGATTGCGACTTTCCCGTAACGGTGCCCGACCAGCCCCCGACGCTCGAGTCCACCCATCGCGGCGGTCACACCGGGGCGCCGCACTGACAGCATCTGCGAGAGAAATTCCTGGGTCAGGTTGAATGTGCTCGAGCCAACCGCATCTGACGTGACGAGCAACCATCTGGCACACCGCTGTTCGATCAGGTGGATGCTGTTGCAGGCGGACCATTGCGCCAGTACCAGGTGCGCGAATTCGGAGTAGCGAAGGAGTCGTCGGCGTAGCTCAGGGGCGTCATCGAGGACATCCAGAAAGTCCCTGGAAGTCATCCGCAGGAAGTTGCCCTCAATCTGGCACATGCTCATGAGGCCTGAAACCTTCGCTCCGTGAAGCAACGCCAGCCCCAGGAAGCCTTCACGCCCGATCGTCATTGCCTCGACCATCGTGCCATCATCGAGAACCGTGACGAGCGAAGCCATGCCTGTCAGGGGAAAGTAGACGTGCTCGATCTCCACCCTTTCTGCAAAGAACTCCTCGCGCAGCTCAGCGGAAATTTCCTCGACGCATGCCATCACCGCTGACAGCTCCGTCGCGGGCAGCCCGGAGAGAATTTGGTTGTTTCGGAGTGCGGTGGATGGCGTGACGCCATTTCCTTCGATCTGCGCGTTCGTGCGCGAAACAGGACTCATGCTGCCTTTGGCTGGGCGAGGGCGCCAGAAGGTCGCAGACGGAACCTGCCTGTCGCTACTGGATTGTGGGTGCTTCCTAAGCGTATCGGGTCCCGAGGGCATAGGCAACCTGAGCGGGCAGTGCGCGACTAGCTTTCTCGCATGAATTCGCACGGAGATTCGCATGAGCCCGTGCTCATTGTTGGCGCTGGTCCAATTGGACTTGCGTGTGCAATCTCTGCACGCCGTCGCGGAGTCGATCCGCTCATCATCGACGCGGGCGCGATCGTCAATTCGATCGTCCACTACCCCACCGGAATGACGTTTTTCACGACGCCCGAGCGGCTCGAGATCGGCAGCCACCCGATCACGTGCGCCGGCTCCAAGCCGACGCGCGAGGAGGCGATGATGTACTATCGGGGAATCGCGCGCGCCGAGGAGCTTCGCGTGCAAACGTTCACGCGTTTCACCTTGGCCGAGCGAATCGGCGACAGGATACGCTGCACGCTCGACACCGCTACGGGTCGTCAAGAGCTGACGTGCGATCGGCTCGTGCTCGCCACTGGTTACTTCGATCGTCCCAACCGCCTTGGCGTGCTGGGAGAGGACCTGCCGCACGTTCACCACCACTTCGACGAACCGCACCTCGGTTGGGGACTCGACGTGGTTGTGGTGGGCGGCAAGAACTCCGCTGTCGAAGCCGCGCTGCAGCTGTATCGTGCAGGCGCGCGCGTCACGCTCGTCTATCGCGGCACCGCACTCAAGCCGAGCGTGAAGTACTGGCTCCGCCCGGACATCGAGAACCGGATCAAGGCTGGAGAGATTCAGGCCCGCTTCGGCGCCAACGCTGATTCGATCGAGCCCGGCGCGATCAATATCCGAACGGTTGACGGCGCTACCGAGCGCCTCGCCGCCGACCGCATCTATGCGCTGATCGGTTTCACCCCCGATTTCGATCTATTTCGCAGGATTGGGATCGAGCTCGATCCGGTTACAGCGCGCCCCACTCTAGATCCGGAAACGCTCGAGACCAACGTGCCGGGCATCCACATGGCCGGCAGCATTGTCTCGGGCTGCGCCATCTCCGAGGTCTTCATCGAGAACGGGCGGTACGACGGCGAAAAGATTTTTGGCGACCCAGTCGCGCGTCGCCACGCTGAGGAGCTTTATCAGGAAACGCCGCGACCGGTTGGCGAATAGTATTGAAAGCAAAACGGGCACTCTCATTCGAAAGTGCCCGTTTTATAGGTCGATGCAACTGCGAGTTTTGTTACAGCTCCCGAGGAGGGACTCGAACCCCCGACCCGGTGATTAACAGTCTGAAAAAGCGGTCTTTTCATCAGTTCCGGTGACCAGAAGGTCGAAGGGCGATTGACCGAGGCTTTGGAGGGTTGCGCGTTGTGTGGTAGAGGACCACGGGAGGCTCGCTCCTAGGTTTGCATGGCCACGATCTCGGCAATGCCTTGAGTCAAACATGCGGGACCTGACCCGAAACCGACTTCGATCCACGACGGTGGATCGGCCTTGCGGCTGTTAGCTCCAAAAACGAAAGTTTCCTCGGTTACTTAATCTTTGAGGCAAGACGGTAGATATGCCGGTTTGGAAGCGAATCTATAAGGCGTTTCAGAATGCTCCGGGGGCGAACTTGAAGACTGAATCCCCCTCGGGGATGTTTCGCGAGGAATGACGCCCCCGAGCCCATGCATCGACGAGGTTCAGAAACTCGTCCTAGATTCGCAATGTGTGGCATTCATTGGTGCAGGTCTGTCGATTCCAATGAGTGACGAGTGGGCCAAGCTTGTCGAAGGCTTAGCTGCGAAATGCGGCGTCAAAGCTGGGACAGATCTTTACGCAACTGTCGATGACTGCCTCGATGCCGATCCGAGTGCGTGCGATGAGTTTATGAGAGAACGATTCCCATTCGTTCATACCATCAATCGAACAGCACTCGGACTCGTGGCGCGTTTACCATTCAAATCACTTTTAACCACGAATTTTGATGCGTGGCTATGGCTTCAGTCTGAACGAGAAGACTTTGTAGAAGTCTTGATCTACCCGCAGATCACTTTAACAGGCGGCCTGGCAAAGCGAATTTTTTACCTTCACGGGCAGTTTGACGAGCAGCGCGACACTCGAACTTCAGACCTAGTCTTTGGGAAAAGATCTTTCGAAGCAGCATATAGTCCGGGGTCCATCCTCCCCGGTTTCCTGCTGGATGTGTTCACGTTTCTAAATGTGGTGTTTGTCGGCTTTACACCAACGGAAACGTACATCTCAGAAATTCTTCGGCGATCCAACCAAATACATCGTCAGATCGAGGCTACTGGGCGAAAGATTACCGTCAAGCGGTACAGCCTGGAACCCGATTGGAAAGACACATCGCCGGAATGGAAAGCGCACCAAGTCAAGTTGCGCGCCCTTAGTGATCTCAGTATCGAGCCATGCTTGTATGATCCTGTCGCTGCGGATCGCCGAGGTTTGGACAGGTTATTGTACGGCTGGTTGCAACTCGGAGATCTAAAAAAGCGTGCACCAGCTTTTGCCGAACCGTTCGCTGCCCACGCGCCCTGATGCTCGCAAAGTTTTTTGACCTGCTCGATGAGATCGATTCTCTCATCATAAGTGCGCCCACCCCAGCCGCTGTTGATCGCATGCTGGTGCTGACCGCAGAACCGGCCGTGCGTCAATACACCTTTTCGCGTCTCGATAGGGACGACTGGCTTGACCCACTGAGGAAGCGCCAGGCATTCGACTCTATTGGAGCAAATACTGACGCAGCTACCGAACTCAAGTATGGCAGACCCTGGCCCGAACTCGACTACTTGCGGCGCGTGGCGAGGAAATGGCCGGACGAAGTTCTAGAAATAGCAGTGAGAATTGCTCCAGCGAACAATTGGAGCTTGGCCACAGCGATAACCGGGTTAGGGCTGGCCCTGCCACCTGACCACGCGGCGAGGCTCGTTCCGAAGATCTTAGAATCGATGCGACACTCTCCCGGTGCGTGGGAATTGGCAGCCGATGATATCAACAAGCTGCTCGCCCTTCTCGCAACGCATCGCGAGACCGATGCGACACTTGAGCTACTTCGTGAGGCGATCGACGTTTTGCCGGACCCCCGGCTTGCGAAAATGAACGAGTTGCGAATGCCACCGTCTCCTCGCGGCAAGCTTGATGATTGGGGATACTCACGACTGCTTCAGACAACGTTGCCGATCATCGTAGATGCCATCGGCGTGCAGATTGTTGCTGTGGTCGCCGCCACGCTCAACAGCGCCTTGGAACTCTCACGCATGAGAGACAGCAGCGACGATACCGCTGACTATTCCTACATCTGGATGCCAGACATTTCAGCGGCTGACATGAATTCCTCTCACAACGTACGTGACATGTTAGTGGTGGCGCTCAGAAACACTGCGTCTCGAGCGAGCTCTGACCTAAAAGCCTTGCGGAAATGTCTGACGATATTCCGTGCGTATCGCTTTCATGTGTTCGAGCGGCTCTCGATCGACCTTCTTTCAACAAGAGGAGCGCTTGACCCAAAGTATTCCGCGGCAAGAGCTACGCTTCTGAAGCGCAAGTATTTCTTGGGATACGAATACAAGACCGAGTATTCTGCGTTGGCCAAGGCTTTCTTCGGAGTGTTGACCGAAAAGGAACGGAGCAAGATCTACAATTGGCTCGATCAGGGTCCGGGCGATGCAACACTGCGGCGGGTGCACAAGATGATTTTCGGGGAGAACCCTACACCGGAGCAGCTGGACGAGCGGTTTAGGCGCTGGCAGCTCGACAAGCTCGAAATGTTTGGACCCGATCTTCCGAAGCGCTATCAGCATCGCCTCTCTGAGCTGTTGCAGCAATTCGGCCCAACTCCTCCTCGCGGCGTTCAGGTAAGGTGGAAAGATCCAGTTGAGGATTCTCCGCTTGACTTTACTGGTCTCGATACCAGAGCGATGGCGAGGGCGTTAACCGAGTGGGACGCCACGCCAGGACAGACACCGGAAACGGCTTATGGAATTGTTCGATCAATCTCGGCGGTTATCGCCGTAGGAAACGTGGCGGGAAGCATACTCGACTTTCGGTCGACCAATGTTAAATACGTTAAGGCCGTTTTTGGCGCTCTTCGTGAACGGATTCGTTCGAGAGCACCGATCCCGTGGAGTGATGCGATTCAGCTCGGGCAGTGGGCCTTCGATCAGACTGAGAACGATTCAACGAATGACAATACTCGCGACAATGCTGACATCAGACGGTCTGTAGTAGACTTTCTCGATGAAGCTTTGAAGCCGGGGGCAGTTGAGGCACCAATCGTGGAGAGGGAGGCCATCTGGTCTCTGCTTCGCGACGGCGCCCTCAGCCCAGACCCGATGCTGGAAGAGGCAAAAGAAGAGTCAGACCCTGCAACGCTCTCGATCAACTCTCTTCGCGGCATCGCAATGCATGCGGTTGTTAAGTACGGGCTCTGGGTGAGGTCGGTGAATGAGCCCGCCACTACCGCTATTCGTGAAACAGCGCCGGAAGTGATCGAACTGCTAGATGATCGACTCGATGCTTCCCGAGAGCCGTCGCCTGCAGTCCGAGCTGTCTATGGTCAGTGGTTCCCATGGTTGGTCTTGCTCGATCGTGCGTGGGCTTCCAATGCTGCTCCACTCGTCTTTGGAACTCGCAATGGAATTAGTAGTGAGCTTGGCCGCGCAGCCTGGGTGTCTTACCTAACCTTCTGCGACGTGTACTCTGAAGTGGTTCCGCTTCTGCTTGAAGTTTATCGCACTGCGCTCACGTGGATCGGAAGCTGGGGTACCAACCCATCCCGTTTAGCGGAACCCGATGAGAGACTCGGAGAACATGTCTTTATGGTGTACTGGCGGAATATGGCTGGAAGAGAAGGCGAGGAACTGCTGAATGCTTTCTCGGCCACGGCATCACCAGAATTGCGGGGTCACACATTCGATTTCGTGGGTCGTGCCCTAACTAGTCTCAAGTCTCCCGATCTGCAGTCAACGATTCCACGCTTGCAGAAGTTTGTTGAGTCGCGCCTAGTTGCGAACGGCAAACTCTCGCTTGAGCAGCGCCGACAAGAACTCAACGGGTTTGGCTGGTGGTTTTCGTCGGGGCATTTCGAAAACGACTGGGTTTTTCCAGAATTGCTAAAGGTCTTGGCTCTTACGGATGGGTCGATTGATGCAGTCTCCAAGGTTCTGGATGCTGTTCAGACTGAAGCTGGTATCCGTCAAGTTGAGGCTGTTCAAATAGTGAGGTACATACTATTTGCGCCTACCACGCGACATCATTGGCCGAGCCAAACGGTCAGGAGCATTCTTACGTCTGCATTAACCGACCCGAAGGCACAGCCACTGGTTGACGATGTTGTTCAGCGGCTGGGTAAGGAGGGCTGGTTTGAATATCGCGATTTAGCTACTGGCCGAAGAATCAAGGAGCGTGTACTCAGTCGAAGCTGATAACCCGAGACTAGATAAGCCCGAACCACTTGTTAGTCTCGGTGGACGTCTTCCTTGCATGCTCAGCGATTCTGCGTAATGCCCGCATCAGCATTGCGAAATCGATTTCAGGGAGATTCTGCCCTAGATACGTGGTGTTCGAGAAGCTAAGATCTCCGGCGGAGCCCAGGTAATGCACATTGAGGCTCCTAATACGAGTATGCACCACATTGGCTATAGCTCCGCGCCAAATCTCTGATTCGAGCCATTTCAGATGATCCTCGGGAGTGTCTTTCGCAACTGAAGCCAAAAGACCCGCTTGAGAGAGAGCTTCGTACCGAGGGAGCTCCGTAAGTGTTTTCTTGAGTGTGGAAGCCCCTGTCGGCGCACCTTTCCACGGTAGCTTTTCAGCAAGAAGATGCGGAAGGACGAGTTGTAATACCTCTTCCCCGCCATGATTCATCAGGGCAGTACAGAAATTACGTGTGGTGCCTTGTTCGGTTGCGAGCCAATTACCTAGTCCATCGAGGTAAAGGCAACAAAGCATCAATGCTTCGTCCTTTCTGCCAGACGCACGCAAGTCTGGGAGAAAATCGATCTTGCCGTCCAGTTCCTCAAAGAAGGCGTCCATGAAACTCCGCTTAGCCTCGACATCACCGTTTGTTGCCATTGATAGTGTCAACGAGGGGAACAACGTGAGTTAGTTCGGCAGAGCATGCACTTCTTCGGTGAGATATTTCGACAAACCCTCCCCCGCACTCTCGAACAGCAACGTTTCTTTGACCGCCGTTTCGCGCTTGTTCGAGCACGCAACCAGAGCGAAAACATGGAAGCCGCATAACACCCACAATTTGCGCGGGATCGACATATGGATCCTTAGAAGTCCTCTCTTATCCGCTCTGCCGAAATGATTTTTGATGTCAGAAGGTCAACAGTGTCCGCATCATATTTCCCTTTAATGGAGCGTACAGCCCTGACCATCGGTAACATCTCTGCATCGGTGGCAACGACGATGTAATTGATATCATTTGGCTCGAACGCCAATGGCGGAAGGCGACTTACCTCGTCGCGTACTGGCTTTGACTTGATCGGGTCGGCGAGATCCTCGGGAGACATCGCGGGGATCGATTCAATCTCAGTCGGGATATAGCGCCACTCCCGTTCGTCGTAGAAGCGCACTTTTTTCTTTGGTCCTTTGGTGCGCCTAAGAAATCCCTCGTAGGGTTTCTGTAGGTAAACGAACAAACCCGCATTGAGTGCGAGCGCCTTCTGATCATCGGGGGCGCGATCGAAACCCAGCGAGCCAATCAGGTTGATATGATCGGCCGAACTAAACGGTGCTGGCGAATTCGGGTGCGTATAAAGGATTGGAGACACGCCTTTCTTCATTCCCCAGGTCTTTCTGAGCCCAAGGCCGTAATCGCCGTAGTTTTTCATGTGCTTTTCCACCTGCGACAAGGGAATGTCGCAAAAGCACACCATTGGGATACCACACTCTGGCATCAGTTCCGAGCCCGGCGGTAGGTGCTGCGCTATGTGTTCAAAGTTCTCAACCGAGAGTCCTACACGAAACTCGTTCTTCAGAATGCCAGCGAGGTTCTCCACGCTCCTCGTGAAATGGAACAGCGTACTTGAGCTGATTAGCGACATTTAATTAGTGACTGAAAGGAGTGTAACGATGCCCTATTACCGCACTGCTTTCGACATGCCGTTTCATATCACACAGATGTCGATTCCCTATCACAGCGGACAAGTTGTCCAGCAAGAGTCCAGCAGAAAGAAAAACGGGCACTCCCTTTCGAAAGTGCCCGTCCTTGTAACTCAATGCAACGGCGAGTCTTAAACCAGCTCCCGAGGAGGGACTCGAACCCCCGACCCGGTGATTAACAGTCACCTGCTCTACCACCTGAGCTACTCGGGATTAGCTCCGAAAGTTAGCCGGAACCCGAATCGGAATCAACGGATTGGAGTTCCCACTTTGAGATCCCGGATTCCACTCCGGCGTTGGTGCGCTATGTTCAACCAATGGCTTCAAAACACAACGGGTCACAGCGCCAGACCGCACTAGTCACTGGTGGCTCCGGCGGCATCGGGCTCGAGATCGCCAAAGTGCTCGCCCGGAAAGGGTTCGACCTGCTCCTCGTCGCTCGCACGCGCGACGCGCTCGAAGCGGCCGCGGGACAACTCGAAGGGAAGTTCGACATCAAGGCACACGTCTTCGCGGCTGATCTGCGTCGACGCGAAGCTCCGGAACAGATCTTCGATTTCCTCCACAACGAAAACATTCCGATCGAGATCCTGGTGAACAACGCTGGCTTCGGTCGCGGCGGAGAGTTCGCCGAGACGGAGGTGCAGCGCGAGCTGGAGATGATTCAGGTGAACATCGCCGCGCTCACGCACCTCACCAAGCTCTTCCTGCCGCCGATGGTCAAGCGCCGCTCGGGTCGCGTGCTCAACGTCGCTTCGACGGCTGCGTTCCAGCCGGGCCCACTCATGGCGGTGTACTACGCCACCAAGGCCTACGTGCTCAGCTTTTCACAAGCGCTCGCCGAAGAGCTGCGAGACACCGGTGTGACGGTCACCGCGCTTTGCCCCGGGCCGACACACAGCGATTTCGCCGAGGCTGCTGAGATGACGAATTCGCGCCTCTTTACCACGTTTGGTGTCGCCGATGCGGACGACGTCGCGCGGTACGGAGTCCATGCGATGCTGCGAGGAAAACGAGTGGCGATTCCCGGGATCCGGAACAAGG
Organism: Gemmatimonadaceae bacterium; assembly: GCA_040902085.1. GTDB lineage: Bacteria > Gemmatimonadota > Gemmatimonadetes > Gemmatimonadales > Gemmatimonadaceae > UBA4720. Next base: position 267,412 of record JBBDXY010000002.1, read on the forward strand.
CGATCGCGCAAGCGAATCGATTGGCACCCCGTTCGCTCTCAACCAGGATCGCCCGCTACCTGCAGGAAACCCGCATTTAAAGCGCGAGCTGTCTCGACAGCGGCTCCACCTCTGAGAATCCCGACGCCAGACGTGGAGAGATCTCGGGCTCCGCGCGGCGCTTGAGCAACGGCGCGAGCCAGCGCCCTGTATGTGATTCTTCGACCTTCGCCACATCCTCAGGGCGTCCCATCGCCACCAGTGCCCCACCACCAACGCCGCCCTCGGGACCGAGATCGATCACCCAGTCCGCGAGTTTGATTACGTCGAGATTGTGCTCGATGATCACAAGCGTGTGACCCTGCTCGAGCAGCCGATCGAACACTTTCGCCAGCTTGCGAATATCCTCGAGGTGAAGCCCGGTGGTTGGCTCGTCCATCACATACATCTTCCTACCCGATTTCCTGCCGGCAAGCGCCAGCTCGCGCGCGATCTTGATGCGCTGCGCTTCACCACCTGAGAGTGTCGTCGCCGGCTGGCCCAGTCGCAGATAGCCGAGTCCCACCTGCTGGAGCTGCCACAAAGCCTGGCCGAGCTTCTCCTCACGGGGGAAAAACCGAATTGCCTGATCGACGGTGAGATTGAGCACCTGGTGGATGTTCTGGCCTCGCACGGTCACGTCGAGCACTTCCGGCTTGTAGCGCTTGCCCCCGCAGTCCTCGCAGGGAACGAAGACATCCGCCATGAAGACCATCTCGACCTCGAGCGCGCCCGCGCCCTCGCATCCCTCGCACCGTCCGCCCACGACGTTGAAGCTGAAGGTCCCCGCTGTGTATTTCCGTTGCCGTGCCAAGGGCGTGTCGGCAAAGATGCGGCGGATATCGTCGAATGCTTTCACGTAGGTGACCGGATTCGACCGTGGCGATTTTCCGATCGGGCTCTGATCGATCAGGACGACATCCTCGAGCGCATCGAATCCGGTGAGTGTGTCGTACGCTCCGACCTTTTCCCCGAGGTGCAGCTTGGCCGAATGCTCGCCGACGATGTGCGTCTCCAGCGCGCGGTAGAGAACGTCGTGCACCAGCGTGCTCTTGCCTGAGCCCGATACGCCGGTGACTACCGTCATTGCTCCCACTGGGACGCGGACATCGACGCCCTGGAGATTGTGTTCGCGCGCACCGGTGAGCGTTATCCAGCGCGGTCCAAGCCGGCGCCGTTCCGTCGGAAGAGGGATCGTGCGCGCGCCGGTTACGTATTGGCCGGTGAGCGGACTCTCGCTCACCCTCGACATCGGCCCCGCGAAAACGATTTCTCCGCCCGCTTCGCCGCTGCCGGGTCCGAGCTCGACCATGTAGTCGGCCATCTCGATCGCCGCCAGATCGTGCTCGACGACGAGCACACTGTTGCCCGCGTCGCGCAAACGCTGGAGCAGCTTCAGCAGCCGCTCCATGTCGCGCGAATGCAGCCCGATAGATGGCTCATCGAGCACGTACAGCGTGTCGACCAGCTGCGAGCCGAGCGAATTGGCGAGACCGATCCGCTGCGCCTCGCCGCCGGAGAGCGTGCGCGTCGCGCGATTCAGCGAGAGGTAGCCCAGTCCCACATCGCAGAGAAAAGTCACACGATCGCGTGCTTCCTTCAGTATCATCTCGGCCACTTGGCGCTCGAACGCGCTCAGTTCGAGCCCGGCGAGCCAGATCGCCAGGCGATCCACCGGCAGCTCCGCCACCTGGGCGATGTTGTATCCGCCGAGCCGGACGTTGAGCGCTTCGGATTGGAGCTTGGTGCCGAGACAGAGTGGGCACTCCTGCGCCGTTTGATACTGCCTGAGAAAGACGCGGATGTACTGCTTGTAGCGCTTCTCCTCGAGGTCGCGCAAGAAGGGAAAGATCCCCTTGTACCCGCGCGACTTTCCGTGCAGAAGCAGCTGACGCTGCGTGGCGGGCAGCAGCTCCCACGGCTGATCCAGCGGAATGCGCTCGCGTTTGCCGAACTCGGCGAGCGCGCGCCGCTTTTTCTCGTAGCGGGGCTTGGTCCACGGGTCGATGGCCCCGTCGCGCAACGAGCGCGAGGGATATGGAACGATCAGGGCTTCGTCGTACTCGAGAATTGCGCCGAAGCCGTTGCAGCGGCTGCACGCGCCGCGGGGATTGTTGAAGGAGAAGAGCTGCGGCGTCGGTGCGGGCGCGACAGTGCCATCGTTCGGACACTCGAACCGCTCCGTGAACCGGAGCCTCGATGTCGTGAGACCGTCGAGCGGAGATGCGATCGGCTCGGTGAACAGGATCACGCAGTCGCCCTCGCCATCCGTGAATGCCGTCTGCACCGCGTCGCTCAGCCGGCCGGCGCCCTCCGCCGTGACCGCGAGTCTATCCACGACTACGAGCAGCTCTTTGGCGCGCGTGATGTTGATGGAGCTTTGGAGTTTCTCCGCAGCCGGTCCCATCTTCGGCGCGGCAAGGTCGTCGAGGTGACAGACGAGTCCGTCCCTCGCCACGCGCAGAAACCCCTGAGCGCGCAAATTCTCGATGACCACCTCATGCGTAACCTTGTTGGAGAGTCGGAGCGGGAACGTGACGTAGAAACGCGACCCGGCAGCAACCTTCATCACGGCGTCGCTCACCGACTGTACGGTGTCGGGCTTGATCTCCCTCCCGCACTGTGGGCAGAAGGTGTGGCCAACACGTGCCCAGAGCAGCCGCAGGTAGTCGTAGATCTCCGTCGCCGTACCAACGGTCGACCGCGACGTCTTGGTCGGATTCTTCTGCTCGATGGCGACCGCGGGAGAGAGTCCCTCGACCGAGTCGACATCCGGCTTCTCCATGCGCTCGAGGAACTGCCGCGCGTACGACGACAGTGACTCGACGTATCGGCGCTGCCCCTCGGCGTAGATGGTATCGAAGGCGAGCGAGGATTTGCCTGATCCGGAGGGGCCCGTCACTACCGTGACGGTGCGCCTCGGGATTTCGAGGTTGAAACCTTTGAGATTGTGCTGGCGGGCGCCACGGATGACGATGCTCTCTTTCACAACGGAAATCTAAGGGGCTTACCGAACAGTTGCCGAAATGGCTTGGTTGCAGCTCTACGCTGGCTTTTTGCGTTTTGAGTCGACCGTTATTGCGTTGTGCGTGGTTGCGTTGAAGCACCCGCGGCAATCCTTTGAACGCACGCTCAGCAGTTCGATGACATTCGGGGAGAACGGCAACCCCTGGTTTCCATCCATGCAGGACTATCGGCAGCTGCGAGTTCACGCGAACGCACACGCGCTTGCGATCGCGGTACGAGGGGCGACAAGACGTTTTCCGCGAACCGGTTACGCGTCTCTCAAGGGGCAGATGACGAGCGCGGCCGAGTCGATTTCGTTCAACATCGTGGAGGGTTGCGGGGCCGACTCGCAGAAGGAGTTCGCGCGGTTCCTCGACATCGGGATCAAGTCCGCGATGGAATTGGAGAACCAGTTAACGCTCGCGAAAGATTACGGAATACTCCCTATTCTCGATTGGAAACCGCTCACCGAAGCGACGGTCGACGTGCGCCGGATGCTCTACGGCTTGAGGACAAAAGTTCGAGCCTCGATCTCAGCCGAGCCCGCCGTGACGCAACAACGGACAACGCAAAAACAGTAAACTCAAAACGCAAAAAGAAGGTCAGTAAACCGAGCCCAGTTTATAGACGGCGTACCGTCCTCCCGAGGAGCAGCAGAATGATCGCCCCCAGTGTAGCGATCCCGATCGACCTCAGATCAAACTGCCCGGCCGTAACCTGGCCAAATCCGAGGAACCGTGTCCCCAGCCAGCCCCCGAGGAACGCGCCGACTATGCCGAGGACGATCGTGACAATGCAGCCCGATGGGTCCCGCCCTGGCACCAGAAACTTCGCCAGCGCCCCGGCTACGAGGCCGAGAAGTATCCAGTAGAGCCAGAGCGGCAAACCCTTTACCTGCGTGGCGCTGTTGGAGCTTTACGGAACGCGAGGAGCGCCGCGGCCCCTGGTCGCCATGCGATAGATCCAGAGGAAGATGAGAGCGCCGACGACCGCCAGGATGATGCTCTGGATGGAGAAGCCGTTGAGTCCGACACCGGTGAGCATGTTCCCGAGAAAGCCCCCGATGAACGCGCCAATGATGCCGATCACCATTGTAACGATGATGCCGCCGGGGTCGTTACCCGGCATGATGGCCTTGGCGATCGCACCCGCGATCAGACCAAGAACGATCCATGCGAGAATTCCCATCTTTCCTCCAGAATGGTTTAGATCGACCGACAAGTATGAAGACCGGTGCGCCGCACAGGTGCAACCCGCGTACCATGGGCAAATCGGCGTAGCGTCTTACCTGCAGCGCAACTAGGATACGGCTCTATGACTGTGCCCGCAACCCAAACACCCGACGACGACGTTCTGGGCAAGGCGTACGACAGCACTCTGATGCGTCGTCTGCTCGTCTACACGCTGCCGTACCGCGCGCTCATGTATGGAGCGCTGGCGCTACTGTGTGTCGAGGGGGCCATTCAGGTCGTGGGCCCTCTCCTGACGAAGCAGGTCATCGACGTCGCCGTTCCGGCGCGCGACCTGGGGCTCGTCACCCTCTGTGCCGCGCTCTTCGTTCTCGTGCTGCTCGCGGAATTCGTGCTCTCCTACACGCAGACGTGGCTGACGAGCCTGCTCGGCCAGCGCGTGATGCGCGACATCAGGATGCAGATCTTCGATCACCTGCAGCGGCTGTCAGTGTCTTTCTTCGACCGCAATCCGGCCGGCCGGTTGATTACCCGCGTCACATCCGACGTCGAGACGTTGAATGAGCTGTTCACTTCGGGAGTCGTTTCAGGCCTGGGCGATCTCTTCACGCTGGTCGCCATCAGCATCGCGATGCTCATTCTCGACTGGCAGTTGGCCCTCGCCTCGTTCGCCGTCATCCCGTTCGTGGTGCTGGTGTCCGGGCTGTTCCGTAAAGGTGTGCGCAACACGTACCGGGACATCCGGGTCCGGCTGGCACGGATCAACTCTTTTCTCCAGGAGCGCCTTACCGGAATGCGGATCGTCCAGTTGTTCGGTCAGGAACAGCGCGAAGCCGACCGCTTCGACGAGCTGAATCGGTCGCACCTGAGCGCTCACCTGCGCTCGATCACCGTGTACGCGCTCTACTTCCCCGCGATCGAGCTGCTGACCTCGGTGGCGCTGGCGATCCTCATCGGCGCCGGCGCGGCACGCGTGGAGGCGGGGGCGCTCAGCGTCGGCACCGTTGCCGCGTTTCTGATGCTGGTGCGCAGATTCTTTCAGCCGCTTCAGGATCTTTCGGAGAAGTACAACATCCTGCAGACCGCGATGGCGAGCTCGGAGCGGATCTTCACCCTCCTCGATACGAGGCCGAGCGTTCCCGATGTGGAACCGCGCGCCGGCGTCGCGGTGCGCAGGATCGGCGTCGAGATCGCGTTCGAGGACGTCTGGTTCGCGTACGACCTTGCCCATCTTGCGCGGCGTACGGACCGGTCGGCGGACATAGCGGCTCAGACAGAATGGGTGCTCAAGGGAGTTACTTTTTCCGCGCGACCGGGCGAGACGCTCGCCCTCGTCGGCCACACCGGGGCGGGGAAGACGACGATCGTCAACCTGCTGATGCGCTTTTACGATCCGCAACGCGGGCGCATTACGGTCAACGGAATCGACATCCGGACGATTCCGCTCGGCGAGCTGAGATCGCTGATCGGGTACGTTCAGCAGGACATCTTCCTGTTCGCGGGGGACATTGCGACGAACATCCGGCTGTCGAACCCGCTGAGCGATGAGGATGTGGTGCGTGCAGCGCGGGAAGTGGGCGCCGATCGCATCATACGTGGATTTCCGCACGCGTACCGCCAGGTACTGGGCGAGCGGGGAGCGTCGATCAGCGTCGGGGAGAGGCAGCTCCTGTCGTTCGCGCGCGCGATCGCCGCCAACGCGCCGCTCCTCCTCCTCGATGAAGCGACGAGTGCGGTCGACAGTGAGATCGAGGCCGAGATCCACGCGGCGCTCCGCGTTCTCATCGCGGGAAGAACCACCATCGCCGTCGCCCATCGCCTGAGCACCATCGCCAATGCCGACACGATACTGGTGCTGCATCACGGCGAGGTGGCGGAGCGGGGAACTCACGCCGAGCTTCTGGGTCGGGGAGGCCTGTACTCTGCTCTCTGGCGGCTTCAGGCCGGTGACGGCGAGCCGCGCCTCAAGCGCGCCGGGTGATGCTTGCCGCTCTTTTTGCGGCCCCGTAGCTTGAGGCGTGGAGGCAGGAGCATATTCCTGATTCCTTTGAGTCCACCTACCAGTTTCCTCGATCCCCATGAGCTCCATCTAGTGCACCTAGCCGTTGCGGCTCGTACCGACGTCGGCCGGATTCGAAAGGGAAACGAGGATACGCTGCACGCTTCGGCCAACGCGCACCGGGGACTCTTCATCGTCGCCGACGGCATGGGCGGACATGCCGCGGGCGAAGTGGCGAGCGAGATGGCGGTCGAGATCGTCACCACCGAGCTCGCGGACCTGAATGACCTCGAAGCGCATGATGCCCATGAGCGGGTGTCGCGCGCTCTCCGCGACGCGAATCGCGCCGTCTACGAGCGCACCCGGATCGAGCGCGACAAGCTGGGGATGGGAAGCACCGTCTCGGCGCTGCTGCTGTCGGACACGCGCTATGTCGTGGGACACGTGGGAGACTCGAGGATCTACATCGCCCGCGACGGCCACATGAGTCAGCTGACAAGGGATCACTCCCTCGTCCAGGAGCAGGTCGACGCCGGTCTCCTCACCGCTGAACAGGCGCGGCGCCACCCGCAGAGCAACGTCATCACCAGATGCATCGGCATGGCCGACGAGATCGAGCCCGACGTTTTCGACGGCGCGGCGCACGTGGGAGACTCCTTTCTCCTGGCGAGCGATGGCCTCACCGGCATGATCGAGGATCGCCGCATTCAGCAGCTCTTGATGTCGCGCGCTACGCCGGCCCGCATCGTCGATGCGCTCATTCTCGAGGCCAACAACAACGGGGGGAACGACAACATCACCGCGGTGGTGGTGCGAGTGCTGGCGGGCGAGACGACGAACACCGATCACGACATCACGCCAGTCCCACCCGCGCGTACGCATGGATGACGATACTCAGAGCGTCGCCGGCGTAGCGCAGCTCTACCTCGGCAACATCCTCTACGCTCTCGAGCTGGCGGCGCTGTCGCTCGAGGAGCAGCAGAAGAGCACTGACGCCGCGTTTTATCGGGGAATCGCGAGGAAGCTCGCTGAGGCCAGGGGGAAGGAGTCGAAGCGTGGCTAGCGCTCCGGTCCGCGCAGTGGTTCTGATTCTTCTCGCTGCCGGCTGTGGCAAGAGCGAATCGGCGCCGGCGGGCGACTCGACGTTCGCAGCGCTCCAGGAGCGCGGCGGCTCGGCCATGGGCGTCGATCAGTACGCCTCGGCTCACATTTTCGAGCCGCTCGCGGACGGCGGACGGATCGTGCTTCAGATGAAGGAAGTGGATTCGGCCGGCGAAGGCACAATTCGCGCGCACATGCGAACGATTGCCGCAGCGTTCGCCGGCGGCGATTTCGCCCTGCCGGGATTCGTCCACGCGACGAGTGAGGTGCCGGGCACTGCTGTCATGCGCCGGTTGCGCGCTGATATTTCCTACGTCCCTCGCGACCTGGGGCGCGGCGGAGAGGTTCGCCTTATTACTCGGAACTCGGAGGCCGTGCGCGCGATTCACGAGTTTCTCGCGTTCCAGAGAACGGATCATCGCGCCCAGCACTAGCCGTGGAGAATCGCAAGCACTCCACGGACGAGCGTTCGCCAACAGCAAGGGTTTTCGTGACTGGTTGGCCGACCACCACGCCTCCGAGACCGAGGTGCTCGTCCGGCTCTTCAAGGTTCACGCGCGGGATAGAGGTCTGACCTACTCCGATGCCCTCGACGAAGCGCTCTGCTTCGGCTGGATCGATGGCGTCCGGCGCGGCGGCGACGAGGACACTTTTACTATTCGCTTCACGCCACGGAAGCCGAAAAGCACCTGGAGCGCCGTCAACATCAAACGCGTCGCGGAGCTCGCGGCCGCTGGCCGCATGCATGAGAGTGGGCTCGCCGCGTTCAAACGTCGCAGCAGCGAGCGGTCGGAAATTTATGCGTACGAAAACCGGCAGACTCAGCTCAGGCCGAATTACGAGAAGAAATTCCGCTCGAACAAAAGAGCCTGGCAATTTTTCGAGGCTCAGGCGCCCTGGTATCGTCGGACTAGCATCTATTGGGTGATGAGCGCCAAGAAGGAGGAAACACGCGAAAGGAGATTGGCATCGCTCATTCAGGTTTCCGCGAAAGGTAAGCCTTTGCCACAGCTTGATCGGAGTAAGACCTGATCATCGCCGCCGAAAGTTCGATGTCGGCTGACGGGATCCAAGTCATGAGTCTTGAATTGGTCAGTTCTAGTCCTCAGTGGTTTTCAGTTCATACCTACCACTGGCCCACTCGAACTCATCGCTGTCCACTCACTACTTGGATCCCCCGTAAGTGACCCGTAGCCGGTTTTCAGGGTCTGCCTTCCGGCGTCCTATTTGCTAACTTACCTCTATAGAAAGCCGCTTTCTGACTCTGGAGAAGCCATGGGCACCGCGACACTTACGGCACCTGAGCAGGTCACTGATACCTTTCCGATCAACGGAACGGATTTCGTCGAGTTTTACGTCGGGAACGCCAAGCAGGCCGCGCACTTCTATCGGAGCGTCTTCGGCTACAGGATCCTCGCTTACCGCGGTCCCGAGACCGGCACGCGAGACCGCGCCAGCTACGTGCTCGAACAGGGCAAGGTCAGGCTGGTGCTGACGACGGCGCTCCGTCCCGACAGCGATATCGCGACGCACGTCCACAAGCACGGCGACGGAGTGAAAGACATCGCGCTCTGGGTAGACGACGCGCGAAAGGCGTTCAGCCTCGCCGTGGGAAGGGGAGCGAAGCCGGCCGCGGAGCCAAAGGCGCTGGTCGACGAGCACGGCGAAGTCGTGATTGCCGCCATCCGGACCTACGGGGAGACCATCCATAGCCTCGTCGAGAGGCGGAACTACACAGGGTTGTTCATGCCGGGCTTCGTTCCCTTTGCGGGTCGGGGCGACTCCGAAGGCGTCGGACTCAAGTACATCGACCACTGCGTAGGCAACGTCGAGCTCGGCGCCATGAACAAGTGGGTCAAGTACTACGCGGACGTGCTCGGCTTCAGCCAGCTCATCTCGTTCGACGACAAGGCGATCTCGACCGAATATTCGGCGCTGATGTCCAAGGTGATGGCGAACGGAAACGGCCGCATCAAGTTCCCGCTCAACGAGCCTGCGAAAGGGAAAAAGAAATCGCAGATCGACGAGTATCTCGAGTTCTATCAGGGACCGGGGTGCCAGCACATCGCGCTCGCCACTGACGACATCATCGACACCGTGACCAAGCTGCGGGACCGCGGCGTCGAGTTTCTGCGCGTGCCGGGAACGTACTATGACACCGTAGTGGAGCGCGTCGGCAAGATCGACGAGGATCTGGCGCCGATCCGCGACCTCGGGATTCTCGTGGATCGCGACGACGAGGGATACCTGCTGCAGATCTTCTCCAAGCCGATGGAAGATCGCCCGACTTTGTTCTACGAGATCATTCAGCGAAAGGGCGCCAAGAGCTTCGGAGCCGGCAACTTCAAGGCGTTGTTCGAAGCGCTGGAGCGCGAGCAGGACCTGCGCGGAAACCTGTAGACGATGCCCATCTACCACACGCTCGGAAAGATTCCCCGCAAACGCCACATCGCGTTCAGAAAGCCGGACGGCGGCATTTACGCCGAAGAGCTGGTAGGACATGAAGGCTTTACCGGCACGTCGGCACTGCTCTATCACATTCATCCGCCGACGACCGTCAAGTCAGCGCGCCGGCTGCGCGAGATGAAGTTCGAGGCCGATCCGAATCAAACGCTGCACCACCGGCACTTTCTCACCTCACGCGCGCGCAAGGGCGGGAGCGTCACGCTCGACCGCATACCCCTCTTGTTCAATCAGGACATCGCGATGCTGTACTGCGAGCCTGACGAGAACGACGCGCATTTTTACCGCGACGCACAGGCTGACGAGCTCGTTTACGTGAGCAAGGGAAAGGGAGTCCTCGAGACTTCCTATGGAGCGTTGCCGTTCGGAGAGGGCGACTATCTGGTCATCCACCGCGGCATTCTCCACCGCTACCGGTTCGACCTGAACGCGGAACAGCCGAAGATGCTGATCTTCGAGAGCCGCGGGCACGTGCGCTGGCCCAAGCGCTATCGCAACGAATTCGGACAGCTGATCGAGGGCGCCCCCTACTCGGAGCGCGACATCCGGCGGCCGACGCACGTCGAGGCGATCGACGAGATGGGAGACTTCCCGATTCTCGTCAAGCAATACGACGGGATCAACGAGATCATGCTCGATCACCACCCGCTCGATGTGGTCGGCTGGGACGGGTACTTCTATCCGTGGGCGTTCAACATCAACGACTTCGAGCCGATCGTCGGCCGCGTTCACCAGCCGCCGCCCGTGCATCAGACATTCCAGGGTGATGGCTTCGTCGTGTGCTCGTTCTGTCCTCGCCCCTACGATTTCCACCCCGAGGCGGTCCCCGCCCCCTACAACCACAGCAACGTCGATTCCGACGAGGTTCTTTACTACGCGTCGAGCGAGTTCATGAGCCGCAAGGGAATCGAGTTCGGCAGCATTACGCACCACCCCGACGGCATACCGCACGGCCCCCACCCGGGCCGGGCGGAAGCGAGCATCGGGGCGAAGTACACCGACGAGCTGGCGGTGATGATGGACAGCTTCCGTCCGCTCAAAGTCGCGAAGCAGGCACTCGACATCGAGGATCCGAACTACCACAAGTCGTGGCTGCATGGGCAGCACGCACAGTTCAATCCCCCCACGAGCTGAGGCTGAAGTCGAGATGAGCGAGGCGCTCTGGACTCCCTCGCCCGAGCGCATCATCAGGGCCAACATGACCGAGTTCCTCCGGTACGTAGAGGAGCGCGGCGGACCTCCAGTTGCCGACTACTCTCCTGAATCCTACTGGCAGTTGTATGAGTGGTCCCTGGCCAACCCGGAAAGATTCTGGTCGCTCACCTGGAGGTTTTGCGGGATCGTCGGACACCGCGGCACGGGCGGAGGCGCGGAACGCGTCGGCGTCGGTCTGGAAAAAATGGAGCCGCCCGATCTGGAGCAGGGCCCACGCTGGTTTCCGGACGCCGACCTAAACTTCGCGGAAAACCTTCTCCGCTTCACAGACGAAGAGCCGGCGCTTGCCTCGTGGAACGAGCATGGGCATCAGCGCACTGTCACCTATCGTGAGCTGAGAGAAGAGGTCGGAACTCTCGCGCTCGTCCTGCACGCCGCCGGAGTACGGACGGGTGATCGCGTTGCCGCGCTCCTGCCCAACATCCCCGAGGCAGTGATCGCAATGCTGGCCGCGACATCGCTCGGGGCCATCTGGTCTTCGTGCTCGCCTGACTTCGGCGCGCAAGGCGTGATGGACAGGTTCGGCCAGATCGAGCCCAAGATCCTGTTCGCGGCCAACGGCTACCTGTACAACGGGATGGAGATCGACCTGCTGCCGCGACTGCGACAGATAGCCTTCCGAATACCATCGCTCGAGCACGTGATCGTCACGCCGTATCGAAAGCGCACTCTAGATCTCGATGGCGTTCGACACGGCATCCTCTGGTCGAATTTCGTCGCCGGCAATGGCAATACCGAGAGTAGAGAGGTTTCTACCAAGTCGCCGCCGGACGGGGTGAAGGCCGAAGACGTCCCGCCGAACATAGACCAGCTCCGACGTTTTCCGTTCGCACACCCGCTCTACATCATGTACTCGTCGGGAACGACGGGGCTTCCGAAGTGCATGGTGCACAGCGCTGGAGGGACGCTCCTCCAGCACCTCAAGGAGCTGATCCTCCACACCGATCTCAAGCGCGACGACTGCATCTTCTACTACACGACTTGCGGCTGGATGATGTGGAACTGGCTGGTGAGCTCGCTGGCAGTCGGATCGAAGGTCGTGCTCTACGATGGCGCCCCGCTTTCTCCGAGTGCGGACATTCTGTGGGAGATGGCCGAGCGAGAGGGTGTGACGGTGTTCGGTACGAGCGCGAAGTATCTGGCCATGCTCGAGAAATCCGGCGCCGAGCCGGGGACGAATCACAATCTGTCGAAGCTCAAGGCGGTCCTCTCCACCGGCAGTCCGCTCGCTCACCACAGCTTCGATTACGTGTACTCGAAGATCAACCGCGACGTTCATCTTGCGAGCATCTCGGGAGGCAGCGACATCATCTCCTGCTTCGTGCTCGGCAATCCGATTCTTCCGGTGTATCGCGGCGAGATCCAGACACCAGGGCTCGGGATGGCAGTCGACGTTCTCGATGCGCACGACGGCAGGCCGCTCCGGCTCGTTCCCGGTGAGCTGGTGTGCACGAAGCCATTTCCGAGCATGCCAATCTATTTCTGGGATGACCCGAACGGAAAGAAGTATCGGGCCGCCTACTTCGAGCATTTTCCGGGGGTGTGGAGACACGGCGACTGGGCGGAGATCACGCGCCACCGCGGCTTCGTCATCTACGGCCGCAGCGATGCGACGCTCAATCCCGGGGGCGTACGAATCGGGACTGCCGAGATATACAGGCAGGTCGAGCAGCTTCCCGAAGTGCTGGAGAGCGTGGCAGTCGGTCAGGAACAGGACGAGGGCGGTGACGTGCGCATAGTGCTGTTCGTGCGGCTCCAGCCCGGCGTCTCACTCGACGAAGATCTGCGTCAGCGTATTACCACCCGGCTGCGCGAGAACACCACTCCGCTCCACGTGCCGAAAAAAATCGTCCAGGTCGGCGACATCCCCCGGACGATCAGTGGAAAGATAAGTGAACTGGCGGTGCGAGAAGTGATTCACGGGCGGCCGGTGAAGAACACCGAGGCGCTCGCCAATCCGCAGTCGCTGAAGTTGTATGAGCAATTGCCGGAGCTGCGCGACTAGCGCCAGCGCCGCGAGTGGTGCTTAGCGGGTCTGGGCCAGGGACGGCTCGCGCTTCGCCGTAGAAGCGAGCGCGTTGACGAGATCCTGTAGCTTCGGTCCGCGGCCGGGCTCGGGCGTGCCGATCACCAGCGCCGTATGGTAGTGCGAGACGCCATATGCGCTCCCCGACTTCCGCTCCACCGTGATGCCCAGATTCTCGGGCTCGGTCGGATCATCGCTGACTACCTTCGTGGGCACGCCAGGCAGCGCATGCGCCTCGACTTCCGCCAGGAAGGCCTTCCAGTCGGGATTGCCCTTCAGCTTCGCCTCACACACTGAGCTGATCCAGCGGTCTTCGCCGTACTCCGAGTTGCGCTTCGAGATCCGGCCGCAGTCATAGCCGGCGCGCACGAAGTTGTCGACTCGGACGTCGGCAGCTTCAGGAGTCGTGAGATAATACTGGTCCCACCAGAGCAGCAAGCGGCCGGTGACGTTGGCGCCTTTCTGATTGATGATGACCAGGAACTGCGGATTGCCGAATCCGGAATACCAGATTCTGACTTCGCGCTCGCCGCGCCGGACTTGCGCCGCAGAGAGGGGCGAGAGCCCGACTGTGAGGGCGGCCGCATCCTTGGTCTCGAAAATGGCTGCCGTCAGCGCACCAGTATCGGTAGAGGCGGAGACCAGATTCTGAGCGGATGCGTACGTGGGGATGGCCAGCAGGAGGGGTGCGAAGACAACGCTGAGGCGGCTCATGTGTAATGGACTATTACAGGCACACCGTAGTCACGCCTTTTTGAGGCCCTGCTCGGAGTTGCGGCCAAGCTTGAAGCTAACTTATTGCGCTTACAGGAGTTAAGCTAACTCAGCAGTAGCGTGGAAAACCATCTTTGTGATTTATATATGGGTGCGCGGACGCCCGAAAACCTGGCAGAAATAGAGGCCACCGGACGACGATCTGACGACAGCTGTTCCGGTCTCGACGGTCTCACTGCTCAGAATACTCGACCGGTGCCCGGGCGACGCCATCCAGCCGCGAACCACGCTCTCGGCGTCGGGAAATCCGATCGCGATGTTCTCGGCGATAATCGAATAGTAGTACGAGACGTGCTGCGCGCGGTGCGTGAGCGTCGGAAGGGGTGACTCGGGGAGGACGTGCGCCATCTTCTTGAATCTCGCCATGTTCAGCGCATGAAGCCTGGCAGCGTGATCGAGCCGCTCGTTCCAGGTCAGCTCGGGGAGTCCGTGCCGCGCCCGTTCGACGTTCACAAGCACGAGGATTCGGGATTCCATGGTCGCAAACGACGTCGCCGCCACCGGCGAAGCCTTGGGACGCGCAGGGGCAGCGCTCCTTTCCGGGGGAAGGGCGCAGCCGAGGATTAAAACTGCGGTGAAGAAAAAGCTGGGCGATCTCATAGTACTTATTTGACGATCAAGCCCAGCCGTCCGTACCGTGGCAACCCCGTTGCCGGCCTTCTCCCCCTGGTTTAGGCCCTCCCCGCGAAACCGTACAGTACCCGGAGGATCCTTTCCGGCTCGACGGAAGTCGGACGTGCCGTGAATACCCGCAGCCAGCGCGCGCTCTTGTAAAGCTGCTCCGACAAGGAGGGGAGATTGATCGTTCCGATCCAACCCTCTCCCGTCAGCCGCTCGACCGCGCCGCTGCGCCGCAGTACCGGAATGTCGAGCCCGAGCATCTGGGTTTTCACCGGATAATCGAGCAGCAGCTCTCCGGGAGCGAGGCCGAACTCGCGCGCCAGCGAGTTCTCCGCGTCGGCGATACGCCTGCGGTCGGTGGCGATCCATTCGACGACTTTGTCATCGAGCGCCGCAGCCGGCCATTCGGCGGCGCGCTTGTACAGCTTCCGCTCCTTGAGAGCGACGAGCAGCGAGGTCGGCCAGGCACTCTCGAGCCGGTGCATCAGTCCCTCATCGGTGAACCTCGCCAGCGATCGTCCATCAACTACTCCAGCTTCGAGAGCGTCCTCCACCAGCCGCTTGTACATCGCGGTCGCGCTGCGAACCGCGTGGTGCCAGTACACGTTCCGGTACATCTGATACTTGGCGAAGAGAAGCGACTCGAGTGCGGAGAGCGCCTTTTCGCGCACGCCGATCGAGGTGCGCCCGGTGAGCGGATCCTTCGCCAGCACCATAGAGTTGGTAAGCCGATCCACGTCGATCTCGCCGTACGGCACTCCGCACATGAAGGCATCACGCTTCAGGTATTCGATCTTGTCGAGGTCGAGCGACCCGGAGATCAATCCCTGCAGCGGGCTCGTGCTCCGCCCGGCGATCAGGTCGAAAACCATGCGCGGCGCGTCCACGCCAAGGGCGGCCGTCAGCAGCGAGGCGACTTGACCCTCCGTGATCAGCGGGCGCGCAACCTCCTCGTGGTGAAGCGCGCCGATTTCTTCCAGCGCATGCGAGAACGGATAATGACCGACATCGTGCAGTAGCGCGGCCGAGCGCACGATTGCCTGTTCATCCTCGCCTATCGAAATCGAATGCTCAGCCTCGCACAGCAGCGCCAGCGCGCGGCGTGAGAGATGGTGCGTGCCGAGGGCGTGCTCGAACCGCGTGTGGGTGGCGCCTGGATAGACGAGATATGTCCAGCCGAGCTGGCGGACGTACCTGAGTCGCTGAAAGACGTCGGTGTCGAGGAGAGCGAGCGTGAGCTCGTCGACTCTAATGTTGTTCCAGACGGGGTCGCGCAGTATCTCGAAGTGCACGGCCGCGCTCCCCGCCCTCCGTCCCGACGCGGCGCCCGTCAGCCCTTCGGGCCGGCGTTCTTGATCGCCGAATCGAAGTCGCCGAACTTCTCGAAGTTCTTGCGGAACATCTCCGCCAGCTTCTTCGCCTGCGCATCGTACGCGGCGCCGTCGCTCCATGTCCGACGCGGCTTAAGAACCTCGGCCGGCACGTCTTTCACTTCCGTTGGAATGGCGAGGCCGAACACCGGATCGGTGTCGCACTTGACGTTATCGAGCTGGCCGGCGAAAACGGCGTTCACCATCGCCCTCGTGTATGCGAGCTTCATGCGCTTCCCGGTTCCGTACGCGCCCCCGCTCCAACCGGTGTTTATCAGCCACACTTTCGATTTATGCTGGTCGAGCAGCTTGCCCAACATCTGCGCGTATTTGGTCGGGTGCCAGACCATGAACACCGCTCCAAAGCACGCGCTGAACGTTGCTTGCGGCTCCGTCACGCCGCGCTCCGTCCCGGCGACTTTGGCGGTGTACCCCGACAGGAAATAGTACATCGCCTGCTGCGGCGTGAGCCTGGCAATCGGGGGCAACACGCCGAACGCATCGGCGGTGAGGAAGATGACGTTCTTCGGATGTCCCGCCCGCCCCCCGCTGACGTGGTTGCGGATGTAGTGCAGCGGATACGATGCGCGGGTGTTCTCGGTGATTGACTGGTCGGCGAACTTCACCTTCTTCGTAGCCGGATCGAGAACGACGTTCTCCAACACGGTTCCGAACATCTGCGTGGTCTGGTAGATGTCCGGCTCGTTCTCAGCGGAGAGGTTGATCACCTTCGCGTAGCAGCCGCCTTCGAAATTGAAGATTCCGTCCTTCGCCCAGCCGTGCTCGTCGTCGCCGACCAGGCCTCGCTCGGGATCCGCTGAAAGCGTTGTCTTGCCGGTGCCCGACAATCCGAAGAAGAGAGCGGTGTCACCCGCCTTTCCGACGTTTGCCGAACAATGCATCGACAGCACCCCCTGCTTCGGCATGAGGTAGTTCATCACCGTGAACATCGACTTCTTCAGCTCGCCGGCGTAGCGGGTACCGCCGATCAGTATCGTCCGCTCCGAAAAATTGAGGACGATGAACGTGCCGCTCCGCGTCCCGTGCACGAGCGGAGTCGCCTGGAACTCGGGCGCATGCAGCACCGTGAAGCTGGGATCGAAGGTCGGGAGGTCGCTCAGCTCGGGCCTGATGAACATGTTGCGCACGAACGCCATGTGCCACGCGTTGGGCGACACGTAGCGCACCGCCAGGCGATAGGCGGGATCGGCGCCGCCGTAGAGGTCCTCCACGAAGAGCTCACGCGAGTCGTTGAGGTGGCGGTGAACATCGGCGAGAAGGAGCTCGTACTTCTCGCTGGAAAGCGACTGATTCACTTTCCCCCAGTCGACGTCGTTCTCCGACTCGTTTTCCCTCACCACGAACTTGTCGTTGGGTGAGCGGCCGGTGTGCGGAGTGGTGATTGCGACGAAGGGACCCATGTCCGCAAACTCGCCCTCTCCGCGACGCGCGGCGGCCTGCAATAGCTCAGGGGCAATCAGATTCCAGTGTACTTGCCCCCGCGGCTTCAAGCCCTGCCTGCCCAATCCGACGCTGCCTTCGCGCGCGGCCGATGCGCGCTGCGGCCGTATGTCAGTCGCCATTGCTTGCATTCCTCTCATTGATCCGCTGTTGCGCATCCATCACGGCCACAGCGGCCATATTCACGATATCCTGTACGTCAGCGCCCTGCTCCAGCACGTGTACGGGAAGATTCATACCCACGAGAATCGGGCCGATTCTCGTCGCGCCGCCCAGGTGGTGCAGGAGCTTGTAGGCGATGTTGCCCGCGCTCAGGTTGGGAAAGATAAGCACGTTCGCGCGCTCCTTGAGGACGCTGAACGGATAAGAGGCTTTGAGGATGTTTTCGTCCATCGCCGTATCGGCCTGCATCTCGCCATCGACGATGAGTGTCGGGTCGCGCTTGCGAAGGATGTCCACCGCGCGCGCGACCTTCTCCGCCTCGGGATGGCGCACCGAGCCGAAATTCGAGAACGACAGCATCGCTATTCGCGGCGTGATGCCAAACGTGCGGACGATGCGCCCGGCCGAGTACGCGATCTGGGCGAGCTGCTCGGCGGTGGGCTCGATGTTCACCGTCGTGTCGCCGCAGAAGATCACGTGCTTCTCGAACACCAGCATGTAGAGCCCGCTTACGATCTCGGCTTTCGGGTGGGCGCCGATGACCTGGAGCGCCGGACGAATCGTTTCCGGATAATGCATCCCGACTCCCGAGAGCAGCGCGTCCGCGTCTCCGCAGGCGACCATCACCGAGCCGAAGTAATTCCCATTGAAGAGGAGTTGATGCGCTTCGCCGTGGCTCAGGCCCTTTCGCTGGCGCCGCTGCCACAGGAACTCGGCATATCTGTCACGCTTGTCGGAGGTTCCGGGATCTTCGATTGTGATGTCGTGCATCGAGATCCGGCTCTCCTCGGCGATGCGCTGAATGACTTCGCGCTGGCCGAGAAGGATCGGGTGGCCGATGCCTTCCTCGACGATCATGCGCGCCGCGCGGACGATTTTCGGATCCTCGCCCTCGGGGAACACAACGCGCTTGGGGTCGCGCACGGCGCGGTTGATGATTCCGCGCATGATCCCGCGCGCGCGTCCCAATCTTTCTTCCAGTCGCTCACGGTAGTGCTCGAGGTCGATCATTTCCCGGGCAACGCCGCTCGAGACCGCGGCCCACGCGACGGCCGGCGCCACCCAGAGCAGGATGCGCGGATCGAAGGGGAAGGGAATCAGATAGTCGGGGCCGAATTTGACCGAGCGCAGGCCGTAGAGCCGCGAGACGCTTTCCGGTACATCTTCCTTTGCCAGAGCGGCGAGCGCGCGCGTCGCCGCCATCTTCATCGCTTCGTTCACTTCGGTCGCGCGCGCATCGAGCGCACCGCGGAAAATGAACGGGAACCCGAGGACGTTGTTTACCTGGTTCGGATAATCGCTGCGACCCGTGGCAATAACCGCATCGGGCCTGACGGCGCGCACCTCTTCCGGCAGTATCTCGGGCTCGGGATTGGCGAGCGCGAAAACGATTGGGCGCTTCGCCATCTTGCCGATCATCTCGCTGGTGACGGCGCCTGCAACCGAAAGCCCGACGAACACGTCCGCTCCCGCCAGCGCGTCGGCGATCGTGCGCGCCTTGGTCTTACTGGCGAACTTCGCCTTGTACGGGTCGAGCTCGCCGGGCCGGCCGGCGTAGATGACGCCCTGCCTGTCGATGAGCAGGATGTTCTCGCGGACGACGCCGAGGCGTACGTAATGCTCGGCGGTGGAGATTGCCGCCGCCCCCGCTCCGGAGAAGACGACTTTGATCTTCTCTATCCTCTTGCCGACGCATTCGAGGGCGTTAATGAGTGCCGCGCCCGAGATGATCGCCGTGCCGTGCTGGTCGTCGTGGAAGACGGGAATCTTCATCGTCCTGCGCAGCGTCTCCTCGATGTAGAAACAGTCCGGCGCGCGGATGTCCTCGAGGTTGATTCCGCCGACCGTGGGCTCGAGCAGCTGGCAGAACCTGATCACGTCTTCCGGGAGCTCGGAGCCGACTTCGAGATCGAAGACATCGAGATCGGCGAACTGCTTGAAGAGATTTCCCTTTCCTTCCATCACCGGCTTGCCCGCGAGCGCGCCGATGTTCCCGAGGCCGAGCACCGCGGTGCCGTTCGTCACCACGGCGACCAGGTTTCCCTTAGCCGTGTACTTGTAGGCGTCTTCGGGGTTGGCCTTTATCGCGAGGCAGGGGAGCGCTACGCCCGGCGAATAGGCAAGCGCCAGATCGCGTTGATTGTTGAGCGGCTTGGTTGGTATGACCGCGATCTTTCCGGGCCGGCCATGCGCATGGTAGTCGAGAGCGTCTTCGCGCTTCATGGACCTGGAAAAATGGGCGAGCGTCGGGCCCAGTGCCACCCTGCGGAACGAATCAGCGGGTGTGGCACCGGTCGATTTTGCGGTGACTACTGTACGCTAATCCTCAGCGCTCCTGCGGTCGTTAGGTAGTCATAGTGTCCCTCTAAAATGTGGCCGAGACCGACAGTGAATGTCACCGACTGTCCGGCTGTCCCGCTGGCGGTGAACGTTCCGGCGAGGTTATTGGTCTTTCCGACAGTAACGCCGGCTCCACCCGTCGCAGTGAAATCCAGGCGGAATTCAAGGTCGTTGATTACAGGATCGACTGAGCCATCCGCCCGCAAGAACGTGGCGGTGAAGACGCGAGGCGGACCGGCCGGAATGTTGACGTTGGTCGGCGCGACAGACCCGCTCGCTGTCGTCCAGGTGACCACCTGCGCGGTGGCGCCGGTGCCAATGGTGAGCACGATCTGGGTCGTGTCCGGCTCGTTGTCGGGACCAACCGGGTCTTCCTCGCAAGCCGTCGCGACGAGAGCCAGTGCGGCCACCGCGGCGAAGGCCCGAAGCATGTAAGGGATATTCAGTTTTCTCATTTCCTAATCCTCAATGGAGTGGATCGCGCCAGTTTCTACCGTCTCTGTCCCAACCGAATCAAGAACGCGAGAAGCACCAGCACCCCCGACACCGCGATGATTGCCGGGCTGGTCGGAAGATCGAATCGTACCGAGATGGCAAACCCGGTCAACCCCGCCACGAGCGCCGAGACGATCGACCAAACGAATAATCCTCCCATGCTCCGAGACACGAGCAGGCCAGTCACCGCGGGCAGCACCAGAAAGTTAAATACGAGCATCACACCGGCGGACTGCATCGCGAACGCGATCACGAGACCGAGTGTGAAGTAAAGCAACAGATTCCAGAAGTTGACGTTGTATCCAAGCGTGCGGGCGGTCTCGCGGTCGAAAGAGACGAAGAGAAACTCCTTGTAGAAGACCGCGTGAACGATCAGCACCGGAATCACCACCGCCAGCAGCACCAGCGTATCCGACCTGGTGATGCCGAGGATGTTGCCCGCGAGGAAAATGTCGTGTGCCTCGCCGACGGCCGCTTTGGAGATGAGCAGGATTCCAGCTGCGCCAGCTACGGCATAGGCGACACCGATCGTCGCGTCGGGAGGGATGCGGCCACGTCCACCGCCAGCTCCAAAGAACAGCACTCCGGCGATGGTAAGGATGAGCGCGAGCGCCACCGGATGCGTCGCCAGCCCGAGCATCAAACTCTGTCCCTCCAGCCACAGGGCGAGAGCTATTCCCGCCGACGACAGCTCGGCCAGCGCCGCGCCGACGAACACTATTCGTCTGAGCACCACGTACACGCCGATGACAGAGCAGGCGACCCCTATCACGAGCGCGCCATAGAGCGCGTCGCGGAACAGGACGACGGCGTCAAACATTCGCGTCCGTGATGCCCCCACGGCGCGCGACGACTACACGGTGCCCGTGGAAGCTGTGCACCTCCACTGGAATGCCGTACATGCCGGTGAGCACAGCCTGCGTCATGATCTCGTCGACGGTCCCGAGGCGGAAGCTGCCGTTCATCACCAGCGCTATTCGCTCGACATAGTTGGCGACTTCATTGAGCGCGTGACTCACCATCAGCACGGTGAGATTGTCGCGCTCGTGCAGCTCGCGCACTAGACCGAGGATCTGTGTGGTCGAAACCAGGTCCATTCCCGCTGTCGGCTCGTCGAGCACGAGCACGTTTGGTTTGCCCACCAGCGCGCGTGCGATCAGTGTTCGCTGCTTTTGCCCGCCGGAGAGCAGGTTGAGCGGATGATCCGCCAAATCGAGAATCCCGACGTGTTCCAGCGCCGCGCAGGCGAGCTCGCGGTCGCTGGCTCGGGGCCGGCGGCCGAGGCCAATGCGGTCGTAGCGCCCCATCAGCACCACGTCGACAACGTTGAGAGGAAAGTTGTAGTCGACCTGGTCGCGCTGCGGCACGTAGCCGAAGCGGATATTGGGCGCGTGAGTCACCCTGCCGCTAAGCGGCTCGAGCGTACGGAGAATTGCGCGCAGTATCGTGGTCTTGCCCGCGCCGTTGGGACCGACCATCCCCAGGAAATCACCTTCGGGAATGCTGAAGTTGAGGTCGGAAAGAACCACGCGACGCCCGTAGCCGAGCGTCGCGTGGTCGAATGAAACAAGTTGAGTCATTACTGAACGGCGGCCGCTAGCTGTTTGATGTCGTAATCCAGGACCGAGATGTAGTCGCCGACACCTCTGATCGCCCCGACCGACGGCGGCAGTATCAGTACCTTTGCGCCCGTGCGCGCGGCGACGAAATCCGCGGTCTTACGCGCGTAGAAGGGCTCCATGATGATCACCTTCGCACCGGTTCTACGCATGGTATTTATCAGCCCCGCCAGATGAGCGGGCGACGGCGGAACTCCCGGCTTTGGCTCGATGAAGCCGACGATGTTCATCTTCGTGAAGTCCGCGAGATAGCGCCAGCTGGTGTGCCACGCAACGACGGGCTTGCCCCTGATTCTCGCGACCTCGTCTGCCCAGCTCCTTTCCGCGGTCGTCAATCGCGCCGAGAAGTTTCGCTCGTTCGCGGCAAACGCCGCAGCGCCCGCCGGATCGAGCTGCGAGAATTTTTCGCGGAAAAGGCGCGCGATCCGCCGTCCGTTCTCCGGGTGCAGCCAGTAGTGCGGGTTGCCAAGCGGATGCACATCGCCCTGACTGCGATCGACCCTTCCGCGCGGAATATCGAGGAGCGGTATTGCGCGCGATACGTCGACGTAGCCCGATCCACCGAGCTTTATCTTGGGGTTGCGCGCGCCGTCGAGCAGAAGCGACATCCAGCCGACTTCGAGATCGAGGCCGACGAAAGCCCAGACATCAGCCCGGCGGAGCTGGAGCACGAAACTCGGCTTTGCCTCGACGAAGTGGGGATCCTGGTAGCCTTCGCCGATGTGCGTAGCCGTTATTCGGTTGCCGCCTACGGCTCTGGCAATGTCGTAGAGGTCGGTGGTGCTGGTTACGACCCGTAGCTGACCACCCGCGGGCGCCGCGATCAGCGCGGCGCCGGCGAGCGATGCGAGTATCAATTTCAGGTTGCGAAACATTTATGTATTCCTCCCGGCCAGCAGGCCGGAGTTGTCAAAATGGATGTGGCTTGTGGGGACCGAGCGCGAACGTGGCCTGTAGCAGAATCCGGTTGATTCGTTCGTTACCCGCCGGCGGGATGAAACGTTCATACGCCGTCATCAGCTTCGAGAACTCGCTGGGAAAGAATTGGAGGTATGCAGAAGCAGCTCTGGTGGTTTCGCCCCCGAATTCAGGATCTTTGAGCTGATCGTAGCGTGCACCCAGAAAGCCACGGCGAGTGAGCTGATACCTCGCGAAGACATACGTACCCCAGTGCGAGTCTCCAGCGAATGAAACAGCAGTCGGTGGATTCGGCGGAACATCGAGAACACGACCAGCCCTCGAATCGCGCCGATTCATGAACTCGGCCTGGAGGATGAACGACTTGTACAATCCTTGCTGCAGCGGCCGCCACCTGAAGGTGAAATCCAGTCCGGTGACCGTGCGCCTCGCGGGAATCGCGTTAATGCCATCAAGCGGTGGTTCCTCGAACGGCTGCTCGGTTTTGGCTGTAAGTGCAAATCCGGCCAGCTCGAGATTCGTGCTTTCGTTGAGGTCCCAGTAGTTGCGGAGTCGTGCCGAGTAAGCGAGACCATCGAGCTGTTTGTTAATCGGTTCACTCACTACCAGATCTTCGGGGGCTTCACCAAAGCGTTCTACTGCGGTTAGCTGCAGCTCCTGATAGAACCCCAAAGGCGCGAAGATCTTGCTCAGGCCGAGTCCCGTGCCCTTGAGTCCCTCTTCTCCAAGAAATCGCTTGTTGACGTAGGCGTAGTCGACCGTGTGCAGGTCGTGTCGGTGGGTTGTGTTCTGTTTGCCGACAGGCATTAGAAAACGCCCCAGCTTGAGCTCGAGTCCAAGGGGCAACGACGAGGTCGTTAGGAATGCCTGCTCGACCCCCACCCCTTCAACGTCGTTGAATCCAATGAAGACGTCGCCGCGGAAATACGGATCGACCGCCGCCTGAAAGGCGAGCTCCACTTCCCGCACTCCCAGGCGCGAGCCGTCTTCCTGCGTGCTCCCTTCCGGCGACAGATCGGCGATGAAATCTCCGACGACGCTGATATCAGGAAGCAGGCGCGGATTTGAGCCGCCCTGGGCACCTAGCTCGGGTCCCCCTGCAGTCGTATCAGTCTCGCCGCGCTGAAGCTCTTCGATCTCTCGTACCAACGCCAACGAGTCGGCGCGCGCGATGCTGTCGGCGCGGGCCGCGCTGTCGCGGGGAGAGAGAGGTTGAACCTGTGCGCCGAGCCCGGAGCCCACTGAGAGCAGCGCACCAACCAATACCTGGATCTTCATTCGTTTCCTCGTGGCTGTCCCCGCTCACGATTGTGAGCAAGAGAGTTTCCGCGACGCCTTGTCGTCGGGGACCAATCGCGCCGGACGCTTGGTCCGGAGCTAACCGAGGATTTGTGAGGGTGGGGCGCGAGAGCGCGGCGGGCCGTTTGCCAGCCTTGGATCGAAGCTGTCGGATGCGGTGCCCGCAGCACCGGAACGCTTTGACAGCGCGAGCGGTGACTCCTCTTCAGGCGCAGCGCCGTCGAATATCTTCAGCGCCGCGCAGGCGATGCACGACTCTTCGCTGTGCGCGTGGTGCAGCTGGACGCCGGTTGCTTCAATGTGTGCGCCCGCGCTGCGGCTGCCGCTCTCCGTGAGCGGCAAGCTGCCGAGCATGATCTGCGTCGCGGCAAGAACTACTGCCGCCTTACGCATTGTGGATCTGGTCCGACCGATCAGCATTTGCACCACTGTCATACCCGATAACATACGCATGGTTCGCCGGACGCGAAATCAGCGGGCGGCACGCAGCCACTCGGCAGGGTCCACCGCGGGGCCGCCACGTCTGATCTCAAAATGCAGATGCGCTCCGAGCCCGGGATCAGTCACACCCACTGTCCCTAGTGCCTGACCCTTTACGACACGAGTTCCTTTTTTCACATCGATGCGATTGAGCGAGCCGTACACCGAATAATCTCCTCCGCCGTGCTCGAGGATCACCGTCTTGCCGTAAGTGCCCATTTGTCCGGCGTACGCAACCTGTCCCGCCGACACCGACTTCACCGGCGTGCCGATCGCGGCGGTGATGCCAATTCCGTTCCACCGGGTTGTCGTGTTGTTCGGATTGACGAAACGCCCGAACCGATACAGGAACGCACCCTCCACCGGCCACTCGAGACGGCCGAGATCCGAAGTGCGTATCGAGCTGGGCGCGAGTGTGGGAGCGCCGCCCGGTCCGGTCGGCCGACGGCGCGCGCTCTCGAGTGACGCGATCACATTATTCAGTCGCGCTTCACTCTTCTCCAGCTCCGCGAGTCTCGCCTTCGTGCGCCTAGCATCCGCCTGAACGCGCGCCAGATTCCGCGTTTGCTCTTTCTCCAGCTGCACCAGGCGCGCTGCCTCTCGTGCCTTGTCCGACCGGTTCTCGACTATTCCGACCTGTAGGCGCAGGAGCTGGCCGTGCTGCGCCTCGATTCTCTGCTGCAGCTCCTCGAGCCGGCGGACAAGTCCCTGATCCCGCAGCGCCAGCAGGTGCAGATACTTGTAACGCGCGACGAGCTCTCCGACTGACTCAGCCGAGAAAAGGACTTCGACGGAATAAAGCGGTCCTCTCTTGTAGATTTCTACGAGGCGGCGTTGCAGTGATGTCCGCTTTGCGACCGCTTCTCGCTCGGCGTTGGCCATATCGGTGGTGGTGTTTGCCACTTCATTGGTGATTGAAATGAGCTGCTGGTCCAGTGATTTGACCATGCGCGCTGTCGCGTCGTACTGGCGGTCGATCAAATTGACTTCGTCGGCCAGCTCGTGGGCCGTGTTCTGAAGGCCGCTCATCTTCCGCTCCAGCTCATCGCGCTCGGCACGGATGCGGAGCACTTCGTCGCGCTGCGCCTTGAGCCGCGCTTCCCCCGACCCCGCCGCCTGTGCCCCCAGATCGGTAGCAAGCAGCGCGCAGCACGCAAAAAACAAAATGGCCGTTAGAGGTCGCGTAGGTGCCTCCCCACGGAGACGAGGCTTCCGAACACTCCCATCACCGCGCCG
Organism: Gemmatimonadaceae bacterium; assembly: GCA_040902085.1. Lineage (GTDB taxonomy): Bacteria > Gemmatimonadota > Gemmatimonadetes > Gemmatimonadales > Gemmatimonadaceae > UBA4720. The sequence goes on from JBBDXY010000002.1 coordinate 293,205, forward strand.
CCGATGATTCCGAGAAATATCAGCTCACGATTGAAGAAGACAGTGCGCAGGAAGTATTCGTTTACCGTCCGGTGAGCGATCCACGCAAAGAGCAGCGCGAGCAATCCGCCGATCGTTCCCTTCACCAGGCCATCGAGCAGAAACGGCAGGCGGATGAACATGTCGGTCGCTCCGACCAGCCGCATGATCGAGATCTCTTCGGCGCGGGCGAGCACCGCCATTCGGATCGTGGCCCCGATGATGATCACGGCTACGGCAGCGAAGGCGAGACCAAGCGCGATACCGGCAACGGTCGCGATGTTCCGCAGCCGGTGAAGCTTCTCCACCCATTCCTCTCCGTAACGCACGTCGTCGATGAAGGCGTATGTCTTCATTCGGTCCGATACCGATTTCACGTTGGCCGGACTTCTGAAACCCGGTCGCAGGTTCACCTCTATCGAGGCTGGCAGCACTCCCGATTCGAAGACGTCAGCGAACTCGCCCATCTCCCTCCGCGCTCTCTCCAGAGCCCGTTCCTCGGAGACATAATTGACGCGGGCGACCTCGGGGAACTCGCCAATGTCCTTCATCGCCGCGGCTACCGACTCGATGTCGGTCCCCTGACCGATGAAGCCGCGCACCTCCACGCGCTCCTCAACCTGCTCCAGCGCCCTTCGAATGTTGATCGCCGCGAGTCCGAACAGGCCGAAGGCAAAGAGAGAGAACGCGATGGTCACTACGCTGAGGACACTCAGCAGCGGCGCCCGTCGCGAGGCGGTGAGCGCTTCGCGCGCCGCGAGCACTATGTGTTCTCGCCGGGGTCGGGCATTTCTTCGCCCGGGCCGATCACGTACGACCCGGCGGGCGCGCTGGCGCGTGCCGTTTCTGCTGAATCGAACACCAGCTTGCCGTGGTTCAGCTCGATCGTCCGATACGACGATCCTCGCACCAGGTCGAGATCATGCGTCGCCATCACTATGGCTGTGCCCGCGGCGTTGACGTCGCGCAGTAGCTGGAACACGCCGCGCGTTGCGCGCTCGTCGAGATTTCCGGTCGGCTCGTCGGCAATCAGCACAAACGGGTCATTGATCAGAGCGCGCGCGATCGCAACGCGCTGTTGCTCGCCGCCCGATAGCTCCTTGGGATAGCTCGTCGCCTTGGATGCGAGTCCCACCTGCGACAGCACCCGACTAACCTTGGCGCGCATCGTCGCTTTGGGAGCTCCCGTTACTTCGAGGGCGAACCTCACGTTTGCTTCCGCCGTGCGATCCTCCAGCAGCCGGAAATCCTGAAACACTATTCCAATCCGGCGGCGAAGCCTGGAGATGTCACCGGCACGCGCTGTCTTCGAATCCACGCCGTTCACCCACACGTGGCCGCCGCTCGGCTTGTCGGCCATGTAGAGAAACCTCAGGATCGTCGACTTTCCTGAGCCACTCGGTCCGGTGAGGAACACGAACTCGCCTTTCTTTACCAGAAAGGTGACCTGTGACAGCGCCATGCCCGACCGCGGGTATTCCTTCGAGACGTCGTGGAGGCGGATCATGCTCTAGTGCGCGAGCGCCTGCTCCAGGTCGAGGATCAGATCCTCGGCGTTCTCGAGTCCGATGCTCACCCGCACGAAACCATCAGGGATGCCGATCTTCGCGCGCTCCTCGGGTGTCATGTGCTCGTGAGAGCTATAGCGGGGCTCGATGACGAGCGAGTCGACGCCGCCGAGACTCGCTGCGTGCGTGAACAGCTGCAGCTTGCGGAGAAAGCGCAGCGCCGCGGGGCCACCGCCGCGCAATTCAATTCCCAGCATTCCGCCAAATCCGTCCATCGTACTCTTCGCAATCTCGTGATCGGGGTGGTCGGGAAGGCCCGAATAATGGACCTTGACGATTTCCGGACTGGTCGCGCACCACTCCGCCACGCGCATGGCGTTCTCGTTCTGGCGCTTCACCCGGACGTCGAGCGTCTTGAGCCCGCGTTCGAGCAGCCAGCACGCGAACGGGTCCGGCGCCTGACCCCAGACCGCCATTTTGCGGCGCACTTCATCTATGAACGGCTCGCTGCCGCAGACCACCCCCGCCAGAATGTCGTGGTGTCCGTTCAGGTATTTCGTGGCGGAGTGAATCACGACATCGACGCCGTGCTCGATCGGCCGGAAGTTCACGGGGCTCGCGAGCGTCGAGTCGATGACCAGCGCCAGTCCCTGCGACGACGAGAGCTGTCGCAGCGAGCCGAGCTCGAGCACGCGACAAGTCGGGTTCACCGGTGATTCCAGAAATATCACGCGCGTGTTCTTCCGCAATGCTTTGCGCCACGCGCGGTGCTCCATCGGATTCACGAACGAGACTTCTATCCCCATTCCCGGCAGATCTTCGGTGAAGAGTCGTCTCGTGCCGCCGTAGATCCACGAGCTGGAGATCATGTGGTCTCCCGGCCGCAGCAGCGCGAGCATCGAGCACGCTGTCGCGCCCATTCCGCTGGCGAGGACGAGAGCCGCCTCGGCGCCTTCGAGTAGCGCCAGCCGCTTCTGCATCCGCACCGCGTTCGGTGTGTTGCCGTAGCGCGTGTAGAGCAGACCCTCGCTGGTGCCGGTTTCCTGTACGTAATTCACGGACTGTACTACTGGATGCGCGACACCCATTCCTGGCACGCGCCGCTCGGCGCCGCCGTGGATGGCAGTCGTGGACAACCCCGGCTTGCGTGGTTCGGTCAATAGCTCTCCTAACCCAGGTTACGCGTGGTGCGGGGCGCGTCGATGTCCGGCTTCACCACGCGTATCCTCTCCGTCGGAGCGACGCCCAGAATGTCGCGCGCGACGACGTTCCCGGGCGCTACGGCATCGTCGATGACGAGCACGGCCAACTCGTGACGCCGGGGGCCATAGACCCATACCAGCTCACCATCCTCGAGCAGGCGCTTCCGGGCATCGCTCGGATGCAATCGCACCAGAGGCCCGCGGTCTACCTCCCCGGCGCGAGTCGAGATGAACCCGCTGACGAACAGCCACCGCTCGAATCCTTCAGGCATCGAGCCTCATCGCTGCGCTGGGGGTATTGATGCTCCCGACGGCGACGTAACCGTCGTCGTATCGGATCACCAGCCGCCGGCGCCAGAGCATGTCGAGCATGCGCTCCGCCGCGGCCGGCGACAGTCCGATTGCAGTGGCGACGTCGGTGCTGGCGCCGGCGCCGAGCCGGGAGATTATGTCCCACGCCTTTCTCTCGTCAACGTCCACGATACCGATCAGGCGCGAAAGGCCATCGGCCTGTTGAGTGACGAGGGCGAGATTGTGGCGCTCGAGCACTGCTTCGATCGCATCCATGTGTGAGTCGCTGATACCCCTGAAAATGAAATAGACTTCGCGTCGCGGGGCATCGACGCTAACGTACTGCAGCAGCAGCTTGGCGACGATCTCGTCGGCGCAGGAGAAATCCAGAAGTCCGACGTGTGAGAAGTCGATTACCGTGAGCGCGCGATCTCCGATGCGGTCGAGCTCCTGCTCGATCTCACACCGCACCGCCGCTCCCGTCGGTCTCGTCACCAGGTTCGAATAGAGCTCGCATACGCTCTTCCGCAGCATCGAGCTCACATCAATGTGATTGATCAAGTTACCCGCTCCGGAATCGTGATTTGCACCTGCGCTCCGGGAAAATATGAAAGATCTTCGTGGAGAGGCTCGTCCTCGTCCCAATCCCCCTTCGGAAGCACGGCGATCCGCGCCGTGCCGCTCCGAATCGAAAGTTTGCCATCCCAGTTTCCAACGAAGCGACGTACTCCCGCAAGTCCCTGACCTCGGCCGGGATCGCGAAACCGGGATGCCCCCCGCATGACCGTCTCTTCGAGCGCGAGACCGTCATCCCAACGGTCCTTCTTTTGGAATCCGGGAGCCGACTCGAGAGACTGGCGGAATCCGATTCCCGGATCGCAGACGGCGATCACCACCACCTTCCGACCGCCAAGCCGCACGCGCCAGGTGTAGGTCTGCACCGCAACCCACCCACCCCTGCCTGCGTGCTCGACGATGTTCTGGCACACCTCCGATAACGCCATCGTGAATCTCATGGTGATCTTCGCATCTAGATTCAGGTTCTTGACCAGTGCATCCTGGGCGCGTTGCTGGATCCTGTCTACTACAGTGTGGACGTCGTCGCTCTTCGAGATCGAGGTCACCTCGAGCAGCACGCTCGTCTCCGCGGCCTTCGTGCGAATCACGCGACCCTGAAGCTCGTACAGCTCCGCTGCGTGCTTGAAAAAATCCATCCGCGACCAGTAGGTGTTGACGTTCTCCGCCTCGGGCAAATAGAGGATGGGTCTCTCCGCGCGCGATTGGGCGAGCGCAAGCAGAGCTGTAAGCCCATAGGGCGAAGCCCACCGCGCGTGCCGCGTGTCGACAATGATCTTCTCGTCCAGCGGAAGCGGGGCGACCTGATCCAGCACCAGCTCGAAGGATTTGTCTTCGAGCGAATGCGGGACGTTGATGATTGTCGTCACTTGATGCTGAGCTCTCCGCGCAGGTAGTCGGCGAGACCGGTAGCGCCGCGATGGTCCACGTTCCGGGCAGCCGCGTCCAGCGCGCGGTCGAGTGCCGCGTCTAACTTATCACCGGCGAGAAGCCGGGAGAAATAGGTTGCGCCCCACACATCGCCGCATCCTGTCGGATCGCCGGGATCACCGTGTCGCGGGCGCTTTGCGGGCACCAGCGCGGTACGAACCGCGCCGGGGGCTTCACCGAGGGTGCGCTGATGGAAATTCGAGAGGCCGTCGAATCCCGGCGCGGCGAAATAGACGACGCCTCGACTGCCGAGCGTAACGGCCAGCGAGCTGACTCCATTCGCCATCGCCAGCGCGGCGAGACCCATCGCGTCGGAGGCCATCATCGTCATCTCCTCCTCGTTTACCTGAACGAGATCGAAGCAGCGGCACCACGCGGCCGGATTCGCCAATGGCTGCGGAGTGCGAAGGCCGTCCGCCTGCAACGCGAGGAGGAGCGAGTGGAGGTCGCAATAGATCGGACCGCGAAAATGCTGGCGAACGAGCTGGGTCGTTTCGAGTGTGAGCTCGAACCCGCTGATGAGATTTATGTAAAGCGCGTCGAGGTCGGCGAGGAGAGGCTTGAGTCCCAGCCAGCTCCACGTCGGGACGCCGCCGCTGAGGCGCTCGCACCTCCGCTCCGCGCTCTGATAGTGGATCGCGACCCGATTGTTCGGATGCGGAACCTCGATTGGAGCCGCGCCCGCCGCCGTCCGCTCGAGCCCGCCGATGAACTGGCGCGCAGAGTGCGCGAGGTCGGTACCGACCTTGAGAATCGGCACCATCTCCCAGTCGGGGGGGAGCGCGGCATCGAACGCCCCGAGTGCGTACGTGATTCCGCCCCATTCTTCGACGGGCGCGTCGCGTGGATCGCGGCCGTGAATCACGTCCCAGACGAAGGTTCCGATTACGCCGACGCGGCGCTTCCGCGCCATCACAGCTCGCCGAAAGACTTCATCTTGAAGGTTGCGATCGCGCCGACGACACCGGCCGAAAGCGGAAGCGCGCCGGGAACGATGCGGCACGCATCGACCGCCGGCTTGAACGCGCGGCGGCGCACCTCCGCCCGGAGCGGATCGAAGAGAGCCTCGCCCGCCTGCGTTACGCCGCCGGCCAGCACGACCACATCGGGATTGAAGATGTTGAGCAGGTTCGAAACTCCGGCACCGAGAAATCTTGCGGTTTCGCGAACGACTTCTCGCGCGACTGCGTCGCCGCGCTTCGCGGCTTCATAAACGGTCTGAGCGGTGAGGCGCTTGAGATCGCCATCCACCAGGCCAAGAAGGATGGATTCGCTCTCATCGCCGCGTAGTGCCTCTCTCGCCCGTTCGGCGATCGCCGGCCCCGATGCGTAGGCTTCGAGGCAGCCATAATTGCCGCACTTGCAGCGGCGCCCGGTGGAGTCGATGGTCATGTGCCCTATCTCGCCTGCGACGTCGGACGACCCGTGATAGAGCTTTCCCTCGAGAATGAGCCCGCCACCGATACCCGTCCCCAGCGTCATGCCCACGACGTTTCTTCCTCCGACAGCGGCACCGCACCAGAACTCTCCGAGCGTCGCGCAATTGGCGTCGTTGTCGAGCGTCGCCTCGAGACTCACCCGCTTGGCGATCTCGTCGCGCAATGGGAAGTTCTTCCATCCGAGATTGGGCGTGACGATGACGATGCCCTTCTCGCGGTCGAGCGGACCGGGCGAGCCGATCCCGACTCCGAGGAAATCCGTTCGCTCGGCGCCGGTCTCGGCTGACGTCTGGGCGATGACCTCCTCGATCATTGCGACGATGCGCTCGACGACGGAATCGGCGCCGCCGTCGGCCATGGTGTGCGTCGTTCTCATGGCGATCTCGCGGCTGCCATCGAGCGGCATTGCTCCGGCGACGATGTTGGTTCCCCCGAGGTCCACTCCGACGATGTATCGCTCCTTCACGCTCATACCGGCACCGGTGGGTTGAGGACTCCCGCCAACAAGCTCTCGATGTGATCCGCGGTCTGCTCACGCATGCAGCGCCAGTGACCCAGCGGGCACCGCTGCGGTCCGTGGCGATGACAGGGCCGGCATCCGAGCTGCTCGTGTCCCGCCACCGCGTGGCGTTCGGCGAGGGGACCAAACCCGAACTCCGGCACCGTGGGCCCGAAAATCGTCAGCGTTGGGGTGCCCATCGCGGAAGCGAGATGCTGCGGAGCGGAGTCATTCGTCACGATCGCCTGTGCCCGTCCGATCAATTCAGCGGATGCGAGCAGCGGCAGGGTGCCAACGGTATTGATCGCTGCGTCCGGTCCGACGGCGGCGCAGATCTCCGCCGCGATCGCGGCGTCCGCCTGCGAACCGACGACCGCGATGCGGAACTCCGACGCCAGCCGGCGCGCCAGATCGACGTAGTAGGGCCAGCGCTTGGTGCCCCAGGCGCTGCCCGGCGCCATCGCAACGTACGGCGCATCCGGGTCGGCGGTGCGAAGGAGAACGCCGTCCACTATCCGGCGGTCTTCGTCGGACGGAAACAATTGCGGCCGAATCTGCGCCGGCAAGGGTGGATCGTAGTACTCCGTCATGGCCAGAGACCACAATCGCTCCGCATGATGCAGCTGGGGCCGATACTTCACCTGCCGCGTATACATCGCGCGCCCGGTCGAGCTCGTGAATCCTATCCGCTCCGGGGCGCCCGTCATCATTCCAAGCAGACCGCTGCGAAGCGATCCCTGCGCGAGATAGACTTTTTCGTACGACTTGCCGCGAATCGCACGAATCGTCTGCCAGAGTCCGAGTGCCGAGCCGTAGGTGTTGCGCTTGTCGTAGTGGAAGACGGAGCGCAGGTGAGGGTTGTTGGCGAGCACTGCCGCGCCCTCCGGGGTGACGAGAATGTCCACCGGCCCGCGTTTCGAAAGCTCCGCAATGAGCGGCGTCGTGAGAATGACGTCGCCGAGGAAGCTCGTCTGAATAACGAGCGATCCGCTCACTCAGCCTCCTGCGGTATCTCCACTGATCCGACCTGCATTCCGTCTAATCCACCTGAAGGACCGCGAGAAACGCTTCCTGCGGTATCTCCACTGATCCGACTTGCTTCATGCGCTTCTTTCCTTCCTTCTGCTTCTCCAGCAGCTTGCGCTTTCGCGAGATGTCACCGCCGTAGCACTTCGCCAGCACGTCCTTGCGCAGCGGCTTGACGCTCGTGCGCGCGATGATCTTCGTTCCGATCGCGGCCTGAATCGCCACCTCGAACAGCTGGCGCGGAATCAGGTCCTTCAGCTTGTCGGCGATCTTGCGGCCCCACTCGTATGCCTTGTCTTCGTGAATGATGACGCTGAACGCATCGACCGGATCGCCGTTGATTAGCATGTCCAGCTTCACAAGATCGCTGCGCCGGTACTCCAGCATCTCGTAGTCGAGTGAGGCGTAGCCACGGCTCAGCGTCTTCAGCTTGTCGAAAAAGTCGAGAATTATCTCGCCGAGCGGGAATTCCCAGTCAAGCTCAACGCGCGTGGTATCGAGATAGGTCATGTTCCTGTAGACTCCACGCCGCTCTGTGCCGAGCGTCATGATCGGCCCAATGTATTCGGCCGGCATCATGATGCGCGCCTTGACGAACGGCTCCTCGACGTAATCGATTCCAGCGCGCGGCGGCATTAGCGATGGATTCTCGATCAGCTTCATCGTCCCATCGGTCATATAGACCTTGTACTCCACGCTCGGCACCGTCGTCACGAGCTCGAGATCGAACTCCCGGGTGAGACGTTCCTGGACGATCTCCATGTGGAGCAGGCCGAGGAACCCGGCGCGGAAGCCGAACCCGAGGGCCGTTGACGTCTCCGGCTCATAGTTGAGCGACGCGTCATTGAGCTTGAGCTTCTCCAGCGCGTCGCGCAGCGTCTCGTACTGTTGCGTATCCGTTGGGTACAGGCCGGCGAAAACGAACGAGCGCACGGCCTGATAGCCGGGAAGGGGCTCCTTGGCGTGGTTGTCCGCATCGAAGATCGTATCACCCGCGCGCGTCTCGGTCACCGATCTCACGCTGGCAACCACGTATCCGACTTCGCCGGGCCCCAGCTGGTCGGTCGGCACCTGGCGCAGCTGGTTGTAGCCGACCTCATCGACCTCGTAAACGGACTCGCTGGCGCCGAACGTGATGTGCGTGCCCTTCCTGATCACTCCATCGACGACGCGCACGCTCGGAATGGCGCCCCGATACTTGTCGTAATAGGAGTCATAGATGAGGGCGCGCAGCGGCGCGTTCTCATCACCTTCCGGCGCCGGGACTTTGCGCACGACTTCTTCGAGCACCTCGGCGATGCCGATCCCTTCCTTGGCGCTGACGAGCAGGATCTCGTCCGGATCTACTCCGAGAAGATCGTGGACTTCCTGTTTTCGCTTCTCCGGCTCTGCACCCGGAAGGTCGATCTTATTCAGGATCGGGATGATTTCCAGCCCCGCGTCCATCGCCAGGAAAAGATTCGAGAGAGTCTGGGCCTGAATCCCCTGCGACGCATCGACGACGAGGATTGCGCCCTCGCACGCTGCCAGCGAGCGCGATACCTCGTACGTGAAATCGACGTGGCCCGGGGTATCGATGAGGTTCAGCTCGTACTCCTGGCCATTCTTCGCCGTGTACGACATGCGGACGGCGTTCAGCTTGATCGTGATGCCGCGCTCGCGCTCGAGGTCGAGGGTATCCAGCACCTGAGCCTTCATCTCGCGTTTCTGCAGCATCCCCGTTGCCTCGATCAGCCGGTCGGCCAGGGTCGATTTGCCGTGATCGATGTGGGCGACGATGCAGAAATTGCGGATGAACTCGAGTTTCAAATGGAAATCTCTGGGGGGTTCGCGGAGAGAGGGAGGGAACAGGGAAATATAACCGTTGGTGCTGGCTTCTCTTCTCCTACATGGGCGATAACGGCAACGGAGAACTGCCAGGCTACCCGCTAACCGCTAACCGCTGATCGCTGCCGGCGAATACCATCCTCGAAATCCCGGCTTATGATATTTGAAGAAGGATTACCGCCTCATCGAAAAGATGATGAGGATGACCATCCCCACAGAGAGTATTGGGAGTGAGCGACTACAAGAAACTTGAGGTGTGGCGAAGAGCGCATGCTTTGGCTCTCGACGCTCATCGAGCGGCGACTCGAATTCGAGGCAGCCAGTATGCGTCGTTCCGAAGTCAAATCATTCGAGCGGCAATGTCGATTCCCGCGAATATTGTGGAGGGCCGCGAACAGAAAACCGAGGCGGCTTTCGCGCGTTTCCTGCGAATCGCGCTCAGCTCGACCTCTGAGCTCGAGTATCACCTGATCGCAGCCCGGGACATTCACACGATATCCAAGGGTGAATACCTATCGCTCTCGAGCCAGGTCGTGCAGGTAAGAATGATGCTCCACGGACTACTGCGGCGCCTCAGTTCCCCGGCGACATCAACCCCATCGAAGATCGAAACCGCTTCTCCGTCGTAAGCCGGAAGCGACCAGCCGATAGCGGGCAGCCGGTAGCCTGGCAGTTCTAAGTTCCACTCTTGAGAAAAAGAGGAGGGCCGCTTTGCGCAGCCCTCCTTTCCAAAACTTTGAAGCTCTTTAACCGTCGACCGGCTTAGCCTCCTGTGGCTTCTCCTGCCTCGGCCTCTCCACCGCCCGTGGCGCTGGCGGCGGGCTGGGCGCGCGCTCGCGTGTCACCGGCGGCGCGGGACGGAACACGGGGCGCGGCTCGCTGATACGTGGAGCCGGCCTTGCTTCCACGGGGGTGCGCGGCGCCGTGATGGGGTTCCGAGCGCGCTCGGGGAAGGAGCCGCCTACCGGTTGAGGGCGCGGTCGATTGGCGCGTCGGGGATCCGCATTACGAACCCGTGATGGACTGGTGGTTACATCACGCTCCGGGTGGCGCTCACCGGTGTGAGGACGAGCGCCCGTGGTCCGCTCGGCGATTGCTCTCTCCCGGGCGGGATTGCGCGGAACAGCGCGGGGAACGCGCGATCTCGGAAACGCGCCGACGGCGGCGGGTGTGCACCCACCAGGGGTCGGGCACGGCAATGGACCTTCGACAACCGCGAAACGCGGTTGGCCGCAAGCGTCAATGCCGATGTACTGCACGCGATAGCCCGCCTGCTGGAGTGCGGCTGCGCGGAAACGGCTAACTCCCCGCCCGTAAAACCCGTACCCGCCATAGATCGGATGGCACTCGTAGGCCGCCGTGCGATAATAGTGGCGCCGGGCGCCGGCAAAACGGTGGACATCACGGCCGATCGGTTCTCCCTTCGCACCGAGGTAACGCGCGAGCGTCACGGCAGCCGACCATGGATCTCGTCCATCGATGAGCGATCTCACTGCCTGGAGATCCCACTGACCGTCGATTGCCAGGGCACCGAGATTGAACGGTTTGCGCGACGCCAGTGCGATTATCGTCCCCCGCGTGTCGGACAAGCCTGGCTCATAGTAGTCGTAAGATGAGGAGGCGAATGAACCCATCGAGCCGCCTGCGTAGCGAGGATTCTGGTAAAAGCCCGCAAAGAACCTGGGTAGGTGCAACTGCTTTCGGGAGCTCATCTTCACCGATATTCCGGGGTCGTCGGGGTGCAGGACCTGAATGTTTCGATCGACGTCCATGGAGATCGCGAACACGTACGCGTCTTCCGAGAGTCTGATCGAAGGCTCGATGTAACTGGTAACAACCGAGCTGCCCAGAGCCGCACTGAGGCGGATCACGGGTGCCCTTTCGCGGCTTTCCTGCCCGTAGGCGTCAGCGGTAAGCGACTGGGAGAGGAATACGGCTGAGGCAACGGCGAAGCCCGGTGTTCTTATTCGCATGTTCGCACCTCACGGGGTCCAATCCAACATCGGCTCTGACCCGCGGAAGTCAATCCCCAAACAGGTCGGCTCCATCACTACCCTGCGGCTACCTGGCGGTTCCGTGCCCTTTTACCTTGCGCCATGCCGCTCCCACAATTGCTCGCTGTCACCGAATCACTGGGCGAGCTGCAGCAACTTCTGGGTCGCCTGCCGCCGCCGGGGATTCGGCGTCGTATTGGAGGGCTCAGCGGGTCGAGCGACGCGGTTGTCGTAACCACTCTCGCGCAGAACGCCCGCCATCGATTCTTCGTTGTCGTCAGCGACGACGTTGCCGGGGCAGAGCGCTGGCTGTCGGACCTCACCTCGCTCACTGAAGCGGAAACCGTCGCCTACTTTCCACCTCGTGAGAGCTTTGGCGAAGCCGAAGCTCACGCCGAGATCGCCGGCGAAAGAGTAGAAACACTCGAGCGCATAGGCCGCAGCGATCTTCGTATCGTCATCACGACGAGTCGCGCGCTGCTCGAGCGCACCCAGCTCCCCCGCGCGCTCGCTTCGGCGAGGCTCGAGCTGCGCAAGGGCGATACGCGACGGCCGGAAGACCTCGCCACCCATTTGAATGCCATTGGCTTCGAGCGGGTGCCAATGGTGGAAGATGTCGCGCAGTACAGCGTGCGCGGCGGAATCTTCGACATCTACAGCTTCGGAATGGCTGAGCCCGTGCGTCTTGAGTTCTGGGGCGACGATGTGTCGGAGCTCCGACATTTCGACCTGCTCACGCAGCGCTCCACCCGCGACGCCGACGTCGCTCTCATTCTTCCCGTAGACGGTCAAATCTCCACCGGTGACGCGGACCCCGCGCGTTCCTCCATCCGTGCCCTCTTTCCACCGGACACGCTGCTGGTGATCCCGCGCGGCACGCACATGAAGCCCGAGCTCGAGCGCACCTGGGCCGAGGCCGAGCACCACATCGACCTCGCGCGCCGCCGTGGAGAAGACACTCCGAGCCGCGACGAGCTGTTCGAGGCGCCGGATGTTGCCCTTGCCTCGATCGAGTCGTTCGGGACTCTCGATCTTTCGGGTGACGATCCTGAAATCGTGTTTCCGTTTCGTGAGCCGGAGCATATCCAGCGCGACATCAAGCGCCTCAAGCTGATCGTCGCTGATGGGATTCCTACCACGATTCTCTGCGACAACCCGGGACAGGCCGAACGCCTCGACGAGCTACTCAACGACGACCGTGTGTCGCCGGCGACTTTGGCGATCGGCGTGCTCGACGGGGGCTTTCTGGTCCCGCCGCGGGGCAGTGACTTTTCTGGGCTCAGAGTGCTCACCGACCACGAGATCTTCCGACGGGAGCGTCGGTTCAGGCGCTCGCGGCGATATGCGACCGGCACCGCGCTCGAGAGCCTGACTGCGCTCAAGCCGGGGGACTACGTGGTGCACCTCGAGCACGGCGTCGGGATTTACCGCGGGATGGAGAAGATGTTCGTCCGCGACAGCACGGTCGAAGTCGCGGTCATCGAATACGAGGGTGGCGACCGCCTCAACGTCCCGCTCTACCGCGTTGACCAGATCGAGCGCTATCGCTCCGCGGCGGACGTGACGGGCGATGCTCCACCACCGCGCCTGCATTCCCTGGGAGGAAAGCGGTGGGCCCAGCAGCGCGACAAAACACGCTCGGCGATTCAGGAAATGACAGTCGAGCTCCTCGATCTCTACGCCCGCCGTAAGGTGGCGACCCGCCCGCCCCATTTTCCGGATACGGTGTGGCAGCGGCAGCTGGAATCATCCTTCCTCTTCGAGGACACGCCCGATCAGCGTACCGCCACAACTGATGTCAAATCGGACATGGAGCGCCCACAACCGATGGACAGGCTGCTCGTCGGTGACGTCGGGTACGGCAAGACCGAGATCGCGGTGCGCGCCGCGTTCAAGGCGGTTCAATCGGAGCGACAGGTGGTGGTGCTGGTGCCGACGACGATTCTCGCCGAGCAGCATGCGCGCACTTTCGGCGAGCGGCTCGCGGATTTCCCCGTCAACGTGCGCACGATGAGCCGGTTCCAGACGGCAAAGGAGCAGTCGGCGGTGCTGGCGGACCTCAAGGCGGGGAAGGTCGACGTGGTGATCGGAACCCATCGGGTGCTGAGTCCCGACGTCGAATTTGCGCAGTTGGGCCTGATAATCGTTGACGAAGAGCACCGTTTCGGGGTCAAACACAAGGAACGCCTCAAACGACTCCGCCTCGATACCGACGTCCTGACTCTCACCGCCACTCCGATTCCGCGCACTCTCCACCTTTCCCTGGCGGGGCTGCGCGATATGACGCTGATGCAGACTCCTCCGCGCGACCGATCGCCGGTGCTCACGTACGTCGAGCCGTGGGACGATGGCCTAATCGACGAGGGCATCTCGCGCGAGCTCGACCGCGGCGGACAGGTTTTCTTCGTACACAACCGCGTCGAGACCATCGAAGGAATGGCGGATCACCTTCGTCGCGTCGTTCCCCGGGCGCGTATCGGCGTGGGTCACGGACAAATGCCCGAGCGCGAGCTCGAGCAGGTGATGCGTAGCTTCGTGCGGGGCAACATCGATGTGCTCGTCTCGACGATGATCGTCGAGTCCGGGCTGGACGTCCCCAACGCCAACACCATGTTCGTCAACCGCGCGGACACGTTCGGCCTGGCGCAGCTCTATCAGCTGCGCGGCCGGGTGGGGAGGTCGCACCGGCGGGCGAGCTGCTATCTGCTCGTGCCCGAGTCGATCGATGAGGATGCCAACCGCCGCCTCACGATCCTCGAGCACCACACCCAGCTTGGCGCTGGCTATCAGATCGCGCTCAAGGACCTCGAGCTGCGCGGCGCCGGTAATCTGCTCGGGCCCGAGCAGTCCGGCTTCGTGCACGCGGTCGGCTTCGACATGTATCTGCGCATGCTGGACGAGACGGTGCGGCGGGTTCTCCGCGGCGACGATGCACCCCGCCTCCAGCCGGCCGAGATATCCGTGGATCTGCCCTCGTACCTGCCCGACGACTACATCACTTCACAGGACGCGAAGCTCGACATCTACCGCCGGCTCACTCACATGACCGATGTCGCCGAGATTACGGCGCTGAGCGCTGAAGTCCGCGACCGGTTCGGAATGCTGCCACAGCCGGCGCTGGTTTTCTTCGCGGTGGCGATTCTTCGCGTCGTAGCTGGCGCGTCCGACATCGAGTCGGTGCTGGTGCGCGGGAACGAAGCGCGTATTACTTTTCGCGAGCACGCGGTGCCGCGGATGAAAGGGATTTCGGCGGCATTCCACGAAGTACAGTTCGAGGCGGAGGTGCGACGCGCGCATCCGCTTTCACTCAAGCTCACCCGACTCGGAGGAGCTGAGATGCTCGATGGACTTGTCCGCGCGCTCACGAAGCTCCGTCCCGCCTGACGACGCTAACCCGCACGATGGAAATATGAAGAAACACGCCTTTGTAATTACCGCTGCCGCGGCCGCCCTGCTGCCTGGCTGTTCCGGCCTCAAGGATGCGCTGAGCGCTCACACCGACCGCGTCGCCACCGCCGGCGGAGCCGAGCTCACCGTACCGCGCCTGGGACAGATGCTCGGCAAGTCGCGCGCGCCGGTACGGAATGACATCGCCAGATCGATTGCCAGCGTCTGGGTCGATTACCAGCTGCTCGGACTGGCTGCGGCCAAGAACGACTCGCTCAACGATCCCAAGGCGATCGACGAGGCAATGTGGCCGGCGATCGCCAACCTCAAGGCCAGAAGATTTTACGAACAGGTTTCCAAGAATTGGGGCACCGAAGATCCTGCTGCGGCGCAGAGTAAATACGCTTCGGGCGAGATTCTCGCGGCCGATCACATTCTTCTGTTGACGCAAGGGATGACGGCCCCGCAGAAAGCCGAAGTCAAGAAAAAGATCGACGCCGTACGCGCCGGCGTCACGCCGGCCAATTTTGCCGCCACCGCGACCGCCACCAGCCAGGATCAGGTTTCGGCACGACGCGGCGGATCGCTCGGGGTTTTTCAGAAGGGAGCCATGGTTCCCGACTTCGAGCGCGGACTGCTCGCGCTGCGTCCGGGTCAGATCTCTCCCGTGATTTCGACCCAGTACGGCTATCACATCATCCGGCGTCCCACCTACGAGCAGGTGAGGCCGCAAATGCTGCAGGCGTCGAAGGGACGGACCATCGCCGTCGCTGAGAGCACCTATCTCGCCAAGCTGGAAGCGGCGGGAAAGATCGAGGTGAAAAAGGAAGCGGTGCCCACCGTGCGCGCGCTCGGCAACGATCCGGACGCCTACCGTAACGACAACACTGTGCTCGCAACTTCCACCGCCGGAAAGCTCACCACCTCGCGCCTGATCGGGTGGCTCGAGACCATGCCGCCGAACGCCCGCGTGCTCGAGCAAATCAAGCAGGCGCCGGATTCGGTTCTCGTCTCCCTCGTCAGAAATTTCACGAAGAACGAGCTGGTGCTGAAGCAGGCCGACAGCGCCAAGGTGCAAATCGACACGGCCGAGCTCGCGGAGCTGCGCCGCAACTTCGTCAGGGCGGTTACAACGGCGTGGACTCAGCTCGCAGTGTCGCCGGACTCACTACGCCTGGCCAAGAATGAGGACGAGCGCGGAACCCTGGCTCGGACCCGCATCGACGAGTACTTCGAAAAAATGGTTTCCGAGCAGGCGCCGTTCATTCCCGTACCAACTCCGCTGGCCAACGTCCTTCGCGAGAAGTACGAGTATTCATTCAACCAGGCCGGATTCGACCGGGCAGTGGAAGAAGCAACCAAGGTTCGCGCCGCCGCGGACTCCGCGGCGAAAGCTGCGTTGCCCACGACCGCCGTTCCGCTGAGTCAGCCACCAGCCGCCGCGCCGGGGACCGCCTCGTCCAAACCTCCGGCCAGGACGCCGTGACAGAACTACACTCTGTTTTCGGGGTAAGAGACCCCCGATGATGATTCGTCTCGCCGCCTTTGCGGCGTTCGCTCCCGTCGCGCTCTTCGCCCAGGTGACGCCACCCACGGCCCCCCCGCCCGCCCCGGTGGTGGCTGTCAGCAATACGCCCAACCCCATCGCGATCGATCGCGTAGTGGCGGTCGTCGGAGACCAACCCGTGTTGTGGACGCAGCTGCTGACCGCCATTAATCAGCGGCGAGCGCAGGGGATGCCGGTGCCTCCCGACTCGGTGGGCCAGGCAGCACTCTCCGCCAGCGTATTGAACGAGCTTATCGACGAAGAGATACTGGTTCAGAAGGCGAAGGAGCTCAAGCTCGAGGCCAGCGAGTCCGAGATCGCCGCCGCCGTCGACCGCCAGCTGAGGAACGTTCGTGCGCAGTTCAGTTCGGAAGAGCAGTATCGTACCGAGCTGCGCAACGCTGGTTTCGGCACGCCGGAGGAGTATCGCAAGTCGCTCGTGGAGCAGTACCGGAAACAGAATCTTCAGCAAAAGGCTTTCGCCGAGCTGCGCAAGACGGCAAAGCCGGTGCATGTCACCGAAGAAGAAATCGCCGCCGCGTTCGAGCGGAGCCGCGCAGATCTACAGAAGCGTCCGGCTACCATCACGTTCCGTCAGATCATCGTTGCCCCCCGCGCTGCGGCTCCAGCGAAAGCCCGCGCCAAAGCCCGCGCCGATTCTCTTCTCGCGGAGCTGAAAAAGGGCGGCGATTTCGAGCTCATAGCGAAGGGCGAATCGATGGACCCCGGCACCAAGGCTCTCGGCGGCGACCTCGGCTGGAACCGGCGGGGCAGCGGTCTGGTTCCCGAGTTCGAGCAGATGATGTTCGCGCTCCGGCCGGGTGACCTGAGTCCGGTGTTCGAGACCGCGTTCGGCTATCACATCATCCGTGTCGATCGAGTGCAGGCAGCCGAGGTGAAGGCGCGGCACATTCTGATTGCTCCCGCGATCGATTCGGCCGACCTGGTTGCCGCGAGGTCGGAAGCCGATTCAGTCGCCGCCAAGTGGCGGCGAGGTGTTCCGTACGATTCGCTCGCAGCGAAGCACCACGATCCCACCGAGGAGAAGGGAGTCCTCCAGCCGTTTGCGAGAGATTCACTGCCTGCCTCCTACAGCGCGGCGCTGGTGGGCGCAAACGAAGGAGATATTACTGCTCCGTTCCAGCTCGCCAATCCGCGCGGGCAGCCGAAGTTCGCGGTGCTGCAGGTGGTTACCGAGACTGCCGCGGGTGAATTCGTGGCCAGCGAAGTCCGGGAGCAGATTCGCGCGCAGCTCGCCGAGGAGCGCGCGATCAGGCAGATGCTCGACTCTCTGCGCAAGCAGACCTACGTCTCACTTCGGTTGTAGCGCGTGAAGGTCCGCCTCGCCATGACCGTGGGTGACCCCCGCGGAATTGGGCCCGAGATCGTTGCCAAAGCGCTCGCTGACCCTCGGGTAAGCGAGCGCTGTGACATCATACTGGTCGGTCCGGAGATTCACGGGCTCCCGGTGTCGGAGCCCGTCGAGCGCTGGCTGGGAGAGGAGGGCGCGGCCTACGCCGGAAGGCTGAGTGGGCTTTCGATCGAGCGCGCAGTGGAGCTGGCAACCACAGGCGTGGTGCAGGGAATCGTCACCGCGCCAATAGACAAGGCGGCGCTGTACGCTGGCGGTTACGACTATCCGGGACACACCGAGATGCTGGGGGCGCTCACCGGCCTCCCGGTAGCGATGATGCTCGCATCGGACAAGCTGCGTGTCGTGCTCGCCACCACGCACTTGCCGTTGCGCCGCGTGACGGAACAGTTGAGCGCCGACGTGATCGCGCGGGCCGCGGCAATCACACGCGCCGGACTGATCCAGTGGTTCGGAATCCCCGAGCCGCGCATTGCCCTTTGCGCGCTCAATCCACACGCCGGCGACGGCGGACGGTTCGGCAGCGAAGACGACGAAATGCTGGCGCCGGCCGCCCGCAACGCCGGAATTGCCGGACCCTTTTCAGCCGATACGGTTTTCGTGCGCGCGATGCGCGGCGAGTTCGATGCCGTGATCGCTCCGTACCACGATGTGGGGATGACCGCGATCAAAGTGGCTTCGTTCGGCAGCGCGGTGAACGTTACGCTGGGTCTGCCGTTTCCCCGCACATCGCCCGACCATGGAACTGCACTCGACATCGCCGGCCAGAACCGCGCCGACCCCTCGAGCATGATCGCCGCTACGCTTCTGTGTGCGTCGTTTGCGGCTCTCGCACCTCAGCGCGGCGGTCTCCCATCGAATGAAGGTCCACGGAGAGGGACTCGATCCGTCGGCCCTCCATCTCGCGCACGGTAAAAATCGCTCCGCCAGCGATCACCCGGTCGCCGATCGCCGGCAGTCGTCCCAGTATTCCGAAAACGTAGCCGCCGATGGTGTTGTAGTCCTCGTCCGGGACGCTCAACCCGAAGTGCTCGTTGAGCTCGCCAATGTGGGTGCTGCCCGGAACCAGCGTCTCGCCCTCGCGCGTGTGGAGCGGAGCTTCTTCATCTTCGGGCGTGTCGTACTCGTCGAGAATCTCGCCGACGATCTCCTCCAGCAGGTCCTCCATCGTCACGACACCGGCGGTCCCACCGTACTCGTCCAGAACGATCGCCATGTGCTCCTTCAGTCGCTTGAAATCGGCGAGCACTTCCTCCACCTCGCGTGAGCCCGGAATCACGTGCACCGGCCGCATGATCGACGGCAGGTCGAAGGCATCGGTATTGGCGCGCGGTGCGAGTAGCTTCAGCAGGTCCTTCGCCAGCACCACACCGACGATGTTGTCGATCGATTCGTCGTAGACCGGATAGCGCGACAGTCCGCTCTCCTGGACGACGCTCAACACCTCCGAGAGCGTGGCTTCGATTGGCAGCGCGATCAGCTCGGTGCGGGGTGTCATCACCTCGCGCGCGTTCTTCTCGGAGAACTCGAAGACTGCATCGATGAGATCGGCATCGCGCGCCTGCATCTGCCCGCTCTCCTGCGACTGCTCGACGAGGAGACGTATCTCTTCCGGCGAGTGAACCGCTTCCTCTGATCCGGTCGATTTCAAGCCGAGGGTGCGCAGTATGAGTTGTGAAGACTTGCTGAGAATCCACGTGAACGGTGTGGTGATCCAGGCGAAGGCGATGAGAGGGAGCGCGAACCAGCGGGCGAGGATCTCGGGATGATTCAGCGCCGCCGCCTTGGGTGTCAGCTCGCCGAACACAACATGCAGATAAGTGACGAAGGAGAGCGCGAGCACTCCGCCGATCGTCAGCCCAAGCCAGACCTCGAATGCGAGAGGACGTCCGGGTAGTCCGGTGGCGAAATCGATGAGCGTCGTTCCCGCCACCCAGCCGAGGCCAAGGCTTGCCAGGGTGACCCCAAGCTGGCTCGCCGACAGCATGCGGGAGATATTTGAGTTGGCGCGCAGCGCGAAGCGCGCAAGTCGGTCCCCGCTCCGGGTCATTGCCTCGAGGCGAGTGCGCCTGGATCGAACAAGAGCGAACTCGGCGCCCACAAAAAAGGCATTGAGGAGCACGAGTAGGATTATGGCGAGCAGCCGGCCGAGCACGACTACAAGTTACCACAATTCCGCCGACGGGCACCAGCACGGCGGCGGTCACCACGCGCACGCTCACGCCCACGGAACTGGGGCTCCCGTGCGTGCGCTGCGCGTCGCGCTCGCACTCACCGCCGCGCTGCTCGTGGTCGAGGTCGTGGGCGGCATCGTGTCGAACTCGATCGCGCTTCTCGCCGACGCCGGTCACATGCTGACCGACGTTGCCGCGCTGTCGCTCTCCCTTTTTGTCGCCTGGTTCAGCCAGCAGCCGGAAAACCCGCGCAAAACCTATGGATATCTCCGCTGGGAGATACTGGCTGCATTCGTCAACGGCGCGGCGCTGCTGCTGATATCGGCGTGGATACTGTGGGAGGCGCTGGGACGCTTTCGCGCGCCCGAGCCGGTGGAAGGCGGACTGATGCTGGTGGTAGCGAGCGCGGGTCTCGTGGCCAACCTCATTGCCGCGCGCATTCTCATGGCGGGCTCCCGCCACAATCTCAACACGCGCGGAGCGTATCTCCACGTACTCGGCGACCTTTTCTCGAGCGTTGGCACAGTCGCCGCGGCGGTCGCCATTTGGTACACGGGTTGGCTTGTCGCCGATCCCATCGCGTCCGTGATCACCACGGTGCTGATCATAGGCGGCGCGTGGAGGCTGGTGCGGGAATCGGTCGACATCCTGCTCGAGTCGACCCCGGCCCACATCCCGCTTCCCGCCGTGCGGGGGCAGCTGGAGGCGATACCCGGCATCGAGTCGGTGCACGACCTGCACGTCTGGTCGGTGACGCCGGCGGTGGTGGCGATGAGCGCGCACTGCATCGTCCGCGAAGCAGGCCAGCACCAGCACGTTCTCGAGCACATCCATGACGCGATGCGGCTGTTCGGCATCCAGCACGTGACCATCCAGCTGGAGCGAAACGAGATGCTCGAGCGCGAGAGGCACTTGCACGCCTAGCTAACTTTAAAGGCTATGGCAAAACAGGGAATCCGCAACATCGCGATCATCGCGCACGTCGATCACGGCAAGACGACGCTGGTCGACAAGATGCTCCGACAGGCGGGTGCCTTCCGCGAGAACCAGGTCGTGATGGATCGCGTCATGGACTCCAACCCTCTTGAGCGAGAAAGAGGCATTACCATTCTCGCCAAGAACACGTCCATCCGCTGGAAGGGGACGAAGATCAACATCGTCGACACGCCCGGCCACTCGGATTTCGGGGGCGAGGTCGAGCGCATTCTGCGCATGGTGGACGGCGTGCTGCTGGTGGTGGACGCGTTCGATGGCCCGATGCCGCAGACGAGGTTCGTGCTGCGCAAGGCGCTGGCGCTCCACCGCACTCCGATCGTCGTGATCAACAAGATCGACCGCCCGGGCGCCGATCCCATGCGCGTGCACGACGAAGTGCTCGACCTGCTGATCGAGCTCGAAGCCAACGAGGGGCAGCTCGACGCCACGGTCGTTTACGCCTCCGCGCGCGAGGGAGTGGCGACGATGGACATGGAGGTCACTCCCGTCGATCTGTCTCCGCTTTTCGACGCCATCATCGAGCACGTCCCGGCGCCGCCAAGTGATGCGGCAGGCGCCTTTCAGATGCTGATCTCCACCATCGACCACTCACCCTATCTCGGACGTCTGGGAATCGGCCGTATCGAGCGGGGCACGGTGCATGTCGGGGACGCGGTTACGCTCCTGCCGCTCGATCATTCGCAGAAGGTAGAGCAGTCGCGGGTGACGAAGCTCTTCGCGTACGAGGGTCTCGACCGGCTCGAAGTACCGGAAGCGAAAGCGGGAGAGATCGTGGCGCTGGCTGGTCTCGAGGGCGTGGAGATCGGGTTGACGGTGACGGACGCGGAGCATCCCGAGCGATTGGAGGGGATATCGGTCGAGGAGCCGACGATCTCGGTGGATTTTCTTGTCAACAATTCGCCGTTCGCGGGCAAGGAAGGGAAGTTCGTGACCTCGCGGCAGCTGCGTGAGCGACTCTACTCGGAGCTGGAGAGGAACGTGGCGCTCCGCGTCGAGGATACGGAGTCGACTGACACGTGGACGGTCTCCGGCCGTGGCGAGCTGCACCTCACGATTCTGATGGAGACGATGCGACGCGAGGGTTACGAGTTTCAGGTCTCGAGGCCGCGCGTGATCACGCGTGAAGGGCGGAACGGCGAGCGACTGGAGCCGTACGAAGAGCTGGCCATCGACGTGCCCGAGGAGTTCCTCGGGGTCGTGATCGAGAAGCTGGGACCGCGGCGGGCGGCAATGCTGGAAATGAAGAATCCTGGGCAGGGCATGGTTCGCCTGCTGTACAAGATTCCCGCGCGCGGGCTGTTTGGATACCGCTCGGAGTTCCTCACCGACACGCGAGGAACGGGGATCATGCATCACCGCTTTCTGGAGTATGGCCCTTGGGCGGGACCTCTGGCGGGGCGGATGAGGGGGACCCTCGTTTCCATGGAATTTGGAGTCATAGTGGCGTTCGCGCTTGCAAATCTCTCTGAGCGCGCTACCCTATTCGTTGCGCCCGGGGAAGCTGTTTATGAGGGCATGCTCGTCGGCGAGAACTCGAGGCCGGGTGACATGGATGTGAACCCGACGAGAGAGAAGAAGCTGACCAACATGCGCTCGAAGGCGAGCGACGAGAACATTCAGCTCGAGCCGCCTCGGGAGTTGACGCTGGAAGGGGCGCTGGAGTATATCGAGGAAGACGAGCTGATAGAGGTCACACCGCGGTCGATCAGGCTGCGGAAACGCTTTCTCAGCTCGAACGATCGTAAGAAGCTGTCACGCGAGGCGAAGCGGGAGCGGGCCTCGGTCTAACAACCAGGAGATCACGGTAATGTCCGCCATGCTGGAGTCCGAGGAGAGCTTCCTGAACCGCGACGGTGAAGGGGAGGAGGCTCGAGCTTGGCTGGCGAAGAAACCGGACGACGCGCCCGAGGACGAAGATCTCGCGGACGAGCTGGACGACGAAGAGGACGACATCGACGACGAGTGGGAGGACGACGAGCTCGACGACGATGATCTCGATGACGACGACGATGACCTCGATGACGATCTCGACGACGATCTCATCGACCTGGACGACGAGTTCGACGTCGACGAGGACGAGAAGCCTCACCCCGCGCACCCTCGCAAGTACGAGGATTGAGCGCGGGAAAAAGGGATTAGCTAGTTAGACGCGATTTGTCCGATTGCCCAATCGATGCGCGTGTCGCAGTGGATTTTTCCGGCAGTCAGCTCGCAGCGCTTGTCGGATCCGGCGTGACGGGCGACCCCGATCCAGCTGGGTGGGGACGCCTTGATCCGCGCGAAGGCGGTGAGAGTCACGGTAATTCCGGGCGAGGTTCTCAGGCCTTCGACTGCATTCTCGGCCGACGCCGTCCCCGAGAAATACTCTCCGTCGTGCTCGATGGCGTAAATCTCTTCGTGCATCGCGGCGAGGCGCAGGTCGGCGATCATCGCCGCTACGCGAGCTTGTTCCTTCGCGCCCGATAACTGTGGTATCGCAATGGCGGCGAGGATTCCAAGCACCGCCAGCACTATCATCAGCTCGATGATCGTAAAGGCCCGGCGGCGTCCGTGCGGGAGTGACCGGGTTGAGGTGCAGTTCTGCCAATTTGTGCGCGTCATAGCAAGTAATACTCACCGGAGTAAATGACCGGTTCGTGAACGCTTTATGACATTTTCGTGGCGCTTTCCGTTGACCCTCTCTCGGGGCGCAACTAACTTGCAAGACTCTTCGCTACAGCGTGAAACGCGCCTGGCGAGGGCCTGTAGCTCAGGTGGTTAGAGCGCACGCCTGATAAGCGTGAGGTCGGTAGTTCAACTCTACCCAGGCCCATAAACTTCAACTGATTATCCCGCATTGGCTCACGGCCGGTGCGGGATTTTTACTGTTCAGCGCTCGATGAGCGTGACGGAAAGCCTTGACGAAGCGCGGCGTGGACCATACGGTAGCGTATGGAAAATCGGCTGGGTGTCACCGACTGGATGCGGGCCGCGCGGCTAGCCCTGTTGCACAGCGGCCCCGATGGTGTTCGAGTCGAGCCGCTGGCGCGCGCGCTCGGCGTAACCAAGGGCAGCTTCTACTGGCACTTTCGGGATCGAGCCGATCTGCTCGAGGCGCTCCTCGCAGAATGGGAGGCTGAGGCTTCGCTCCTCAGCGACGCCCTGGGCAGTCCCGACCCCGTTACCGACCTCCGGAAGATTCTCCTCGAGGTCGAGCGCCGAACACACGCGAGCGAGCGGGGAGAGTGGCCTTCGGATGCCGCAATCTTCGCCTGGGCCGCGGTTGACCCAGCGGTAGCCAAACGGATCAACAGGGCCGAGGTGATCAGGATGCGGCTGCTCCGGGACCTGACGGGACGGCCAGAGATGGCGGATCTCTTCTACTACGCATATCAGGGTCTGCTCCATCGACGGAGGCGCGTACCCAGTGCGGTCGCAGATTTCACGACCCTGGCGCGCTTGGGCCTCGAGCTCCTGACCGGCGACTCGTTCGCGGCCGTCGCCACCCCAAAGGCGGAGAAGAAGGCGCCGGCGACCCGGAAGCGCCGCCTTGCAAAGCGTGCTGGAGGAGCGCTGACGCTGCTGGTGGCGGCGCTATCGATTCAGGGCTGCACGATCTATCGCATCCTGCGCTGGCGTGATCCGCTCCCCAACGTGCAGGACCGCATCTTCGACCAGCGGGTCGTGCGTCACGCCTACGTTCCGTTCCGGTTTTACGCCAGCGCGTCGCCACGCACGGATCTCGACACCGTGATGGTTCGGGACACAGACGGCGAGATGCGACGATTCGACCAGTACGTCGCGAAACATCGGATCCGCGCCTTCCTCGTCATCCGCAACGATACCGTCCTCTATGAGCGCTACAACGGCGGGCTCACGGACGCGGGTCGGTGGAGCTCCTTCTCGGTCGCGAAATCGATCACCTCGGCGCTGGTCGGCGTTGCCCTCGGATGGGGCGCAATCAGGAATCTCGACGACCCCATCACGTCTTACCTCCCTGAGTTTGCCAGCAATCCGGCTTTCAACGGAATCACTCTCAGGCATCTCCTGGGCATGAAATCGGGGCTCGCTTACACGCGCGCCGACGGAGGTCTGCTCCACAACCTTCTGTCCAGCGACGCTCACTTCTATTACACGACGGACAGGGTACGCTCGCTGATCGACATGCGCCGTGAAGAGCCGCCTGGTGCGCCCTGGGCGTACAAGGATAGCGACGCGGAGCTAATAGGCCTCGTGCTCGCCCGCGCCACGGGCAAGACGATCGCCGCGCAGCTAGAGGAATCGATCTGGCGCCGGATCGGCACCGAGCATAACGCGACGTACATCCTCGACCACCGAGGTGGCGTCGAGAATGTGTCGTCGGGATTCAACGCCACGGCCCGGGACTACGCGCGTTTCGGGCGACTGTATCTGAACGATGGCGAGTGGAACGGCACGCAGATCATCCCACGCGATTGGGTCCGGCAGTCGACACAGCTCGACACCTCGCGCACCGAGCCCGAAGTGACTACGTGGTATCGCATGCAGCACCAGCTGTATTGGTGGCTGCCGATGCATAACTGGGCCGCCGAACGAGACTTCTACGCTGATGGCTCACGCGGCCAGCGCATTTACGTCCACGCGCCGACGCGAACGATCATCGTTCAGCTCGCGGAAGACAGCGACCAGGACTTTCCATTCCGCCGGATCGCGCATTATCTGGCCGGCGAACCCTATGAGTATCCGCGTAGCATCTCCCGTCTCGTGCTCAAGGCCGCGCGAGCTTACGGCGCCGACTCGGCCCGGGCAATGTTCCGCCGAATGACTGCGGAAATGCGTACCGCTCCCCAGCGGTACGTGCTGAATGAGGCTGCGCTGCTGGACGTCATCGAGACATTGCGAGAGGAGAATCGTTCGGATGCGGCTGACGCGCTGTTGCTCCTGGCAGAGGACACATATCCCCGCTCGTGCGAGGTCAAGCGTGCCCGCGCCGCGCGCGGTCACGCGACTCCGCAGCAATCGGCAGTCCCTATCGAAAAGCAGTGCTAGCGCCTTTCGGTCAGCAATCCCTTCGTGGTTACAGAAGTTTACGCGCAGCAAAACAGTACTTGGAAGTTAGGCTCGCTGTCGTTCACCAGACTGCTTACCCCTTAGCGGGATGGTGAAGACTCGCCTTAGGATTTCGCTTTCTTCGAAGGTTTCGCTTTGCCGGAACTGTTGAGGGCGACCGCTTGGCGAACGAGCGCCTTGAAGGCGGACTCGTCAACTTCTTCTCCTTCGTGGATGTCGATCGCGCGGCGTACGTTTCCGTCGAGGCTCGAGTTGAAGAGACGGGCCGGATCCTTCAGAGACGCGCCCCTGGCGAAGGTAAGCTTCACGACATTCTTGTAGGATTCGCCAGTGCAGATGATGCCGTCGTGTGACCAAATGGGAGTGCCCATGTACTTCCACTCCTCGACGACGTCCGGATCTGCTTCCTTAATGAGCTTGCGCATTCTGCTGAGGGTTCCCCCGCGCCAGTCCCGGAGCTCGGCGATTCTTTTCGAGATGAGCTCGGATGCCGATTGGCCCCGGCTCGCGCCCGACTTTTCCATGTTCTCATCCTGGCGTTAGGTGCGCAGCAACACACGTCCGTAAATTGACGCAAACAAAAGCAGAAGCACAGACTACCAGGAACCCTCAGGGCGGCCAACCCGTCTGCGGTAAGCGCGGCGTGATCTTCAACGCGTTCTTGTAATACACTTTCTTCAGCACGTCGTCCGGCAGACCGATGCCGTACAACTTCCAGAACGCGTGATAGTCGCGGTAATAGTCGAAGTAGTCGTCACGTGTCTCGAACACTCGCCAGTAGAACGGATACTCCTCCGGCTGGTAGGAGTCCTTGCCAAAAAGAATTCGGTCCTGGAACTTGACGAAAAAATCGTGGGCCACGCGCGGCTGCCGAGCGATGTCGTAAAGGATCGCGCCGACATCCACGTACACGTTGGGCATTTCCGTCAGGATCCTGCCAAGGCGGCCCAGGTCGTTTGCGTGCCAGCCCATGTGCGCGGCGACGAACGTGGTGTTTGGATGCCGTCGGAACAGGTTGTCGCGCTCCTTCATCAGCTCGTCGAAGTTCGGACGCTGGTCGGGTGGCACTCGACGCCCCGGGAAGAGCGAGAGCTCGAGCCAGCGCTCATTACTATAGTCCACCGGTTTGTAAAACTCCTGTGGATCTCCGGTATGGATGAACACCGGCAGCCTGAGACGGGCAGCGGCTCGCCAAATGGGATCGAGGTCGGGGTCATCGAGCGCCAGGCGCGAGCCGTCCGCCTTCCGGATCGACTGGCCAAAACCCTTTCCGATCTCTCCAATGCCTACCGCTCCCGCGGCAGCGTCGGCCTCGAGCTGCGCCACAGCGCGCTCCGCCCATCCCGGCCCGACGTTCTGCAAGCTGACCCCGGTGAACGCGCGGACGCGGTCCTTCATGGAGGGCGACGCGTTGATCGTCGCGACCGTCCGCTTGAGAGCGTCGCCCGAGACGTTGCTCGCCACGATCATCAGCCGGACGTTGAGGCTGTCGAGCTCCGCTCCGAGGCGCGCGAGCGATTCGGCCGAGCCCAGCATCCGCTGTGGATGCCCGTGAAAGTCGATCGCCGGGTAGCGGGCTTTCTTCACGACGTGCGCAGGCACGACGAGCGTGGATCGCGGCCGATAGTCGAGTATGCTCGGCGCAGACTCCTCGGGCCCCAGGCAGCTGCGTGGTCGAATCTCCGTCGTGCCCGGTGGACAGGACTCACCCGGTTTAATCGACGTTGCGCGATCACCGCCCGGTTGAGCGTAGGCGGCGCGCCCAAGGAATACCGCGCCAAGGGCGACGAGAAACAGGGCGCGGGAGACGTGGAAGTAAATGGACATGCATTAACCTTAACTGCTAGAGCCAGAAGAGCTGGGAGTGGCGCGTTTCAAGTTGTCTTAATCGCCTCCTGGCGTTCGCTCGCGCGCGGAAGAGAAAGGGTGAAGCGCGTACCTTTTCCTTCGGTGCTCTCCACGGTGAGATCGCCTTTCATCGCCCGGGCGAGGTCGCGGCTTATCGCCAGTCCCAGCCCAACGCCGCGCTCCCGATCGGTGAGGTCAGCCTTCAGCTGAGTGAAGGGCTCGAAAATGGCTTCCAGTTTTGCCGTGGCGATGCCTAACCCAGTGTCAATGACGCGCAGAGTCACGGTGTCATCCGCTGCGGCGCACTCGGCGCTGATGTGCCCGCCTCCCGGTGTGAACTTGATTGCATTGGAGAGCAAGTTCACCAGAATCTGAGCAACCTTCTCCGGATCCGCGCGTGCGACGATGCTCTGGTCACCTGAGATCCCGTCGAAGACGAGCCCTCTCTGCGCGATGAGTGGCTCGATCAGCTCGATCGCGTGCCTGAGCGCATTGCAACCGTTGACGTCGCTCTCGGCGTAAGACATCCCGCCGCTTCCGACTCGCGCGAAGTTGAGGACTTCAGTGATGAGGAGGGCGAGGTGCTGCTGATTGGCTTTCACGCGCGCGAAATCGGCGCGCTGATCCTCGGTCACGGGGCCCCGCAACCCCATATCGAGGAGCTCGATGTAGCCCCCTATCGCGTTGAGCGGCGCGCGCAGCTCGTGGCTCATCACCCGGAGGAATTCTGTCTTCGCCCGGTTCGCGGCCGCGGCATCATCGGCGAAACCGCGTTCTCGCAATGCACCGAGAAGCATCTGCTCGGCAACCTGCCGCTGCAGTTCGAGCGCAGCGTCCGGCGGACTTGGCTCGCGAATCTCGATGCCGAAAGCCTCGACCCTTCCGTTGTCGGCGATCACGGGCCACACACTGCACTGCCACTCGCTCGCTATCTCACTCGGCACGTCGATGCGCTGGTCCAATAACTCGACGCCGTCGCGAGCTGCTCGATCGAGAATTGTGCTGAGCGCGCTTCCTCCGGTCCCGGTGAACGCGGTGGCAATTGGTGCATCGAGCGCGTCACCAGCGGCGACGCCGGACAGGCGGCCGAAGGCGGAATTCGCGTACACGAGAGTGTGCTCCGCGCCGCGTGTAATGGCGAACGGCAACGGCGCTTGCTGAACGAAGCGCCGCAACGCTTTCTGAACAGAAAACCTGGGCGGGCGTGAGCTATGAGACCCGCTACGAGCGCTCAATCAGCCCTGTTTGCTTCTTCTTGCCTGGTCGGCTGCATTCATACGAGCCCGCGCCGAGGACGCGCTCATGCGGGCCATTAGAAAAACAGCGGGAAAGGGAGAGCATGCGGGGTCCGGTTTCAAGTTCAGGGAATGCTTGTCGAGCAAGCATCCCGTGGTTCATCGTAGACATGCCTACACCGGTCTTGCCAGAACGGTCCTTAGGCCCGGTTACACTGATTCATGGGTCGGCGCCAAAGATGGGGCCGTGTCCTATATGCGCGGTGCCCAAGGGAACGGAGGCGCGCTCGCTCAATTAACTGGCGAACGGGAGAAAGCCGCTACTCGAGCGCGGCCAGCGCCTTCTGCGCATCCTGGTGCCTCGGGTTCAGCAGCAGGGCAGCCCGATACTCCTCGCGGGCGAGATCTTTCGCCCCCTTCTTCTCGTAGATGATGCCGAGACGGTAATGAACGTGGGCCGGCGCCGGTCCTCGCTCTGGAGTTGGATTAGCGAGGTAAGTCTTGAGAGCCTGTTCCCCCCGATCGAGGTTCTGGCCCGATAGTGATGCGGTCCGTCCGAGTTGATAAAGAGTTGTGAGCTCGTTCGGCCTGGTGCGCAGCCTCTGAGTCACCAGGTCGAAAGCCTTGTCGAATTGTTTCTGGTCCCCGTAGAAAGCGGCCAGTGAAGCGTAGACGACCGCGCTGTCGGGATATCTTGTCACCATTCCGGTTAGCTCACGTTCCGTACACGCGATGTCCTTCTCCGTGGTGCAGAGACTCGCCGCCGCCAGCGATCCGCGATACGCATTCCGCCTTCTTATCTCGATCAGCATCTCACGGGCCTTTTGCTTGCTGCCACCCACGAAACCTGGCGCCCGGCTGTAGTAAACGATCAGATCATCGCGCACGTCGAGATTGTCGGGATCGAGAGTGAGCGCGGTCTCCAACGCGTTCCTGGATCTCCTGGCGAGGGATGCCGCCCTGAACATGTTCGCGCTCCGCGCCTGAATCCCATATGCTCGGCCCAGCCAACCGTAATAGACGGCGCTCTTCGGATTGATACTCACCGCGCGCTCGAACCACTCCGCGGCTTTGCCGGCATCATTGTTAGCGATCTCGATTCTGCCGAGGTAGTACGCAGCAATCGCGTCGTTTCCCCGTGCGGAAGAAGAACGGTTTTCGCATCGGCATACTTCCTGGCATCGAAGAGCCGAACGCCCTGCTCGACTGATTGCGCCCGGACCGGAAGGACGAGCAAAGTGGACGCAGCGAGCACGCAGGCAAGGGCCTGAAATGGGTATTTCATTGGGGTTCCGATGAAGTGTCCATACCGGTGGGGGACACGTCAAGCCGCGTTCGCTCCGGTCCATCGAGTAGATTGAATCATACGTTCAAGGGAAAAAAGTGAAAGAATTCGAGTTCGAGGATGAAGGACGCACGTTTTTCTGTTCAGTCGAAGTCCCGCGCCGGGAGGGGATGACGCCTTGGTGGTGGTTCCACCTCGGCACTGCGGAGAGCACGCGCTACGCTCCGTTCGAGGCCTCGGCGAGCGACACCAGGAAATCAGTCCAGGCGCGGATCGTCGCTTTTTATGCTGAGCGGCTTGCGATAGAAGCGCGGCCCGTGCATCAGAGGCCGGCTTGGCGAAAGCCTGAGCGCCCCGCCCCGGCAGCCTGAGAAGGACGTCCAGACTCTTGAAGCAGCTCATGAGCCCCGCCGTGACTTAGCGTCCCGGCGGGGCTTTGTTATCCAGATTACTCTCAGGTCGGACGGTTCCCGTTCAGTTGCCTACGAACACGATTCGGTAGATCCGCCCGCCACGGTCGTCGGATACATAGAGAGAGCCGTCGTGACCCTCTGTGACGCCCACCGGACGGTGTAGCGCGGCGTCTGGCAGAGGCTGGCCCGGCCCGGCGAAGCCGTCAGCGAAAACTTCGGCGCTACCTGAAGGAGACCCGTTCCGACCCATGGGCAGGAACATCACGTTGAAACCTTCATTCGGAAGCGGAGCCCGGTCGAAGCCGCCGTGGAACGCTATGAACGCCCCGCCGCGGTATCTCTGCGGGAATTGCTTGCCGGAATAAAAATGGAGTCCGTTCGGCGCCCAATGCGCGCCGAAATTCGCCAGCGGCTGATTGAAACTGGCGCAGTTGATGCCCTGACTTCCGCTCACCCGCTGACCATCTCCACCGTATTCAGGAGCCAGCACCTTTCGGTGCTCGAAGACATCGTCGAAGTAACAATACGGCCATCCGTTGTCGCTGCCCCGCGAAATCCTGATGAATTCCTCTGACGGCAGTACCGCGTCCTCTTCCTGAGTATAGAACTGCGGCCAGTTCTCGAACAGCATGTCACGCCCGTGCTGAGCGCCATACAGCTCGCCGTTCGCGGGATTCACCGCCAGAGCGACCATGTTCCGAAGCCCAGTGGCATATCGCTGCCCGCTTTCCTGGGTCTGGTTTGTTCTACGGGCGTCGAACAGCCATACACCCGCCCGCACGGGAAGCTCAGGACACGGGAATACGCCGGGCGACTCCAACTGCCGATTTGCAACCTGGCAGGAGTTCGATGCCGATCCGACGTTCACGAAGAGTCGATGGCCATCAGCGAGCACTACTGTCTTGCTGATATGATCGCCGGTATTCGGCAGCCCTGACACGACCACTCTCGGTCCACCCACCGGGGTGAGCCTCCCCGCAGGCAGGCGGAAGCGCAGGACGCGGTCGTTCGCTCCGAAATACAGCGACGCGTTCCGCCACGCTATCCCGCTTCCGCCCAACCCGGGACTGAACTGCGATCTCTCGTCGGCTCGTCCGTCGCCATCCTTGTCGCGGAGTCCGATAATTCCGAACGACGGATTCTGATTGCGAGGGCTGTTGATCGCGACGAATATCTCGCCGCTCGGCGTGACCGCCATGTGCCTTGCGCGCGCCGGCTCGCCATCGATGACGAGGTCCGCGACGACCACCGCGCAGAACCCCGGAGGAAGTGTGATGCCTCCGTTGTCCGGATCGCATTGAACTCGCGGCGATACACGGCTGGTAACCGGGGGGACGTCCAGTGGTACTGGCGCGGTCGGGGCATCCGTGCAGGCGCTGATCGCCGCGACCATCACCACCGATTGGCGCAGTACGGACGATCGAATGATGGGAACGTTCATTGTAGACCTCCTGTGGACTGTGTTCACCGCGATTGGCACGGTGCATCCCTCAGTCCGATGCCGTCAGATCAGGCGAACGTTCGCCGACAGAGAGTAGTAGGTCGCCGCGCTAGGAATTACGTCCGCGATAAGGATGTGGATCGCCGTGTGCCTGGCGCGGCTGTCCGGGCGTTCGGCGCGCTCGCGTTAAACCGTGGCCGTCATGAGCGGACAGTGTTCATCAGCTCGGCGCGCGGATAAATAGCGGGCGAACGGTTATTTTTGCTCCATGAGTCCAATTACTGGTCAATCCGCCCGCCGAGCGCCCTTCGTAGCTGCCCTGCTGTTTCTCTCGATCGCGTCTTCCGTCGACGCGCAGGAGCAGCAGCAACCCCGCGATCCCTGGCGGGAAGCCCTCCGCGATGTTGGACGTCTAGACACGCAGGGACGAAGTGCCGAAGCCCGCGCCGCGTTCCAACGCATGATAGACACCGCCAAAACGCCGGCAGCGAAAGCGGCTGCGCAGCGACGGATGGCGATGTCCTACGCTTTCGACGGCGATTGCCAGAACACCGTGAAGTACGAGGAGATGGTCATCGCTTACTGGAAGACGCGGGAGAGTGCAGAGCCGCAGAACGCGTTTTATCAGCAGGGCGAGATGGCCAACGAAGCCGCGCGCGTGTGCATCGACGTTGGAGAGCTGAATACGGCTGAGAAGTACTACCGCCTGGGCAGCGAGCTCGGTCTCAAGGAGCCGGCGCCGAAGACTCACCCGAAAAGTCTCTGGGACTATCGCTTGCACCATGCTCTCGCTCGACTCGCCGCTCGCCGCGGTAATGCGGTTGAAGCGAAGCAGCATGTCGATGCAGCGCGCCGCACGCTCGACTCGGATTCCGCGATGGCATCGCAGCAGGCGCGCTTCTTTCCGTATCTGACGGGATACGTCGCGCTCTACACCAACGATCTACAGACCGCCGAGACCGAGCTGACGAGAGCGGTCGCGATGCGGGGCAACGATCGCGACCCCTTCATGCACGTTCTGCTGGCCACGACATACGAGCGGCTGGGCCAGGCTGAGAAAGCGAAGGCGCTTCATCAGAAAGCGTACGACCTCGCGACCTCGCACAATCCACCCGCGGCATTCGCGCGACCATTTACCCGAAAGAAGCTCGGGCTCTAAGCGTCGATCAATTCTCCGCATCTGCGCCCGCTCGCGCGAGAGATAGAGTGAAGCGTGCGCCTTTTCCTATCGCGCTCTCCACAGTAAGATCGCCCTTCATCGCCCGGGCGAGATCGCGGCTTATCGCCAGCCCCAATCCGACGCCGCTCTCCCGGTCGGCAAAACCTTCCTTCAGCTGGATAAATGGCTCGAAGATGGCTTCGTGCTCGTCGGCGGCGATGCCGACCCCGGTGTCGCTGATCCGTAATGTGACGGTGTCTTCCGTGACATCGCAGTGGCCGCCGATGTGGCCGCCAGTGCCCGTAAACTTGATCGCATTAGAGAGCAGATTCACGAGAATCTGAATCACCCGGTCCGGGTCGGCGCGAGCCGTCACGGTCGGATCGCCGGAGATTCCGTCGAACACAAGCCCCTTTTGCCCGAAAAGAGGCTCGACCAGATCGATCGCCTGACGCATTGCATCGCAGGCTTTGACGTCCCTGACCGCGTAAGTCATATGGCCGCTGCCGACGCGCGCGAAGGTTAGGATTTCGGTGATGAGGAGGACGAGATGCTGCTGACTTGTTTTCACGCGCGCGAAGTCGGCGTGCTGCTGATCGGTCACGGGACCTCTCAGACCCATGTCTAGCAGATCGATGTAGCCGCCAATCGCGTTGAGAGGCGTGCGCAGCTCGTGGCTCATCGCGCCGAGAAACGCTGTCTTCGCCCTGTTCGCGGTCTCGGCGGTCTGCTTGAGCACCAGCGCCAGGTCATACGACTGAGCGTTGTCGAGTGCGAGTGCGCCGCGCGCCGCCAGGTCCTCAGCGAGCTGCACGTCCTCCGGACTAGGCGTGATTCCGCGTTGAGCGCTGACGAATGTGATCGCGCCCAGAAGTTTGTTACGGGCAACAAGCGGCACGGTCAGGAACGATCCAATGCCGAGCTGACGGAGAATGTGCAGATTCTCTGGACTACCGGCCCTCGCCGCGAGTATAGCCTCGATATCGTGTGTGATCTCGATCGTTCTTGCATCACGCAGCATAGCCGGCGCGCCGAATGGATCGTCCTTCCGAGGCCCCCACGTCGCTTCCAGCTGCTTCGCGAGTCTTTGCTTTTCAGGATCAGGGTGATAAATCCCCAGGCGCTGGATCGCACCATCGGGCCCCAGGATGTCCATGATGCACCAGGCTCCCAGAGTCGGGAGCGCGAGCTTCGCGAGCGCAATGAACGTGCTGGCCTGTGTCACGGATTCGGCGAGGAGACGGCCGGCTTCGGCCAGAAACGCTGCCCGGCGACGGGCGGTTTCCGCGTCCTCGGCTAGACCGCGTTCGCGCAGCGCGCCGAGGAGCATTTGCTCGGCGACCTGCCGCTGCAGGTCGAGTCCAGCGTCCGGAGGCCTCAGCGCGCGAACCTCGATTCCAAGCGCCTCTGCCTTGCCGTGAGCTCCGATCACTGGCCACACGCTGCATTGCCAGCCGCTCGCTTGCTCACTCGAAGGATCGACGCGCTGATCCAATAATTCGACGCCATCGCGGAATGCACGATCCAGCAGTCTCTTCATGGCACGGCCTTCTGTTTGCGCTAGTGCTTTGGCGATTGGCGCTCCGAGCGCGTCACTGTGCGCGACACCGACCAGGCGGCGGAACGCTGAATTCGCATAGACGAGCCCATGGTCCGCGCCACGCGTAATGGCGAATGGCAATGGGGCTTGCTGCATGTAGTCCCACAGCGCCTGCTGGACCGAAGGTCCGGCCCAGTGCGCGGAGTCAGGGCGACTTCTGGAGGTCATGCCGCCCTACTTGCTTCGTGTTTTCCGGGCCGGTTTCGCGCGTAATGTTGGCACACCGGTGATAATTCCGTCGTAATCCTTGAGTGAACCACCGACGACCACTCCTTTAGCCGTGACCTCGTACGTTCTGAACTCATGGGTGTGCTCGCTTCCACGTATCTTGATTACGGCCATCACCCGCCGGAGCTCTCCTTCAAGCTCGATGTACCGCTGGACGATGATCTCATCGGTGATGAAGGACACCTTTTCCGTCGTGAAGCGTGCCTCGGAGAACGCTTCGGAAACTTCGGCAGTCATGAAAACCGTGACGCCGGTGCCGGTGAGCGTACCAACCAACCGGTATAGCGACTCGCGGAAGTCTTCGCGGTAGGTGGGGGCGAGGGCGACCTCGAATCCCGACAGAGAATCGATGACGACGCGCTTCGCCTTGAGTCGTTCTACCGCTTCGAGGATAGCCGCGAGCGTTTCATCGACGGAGAGATCGAGTGGGCGGAGATAGATCAACTCGAGCTTACCGCTACTGATCATCCTTCCGATGTCGGGATTTCGCGTGTTGGCACGGGCAAGGTACTCCTCGGGATACTCCTCGAAGAGCGCGATGACTCCGGTCTCTCCGTTTGCCAGTCCCGCTACCATGAATTGGGTGGCGACGGTCGACTTCCCGCTCCCGGCCGGACCGGTGAGCATCACCGCATCGCCGGCAATGACTCCGCCGCCGATCATCTCGTCCATCCCCTTAACTCCGGTCGATAGTCGCTCGCGCTTGTGCAGCTTCCGTTTGCGCGTCTGCTCGGGAATGCGCGGAAAGATCTGGAGTCCATCGTCGGTGATTCTGAAGGTATGCAGTCCGGGCATCGGCGCGCGGCCGCGTGACTTCACCACCTGGAGCTTCCGAGCGACCGAGTTTCGATCGGTCGCCTGCGAAAGCCAGATGATTCCGTCGGCCACAGTGAATACTGGATTCCGCTGCTCCTCCTCGACGTACTCACCGAGCAGGAAAGAGGTCACTTCCCAGGAGGTCAGGTGAAGGGCGAGCCGCTGAACGAATTGGTCGAGATCGAGCGCGCCGTTGCGCGCCGAGCTGCCTTGCTGAGCCCCGATCGTTCGAAAAGAATCGACGACGACGACTCCTGGTTTCGCGCGCTCAGTCTCGCTGACGATACGCTCGAGGACGCCGCTCAGATCTCCATCCACGACCTCCGAGGTGAGATTGATGTACTGGATGGCAGATCCTGCCAGATCCGGATTGAAAAAGCTGAACTGCCGCTGGTAGCGCAGCATCTTGAGCGTCGGCTCTCCCAGAACCGTGAAGTACAGTGCCGGTCGCTCGACGGTCGCATTAGCGAAAACGATCTGCTGCGCCAGCGTCGTCTTGCCGGAGCCCGGGCCACCCGCAAGCAGATTGAAGGAGTATTCCGGCAATCCGCCGCCGAGTACGACGTCCAGGCCCGGCACTCCGCTGGGAAGACTCCGAATCGCCGCTTGCTCTGCCGTCACGCTTCCTCCCGCCTGCTATTGGATGTGATACCACCACGGTCGCTCGCCGTCAGACTTCGCTCGATCAGTTTCATTGCCATGTCATCTCCGATGAGTCGACCGAGAAGCTCTATCAATTGGCGGAGCATCGACTCGAGTGCTTTGGCGGGGGCCGCGTCCCCATGTGCCATGATAGTCTCGGCTACGCCCTCGAGGTACGGCTCCGACCGGGCACGCAGTTGAATCTGTTCCAGCACTGGGCCCTCCGTCCGCGCCTGTGCCAACGCCCGCGTGAAAAGCGCGTGGCAGCCGTCGTGTCCCACCCAGCGCGCGAGATCCCGATAGAGGTATCCGCACGCGGCGGCGGCAGCGCGGGCAGGGGTGTCGTCGCGAACCCGTTCAGACTGACGACTCTCGATCAGGCGCCGCGCGATCTTTCGGGCCGCCGATTCGTCCCGCGAAAGGCTCTCGCTACCCAAGTTGGACGTCGGCATGAATGTCACCGAGACCGATGCGGCACGCTCGGGAGCCGCTAGCGGAGCCGCGGTAACTCAGGCGGCGGGAGGATTCGGATTCAGTCATGCCCAACAAATTATCCCGCGAGCACGCACTTATTCAACCGTGCCCTCCCCGCGCGCGGTCTCCCGCTTGGGGCGCTGGCCCTCAGCCGAACTGAAGTCCGCGTCCGCGGCTCGCGTCGTCTCTCAGCTGCTCGCGAGTCATTTTTGCGAGTAGGACTTCGAATTCGGCGCCGGACATGTTTTCGCAAATTTTCTTCAGGCGGCGCGTGAGATCCGTGCGCACGAAGACCTCGCGCTCCTCGGAGGTCGGGTATTTGGTGTCAGGCACGATAGACACGTCTTCGGGCTTGACCCGCAGAAACCTTTCGTGAAATGGCATTTTGTCCCCGGAAGGCCACGGAGGCGTCGCTGAAGCGCCGAGGCAGAAAGGTTGGAGCCGTTTGCGGCTGTGCTGCGTTGCCCGATGGGCGCCTGACAGCACTGATGCAGACCGCAAGGATGCAGCCAAATGGGTCCAAGGATGCAGCCAAATGGGTCCATGGTTCACCCTTAGCTCGAGCGACGAACCCTATTTGGGACCGGAAAGTGCTTAGATGTTAGAAGGAGAGATCATCATTGATCACGTGCGGGACGTTCCCACCAGCCCGCATATCGATCCGCCTCGAGTTGGGGGCGGCATGTGGCGCTACTGGCGACGCCTATCTCACCGCCAGGGCGCTCATGGAAGACTTCCCAAAAGCCGTCGTCGGCCTGCCCGACGATCTCGTCTCACCGGACGACGAAGGGCTGTTTGCGTTCATCAGGACGCTTCGCGTCGCGGTAAAGGCGAAAGTCGAAGCGGAACAGCAGCGGGGAAGGCCACTTTCGGAAATCGTTCCCCAGATACGTGAGATGGTTCGCGCCGCCCAGGAAGCGGCGCCTCGCCCGAAGCCATTTCCTTCGCACGCTTACAAAGCGATATCGAGACAAGCCGTCGCCTGGTGTGTCGAAGCCTATCGGCCCCTGTTCTTCGCCGCCGCCGATAATCTCGGCGTAGAGAGCGACAGCGTTCAATCTCAAAAGCCAACTTAATCGAGGGCTCTTCATGAATAACTACAAAGGAATTTCCGCGGACGACAAGCACAGAATTGTCGCCGCCTTAAAGCTTCGCGGCGCAGGCAGCTGCCCGCGCTGTCGCGACAGCCAATGGACCGTCAGTGAATTCTCAATGCTGGAAGTCCAGGCGACCATGGAGCGCAACAGCGCTGAAAGGACGACGATCCCCGCGGTCATGATCGTATGCGAGCACTGCGGCTTCATTTCGCAGCACGCGCTCCAGCCGCTCGGCGTTTGGCCCCACAGCGGAGCTGATGTCAATCACACCGCATCCTCGCCAGCGAAAGCGCTGAGAGCTTGAACACCCAGGAAACGTCATGAATCCCCTAAAAACTCCCCCCGCAGACCGACGCCGCAAGCCCGCGGTGGTCCGCCGCAGTGCCGCCAAGAAGCGCCTCACTGCAGAAGTGGGACGCGCCGAGGCTCTGCTGAGGACGGGAGCGCTTCAGAACGCAATCTTCAATAGCGCCAATTTCTCCAGCATCGCGACCGATGCGAATGGTGTGATCCAGATCTTCAACGTCGGTGCCGAACGGATGATGGGCTACACCGCGGCCGAAGTGATGAACAAGATCACCCCGGCGGACCTCCACGAGCCCGTGGAGCTGGTCGCTCGAGCCAGGGCGCTCAGCGAGGAGTTCGGCAAACGGATAATGCCCGGCTTTGAGGCACTGGTGTTCAAGGCCGCCCGGGGGATCGAAGACATCTACGAGGTGACCAAGGTCCGAAAGGACGGCAGTCAGTTTCCGGCGATCGTGTCCGTCACCGCACTCCGCGATGCCCAGGATGTCATCATCGGATACCTGTTCATCGGCACCGACAACACCGCCCGCAAGCAGGCGGAAGCGGCTTTGATCAAGGCCGGCGCGCTCCAGAGCGCGATCTTCAACAGCGCCAATTTCTCGAGCATCGCGACCGACGCCAACGGCGTCATCCAGATTTTTAACGTCGGCGCCGAGCGGATGCTCGGTTACGTGGCCGCCGACGTCATGAACAAGATCACGCCGGCCGACATCTCCGATCCACAGGAAGTGATCGCGCGGGCCAAGGCGCTTAGCGTCGAGCTGGGCACGCCGATTACGCCCGGTTTCGAGG
The DNA here is from genome assembly GCA_040902085.1 of Gemmatimonadaceae bacterium. Taxonomy (GTDB): domain Bacteria; phylum Gemmatimonadota; class Gemmatimonadetes; order Gemmatimonadales; family Gemmatimonadaceae; genus UBA4720. The sequence continues at coordinate 332,354 of JBBDXY010000002.1, forward strand.
CTCTCGTGTTCAAGGCGTCGCGCGGCATCGAGGACATCTACGAGCTCACCTACATCCGGAAGGATGGCAGCCGTTTTCCGGCCGTGGTGTCGGTGACAGCGCTCCGCGACGCGAGAGAATCGATCATCGGCTATCTGTTGATCGGCACCGACAACACCGCGCGCAAGGAAGCCGAGGAAGCGCTGCGCAAGGCGGGGGCGCTCCAGAGCGCGATCTTCAACAGCGCCAACTTCTCGAGCATCGCCACCGACGCGAAAGGCGTCATCCAGATCTTCAACGTCGGCGCCGAGCGGATGCTGGGCTATACGGCCGCCGAAGTCATGAACAAGAACACGCCGGCCGACATCTCCGATCCACAGGAAGTGATCGCCCGCGCCAAGGCGCTGAGCGTCGAGCTCGGGACGCCGATCACGCCGGGCTTCGAGGCGCTGGTCTTCAAGGCGTCGCGTGGTATCGAGGACATCTACGAGCTGACCTACATTCGAAAGGATGGAAGCCGGTTCCCGGCAGTGGTGTCGGTGACCGCACTGCGCGACGCCCAGGACGCCATCATCGGCTATCTGCTCATCGGCACCGACAACACGGCCCGCAAGCAGATCGAAGAGGAGCGGATGAAGCTCGATCAGCGCCTGCGCGATCAGCACTTCTATACGCGCTCCCTCCTCGAGAGCAACATCGACGCGCTGATGACCACCGACCCGCGCGGCATCATCACTGACGTCAACAAGCAGATGGAGGCGCTCACCGGATGCACGCGGGACGAGCTCATCGGCGCGCCGTTCAAGGGCTACTTCACTGATTCGGCGCGCGCCGAGGCGGGAATCAATCGCGTGCTGAGCGAAGGGAAGGTGACCAACTACGAGCTTACCGCGTGCGCCAGAGACGGCACGCTGACGGTCGTCTCCTACAACGCCACCACATTCCACGACCGTGACCGGAGGCTGCAGGGAGTGTTTGCTTCCGCGCGCGACGTCACCGAGCTGAAGCGCTTCGAGCAAACGCTGCAGCTGAAAAACGCCGAGCTGGAAGATGCCAGTCGCCTGAAGTCCGAATTCCTGGCCAACATGTCCCACGAGCTCCGCACTCCGCTCAATGCGATCATCGGCTTCTCGGAGGTCCTCGGCGACGGCTTGCTCGGGGACATGACCGACCAGCAGCGCAAGTTCATCGGCGACATCTTCAGCAGCGGCAAGCACCTGCTCTCGCTGATCAACGACATCTTGGATCTGTCCAAGGTCGAAGCGGGCAAGATGATGCTCGATCTGGAGCCGGTGCACATCGCCGCCATGATGACGAACAGCCTTTCCATCATCAGGGAAAAGGCCGCGAGCCGGCGCATCCAGGTGACCATGGATGTCCCATCGGAGCTGGGCTCGGTCCGCGCCGACGCCCGCAAGGTCAAGCAGATCGTGTACAACCTGTTGTCCAACGCCGTCAAGTTCTCCAGCGATGGCGGCAAGGTGAGCCTTCAGGCTGAACGGGTGGCGCGCGCCGACGTGGGCGAGCTCTCGGGCTCCTGGACGGGCCGCAGCTTCCCGTTCGCCGCCAACGAGTTCGAGGAATTCATCAAGATCAGCGTTACTGACACCGGAATCGGCATCTCGTCCGAAGGGCTGGACGCGTTGTTCAAGCCATTCAGCCAGATCGACAGTGGTCTGGCGCGAAAGTTCGAGGGCACGGGACTTGGTCTGGCAATGATCAAGCTCCTCGCCGAGCTGCACGGCGGGACGGTGGCGGTGGAAAGCGCGGTCGGCGAGGGTTCGCGGTTCATGGTCTGGCTGCCGTTACGGTCGCACGAGGACATGCCCGCGCTGCGGACGATAACGCCGGTGTCTCCGCTCCCGGCTGTGCTGCCGGGAGCGCGCGCTGCGCTGGTAGTCGAAGACGATTTCAAATCCGCGGATCTGATCCGTGTGCAGCTGGAGGCGGAGGGCTTCACGGTCCTTCACGCCGCCACCGCGGAGGAGGCGCTGCAGATCGCTGCCCAGCAGCGGTTGTCGCTCATTACGCTCGATATCATGCTGCCGGAAATGGACGGCTGGGAATTCCTGGGTCGCATCAAGCAGATTCCGGCGCTCAGTCACATTCCGGTCGTCATCATCTCGATCGTGGCTGATCCCAGCAAGGGATTCGCGCTCGGAGCTGCGGCGGTGATGCAGAAACCGATCTCGCGGCAGGAGCTCTACGACGCCCTCGTCGCCCTCGATTTGTTTCCTATCGCTGCGGGTGAAACGCTCAAGGTCCTGATCGTAGACGACGATCCGAAGGCGGTGGAGCTCGTCGCCGTCCATATGCACGGCCTCGCCAGCACCGTCTTGCGAGCATACGGCGGACAGGAGGCAATCGATGCGGCGCGCCTGGAGCTGCCCGACTTGCTGGTGCTCGATCTGATGATGCCGGACGTGAACGGTTTCGACGTGGTCGCGGCACTGCACGAACAGCCGGACACCGCGCGCATTCCGATCGTGGTGGTCACCGCCAAGGATGTCACCGACGAGGACCGATTCAAGCTCAATGGTTATGTGACGGCGATCATGGAAAAGAAGAGCGACTTCGACCCTGATCGATTGACCGCCGAGGTACGACGGGCGATGTCCGGGCGCCGCGTGCCAACCTGACGTGGCAAAAGTTCTGGTCATCGAGGACAACTCCGCCAACATGACGCTGGCGACGTTCCTGTTGCAGTCAGTCGGGCACCAGGTGATCGGTGCGACCGATGCGGAAACGGGGCTGACGCTGGCAAGGGCTGAGCAGCCTGACCTGGTGCTGATGGACATCCAGCTTCCCGGCATGGATGGTCTCCAGGCAACGGGGCTGCTAAAGGCGGATGCGGTGACGCGCTCTATTCCCGTCATCGCCCTGACAGCGCTCGCCATGAAAGGCGACGAGCAGCGCATTCGAGCCGCGGGATGTGATGGCTACATCGCCAAGCCGCTCGCGTACAAGGATTTCCTGGCCACCATCGCGGCGCAGCTGGGGAAGACCCCGGCCGTCAGGTGACAGCAGAGATGCTTCCGAAGAAGGCGGAGATCCCCGACGACGATCGCTCAGCGCGCATTCTGATTGTGGATGATGAGCGCCACAACAGGGAGGTGCTGGAATTGATGCTCCTGCCGCAGGGGTACATTGTCACGATGGCTGTTGCGGGAGCGGAAGCGCTTGCTCTGGTAGCTCAGGATCCGCCCGACCTCATCCTGCTCGACGTCATGATGCCTGACATGGATGGGTACGAAGTGACGGCCAGGCTCAAGGCGAATCCCGCCACTAACAGTATCCCCGTCATCATGATCACGGCGCTTGACGATCGAAACGCGAGAATGCTTGGACTGAGTGCGGGAGCAGAGGACTTCCTGTCGAAGCCGGTGGATCGCGCCGAGCTATCCGTGCGAGTAAGGAATCTGCTGCGTCTCAAGGCGTCCTCCGACAAGCTGCAGCGAACTCTCGGCGCGCTCGAAGCGGCGCTGGCGGAAGCAGGCGAAGCCCGGATGATGGCGGAGCACGCCAACAGCGCCAAGACGCAATTTCTGAGAGCAATGAGTCATGAGCTGCGCACGCCGCTCAACGCCATCTCCGGTTACACGGAAATACTGGAGATGGGAATACGTGGGATAGTCAACGCCGAGCAGGCCAAGGATCTCGGCCGGATCAAGCGCGCTGCCGCCTATCTCTTGCGTCTCATCAACGACATTCTCACGGTGGCACGGCTCGAGGGAGCACGCCCGCTCCACGTCATCTCGATTGGCGTCAATGCGGTTCTCACCGAAGTCGAGGGCCTCTGTGCCCTTCAGGCAAAGGCGAAAGGATTGAAGCTGACTGTAGCACAGTGCGATCCTGACATTGCCGTGGCAGCCGACGCGGAGAGATTTCAGCAGATCCTGCTGAATCTCGTTACCAACGCGATCAAATTCACCGCTGCCGGGAGCGTAGACCTCACGTGCGTTGCCGCGGGCCGTATGGTGCAATTTCGCGTGATCGACACCGGTGTCGGCATCGGTGCGACGGACATCGACCGCGTGTTCGAGCCGTTCGTCCAGGTCGACCGGCACCTGACGAGGGCAAACCAACAAGGCGTGGGCCTCGGGCTCTCGATCAGCAGGGAGCTCGCCCGCGCGATGCACGGCGATCTGACGCTGGAGAGCTCGGAGGGAGCGGGCTCAACGTTCACCCTTACGCTTCCCATTGCGACCGAGGCGTCTCTGGCCTCCTGGAGCTCGCTTCCTGAGAGGACGCAGGACGTGGCGTAGCGCACCAGCGACGCGACCACCCCGGCGATTTGGAGTCCAACTATTATTCCTGGACCCTGAATTCAAGAAGCTGGAGTGATCCGTGATTGAGCATCTCAAGAAGCTGCTGACGGTTTCGTTAACCGCTGTCGCCGTCCCGACCCAGGCGCAGGAAACAGTCGTGCTCCGCGCCGCCCGGATGCTCGACGTGACGACGGGCAGGATCGTAGCCTCGCCGGTGATTGTGGTCGCCAACGGTCGCATCGAGAGCGTTTCGTCGGGAAGCGGCCCGGCCGCGCCAGCGACGGCAAGGGTGATCGACCTTGGCAACGTCACCCTGCTGCCTGGATTCATCGACTCGCATACGCACCTCACGTCGAATCTCGAGCGCGGCTCGGAGATGCGGGACGTGACCGAGGCAACGCCAGCCCTCACTGTCCGCGGGGTCCGGAACGCGCGCGCGATGCTCATGTCCGGCTTCACCACGGTCAGGAACGTGGGATCTCGCGACTTCGCAGACGTCGCCCTGATGAAGGCTTCGGATGACGGCTGGATCGAGGCGCCCAGGATAATCCCCGCGGGGCACTCCATTGGGATCACTGGTGGCCATTGCGATGCCACCGGCCTTAGGCCGGGCATTCTCGAGCTTTCCGTGCGGGATGGCGTCGTCGATGGGCCGGATCAGGTGACTCAGGCAGTGAGGTACCAGCTGAAGCACGGTGCCAAGGTCATCAAGATCTGCGCGACGGCGGGTGTCCTCTCCTTCGAGGAAAGCGTCGGCGCTCAACAGATGTCGGATGAAGAGATGGCGGCTGCCGTCAGGGAAGCAGCGCGGCACGGCGTCAGGGTGGCCGCCCACGCGCACGGCAACGAAGGGATAAAGGCCGCCATTCGAGCGGGCGTCGCGTCCATCGAACACGGGTCGATGCTCGACGACGAGACATTTGCCCTGATGAAACAGCGTGGCACATACCTCGTGCCAACCACTTATCTCGCCGACGCCATCGACCTCGCTGCGCTACCCACTGCCTTTCGGGTCAAGGCCGAGCGGGTGCTGCCGCTGGCGCGAGCGAGCCTTGAGCGGGCGATTCGCGCCGGGGTCAAGATCGCTTTCGGCACTGACGCCGCCGTCATTCCGCACGAGCACGCCGTGCGCGAGTTCAACACGCTGGTACGCCGAGGAATGTCTCCGCTCGAAGCGCTGAGAACGGCCACAACGAATGCGGCTGACCTCCTCGGGACCGCCGACCGCGGCAGGCTGGCCGCCGGATTCCTCGCCGACATTGTCGCCGTCCCCGGAAATCCGCTCGAGGATATCCGGGCTACCGAGCGTGTGTCCTTCGTAATGAAGGGCGGTCGCGTGTTCCGGCACGACGCCGCGCGCTAGCAGGGAAGCCCCCCAACGAATTTTTCAGGTCCGTGTCGATCTAGCGGGTTGTCGTTCGACGTAGTTGTAGAGCCGATGCCGCGCGGTCGACCGTCCGCGGTGGTCGCTCAGAACCTAAAACGAAAGGAAAGGACGATGAGATTCATGGTGCTGGTGAAAGCCGACAAGGACTCTGAAGCGGGTGTCATGCCCACCAAGGAGCTCCTCACGGCAATGACGAAATACAACGAGGAGCTGGCGAAGGCAGGCGTTATGCTCGCCGGCGAGGGGCTCCACCCCAGCTCGAAGGGCGTGCGCGTTCGATTCTCGGGAAGCAAGCGCACGGTCATCGACGGCCCATTCTCGGAAACAAAGGAGCTGCTGGCTGGCTTCTGGATTTTTCAGGTGAAGTCGAAGGAAGAGGCAATCGAGTGGCTGAAGCGCGCTCCTTTCGACGGCGGAACGGAGATCGAGATCCGGCAGGTGTTCGAGGAGGAGGATTTTGGTGCCGAGTTCACGCCCGAGCTAAGAGAGCGGGAGAGGCGCCTCGCCGAGCAGACCGCGAAGAACGCAAGGCGCTGAAGTCAGTCCCCCGGACTTGCACTGGCGGAGCAAGATGATGTGATTGGTAGCCGTGACGGCTACCAATGCACATCGCGCCATCGAGGCGGTCTGGAAGATCGAGTCGGGAAGACTCATTGGCGGTCTGACACGCATAGTCGGTGACGTCGGAGTCGCCGAGGATCTCGCGCAGGACGCGCTCGTTGCTGCGCTCGAGCAGTGGCCGGAAGCCGGGGTGCCCGACAAGCCGGGGGCCTGGCTGATGGCAACCGCCAAGCATCGCGCTATCGACACCCTGCGCCGCAACGAGCTCCTCGAGCGCAAGCATCAGCAGCTGGGCCACGAGCTGGAAGCCAGGCAGGAGCTGGTAGTGTCAGATCTGGATGCGGCTATCGACGATCACGTCGGCGACGACCTTCTCAGCTTGATGTTCATTGCCTGTCATCCCGTTCTCTCGACCGAAGCACGAGTGGCACTCACGCTGCGCCTCCTCGGGGGACTGACCACCGAGGAGATCGCGCGCGCCTTTCTGGTGCCCGAGCCGACCATCGCTCAGCGAATCGTCCGGGCGAAGCGGACCCTGGCCGAGCGCAAGATTCCCTTCGAAGTACCGCGCGGAGCTGAGCTCGCCGCCCGTCTCGACTCTGTTCTGCAGGTCATCTACCTCGTTTTTAACGAAGGGTACGCCGCGACGGCCGGTGAAGACTGGGTGCGACCGGCGCTTTGCGAGGACGCACTCCGTCTCGGTTGCATTCTGGCCGAGCTGGTTCCACAGGAGCCCGAAGTTCACGGCCTGGTCGCACTGATGGAAATCCAGTCATCGCGCTCGCGGGCGCGAGTCGGCAAGGATGGAGCGCCGATTCTGCTGATGGATCAGGATCGTGGCCGGTGGAATTACCTGCTTGTGCGTCGGGGTTTCGCAGCACTCGAGCGGGCAGAAACTCTGGGCGGCGCGAAGGGTCCGTACGCGCTCCAGGCCGCCATCGCGGCGTGTCACGCGCGGGCGCGCACCCCGGGCCAGACGGATTGGACGCGCATCGCTGCGCTCTACGCCGCGCTCGCGCAGAGCACGCCATCACCGATCGTCGAGCTGAATCGAGCGGTCGCGATTGGAATGGCATTCGGGCCGGCAGCCGGGCTCGAGCTGGTCGACAACCTGACATCGGATCCGGCGCTCAAGACCTATCACCTGCTATCCAGTGTGCGCGGCGATCTCCTCGCCAAGCTTGGCCGCTTCGACGAAGGACGCTCGGAGTTCGAGCGTGCCGCAGCGCTCACGCGAAACGCGCGCGAGCGGGAGTTATTGCTTCAGCGAGCCGACGACTGCGCGCGCGAAACACACTTGTAGGCTGACCGGTCACTCGCCGTCGACGGGCGTGACGGCCGCCTGATCCTGCTCGCCGGTGCGAATGCGATACACTTTCTCCACCGGCAGCACAAAGACTTTTCCGTCTCCCACTTCGCCGGTCGTCGCGGAGGAGAGAATCGCGCGCACCGTCGGCTCCACAAAGTGATCCGAGACGCCGATCTCCAACCGCACTTTGTCGTGGAGCTCCATCTTGACCGTCATCCCTCGATACGTCTCCACTTCTTCCAGCTCCCCGCCGTGGCCCTGCACGCGGCTCATGGTGAGCCCCCTCACTTCCGCTCTATAGAGCGCCTCGAGAATCTCGTTGACCTTCTCGGGTCGCACGATCGCTACGACGAGCTTCATCTGTCGGTCCTGTCAGCGTGAACCAGAATGGCGCCTTCGCCCCTGCTGTAAGCTTCTTCACCGTGCTGTGTCACATCGAGACCCACACCTTCTTCCCTCGACGTCGCGCGCAGTCCGGTTACCAGGGCGATGAAGCGGAGAATGACGAACGTAGCACTTGCGCTATAAGCGATCGTCGCCGCGACTGCGACCGCCTGCACACCGAGCTGCGAGACGTTACCGAACAAGGCTCCGTCAGCAATCCCATTCCAGGTGCGGTCAGCGAGTATTCCGGTCAGCATCGCGCCGACGATTCCTCCCACGCCATGCGCCGCGACGACGTCGAGTGAATCGTCGAGTCGCGTTCGCGCCCGCCACAAGAGCGCGTAGTAGCTCGGAACCGCCGCAATCCCTCCAAGCACGATTGCCGACAGCGGACTCACGTACCCGGCGGCGGGCGTCACTGCCACCAGCCCGACGATGATGCCGGTCGCTGCTCCGATTGCGGTTGCCTTGCCCGTCCGCATGAGATCCAGAATGCTCCAGACCACGAGCGCCGCCATTGGTGCGAGCATGGTGTTCACGAATGCCAGCGACGCCGCCGCGCTCGCGCCGAGCGCGCTTCCGGCATTGAACCCGAACCAGCCGAACCACACGAGACCGGTTCCCAGCAGAGTGAAGGGAACGTTCTGGGGGATTATCGCCTGACGCGCGTAATCCTTGCGCGGGCCGACGATGAGGGCGACGACGAGCGCCGCCGCGGCGGCGTTGATGTGGACCACCGTTCCACCCGCGAAATCGAGCGCTCCGAGCTTGCTGAGCCAACCGCCGCCCCACACCCAATGCGCAATGGGCGCGTAGACGACGACGGACCAGAGAGTGATGAACGTGACGTAGGGTCCGAACCGCATGCGCTCGACGATCGCGCCGGAGATGAGCGCCGCGGTGATCACCGCGAACGTCCCCTGATAGGCGAAGAAGAGCACATGCGGAATCGAGCCCTGAGCTTCGAGGCGGACGTCGTTCAGAAAGGAGTACCGCAGTCCGCCCATCAAGGCGGACCCTTCCGAGAATGCGATCGAATAGCCGATCAGCGCCCAGGCGATGCCGACAAACCCGAGCGACACGAAGCACATCATGATGGTGTTGAGCGTGTTCTTCGCTCGTACCATTCCGCCGTAGAAGAAGGCAAGCGCTGGTGTCATGACGAGCACCATCGCCGTTGCCATCAGCATCCACGCGGTATCCGCCGTGCTTATCGTCCCTTCCGTTTGCGGCCTCCCGGGGGTTGCAACTCGACGGAGAAAATATCGGACAAGTCAACCGAGAACTACAGAGATTCAAGGAGGCAGAAATGCGAAACGGGGGAGAGCTTTCGCTCTCCCCCGTCAGTACTGCATCAGGTAGCCCGAACTTCGGGCATCCTGCTTTAGAACATGATGCCGAAAGTGACCGGCACGAATTGCATCGAGCCACCTTCAACCGAGACGCGGTTATAACGCGCTTCGACGAAGGCACTGAACACCAGTAGCGGCAGCTTGACGCCGGCTCCGGCGTTCCAGCCGAAGTCGTTCGAACGGTCGCTCGACGGCAGGCCCTCAACCGACGCAACCGTGCTGTACATGCCGGCCCCGGCGATCACGTACGGCGAAACGCCAATGCTCGGCAGGTTGTACGTAATGTTGCCGGTAGCGCTCGCGACGTGCATGGTGCCATCCACAGCCTTGGTGCCGAACGCGTTGTACGCGCCGTCAAGACGGAGGCCGACGGGGATCATGGGCAGCTTGAGTGCAACCACGAGGGTTCCGTTGTAGCCGGTGTTGCTGGCATCAGCGAAATCGCTCATCGGCAGCGAACCGCCGCCGGCGATGCCAATCGAGATCGGCTTGACGAGGGACAACTGTGCGCTGGCGGGCATCGAAACGAGCGCGACGCAGGCGACGAGCGCGAAAACTAGGGAACGCTTCAAAATAGCTCCTTGTTGAAAACGCGCCCGTGAACGACACAGAGGTGGCCGAATCCGGGACGCAAGTGCGAGTAGCGGAGGCCCGCTCAAACGGCCGAGCAAGCTCCAGTCACAGAACGACGAGCCACCAATCGGAGGGTAACTCACTGCTACTGAAGAGCTTTACTCAGGCCGGCACAACCGTCGTTGTGTCTGCGAGCAAGGCGCTTTTTGTGGATAAGCCGCACTACTGCTCAGGTGACTCGCAACGCCCTCGCACGTCCGATAGGCGAACACGGGGCTTCAAGACCACCCCTACCATACCACCCAATCTATATGACGAAGAGATTCGCAGTACTCGGTTTTCTGGCGCTGGCGCTCACGGCATCCGCCGCAGAAGCGCAACGCGCCACGCGGCCGATCGAGTTCGGTATCGACGGCGGCATCGGCATCTTTCTCGAGGATCCGGACAACGTAACTGTAGTCAGCATTCCAGTGCAGTCATTCCGCGTCGGCTTTTTCATAGACGACAAGATCTCGATTGAGCCGCGCCTTGCCTTGAATTCGCTCAGCGTCGGCGATTTTAGCACTCGTAGTTATGCCGTGGAGTTGGGAGCGCTGTACCATTTCGGCGGATACCGCAGCGGGTCAGGGATCTATGTGCGACCGTTTGTCGGCATCGAGGGCACAAGTGGTGACGGGCCTTCTGACAGCGATGGTTATCTTGGCGCAGGCATCGGCGTCAAGCTGCCGTTCGCGCAGCGCCGCCTGGCAGCACGTCTCGAAGCCAACTATGCGCACGTGTTCGACACCGGTGGCAGCGACAGAATCGGTCTCCTGTTCGGACTCTCGTTCTTCCACTAGTCGGCCCGTTTGCCAAAAAAAATCCCGCACCGGTGTGGCCGGTGCGGGATTTTCTTTTCCCCCCTTCAGAACGACGTCACCAACGCGCGGTCGACCTTGGCTGGATCGCCAATCACCGCGAATCTCGCGTCCTGCATGTATTTGGTCGCAACTCTCTGCACGTCTGCGGGTGTCACTCGACGCACCGCATCGATGAAGCGGTAAAGGTTCTCCCAGCCACCTCCCACCAGCTCGAACGCACCGAGCTGAGCGGCCTGCCCCATGTTGGTCTGTTGCCCCAGCCAGAACTGCGTGACGAAACCGCTCACACTCTCGGCGAGCGTGGTACTCGGGAGCGGCTCACGCTGCAGGCGCCGCACTTCCGAAAAGATCACTTTGAGTGTCGTGTCAGGCTCGACTGCCGTCACGTAGAGCATACCCTGATTCGCGGCGCGGTTGCCCAACCCCGCGAATACGGCATAAGTCAGGTTGCGCTTGGTTCGGACTTCCTCAAAGAGTCTGTCCGACAGCACATCGATCGCGACTCGCAATGCGGCGTAATCCTGCTGGCCCAATGATGGGGCGGCGAAATACCCCGTGATGTAATTCGTGGGCAGCTCGCGCTTGACCACCAGTAGATCCGGGTTGACCGGGCTCAACATCCTGGCAGCTACGGCGCTGCTGCCTCTCGCCGGAAGTCTTCCAAACGTCGCCGCCACCTTGGCCGTAACGTCTGCGCGCGAAACATTTCCCACGACGACGATGAGGAGATTCTCCTTGGTGAGCCGCCGGCGGTGCCAGTCAGCGAGGGCATCGCGCTTTATCGCGGCGATCGACTGCGGTGTTCCCGTCGGACGAACCGCGTACGGGTGGCCCGCGTAGAAACTGCTATCGGCAAGGTACGGTAGATAAGAATCGGGATGGTCGGGGATTCGCTTCAGCTGATCGAGGATCTTGCCCCGCACCAGCTCGACTTCGCTCGCCGGAAAAGTCGGCCGCAGAGCCACTTCGGAGAACGCATCCCACGCCTCATTCCAGTGCTGGCGGACTCCTCTGAGGGCGAGGACTGAGTAGTCGAACCCCGCGTCGGCGGAGATCGTGGTTCCCGTCTCGACGAGCACTTCGTTCAACGCATCCTTGCTGTACTTGGTCGTGCCTTCCTGCGCGGCTTGAAACATGAACGCCTCGATGCCGGCGCTGGCCGGCGTGAGGTTGGCGCTCCCGCCGCGTAAATACATCCTCACGGCAACGACGTCGTTGGCGCGCACTGGCTTGAAAATGACGGGAATGCCCGAGACGACGAACTTCGTCGTTCCGGCCGCCTGTTGGCCGGAGGAATCGGACCCGAACGCGGCCGCGCCCAGAAGCGCAGTGAGGATAGTGCGTCTCATTGGGCACCTCCCGCCGCAAGCAGGGTTTCCGGTGTCAGATTCAGCTTCGCGCGTGTCTCGGGGCTGAGCAGAACCCCGGTCACGAACGGCTTTCCGATCAGATAGGTCTGGACATATCGCGCGATATCCTGCCTGGTGACGCGCTGCATGTTCGGCACGTAGCTGCGATAGTAGTCGAGTCCGGCGACCGCCCACCAGAAGCCGACGGTGTGGGACCAGCTGTCCGTCTGCTCTCTCTCGTAAAGGGCGTTGATGCCCAGCTGCCGCTGCGCCGCCGCCAGCTCTTTTGCCGTGATGTAGCTGGTATCGGCCATCTTGCCGATTTCCTCGAGAATCACACGCTTCGCCTCGAGGAGCTTCTCTGGCGGAAGCTGGGCGAATACCGTGATCGGTCCCACGTGGTTGAGCGTGTAGTAGCTCAGGCTCGTCTCGAAGGTGAGGCCGCTGTCCACCAGCCGCTTGTAGAACTTGCTGGTCGGGTTACCAAGGACCGTGCTGAGAACATCGGCGGCGTAAGTAGCGCCGGGATCAGCTTTCACGCTCGGTCCGTGCCAGCGCATCGCGAGCACGACACCGTTTACCGGCTTCTCGACGATGACTACGTGGCTACGCGTGAGGGAAGGTGGATTTTCGATAGGCGTGGAGAACGGGTCGGGGCCCGCCGGCCAGTCGCCGAACACCTGCTGCGCCAGTGCGAATCCGCGCTCCGGTGTGATGTCACCCGAGAGGATCAGAGCGGAGTTGTTGGGTACGTAGAATCGATTCTTGATCGTGTTCATCTTTTGCTGCGTCGCAGTGATGATGACTTGACGATCGCCGATCACACTCTTGCGCGAGTAATAGGAAGGGCTCCAGAGGATCGTGTCCACCGCGCGATTCAGGTGGAAGAATGGGTTGGCCTCGTTCCGGTCGAACTCACCGAGCACCACCGGGCGCTCGCGCACAAGCTCGGCCTGATCGAAGAGAGGATAACGGATCGCATCTTCCATGAACTGCATCGCCGGCACGATGCTGTCGATCCCAACGGTCATGTAGTAGTTGACCAGCTCCTGGCTCGTCGTTCCGTTCCAGCTCGCGCCGAGCTGGCGGGTGCGCTCGAGGTATTTCTCCTGCGAAGGAATCACCCGGTTGGCTTTGAAGAACATGTGCTCGTACAGGTGCGACAGCCCCGCGTACTCCGGGCTTTCGGTGAAGCTCCCGTTCTTGACGTCGATCTCGATGGTGATCAGGGGAACCGCGTGGTTCTCGATGACGATGACCTCCAGACCGTTCGACAGCGTGCGGCTGTGGATCGGAAGGTCAGACTGAGCGTGGGCGGTGGCCGCGCAGAGGAGCGCGGCCGAGCAGATGAGACGGTGTCGCATGCTTTTCCTCAGGGTGTAAATCCGTGTCTGGGCGGGGGTCGCCCGGCTGTTATATAGGATTAAGACACCTGCTCGCGCAAGAAAGACGCGGCCGTCGAACGTTAGGGCGCTGTAACGCTGAGGATTACTGCGGTTTCGTCGGAGTTGGCCGAAGCGCTCAGGCGCTGCGCGGCGCTGAAGAACACCGCCGTATCGGCCGACGATGCCGACGGCGTGCCCGCGGCTAGCACCGTGTCGGCCGAGGTGACTGGCGTGAACTCGCCGCGCGGCGAGGACGACCAGCGCAGCTTCGAGTCGCGAGCGACGGGAGATGAGGCTCTGGATTTCATGGACAGAACCCAGGACTGCGTGGCGCGGACGCTAAGTGCCAGGCCCTCGGCGGCGCCCCTATTGCTGGTCAGCTTGACCGCGGCAGGAGGCGAATGCGAGGACATCTGAGACACAGGAGTCAGCTCGACCCTTACCCGCGGTGCGATCGTCACCGAAACGACGTGCATCAGGCTCTTGGAAACGTTGCCGTGCTGGGCGGCCGCGGGGTGCGAGAGCATCGCGCCTCCAACCAGCATTGCCATTGACAACGCACGCAACTGAACCATGAACGTAGCCCGCCGGAACTAGGAATTACGCCGTTCTGATCACCGCCCATTCGGGAGGTACGCGTAATCTGTCACCGAGGCACTTACACGATTCTGAAGGCATCATGACGGGTTCGTCATAGTGCCAGAACCGTTTTCCGAGGGCCTACGCGGAGCCCTTGGTGCTCAAGACGAATCCGATCCCACGTCGCGTCGAGATCGCCGCCGAAGCGCCAGCCGCCTGGAGCTTTTTCCGCAGCCTGGCGACATGCGCGTCGATGACGTTGGAGCTGGGATCGAAGTGCATGTCCCACACTTTGTCGTGAAGCTGGCTTCTGGTGACCGTTTCTCCGGCGTGCAGCATCATGTGCTCGAGCAGCCGCAGCTCGGTCGAGGTTACCTCCAGCTCTTCGGTCTTGCAAGTGATGCGCCTGGTGAGCCGGTTGAGGATCAGGTTCCCGACTGTCACCTGCTCACCGACGCGCGAAGTCGCGGCGCGGCGAACCAATGTGCGGACTCGCGCCCGCAGCTCCTCGTTGGAGACCGGCTTCACCACGAAATCGTCGGCCCCCGCATCGAGACCGCGAACGATCGTCTCGGTGTCCCCCTTTCCCGAGTAAAGCAGGACCGGCGTGCGCTTCCCGGCGCGACGCAGCTCCTGGAGTATCTCGAAGCCGTGCCTGTCGCCGAGATTGAGGTCGAGGATTATTCCGTCGTACTCGTGCACCAGCGCCAACGTGCGCGCCTCCTCGCCCGTCGACGCCGTGTCGATCGCGTATCCCTCGTCGCGAAGGACTCGCTGTAGCAGGTTGAGGATCGCGAGGTCGTCGTCGACGATCAAAATGCGCATTTCTGTCTTTCGGGTTGATGCGGTTGTCGTTGGATGCAGCAGGAAGTTAGCGCAGTTCGCCGTCGCGGCTATCGGGTTCTCCGACTGCGCGCCGGCTTCGGAGCGACAGGCTTGTTCTTGACGAGATAAGACGAGTCGATTCTCTCGAGCTTGTGCTCCCGCGCGGATGCTAGCGCGACAGCGCACGATTGCGCCGTTGCGGCGAGTGAAGGTGTGCGGACACGGGCAATCGCGGCAACTGCGCCATCATAGTAGCTGAGTACCATTTCAGGGTTTGCCTTGAGAAAAGGGATTCCGCAGACATCCCGCACTTGCGCTTTGAGCGGGAGGAGCGACAGCACTGTTTCGGGATTCCGCGGCAGTGCGGCGGCCAGCGCGATGATGAAGTTCGCTTCCGCGGACGCCGAATTGAGTGGGAGAACGGCGGCTACCTCGAGCCAGAGACTGTCTCCGGTCGCAATTCCATCCATGACTGTTTGCGCAAACCGGAGGTCGGAGTCGATTCTGTCCGCAACTCTCTCGGCGCCACCGAGTTTCATCTCCGACAGCACCAGCTCCGGAGCGCCCATCGGAGTCACCGAGCTCTCCCCGCACCCGAGAGCAGCGGCGATTGAAACGATTTTGGCTGACGACGAGATTCGCAAGGGTCACCACAACGCCGCTCTTTGTGTAAACGGCGCCCGGTCTCAGTGGCAGGAGCCGGATCCCGAGTCTCTGAAACGGCTTCCTCGTACGGGAACGAACTCCCAGTCGTAACCGCCGGATTTGAGCGTCAGCTTGAGCACGCCGTAGGTGGCATCGGAGCGCACCTCGCTGTTAGGCGCCCGACGTCTCAACCGGGCTCGAGTGGCCCCACCGGTTCCGACGATAAACGAGCGGATGCCTTCCTCGTTGTCACGGTTTCCGTATTTGTCGAGTGGGGCGAAACGCTCGTAGATGTGGTCGTGGCCGGTGACCACGACATCCACGCCTCCTTCCGACAGCATCCACCACAGCTGCTCTGCCTGCTTCACGGGCGCACGCGAGCCCGAGCTGAACCGCGGGTGATGAAAATAGGCGAGAGTGCAAGCGTGGCGGTTCCGGGCGAGGTCTGCCTTCAGCCACTTTCCCTGCTCTCCGGACCAGTGCGCATCGATCACGCTGTTGAGCGCGATGATGTGCCACCGCCCGAGATCGTAGCTGTAGTAGCCCTTGCCCTTCTCACCCGCCGCGGAACCGAAGTAATCGAAGTACTCCTCGATGTAGCCATCGATGTACTCGTGATTCCCGGGGACGGGACGCGTCCGTCGCTTGTGGCGTCCCCAAGAGGCCTCGTAGCAGGGCAGCGGGTTCTCTTTTCTCGACCGGTAGGCGTGGTCACCCAATGTGAAAACGGTTCCGGGAATTTCGTCGAGAAGGCGCGCGGTTGCTTCATCTGCCCGCGAGTAGCAGGAGGCGATGTCACCGGCTCCAACCAGGACGGGGTCGTCCACTGGCGCGGCCGCGTGCATCGGGCGAGGAGAAGAGTCGCCGCAGCCAACAGCGAGAACCAAGGCGGCAACGGCCGCTTTCCCGAGTTCCGATCGAAACAGAGTCATACGAGCGATCAAGCAAAAAATGGCCCGCGAGGGAGCCATCACAGGCTCAGCGATCTGGCCCGGCCGGAAGTGCGTGGCGCGCGGAGTCTCGCTGCTCCGTGAGAAGCCGTGTCGTGAAGCGCTGGCCTTCCGAGATTCGCTCGACCTCGAGCGCGATCGCATCGACCGACTGCGTGAGCTGCTGCAATTGCGACGAAACCTCGGGTGGCACCTGCGACGGCGCCGCCTTCCTGTCCATGCGACGCGCGAACGCGCGCGAGATCGGCAGGCCAATGACAATTACCGCCACCGTCAAAAAGAAAGCGATGGTCATGTCCACCGCCTGCGGCGGTATGCCGGCGTTGGGATCCCACGGTATCTGTGAGCCGCCGACGACTACCTGTCTGTCGACGTCAGGGGGATGGATGATGATACGGGCCGGCGTTTCCGGAGCCGGCGGTGCGGGGGTCTGAGCGGTCCGCGCCTGATCGGCGCGCTCGCGCTGCCGCTGCACCTGCTGTTGCACCTCCTCCCGAATCTTGTCGCGGATTTCCAGCGCTGTAGCGCGGAGCTCTGCCTTCCCGTCCTGCACGCGGAGCTCTGCCTTCCCGTCCTGCACGGCGATCAACATTGAATTGTGCACCAGCAGTCCCATTTACTCCTCTCCGTAGGCCACGAGCTCTCTACGAGCAATGTATCCGAAGGGTGTCGTATGCGCCCCAAGAGTACGCTAACGCACACTCCAAGCCACTTATGCAATTCCCCCATTGCAGAATTTTGTTCCGGCCTTAATGTGCAACGTCCTAAGTGGCGCCATCTGTTTCTCGTCTCACAGAGGCAGCAATTAGAATCAATTTGCCACCGAACCGGACTGAGAGCGACTCCGTTTCTCGGAGCGCTGATCTCAACTCGTATTCGTCGACGCCGTCGGTCCCGCGCGACGGTCCGGGTGGCGTGTACGACCTGGCCAGACATCCGCTGGAGCTACAGCGGCAGCTGCTTTCCGCGCTCGAGGAGCTTGCCGCAGCGGAAGAATTGCTCCGCACCCAGGCGCAGGCTCTGGCCGACGCGGAGCGGCGTCTCGAATCCGAGCGCTTGAAGTGGGCGCGAGATAGCGAAGAAAGCATGCAAGCACTCAACCGCGTCCTCAACGCCAGAGTGGCGCAGCGCACGCGCGAGCTGGAGATCGCCCTCGAAGGAGAACAGGCAGCGCGTCGCGAAGCGGAAGCGGCGAACAGGATCAAGTCCGAATTGTTCGCCCGTCTGAGCCACGAATTCCGCACTCCGTTGCACGCCGTGTCGGGCTATCTCGAAATTCTTCAGCAGAACATCCACGGGATTCTCACGGTTGACCAGCGGCGTGACATCGAGCGCATCCATCAGGCGCAGGATCACCTGCTGGCGCTGGTGAACATGATTCTCGACTTCGCGAAACTGGAAGGCGGACCCATTGAGCTGAGCATGGCGGAGATCCCCGTTGAGGAGACGCTGCGGTCAGCGGAGGCGCTGGTGGCTCCTCAGTTCGCGAAAAAGGAAATTGCGTATACGCACCGCGCGGGTGACCCGTCCATTTCTGTCTTCGCCGACCGCGAGAAGGTGCAGCAGATCATCGTCAACCTGCTCGCGAACGCCATGAAGTTCACCCAGCCAGGCGGCGCGGTAGGCCTCGAGTGGAACGTCGACGACGAGATTCTGCTGGTGCGAGTTCGCGACACCGGCCCCGGCATTCCGGAAGACCAGGTCGAGCAGATCTTCGAGCCGTTCGTGCAGCTCCGCCCCCCCGGCTCCACACCGACGGGTGGCACTGGACTCGGCTTGCCGATCAGCCGCGACCTCGCGCGTGCAATGGGTGGCGACATAGGCGTGACCAGCACTGTCGGCATCGGGTCGGTTTTTACCCTCTCGCTCCCTCTGCGGCGGCGCTCGACCGCTGGCAAGCTTTCAACGCCATAAACCGCCGGTTAGCTTTCCGGATGCGTCCCGCATCCCCTCCGGAGGTGAGTTTGTCGCAATCGACGACCGCGCTGTATGACCTGGTAGAAGACACTTCGGTATTCATCCAGCAGGACTGGAGCAGGTACACTCCCGATGACCACGATGTCTGGGGCCTGCTCTACGAGCGCCGGATGAACCAGCTGCGGAAGAACGGGAGCAGGATATTTCTGAAAGGCGCCGACACCATCGGTCTCAAGCGCGAGACCGTTCCCGACCTCGCGGAAGTGAATCGCCGCCTTGCCCCGCCGACGGGCTGGGAGGCAGTGCCGGTCTCCGGGTACATCCCGGCCAAGACGTTTTTCCAGTGCCTCTCTCTCAGGAAGTTTCCCACTACGATCACCATCCGTAAGCGCGAGCAGCTCGACTACCTGCCCGAGCCCGACATTTTCCATGATGTGTTCGGCCACGTCCCGCTCCACGCCGACCCCGTGTTCGCTGATTTTCTGCAGCACTACGGGCAGGTGGCCGCGGGAGCAGAGAATGAGGACGACACGACGCGCATGGCCCGCCTGTTCTGGTTCACCGTCGAATTCGGGCTGATCCGCGAGGACGGTGAGATCAAGGTCTACGGCAGCGGGCTCATCTCGTCGCACGGTGACGCCGCCAATGCTCTCGGGCCCAAGTGCGACAGGCGCCCATTTTCACTCGACGCCGTATTCAACCAGCATTTCGAGATCGACCACTTTCAGGACGTGCTTTTCGTGACCGAGTCGTTCGATCAGCTGTTCCAGGCCGTCGAGGAAGCGGGACGTAGAATCGGCACGATTCGCTAGGTCCGCGCGCTCCGCTAGGCGTTGGAAGCTCGCACGCGGTCGAGCAGCTCGATGAGCGAGTCGAGGTCGGCGGACTGCAGCACGGACACCGCGTGCGCATCGGCCCGGTTGATCGGCTCGTCGAGCTCGCTGAGAAGCGCGAGCCCGTGCGGAGTGATCCGGCAGTAGACACGCCGCCGGTCCGATGGGCATGGCACCCGGTTCACCATCTCCTTTTTCTCCAGCCGATCGACCAGACGAGTGACACCGGGTGTCTGCTCGATCATTCTTTCACCGATGGTGAGTGTCGGCAGCCCGTCGGGTCCCGCGCCGCGCAGGATGCGCAATACGTTGTACTGCTGGAGTGTGATTCCGTGACGCTCGATTACCTGTGTGAAATGCCGCTTGATCGCGTCGGCGGTGCGGAGCAGTCCGAGCGTGGCCCGTTGCTCGCGGGAGCGAAAGGTCTCCGGTGGAGTCCGCGCCGATGGCATGCGGTGAGTCTACGGATGCAAGCGGTAGGGAGCAAGGAAAGGATCGTGAATTAACGTTGCCTGTCGGTAGCGGCTGCAGTCTCTCCCAGTGACCGTCCCGATTAGATTCGGGCGTATGGCCGTTCTGGCACAGTCGGTGTATCACGATCAACTTATGCGATATAATTCAAGCTGGGCGCTCCTCGTGTGCGCTTTGTTCGTTTCCGCTTGCTCGGATTCCTCGGGACCACCAGGCGGCGTCGGTCCGCTGGCGATGGTGTCGATCCAGAGCGGATCAGATCTGCAGCGCGCGCTGGCCGGAACGGCGCTTTCCGCCCCCATCGTCATCGTGCCACAGGACGACGCGGGGCGCACCGTCCCGAACCAGACTGCGACCTTCTCGATAATCGCGGGAGGCGGCTTCCTCTCCGGCAGCACCGGACAGGCGAACTCTGACGGAACCATAACCGCCCCAACGTGGACCTTGGGGAAGAGCGATGTTCCCCAGGAGATGAGGGTCAACATTGACGGCAGGACGACTACAGTGAGGGCGTCGGTTCAGACCGCCTATGTGCTGTCCGTGCGGTTCTACGGAGCGCCGGTATCGCCGAGTAACCAGAATCTCTTCACCAGCGCCAGCGCACGCATCCGAGGTTTCATCGTCGGTGGGCTTCCGCCCGTTGACGCGGCTGACGCCGATGTCAGTCCATGTACCGGCACTTCAATCCCGCCGCTCAACGAGACGATCCAGGGCCTGCTGATCTATGCCTCGGTCGATTCGATCGACGGGCGCAACAAGGTATTGGCGGCGGCCGGACCCTGCTACATCCGCGGCAACACCGACTACCGAACCGTCATCGGAGTCATGAAATTCGACTCGGCTGACATCGAATCGCTGGCTGCATCTGGTACTCTCCAGGACGTGATCACGCACGAAATGATGCACGTGGTGGGGCTAGGCACGTTCTGGGAGGACAAAGGTCTGATCGTCGGCTCGGGCGCTCCGGGTGCCGGATATACCGGTCAGGCCGGTGTTGCAGGTTGTCGGGCCATCGGAGGCACGGTTTCCTGTGCCACGTCGGTACCCATTGAGGATTGCGTCGGACTTTCTCCAACTACGACCTGTGGAGCGGGGACGAAGGAATTACACTGGAAAGAAACTACTTTCGGAAACGAGTTGATGACCGGATATCTCAGTGCGGGCGGGATGCCGTTGAGCGTGATGAGCATCCGCTCGTTCGAGGACCTCGATTACTCAGTGAACACAGCGGCGGCCGACGGATACACAATCGCTATCGGCAGCTTGAGCGCCGCAACCGGCATGGCCTCGTCGCCGACTGCTACGCGAGATTGGGAGCGCCCTCTTCCGGTCGCGCCCCGGGTGGTGCCGACCGCGCTGAACAGAGGCGATGGAGCCCGATGAGATCGTTTCGAGGCTCGCTCGCGATGATCGTGTTCACGGCTCTGGCCGGCTGTAGCCCCGCACCCCAATCCGATGCCGACACCGCGGTTGCGGGGCCCGCGTCCTCGAGTCAGTCGACTTTTGCCGGCGAAGCCGACACTGGTAGTCCCGTAAAAGCGGGCGGGGGCGGCACCTCTTCCGCTCCGAGCGCTACCGAGCCAGTCGCTCGATCGAACACAGCGAATAAATCGCCGGCGACGTCCAAGCCGCAGACCAAGGTTCCGGCCGCACGCGACGATTCCATCATCGGATACGATAGCGTCATTCGCTTTCCGATACGTACGCTGCCCCGCGCCGACTCGACACTTCCTCGCAGATAGCTCGGCGAAGAAAGAATTTTGTGAACCGATTCGTCCCGGTGGCGTTGGGTGCGCTCGTCGCCTGTGGTGGGGGTAAAGAAGGCCCTGTCGAGCCCTCCGTCCCGCGCAACGACATCACTACGATGCAAGTCGGAGAGGTGCGGGTCCTTGCGCCGATTGACATCCCGAACGGCATCGATCTTCAGTCAGTCTCCAGTCCGCGCGACTTCATCCTGATAGTGGGAAACACAAGCGATCGCGGTGACGTTGTCGCTTCGTACGAAGTAAGAGGCAATCTCTCGGCGCCCGGCTCCGTTCGGTCCGAGCAGCGCGTCGCCCTTGCGCCGCAGCTCTCCCCGGCGCTAGGCGGGCTTGCTCATTCCGAAGGTCCACAGCCCCTGCTGGAAAAACGCGTGCGCGAATTCGAACGGAGGGCGTTGACGCTTCGCCCGCCGTCGGGTCAGCTTGGTTCGTCAGGCCTTTCTCTCCGGCGCCGCGTGCAGGTAGCGGCGTCGGCCGTACCGGTGCCCGGCGACGTCATCAGGGTAAAGATTCCCGACGCCAACGGCCCTAACGACGATTTCTGCCTGGATTACTTCGAGAGCCAAGCCGTCGTCGCTTCGGTCAGCCGAAGAGCGATCCTCGCGGTGGATACGCTCGATGGCCCGCCGGCGGGGCTTTTCACGCAAGCGGATTTCGACGCGATCGCGGCGGAATTCGATCAGATGACGTTTCCAACCGACTCATCCTACTTCGGAAACCCGACCGACATTGATTTGAACGCGCGCGTCATCATGCTCTTCACTGGGCGGGTGAATCAGCTCACGCCTCCCTCATCGCCATCCTTCGTGGGAGGATTCTTCTTTGCCGGCGATTTCTTTCCCGTAACCGGTCTTCCCGGCCAGTCATGCGCGCAAAGTAACCAGGCTGAGATCTTCTACCTGCTGGCGCCCGATCCCCTCGGCCTCAAATACGGAAACGTCCGTACCGCGGCATCAGTCCGTCAGGGAACGCGTGGAGTGATCGCTCACGAGTTCGTACACATGATCAACGCTGGCCGCCGTTATACTGGCGGTGTCGCCAGCCAGTTCGAGGTCCTCTGGCTCGACGAAGCTCTGGCGCATCTGGGCGAAGATGTCGTCGGCCGGAGAGTGAGGAATTTCGGCGATCTGCAGGCCCTCGCGTTTTCGGACGTGTTTCCCAACGAGTCCGCAAGCAACGACTTCTACGCTTTCTTTTTCCAGAATTTTGCCCGCCTTGCCCATTGGATGGACCGTCCCGACACATCATCGGGAATCAGTGCACGCGCCGGCGCCAACCTCTCGTCGAGAGGAGCCGCCTGGGCGGTGATTCGTTACACCGCCGACAACTTCTCAAACGGGGAGCCACGCCCGTATACGCGCCGACTGGTGGCGGGGCCGGACACCGGAGTCACCAATTTCCTCGCGGTCAACGCGGCTCCGCTGGATACGGTGCTGGCTGGTTTTCTTGTAGCGAACTTCGCGGACGATCTGTCGGGACTCGGCAACATCAGCGCGAGATACCAGTACCGGTCCTACAACATGCGCAGCATCATGCCCCCCGTTGCCGGCTCCGTCTTGAGCAACGGCGGAGTGTACCCGCTCAAGATCGAATCGATCGGCACTGGCACCGCAACGCTGACGGGAACGAATCGCACCGGAAGCGGGACGTACTACAGACTGACCGTGGCTGCCAACGCCGGGCCCAAGAACGTCAAGGTGACCGATGCGAGTGGTGCGGTGGTGAGCTTTCCTGGCGCCCACATCTACGTGCTGAGACTGCAATAGGGGCGCTGGCTTCAGGCGTCCCTTAGCGCGGCGATCGGCGTCTCCCTGAACACATCGCGGCCAGCGAGCAGTCCGATCAGAAGAGTCAGCCCGACGATCACCGCGGCTATGCCGGCGACCGGCACAAGCGCGGGAGCGAACGGGGTCTTGAAGATGTAGCGAACTACTGCCCACCCTCCGCCGATCGATAGCAGCATGCCGGTCAGTCCGCCCAGGACGCCGAGGAGGGAGTATTCGGCGAGCAGAATGCGGGCGATCTGGCCACGGGTGGCGCCGAGCGTCTTGAGCAGCACTCCCTCGCGCACCCGCGCGCGCCGTGTTGCCGACACCGCACTGAACAGGACGGGAATCGCGACGGCAAAGCTGAAGAGCGCCATGAAGCGAATCGCCAGCGATGCGCGACCGACAATTCGATCGACCGTGCGTCTGATGGATGTGAGATCGAGACTGGAGACGTTGGGGAATCGATTCACGACGGTGCGCTGAAGAAGAGCCACCGACGAGGGCTCGAGAACGTTGGCGAGGAGAACGAACTGTTTCGGTGCTTCCGCAAGGACCGGCGGCGCGAACACCACAAAGAAGTTCGGCTCGAAACGCGTCCAGGTAACCTTGCGCAGACTGGTGATGCGCGTCGGAATGCCGACGCCCTGAACGTTCCAGGTAATGTTGTCGCCGAGCTTGACGTTCAGCTCTTCGGCGATGCCTTCCTCCATTGAGATTTCGCCGGTGTCCACCCGCTCACGCAGCGCGCCCGGGCCGAACCATTTGCCCTCCGTGACGACCTCGCTCGACCCTGGCTTCTCACGAAACGTGGATCGGAATTCCCGCCGCAGCGCCCACGATGCTCGTCCCTGCTGACCAGGGGGAACAGGGCGCATCTCCCCGACCGTTTTTCCGTTGATGGCAGCGATGCGCATGGTGACGACCGGCGCGAGCTGGACCACTTCGTATCCCTCGCGCCGGACAATGGAATCCACTCCGGCCGCCTGGTCCTGCTGCACATCGAAGAAGACGACGTTGCCTCTCGACTCCGCGGCGGCCGTCGCGAATTGCCGCAGCACGTTTCTCTGCACGAGGTAAAGCGTGCTGATGAGGAAAGCGCCGAAGCCGAGCGCGAGGGTAACAGCCCGCGTCTGATTTCCCGGCCGGTAGAGATTCGCGACGCCCTGGCGTACGACGTAGGGCCAGCCGCTTCTCAGCCATCGGCGCGCCGCCCACATCAGGAGTCCCGCACTGATCGCAAGCGCAAGGATCGCGATGCCGGTGGCACCGCTCATCCACAGCGCCTGCTCCGGCGTTCTGGCTCTCAGCAGCGCGATCGCAACCACGCTCGAGACCAACGCCAGGTTGACGATTATCCTCGGCGAATCCGTCCACCTGAGGCGCAGGACATCCGCATCAGTGTCGCGCCGCAGCGTCTGCAGCGGCGAGACGTTGCGCAGCGCGAGGAGCGGACGCAGCGCGAAGATGAGCGCGATCCACCCGCCCACAGCGAGCCCGGTCAGTATCGCTTGCGGGACCAGCGTCACCTCGACGTCAACGGGGAGAAAGCCGGCCATGACATTCGGCAGCAGGAACTGGATTGCCACACCGAGCCCAGCTCCCGCCGCGGCTCCGACCAATCCCATTGCGGCCGCCTGCGTGACGTAGATCCCCAGCACCTGCCCGCTCGACGCGCCGAGACATCGTAGCACGGCCACCGTGTCGATCTTCCGCGCGACGAAGGCACGCACGCCGCTGGCGACGCCGATGCCGCCGAGCAAGAGGGCCACCAGTCCGACGATCCCGATGAAATTGGACAGATTCTCGATCGCATCCGAGGTTCGCATCTCTGTCTGTGTCACCGTGCGGACCCTCACCTGCAAGTCCTGAAAGCGCTTTCGCAACGGCTTGATGAAATCGTCGGGATCTGTGCGAGGGGGAAGCTTCGCGACGACGCTGCGGTCGGCCGTGCTGCCGAAAACGAGCAGCTGCGTCTCGGCTACGTAGCGGGCGGGAATGTAAATGCGCGGGCCGAATGCTTCCGCGATCCCGGCGGCGCCCGGGGCGTCCTTGATGGTCGCAATAATCCGGAACGTTCCGAAGCCGAGCTTGAGCGTGTCACCCACCTGGGCGTTGAGCGTGGTGAGAAGCGATGGATCGACGATGGCGTTGGCACCCTCGTGGAGCTCGCGCCACGTATCCGCCGGATCCGTGATCATCGTACCATAAAAAGGATAGTTCTCGGTGACTCCGCGAACCTGGGCGAAGCGCGTCCCCGCTGTGCGCGGTACTACCGCCATCGAGGGGAACGTCGTCACTCTCGCCAGCGAGATTCCTTCCCGTGAGAGCGAGTCGAGCAGAGAATCGGTGGCGGGCGCAAACGGCGTGGACGAGTTGAAAGAAAGATCTCCGCCCATTATCGCCCGCGATTGCTCCTTCACCGACTGGATGATGTTGGCGGAGAAAGAGTCGATCGCCACCAGCGCGGCGACGCCGAGGGAGATCGACGACATGTAGAGCAGGAGCCGGCGCCGCGCCGTCCTGCTCTCGCGCCAGGCGAGACTCCAGGTACTGCGCGAGAGTCCGATCACGCCGCCGATCCCGCCACCAGGTCGGTGTCTTCCACAACCTCTCCATCGAGAAGTCTGATGGTGCGAGACGCGCGGGAAGCGAGCGTCGCGTCGTGAGTGACCAGAACGATTGTCGAGCCTCCATCGCTGTTGAGCGACTGCAGCAGCTCGAAGATCCGCTCGCCGGTGGCGTGATCGAGATTCCCCGTGGGCTCGTCGGCAAAGAGTATCTTGGGCGCGTTGGCGAACGCGCGGGCGATCGCCACGCGCTGCTGCTCACCACCCGACAGCTGGGAAGGAAAGTGATGCCCCCTCGCTTTGAGTCCGACCCGGTCGATCAGATCGCGCGCTCGCTCGGTGGCGCCCGGCGTTCCCCTCAGCTCGAGCGGAACCTGAACGTTCTCCAGCGCGGTGAGCGTGGGAATCAGCTGAAAGGTCTGAAACACGAACCCGACTTTCTCGCCGCGCAGCCGCGCGCGTTCGTTCTCGGTTAGCTTGCCGAGGTCGGATTCGTCGAGGAGCACAGTGCCGCGGGTTGGTGTATCAAGCCCGGCGAGGAGTCCGAGCAGCGTAGTCTTGCCGCTGCCGGAAGGTCCGACGATTGCGACGAACGCGCCTTGCGGAATGGTGAAGCTCACATCGCGCAGGACGGCAATCGTCTGATCGCCACTCTGGTATTCCTTGGTTACTTCACGGGCAATGAGCATGAACGAGGTTGACGTTTTGTGGGTTGTGCCGGCGCGGAAGGCGGTTCGATGAGTGCGGCGCGCAGGGTGACACGGGGGCGCGCCATCGCGCTGTGCCTCATGGCTGGCGTCGCCGGCATTGCCGGCTGCGAGTCTGACCGAAATATCAAATCTGAATCGATGACGAGTGAGGCGAAGGATAACACGACGGCAGTGCAAGAACCTGCGGCGAGCACGACACCATCGTCTCGATCAATACGTAAGCCGGTGGTTCTTTTCTTCGGAACGAGCCTGACGGCAGGTCTTGGCCTCGAACCCGAGCAGGCTTTTCCGTCGCTGATTGAGAAGCTGGCCGATTCGGCCGGTCTTCCGATCAGAGCGGTGAATGCGGGCCTATCAGGAGAGACGAGCGCCGGGGCAGCGCGGCGAATCGACTGGGTGCTGAGGACGCCTGCCGATGTCGTCGTTCTCGAGGTCGGCGCCAACGACGCACTTCGCGGCCTCGCTCCCGCGGCGGCAAAGAACAATCTGGAGAGTCTCATCGCCTCGGTGAGGCGAAAGCAGCCGCGCGCGACGATCGTCCTCATTCAGATGGAAGCGCCGCCCAACTTCGGCGTCGTTTACACGCGAAGCTTTCGCTCCATCTATGCCGACGTCGCCAAGCAGCAGAATGTGCCGCTGCTTCCCTTTCTGCTCGATGGGGTGGCGGGAATTCCGCGCCTGAATCAGGCGGACGGGATCCATCCAAACCTCGCCGGCGAGCAGATCGTGGCGGCCAACTTATGGCGGGCGCTGAAGCCGGTGATCGCGCGGGTGGCGAACGCTCGGGATAGTCTGACCGTGGGCCAGTAGAATGACGGCACGCCACTGCGGACTGACTGCGGGTTGACTACGGGCTAACTGCGGACTACGACCAACTGCGCCAACTTTCTCCGGTCAACAATCGAGATTCGCTGTGACCACGCCGTTCGCTGGGACCGTCACCGGATTATTGAACGTCCAGAGCCCGAGAGTCGCCCCAGGTTTCAGGACTCTCGCTTTCGCTACCCGCCGGCCGGACGGCACGGTATAGCCTTGTGATGCAGTTGCTCGGACGATCGGCTCCGTCCCAACTTTTGTAGAGTCGATCCAATACTCAGCGGTCGCGTAATCCTGGCACTCGACCTGGTCGAGCGAGAAGGTTATGGTGCCGTTGATCACGGGCTCAGTAACCTTGCCGTTCCCGCACGCCAGAAGAGAGCTGGTGGCGAGTGCGAGAAATATCTTTTTCGTGGACCCGCTCCTCGGTTAGCGCTAGAACGTTGAACGTGGCGACGAGACGGAGGAATCGCAACCGACGACCTGTCCCAATGCGGCAGCGCGCCTTGACCGTAGTGTCAAAAACGGCTAACTTTATAGGCTGTCTACGTTTACGCACCGTTTTCGATCCCTTTTTCAGCTGGAATAATCGCACATGGCAATGCCTGCCACCCAGATCCGGCGTGGAATGGTCCTCGTATTTCAGGGGGACCCGTGCCGGGTAGTTGAATTCCGCCATCACACGCCGGGAAACCTGCGGGCGATGGTGCAGGCGAAGCTCAAGAATCTTCGCACCGGAAATAATTTCGAGCACCGTTTTCGCGCCGCCGACGCCATCGAGAAAGCCTCGATGGAGACGCACGACCTGGAGTTCATGTATCAGGGTGGAAACACCTACCACTTCATGAACACCGAGAACTACGACCAACTGGAGATCGAGGAAGAAGTCCTCGGCGACAACGCGCAGTGGATGCAGTCGGGGATGAAGATTCAGGCCGAGTACTACAACGGCAGGGTAATCGGCATCCAGCTGCCGAATTCGCTGGTGCTTGAAGTAGTTGACACGGCGCCGGTGATGAAGACGGCTACCAAGACCGCCTCGACGAAGCCGGCGAAGCTGGAGAACGGCGTGTCGGTGAACGTGCCGGAGTTCGTGAACACGGGGGAGAAGGTGCGCGTAAATCCCAACACGGGCGAGTATATGGACCGCGCGAAGTAGTTACTCGTTGATTCGATTGTCGAACGCGGTTAAGATGCAGAGCGGTTCGATGGTGGCTGTAGCTCAATTGGTTAGAGCACCGGTCTGTGGCACCGGGGGTTGCGGGTTCAATTCCCGTCAGCCACCCTGAAAAAAACGGTCGAAGTCGGACCGTCGTTGTTAGGTCCGTAGCTCAATTGGTAGAGCACCGGTCTCCAAAACCGGGGGTTGCAGGTTCGATTCCTGCCGGGCCTGTGGTGCTTGGGGAGAGACCGTCGTCGGTTCCTGGGCGAGACACAATGATTTCTTTTTCGCGGCGCTATCGTCTAGGGGACTAGGACGGGGCCCTCTCAAGGCCCAAACACGGGTTCGAATCCCGTTAGCGCTATGGTACGAATGCGGACTGCGGACTAACCGCGGACTGCGGACGAATTGCGAAATGCGAACGGGAGACTGGCCCCATCGTCTATCGGTTAGGACGGCACCCTTTCACGGTGCAGAGAGGGGTTCGATTCCCCTTGGGGCTATGTTGTTGCGGGCTGACTGACAATCAGCCCGGTTCGAAGAGAGGTGAGTGGTGAGGAAGGGGTTTCCGACCCTGACTCCAGTAGTTGGGGCCGTAGCTCAGCTTGGTTAGAGCACTCGACTGTCACTCGAGAGGTCGCGGGTTCGAGCCCCGTCGGCCCCGTTGTTTTTTGAAAGTTAGTGTCCGCGTCAAAATGCGGACTGCGGACTGAAGATCTGCCCTGGTGGTGAAATTGGTAGACACGCCATCTTGAGGGGGTGGTGCCGAAAGGCATAGCGGTTCGAGTCCGCTCCAGGGCACTCCAGCAGTCAAGCACTTTGATGGATCGGAGCTCTATCCGCCACGCCGGTTGGGATACGGCAGATCTCAAACTTGCCACAGTAGCTCAGGGGTAGAGCACCCGATTCGTAATCGGGCGGTCGTCGGTTCAATTCCGACCTGTGGCTCTTTGCGGGCGTAATTCAGTTGGTAGAATGCCAGCTTCCCAAGCTGGACGTCGCCGGTTCGAGTCCGGTCGCCCGCTCTCTGCAGGTGAATGTCGCGACGGGTCCGTCGCACGCTGACGTGTGGGCGTCGCCCAGCGCCACGCGCCGCGATTCGGAGGAGCAGCGGTGATTCGAAAACTTGCTTCCGGCCGTTACCGACTTTACTCGCGTCGCAAGAATCCGAAAACCGGCAAGCGACGCAATCTCGGAACACTTCGCACGCGCGCCGCCGCCGAGCGCCATGAACGAGCGGTGCAATACTTCAAGCGACACGGCTAAGAGCGCCACGATCCGCTCGAAGTGACATCGACAGGCAGGACGCGTGCGGCGATCCGGATCGCAATCCTGCCGGCAATCGTTGCTCTGGCCGCGCTCGTCGCGTGGCAGCTGGGATACTTCGAGCTTGGCCGCCGCGAGCAGCTCATCGCGGCCATCGATCGCGCCGAGACCACACGCTGGGCTGCCC
Source organism: Gemmatimonadaceae bacterium (assembly GCA_040902085.1). GTDB lineage: Bacteria > Gemmatimonadota > Gemmatimonadetes > Gemmatimonadales > Gemmatimonadaceae > UBA4720. The sequence continues at coordinate 362,221 of JBBDXY010000002.1, forward strand.
CTGTCTACGTACTCGCGTACGTCCTCGTCGTCGCGCTCGGCCTGCCCGCAACCGCATTTTCCATCGTCGGTGGGGCGATCTTCGGCGCCGCCGAGGGTCTGCTGCTCGTGTGGACGGGGGCGATGATGGGGACGGTCGTCGCCCACACCATGGCGCGCTCGATTGGCAAAGGCGCTGTCCAGCGGCTCCTCGGTAATCACCGGCTGCTTCGTAAGCTTCGTGAACGCGCCGACGTTCGTACACTGATACGTCTCCGAGTTCTGCCGCTCGCACCGTTCGGCGTACTCGACTATGTCGCCGGGCTCGCCGGCGTATCACTGCGAACTCTGCTTCTCGCCACGGCGATCGGAATCCTGCCCGAAACCGCGGCGTACACTTACGCCGGCCATCAGGCGCGGATCGCCCTCGCTGACACGGGCGTCGGTGGCCAACGGGCACTGTTCATTGCCGGCCTCGTCACAATCGCCATGACGACAATCGTCCTGGTGTCCTGGTTCAGCAGCAAGCGGCGATCGACGATGAATGGTGGCGAGTAGGGAAGATCCTACATCCCGCTCGGGCTCGAATACCTTTCAGGCATGCCCACAACCCCAACTGCGCACCCTCCGGAAACGCTGGAGGGCTGGTATGCCCTCCATCAGATCTTTCGCGTCAACCGACAAACGCTCGATGCGAGGCCCGACGCTCTTGCGCGGATGGGTGAGAGCGCGGGTGCGGCGCTCACTGTTGCAGAGCAGAAAAGCGGAAGTGCAGCGCGCGGGAAGAAATCCGCTAAGGAATCATCCGCGCGTCCAGGGTGGAGCTGCTTCGTTCGACTCATCGGGTCGAGCTCGGATCTCCTGATCATCCACTTTCGCGAGTCGCTGGAGGCCATCGGCGCGGCGCAGGACGCATTGGCGCGCGAGCAGATCATGGGCGCGCTGCAGCCGACCTACACATTTCTCAGCGTCACCGAAGCGGGACTCTATCACATCTCGGCGGAGCTGAGTCGGGCCGCGGAGCAGCGTGGCGGCAAAGTCGGAGATGAGGAGTACGTGCGTTCGCTCGCCGAGCGCTCGGCGGCGGAGCGAAGCAGCGCGCACGTCGTGAAGCGGCTCTATCCAGAGCTCCCGCGCGAGATGCCTTATGTCTGCTTCTATCCAATGTCCAAGCGCCGCGATCCCGATCAGAACTGGTACGCTCTCACTCTCGACGAGCGGAGCCGGTTGATGCACGCGCACGGCCTGACCGGACGCCGCTACGCGGGGCGGGTGCAGCAGGTCATCACGGGCGCGATCGGGCTCGATGCCTGGGAGTGGGGCGTGACGCTCTTTGCCGCGGACCCTCTCGAGTTCAAGCGGCTCGTCACCGACATGCGCTTCGACGAAGTGAGCGCGAAGTACGCGGAGTTCGGTCAGTTTTACGTCGGGAAAGTCGTCGAGCCGTCCAACTGGCTGGGCGAAGCGGAGCGACAGCACGCCGCGGAGCGAATCGGCTCTCTCAAGTAGCGGACGCCGCATCGTTGCGTCGCGGTCGGGTTGTTGGGGCGCATCGCAGCGACTAAGTTCCTCTCTCTGTCCGGCACCGGGTATTGGAGCCGTGTACGGGACGTAGCGCAGCCCGGTAGCGCACCTGAATGGGGTTCAGGGGGTCGCGGGTTCAAATCCCGCCGTCCCGATTTTTGCCCCCGCCTCGGCGGGGGCAAAATCGTTTCGCCGGGCTTTCGCCAACGCCGCTCGTCTCACTCGCGGGCTTTTGGTCAAATCCATCAGCTTTCGGAGCGAATCGTTTCGGCGTGAAGAGTGAGTCGTTCACCGCGCGTCTGGCAACGCCGCCCGCATTTCACGAGGCCATCGTCAGTTACGACGCGGCGTTTTTTTTTGTTCGCGGAGTCGGATTGCAGGCGAATGTGCCCTGCACCTGCCGAATCGAGCCGAAAAAAATCCTACTTGACAACCTGAAACCCCCGCCGTATTAGAGGGTGTCTTCCGAGCCGTTACCACGCTGTTACTTGTCGAGCGCTGGTGCCCTGCTCGGGCGACGCGATGTGAAAGGCAGTTACTTGACTTCCTCCTGACGGAGAGTCGTACGCGCCTGTTTCGTTCCTTCGCTCTGTTGCTATGTGGCTCCGTGCTGTCCGCCGCGCCTGCACAGGTTGTCGGTCAGGCCGACGCATCGACTCGTCCCGCCTCTCCAGAGCCGGTCTACTTGATCATCCGCAGTGACGATGCCGGGATGACTCACAGCGTGAATACCGGCCTCGAAAGACTCATTCAGACCGGTCTTCCTGTTTCCGTATCGGTGATGTTTCCCACGCCGTGGTACCAGGAGACGGTGGAGCTGCTCAAGCGCCATCCCGCGGTGGCGGTCGGCATTCACCTGACGCTGAACTCCGAGTGGAAAAACTATCGGTGGGGTCCCGTGTCGGGCCGCGCCGCCGTGCCGACGCTGGTGGACGCGGATGGATATTTCTTCCCGTCGTCCGCCGACGTTTACCGCAATAACCCCAGTCTCAGCGAGGTCGAGAAGGAGCTGAGGGCGCAGATCGAGAGGGCGCTGCGGTCGGGTCTCAAGATCGACTACGTCGACTACCACATGGGCACGGTTCGCCATCCCGACTTCCTTGCGATCGTCGAACGACTCGCTGGCGAGTTTGGTCTCGGCATGTCGGGGTACTTCGGCGAGTCGAGACATGATCCGCAGTATTGGGCCGCCCCGCCCCACAAGGCCGACAGTCTCGTCGCGATGGTCTCACGCCTCACTCCGCGCTTCAATCTCGTCGTTACGCACGTCGGGATAGACGACTCGGAGCTGGGCGCGTTGCTGGACATGAATACCGACGGCGCGCTCCCCGAGATGAGCAAGAATCGCCAGGGAGAGCTGGATGCGCTCACATCCACGCGGTTCAGGGATGCCCTCAGGGCCCGCAACGTCCAGCTGTTGACGTATCGCCAGTTGATTGCAATGCAGGGATTGAAGTCAATGCGACGACCCGAAGGTTGATGAACGCACGTCCGCGATTGGGAGGAGTGCTCATGGAGTTACAAGGAGGATCGATCATGGAGAAGATTCTGTTAGGCAGGGATTCATTTTTGAACAACCGCTCTCGCTGCGTTCGCGCAGTGACTATGAGCCTGCTGTTCGCGGTCGCTCTGAGTGGAACGGCGTTTGGTCAGCAGGTACCAGTCTCTGGGACCGTGACCTCCACCGGCGGCGCCCCTCTCGCCGGAGTTACGGTACGCGTCCGGGGCACCGATACTCGTACGGTGACGTCCGCGACCGGGAGATACTTTCTCACCGCGCCCGCTGACGGAGTGCTCACTTTTGCGTATGTCGGTCGTACACCGGTTGAAACGACGGTCGCCGGACGCAGCACGGTCGATGTCACCATGGCGCAGATTCCGTATCTCGAGGAAGTAGTGGTTACCGCCTACACGGAACAGCGGCGTGCGGACATCACCGGTGCTGTCTCCAGTGTGAACATCGAGAGCGCGCAGAGACAGACTGGTGCCAGCTTGCTTCAACGGCTGGATGCAGCGGTACCCGGAGTTACGGTGGTTGCGGCCGGCTCACCCGGCGGGCGCAGCACCGTTCGGATCCGCGGTATCAGTTCTTTCCAGAACAACGATCCCCTTTATATCATCGACGGCATGGCGGCTTCGGACTCCTACATCAACTTTCTGAACCCCGACGACATTACGTCGATCCAGGTCCTGAAGGATGCGTCCGCGGCTTCGATCTACGGTGCGCGAGCCAGCAATGGTGTGGTCGTCATCGAAACGACGAAGAGGGGAGTAGGGGGGCCGCCCCAGATCACGTTGAGGGCGAGAACCGGTATCGCCACTCCGGTCCGCGGCTACGATGACTTCCTCCTCACCGACGCGCTCGAGTACCACAAGGTCCTCGTGGCAAGCAATCTCAACGCCCTCGACACGGTCCCCACCAACATTTACGGAGACCCCAACAACCCCACCGTTCCGCAATACACCTGGCCGAACGCCTGCACCGCGGCGAACCCCTGCCCGACTGCAACCGCGACTGACCAGTACGGACGCCCGGTCGCTGTGAATGCTGGTGCGTACTCCTATCCTAACTCTTTGATCATGCCCGGCAGCGCCGGCACCAACTGGTGGGACGCCGTCTTCGGTCCGGCGCAGGTAGGAGATTACAACCTGGATATCGCGGGCGGCAGCGACGAGACCGCATACCGTGTCGCCTTCAATTACTTCAATCAGGAAGGCACTGCGGCGTACAACAAGTTCCAACGCGGGAGCGTTCGCGCCAACACGAATTTCATCCGCAACAAACTGAGCTTCGGTGAGAACGTCGTTCTCTCCGTCGACCAGCATTACGGCGGGATGCCCGATGACCCGGACGGTTACGTAGAAGACGGGATCGTCGGCAAGAATATTCTGATGCAGCCGGTCGTCCCCGTATACGACGTATCAGGAAATTTCGCATCGGGGAAGGCAGTAGGCCTGGGTAACCAGAGCAACCCCCTCAAGGAAGCCTTCGAGCGCAGGGATGACCGAAACAGGAACCTCCGCGTCTTCGGGAACGTGTTTGCCGGGCTCGCAATGACTCCCCAGTTCTCGTTGAGAACCAACCTCGGCTTCAACCTCGGTCAGACAGCCTTCACCGGCTTCACTCCGATTTATCCCGAGAACTCCGAGGCCAACTTCACAAATTCAATCGCCGAGAACACGAATCAGTTCACGGATTGGAGCTGGTCCAACACAATGAGGTATTCCCGGACGCTCTTTTCCAACCACAGCCTCGCCCTGCTGGTGGGACAGGAAGCCAACGCCAGCAGAAACCGGTTCATCTCTGCATCGATGGCCAACCTGCTCAACACCGACCCGGATTCCAGATATCTGCAGGACGCCCTCGGTGACGCCGCGAGCAAGAACGTCTCCAGCACTGGTGGACGGAGCGCCATGTTGTCCTTTTTCGGCAAGGCCGACTACAACTTTGCCGATCGATATGTCGCAAGCTTTACGCTGCGAAAAGACGGCTCTTCCCGATTGGGCGAGGCCCACCGGTGGGGAACGTTCCCGGCGTTCGGCCTGGGATGGAGAATCTCCAACGAGCCGTTCCTGTCGGGAAACAGAGTCTTCTCGGACGTCATGCTCCGCTATGGATGGGGCGTGACGGGAAACCAGCTCATACCTCCAGGACGCATCGTCTCTCAATTTGGCGGCGGACGCGCGGATACCTACTACGATGTGGCGGGGACCAACAGCACCGTGCTGGCGGGATTCCGGCAGGCATCCCTGGGTAACGCGGATCTGAAGTGGGAGGAGAACAGATCCACCAACGTCGGTGCGGATGTCGCGCTCTTCGAAGGCAGGGTCAACTTCGTCGTCGATGTGTACCAGCGCAACACGAACAACCTGCTGTTCGACCCGGCCACGCCAGGGACTGCGGGCGTCGCTGCTCCACCGATCATCAATATCGGAAAGATGAAAAACACGGGAATCGATTTCTCAATCGGTACCCACGGCACGTCCTGGAACATCGCCCTGAACGGGAGCCACTACAAGAACGAGATCGTCTCGATCGATGGAGTTCAGGACTTCTTCTTCGGTCCGATACAGACACGCTTCGGCAACCAGGTCATCAACCAGGTAGGGCATCCCATCGGTTCGTTCTATGGCCTGATCGCTGACGGCATATTCAGGGATGCCACAGAGGTGGCCGCCCATGCGACACAGCCCGGCGCCTTGCCCGGCCGGATCAGGTTCAGGGACGTCAACGGTGACGGACAGATCACGCTGGCCGACCGGACCATCATCGGCAGCCCCCATCCGGATTTCACGGCCGGATTTGATATGGGGATACGCCGGGGAAATTGGGACCTGAGCGCCACGGTTTTCGGGACGTTCGGAAACGACATCTTCGACGTGCAAAAGGAATTCTACGTGTTCCGCAATTTCTCCACGAATGTCCGCGACGACCTGCTCGCCAATTCGTGGACGCCGGTGGACCGCAGCCTGCCGAGAGCTCAGTGGACGGCGCAGAACCCGGATGCGAAGTATCCCGCGATTGATAAAAACGACAACCAGAGTTATGCGCTCAGCAGCTTTTACGTGGAGGACGGGTCGTACGTCAGGCTCCGCAATCTGCGGCTGGGGTACGACGTCCCATCGTCGGTACGATGGTTGTCAGCCACGAGAGTTTATCTGCAAGGGGAGAACCTGTTCACCATCACCGGTTATGAGGGTCTCGATCCGGCATTGCCGGCGGCGAACATCTTCGGACCTGCCGGCGACATCCGCGATCAGTATCGGGGCGTCGATCGCGGAGTATATCCGAGCAGCAGGACGTTCAGCGTTGGCATAGTCACTTCGTTCTAGTGAATCCTTTTCTCAAGGAAACGACCGCGATGAAAAAGGTATTGAAGCACACATATCTCTCTGGAACGGCGTTGATGTTTGCTACCACAGTCACGTTATCCGGCTGTGGGGATTTCCTGGCGAATGCCGCGCAGCCCCAGGGCACGTTGGATGAAACGACGCTCGCGAACCGGGCGGGGGTGGAAGGCAGCCTCATCGCCGCCTACCGGGCGTTGGACTGGACTACCGGAGTCGGCGGTGACTGGGGCCACGCCGCCAGCAACTGGGTTTGGGGAAGCGTCGCGGGCGACGAGGCCTACAAAGGGTCCGAGCCCACCGACCAGCCGGCGATCAATGACGTCGAGGCCTACCACTGGGCCACCGGTCTCACCGAAGGCTATCTGAATCAGAAATGGCGCGCCATGTATGAAGGCGTCGTCCGAGCCAATTCAACGATCCGTCTGCTCAACCAGGTAGTCGCGGCAAAGCCCGGTGAGATTACCGCCGTGAACGCCGCCGGCATCGAGGGAGAAGCGCTCTTCCTGAGGGCGCATTATCACTTCGAGGCATGGCGGATGTGGGGCAACATTCCGTACTTCCGCCAGGATGATACGGATTTCCGGACACCGAACCTTCCCAGCGCGCAGGTCATCACGGAGATCATGGCGGACCTCGATGCTGCTATCGCGAAGCTGCCGACTGGTCCGCGCAACGGGCAGGTGGGACGCGCAACCCAGTGGACGGCCAAGGCCTACAAAGGACGGCTTCAGATGTACGCCGGCCAGTATTCGGCGGCCTTGACGACATTGGGAGAGATCAGGGCGATTGGGCCGTACCGCCTGGAACTGAGCTATGATCGCGTCTGGACCGGCTTTCAGGCGTTTGCCAACGGCCCGGAGACAATATTCGCCTATCAGGCGTCCGCCAACGACGGAGAAGTGGAAGGTCGCAACGCCAACCACGGTGAGCGCCTGAATTTCCCGCATTCCGGCAGCCCGTTCGGTTGCTGCGGCTTCCACCAGCCGTCGCAGAACCTCGTCAACTTTTACGTGACCGACGCCGCGACTGGACTTCCCGTGGCGTTGACGGATGCGAACTGGAACGCGCGAAACACCACCCTGATCGCGGGCACAGCTCCGACCGTAGATCCTCGTCTGGACTGGACGGTTGGCCGCGACGGCGTTCCCTTCAAGGACTGGGGAGCGCATGCGCCGAGCTGGATCAGGTCACCGGCATACGGTGGTCCCTACAGCGCCAAGAAAAACATTCACGAAGATGCAAGTGGCTCCGAGAGCAACGTTGGTTGGGTACCGACGCAATTGAACTCGGTGAACATCCACCTTTTCCGTTACGCCGACCTCTTGTTACTCCTGGCAGAGGCCGAGGTTGAAGCCGGGTCATTGGAAAACGCCAGAACGATCGTCAACGAGATCAGAAGGCGGGCAGGAGTCACCGCTCAGGGATGCGGTTTGCCAGCTGATGCCGACGATGCCGCCGCTCTGGTCGCAACTTATCCCACGTGTGCGGGGGATAGTCGTATCGCGGTGCCCATCACTGATCCTTCGATCATGTGGGCGACATATCGTGTCGGCGAGTACACGCTGCCATTTGCCAGTCAGGACGCTGCCCGTACGGCCGTTCGGTACGAACGCAAGCTCGAGCTGGCGATGGAAGGCCACCGCCTGTTTGATTTGCGGCGCTGGGGGATCGCCGCTCAGATTCTCAACGACTACCTGAACGGGGGACCGACCGCGGGAGGAGGAGCCGAGGAGACCCGGAGAACTCATCTCTCGGCAGCGGAACCGTACGCGGCCAGGCACGATCTGTATCCTATCCCGGCGATCCAGATCCAATTGAGCCAGGTGGGAGGTTCACCCACGCTCACGCAGAACACTGGATGGTAGCAGCGCGGAGCTAGCGGCTCCTGATGGTGAATGTCTGAAGCGAATCGCCGGTGTTGGCCACGAGCACGGCCTTACCGGTGGGAGCGTTAATCAAGGCAAGTCCTGAGACGTTCAGGGGAGCGAGAAAGCCACTTTCCCTCGGAGACACGGGGGTGAAGTGGCTTTTTCCATCGCCTCTCAGCCAAAGTCCATTGCCCGCATCTGCCCTCGGCGTATTCGGTTCGGCGTCGTAGAGGTTGCCGCCAACGATCAGGTCTAGATGGCCATCACCGTCGACGTCGTTGACGACGATTGCCTTGATCGGTGCGATCTGGGCCAGATTGGGCAGCGCCACCGACTCGAACTTTCCGCCTCCCACGTTGCGCAGATAGACGCTGGCAAAGGTGTCAGCCTGGTAATTCAACGCCTGCTGCAGCCGCTCGGGCGTGAAGAGTTGACGGACGTCCGCCTGCGCAAATGATCCATACGTCGGAAATCGTAAGCCGAGGGAATAGATCTCCCGGCCTAGCGGCGTCAAACCGGCCAGCGGATATTCGCTTCCTTCTATCTCCTGCGTGAGAACGATGTCCGTCGTGCGGTTGCCGGTGAAATCGGCGGCGTAAAGACCGAACCTGCTCTCCTTGGATGTAGCGTAGGTGTAATTCAACCCGAGATTTCCAGCCACGAGGTCGGGACGACCGTCTTTGTCGAGGTCCCCTGTCGCAAGGCTGTACCACCAGCCGCGCAGCGGCGGCAGGCCCGTGGACCGCGTCACGTTCCGTAATTGCTTGCCGTCGTTTCGATAGAACTGGATCGGCATCCATTCTCCGGCGGTCACGAGATCGATGTGTCTGTCGCCGTCGAAATCGATCCAGGCCGCAGCGGTGATCATGCCTCCGGGCTGAGTCAGGTCGGGCACCATCTGTTCGGTCACATCGGTGAACATGCCACCGTCGTTGCGCAGCACGTAGCTCCGGGTGGGAAAAGGATAATTTCGTGGACTCAGGCGACCGCCCACGAACAAATCCGGTCGGCCGTCTCCCGTAAAATCCCCCGCCTGCACCGTGGCAGTGCTGGTCAGCATGCTCGGCAGCGCGCGAGGCTCTCTCACGAATTTTCCGCCTCTCGTATTCAGGTAGAGGCGATCCTGCAGCAGCGGGTCGTTCGGCGCGAGATGGTACCCCCCGCTGGCCACGTAGAGATCCAGTAGTCCGTCGCCATTGGCGTCGAAGAAGAGAGCTCCCCAATCTTCGTACGCATTGTCGGCCGCCCAGGGCTGGCCCGCATTGGACTCGACGAAGCCGCCGCTCTTACGCTGAGTGAAAAGTCTGCCCGGGACACCGGCCCCCCCACCGATGAAGACGTCATCGAGTCCATCGCGGTTGACGTCGCCGACAGCAAGTGGAGGCCCCTGCCTCGAAATCATGTAGGGCAACAGCGGCTGGATACTGTAATCCACCGGCGGTCCCCGCGGAGGGTTGTGCGTGAGTCCACCGTTGTCACGCAGCGGCTCGAACAGACGGTTTGGATCCTGACGGGCAGTATCAGTTGGCCTCCCCGCTTTCGCGTCAGCCTGCTTTACGACCAGAAGCCGATCCACATCCAGACCAGTCAGCAATTGATACCGCCCGTCAGGCCAGATCACTTCGAGGCTGTCCACCCGCTGCACGTGACCGAGGCCGAAATGAGCGCGCTCCTCCACCGTGGACATGTACCCGCGGTACGGGGAATGGTGGAGATGCTGCTTCTTTCCTTCCGTAGTGAGGATCAGTCTCGAACCGATCCCTCGCCTATTGAGCGAGTCTCCGTGGAGCTCGACCCGCAAGTAGTGATGAGCGTCGTCGCTCGGTTGGATGTTCTTGTAAATGGATGCAGGCGCATCAATGTTGTTCACTACGAGATCAAGCCTGCCATCGTTGTCGAGGTCGGCATACGCCGCGCCGTAAGAAAAGCCCGGGTGGTCTAGGCCCCATTCTTTCGTCTTGTCGGTGAAAGTCAGGTCTCCGGCGTTCCGAAAGACATAGTTGGACTCCGCATAACCAGGGAGTCGCTTCAGAATTTCCAGTGCGGCTCGAGAGGGAGCGTTAGGCTTTCCCCGTCTCCGCTCGGTGTTCATGGCGGTTTGGTAATCGAGATCATTCACCGCCTTGGGATAGCCGTTGCTGATGAAGATGTCCTTGAAACCATCATTGTCGAAATCGGCAAAGAGCGCGCTCCAGCTCCAGTCCGTCGCCGCGACGCCCGCAAGGCACGCAATTTCGCTGAAGACGACATCTCCCTCCTTCGTTACTCCGTTATTCAACTGCAACGTGTTGACGGAGTAATCATCCCGGAATCCGCGGCTGCGCGATTGCACGAGCCTGCCTTGAGTCATGAATCCGCTCACCCGCTTTCGACGGCCCAGATCCGGCGGCAACATGTCCACCTGGAGGATGTCGAGCCAGCCGTCGTTGTTGAAATCGGCGATGTCGACGCCCATGCCCGCAAAACTCGCGCGCTTCAGCCAGCGGCCCGCTTTGTCGGTAAAGGTCCCATCGCCGTTGTTGATGTACAGGACGTCGTTGGGCGTGGCATCGTTCGAGACATATATGTCGGGCCGTCCATCCCAGTTCAGGTCGCCAACGGCTACGCCGAGTCCATAGCCCGCGACGCGGAGTATACCTGCTTCGTCCGACACGTTGGTGAACTTGGCCTGGCAGCTGTTCCGGTAAAGCTGGTTGTAGCTGCCACTTGTCTCCCCACGTCTGCCAGGGTGGCCGATGTCTTCACCACGTGAGAAATCTCTGGGCGAGTTGTTGAGCAGAAACAAGTCGAGGCAGTTGTCTCCGTTGTAATCGAGAAACACGGCGTGGGTCGTGTAGCCGGTGTCGGCGACACCGTATCGTAAGGCAGCCTCCGTGAAAGTCCGATCTCCGTTGTTGATGAACAGGAAATTCGCGCGGTCAGCCGCCCTGGAGCGTTCGGAGCCCGAGACGGAGACGTAGATGTCCAGATATCCGTCGTCATTGATGTCCACCATCGTTGCGCCAGTCGCCCACCGGTTCGTGTTGACGCGCGCCCGATCGGTGATGTCATCGAACCGCACCTTCCCTCTATTCAGATAAAGGCGGCTCGAGACCATGTTGCCCGTGAGGAAAATATCGGACAATCCGTCGTTATCGATGTCACCAATAGCCACGCCGGCGCCGTTGTACACGTAGACATCAGTCTGAATGTTCACGGAGTCATTCGTCGTGATCGTGTTCGCGAACGTCACGCCGGTCTCGTCGGGGCTCAAAAGCCTGAACAGCTGGCGATCGCTCTTTTCGCCGGTGCAGCCTGTCAGGCATGGAGGGAGAACCAGGAGGGCGAAGAGACACGAGCGAGCAGTCATTCGCGGCTCACTCCGAGCCGCCGGGGGTGCGTGGGATGGCGCCCGAGGCGCTTGCCGGCCGGAGCCGGCGGAGGTCGAGCCATTTCGCCATCGGACCCACCGTCGCCAGCGCGAAAAACGCCGGCGCCGCGCTGAAGCCAGTCGGCAGCGGCCAGCCGTTATCGGACGCGAACCGGATCAGCGTCTCCATCAATGCGATCAGGATCGCCACTACGATCTGTCGTCGCCGCCCGCTCACGATGGTCCGCGGGTCCGTAATCATGAAGAAGACGAAGAGCTGATACATCGGTCCGGTGATCGGAGCGATCTCCGGGAGCACGGGTTGCCCGAGCGCACCGGCGCGCACGCTATTCAGCACCAGAAAGCTCGCGACATACGTGAGCGTGATGTGAAGGACGCCGACGCGCGCAACGATGATCAGTCCGAAGACCCAAATCACCAGGTTGGTCGTCAGGTCGTTGCCGAACTGGTGGCTGAGCACTGACACGCGGTCGGGCGCAGCGAGCAAGAGGGCGCTGATCGCGAAGTTGGTCGGATTCCAGAGATGGTTGTCGCGATAGCGCAAGGCGTACTTGGACGAGATCGCGAGGAATCCACCCAGCGCGAACGGCCAGAGCGCGCCGCCCTGCGGCTTGATGAGCAGCGTCAGGCTGACGCCGCTGATGTAGGCGCTCAACAGGTTGACTACCTTGCCTCGGTCGAACCAGGAAAGCAGCGCCTCGCTCGCCGTGCACACCGCAAGGGAGAGCACGAGCCGGTCGTATCCGCCCACCATGTGGTAGCGGAACTGGGCTGCCACCAGCACCAGCGTGATGAGAAACGCGATGAGATAGCGCGGATCGAGCTCGCTACCGCGCTGCAGGGCTCGCGCGAGCGCACTTCGCTCAGCGCCGGTCGTGCGTGCCGCGCCGCTCACGGCGTCAGCGCTCCGGCTCGAGAATGGTGACGAAACGATCGATGGGAGGACGCGGCAGTACCTGCCGCGTCCCTGACGGCCAGTGGATGACGATGCGGTCCACCCACTCCCGCGCCCCAAGCCCGAAATGCAGGCGCCGGTCGTTCTGGCTCGCGAACCCCGATCCGCCATCGACGATCCGTCGCTGTGTGAGATTTCCCGCCTCGAGCACCACCTCCGCGCCGATCGCACTGCGATTGCTGCGCGTGCCGACGAGCGTGAACGCGATCCAGTGGTTGGTGGTGTCGGGATACGCGCGATACAGCATTGCGGGCTGGTTCTGGTTCGCGACGATCACGTCCACCGCGCCGCGATTCGAGAGGTCAGCGAGCGCCACCGCGCGGCCGTCGTACTCGTCCGTCACGCCGACCTTTCTCGCCACATCCGCCCACCCAGCGACGCCGCGATTGAAGTACACCCGTGACCGCTCGTACCCGGACAGACTCGCGTTCCCGAACGGAGGCCAGGTCGCGGCGTCCTCGAAGAATCGGGCGTTGGCGCCGGCAATCTTGGACATCGAGTACCAGTAGCTCTTCTCACGATCTGCCGAGATGAATCCGTTGGCGACGAAGAGCTCGTTGGCGCCGTCGTTGTTGAAATCACCGAACTGTGCGCCCCACGCCCAACCCGCGTCAGCGATCTCGCCTTCAGCGACGTTGCGAAACCGACTGGCTTCGGGCATCTGATTGAGGCGGAGGTTGTTGTTCTGAAAGAGGTATCCACGCTCGGAGATGTTGGTGACGAATGCATCGAGCCGACCGCGGTTGAACGCATCGCCCAGCGTTACGGACATGCCGCTCTTGGATTCGCTCTCGAGACCGGCGGTCGTGAGAACGAATCGCCGTCCGTTGTCGTTCAGATACAGCTCCTCCGGACCATAGTCGTTGGCGAGATAGACGTCCGGCCAGCCGTCGCCGTTGAAGTCGGCCGACGCCGCGGCCAGCGTCCACCGCGTGCTGCCCACGCCCATCCTGTCGGTCACATCCTCGAACCGGGTGCCCCCAGGGCGGGTGCCGCCGAGATTGCGAAAGAGCAGATTTTTCCCGCCGTTAGTGGCGAACTCGAAGCTATTGTGCATGATCTTCGTCGTCGCGAGATGCCACAGGTCGACGTCCCGGAAATACGCCGTGACATAGAGGTCGAGAAGACCGTCGCGATCGTAGTCGAGCCAGATCGCGCCGTTGCTGTTCATCCAGCGGCGTAACCCTGCTTTGAAGGTGACCTCCTCGAAGCTGTGGCCATCGAGGTTTTTGAACAGCGCCAGATAACCATAGCGGTACACCAGCAGGTCCTCATCGCCGTCATTGTCGAAGTCGCCCCAGACGGCCCCCATCGACGCGCCGTCCGCCGGTCGGTTCAGATCCGCCAGCCCCACGCTCGCGGCGATTTCCTCGAACGTGCCGTTACCTCGGTTGCGGTAGAGCGCGTTAGGCTCGCCGAAGCGGCTGTTGGTGAAGTACAGATCGGGCCAACCGTCACCGTCGAAATCGGCAACTGACACGGATGCTCCGAGCGCCGCAACGTGTGGCTCGATGCTCGCGATCTTTGGATCGAAGGTCGGGCGGTGGTGCACGAAGTCAATGCCAGCCGCTGCCGTCTCGTCACGCAACACGAATCCCGGGTGCGCGGCATCTGCAACCCTCCGCATCGGCCCGCGATCCAGTCGCATCGCGAGCAGGATGGCCGCGAGGAACGGCACCGCTATGATGGTCTGCCTAACGGCGGGAGCGGGTCGGTGCAGCACAGATCAGAGCTTAGCCTCCTCTATCACGGCGGTGACACGGTCCACTTCACCACGCGCGTGTTGTACTCACGAAGGTAGCGCTGACGCTCAGGATCATTCGGGTACGCGTCCCCAGGCGTAAACGGGTACGCCTTCACGCCATGAAAGGGAAGCGGGCCCACGGTGGTGCCGAAGGCGGTATTCAGATCGGAGTCCTTGATCCATCCATCGGTATAGAGCAGAAAGTCGCGCTTCCACCCCGGCCGTAGCGAGCTAGCGGAGCTCGCGTCGAACTGAATCGTTGCCTCGTCTCCCGGCCCCATGACCACGTACATGTCATCGGGATTGCGGAGCAGCGGCAGCACGTCGCCGAAGCGCGTGAAGGCTCCCTCGATCGGGCGCCAGGGAGATTCCTTCGTAACGTCATCGTAGGCGAACCAGTACGGCCCGTAACGACCACCCTTGCGATACGTGCGGGAGAAGCCGCGGTAATGGAGCTCGGCTGACAAAGTTTCGAGCGGTGTGACCTTCGTAGAGCTGTCGGCAACCGCGCGCGCGACGAACGCCTGGTCCCAGTAGATCTGCATGTTCGTCCGAATTCGCACGCGATGATCGGCGGTCGGAAACTTCCCGGCGAGATCCACCACCATCGTCTTGTCCTTTCCTGAAGGGAACCCGATGCTCGCGATCGCCGTTTGCCATCTGCCGTTCGCGCCGCGCACCTCGAGCGAGGGAGAGGCGAGCTTGATCGACGATTGCTGTCCGAGCGCGACGTTGATACTGGCGTCGGTCGGATAGATCCAGCCGCGCAGGAAGAGGAAGGTGTCGGGACGGCCCGCGGTTTCGCCGAGGTCGAGAACGAGATCGTGCGGCTGCACGACGCCCTGATACCGCGTTGGCGTGAAGTTGGACACGTACACGTCGTCACGCTCGCGCAACGCGGGCAGGACGTCGTCGCCACGCTCGTCGATCGCTGACAGAGGCGCCTCACGACGCGAGACCTGAAAGAGGCGGAGCTTCACCGGGCCCGGAGGCACGAAGGTCTCGTCCACGAAGACATCTACGGAATCGGGGTGATCGACGGCGAACAGCTTGACCTCGTCGGCGTATGCCGTCTCCCACAGCTCTTCGGTCAACTGAAGCACGTAGCGTCCGTCGCGCGGCTGAAGCGCATCTCCCGGAATCCGCAGATATTCCTGCGATGCACCCGCTGGAGCAAACGCGCTCGTGCCGCCCATGAGGCCGAGTGGCATTCCCAAAGCGCTGCGCCACATTGCATCGGTCACAAAACGGAAGCGCGTCCCGTCCCACGTATAGGCAAACGCGCACGATCCCTTGAGCATCTCGCGCTCGACCACATCCTGATCGGATCCCGGGAAGTAGACCGTTTGCGGTACGCCGTTGGGCCACTCCACGCGCACTACGTCGGCCTTCAGATGCGGTCCGAGCCCAAAGTGCGTCACGCGACTGGTGGAGACGCGCGTCTGGTAAATCTTGCCAGCTCGCAGCTCCAGCCTCGCACCAATGCCGAACGCGTTGTTCTTGCCGCTCCCGGTGCGTAGGCCCTTGAGCTCCACTTTCACGGCGAGATTGCTGTTCCCGAAATCGTTGCGCAGCAATCGCGGCGCGCCGGCGGCGTCGATCAGCAATAGATCCAGGTCGCCATCGTCATCGACATCCGACACGGCGATCCCGGAAGCTCCAGCCGCGCGGGCGGGACCAGGAACCACCGTCGATCGATCGTTAAATCTGCCCGTGCCGTCGTTCCGAAAGAGAAAAACGCCTCCGGCCGGTGGGCTGCTACCCCGCGCGATAGACGTTCCTGCCACGACGAGGTCGAGCCAGCCGTCATTGTCGTAATCCACGAATGTCGCTGCCGATCCCGCGATAGATCGGAGCGCTTGCATTGCACCAACCGAGCGGCGGTCGCGGGTAAAGGTGCCGTCTCCTTTGTTGAGAGAGAGCGTCGGCTCTCCGCCATTCGCGCTCGCGATGAAGAGATCCAGGAATCCATCGTTGTTGTAATCGCCCATCGCAGTGGCGCCCGACCCGCCACCGCTCGGCAGTCCGCTGGCCGCGGTCACATCGCTGAAGCGCTGCGCACCACCATTGTGGAACAAGGCGTCGCTGCCTGTTCCGCGGGTGACGAATATGTCGATACGGCCATCGCCATCGAAATCGCCGAAAACGGCGTCGCGTGTGTCGCCCGCGCCCCCGCCGGCGAGACCGAAGCCTGCCGTCGCCTCGGTGAATGTGCCATCGAGGTTGTTGCGATAGACGGTGGGCTGGGCATTTGCGACGAGAAGAAGGTCCAGATCCCCGTCATGATCGAGATCGACGAAGAGAGCCTTGCGCGCTCCCTTGACGTCGGCAACTCCCGCCTTTGCCGTCACCTCCACGAAGGTCCCGTCGCCGCGGTTGCGGAACAGGTGACCGCGTCTTTCGCCCCCGACGACGAAGAGATCCATCCACCCATCGTTGTCGTAATCCGCGAATGTGGCATGTGCGGCGCCCTGCGGAAGCGAAATCCCCGAGCGCTCGGTGGCGTCTCGCACGAATCCACCCTGAACACGATAGAGATGGGCGACGGATGTCCTCGTCGCCGGCGACCACATCGACACCAACACGTCGTCCGTGCCGTCGCCGTCTACGTCGCCGACCGCCAGTGCAGTCGGTGTCTCCTCCGGCAGTCTCGCGGCGGCTTCACCGGTGCCGCTCGCCGCACTTACGAGACCGGCGTCACTGGTTGCATCGACGAACTTCGCGAGGCTCACCGAGCCCCCCACTCTTTGCTGTCGAAGAGAAAGGAAATCCTTCGGTGCAAAGGTAAGAATGGTGCGTCCGGGTATCGGACCTTCAGGGACCTTCACTTCTTCCATTGATGCCTGGTAAGGCGCAGTCACCTCCATGATGCGGAGCAAGCGGTCGAGCGTGGTGCGCGCCTGCGCCAGGTTTCCCGCTCGCAGAAACTGAATCGAGCTGTCCAGATACGTGCGTGCTTCTCGTGGCGGTTCGGGAGGTATCCTGCGCACTTCCTCGAGCTGCTTGATGGCGCTGTCTCCCTCACCGCGGCGAACGAACGCATCCAGGAGCTTCAGCCGCGCGGCCAGATTCGCCGGCGCGATCGCGAGTACGTCCCTTAGCCGGTCTTCGTGCCTGCGAGCGGATGCGGCGTCGGGTTGCTGCGCTTCGAGCTCAGCGAGCGCGTAGAGCACGTGAGCATTTCGGGTGGAATCGCGGTGGAGCCTCTCGAGTGTAGCACGCGCGTCAGCACGACGTCCCGTGAGCGAGTAGATCCTCGCCAGCGCGAGTCCCGTTTCCGCGCCACCTGGCTCGAGCTCTCGTGCCCGCTGTAGCTCTTTCTCCGCCTCGGCGTAGCGGCCCCCTTGCAGGTAAGTAAGTCCGAGATTCGCATAGCCGAGCGGATCGTCGGGAGCGAGCTCGATGAGCTTCTTGAATTCGGATTCAGCCTCAGCCAATTGGTTACGCTGGAGATAGCTGTGCCCCAACATCCGCGTGGTGTAGAGATCTTCAACGGGTGGGCGCTCGGGTCGACATGCGATGGGTGCAGCAGTCAACGCGACAATGACGCCCAACGCCCCAGCTCGCCATACCATGTTGCTCATGCGCGTCTCAGCTGCAGGTGATCACACCGCTGGCTATGGCGCAAGTCTTTGCAGTCTGCGTATGGGTGGCGGTCGCCGTCCACGTATGCGGCGGGCCGGCCGTGCTGATCGTCACCGTCACGTTTTGCGACGGGATGAAGCCCTCGAGGGGCGATGCGGCAGTCGCGGTACCACCGAAGTATGCACCCCGGCGCTCAGTGGCATACTGCTCCTCGTAGGATGCCACGTTGCGAAGATCAGAGGTCATCACGGCGACGTACTCCTTTTCCTTTTCCTTCTCCTTCCTATTCGCGTACGTAAGGATCGCGATCGTAGCAAGAATGCCGACGATGACGACCACGAAGAGAAGGTCGATTAGCGTGAAGCCCTTTCTATGGCTCATTTGAGTTTCGGAACGAAGTGCGCTGCGGTAGCGTAATATGTCTCACCCGACAAGTCCCACACACTCTCCAGCCGAGTCTTAGACAATATGCTAATGAAGCCGTCGCTGAGTTTGCTCGCTGGCGCCCTTGCGTCGGTGCTGCTTGCCACGCCCGTAACCGCTCAGACCACCACCGCGGTAACGGTGAGCCCGCCACGCAAGCCTTACGTGAAGCCAAGTGACGAGGAGCTTAAGAAGAAGCTCACGCGCATACAGTACGCGGTCACCCAGCACGATGCCACGGAGCGGCCTTTCAACAACGCCTATTGGGATCATCACGAGGCCGGGATCTATGTCGATGTCGTCTCCGGCGAGCCGCTCTTCAGCTCTCTCGACAAGTATGACTCGAAGACGGGCTGGCCCAGCTTCACCCGCCCGATCGAGCCCGGCAACGTCCGCACTCGGACTGACCGCTTGCTGGGCTTTGCCCGCACCGAAGTGAGGTCTGCCCTGGCCGATTCGCACCTCGGGCACGTATTCGACGACGGACCCCGGCCGACGGGGTTGCGCTACTGCATGAATTCGGCGGCGCTCCGCTTCGTACCCGTCGCCCGCCTTGAAGCGGAGGGGTACGCCCGGTACCTCCCGCTGTTCCGGCCCGCCACGGCTGGCCGGCCCAAGGGACGGAACTAGAAATCAGATCTTGTGGGAATTGCGCAAAGCTCCAATTGTTCGCGTAGGGCCGCTAGACCCCTCCCACACCGGTCATCGAT
Source organism: Gemmatimonadaceae bacterium (assembly GCA_040902085.1). Lineage (GTDB taxonomy): Bacteria > Gemmatimonadota > Gemmatimonadetes > Gemmatimonadales > Gemmatimonadaceae > UBA4720. The sequence goes on from JBBDXY010000002.1 coordinate 381,229, forward strand.
GCGAGCTGACAAGAAGGGCTTCACCATCATCGAGCTCCTCGTCGTCCTCGTCGTGCTGGGGATCCTTGCTGCGATTGGGCTCGCAAAGTTCACCAGCCTCAAGGAGCAGGCTTACGTCGCCACAATGAAAGCCGATCTTCGCAACTTGGCCGTCTATCAGATGACCTACTGGGATGCCAACGCGAGCTTCTTCTCGGGCGATGGGGCGGCGCAGGGATTCATTCCCTCACCCGACGTGACGGTGAACGCCGTCTCCGATCCCGGTCCACCGCCGACGTGGTCAGCAACCGCCGCACATCCTAATTCGCTGCGCACCTGCGCGATCACGACCTCCCTGGAAATCACCTGCCCCTGAGAGAGCTCGTCACTTCTTTCTGAGCTTGTCCACCGCGCTGTCGAGCAGCGCCTGCAGCCGCTCATACTCCTCGTTGATCCGCTTGGCGGCATGAGGCAATTCCTTCTGCCCCTTTTCCGCCAGGTCCGCCAGCCGCTTACCGGCGTTGGCCAGCTCCTCGCGAAGCCTCTCCAGTGTCTGCTTAATGTTGTCGTCCATCTCTGCTCCAGGTTGGGTGACGCGAAGACTACTTCTTCTCCGGTTTTACCAGTAAACGCTGTCCGATCCTGATCCTGTCTCCTTCGAGCTTGTTCCACTCTCGAATCTGCTCGGGGGTGGCGTCGAACCTCCTGGCAACCAGCGAAAGAGCGTCGCCGCGCTTCACCGTATAGTACAGCGGTTGGCGTATGAGCGCGGCAACGGCCTCACGCAATCGGCGCTCGCGGGCAGCTTCCCGGCGTTGAGTTGAGTGGATGGCGTTGACGTGGGCGACGAGTGAATCGAGCGCGGGCTCCTGCCCGCGGATCGTCGCGAGCTCCGCAGCGGGAGTGTGCGGGTGCTTCACCCGCACGCCGTGCGCGGTGAGGAAGAAGAGGCGAGCAGGGTCGAGCTCCAGCAGCGTATCGTTGGGGAATACCATCGAGATCATCACCGGCGGCGAATCATCGTCCTCGAACTTGTCACCAGGAGCGATCCCGATGAAGATCAGCCTTTCGTTGGTAGCGTAGAGCATTCCGTTCGCTCCACGGAAGTAATCGCTTGGTCGGCGCATGAAGACCCTCGCCTTGCGATCCACCTTTTCGCCGAAATGCAACATGCCGCCCTGCAGCTCACGCTCGGCTGCTGCCCACGCCTTTGGCGCATCGACGTGTCGCATGAAGAAGAGATAGCCGAATACGATCAACCCGACCATCACGAGGGCAAGACCAATTACTGCCTTCTTCAGGAAGCGAAATGAGCGGTAAAGTCCTTCTGACTCTCTCATGCGGGTTGAGTGTAGTTGAGGCCAGGCCAGCGCGGGAGGGCAATCTCCATACCCGGTTCTGGCATGTGAGGTGCACTCAACACGCTCATGGCCGACCTCGGTAGTGATCAACGGCAGTCAGGGGCCGGGAATGTCTTCACCAATGTGCCGGTGCGCCGCCCTCGACGTAACGAGGCGCGATGGAAGCGTGTCCTCAAGACCATCGCTCATGCGATTGGCGCCGTTTTGCTCCTGGCGGCGGGAACGGTTTGGACTCTGCGCCAGACGAACCCCAAATTCGCCCGGCCGGGCGAGATGCTTCGACTTCCGCCGGCATTGATTACCGCCGCCAAGCCGGGAACCGAGCGCTACGTGATCCCTGACGAGGAGACGCAGGTGGAGATCGAGCGGGTAAAGACGGTGCTCCTCCGACATACCCGGGATACCGTCCGCGCCAAGGAGATCGCCACCGCCATGGTCCTGGAAGGTGGCAAGAAGAACATCAGTCCGAGCCTTCTCATAGGCGTATTGCTCACCGAGGCGGCGGATCTCAATCCCCGGTCACGCAGCTTCGTGGGTGCCCGCGGGTTGATGCAGATCATGCCCTTCCATGCCGGAGAGTGGAAAAAGGAGTGCGGGGACGGCACGGACCTCTACGACATCGGTACCAACATCTGTCACGGAGTGGCGATCCTCGCTTCCTATATGAAGCGATCGCCGAACATTGAGAAAGCACTCCTCCGCTACAACGGCTGCGTGCGGGGAACCAACACGCCGCACTGCCATACCTACTCCGGAAAGGTGCTCCGCTACGCGGAGAAGGCGGCGTCCCAAATGCTGAACCCCTCGATTTCCGGGTCTCAGTAGGCTGGCGCTGGTCGGATTTAAACATCTGACCACCGTTCAGTGCTCGTTTCTATGAGGGCAACGCATTGCTGCACAAGCACTTGCGCAGGAAAAGTCACATAGATGACTTTTCCCACCCCATCCGTTTACGCTGAGTTTAAAACTATTTATTGACCGAATTCGTCAATAGAGGTACCGTAATACGTATCTCGGAAGTGGCATTACCATAATAGAAGAGAATTAATGTCCGAATGGATTGGACGGGAGCTCGAGCGGATCAGAAAGCTCAGAGGCCTCCGTCGCGAGGACGTTGCGGCACGGCTTACTAGACCAGTGTCGCCGTCAACCATACGCAATATCGAGCATGACGAAGAGTACAACGTCTCGCTCGACCTTTTGCGACAGATAGCAGGGGTGCTCGGCGCTTCGATCAACGTTTCGCTTGAAGCGGAAGATCTGAAGCGGTGGCACACCCCGCCGGGACAAAGAAAGGCGTTCGACCCGTCCGCTGTGCCGCAGGAAGGACAGGAGAGGCTGATCGACAATGAGTACTTCATCCGGTACATCCGGGCACGTTACCCGGATTGCCCGCTGACGAACTCGCAGATCGGCCGTAGAATGTGGGACTTTGCGAAGCCCCGAGGGGCTGAGCTGGTGAAGGGAAGGATGCAGGTCAAGAAGCTGCCGGCGACGGAGAGCGTGGTTACATATCGGCTCCCCACCACGGCGGCGCAGTACCGCGTTCGTGAGCGGGATATTGAAGTGTTACATGGTTTTGCGGATCGGTTGGGCCGGGCGTACCGCGATGAGAGGGGAAGGGTGCTTGTCCCGCTCATTTAGACGCTTCCGGACTGTACTAATTCCTGGAGAACCAGTGAAGAAGAAGTCGCTGAAACCGCTGCACTCACCACCGCCGAAGCTGTCTTCGCCTTTGAAGACCGCTATCCGCACGGCTGCCCATGGCGTAGCACTCGCCGGGTTGCTGGTCGGTGGCGCGGTGTGGACCATATATCAGCAGCAGCCCGTTTATGCGAACCCTGGCAAGCTCCTCAGACTGCCGGTGACGGTGGTCGACGCGTCCGCGAGCACAGAAAACGCTCGCCGCATCGGTGAGTTCCTGAACCGGTACACGAAGGATCGCGCGCTGGCGTTCAGAATCGCCGATGCCGTCGTAAGCCAGGGCAAGAAGCACCAGATCGACCCGGTGCTGCTTGTTGGTGTGCTCCTGACCGAGGACATCACGCTCAATCCGCGCGCCCGCAGCAACGTCGGCGCACGCGGGCTGATGCAGGTAATGCCGTTTCACGCTGGCAGCTGGGGCTGCGGCTCGCCCGACCTGCTCGACGTAGAGACCAACATCTGTCACGGCGTGAAGATCCTCAAGCAGGCCATGAAGGATTCGCCGAACATGCGTAAGGCCCTCCTGCGCTACAACGGATGCGTCAGGGGCCGCAACACGCGCGACTGTCACCTCTACGACGATAAGGTTCTCAGACACGCCAATCGTGCCGCCGCGCAAATGCGTCTGGTGAAAACCCAGAAGGCCGAGTAAGGTTCTTCGATAAAAAGAGCCGGTGCTGATCGCACCGGCTCTTTTTTTTGTCGTGACTACTCCCATCGCTTCGAATCCGCGACGGATCTCGCCCTATTGGGTGCTCGGGCTCGCGCTGTTCGGAATCTCGTTCGCCGGACCGCTGGTCAAGCTGTCACGCGCCGACCCCATCGCGATTGCCGTCTGGCGGCTCGGCCTTGCCCTGATTGTCGTCGGGCTGTTTCTGATCTTCACTGGACAATGGCGCGAGCTGCCCCGCATTACCCGCCGCGAGCTCATCTTCGCCGCCGTGGGCGGCGTCTCGCTCGCTCTGCATTTCTGGGCGTGGAACGCGTCCATTCACCTCACCACGATCGCGGCATCCGTAACTCTGGTGAGCCTCCAGCCGGCGGTCGTTGCGGTCATATCGGCGATAATGATACGGGAGGCGCCATCGTCACGGCAGAGTTTGGGAATCGCGATTGCGATTCTTGGCGCATTTCTGATTGCCGCACCCGATCTAGCCGGCGGTCTCGCCCCCGGCGGCAACAGGCCGCTAATCGGTAACCTGCTCGCGCTGTCCGCCGCCGTGACAGCGGGACTCTACTACACGATAGGACGCCGACTCCGCATGCGCCTCGGCGTGTGGAGCTATGTGGCGATCGTGTATTCGGTGGCGTTCCTCTCGCTGGTGATAATCGCCATGTCGCTTGGCATCTCGCTCGGCCCGCAGCCGCCCAGTGAGATCGCGATTTTCGTCGGGCTCGCGCTCGCGCCCACGCTGCTCGGCCACACCGGGATGAATTGGGCGCTCAAACTCCTCCCGGCATTCGTGGTGAATCTCACCGTTCTGGGAGAGCCGGTAGGCGCGACCCTGTTAGGTGCACTCATCCCAGCCATCGGCGAGATTCCTGGGCCGACGACTTTTATCGGAGGTGCTGTCGTACTTGTGGGAGTCATCATCGCGACCGGTGCAGGGCGAGACCGCGAAGCGACACCGCCAAGTTCTTCCGCCCTCAAGGCTACCGACGAGTAAATTTCATTTTGCGACTACCGGTCCGGTTGTTCGCGCTGTCTCGTCCACCCACTGAAGAGATGCACAGACTGCCGCTCCGCCTGTTGTTGTCACTCGGCCTCGCGGCCGCTGCCGCCGCTGCTCCCGATGTCCTGCTCGCACAGGGGCGCCGAACCCCCACGCCCACAAAACAGCCGCGCCGACCTCCGCCGCCGAGACAGCCGCGCCGAGTCACCCCGCCCCCACCGCCACGGGTCACGTCGCCGCTCGAAGAGTTCGGCCGCAACATCGGAGACGACTATTTCCTGGTGAACTACACCCGGATGATCGATTACTGGCAGAAGCTCGACGGCCAGTCGGGGCGGATGAAGCTCGAGCGCATCGGCACCACTGCTGAAGGGCGGCCGATGTGGATGGCGATCATCACGGCACCTGAAAACCACCGGCGCCTGGCCGAATATCAGAGGATCGCTCGCCAGCTCGCGCTAGCCGAGAATCTCACCGACTCCGCAGCGAGAGCGCTCGCCGCCCGAGGGAAGGCCGTCGTGTGGATCGACGGAGGTCTGCACGCGACCGAGGTGCTTGGCGCGCAGCAGCTGATACAGATGGCTTACGAGCTGGTAAGCGGCACCGATCCGGAAACCCTGCGCTTTCTGCGCGACGACATCGTACTGCTCGTTCCCGCCAACCCGGATGGGCAGGATCTGGTTTCCGACTGGTACATGCGCGAGCCGGACACGCTCAAGAGGACGACCGCGCGGGTCCCACGGCTCTATCAGAAATACATCGGTCACGACAACAATCGTGACTCGTACATGGCCTCCCAGCCGGAGACTCAGGCGATGGACAGCATTCTCTATCGCGCCTGGTTCCCGCAGATACTTTACAACCATCACCAGACCGGTCCGCCGGGAACGGTGCTCTTCGCGCCCCCGTTTCGCGATCCCTTCAATTACAACTACGATCCGCTGATACCAGCGCAGATCGAATTGGTGGGTGCGGCAATGCACAATCGCCTTATCGCGGAAGGCAAACCGGGCGCGACGATGCGCGAGGGTGCCACCTACTCGACATGGTGGAACGGAGGCGTGCGCACGACGGCCTACTTCCACAACATCGTGGGCCTGCTCACGGAAACCATTGGACACCCGACGCCGATGGAGATTCCGCTCGTTCCCGAACGGCTGCTGCCGAAGGGCTCGTTGCCGATGCCGATCCAGCCGCAGAAGTGGCGCTTCGCTCAGTCGCTTGCCTACGCGGTGTCTGCCAACCGGGCCGTCCTCGACGTTGCTTCGCGGTACCGTGAGACATTTCTCTACAACATCTATCAGATGGGCCGCAATTCGATCAAGCGTGGAAGCACCGACACGTGGACGATCAGCCCCAGGAGAGTCACCGCTCTACAGGACGCCATTCCGCGCGACACCACCCAAGGCGGCGGAGGCGGGCAGCGTCGTGTGACCGATCCCGCTGATCTCGCGAAGTACGCGAGCATCATGCGCAACTACGCGGACCGGGATCCGCGTGGCTACATAATCCCGTCTGATCAGCGCGATTTCCTTACCGCTACGAAATTCGCCAACGCCCTGATCAGAACCGGAATCGTGGTACAGCGCGCAACTGCTCCGTTCACCGTCGGAACACGCACCTATCCTGCGAACTCACTGGTGGTCAAGACGGCGCAAGCTTTCCGGCCGCATGTCCTCGACATGTTCGAGCCGCAGGACCATCCCAATGATTTCCCCTATCCCGGCGGGCCGCCTACTCCGCCTTACGACAATGCCGGCTGGACGCTCGCATACCAGATGGGAATCGAATTCGACCGCATCCTGGATCCGTTTGGCGGACCCTTCGTGCCTGTTGCTGGTTACGTCGTTCCGCCGCCGCGCAACGTGGCAGTGCGTGTCCCGGCGTATGCACTGAGCCATTCCCTCAACGACGCGTTCACCGCGGTGAACAGGCTTCTCGCGCGTGGTGAGAGTGTCTTCTCACTGAACGTTCCGCTGGCGACCATGCGGCGAACGTACCCGAAAGGAACGTTCTATATCCCGGCGCGGGCGAGCGTAGTACCAATTCTTTCGCGCCTCGCCGCTGACCTGGGGATATCGTTTGAACCGCTGCCCACGACGGTTGGTGTCGATTCCCTGGAGCAGCTCCGCATCCCGCGCGTCGCGCTGTGGGATCAATACGGCGGAACTATGACTTCGGGCTGGGGCCGGTTCCTGCTCGAACAGTTCGAGTTTCCTTACGAGGTGATCTATCCCCCGGCCGTGGATGCCGGCGTGCTCACCGGAAGATTCGATGTCCTGATTCTGCCTGATGGGGCTAGCTTCGCCGATGCCGCAGCGGCCGGAGGCACGCAGCTGCAGCCCGAGGAGGTTCCGGAAGAGTTTCGTAATCGCGTCGGCAGAATGACGGTGGCTCGGACGATTCCACAGATTCGCGCTTTTCTCGAGGCGGGCGGTACGGTGCTGGCGATTGGCTCCGCGACCGCGATTGGCGTCGAGCTCGGTCTTCCTATCGCGAATGCATTGGTGGATAGCGGAAAACCTCTCCCGAGGAGCCGCTTCTACGTGCCCGGCTCGATCCTGAGCATGCGAGTCGATACCGCCGCGTCCCTGGCGCGCGGACTGCCGCCGGTCGCGGATGTCTACTACGACAACTCTCCGGGTTTCCGGCTATTGCCCGGCGCCGAGGAGCTGGGTATTAGACGAATCGGCTGGTTCGACACCGTAACTCCGCTGCGCAGCGGATGGGCTTGGGGCCAAAGATTCCTCAACGGTGTAGCAGGTGTTGTTCAAGCCCCCGTCGGAGAGGGTATGCTCGTTCTGTACGGACCGGATCCATACTTCCGGTTTCAGCCACACGGAACGTTCAAGCTCTTGTTCAACGGGATCCTGTATCGCACGGCGCTCGGAGACTAAATGGCACGAGTAGGCTTTCTTGCCGCGGCATTGCTCGCCGCGGGCTGCTCTTATTTTCCCGGCCAGGGCAATCCTGCTTCACAACCTGCGCCTTCCGCCGCAGGCCCGCCGAAGATCACCAGCACGTCGGGACTCATCAAGGCGATGCACGACCGCTACGATGGAAAGTATCTGAAGACGCTGACGTTCCTGCAGAACAACATTGCCTACACCACTACTGGCGAGGAGCAGAAGTCCCAGTGGTACGAGCATCTCGAGGCGCCCGGCAAGCTGAGGATCGCATTCCTGCCCGCGGCGCAGAAGAGCGGGCTCGTACAGGTGGACGACAGGGTTGCTTCATTTGACAATGGCATCCGCGTCGACTTCCGCCCTTCGGTAAACCCGCTGCTATTGCTGACCGTCGACGTCTACACTGCACCGCAAGCCGCCATACTGAAAGGTCTCGATTCGCTCGGCGTAGATACCGACATCGTTCGGACGGATGAATGGGAGGGGCGGCCGGTTTACGTCGTGGGAGCAAAAGCTGGCGACACCACCTCCACCCAGCTGTGGGTGGACCGCGAGCATTTACGCCTTCTGCGCTTCATTCAACAGGACAGGCACGGCGAGCGTACCATCGTGAGTGACATGCGCATCAAGGACTACAGAGAGATCACCGGCTATCAGGTCCCGACCGAGTTTCTCGTCTACAGAAACGGCCGCCCGGTGTGGCGCGAGCAACGCACGGATATCCGGGCCAACATCGAGCTTCCGCCCGAGATCTTCGATCAGGCGTTGTGGCGTGAAGTACCTCTTCCAAATTAAGCCGCGCGGTTGGCGCTATAGGGCGTTGACTGGCCACTCGTCCACTCAGAGTTGATGCAAGTCATGAGTAAGCAGTAATCAGTCAACAGTCGTCGGTGGTTATCAGTGGTCGTTGCGGCCAACCGGAGACCACTGAAAAACTGAGAACTGTCAAACTGACCACTCATGACTTGCATCAACTCTGCCGAGGGACGGACTCTCCATTTACCGGTATCCTGCCGCCTGCATCGCAAACAGTTCCTCATATAGGCCCCCCTTTGCGAGAAGCTCTTCATGTGAGCCCTCCTCGAGGACAGTTCCCTGACGGAGCACGACGATCCGATCGGCCATCCGGACGGTCGAGAAGCGGTGCGAGATAAGCACCGCCGTTCTCCCTGCCACCAGCTCCGAGAAGCGGAGAAATACCTCGTACTCCGCGCGCGCGTCGAGCGCCGCCGTGGGCTCATCCAGGATGAGCACCTGGGCATCGCGAATGTAGGCCCGGGCAAGAGCGATCTTCTGCCACTCTCCTCCGGAAAGGTCGACGCCCTCCTCGAAACGACGACCCAGCATTTGCTGGTATCCCTTGGGGAAACGCGGAAGCAGCGAGGCGGCGAGAGAATTCTCGGCGGCCGTGGAAATACTGGCCGGCGTGCCGTTCCCTTTTTCGAGCTCGGCCTTCACGGATTCGATCTCACCGACGCCGATGTTCTCATCGAAGCGCATGTCGTACCGCACGAAGTCCTGAAAGATCACGCCGATGGCGCGCCGCAGCTTGGCCAGGTCGTAGTCGCGTAGATCGACGCCGTCCAGCGTGATTCTCCCCTCGGTCGGATCGTACAGGCGCGCGATGAGCTTGGTGATTGTCGTCTTCCCGGCGCCATTCTCTCCGACCAATGCGATGCGCTCGCCAGGCTCCAGCACCATGTTCACATTCCGGATCGCCCAACGGTCGCTGCCGGGATACCGGAAGCCGACATCCTCGAACACGAACCCTTTCCTAATTGGCTCGGGCACATCACGCGCCCCGGGTTTCGACGTGATGGTAGGCTTCATGTCGAGGAACACGAACAGGTCGCGGAGATAGAGTGCCTGCTCGTAGACGTTGCTTGCCGAGAGAAGGATGCCCTGAATCACATCGCGTCCGCGCGCGAACGACGCGGCGAGAAACGTCAGCATTCCGATGGTGATGTCACCGCGGACGGCGCGAATCAGAATGATCGCGTATGCCGCGTAATACCCGATCGTGCCGAGGATCGACAATGCGGCGCTGACGATGCCACGACGCATCGAGAGGCTGCGATTCTCCTCGTAGAACTTCTGCGCCAGTGCCCGGTACCGCTCGGTAAGCCACGGCGCGAGTCCGAACATCTGGACTTCTTTTGCCGATTTGTCACTGGCTCCGATGAAGCGCAGGTAATCGAGCTGTCTTCGCTCCGGCGTCCAGCGGAACAGGAGCGAGTAGCCGAGGGAAGCGAAATGCGTTTCACCAAGGAAGCTCGGGACGACGGCGATGATGAGCAGCAGGAGGAGCCAGGGACTGTACGCGATGAGAGCGCCTCCCAGCGTCAGCAAGGTCAGCCCGTCCTGCATCATCGACAAAAGCAGCGTGAGGAGGGCAATCCTACCGACGGTCTGCCGGCGGGCCCGCTCGAGATGGTCGTAGAAGGTTGGGTCTTCGAACTGCGCGAGATCGAGCTTGGCCGCCTGCTGCATGAGCGTCACGCTCATGTTGTTCGAGAACAGATCGCCGAGCAGACTCTCCACCAGGGAAGAAGCGCGCGCCAGGATCTCGCCCGCGATCACGATCCCGATCTCGATCGTGAGGTAGCTCCAGACATCGCTGATCGGACCGGTGCCCGCTTTGGCTGCGAGCACCGAGTCGAGAATGAGCTTGCCGACCCAGAACGTCGCCACTGGAACGATCGAGCGGGTGATGCGGAGCGCGAGGATGGCTGCTGCATAACCCCGGTGCGTGCGCCAGATCAGTCGGGCGAGGGCAGGGATGTACCGGAGTGCGGCGATTCGCTCGTTCCACGTCGCCGGCTTCTGTGGATCGTTGCCGCGGCGGCGGGAAGGGGCGGGGAGAAAAACCGGATGGCTCACGCGTCAGTCTCGACTGGCAGGCCGGACGCGGTCCAGGCGTCGTATCCGCCCTCCAGATTCGCGACGCTATCGACTCCGTTGGCCAGCATGAAGCTCGCAGCGATCGCGGATCGCCCTCCGCCCTGACATTGAACGACGACCTGTGCGCTCGCATCGATCTCCCTTATCCTCTCGGGCAGCGCGGCGAGCGGAATGTGCAACGCGCCCGGCAGGTGTCCGGCGGACCACTCATCCGGAGAGCGAACGTCTACTACCTGCAACGACCGCTCGCGCCGGCGCGAATCGAGCGAGCGGACATCGACCTGCTGTACCCGCTCCGTGTTGCCATACTTGCGAGCCCACTCCTCGATGATGTCAGGGCCAGTGTATCCGGCCACTCTGGTCAGACCGATCTTTCGCAGCTGCTGTGCAAGGACGGCTGCCCGTCGCGCAGCCCCATCGAGAATGAGAAACAGGTCGCGATCGTAGGGGACGAGCGCGCCGATCCAGTTGAGGAACGATTTCCCCAGCGGAATGTTGATTGTACCAGGGACGTGGCTTTCGGCGAAGGTCCGAGCAGGCCGGGTGTCGACGATCGTCGCACCCTTCTCCAATGCGGCGGTAACCGCTTTCAGGTTCGAGAGCGATGGCAGCGACGCAGGCGGGAGTACCGCGGCCTCGCGATTGATTTTTTTCATCTCCGCGAAATACCGGGGTGGCACCGGCTGATCCTCGAGTGCCTTCTTCACGAATTCGCGCTCATCAGGCGTAGAGAAGGCCCAGTTGAAAAGCCGCTCGTAACCCAATGTCGTCTGTGGCAATGAGCCAAGCCACTTTCCGCACGCCGAGCCGGCGCCGTGACCGGGCCAGAGCTGCAGATGGTCAGGCCGAGATCGGAAATCCTGGATCGATCGGAACAACTCCGCGGCTGAACGCTGAGCGCTGCCGGCTGCGCCAGCGGCGCGCTCGAGGAGATCGGGACGGCCGACGTCTCCGACGAAGATGAAATCGCCGGTCAACGCGCCAACAGGCTCTTCCCCGCGATCGCGATCGGTGACCAGCAGCGTGATGTGCTCAGCTGTGTGCCCTGGTGTGTGCAGTGCTTCGAGCGTGACGCTCCCCAAATCGATCCTGGAGCCGGCACGAATCACTCGCGCTGCGCTCAGCGCGTGCTGCGAGTACGTCCATTGGTTTCCCCCCTCCCCACTCAGGGAGAGCAGGCAGCCCACTTTCTCGGCGAGCTCTTTGGCTCCCGAAACGAAATCCGCGTGGATATGGGTTTCCGTCACGTGGGATATGCGGACGCGCTCGGCGGCCGCGGCACGCGCGTAGTCCTCGAGGCCAAGGCCCGGATCCACTACGATCGCCTCCCGAGTCTTCTCGCATCCGATCAGATAGCTCGCCTGGGCGAGACTCTCATCGTAGAAGCGGCGGAATATCATTCGCTCTGGAAGGCCTCGAACAGTTGCTGGGGTGTATCTTGAATAGTTACCGTATCAGCCTCGATTCGTACGGCTCACACTGCGCAAATATATCATGGGTGCGGAGACCGAAGCCGACCGTCAACCGTCCGACCTGAATCGCGACGAGCTAATTCGCTACAGCCGCCACATCCTGCTGCCGCAGGTGGGAGAAGGAGGGCAGCGTACGCTGAAGGGGGCAAGGGTGCTTCTCATCGGTGCCGGCGGGCTCGGCTCGCCCGCGGCACTCTACCTGGCGGCGGCGGGAATCGGCACTCTCGGACTCGTCGATTTCGACACCGTCGATCTGTCGAACCTGCAGCGCCAGATACTTCACGGGTCCGCCGGCATCGGGAGCTCCAAGCTCGACTCGGCGCGCGAGCGGCTGCGCGACATCAATCCTCATGTGCACATCGAGGCGTATCCCGTCCGGCTTTCATCCGAAAACGCGCTCGACATCGCGCGCGACTACGATCTCATCATCGACGGGACCGACAACTTTCCGACACGGTACCTGATCAACGACACGTCGGTTCTGCTGGGAATCCCGAACGTGCACGGCAGCGTGTACCGTTTCGAGGGGCAGGCCTCGGTCTTCGGTGCGGCGGATGGCCCGTGCTACCGCTGTCTCTTCCGTGAGCCGCCGCCTCCGCATCTCGTTCCGAGCTGCGCGGAAGGCGGAGTTCTGGGCGTCGTTCCCGGACTGGTCGGTACGATTCAAGCCACCGAGGCGGTCAAGCTCATACTCGGTCTGGGTGACACGCTCGTCGGACGGCTGCTGCTCATCGATGCGATGACGATGTCGTTTCGCACGATTGGAATTCGGAAGGACCCGGAATGCCCGGCGTGCGGCACGCGGGAAATCACGGAATTGATCGACTATGAGGACTTCTGCAACCGAAGCGCGGTCGCGGAAGCCGCGCCGGGCGGCGTTGCGGAGATCGAGCCAAGTCAGCTCGCGCAGCGCATTGCCCGCGGAGAGCCTCTCGAGATAATCGATGTGCGCGAGCCATACGAATGGCAGATCGGCCACATCCCAGGCGCCCGGCTCGTTCCCCTCGAGACTATTCCGGATGAGATTCCTCGTCTCGACAAGAAGCGGACGATCATTCTTTATTGCAAAGTTGGAGGGCGCAGCATGCACGCCGCGCGGCAGCTGGCTGCGGCCGGGGCTTCGGACGTGCGCAATCTTGCCGGAGGCATCATACGTTGGATCGATGACGTCGATCCGAGCATGACCCGGTACTAGGTGATTCCCGCCGACCCGATCGCGCGATTCCGCGAGATCTACGCTCTCGCCGAAAAAATCGATCGTGCGCTGGTTCCGGATCCCAGCGCGATGTCCCTCGCGACGGTCGAGGATGGCGGACAGCCCTCGGTCAGGATGGTGCTTCTCAAAGGGTTCGACGATCAGGGCTTCGTGTTCTACACGAATTTCCAGGGCCGCAAGAGCCGCCACCTTCTGGCGCAACCCAAGGCTGCTCTGTGTTTCTATTGGCCACCGATCGACATCCAGGTGAGAATCGAGGGCACGGTGAGCAAAGTGGCGGACGCGGAGGCTGACGTTTATTTCGCGACGCGCTCTCGTCCCAGCCAGATCGGCGCATGGGCATCGCGCCAGAGCGAGCCGCTCGAGACGCCCACCTCGCTGGACGAGCGAGTGGCGAAGTTCGAGAAGGAATTCGAAGGTCGCGACGTGCCGCGACCGATTTTCTGGTCGGGTTTTCGAGTGAGACCGGAGAGGATCGAATTCTGGAAGAACAAGCCCAACCGCCTTCACGAGCGTCACCTGTACACACGTAACGACGACCGCTGGAAGATCGAGACTCTGTACCCGTGATGGCGAACGGGTACCACTCCGCGACCATACGCAATAAAATGGTCTGATGACCAGCACGCGCATTCCTCCCAACAAGAAAACCGTCTCACCGACCGCGCCGGTGGAGCCGGTCGAGCCGTGGACGACCGCTTCGGCACGAGCCCTGTACAACATCGAAGGGTGGGGAATCGGGTACTTCGACATCAACGAAGAGGGTCACGTTGTGGTGCGCCCCGATCGGGAGAAGGCGGAGCGCGAGCTGGATCTGTTCGAGCTTGCCAACGATCTCGAGGCGCAGGGCGTCGGGCTCCCGCTTCTCCTCAGATTCTCGGACATACTCCGCTCGCGTATCGAGTCTCTCAACGAGCGCTTCACCAAGGCGCGTGAGGAATTCCAGTACGATGGCGGCTACACGACCGTCTATCCGATCAAGGTCAACCAGCAGCGGCACGTCGTGGAAGAGATCGTCGAGTTCGGAAAGACGGCCGGAGTGGGACTCGAGTGCGGCAGCAAGCCCGAGCTGCAGGCGGTGCTGGGTCTGGCCGAGCACACCGATCACCTGATCGTCTGCAACGGGTACAAGGATGAGGAATTCATGCGCCTCGCCCTCATGGGTCAGAAGCTTGGCCACCAGGTTTTCATCGTGCTCGAGCAGCTGAGCGAAGTCGATGTCCTGCTCCAGGTCGCCGACGAGCTGGGGGTCAACCCGACTGCCGGCGTGCGGATCAAGCTTTATTCGGAGGGCTCAGGCCGCTGGGCGAAGAGCGGGGGAGAGAAGTCGAAGTTCGGGCTGAGCACGGCACAGCTGGTCAAGCTCGTCGACAAGCTCAAGTCCCTCGGCCGCCTCGACATTCTCAAACTGATACACTTTCACCTCGGCTCGCAGATCACTGACATCCGTTACATCAAAACCGGACTCCAGGAGATCGCGCGCTACTATGCCGAGCTGCGTGCGCTCGGCGTCGGCGTGACCCATGTCGATGTCGGTGGCGGACTCGGGGTCGATTACGACGGCAGCGGATCGACTTCGCAGGCCAGCGTGAACTACACGCTCCAGGAGTATGCCGACGATGTCATCTACACGCTCGCGGAGGCATGCCGCGAGCACGAGCTGCCGATGCCGCACATCATCAGCGAATCCGGCCGTGCGCTGACCGCGCATCACGCGCTACTACTGCTGAGCGTGATCGACGTGGAGTCACAGGCCGACAACACGGTTCCCGGCCTGACGGACGACGACCACACTCTTCTACACGAGATGGCCGCCGACTATGTGTCGGTCACCAAGCGGATCTCCAAGCGGCGCGTCCGTGAGGTTTTTCACGACGCGACCTTCGACAAGGAGCGCGCCCAGGAGCTGTTCAACAGCGGCGTTCTGAATCTGCGCGAGCGCGCGATCGCCGAGCAGATCTACCTGGCTACGATTTCCGCGGTGGCCAAGATGGCGGGCCGCGACCGTGAGGAGTACTCGGACATCATTCAGGATCTCGACGCCACGCTGGTCGACAGGTACTTCTGCAACTTCTCGCTCTTCCAGTCATTGCCCGACAGCTGGGCGATCGATCAGCTCTTCCCGATCATGCCGATCCACCGATTGAACGAAGAGCCGACCAGGCGCGGGACGATTCAGGACGTGACGTGCGACTCCGATGGCAAGATCGAGCAGTTCATCGGGGATCGCACGCCGAACCCGAGTCTCGAGCTGCACCCGTTCAACGATGGTGATCCATACATCATCGGGATCTTTCTTACGGGCGCGTATCAGGAGATACTCGGCGACCTGCACAATCTGTTCGGCGACACCAACGCGGTGCACATACGGTTGTCGCAGACCAACGGTTACGAGGTGACCGACCTCGTCCACGGCGACACCGTCACCGAGGTGCTCGCCTACGTTCAGTTCCGATCATCCGATCTGCTGGCGACGTTCCGACGGAAGGTATCGAACACAACGACCTTGTCGCGGCAGGAAGCGAATACCTTCATCGCTGATTACATCGCGGGGCTCGAGGGGTACACCTACCTGGAAGGTGAAGCGGCAAGGTAAAGATGGTGCAACGGAGAACTGCCAAGCTGCCCGCTCCCCGCTAACCGCTGTCAGCCGCCCGCTGCCGACGACACCGACTGTTCGAGAGGCAAGCCATGCCGCGCCTTTTCCAACTGACCGGCGCGCTTGCGTCAAGAACCACAATAAGAAACGTCCCGACGCAGTGAAGCTGGCAGCGGGCAGCCTGGCTTTTCTCAGTTGCCGTTTGTCTTTGGGGTGCATCGCGAACTCAGCTAGCGGCGAATCGTTTCTCGACCTCACCCCAGTTGACGACGTTCCACCAAGCATTCATGTAATCCGGCCGCCGGTTCTGGTACTTGAGGTAGTAAGCGTGCTCCCAGACATCGAGGCCGAGTATCGCCTTCTTGCCCTCCATCAGCACGTTGTCCTGGTTGGGAGTGCTGGTGATCGAGAGCTTCCCCGCGCTCGTGACGAGCCACACCCACCCTGAGCCGAAGCGCGCGGCACCGGCGGAGTTGAACTGCTCGCGGAACTTCACGAAGTCACCGAACGCGTCCTTGATCGCCTTTCCCACGCTACCGCCCGGCTCGCCGCCGGCCTTCGGCGCCATTATCTGCCAAAACATGGAGTGGTTCCAGTGGCCTCCGCCGTTGTTCCGGATCGCGGTGCGAACCGCTTCCGGAGTGGTGTTGACGTTCCGGATGAGGTCGTCCAGCGACTTGCTCGCCAGCTCGGGCGCTTTCTCGATAGCCGCGTTCAGATTGTTGACGTAGGTCTGATGATGCTTTCCGTGATGAATCTCCATCGTCTTCGCATCTATGTGCGGCTCCAATGCGCCGAAGTCGTACTGGAGGAGTGGAAGCGTAAATGCCATTGTCTGTCTCCTTTGTGAGTCTGTCTTTCAGTAGATCAATTGCGCTGCCCGACTCTCATCGCACCTCAGCTCTCCTGAGTCTCGATCACAGCCATTGCCGCCAGGTGCTTCGATCGCCGCGCCCTCAGGCCGCCCACGATCGCGGGGAGGATCGAGACGAATATCACCACCGCGATTACGATCCCGATGTTTTTCTCTATGTTGGGGACATAGGTGCCAAGAAAATATCCCGTCCCAAGCATGCTCCAGATCCAGGCAAAGGCACCGATCACGTTGTAGGTCATGAATTCACGTAACCGCATACCCCCCACGCCGGCGATGACTGGCGAAAAAGTCCGGAGTATCGGCATAAATTGGGCTAGCACGATCGTCATGCGGCCGTATTTCGCATAGAACCGGCTGGCGCGCATAGCATGCTTCTTGTTGAAGAACACGCTGTTTTCACGGTTGAAGATCCGTGGCCCACTGACACGACCGATGGTGTAGCCGAGCGTATTGCCGCAGATGGCGGCGATTGTCAGGGTGGGAACGAGCCAATAGATGTCGAGGTAGCCTCGCGCGGCGAAGAGGCCGGCGGTAACAAGTAGCGAGTCGCCGGGTAGAAAAAAGCCGACGAGCAGGCCAGTTTCCGAGAAGATGATTGCCGCCAAACCGAAGATCCCTGCCCACTGTACCAGATCGGGAAGATTTGAGAGCCGCTGAAAAAGGTCCGCGATCGCCTGCATGCGTCCGAGAGGTGGAATGAAAGAGAGACGTTCAAGTTCAACTGCTCAAATCGTCAGGTCAACTGCGGGAGCCCGGCTCCTCGCATTCCCCGAGTCCCGGCCGCGCGGCTTTCGCAACCCATCCGGGAAAGCGGAAAGAATCTTCAACGCCGGCTCGATACTGCTCCTCGTCATGTTCGCGATGGGCTGGTCGTGGTCGATCGCGCGCGCACGCGCGACCGGGGAGGAGGGCGCGGTTACACCCGCTACGGCGCGGATCGCGAGCGCGCTTACCCAGGGTGGAGCGCCGTCGGTGGCGTACCTGACCGATGCCGCACTGGCCGCGCTGTCCCGGGGCGAAAGCGGAAAGCTGCGAGTCAGGATTCAACAGCCCGGCACGCCGATCGCGCCGATTCTCGCCGATACGCTTCCGCACGGCGTGGTCACGACCTTCTCGTCTGGCGCGGCCGCGGAGTCGACATCCGGCGGCACCGCACCACGGAAGGCGGGAATCTGGAGTCTCGCGCTAAAGGTCGGAAATGCGATCAAGCCGCTGGCCGATTTCAGCGTCATAACCCTTCGGCCCGCCGTCGAGAAGAAAGGCGGGCGCCTGGGCCTCTACTACATCGGCAATTGGCCGGCGGCGAGAAAGGGACGGCCAGGCGTGAACTACGACCCGCCGAACGGTTTTATCGAGGTGACGAGGGAGACGCAAAACACGCAGCTCTCCGATCATTTCCGGCTCCGTGACTTCTTTCCTCACGACCAGCAGAACGTCTGGCCAAAATACATAGTCGTGGACACCAAGCTGATCGACAAGCTCGAGCTCGTTCTCACTGATCTGCAGGGCCGTGGCATCAACCCGCGCGGAGTGAGAGTGATGAGCGGCTTTCGGACGCCGCAGTACAACTCCGGCGTTGGGGATACCGGCGGACGCGCCTCCCTGAGCCGCCACATGTATGGGGACGCGGCTGACATCTTCATCGACAACGACGGCAACGGCGCCATGGACGACCTAAATAAGGACGGGCGCGTGAATATTGCAGATGCAAAGGTTATCAGGGAGGCGGCAGCCCGGGTCGAGCGGGCACACCCTTCGCTGATAGGAGGCGTAGGCGTATATTCTGCAACGTCCGCTCACGGGCCGTTCACTCATATTGACACGCGAGGCTACTCCGCTCGCTGGTAGGACAGGAGACAGCTAATGGACCAGACCACCGCCGGTAGCCCATCGACCCCGCTCGAAGATCACCGGCACGCACCCGCCAACCCGAAGCGTGATCCGGCGATGCCGGTGCGCCTCGCCGATCTGGAGCCGTACGTCGGGCTCGGGTATCTCTCCAAATTGTTCAAGCTGATGGCGATCATCCTGCTCCTGCTTCTCGTTTCGGAGATCATCACCGGTCTCGTGACGCAGGGCACGACTTCGATTCCGACTCTGCTGGGAGAGATGAGCCGCCTCGTCGTGCTGGCCGGATTGCTCTGGGGATCCGGCGACCTCGCGCTCCTGCTCATCGACATGGGACACGACGTGCGGGCGACCAGGATTCTCCTCGGCCGCCAGGCGCTGCATCAGACGGGCTCTACCGGGATTACGCCCGCCTCGGGCACGCCGCGCGTCGACAGTCCGAGCTTCACGGAGCGTGGACCGAGGTAAGATTCTCACCATCGGACATTCGACCAGAAGCCTCGAGGAGTTCCTCGAGCTTCTGGGTCGGGAAGGCGTGCGACAGCTGATCGATGTCCGCGCCTTTCCCGTTTCAAGGCGCTACCCGCATTTCTCGAGGGAAAGTCTCGAGCGGTCCCTGGCAGCAAGCTCAATTAGCTATGCTCATTTCGCGGAGCTGGGCGGGCGCAGAACCGCGCGACCCGATTCCCGTAACCTGCAGTGGCGAAACGCGGGATTCCGCGCTTACGCGGACTACATGGAGACGCCTGAGTTCGCGACTGCAATCGATCGCCTGGTGAATGAAACCACCGCCGAGACCTCGGCGATCATGTGTGCCGAGGCGGTACCGTGGCGGTGCCACCGGACGCTCATTGCAGACGCGGTCGAGGCGCGGGGCATTCAGGTGTTTCACATCCTCGATTCCTCGACCCCCCGCCACACCCTCACTTCGTTCGCGCGGATAGAAGACTCCCGCGTCCGCTACGACACTGGTTCCCATATTGCATAATGCGCCTGGCATAACGTGCGGAAATCCCTTCTTGCGAGGATACCTTAATGCTCTGGACCATCGCGGTAATTCTTCTCATCCTGTGGGTTCTCGGGTTCTTCGTAGTGAACGTGGGCGGCGGCCTGATCCATCTGCTCCTCGTTATTGCCGTGATAGTGGTAGTGTATCGGTTGATTACCGGGAGGCCAGTAGTTTAGAACGTCCGAGCGTCAATGCATTCTGTGGCTGACTTTCGCGTTTTGAGTTGACCGTTTTTGCGTTATCCGTTTTTGCGTTGACTTTTCAGAAACCCGGAAACGTATAAACTGGCGCGGCAGGCAAACGCAATAACGGAAAACACAACAACGGTAGACTCAAGACGCGAAAGGTCAGTCCCAGAGTACAGGAGGCCTCCCAACAATGACTCGCACCGCTGACCGACCCGCGCGCCCGTCCGCGCTCGTGCCGGAGTCCATACTTGCGGGCGTCAGGGTGGTGCTCTACGAGCCCCAGGATCCGGTCAACATTGCGGCGACCATCCGGGCAATGAAGAACATGGGGTGCGCCAATCTCTACCTCGTGCGGTCGGTGGAGTACGATCCCTTTCGGCTGGAGGGAATCGCGCACGACACCGGCGACATCATCGCCCGCATCCGCAACTGCGATTCGATCGAGGAAGCTCTGGATGGCTGCGTGCGCGTTGCCGGTTTCACGGCGCGACGTCGCGCGGCGAAGCGTGATGTTGCCACTCCCAGAATGGCGAGCGCCGACCTGCTAGTCTACGCGCGGACCGGACCCGTAGCGCTCCTCTTCGGCAGGGAAGACAAAGGGCTTCCCAACGAGATTCTCGATCGCGCTCATGTGGTCGTGACGATTCCGACCACAGACCACGCGTCGCTGAATCTCGCGCAGGCAGTTCTGCTCGGATTGTACGAGCTGCACCTTGCCGCCGCCGATGCAACACGTACGCTGGCGCCGCCTCGCAAGGACGCACCTCCTTCCACCGCGGAAGAGTTCGAGAAGCTGTTCGCCGACACAGAGAAGGCGCTTTCTGAAATCGAATTCTTCAAAACGAGAACGCGCGAGCACATCATGCGATCGGTGCGAACGCTATTCTATCGTGCCGCTCCGGACTCGCGCGAGCTCGCGCTGCTGCGCGCGATTTTCATAGAAGTGATTCGAACAATCGAGCGCATCAAGCGGGGCAAGGCAGGACCTTTGCAAGGGTGAAACCCACCTTGCGCGCGTGTACAAGCTCCGACAATTTTCCGCCGGTAAGTCCGCTTGTGAAGTTCTTCACAAAGCCGATCGTTTAACTCGCCTTTACCCGAACGTCCAGCGGATGAACTTGCGCAGTGGATGGCTAGCGGTGCCTGGATTCATCTGCATCGCGGCGCTCGCCACCATGCTCTCGGCTTACAGCGGCGCGTCATCATCAGAGGGCTATGCACCGGAACAACCGGTTGCGTTCCGCCACACGATCCACGTGGACACCCTGAAGATGAACTGCCTCTACTGCCACTTCTCCGCCAATCGGTCTCCCGATCCGGGACTTCCGGCAGTCGGGACCTGCATGGGCTGCCATACCGTGGTTGCCGGCTCCTCGCCGGGCAACAAGGCGGAAATTCAGAAGCTCGCCGCATACTGGAACAAGAAAGAGCCGGTGCCGTGGGTGCGCATTCACAAGCTTCCTGAATACGTTCACTTCCCACACATGCGCCACGTCAACGCCGGAGTGACTTGCCAGACTTGTCACGGCGATGTGCAGAAAATGAAAACCGTTTATCAGGCTTCTTCGCTGAACATGGGCTGGTGCGTGAACTGCCACATTGGACAGTCGAATCCGCCTTTCCGCGCCCGCTACGACTGCGCGTCGTGTCACTACTGAGACGATGACTGATTCGACTGGCGTCAAGAGGCGTGATTTTCTCAAGGTGCTGGGTGCAGGCACAGCCGCGACGACGATGCTCGGCTGCGGGTCGGAGCAGGTGGAGAAGCTCATACCCTATCTCGTCTCACCCGACCAAACGGTGCCGGGCGTCTCTACCTATTACGCCACGACTTGTCGCGAATGTGCCGCTGGCTGCGGAGTGATCGCCGAGACTCGTGATGGAAGAACGATCAAGCTCGAGGGAAATCCGGATCATCCAGTGAATCGCGGCGCACTCTGCGCTCGCGGACAATCCGCTTTGCAGGGCCTCTACAATCCGGATCGTTATCGCAGGCCCATGGCGCGTCGCGGTGGCGCGCTCGTCAGCGTCACGTGGGACGAAGCGCTACGGCTCTTTGCGCAGAAGCTCGGTGAGACGAGAAGTCGAGGCGCCGCCGCAAATGCACTGTTCATCAACCAGCACGAGACTGGAAGCTTTCCCGGATTTCTTGACGCGTGGCTGGCGGGTTTCGGCATGCCAGCGCACCTGAGCTACGACGCCGGGGGAGAGCACGCCGTCGTCGCCGCCAACCGCCAGAGCTACGGCACCGGCTGGCCACGACTCGATTTCAAAGCCGCGAGACTGGTGGTGTCGTTCGGTGCGGATTTCCTGGATACGTGGGGAGCAGTGGTACCGCAGCAGCTGGATTTCGCTGATGCTCGTGCCGATGCGGAGCGCGCTCCGCGTCTCGTTTATGTCGGGCCGCGCCGGTCTCTCACCGGTCTCAACGCCGATCAGTGGATCGATTGCCGGCCGGGAGGTGAGCTCGCCCTCGTGCGGCTGCTCGCAGGCCAGACTTCCGCGGAGGAGGCCGCTGCCACGAGCGGGGTGAACGCGTCCGTGCTCGCTGCCTTCGCCCGCGAATTCACGGACACGACACCGAGCATGGTGTTGGCCGGCGGCGGCGGATCCACGGCGCTGGAGATCGCGCTTGCCGTCGGCGCTCTCAATCAATCACGCGGCAATGTTGGCGTTACGATCAAGCCCGCGGAGGGGTATCTGGGCTTCGAAGGTATGAGCGCCCCGGCGGAATTGAGAGCGGCAGCGGAGCGCATGAACAGTGGCGGCGTTTCGCTGTTGATGGTTCGCGGGGCGAATCCGGTGTTCAGCCTTCCCAAGGCAGTGGGCTTCGGCGCGGCGATGGCAAAGGTGCCCTTCAAGGTCAGCTTCTCGAGCTATCCCGACGAGACGTCGGAACTGGCGGATCTGATTCTGCCCGACCACCATCCGCTCGAGCAATGGGGCGATGCGGAACCTGTTCGCGGCACGCTCTCGCTGCAGCAGCCGACGATGGATCCGGTGTTCGACACCCGCGCGACTTCCGACGTGCTGATCGCCCTGGCGAAGCGGGATCCGAGCGCCGCCGCTCGGTACCCGTTGCCGGATTATCGAAGCTGGCTCACGAGCCGCTTTCCGGGCGGAGCGACGGCTCTCACCGCGTCACTCCCACGCGCGCTCGCGTCAGGGAGCCTCGGCGGATCAGCGACACCGCGTCCAATCCCGGCGAGCCGGATACCAGCTGCCATCGAACAATCGAGCGGCAACATGTTTCTCGTGGTCTATCCTCATCCACTCATCGGTGACGGACGCGGCGCCAACAAGCCCTGGCTGCAGGAGATTCCAGACCCGGTCACAAAAATCTGCTGGCAAACAGTGGCGGAGATGAACCCGGCCACAGCGGACAGGATGGGATTCGCGAACGGGGATCACGTTACGGTTCGCACCGCGGCAGGAAGCATTACGCTGCCCGTTCTGCGCTACCCGGGCGTTCAGCGCGACACCGTGGCGATTGCGACCGGTCGCGGACATCAGCATTCCGGCCGATACGCGAAGGCCGGACTGAATCCGCTCGAGATCCTTCCGGCGAATGAAGATCGCGCCGGCGGCGTCGCCTATGTGTCGACCCGGGCCGAGGTGACCAGGGCGAGTGGTCACTCGCCCATCGTTACGACCGAGGGATCCCCGCGCCAGCACGGCCGCGGCATCGGTCGAGCCGTCACTCTCGCCGAGCTCCGTACCAGCGCCACTGCGCACGACGCCGGTGCCGCTAACGCGACGGAGGTGGCACCGCAGGGTGATGCAGCGGAAGCAGCTCCGCAGGCTGGAGGACACGGCCCGGCGCCCGCGGGCGGAAGCGGGCATGGCGCGCCCGTCGCCGGCGATGCGAGCCACGAGTTCCTTCCCGGCCTGCGCGCGCCCGTCGCGAACGACGCGCAAGGAGAGCAGGGCGATCCGCGCTCGAACGAGAAGGGCATGTACGATCCGAATCACTGGAGCGGCATGGCCAAGCGTCGTTGGGCGATGACGGTCGATCTCGCCCGCTGCACCGGATGCTCCGCCTGCGTGACCGCGTGCTACGCTGAGAACAACATTCCTACAGTTGGTGCCGACTGGCAGCACGGACCGGTGATGCCCGACCGGACCGGCTTTGGCGCCAACATTGTTCGCAGCCGCGAGATGGCGTGGATCCGCATCGAGCGCTACTACGAAGGCGGCGAGGACGGGAGCGCGGATTTCGAAACTCGATTCGTGCCGATGATGTGCCAGCACTGCGGCAATGCGCCGTGCGAGCCGGTGTGCCCGGTATACGCGACCTATCACGCCCCCGACGGGCTGAATGTGCAGGTATACAATCGCTGCGTCGGGACGCGGTACTGCTCCAACAACTGTCCCTACAAGGTCCGTTACTTCAACTGGTACGGATACGGCGAGCCGAATCGCTCGCAGTACGCGTTCCCCGAGCCGCTCAACTGGCAGCTGAATCCCGACGTCACGGTTCGCGGCAAGGGCGTGATGGAGAAATGCACGTTCTGCGTGCAAAGAATTCGGGAGGCCGAGAATCGCGCTGCGTCGGAGAAGCGTCCGCTCCAGACCGACGAGTTTACAACAGCGTGCGCTGCTTCCTGTCCGTCCCGCGCCATCACGTTCGGCGACGCCGCCGACGAGAATTGGACGGTTACGCAAATGGCCAGGGATGCCAGAGCGTACCACGTTTTCGAAGAGCTCAATACCTATACGGCCGTCGTGTACCTGAAGAAGGTCAGCCACCCGACGGCCGGCAGTCCGGTGAGTCAGTAGAAATGGCGACACTCGCCAAACCACTGCCCGCCAGCGAAGAGCCGCGCCGTCCGAACATCGCGTCGGCGGATGTGCAGCTCCCGTCGGTCAAGGATTACGAGCAGGTCGATCGCGAGATCATTGCCACGCTGCATCCGACCGTCGCCTGGTTCATCGGCCTTGGCGTCGCAGTCTTCTTCCTCGCCACCGGAATCGCCGCGTGGATGTACCAGATCTACACGGGCCTTGGCGTGGCAGGCTACAACCCGCCTGTGATGTGGGGCGTGTACATCATCACCTTCGTGTTCTGGATCGGTATCGGGCACGCAGGAACTCTGATCTCGGCCATTCTTTATCTATTCCGCGCCGGCTTCCGCACGACGATCTACCGCTGCTCGGAAGCAATGACCGTTTTCGCGGTGATGACGGCGGCACTGTTCCCGATTCTGCACCTTGGCCGGCCGTGGAAGTTCTTCTGGCTGATTCCGTATCCGAACTGGCGTTACCTGTGGCCACAGTTCAAGAGCCCGCTGGTCTGGGACGTGTTCGCGATTCTCACCTATTTCACGATCTCGAGCACGTTCCTCTACATCGGCTTGATTCCCGACATCGCCGTGCTGCGCGACCGCGAGAACATCAGTCCGCTCAGAAAGCGGATTTACTCCATACTCGCGCTTGGCTGGCGCAATACCGACCGCGAGTGGAGACACTTTGCCAGGGCATATCTGTTCCTGGCCGCGTTCTCGACGCCGCTCGTGCTGTCCGTGCACTCGGTGGTGTCCTTCGACTTCGCGATGGCGCTCACGCCGGGGTGGCACACCACGATCTTCCCACCCTACTTCGTTGCCGGCGCGATCTTTTCAGGGCTCGGGATGGTCTTTACGATCATCATCCCGCTGCGCAAGTGGTTCGGCTTGCGTCACTACGTCACGCTCAATCACCTCGACGCCGCAGCGAAGCTCTGCCTGTTCACGTCGCTCGTAGTCGGGTCGGCTTACATGACCGAGTGGTTCGTGGCATGGTACAGCGGCAACCAGGTGGAGAAGGACTTTTTCGCCAACCGGCTCTGGGGCCAGTGGTGGTGGTCGTCGGCGATTCTCTACACGTGCAACATGATCCTGCCGCTCTCGCTCTTCTGGCAGAGGCTCCGGCGGAGCCCCGCGTGGCTGTTCATACTCTCGATCTTCATAAACATCGGAATGTGGTTCGAGCGGTTCGTCATCGTGGTGCCGTCGCTCTCCCACGAGTTCGAGCCCTGGCAGTGGAGCGGCTACCGTCCGACGTGGGTGGACTACGCGATTCTGGCCGGGAGCTTCGGCTGGTTCTCGATGTGGTTCCTGCTCTTCATCAAGCAGCTGCCGGTGATCGCGATCGCGGAAGTGAAGGAGATAATCCCGCCCAGATTGCGCCGCCGGCACCAGCACGGCATCGCTCCATCGGGGCGGCATCTCGACTACGAGCCGGATACGCCGGGAGAGTTCGCGTAATGCGAGGTGTACTGGGCGCGTTCCGCGAGCTCGATGGGGCGGTGAGCGCGATCGAGGCGTTGAAGGAGAGCCGCCTCGGCGAGATCCGGGTTTTTACGCCGACACCGCGTCACGAGCTCGAGCACGCGATCGACCCCGGACCGAGTCCGGTGCGACGCTTCACGCTCATCGGCGGTCTGGCCGGTGCGACATTCGGCTTCTGGATCGCAATCTGGGTGTCGGACTACTGGCCGCTCGTGGTCGGCGGGAAGGCGATTGCGTCATGGGTTCCCTACACGATCTTCGGATTCGAAATGATGGTCCTGATCGGAGGGCTGTCGACCGTGGTCGGCCTGTTGATCACCGCGCGCGTGCCGAGGCTCACCATGATGGTGGGGTACGATCCGCGCTTCAGTCACGGCGACTATGGTGTCTGGGTCGAATGCCCGCCCGAGAAAGCCAGCGCGGCGGAAGGGCTGCTGCGTGAGCACGGGGCCGTGGAGGTGCGTCGTGAGCGTTAAGCCGCGCGCAATCGCGATCCTGCTTCCATTTGTGCTCACGTCGTGCGAGTGGTTCACCGACTTCAAGCGCCAGCCATCCATCTGGACGTGGGAGGCGGTCAAGGACAGCACGACGCCGTCGCGCGGAAATCCGCAGATGTCGGTTCCGACGAACGGTACCGCGATGGCCGGTTATCAGGTGTCGTATGGCGCGTTCCCCGCGACGATCGACTCGATGTCCGGCATCGCCAATCCGGTTCCCCCTAGCGACACATCGCTCGCCAACGGAAGGATGTACTACCAGATCAACTGCGCGGTTTGCCATGGCGACCGCGGGATGGGAGATGGACCGGCAGCCAGATACGGCGTGCCGGGAATCAGCATCGTGTCGGACATAACCAAGGCTCGTACGGACGGATACCTCTTTGGAATGATTCGGAACGGGCGCGGGCTCATGCCTCCTTACAACCGCATTGAAGAGCACGACCGCTGGGATGTTGTGAACTACGTGCGAGGCTTGCAGGGCGCGGGCGGCCGCAGCGTCGCCGTTGGACCGCTCGCCGCTCCGGGAGTGACGGGCGACAAGCTGCCGGGACCATCGGTGCTGGGACCTCAGAAGCCAGCTCCTTTCTACCGTCCACCCGCGGCTACCAAGAGCGCCGATACTCTCGCGGCCGACACCGCCGGGACGCATGGCAATCCTGCCATGGCCGGACGGACGGGGGAGGGGCCGACGCGATGACCGATCACGACGTGCACATGCCCACGAGGGAGGAAATCCTGGCTGGGACGGATCGGCCCGCGCCGCGAAGTCTCAGGCTGCTGTCGCTGGTGCTCGCCGCGATCGGGATGCTCGTGTTCGTGGTCGGCCTTTTCATGCAGCCGGATCGGACCTGGCAAGCGCTTCTCGTCAGCTGGCTCTATTTCACATCGATATCTTCGGCCGGAGTGATGTTCGTGGCGGTGCAGCGCATCGCTACAGCGCGCTGGTCCCGACCGATCATCAGGTTCCTGGAGGGCTACGTCGCCTTCCTGCCGGTGGCGTTCGTCCTGCTCGTCCTGATCCTCGTCGTCGGACGGCACCACATCTTCTGGTGGTCGAACGAAGTCCCGCACATCCACGAGAAGCAGATCTACCTGAAGGAATCCTTTCTGCTTCCGCGAGCGATCCTCGTCTTTTTCATCATCTCGACGCTCAGCGTGTGGTACGTCTACACGTCGGTTAGGCTCGACGTCGGTCTCGTTCCCGAAGCTGGCGCGAAATGGGCGCGCCGGTTGCGCGAACGCATGCGGCGCGGGTTCCGTGACGAGCGTCGCGAGATCCACTCGACACACTCGTTGCAGGGAAGGCTCGCCGTATTTCTCGGATTCGCGTTCGCCTTCGGATGGATTGTGTTGTCGTGGGATCTCTCGATGTCGCTCGCCCCGCACTTCCAGAGCACGATGTACGGCTGGTGGTTCTTCATGGGCGGCTGGGTGACGGCGCTGGCGAGCTGGACGCTGATCACCCTGGCGTGGCGCCGGTACCTGGGCCGTTACGACCTCATCGAGGAGAAGCACTTTCACGATTTGGGGAAACTGTGCTTCGCCTTCAGCGCGTTCTGGGGTTATCTCACCTTTGGTCAGTACCTGGTTATCTGGTACGGTAACTTGGCCGAGGAGACACACTGGATGCGGCTGCGGCTGATCGAGGCGTGGCGGGTTCCGACGCTAATCACCGTCGCGCTGATGTTTGTCGTTCCATTCTTCGGCCTGATGTCTCGCGCGGCGAAAGTCTTCCTTCCGACGCTCGTGTTATTCACCACGTCGACGGTGGTAGGATTGTGGCTCCATCGGTATCTCGAGGTTTATCCCTCGATTCACGGAGTCCTCGGCAATCTTCCGCTCGGTGTTTGGGAGATCGGCGTCGCTCTCGGCCTGCTCGGGATCTGGGGCTTCTGCTACCTCTCCTTCATGGATGCGTTTCCCAAGATGCGGGTGGCGCTGATGACGTCTCCGTACCGCGATGAAGTTCAGATACCTGTTGATCCACGCACGATGGAGCCGCTGCCGGCGCACGAATAGCGCGTTGTCCCGCCTGTGCCAGTGGGCCTTATATTTCGCGGATAGGGGCGTTAGCTCAGCTGGGAGAGCGCCTGGTTTGCAACCAGGAGGTCGCAGGTTCGATCCCTGTACGCTCCATTTGATACCCTTTTTTGTCCTACGCCACGCGGCGGTGAACGGCAAAGACAACCGAGCACCTTGTCAGCTGATTAATTGAAACGACCGCATGACCCCACCCGCCACCAGCCCTGACCAAAGAACCATCCTCCTCATTGATGACGAGCAGTCCGTGCGCTCGATCGTGATGAGGATCCTGCAGCGCGCGAGCTTCAAGGTTCTCGAGGCGGAGAGTGGCGAGGCAGCCCTGAAGATTGTCGAGTCGCACACTGGGACGATTGACCTGGTCGTCACCGATCTGCACATGCCCGGGCTGAACGGAACCGAGGTTGTGGAGAAGCTCGCCACACTGCGGCCGGGACTGAAGGTTCTCTTCATGTCGGGCTACGCGGAACACGATGTCGTGGCGCGGACAGGCGTGCCTGGGGGCGCCAACTTCCTTCACAAGCCCTTTTCCGGACAGGAGCTGACCAACGCGGTAAAGGCAGCGATCGGCTAGATCGCGACGCCCGCTCTGGCGAGAAGTTGTTTCAGCCGCTCGAGCGGCAGCGCCCCCGACTGGCGCGCGACCTCCTTTCCTTGCTGAAACACGATCACCGTGGGAATCCCGCGAATGTCGAATCCGCCGGCGGTTCTGGGCGAGGTATCGGTGTTCAGTTTCGCGACTAGTGCCTTTCCCCGGACGTGAGCCGCAAGGGCATCAACGGCGGGGGCCATCATCCGACAGGGTCCGCACCAATCGGCGTAGAAATCGACGAAGACCGGAACATCACTCTCGTTGATGGTGCGCGAAAACGTGTCGTCCGTGAGCGCGAACGGACGGTCGAGCAGAATGGGCTTCCCGCATTTGCCGCACTTGGGCCCGGACGCGACTCTTTCGGAATTGACGCGGTTCCAGGCCTCACAGAACTGACACCTGACGGTCAGCGCCCGGGTATTCGCCGCAACAGTCTCCATCTGCTTCCCCTGAAGTAGTTAGGTCCTCACAACGACGAGCACACAACTGCAAAATTCGCCGCTGGCACCAGCCCGAGGCAGGAAATGAAGAAATCCTGCCCATAATTCAACTGATGAGCTGCTGCCCCGTGTTAAGCCACTGTAGAGGCCCTTAACTCGCTAGAAGCGTCTTTTCCCCAGTGACTCAGCAGTAACAAACTCGTCCGTCTCTATATAGATGCATCCCTCCACGACGGGCTTTGGAGATGGGAATGGTCAAGCGCACCAAGAGAGACGGTCGTAACAGCACTCGACACGGTTTTACCGTGATCGAGCTTATAGTCGTGGTAGGCATCATGGGCGTGATTGCCGGGATTATGGGACCCGCCATGTCGCGCATCATACGTCACAACAGCGTGAATCGTGCGGCGACTGTAATTGTCGCCGACCTTCAGAACGCCTTTGCCGTTGCCGCGCGTCAGCGCGAGCCGGTGAGAATCTCCGCCGACGCGCCGACCAGAAGCTATCAGTTCGTCGATCGCAAGACCGGCAACGTCCTCCGGATCCGCAGCTTTTACGGCGAGACTTCGGAGTACCGCCTGTCCAGTCTCGTCTTCACGCCTGCCACGATCGATGTGTTCCCGAGCGGAGTTTCGTCCGTACCGGTAACGGTCGATCTCGCCAATGGTGATTACTCCCGCCGTATTACCGCTTCTACCGCGGGCTTCATAAGGCTGGTGCCGAGATGAGAGTTTCACTTCGCAGCTCAGTCCTTTGCCCCGCACCGAACCCTGAGATGGGCGGACGTCGCAAAGGTTTTACTCTGATCGAGGTCATTGTCGCCATGGTGCTGCTCGCGGTCGCCGTGTCGTCACTGGCGGCCATGATGTATTCGGTTTCGACGAGCTCCAAGAGGGTCACGGGTGCGGCGTATAGTAACGGCGTGCTGATGCACGAAGTCAATCGCCTCATCGCGCTTCCGTACGACTCGCTGGCGGTTGGCTCGAGCTCTGTCTACGTCACAGACGGGGCTTACCAGCATACCCGCGTCATGACGATTGCGGAGCCGACAGTCAGGCTGAAAACGGTCGAGATCATCATCACCCCCGTCAACCCCAACTACAGGCCCGACACGGTGAGATTCACCCGGACCAACGCCAGAACATCCAAGGTCCTCTGCACCACTTGCACGGACAAGCCATGATGAACATTGAGAAGGGCCACGGGCGCCGCGGCTTCACGCTCCTCGAGCTGCTGGTCGGTATGGTGATTTTCTCCATCATTGGTGCGGCGTTTACCCAGCTGCTCACCGTTCAGGGCCGATTCTTCGACAAGCAGGGAATGCGCAACGCCGCGCGTAACGTGTCGCGTGGAGCGCTGAACCGCGTGGTCTCCGACTTTCGTATGATCGAGTCAACCGGCGGAGTCATTGCCGCCTCGCCCACATCGCTTACTCTGCGAATACCGTTTGCGATGGGCGTCGTCTGCGCCAGCAATGCTTCATCCACCGCTGTGAGCATGCTACCGGTGGATTCCGTGATATACAACGCGCCGGGCTTTTACGGGTACGCGTGGAGGAACGCCGTGACCGGAGCCTACACCTACACCGAGAATCAGGCGGTACACGACAAGACGTCGGGCCAGAATGCGTGCAATTCAGTAGCCATCACGACCCTTCCCGAAGGAAGGGCGGCGAGATTGACTCCGGTGGTAGCCGGGTCGAGCCTTGGCACACCCGTCTTTCTCTTTCGAAGGATCCGCTACGAGTTCAAGGCATCGACAGCCGTGCCGGGAAAAGTCGGTCTCTACCGCACGATCATTTTCAAGGACGGATCAGAAGAAGCGGAGGAGCTCGTCGCTCCGTTCGGCAGCACCGCCAGGTACAGGTTCTTCGTCGTCGGAAACAACCTGACGGCTCAGGACGATCCCCCAGCTTTGCTCAGTGACATTCGCGGCATCGAGCTCCACCTCGACGGGGTAAGCGAGGGGACCGCCGCGGGAAAGAGTACGCCTGAAAGCGCGCCATTCACCACCGCGGTGTTCTTCAAGAACCGCACTAACTAGCCGAGAGGCTCCAACCTATGTCTACCAACGCCGAACGTCGCGGATTCGCACTTCCGACAGCCATGCTCGTCATCGCAGTGATGACCGTTATGATTGTCGGGGGCTTTTCTCTAGTCAGCGCGGAGCGCAGATCGGTCGCCGACCAGAAATCTCAGATCTCCGCTTTCAAGCTCGCGGAGGATGGTCTCGAGCTCTTTCTGATTCGTCGGGATTCGCTTTTGCCGAATGCTGGCAGAATCCCGGGCGCGAAGGAAGAGGTGCGGATCAACTACACCGGCGGCTATGCCGATGTATCGTTGACGCGCATTCGGCCGGTGATGGGTACCATGTCCGGGCTCTATGTTGTCCGGTCGCGCGGAGTCGAGACAGCCGGCGCCTACGCCGGAACACCCGAGGGCGTCCGTACCGTTGCGCAGTACGTGCTTTGGGAGCCCGCCCCCATGCAGGTACTCGCGGGCTGGACGGCGCTCTCCGGCCTCGACAAAAACGGCCAGGCCGGAACTCTCGGCGGCGAGGACGCGTGTGGCGACGCCGAGGCAGTTGCCGGCGTTGCGGTGCCAATCTACCCGGGATTTACAGGTAACACGGAATCGGCTGATTCGATTGCCATCATCACGAAGGAGATGGTCAAGATCGACTGGGACGGCATCGTCAACGGGAGCGCGATAGAGGCGGATATCACGATTCCCCCGGGTACCTGGCCGACGGACGCTCAGTGGGCGGACACTACCTACTACCCGGTCATCCACGTGGAGGGAAGCATGGATTTCACTCCTCCGTCGAGCGGCCGCGGGATGCTGATTGTGGAGGGATCACTGATCCTGAACGGTAGCGTCGGCTGGAAGGGGATTCTGCTGGTCGGTGGTGACATCGTGTCGAACGGGATAAACTCCATCCACGGCGCGACGATCAGCGGTCTCAACGTGTTGCTCGATATCGAGGTCCCCGGCTCCGTCGGTAATGGAACGAAAGAATACCGATACAACTCATGCGAGGTGGCGAAAGCTGCCGCTCCCGCCGGCTCACTGGTGACCCTCAGGAACACCTGGGTCGACAACTGGGTGGAATACTAAAATGGGTGCTCAATCCGAATCTGAACCAAAGGCGGCTGGCCGGGGATTCGTCCTCGGCGAGCTGCTGGTGGCGGCGCTGCTGCTAGCGATTGCGATCTCCTCGCTCACCGCTCTCATGTACTCCGTGACGCGTCATCCACGCGATCGAACACCGGCAGAGTGCGCGGAAGGGGGCGTCTCAGCCTCGGCCAATTGCGTCGTCGAGAACGGGCCCAAGAGCAGGGCGGCGAGTGGCGAGAAGCTGCTGCTCACTGGGTGCGCGACGCGGAGCGGCGCCAAGATTCAGGCTTGCAATGACTCGGTGTTGAGCGCGCGGGGCTCGGACGGCACGACCCTCAGGTCCCGCACGGACTCAGCCTCGCTCGAGATGCTTCCCAAGAAGCCCGTCACGCGCAAGAACCGCCCGGATCTCGGCTTCGTCAGATAGCAGCAGGCTGCCGCGGTCTCGTTGAACCGCGGATGGCCGAGGTGTAAGTTAGGGTAGCGACGGACAGGAGCGCCCTCGCACAACGAAAGCAGTCACCCGCCCGATGAAAATCCTCGTAATCGAAGACGATCCCACCGTCGGGCAGTTCGTCAAGCGCGGCTTCGAGGAACACCGCTGGGGCGTAGATCTCGTCGCCAACGGAAACGAAGGCGAGGCCCGGGCGATCGCGGAAGAGTACGATGTCGTAGTCCTAGACATGCGACTCCCTGGAAAATCCGGCGCTCAGGTCCTGCACGATCTTCGAGCCCGCGGCTTCGACCGTCCCGTCCTCATTCTTACCGCGCAGGATGCGATCGACTCCAAGGTCGAGACGTTGCGGGCCGGCGCCGACGACTACGTCACCAAGCCGTTTGCGTTCGAGGAGCTGCTCGCGCGAGTTGAGGCGCTCTCCCGGAGACCGCGCGCCCTCCTCTCACCGGCCCTCAAGGTCGCCGACCTCACGCTCAATCTCGACACCAGAGAAGTCGCGCGCGGCGGTAGCGCCATCGAGCTGACGCCAAAGGAATACACGGTGCTCGAGTACCTCATGCGCCACGCTGGCCGCGTTATGAGCCGCACGCTCATCACCGAGTACGCGTGGGGATACCACTTCGATCCGGGAACCAACATCGTCGACGTGGTGATCAATCACCTGCGCAAGAAGATCGACGCGCACACGCCGCGTAAGCTCATTCACACCATTCGCGGCGTCGGGTACGTGATCCGCGAAGAGGGCGTCACGGGGAAGGGGAGCTAGCCGGGCGGTTCTCGCTAACGGGCGGTTGCCGGGCCGTTTCCGGCGGGACGAGCCCGGAAATCCCAATCCCGGCAAAGGTCCCTTTTTGCCTCTCCTAAGTCGTTGACCACTCAGGACTTAGGGGGGACAAAAAAAGCCTAAAAACATGCCCACATTTTCGTGACTTTTTGGTCATGATAACCAGTCTATTATACAGAAGAGCTTAAAACGGCGAATGCCGCTTTGGCTAAGAGCGTTGTTACCTCCTTCCCGGAAGCCCGACGGATCGCGCGTCAGGAGGGAAGCATCCCCACGAGGACCTGCTCCAATGTTGATCGAGACCAATCGAGCCGGCGTTACGCTGATCGAACTAATTATTACGCTGTCGCTGCTGGCGATAGTCGTCGCCATGGGCACCCCCCGCCTTGCTGAGGCGCTTCGCAGCAGAACCACTGCTGCCGCAGCGGACCAGTTCGTGAGCGCCCATTCTCTCGCTCGTGCCACCGCCTTGCGTTACGGCCGGGTTGCGCAGCTCCGCATGGATCCGGGCAGCGGACGCTTCTGGGTCGAGGTCGACACCAGTGGAAGTGGTCTCGGACAGAGGGCAACCGTCTGGCATGTTCGCGATCTCGCGGAGAGCGGAGTGGTAATGACCAGCGACCGCAGTCTGCTCTGCTTCGACGCACGTGGCCTGGCGACGCCGATAGGCGCATGTGAAGACGGCAACGTCACTGTGACGTTTACCCTCGCGAACCACGCGGACACCGTCAGGTCAGCGGCACTTGGCAAGATACTGCGATGAAAACCAGCATCGAGACAACACCGAGAAGCGGTTTCTCGCTCATTGAAGTTCTGGTGGCTTTGGCTCTGCTGTCTTTCGTAATGCTCGGCATCGCTGGCGCCGCCAGCCTCGGCCTTGCCCAGATGGGAAAGGCGAGGCAGGATCTTCAGTACTCCGCCGACGTACAGGAGGTTGCCGACAGTCTGGTGAGCGTCGGCTGGAACAACGTCACGAGCGGATCGTCGATCATTCGCGGCCGCTCCGTTTCTTGGACGGCAACAACGTTGAGTCCCACTTCGCAGCAGGTCACGCTGGTGGTCAGCCGGCATGGGCAAGCGAACACAAGCCTCGTCTATTCTGACACTTTGATGCTGTACCTCGCGCAGCCGCGGGTACAGTGAGAGTCTCGCGCTTGTCTGCCTCGCCCGCCCCGCGCCGGGGATTCACGATGATCGAGATCATCGTATCGCTTATAGTCGGACTGATCGTGCTTGCGGCGTTGGTACAGGTGATGATCGTCCAGAGTCAGGGTTACGGGAAACAGCGCGAGCTGGTGGACATTGGTGGGACGGCACGGGAAGCTGCCGCGCTTCTTTCGTGGGATCTGCGGCAGGCCGCACTCGCCGGCAGTCCATTTGCCGATCTTGGCGCGAATAGTGTGACCCTGCGATCACCGACCGGTGTCGGCACGATTTGTGGCAGACACACATTGCTTCCGCGTTACGGCCTCTGGAAAACCGCGGGCGAAGTTCTCGCCACCAGCGATGACACTGCCCTCGTGTATCAGCTCGGCCGCGACAAATGGTCGAAGCTCAAGATCAGCGCCGTCGGAACACCCGGGGATATGGGCGTCACCGCCTGCGCCTGGCCCGGGGCAAGACCGCCCGATGTAGTGGTCGAGTTCGTTGTGACGACGAAAACGGATACATCGTATCTTAAAGTGGGGGCTCCCTTCCGCAGCTTCCGGCGAGTGGAGTACGCGCAGTACGAGCAGGACAGTCGCTGGTGGCTAGGCCGGAGAATCGGCGCTGCCACTTCCTACGAGCGGCTGACCGGTCCGCTGGTGCCGCCGTCTTCGAATGGGCTTGCCTTCACCTACTACGACACACTGGGTGCGGTCACGACGAATCCTGCCGCCGTCGGCAGCGTGGTTTTCACGCTGCGCACCGAGAGCTACAGGAACGACAGAATCGGATTGACTTCCGTGCCTCAGCGCGACTCGCTGACGACGAGAGTCGCCGTCCGACGCTAAAGCATTCACAACATCAGCGCTCCACTTCCGGAACGGACCTCCATATGAACGAAGAATTGTCTTGCCGATTCGAATCGAAAGCACGTCACGGCTTCGTGATGCCAACCGTAATCTTCGGATTGGCGGTGATGAGCATCATCGCCGTGGCAGCGCTCAGCACGTCGTCCGATGAGCGCCGCGCATCGCGCGCAGTGCGTGAATCCACGATGGCATTGTATGCGGCGGAAGCGGGGCTGCGACAGACGTACGGCGCCTGGCCAAAGGCGCCCGTGAAGGCACTCAATCCCGGTGACAGCCTCGATCTCGGGTGGCAAACCTTGTCCACTAATTCGAGCTACCGCACCGTCATCCACCGAATGGATAAAGGCGGCATCCAGGAATACAACGTTGTAGTCCAAGGCAGACGGACCGGCTTGAACGGAGGCGTTAGCACCATTCTCGGCGTTGTGGGGGGAGTGCCCGTCTTTACGTACGGCGTGTACGCCAAGACGAACATCAGTCTCGGCGGCAACGGTCGGCTGGATGGATACGATTCCGAACAGGCGCCTTACGATGCCCTGACGGCGGATAGCACTGCCAATCTTTGGTCCAACGGGACCATGGACATCAACAGAACGACGGTCCTGGGGAACGCCTCGGCGACGGGGTCGATCACCACCGGCACGGGCGTCAACGTCACCGGCGGTTTGACGTCGGGAGCTGATCCGGCGCCGCCCATGGATATCAATGCGTGCCCAGCGACCGGCTTTACGCCGGCGGCAAATGTGCCGAACGGCGCCGGCATCAGTTACAACGCCTCGACTGGCGTGTTGAGCGTTGCGGCTGGCGCTGTGGTGAACCTTACTGGCAGCCAGTATTTCTTCAGCAGAGTCATTCTCCAGGGTAACTCGAGCATTACTGTAAACCCTCCAGCGGGGTCGCGCGTCGAAGTCATCGTCAGTGACTCGGTGAACCTGTCGGGCGGAAGCGTGACGAACCTTTCCGGTGTTCCCACGCGTCTCGGGTTCTCGTCGTGTGGATCTCCGACGCCCGAGCGGACCTGGGTGCTTACCGGCGGCTCAGGCGCCGCATTCTCGGTTTACGCCCCAAATCACCCCGTTATTGTCACTGGCGGTGGTGATCTCTTCGGCGCCGTCGTCTCGTCGAGTTACACAGCGACCGGTGGAGCCGAGCTGCATTATGACGCCGCACTGGCACGAATTGGAGCCGACAAGCTGATTGTCCACCGCGCGACGTGGGCGATGCTGCCAGGCGGGTAAACCACGTCCGGCTCTGCGCGTTGAACCCGTTGTAGCGCAGCTATAGTTTAGACAGTGCGTGGTGCACGTTCGCCCGAGTACGTGATCCGCGAGGAGGGCGCCACGGGGAAGGGGAGCTAGCCGCAATGTCGCTACGTGTGAAGCTCACTGCCGCCTTCCTCGCTGCCCTGATTGCCGTAGCCGTGACGTTGTTCCTCTCAATAATCACGGCACGCAATGCCGCGGTCTTTCGCGACATTGCACAGTATGCAGCGGCGCAGGGCGACCTGGCCGCGCGGGTGATCACCGACGCGGCCGCGGAAAACCCCGATAGTGCGGTTACGAATGCGGCTTCCTTTCCGCAGCTCGCTGCTGCCGTTGTAGCACGGCTGAAAGCAATTCCCGGATATATCGTCGTGCTTGACACGGCCGGCCGCTCGCTCTACCGGTCGCCGGATGTAATGGCGCTCACATCCAACGATATGCAGACGCTTCAGGATCAGCTCGGGGATCTGCCCAAGTCCGGCGAGGCGCTCATCTTCCAGCTCGACTCGCTGGGGGAAAGGCTGCTCTTCGTGTCGCACGCGATGCCCGGAACGCCGGGCGGTATCGCCCGAATCGCATCCGGCACTCTCGCCACCCGGGCAACGACGGTTCCCCGCGAGTACATCTTCAATGCGCTCGTCATCGTGCCGATCATCGTACTGGCAGCCGGTACGGTTGCCTTCGTTTTCCTTGGTCACACCCAGCGACAGCTGGCGCAAATAACCACGGAAATGTCGGCAATCACCGATGGCCGGAGCCTGCACCGCCGGCTCGCGCTCGGCGAGGAGAGCAGCGACTTCGCCGACCTCGTCACGACGCTCAACGCGATGATCGCGCGACTCGAGACGTCGTTCGGGGCGCTGCGACGATTTACCGCCGACGCCAGCCACGAGCTCAAGACCCCCCTTGCCGTCCTGCGCGCCGACGTCGAGCGGGCGATGATGACGATGAACCAGACCGAGCGGATGGTTGCCCTCGAGGAATCGCTGCAGGAGGTGCGGCGGATGACTGATCTGGTGGAGAGCCTGCTGACGCTCGCACGC
This sequence comes from Gemmatimonadaceae bacterium, assembly GCA_040902085.1. Taxonomy (GTDB): domain Bacteria; phylum Gemmatimonadota; class Gemmatimonadetes; order Gemmatimonadales; family Gemmatimonadaceae; genus UBA4720. The sequence goes on from JBBDXY010000002.1 coordinate 419,480, forward strand.
GCCGACGAGGGCCGCTTCGACATCTATAAAGAGCCGGTCGAGCTGCAACCTCTGGTGCAGGAAGTCTATGAGACTGCTCTCATCCTCGGAGAAGCGCAGGGAGTTACCGTCAACCTTCCATTTACGGCCGATGTCGTGGTGCTCGCTGACCGGACGCGATTGCGCCAGCTCTTCCTGAACCTTGTGTCCAACGCGATCAAATACACACCCGCCGGCGGCAAGGTCGAGATCGGGGTCGGCCGCCATCCTGACAATGTCACGTTCGCCGTCAGGGACACCGGCATCGGCATCGCTGCCGCGGACGTCCCGCACATTTTCGAGCGCTTCTGGCGCGCCGACCGCGTCCGCTCCCGGATGTCAGAGCGTGGCGGCTTCGGGCTTGGGCTCGCCATAAGTCAGTGGATCGCGCAGGCTCATGGCGGCACCCTCACCGCCTCATCCAGACTAGGGAGGGGAAGCTTGTTCACAGTCACCTTACCGCTACCTGCAGACCTGCAGCGCCCCTAAACACTCCTTTTGCGTTTTGATTTTACCGCTGTCGTGTTTTCCGTTTTTGCGTTTACCGAGTAATTACGCAACAACGGACACCGCAAATACGGTCAACTCACGACGCAAAAGGGAGCCATCTCACCTCGGTCGTAATTCGCCGTTAATCTTTCCCCACCAGCGATTTCATTGATTCTTAATCTTGAGCCTATTCCATCGTTTCCATGGAACCAACACTTTTCATGGAGACCTTCCCACCAGGTGAGGAATGTTCAACCAACTGTTAGAGTCGAAACCCAAGAAGGAACGCATGGCCGGTGGCACTGTAGTCAGTGTCATTCTCCATACTTTTCTCATCGCCGGCGCCGTGTACGCGACTGCGACTGCGGGCGTGACAGAGGAGAAGAAAGCCGAGAAAATTCAGTTCGTCGAGATGAAGAAGGAGCCGCCTCCGGAGAAGCCGAAAGAGGCTCCGCCGCCGGAAGCCGTGGTCAAGCCACCCCCGCCGAAGGGATTCCAGGTGCTGCGCGCCCCTGTCAAGATCGATATCAAGATTCCCGAGATCGATCTCTCCAAGGCAGTGACCAACGAGAGCGACTTTAGCGGAAAGGGTGTCGCGGGCGGCGTCGGAAGTGGCGTCGTCGGTGGGACAGCCACCGACCAGACCTACTTCGAGTTTCAGGTAGAGCGCCCGGCCTCGATGCTCGACGACAGCCCGAAGCCGAGATATCCGACCGTTCTCGAGACCTCAGGCATAGCTGGTGAAGTACAGGCCCAGTTCGTCGTGACCGCCAGCGGCAGGGCCGACATGGACACCTTCAAGGTCCTCAAATCGACCAACGAGCTGTTCACTCAGTCAGTAAGGAACGTCCTGCCGAGAATGCGCTTCAGTCCCGCGCAAATCGGCGGCAAGCCAGTGAATCAGCTCGTCCAGCAGGCATTCCAGTTCGCGGTTCCGCGCTAACAAACCCACCGGAGTAATACCATGGAACTGTCACTCCTCGAGATCTACAACCTGATGGGCAACTTCGCGAAGGGTATCGTCTATACCCTTGCCATCATGTCCATCTGGACCCTTTCCATCGCGATCAAGAAATGGTGGGACCTGCGCCAGGCGCAGCGCGAGACGCGTAAGTTCGCCCCCGAGTTCTCGCAGTTCCTGGAAGAGGACAATCTTGCCGAGGCGGTCACTCTCGCCGACAAGTACAAGAAGTCTCACGTCGCGCGCGTTCTGGGTGGCGCTCTCACCGAGATCCGCCCGCTCATTCAGGACGGCTCGGTCACGGTCGGCGACATCAACTCCGCGGAGAGAGCGGTAGAGCGCGAGATGCTGATGACGATCACGGACCTGAAGCGCGGCCTCGGCGTGATCGCGACTGTCGGCGCCACGGCGCCGTTCGTTGGTCTGCTCGGCACGACGATGGGTATCGTCAACTCCTTCGCCGCCATGGCCGCGTCGGGCTCCGGCGGACTCGCTTCGATCTCGTCCGGCGTGTCGGAAGCGCTCATCACCACCGCCTTCGGCCTCATCGTCGCGATCCCGGCGGTCTGGCTGTTCAACTACTTCCAGGTGAAGATCGACAACCTCACGGCAGAAATGACGTACACCTCGAAGGAGATGATCGACTACATGATCAAGAACATCTCCGGAACCGGCGAGTTCGGCCGTTCGCGCTTCACGCGTGAGTTCAACACCACGGCGACGAGCAACCCACCGATCTCGCAGTAGCGGGAGGCTCGCACATGTCGATGTCTACCAGCGGGAAATCGACCGTAAAGGCCGATATCAACGTGACGCCGATGATCGACGTCATGCTCGTTCTGCTCATCATCTTCATGCTCGTCATCCCGGCCATCACGGCGGGATTCGCGGCCACTCCTCCAAGCGGCACGAACCTCAAGCCGCATCCCGAGGAGGACACGGACCAGGTTCTGGGAATCGACGCCAACGGGCAGTATTTCCTGAACAGGAAGCCGATTCCCAACGAGCAGCTCGGTGAGCTTCTCAAGAACATCTTCGAGAACCGGGAGCTCGACAAGCTCCTTTACATCAAGGCGCACAAGGACCTCGATTACGGGAAGGTCCTCGATGCGATGGACATCGCCTCGAAGAACGAGGTGCGCGTCACCGGCCTCATCGCCGATCAGCGGCCAGGCACGATTTCCGCCGTGTCGACGGACAATCTGTTCAACCCCACGCCGGGAGGGTCGAAATAATGGCGATCTCGACGGCCAGTGGGGGCACCAGTCTCCAGAACGAGATCAACGTCACGCCGATGATCGACGTGCTGCTCGTGCTGCTCATCATCTTCATGATGGTGATACCGATGTCGCGGAAGGCGATCGATCTGCAGCTTCCCGACCCGTCGCCGGATACCCAGCAATCGGGACCGCCGCCATCCCAGATCGTGCTCGAGGTTCTTCCGGGAGAAGTCTTCAGGATCAACTCGGAGCCTGTCGCGAAGGCACAGCTCGGAAGGCGCCTCAAGGAGATCTACGATCCGCGCCCCGACAAGATCATTTTCGTCAAGGGCGATCCGGCGGTTAAGTACCACGAGGTGATTCACGCGATGGACGTGGCGCGCGGTGCCGGCGTCAGGGTAATTGGCGCGACGCCGAAGGATGTAAAGTAGCTACGCGCTATCGCCCGCCGATCGGGTTACCGCTCAAGAAGGAAGAGCGGTGGAAAGGGATCACTGCGTCGCTCCTGGTGCACGCGGTGGTCCTTTTTCTCGTCGTGGCGCCAATCATAGCGTCGACGGACTTCGTGCATGACCCGTCCGTTGGGGGCGGGGGGCCCGGACCCGCTGGAGGTGGCGGCGGCGGTGCGGGTGGAGAGCGCTCGCGTGGTGAGCGACTCGAATTCGTACGCGTCAGACCGGACCCAGTCGTGATGGAGAAGGTGTCCACTCCGTCAATCACGCCGGTGAAGCCGCCTGAGCCGAAGCCGGTACCACCGACAACGACCGCGCCTCCGGCGCCGATACCGTTGCTGACTCCTCTGCCTGGAGACGCGGCAGGGCCGGGAGCCGCTGGGACTGCGGGAGCAGGTCCGGGAAGCGGAGGCGGCGTCGGCTCCGGAGTGGGAACTGGCCGCGGAAGCAGCGTCGGTCCTGGCACCGGCGGTGGGCCCGGCAAGGACTATCCGCCGACGCTCCGCGACCTCTTCATCCCGCCGCTACCCGCTCCCGACAGGATCAAGCCGTATCACCTGGTGGCGTGGTTCGATGTCGACGAGAGAGGGAATTCCAAACTCATCTCCTTCAATCCCTCAAAAGATGGCGGGTACAACAGGCGATTGATCGAGGTGCTGCGGTCGCTGCGGTTCCGGCCGGGAGTCCATGCTGACGGGACGCCAATGCGGGATACTGTGGATGTGCACTTCATCTTTTAAGTGTAACTCATAACTGCAACGCTGCCGGCTACCGGCTGTACGCTCCCAGCCGTCCGCTTCGCAACGTCGGGACGTCAGTACAACACGTAGAGCACAAGGAACCGCTAGCTATCCACATTCCGAGTGCGTTAGCGCGGCGGCTTTCACTCGGTTCGAACAGTCGGTGTCGTCGGCAGCGGACAGCGGGTCGCGATGAGCGGGGGCGGCCAGCGTTGCAGTTCTTGGTTTGTAGTCTTTCCGGGGCCCATTCTCCCTAGCACATCCCCCTTTTCCGAGATAACTTCCGCCCGCTGTCGCAGGGAGCCAGCCACCGGAAACTGACCCCCAGAGGGCGAGCGTTGACAACCAGCACAACCACGACCGACACCCCCAAGTCGTCTCGCGAGTTCGTCAAGGCGATGACGCTCACCGATGCCACTATGCTGGTGGCCGGTTCGATGATTGGGTCGGGAATCTTCATCGTCTCAGCCGACATCAGCCGCAGCGTCGGCTCGCCGTTCTGGCTCCTCATGGCGTGGGTCGTTGCCGGCGTCGTTACAATCCTCGGCGCGCTCTCCTACGGTGAGCTTGCGGCGATGTACCCTCGAGCAGGCGGTCAATACGTTTTTCTCCGGGAGTCCATGGGTTCGCTCATGGGCTTTCTTTACGGATGGACCCTTTTCGTCGTAATCCAGACGGGGACGATCGCCGCTGTCGCTGTCGCTTTCGGCCGCTTTCTCGGCGTGCTCTGGCCCGACATCACGCCCGACCGGTACGGCTGGTTTCCGCAGTTTGATGTCAACACGCCGGGAGGCCTGATCCAGCTGGGCCTGTCGCCACAGCGGGTCATCGCCCTCGTCTCGATCTGGATCCTCACCTGGGTGAATCTTCGCGGCGTCAAGGAAGGGAAGATCGTTCAGACGACGCTCACGATCGTGAAGACCGGTGCCCTCGCCGCTCTCATCATCCTTGGCCTCACGATCGGACTCAACTCAGAAGCTTTCGCCGCCAATTTCACCGGCGGCAACTTCAACACCGTCGATTTCTCGAGCGTGTTCATGATCGCGTTCGGTTCCGCGCTCGTCGGCTCGCTGTTTTCGAGCGATGCGTGGAATAACGTGACTTTCGCCGCCGCCGAAGTGCACGAGCCGCGCAGAAATCTCCCCCGCGCGTTGCTCTACGGGACGGGCCTGGTGACCATCCTGTACATCCTGGCCAACATCGCCTATCTCAGCGTGCTGCCAATGCAGGGAACGGCCGACGCGGCGACGGTGGTCGGCCGTGGAATCGCCCACGCCACACAGGATCGCGTCGGCAGCGCCGTCGCTGAAGCGATCTTCGGCCCGCTCGGCGCGACGCTGATGGCGATCGCGATTCTGATCTCGACGTTCGGGTGCAACAACGGCCTCATCCTGGCTGGTGCGCGGGTGTACTACGCGATGGCCAGGGACAAGCTGTTCTTCGCGCGCGCCGGAAACCTCAACCGCAACAGCGTGCCCGCAGCGGCGCTGATCGCCCAGTCGGTGTGGGTCAGCCTGCTGTGTCTCACCGGCACTTACGGCCAGCTGCTAGACTACGTGATTTTCGCGGCCCTCGTCTTCTACGCTCTTACGACGGTCGGACTCTTTCGTCTGCGCAAGCTGCGGCCCGACGCCGAACGCCCGTACCGCGCGGTGGGCTACCCGTTCGTGCCGGCTCTTTACATCATCCTTGCTTCGGCGATCGCGGTCATACTGCTGATCGCCGACAAGACGAGGGCTCAGGCTTTTTCCGGCCTCGTCATCGTACTGCTCGGCGTTCCCGTTTATTTCCTCTGGCGTAAGGCGAAGTCCGCCCCGTCGCGCTGAGCGTATGCCCGCCCTCGCAAAGGCGGGTCGTTTTTCACCCGTGGAGAAATTCAGAATGAATCGGAAGTTTGCACTCTTTTTTGGTACACTGTCGATCGTCCTCGCCCTCGTCGCAACGTTCTTCGTGAGAAGTGCAGGCGCTCAGGACCCGGCTCCGCGCACCACTGCCGAGAGCGCGGCAATGGCCGCGCAGCCGGGAAGCGCGGCTCGGCCCCCAGTCGAGCACCGCGCCGGCGGCGAAGCCAACATCCAGATCCCCGACCTGTCACAGGTTCGCTTCTTCGGCGACATACCGGGGCGCACGCTGCTGATGGGCGGACTGGTGATCTGCGCGCTTGGCCTGCTGTTCGGACTGCTCATTTACGGACAGCTCAAGCGCATGGCGGTCCATGCATCGATGCTCGAGATCTCGGAGCTGATCTACGAAACCTGCAAGACGTACCTCATCACGCAGGGAAAATTCATTCTGATCCTCGAAGCCTTCATCGGCTTCGTGATTTTCCTGTATTTCTGGGTTCTGCTCGATTTCGAGGGAACGAAGGTCGCGATCATTCTGCTAATGAGCTTAGTCGGCATCGCCGGCAGTTACGGCGTAGCTTGGTTCGGAATCCGGATCAATACCTTCGCCAACTCACGGACGGCTTTCGCCAGCCTGCGCGGCAAGCCGTACCCCTGTTACGCCATTCCGCTCAAGGCGGGAATGAGCATCGGGATGCTCCTCATCAGCGTCGAGCTGCTGATCATGCTCTTCATCCTGCTGTTCATACCGGGCGACTACGCTGGAGCCTGCTTCATTGGCTTCGCGATCGGAGAGTCATTGGGAGCGTCGGTGCTGCGTATCGCCGGCGGAATCTTCACCAAGATCGCCGACATCGGAGCCGATCTGATGAAGATCGTCTTCAACGTCAAGGAAGACGACGCGCGGAATCCGGGCGTGATCGCCGATTGCACTGGTGACAACGCCGGCGACTCGGTTGGACCGAGCGCCGATGGATTCGAGACTTACGGTGTCACCGGCGTGGCACTGATCGCCTTTATCGTGCTCGCTGTGTTCGAGCCGGCGGTGCAGGTACAGCTGCTGGTCTGGATCTTCGTCATGCGCATCATGATGGTAGTGGCGAGCGGCGCCTCGTATCTCATCAACGAGGCGATCGCCAAGGGGCGGTACGAGAACGCCGACAACATGAACTACGAGGCGCCCCTGACTTCGCTCGTGTGGCTGACGTCGATCGTCTCCGTCGCCCTGACCTATCTCGTGTCGTACGCTCTTCTCCCCGATCTGGGTGACGGCTCGCTGTGGTGGAAGCTGTCGACGGTCATCACGTGTGGAACCCTCGCCGGCGCGATCATCCCCGAGCTGGTGAAGATCTTTACCTCCACGGAATCGTCTCACGTGAAGGAAGTCGTCAGCTCATCTCGTGAAGGCGGAGCTTCCCTCAACATTCTATCCGGACTGGTGGCGGGCAACTTCAGCGCCTACTGGCTCGGAATGGCGATCATGACGCTGATGGCTATCGGGTACGGCGTGAGCACCATGGGGTTCGCGACGCTGATGATCGCCCCGGCGGTGTTCGCGTTCGGTCTGGTCGCTTTCGGATTTCTGGGGATGGGTCCGGTGACCATTGCCGTGGATTCCTACGGGCCCGTCACCGACAACGCGCAGTCAATTTTCGAGCTGTCATTGATCGAGCAGGTCCCTGGAATCGACAAAGAGCTCCAGGCGTCGCATGGTTTCAGCCCTCAGTTCACCCGGGCGAAGCATCTGCTCGAGGAAAACGACGGAGCCGGCAACACCTTCAAGGCGACCGCAAAACCGGTGCTGATCGGAACGGCCGTCGTCGGCGCGACGACGATGATTTTCTCGATCATTGTCGGCCTGACGCATGGACTCCAGCCCGAGTTCATCGCCAAGCTGTCGATTCTCCACCCGCCGTTCCTGCTCGGACTCATCGCCGGAGGCGCGATGATCTACTGGTTCACTGGTGCCTCTACGCAAGCGGTGACGACCGGAGCCTACCGGGCGGTGGAGTTCATCAAGGCCAACATCAATCTCGAGAGCGCAGCCAAGGCGTCTGTTGCCGACAGCAAGAAAGTCGTCGAGATCTGCACGCTATACGCGCAGAAGGGAATGTTCAACATCTTCCTGACGGTGTTCTTCGCGACGCTCGCGTTTGCCTTCGTCGAGCCGTTCTTCTTCATCGGCTACCTGATCTCGATCGCGCTGTTCGGACTCTTCCAGGCGATCTTCATGGCCAACGCCGGCGGCGCCTGGGACAACGCCAAGAAGATCGTGGAGGTGGAGCTCAAGCAGAAAGGCACTCCGCTTCACGCGGCAACGGTTGTCGGTGACACCGTCGGCGATCCGTTCAAGGATACCTCGTCGGTCGCTCTCAATCCGATCATCAAGTTCACGACGCTGTTCGGGCTGCTTGCAGTCGAGCTCGCGGTATCGCTGACGCTGGAGCAGGGGTCCAACCTGACGCGCATTCTTGCGGCGGTGTTCTTCGCCGTCTCCGTCACGTTCGTCTGGCGCTCGTTCTACGCGATGCGGATTCAGACTCAATAGCACCCGATGAAGTCCCTCTTCACGCGGAAGCCGATAAGCGAGCTCCTCGCGGAGGAGGGCCGCCCCAACTCCCTCAAGCGGGAGTTGGGGGCGGGCGATCTGATCATGCTCGCCATCGGAGCAGTGATCGGCGCCGGCATCTTTTCGTCGATAGGAACCGCCGCCGCCGGGGAGATTCTCCCGGACGGAGTGGTGGTGCGCTACGGCGCGGGACCGGCGCTCGTCATCTCGTTCATCCTGCTCGGCGGCGTTTGCGGGCTCGCGGCGCTGTGCTACGCGGAGCTGGCGTCGATGATCCCCCAGGCGGGCAGCGCCTACTCGTACTCATACGCGACGCTCGGCGAGCTGGTCGCCTGGATCATCGGCTGGGATCTCATCCTCGAGTACGCGGTCGGCAACGTAGCCGTTGCCGTCGCCTGGAGCGGCTACTTCAACTCACTGCTCACGGCGTTCGGAATCATGCTGCCGGACTGGAGCACGCACGGGTACCGGGCGGTGCTCCTCAGCTCCGATCCGGCGGTTCACGGCCTGATGGAGACGGCGCCGCGCATCGCCGGAATTCCAATACTCGTGAACATACCGGCGTTCCTCATCGTTATGGCGATCACCTGGCTACTGATGCGGGGCGTCCGCGAGAGCGCGCGGGCCAACAACATCATGGTCGTCATCAAGCTGCTGGTGCTCGGGCTGTTCGTCGTCGTCGGGGCGATGAATATCGACACCTCGAATTACGTTCCGTTCGCCCCGAACGGGTGGCGTGGCATTCATCAGGGCGCGGCCATCGTGTTCTTCGCCTATATCGGGTTCGATGCGATCTCGACCGCGGCGGAGGAGACAAAGAACCCGCAGCGCAACATGCCGATTGGAATCCTCGGCGGCCTGGCGATCTGCACCGTCATCTACGTCATCGTTGGAATCGTTGCCACTGGGATCGTGCCGTATGAGCAGCTGAAGGGAGCTGATCCGCTTTCGCGGGCGCTGACTCTCGCGGGGCTGGGGACCGCCAGCTGGATCGTCGCCCTCGGCGCCGTGGTCTCATTGACGGCGGTCCTGCTCGTATTTCAGTATGGGCAGCCGCGCATCTTCTTCGCGATGAGCCGGGACGGTTTGCTGCCCCGTTGGGCGTCGAAAGTCCACCACAAGTCTCGCGTCCCGTATATCACGACTCTGGTGACCGGTATCGTCGTTGCGCTTGGCGCGCTGGTCGCTGACGAGAATGAGATCTACGATCTCACGAACATCGGCACACTATCCGCGTTCGCCATCGTCTGCATCGGAGTGCTGGTCCTGCGGATCAGAGAGCCCGATCGCCCGCGCCCCTTCCGCGTTCCGTTCGTTTGGCCCGTCACGCTGCTCGGCGCCGGCGCCTGTATTTACACCATGTTCGGACTGCCGGCCCGAGCCTGGGAGCGCTTCGGCATCTGGCTTCTGATCGGCGTTGCGCTTTACTTCGTGTACGGGTACCGGCACTCGACGCTGCGGCGCAATCGAGCAGCCGAATGAATGACATCTACGCTTCTATCATCTCGGATCTGTGTCGTTCTAAGTGGCAGTTAAAAGTTCATAGTTCAAGCCAAATCCCCTCCTGATGGCAACGGTTTATCAGAGCTTGCGACGGATCACACTGACGAAGTGGATCCTGATCTCGATGGCGATCGGCGTCCTCGTCGGCTGGTGGTTTCCCGACATTGGCGTCCAGCTCAAGCCGCTCTCGACGATCTTCCTGCGCATGATCAAGTCGATCATAGTGCCGATCATCTTCGGCACGCTGGTCGTCGGGATCGCCGGTCATGGCGACGACATGAAACGCGTCGGGCGACTCGCGCTCAAGTCGATCATCTATTTCGAAATTGTGACGACCATCGCGCTCTTCATCGGCCTGGCGGCCGTCAACATCACGAGGCCAGGCGACGGTGTGAATCTCCAGGCATCGCCCGAGGAAGGCCAACAGCTCGCCGGCAACACCCAGACGGGGATGACCTTCCTCGAGCACGTGGTGCCGCAAAGCTTTTTCGAGGCGGCGACGCGCAACGAGGTTCTGCAGATCGTCTTCTTCTCGATCCTCTTCGCGGTCGCCCTCTCGCAGACGCGTGGGCGTGCCAAGGAAATCGTCCTGCTTGGCTGTGAGGGATTGGCCGAGGTCATGTTCAAGTTCACCGGAATAGTGATGCGTTACGCGCCGATAGGGATCGGCGCCGCGATGGCCGTGACCGTGGGCCACAGCGGGCTGGGCGTCCTGATTAATCTCGGCAAGCTGATACTGACGCTCTACGCGGCGCTCGTCGTTCTGATCCTGTTTGTCTTCATTCCTCTCGCCGTGATGCTCAAGGTGCCGATCAGGCGGTTCCTCTCAGTCGTGAAGGAACCGGCTTTGATCGCATTCTCGACGACGTCGTCTGAAGCAGCACTCCCTCGGGCAATGCAGGCGATGGAGTCGATTGGCGTGCCGCGGCGCATCGTCGCCTTCGTGATGCCGACGGGCTATTCGTTCAACCTCGACGGATCGACGCTCTACCTTGCCGTCGCATCGATCTTCGTCGCTCAGGCTGCCGGAGTGGAGCTCACCTGGGGACAGCAGCTCCTCATGATGATTACTCTCATGGTCACGAGCAAAGGAGTGGCCGCTGTTCCGCGCGCATCGCTGGTGATTCTGGCCGGCACGCTGGCGAGCTTTGGCCTGCCGCTCGAGGGAGTCGCCATCATCCTGGGCGTCGACGAGCTGATGGACATGGCGCGCACCACCGTCAACCTGGTGGGGAACTGCCTGGCGACGGTCGTTATGGCGAAGTGGGAAGGTGAATTCGGCGAGCCGCAGCCCGCAGTGCTCCCCGAGCTGGCAACACATCCTCCGCTCGAAGCTGTGCCCCCGGCACGGCCGATTTAAGGCGGTGCTCGAGACGCTTGCGGAGGAGTGAGCCGCGTTGCATCAGGCCGCCGCTCAGCGCCACGGACACGGCTGCCCGCTCGTCCACGAACAACTGCCGCGACAACGCGCGGATGTGAAGCACCAGCTCCTCGACTGCCAGCGTAACTAGTGCGCTGGCGCGCGGGTCTCCCGCGGCCGCCGTCGCAAGGACTGCTGGGACGAGCGATGCGAATGCGCGGGCATCTGCCGTCGCTGCCCACTGAATCAGGTCCTGTATGTCTTCGCACTCAGTCGCCGCGAGGATGGGAAAGAGCAGGGCGGTCGGGGGCTCTCGCCCGTCGCTCGACGCGGCGACGATGCTCAGAGCACGCCTTCCGATCCAGCCGCCGCCGCCCTCGTCGCCGAACGCAGGACCCCAGCCTCCGCAGCGAACGATCGTACCCGACGGACTGCGGCCATAGGCAATCGATCCAGTGCCGGCAACGAGCAGGATTCCGGCGCGTTCCCCGAACGCGTCGTAGAATGCGATCATGCCGTCGGAATCGATGACGACTTCCTCAGCCAGCTCCTTTCCGTCGAGTGCCGCGTGGAGCGCCTTTGCCTGGCCCTCACGGCCCGTTCCCGATACACCACAGTACAGAACGCGCGGAAACACAGCGCCGGGCTGTGCGATTTCTCCGAGCGCGCGCGAGACGAGGTCGGCGATTACGGCCGCGGAATGCCCCGCGCCCTCGAGCGATATCGCCGATCCGAGTCCCTCGAGCGACGCGAGCTCCTCGCCGGCAGCCGTTCCGACGATGACGCGGGTCTTGGAACCGCCGCCATCGACACCGATCACTATCTCACTCACGGTTCATGCGGGGCTTGCGGCATGGCGTTCCAGCGGTCTCCCCCAATGCGCGCCGGATGCGTGAGCGAGGACAGCATTCCGACGATCATGGTGATCGTCGTGCCGATCAGCACGTACCAGGGCCAGGCGATGCGCGAGAGTGAGGTGAAGGTCTCGTGAAAAGCAGGAAAAATCGGGGCAAGCTGCCTGGCGAACACCACGAACGTCATGATCAGGATGGCGGTTGCCATGCCGAGTATCGCGTCACGCTGAATCGCCCGCCTCCAGAGCATGCCGAGGAAGAACCCACCCAGAAGACCGCCGTAGGTGAACGACGCGATTGAAAGCGCGACAACCACGACCGGCGTTCCCTGTTGACGGTACAACAATGCCGCGGTAAGCAGGAGAAGTCCCCAGAAAAGCGTAAATCTCTTGCCCATTCGAAGGGTTCTCGGATCGGTGGGAGTCCGTCCCGAAAGCGGCAGATAAATGTCGTGCGTCGTCGCCGCGGCAAGGGAATTCATCGAGCCGGAGAGGGAGCTCATCGCCGCCGCCAATACGGCCGCGATGATGAGACCCCTGAGGCCGGCGGGCATCTGAGTCACCACGAACGTTGGGAAGATCGAGTCTGGCACGGCGAACTCGCGCTGACCGTAGAAAGTCCATAGCCCAAGGCCAATCATCAGAAACAGCGAGAACTGGACAATGACGGCGAACCCGCTCCCGATCAGCGCCTTCCGCGCGTCCTTGAGGCTCGAGGAGGCGAGCAACCGTTGGACGATGAGCTGGTCTGCTCCGTGAGAGGCCATCGACAAGAACGCACCGCCGAGCACACCCGCGAACAATGTCAGTGGTCGATCGAAGCCCAGGTAGAAGTCAAAAATCCTGAGCTTGCCTGCCGCATTCGCGTCGGCGAAGATCGCGCCCCATCCGCCCGTCACTACTTTGCCGAGGATATACACCGCAGCGACGCCGCCACTGATGTAGACAGCGGTCTGCAGCACATCCGTCCAGACGACCGCCCTCATTCCGCCGTGATAGGTATAGAAAAGGGTGAGCACGCCGAGAACGAGAATCGCGGCGGGCATCACGTATTGCTGTGGCAGGACCGGGCCGATTATCAGAGCGATCGGTATCGCGGTGGCGAAAACGCGCACCGAGTCGGCCAGGGCGCGCGTCCCCATGAATACGATCGAAGCGAATCGACGCGTCGCGAGTCCAAACCGCTGTTCCAGGAGCGCATATGCCGTCACCAGATCGCCCTGGTAGTATTTCGGCAGCAGCGTGTATGCAACCACGATCCGTCCCAGCAGGTAACCGGTGGCGAGCTGCAGAAAGCCCAGATTCGTCACATAGGCGAGTCCGGGGATGCTGATGAACGTGAGGGCGCTCGTCTCGGTCGCCACGACCGAAAACAGAATCGCCCACCACGGAATCGTCTTGCCAGCGACGAAGTAATCCTTGGCATCCTTTTGGTCCCGGCCCAGCCAGACGCCAAGCGCGGTGGTCCCGACCAGATAGGAAACCAGCACGATAAAATCGAGGGCGGTGAAATTCGTGCTCATTTCACCGCCCTCGAGTAACTGTGCAGCGCCGGCGAGCTTCTACGCAGAGAATGAGCTTCCGCAGCCACAACCGCCGGTTGAATTCGGATTCTTGAACGTGAAGCCTGACCCCTGCATCGACGTGACGTAGTCGATCATTACGCCATTCAGGTACTGTCCCGAAAACGGATCGACGAACACGTTGAACCCCTCGTGATGAATCACGATGTCGTCTTCCGCGGCGCGATCTTCGATCACGAGGCTGTACTTGAAGCCGCTGCACCCGCCCGGCTGCACGCTGACGCGGAGCCCGCCTTCCTGGGCGGTGACCCCTTCGACGTCCATAAACTTCTTGACCTCGACACCCGCGTTGGGCGTGATGGTGAGGTCGATTTCAGGCTGTGACGAAACAGACATGTATCCTCCGATACTGCTTGAATTTACGCGGTTGATCCGACGCCGGGTAGTGTCGCCGGCTCCTCCCGGAAGGAACGCGCGATCCACGCGAAAGCCACTACAGCAAGGACGAGTAAGCCGAGCCCCTGTACCAGGTCTCCCAGTACCAGGCGGCCGATTCCGAACAGGGACGAATACACCGCCACCACACCCGCGATCCAGTTGGTCCAGGCGAGTGCCCCGCCCGGAATGGACTCCCGGCCGAACCCGGCCTTCCTTGAAATGCGTGCCCAGCCCGGACCGCCAGGCCTGACCCGGCGGTAAAACCGCTCCAGGACGGCGTCCGACTCCGGTTTGGTGAGATAGGTCACCGACAACCAGACAATCGTGCTGATCGCCACCGTGGTGAGCATGACCCAGGCATCAGCGCGCAGGTCGCCCGCCGGGAACCTGCCTTTGATTACGCTCATGGCGGTAACAGAAACGACGAAGGAAGCGATCATCGAGCTGATCTCGCTCCAGGCGTTGATACGCCACCAGTACCAGCGGAGAATGAGCACGAGTCCCGTGCCCGCCCCGAGCGCCAGCAGGAACTTCCAGGCGGCCTCGATCGTTCCCAGCTGCATCGTCACGAATATAGACGCGAAAAACAGAAACACCGTGGCGAAGCGCCCCATGGTCACGTAGTGCTTCTCGGTGGCGGTGCGGTTGATAAAGCGCTTGTAGAAATCATTGATTAGATACGACGCGCCCCAATTGAGCTGAGTGCCTACCGTCGACATGTAGGCCGCGGCGAACCCGGCCATCATCACTCCGCGCCAGGGAGTAGGAAGAAGGTCAACGAAAGCCTGGACATACGCGGCCTCGCGGTCGCCGGTGGGACCAATCCCGCGCGGGTAGAGGATCACAGTGCAGAGGCCGGTGATGATCCACGGCCACGGCCTGATCGCGTAGTGCGCCAGATTGAAGAACAGCGTGGCCAGCACGCCATCACGCTCGGTCCGGGCGGAGAATATGCGCTGCGCGATGTAGCCACCGCCTCCGGGCTCGGCACCGGGATACCACGCCGCCCACCATTGCACCGAGAGAAAAACGGCAAGGGCCAGGAGCGGCATCCACGCATATCCCTCGATTCCACTCGGAGTCATCCTCACCGGCAGCACCGACAGCGCCGCGTCGACACTGCCGAAATGCGCGGCGAGCCCCGCCTTGAGCGCATCCATCCCGCCCACAGCGCGCACCGCGTAGACAGCCAGGATGATCACCGCGGCCATCTTGATCACGAATTGCACCAGGTCCGTCCAGAGCACCGCCCACATCCCGGCGCCCGCGGAGTACGCCACAGTGATGATGAAGCAGATCCCCACGGCGATGATCTCACCGGAGATGTTTATCCCGAGGAAAGCGACGTCGCGAAGTCCCAGAGAAATGGTGAGTATCTTGATCATCGCCAGCGTGACCCAGCCGAGGATGATGAGATTGATGGGGAGGGCGAGATAGAGAGCGCGAAAGCCGCGCAGCACCGCCGCCGGCTTGCCGCTATAGCGGATCTCCGCGAACTCTACGTCGGTCATGACGTTGGCGCGCCGCCACAATCGGGCGAAAAAGAACACGGTGAGCATTCCGCTCATCAACATGTTCCACCACAGCCAGTTGCCCGCGACGCCACGAGAGGCGACGATTCCCGTGACGAGGAGAGGTGTGTCAGCCGCGAAGGTGGTCGCGACCATTGACGCTCCGGCCAGCCACCACGTGACCTTACGTCCGGAGAGAAAGTACTCGTCCAGACTCTCTCCACCTTTCTTGGTGAAGTAGAGGCCGATTCCTATGGAAAGCAGGAAGTAAGCAGCGACAATGGCCCAGTCGATCGCAGTTAGCATCATGTGAGCGGGGATTGGCGTTGGACAGGCAAGGCGTTTGCTAGGTGCACCTCTGGCGGTCGCGCATTAAGAACGTCCCACACTGCATTAAGTAACGCCCCACACTATATACTGTACAACCGACGACAACTTACCGGACAACCACAGATCATGCGATACTCTCGTTTGCCCGCGGTGCTCCTCCTTCTCTCGACTGCCTGTGTCGTCACGCACAAGCCACTGGATCCCACGTCCGAACTGACCGAGGCCAAGGTGAGGCCCGGCATTACCGTTTTGGTCAACGACAGTATACATCTGATTCGCGGAAAGCGGATCGGACTGATCACCAATCAGACCGGGATAGACGAGAAGGGCGTCTCGGATATCGATGTGCTCCGCAACAAAAAGGCGCGCGACGCCGGAGTGCGTCTGGTGCAGCTCTTCTCGCCGGAGCACGGGCTTCGTGGTACCGAGGACAGGGAGAACATCGCCCACGAGACCGATCAGAAAAGCGGGCTGCCCGTGTTCTCGCTATACGGGTCGCAGACGATGGCACCGCCCGACAGCCTGATCGCCAGTCTGGATGCGGTGGTTTTCGACCTGCAGGACATTGGCACGCGGACATGGACTTACGTCGGGTCGATGATCTATGCGATGCGCTCAGCGGCACGACTGAAAAAGCAGTTCTTCGTTCTCGATCGCCCGAATCCGATTACCGGGTACATCATCGAGGGCCCGGTGCTCGACAGCGCGCTCGCAAATCCCGAAGATCCGGCGCCGGGAAGGCCGGGTCAGGCTTATGCGCTGTACCCGATGCCGCTGCGTCACGGAATGACAATCGGGGAGCTCGCGCGCTACTTCAACGAAGAGTTGAAGATTCGCGCCGACCTTCGCGTGATTCCAATGCAGCGCTGGAGGCGCGATGTTTGGTTTGACCTCACCGGTCTCCCCTGGGTCAAGCCGTCGCCGAACATGCCCGACCTGAAGAGCGCCATGCTTTATCCGGGGCTGGTGGCATTCGAGGCAACCAACCTGTCGGTAGGGCGGGGCACTCCGTTCGCGTTTCAGCGCGTGGGGGCGCCGTGGCTCAACGCCGCGGCCACGGTCGCTATTCTGAGAGAGCGCGAGATTCCTGGCGTGCGGTTTCACGTCGAGCCGTTCACGCCGCTGAATCCAACCGATCGTAAGTACGGTGGGCAAACGATTCCGGGGATCAGTATCACCATCACGAACAGAAGTGCGCTGCAATCGGCGAGAGTAGGTGCCTCGCTTCTATGGGCGATAAGAAAGACCGCCGGCGAGCAGCTCACCATCCAGAACCGCGGCTTTGACCTGCGGCTCGGCTCACCAGCCCTCCGCGAAGCGCTGCTGAGGGGCGAAGATCCCGATGTCCTGATCGATCGGGAATACAAAGACGCTTACGCGTTTCGCGAGAAGACGCGGCAATACCTGATTTACCGATAATCAGGCCTCGCATGTCTCTTGCAACGCTCACATTCTCTCGTCCTACAGCAATCCCCGGAGGGAATGCAATGCGAACTCTTATGGTATCGTTGTCCATGCTGGCGCTGGTAGCGTGCGGCGGCGGTCGACAGGTCGAAGTACGCACCGGCCCGCAGCCGAGCGCGGACGTTGCCCTGCACGTCACGAACAACCTGAGTCAGGCCGTCAACGTCTATGTCGTCAGCGGCAGCAGCGACATATTTGTCAAGCAGGTCGGCTCCAACAGCGCTGAGCACATTCCGGTCGCCGGGGTTGCGGCGGGGTCTACTGTGAACCTCCGCGCGGTGACAGTCGACGGAACCCGCACCTACACCAGGAACAACGTGACACTTTCCTCGATGTACGAGTGGCGCCTACCCTGACACACATGTGTCTCGGCGGCCCCGGCCGCTGGGAATAGCCTAATGAAGTGAGAAGGCTTAATTTTACGGGTCGTCGTGCGCCACACGACGACCCGTTTTGTTTTCCCACCAGCCAGAGGAACAGACACCCGGCTGATTCCCGATCACGCCGGTCCAGCTGAATGCCCAATCCCACCGATTTCTTCAAAGCAGGAGTGCTGCGCCTGATCGACCCGGTGGTGGGTTTCCTGGCGAAGCATCGCGTCAGCCCCAACAAGATTACGACGGTAGGTACGCTGCTTACGATTGCTGCCGGTATCGTGTACGGAACCGGCCACATCATGTCGGCGGGGTGGCTGATGGTGCTCACGGCGTTGTTCGACGTTCTGGATGGTGAGGTCGCGCGCCGTAGTGAACGATCTACCGTGTTTGGCGCGTTCTACGATTCGACGTTGGACCGGGTCGCCGACGGTGCCCTGCTCGGCGGCCTCCTCGTGTTTTATGCCACCAACGCAACGCATCAGAACATCTACATGGTGGTTGTTTGCCTGGTCTGTATCGTCGGGACGTTCCTCATTTCCTACACCCGAGCGCGGGCCGAGGCGCTCGGTATCGATGCCAAAGTCGGCATCATGCAGCGACCCGAGCGCGTCGTCCTGCTTTCCGTGCCACAGGCACTGTTCGGACTTTTCTGGAATGGGTGGGTGCTGATGGCCATCATCGTGCTGCTCACCGTTACCGCATGGATCACGGCGATCCAGCGCATCGCCTGCGTCTATCGGGCGACACTCGAACGGGACTCCAAACCGATCCGCATGATCAGCGACCCGCCTTCGCCTCCCAAGGCGGCGGGAATGCCGGCCACGCGCCGCGCGCAATCCTAACTCAGACGGAGACATGATTGGGCAGATCGTCATCAGGTGACGCCCCTGGTTCTATAGCGCCCGCCAAGGGCCGCCTCGGCATTCTCACGCCCGGACTCGGCGCCGTGGCCACGACCTTCATGGCTGGCGTCGAGAGCATTCGCCGTGGACATTCCAAGCCGATCGGTTCGTTAACGCAGATGGCGACGATTCGGCTGGGGAAGCGCACGGAAAACCGCTCTCCGCTGATCAAGGATTTCGTTCCCCTCGCATCGCTCGACGACATCGTGTTCGGGGCGTGGGATCCGATTCCGGACGACGCTCTCACCGCTGCGAAGAAGGCGGGTGTGCTCGAGGAAAAGGACATCGAGCGCGTCGCAGGCTTCCTGGAAGGCATCAAGCCCATGCCGGCGGTGTTCGACAACAAATACGTCACCCGAATTCACGGCACCAACGTGAAGAAGGGAAAGACGAAGCGGGATCTCGCCGAGCAGCTGAGGCAGGACATCCGGGACTTCAAGTCGCGCAACAAGTGCGACCGCATCGTCATCGTCTGGTGTGCGTCGACAGAGATCTTCATCAGGGCGGGTTCGCAGCACGCCACCGTCGAGCAGTTCGAGAAAGCGATGGAGAAGAACGACGACGCCATCGCGCCATCGATGCTCTACGCCTACGCCGCGATCATGGAAGGCGTTCCCTTCTGCAACGGCGCGCCGAATCTCTGCGTTGATACGCCGGCACTGCTGAAGCTGGCGCAGGACCGTGGCGTGCCCATCTCCGGCAAGGACTTCAAGACCGGCCAGACCTGGATGAAGACCGTGATCGCCCCCGGGCTCAAGGCACGCATGCTCGGACTCGCGGGGTGGTACTCGACCAACATCCTCGGTAACCGCGACGGCGAGGTGCTCGACGATCCGGCGTCGTTCAAAACCAAGGAAGAATCGAAGCTCAGCGTGCTGCATACGATTCTGCAGCCGGAGCTCTACCCCGAGCTGTACAAGGACTTCGCACACGTCGTACGCATCAACTACTACCCCCCGCGTGGCGACAACAAGGAAGGCTGGGACAACATCGACATCGTCGGCTGGATGAATTATCCGATGCAGATCAAGATCAACTTCCTGTGTCGTGACTCGATTCTCGCGGCGCCGATCGTGCTCGACCTTGCGCTGTTCTCCGACTTTGCGCAGCGGGCGGGGATGAAAGGGATCCAGGAATGGCTCTCTTTTTACTACAAGAGCCCGATGGCCGCGCCCGGACTGCAGCCTGAGCACGATCTTTTCATCCAACAGACGAAGCTGAAGAACACTCTCCGGCACCTAATGGGAGAGGATCAAATTACCCACCTCGGCCTGGAGTACTACGCGTGATGCTGAGCCGACTCACCTTTCCGGCGCTGGCCATCGCCGTGCTGGTCAACTGCGGCCCCAATCCGAAGGCAAGAGAGCTGCGACTGTGGTCGGACAGCTACGCGTTTACGGTGACGTCGGACCCGATGCCCCCGCGCGCGCTCGAGCCGATCCGATATCGCATCGTGGTGCAGGACAAGAAAACGAGGCAGCCAATCGAGGGCGGAGAGGGAAGGATCTTCGCCAGCAGCCAGGACGGCGCGAACACGAATGACGGCCTGAAGAAAGAGAACGAGCTTGGCACGTATTCAGGTCGCATCTTTTTCGCGACCAGTGGCGACTGGGCGGCCGCCATTCAGTTTCGTCGCGACAAGAATCCCCAGCTGCGACTGGAACGGGTTGACTGGACACAGGCAGTGAATCCGGCGAGCGAGCCCGGCACCTGAGCGATGCGTCACTTTTACAGAACGCAGCTCACCCCGATCGTGGTTCTCCGAGTCGCCGATGACTTTTTCCCCGAGATCGAGCTCGAGCGCACGGGGCATACGTCTCGGTCGAGGACTTTTGTTGGGCCATTGGGAACGCTGCAGCTCAACGTGCGGAAGGAGGGCGGTCACTACACGTTCGTGGAGATTGCGACCGATCAGATGGGTGAGAGCAGACTCGACCGCAACGCCAAGCGCTTCTTCGTCGAGCTGCACCGCACCGGCGATCCGAGTCACCGTATAGAAGCGGCGTACTAGCATGGCGCGATCAGGTACCGCTCCCGCCAAGGGGGCGCAAACGCGCGGCGATGCCACGCGGCCCGCCCCCGACAGCCCGGTCTCGCGGGAGCAGAAACTCGAGCTCTACTACTACATGCGGCTCACCCGCGCGCTCGAGGAGAGACTGGTCAATCTCTACCGGCAGACCAAGGTCGTAGGGGGGCTGTTCCGATCACTTGGCCAGGAAGCCGATGCCGTGGGCAGCGCGTACGCTCTCGACCGGTCGAAGGGCGACATACTGTCACCTCTCATCCGAAATCTGGGATCGATGTTGGTGCAGGGAGCGAAGCCGAACGAGATCATCAGGCAGTACATGGCCAAGGGTGATTCTCCGACGCGGGGCCGCGAGCTGAACATCCACTACGGCGATCTCGTGAGAGGATTCATCGGCCAGATCTCCCACCTCGGCGACATGGTGCCGGTGATGGCCGGTGTGACCCTGTCGTTCACGATGCGGAAGCAGGATCGGGTCGGGCTGGTCTATGTGGGCGACGGCGCCACGTCCACCGGCGCGTTCCACGAGGGGATCAATTTCGCCGCGGTGCAGCGGTGCCCGCTGGTCGTGATCGTTGAGAACAACGGCTATGCATACTCAACGCCGCTCCGGAAACAGACCGCAGCCAAGCAGCTGGTCGACAAGGCGATCGGTTACGGCATAGCGGGCGAGCAGGCCGATGGCAACGATGTCATCGCGACGTACGAAGTGACGAAGCGGGCCGTTGACCGGGCGCGCGCCGGTGGCGGCGTGACGCTCGTCGAGCTCATGACTTACCGCCGGAAAGGGCACGCCGAGCACGACAATCAGTCTTACGTGCCGGAAGGTGAGATCGACAAGTGGGCGAGCGAGAATGATCCGGTCGATCGTTACGTCAACCGCCTGTTGTCGGAGGGGTTCGAGAAGAGTGAGCTCGCCGCCATCGACAAGCGAGTAGTCGACGAGATCGATCGCGCGACCGACGAGGCTGAAGCGTCGCCGATGCCGGAGCCTACCGATGCGCTCGTGGGCATCTACGCTGATCCGGCGACAGAGTCAGCGCTCTGGTTTCGCGAGGGTATCAAGTCAGCGGTGGACGTCCACGAGCGGCCCTCGAGCTGGGGCACGCACGATGTCTGAGATCACCTATCTCGAAGCAATCCGCGAGGCGCTGTTCGAGGAAATGGACCGCGACGAGAACGTCTTCTGCCTGGGAGAAGACATCGGCGCCTACGGCGGCGCGTTCAAGGTGACCGAGGGATTGCAGGCGAAATACGGAGAGCAGCGCGTGATCGATACGCCGATTTCGGAGGCGGCGATCATCGGCGCGGCCGCCGGCGCGGCGCACATGGGAATGCGCCCGGTGTGTGAGATGCAATTCATCGACTTCATCTCGACCGGGTACGACATGCTGACCAACTACGTCGCTACCGCCCGCTACCGTGCGATGTTGCCGTGCCCGATGGTGGTGCGCGGCCCGAGCGGCGGCTACGTGCGCGGCGGCCCGTTTCATTCACAAAACCCGGAAGCAGCTTTCCTGCACACTCCGGGATTGAAGATTGTGTATCCCGCCACGGCGGCCGATGCAAAAGGCCTGATGAAATCCGCGATCCGCGATGAGGATTGCGTGCTCTACTTCGAGCACAAATACCTGTATCGGCGAATCAAGGAAGAGATGCCGGCAGGAGATCATCTCACTCCCATCGGGAAAGCGCGCATCGCGAGGGAGGGGAAGGACGTCTCGATGATCACTTACGCTGCCACGGTGTGGAAAGCGCTCGAAGCGGCCGAGCAGGTCCAGAAGGAGGATGGCTTGTCGGTGGAAGTGATCGATTTGCGGACGGTGCTGCCCATGGACGACGCCGCGATCACCGCGACCGTGAAGAAGACGAATCGCGTGTTGATCGTGCACGAGGACACACGCACCGGCGGCGTAGCGGGAGAGATCACCGCGCGGATCAACGAGACAGCGTTCGAATGGCTCGATGCCCCGGTGCTGAGGGTCACCGCCGCTGACGTTCCCCTGCCGTACTCTCCTCCACTCGAGGACTATGTCTTGCCGCAGACGGCCGACATTGTACTCGCGCTGCGCCGGCTTGCTGCGTACTGACGGTGGCTTTGGGACCCGATGATACCTCCCACACCGCTCGCAATTTCGGAGTGGGCTGCGTCACTACCGTTGCGGGTTTTTTCAGCGGGGGGATGATCGGTGTTTTCACGGGCAAGATAGTTGGACTGGCGCAGCAGTGCATGCCGGAACAGGGGCTTCCGGCGTGCAACTGGTGGGTGTATGCTGGTATCGGAGGCGTACTTGGCGCTGTTACCCTGCCGGTGCTGGCGCTCAGGCGCCTGCGGCAGGGCCCGTCGGACCAATAAGCGAACGAAGGAGAGTCGGTGGCCCGTGTAGACATCATCATGCCGCAGATGGGCGAGTCGATCGCCGAAGGCACGCTTTCCAAATGGCTGAAAAAGGTCGGCGACGAGATCAAGCGCGACGAGCCGATATTCGAAATCTCGACCGATAAAGTCGACGCCGAAATTCCAGCGCCGGCTGCCGGAGTGCTCGCCGAGATCCTGGTGAAGGAGGGCGAGACGGTAGCGGTACAGACGGTGGTGGCGCGCCTGGAGACCGAGAGGGGAGCGTCCATTGCCGCCCCGACTGCGGCTCCGACGATCGCTCCAGCGAAGACGGATGCGGCCCCGGCCAAATCAGCGGTACCTGCCGGCCCCCCCAAACGGGAAGTTATCAACGCTCCAGCGCCGACACGTCAGCAGCCCTCGGCGCCCGCCATCGCCGCGTCGCATTCGGGAAACGGCAACTCGTTCGAGGAGCGTGTCCGCACAAAGTCCTCCCCGCTGGTACGAAAAATCGCCGCGGAGCACGGGCTCAACATCGCCTCGCTCCACGGGTCTGGCATCGCCGGCCGCGTCACTAAGCGCGACATCCTTGGCTTTATCGAGTCCGGAGAGGCAGTCCCGGCGTTGGCGACTCCGACGATTCGTGGCGGTCGGCCCGCCGAGGTACACGGGCTCCCTACCCCGCAGCCGTGGGCGGGTGATGTCGTCGAGCCGATGTCGAAGATGCGCGCTCTCATCAGCGATCACATGGTCGCCTCGCGCCACACTTCGGCTCACGTCACGTCGTTTTTCGAGGTGGATTTCACTCGTGTCGCGCGGATCCGTGCCACGAAGCGCGCCGAATTCGAGGCGGGCACGGGGCAGAAGCTCACCTACATGCCGTTCATCATCAAAGCAGTGACTGAAGGCTTGCGCGCATTCCCTATCCTCAACTCGTCCGTCGCGGGCACGAACGTCATCTACCGGAAACAGATCAACATCGGCATCGCCGTCGCTCTGGACTGGGGCCTCATCGTCCCCGTCATCAAGCGCGCCGATGATCTGTCGCTGTCCGGCATCACGCGCGTGCTCAACGATCTCGCGGCGCGCGCCCGTGCCAAGAAGCTTTCGCCCGAGGAAGTGCAGGAGGGAACCTTCACCATCACCAACCCCGGGGTCTTTGGATCGCTGATGGGCACGCCGATCATCAATCAGCCCCAGGTCGCGATCATGGGCGTCGGAGCCATCGAGAAACGACCAAAGGTCATGACGGGACCGGATGGTGAGGACACGATCGCAATCCGTACCTGTGCTTATTTTTCTCTGTCGTTCGACCACAGGGTCATCGACGGAGCGGTGGCGGACCAGTTCCTGGCGTTCGTCAAGAAGACAATCGAAACCTTTCCGGAGGCCGGCCTCTAAGATGCCACGCACTCTCACGATTCAGCGCTCGACGGTTCCCTCGGCCGAGCGCGCCAACTACCGCGAGAGGCTTCGCGCGCTTCGCTCGCATTATTCGGCAGCGAATTGCCGGTTCTGGGTGTTCGAGGAGGCTTCGCTCCCCGGCGCGTTCATCGAGTTCACCGAAGCCGACAGCGAGGAAGCGCTCACCGTCGCGCACGCCAATGCGCCGCACAAGATCCTCGACCCCGCCCGGGTTTATCAGGAGGTCGACCTCTGACATGCCGGCGCGCGCGATCGAAGTTGCCGGCCAGAAATGGGACGTGTATCCCTCCGGATACATCACCTCCTACACTCAGGACGAGTACGGACTTCTCTTTTCGCGTGAGGCGGATGGCAAGCGGGAGGTGCGCGTGACGCGTTATTCGCCTCAGGGTGCGCGATCGCGTGAGCGGTCCTTTCTCGATCTCTCAGACGAGCAGCTGCGCGAGTTGTTCGAGCAGTCTCAGCCGAGCTTCACATCGCCTGAGGCCGGCTACGCGCGGTGAGCGAGGAGACGGGCGCGTCGGCGTTCGTCGACCTGCATACTCACTCTACCGCGTCTGACGGAATACTCCCACCCGAGCGAGTTGTCGAGACCGCGCAGCGCTGCGGCCTCACTGCGATCGCGCTGACCGACCACGACACAATAGACGGCGTGGTTGCCGCCCATAAAGCCGGAGAGCGACTGGGCATCCGCGTGATCGCGGCCGTCGAGCTGAGCGCGTTTCTCGACGACCATGAGGTTCATCTGCTGGCACTGCACCTCTCCCGATTCGATGCATTGGAGCTGCGGCTGCGCGAGCTGCGCGCCTTCAGGTATTCGCGCGGACAGGCGATAGTCGAGAAGCTGAATACGCTCGGCATTCCCATCACCTTCGATGAAGTTCTCCAGCAGTCGGCGGGCGGCGCGGTGGGTCGGCCACACGTGGCCCGGGTGCTGTTGGCGCGGGGACTCGTTCACGATTTTCGGGAGGCGTTCGCGCGATACCTGGGCGCCAACGGCGCCGCGTTCGTCCCGAAAGACAAGCTTTCTCTCCAGGATGCGATTGCGATCGCGCACGAGGCGGGCGCACTCGCTATCTGGGCGCATCCTGGTGATAGCGGCCGCCGGGAGCGATTGGAGCCGCTCATCGCCGCCGGTCTGGACGGTATCGAGATCAGACACCCAAGCCACTCACGGGAAGACATGAAGAGACTCGAAGCTCTTTGCGATTTCTTCGACCTGATTCCGAGCGGCGGATCCGACTGGCACGGGAGCGAGGACGGCCCCCGCCAGCTGGGAGCTATGAACGTCCCGCTGGAATGGCTCGCCCGCCAGGACGACAGGGTCGCGTCCGTCGCATCGTCAGCGGAGGCACCGTGGAAGTAGACGGACGTGTCGCGCTGGTCACCGGCGCGGGGACACGCGTCGGGCGCGTCATCGCGCTCAAGCTTGGCAAAGCCGGGATGCGTGTCGCGGTTCATTACGCGCGCTCGGAGAAGGGTGCGCGCGAAGTCACCGACGAAATCATCGCGGCTGGCGGCGACGCCCGCACGCTCCCGGGTGATCTGACCGATCCGGCCACGGCTCCCCGGCTCGTCGAGCATACTGCCAAAGTGTTCGGAGGGTTCGATGTCCTCGTGAACTCCGCAGCCGTCATGCTCCGCACCCCCGTCGGGGAAGTGCTGGTAGAGGATTGGGACGCGATGTTCGCGCTCAATCTCCGCGCGCCATTCTTCCTCTGTCAGACGGCGGCACGGGTGATGGCCGAGCGCGGTGGGGTGATCGTCAACATCGCGGATCTGGCCGCGTTCGAAACGTGGAAGAGCTACATCCCGCACTCGATCACGAAAGCGGGAATAGTGCAGATGACGCGCGGTCTCGCCCACGCGCTCGCGCCGAAGATCCGCGTCAACGCCGTCGCGCCGGGGGCGGTGCTTCTGCCCGAGGGATGGACACAGGAGCAGGCTAACAAGCTCATTTCGACGACTCCTCTTGGCCGCATTGGCACGCCCGAGGATGTCGCGGAAGCGGTGATGTATCTGATCTGCGCCGATTTCGTCACGGGCGAGACAATCGTCGTCGACGGAGGCCGTCACGTTCGAACTTGAAGCATCAGCCTCCGCGGTGGAGATCGGTCCGCGCACGACCTACGGCACGATCATCGTCGTCGGTGGCGGATGCTACGGCAGCTACTATGTCCGCCAGCTGCGCCGTGGCTACGCCGCGGACGCGCTACGCTGGGATGCGCTCATCGTAGTCGACCGTGATCCCGCCTGCGCGGTGGCGAAGAGCCATTCGGAGCTCGAATCGGGGGCACCAAATCCGAAAGTCATCGTCAGCGAATGGGCCGCTTTCTTTCGCGACTACCTCCCACGCGCCGGTGACCGTGAGGCCCGAGTTACGGATGCCATCGTGCCTTCGCCGCTCATGCCGCACCTGTTGTATGAATGGCTGCTGGAGCGCGCGCGAGAGCGGTGGCCGGCGCGTCACGTTCACAGCAGGGCACTGACGACTCCGCCCGCGGTGCCATGGAATCGCGCCGGCACGGAGGGAACCCACTACGTGAGCTTCGCGGAATGGACGTGCCCGGTTAACTGCGTCGAGCCGCGCATCTGCCCTCACACCCGTGGCGAGCGAACCTGGAGCCTTCCAATCGCGCTGCGGGATTACGTCGCGTCGGAGAACGAGCGCGGGAATGCGATGGCTGGTCCGGTTATATTTCACTGTACGCATCGCGCCTACGGAGTC
Source organism: Gemmatimonadaceae bacterium (assembly GCA_040902085.1). Classification (GTDB taxonomy): domain Bacteria; phylum Gemmatimonadota; class Gemmatimonadetes; order Gemmatimonadales; family Gemmatimonadaceae; genus UBA4720. The sequence goes on from JBBDXY010000002.1 coordinate 446,551, forward strand.
GGCATGATCGACACGGCGGATGTGGTCGAAGCCGACCGCTTAGTCAGCCGCGGCGGCGCAAGCGGTCCCGTCAACATCCTGGTAGGGACGGTTTCCCACTGCCATGGTGCGTTGAATCTTCTTTCGGTGGGCGGCACCTCTCTTTAGATGAAACCTGTGACGACAGTGCGCGACTACGATGTGGTCATCGTCGGGGCGGGGCCTGCGGGAATGACCGCTGCGCTCTACGCCGGCCGCGCCTTGCTGCACACTGCCGTCCTCGAGCGCGGATTCCCGGGAGGTGAGCTCCTCAACACGGAGTACCTCGACGACGTCATCGGGTTTCCCAAGATCCTCGGCCACGAGCTCGCCGAGAGATTTGCGACCCACGCGAAGCAATTCGGCGCGGAGTTCTTCGAAACGACGACGGTCACTTCCGTACGCAAGATGCCAGACGGCTACTTCCACGCCGAGACGGAGAGCGCCGGTACCTTCCGCTCGCCGGCGGTGATCGTGACGGCCGGCGGCACTCCGATCAAGCTGGGAATTCCCGGTGAGCTGGAGTATGCGGGCAAGGGAGTGTCGTATTGCGCGATATGCGATGCCGCATTCTTCAAGCAGCAGGTGGTCGCGGTGGTGGGAGGCGGCGACGCGGCCGTCGAGGAGGCGGATTTCCTCACCCGCTATGCCAGCAAGGTCTATCTCATTCACCGCCGCAACGAATTCCGCGCGTCAAAGATTCTGCAGAAGCACGTATTCGAGAATCCCAAGATCAAGATCATCTGGGACACCGTGGCTGAGGAAGTGGAAGGCAGCTCACTCACGGGAATGACCGGACTTAGACTTCGGAATCTCGTCACTCACAAGCGCGGCTTGCTCGACGTTACGGGTCTGTTCGTGTTCATCGGCTTCCGACCCAACACCGGCGTGATTGCCGAACATTTCGACCACGACGTCATGGGGTATGTGATTACCGACGCCGCGATGATGACATCGATACCGGGCTTGTTCGTGGCGGGAGATCTGAGGTCGCAGCTCACCCGGCAGGTGACTACGGCTTCCGGAGATGCCACCACGGCAGCCATCGCCGCCGACAAGTACATCACCCGGTTCCGGGAAGCGGAGCGGGAGGGCCGACGCGATCCCGCGCACGATGCGGTGGTCGTCACCCACATCAGCTCCGGGGGCTACACTTGAACGTCGAGACTTTCACCGTCGGCGCATTCCAGGAGAACTGCTACCTCATCGTCGATGATCGCTCGCACAAAGCGGTGATCGTCGATCCGGGCGGGGAAGGCGATCGTCTCGTCGACGCTGTCGAGAGCTGTGGCGCCGAGCTGGAAGCAATCTGGATCACCCACGCTCACGTGGATCACGTCGGTGCCATCGCTTCGATCAAGCGAAAGTGGAACGTTCCGGTCTATCTCCATCCCGCCGACCGCCGGCTTTATGAAGCGGCCGCACGCCAGGCGGAGGTGTATGGAGTTCCTTTCGAGGAACCCCCGCCGCCCGATCGCGAATTCTCCGATGGGCAGCACTTGGAGCTGGGCGGCTCGGAATTCACCGTCATGCACGCGCCCGGACACGCACCCGGGCACGTCGTCATCCACGGCGAGGGCATGGCGCTGGTTGGGGATTGCCTTTTCGCCGGCTCGATCGGCAGGACCGATCTTCCCTTCTCGAACCCGCCCCAGCTGGCCGAGTCGCTGAAGAAGATCGCCGGCCTTCCGCCCGAGACCATCGTGTACCCCGGTCACGGCATGGAGACGACGATCGCCGAAGAGCGGCGCTCCAATCCGTTCCTCAACGGCACCGCCCGCATCGTCGGACGATGAAAAAGAAATCACGCGGCAAGGCGGTGACCGCGCGGACACGCACTGTGACTAACGAAGAGGCACACGTCGCGGCGACAAGCGAAAGGCCGCGCAGCGCAACTACGACATCCGGGCGAACGCGTTCTGAGACGGACCCGCTAGGGTCTCTCGCCGTGCCTGAGGACGCGCTCTACGGGGTCCAGACGCTGCGCGCGGTTCAGAACTATCCGATCAGCGGCATACGTCCGCTGCCGGCGTTCGTGGACGCAACGGTTCGCATCAAGCGCGCCGCAGCGCTCACCCACAAGCAGACGGGCCGCCTCGATAAGCGCCTCGCCGACGCCATCGTCAAGGCGGCCGACGAAATATTGTCCGGCCAGCACCGTGATCACTTTGTGGTCGATGTGTATCAGGCCGGCGCCGGCACTTCGCACAACATGAACTGCAACGAAGTGCTCGCCAACCGCGCGAACGAGATACTCGGCGGACGGCGCGGGACCTACACACCAGTGCATCCCAACGACCACGTCAACATGGCGCAGTCCACGAACGACGTGATTCCGACCGCGATCCGGCTGGGGTGCCTCACCGAGCTTGCCGGACTGGAGAACGCGTTCAAACTGCTCGTCGCTGCCTTCGAGCGGAAAGCCAGGGAGTTCGACGACGTCCTCAAGTCGGGCCGCACTCACCTGCAGGACGCAATGCCCATTCGACTGGGACAGGAGCTCGAGGGATACGCCGGATCTCTCCGTCGCGGCCTGAACCGAGTCTCTGAGGCTGCCGACTATCTGCGCGACCTGGGCATCGGGGGCAGCGCCGTCGGCACCGGGGTGAACGTCGAGCGCGAGTATCCGAAGCTGATGATCAAGTACCTGCGGGAATCGGCAAAGGTGGAACTGCGCGAAGGTGACGACCGCGTTCAGCTGATGCAGAGCATGGGCGACGTCGCCGGCTTCAGCTCGCAGCTCAGGGTGCTCGCGCTCGATCTCAGCAAGATCGCCAGTGATCTGCGGCTGCTGGCGAGCGGACCGCGCACCGGATTCGACGAGATCAGCCTGCCCGCCGTTCAGCCGGGATCGTCGATCATGCCGGGGAAGGTCAACCCTTCGATACCTGAGATGGTCAATCAGGTCTGCTTTCAGGTGGTCGGCAACGACGCGTGCGTGAGCACTGCTGCGGAGCACGGACAGCTCGAGCTGAACGTGATGATGCCCGTGATCGCCTACAACGTGCTGCTCTCCATGCAAATCCTCGGCAACGCGGCGCGGGTGCTGGCGGAAAGAACCGTAGGCGGCATGAAAGCCAACCGCGAGCAATGCGAGTATTGGCTGGAGCGCTCGGCAGCGCTGGCAACGGCGCTCGCGCCCCAGATCGGTTATGCGCGCGCGGCTGAGATCAGCAAGCAGTCGGTAAAGGAAAACGTGCTCATCCGTGACCTGGTCAAGCGCGAGAAGGTCCTGCCGGACGCCGAGATCGACGAAGTGCTCGACATGCGGAAGATGACTGAGATAGGCGTCCCCGGCGGCTCGCACGGTGGGGTATCGGCCGGGTAAGGAACGGTTGGCCTGGCCCTTGTTTCAGCTGTCCCAGAACCCTATCGTAAGATCATGCGGATAACGACCTGGGCCGAGTACGGAGTGATTTGCGCGCTCCATCTGGCCAAGCGGACCGAGCTGGGGCCGGTGAACGGCCGCGAGATCGCACGCCTCGAGCGACTGCCGCCCGATTATGTCGAGCAGATCCTGCTCCGTTTGCGTCGGGCCGGGGTGATCGCCAGCACCCGTGGCGCCCGCGGCGGATACGTTCTTGCCAGGAAGCCCGCCGAGATCTCGATTCGCGATGTGATTCACGCCTCGGAGCTGGAGACGTTCGACCTGCACTGCGTCAGTCACCCGGTCGAAGAGGACCGCTGCTCTGCCTCGCACAGCTGCAGCATCCGGCCTGTATGGGTGATGCTGCAGACTAAGATCGACGATGTGCTGCAGTCCGTGTCGCTCGCCGATCTGCTGCATGACGAACCGACCGTGCGGGAAAGAGTGGGATTGCCGAGCACCGATCGCGCGAGAGGGAAGACGGGCCTGCCAATTCTTGAAACGGTTTGATCAGCGTTGGCTAACGAAACGGCGCGTCGAGAGACGCGCCGTTTTTGCTAACACCAGTGCCGAAGGGGGGACTCGAACCCCCACGGGCTTGCACCCACTGGCTCCTGAAGCCAGCGCGTCTACCAGTTCCACCACTTCGGCGTTCTGCTATTCGAATGATAGAAACCGCCGAGAGTGAAGTCAACGCGAACTCGGTTATCCCTTCTTCAGATTTCTCGTTGCATTAACTTGAGCACGAAGTCAAATGGCAGAGACTGTCGAGAAAGAGAAAAAGGAGTCGATAGCGCGGAACAAACGCGCCCGACACGACTACCACATTCTCGATACCTGGGAAGCCGGTGTGGTTCTCACCGGCAGCGAGGTCAAATCACTTCGCGATGGGAAGGCCAACATCACCGATTCCTACGCGATCGTTCAGGATGGTGAGGTTTTTCTGCTCAATCTCCACATTTCGCCGTATGAGAAGGCGAGTCACTTCAATCACGAGCCGACCAGAACGCGGAAGCTCCTCCTTCACAGAAAGGAGATCCGCAAGATGATTGGCGCGGTCGAGCGTCAGGGGCTCACCCTCATTCCGCTCGAGCTCTACTTCAAGAGGGGAAAGGCCAAAGTCGCGCTCGCCCTTGGCAAGGGCAAGAAGCTCTACGACAAGCGTGCCGACGCCAAGCGGCGAGACGACGAGCGTGACATGCAGCGGGCAGTGCGTACGCGATGATCGCGGTACTGCTCTTTCTGCAAACCGCGGTTGCCCAGCCTACGCTGGTGGTGCGCGATGGGTCGAGTAGGGTCGCCCTTCCAGTCACCGTCAGTGCAGGCGAGGCGACGGTCCGGGCAGATGTGCTCATGAGTGCACTGAAAGGCGCTCTGGTCACGCTCGACAACCAGCGCTTCGCGCTGGTGCTGCCACGCGGTCGGGTCGAGCTCGTCGACGGTGTACCGTTCGCGCGGTTCGATTCGGTGATGATTCCGCTTTCGGGTCCGCCGCTGATGCGCGGAGGGTACTTGTACCTCCCGCTTCACCTCGTGACCGAGCTCATGCCGCGCCACGGTGGTGGCTATTTCTACGATCGCGTCGGAAGGGAGCTGCGAACCTTGGCGACGGTTGCCACCGATGCGCCCGCGCGGAATCCGATCGCGGCAACACCCCCTTCCGTGCGCCAGACGGTGGCACCGCCTCCCGTGCGCCAGGCGGCCCCGCCGCCTCGCCCCAAGAGGGTGGTGGTGGTCGACGCTGGCCACGGCGGACGCGACCACGGAATGTCCGGGCCAATCGGCGGCTCACCGTGGTTCGTCGAGAAGGAGGTGGTTCTGTCGGTGGCGAAGAAACTGGCAGGGGCCCTCCGGCGTCAGGGCCTCGATGTAGTCATGACCCGCACCACCGACACGCTCATCGCGCTTGCTGATCGCGGGCATATCGCAAACCGCAGTCGCGGGGATCTCTTCATCTCGATCCACGTCAACGCGCCCGGGTCGCGCAACGCCGCCGGTGCGCGAGAGCGCGGCTTCGAGACGTATTTCCTCGCCGAGGCGAAAACCGCTGATGCGCGGCGCGTCGAAGAGATGGAAAACGAATCAGTGAAGTTCGAGACCGGAGCGGACGCGCCGAAAGGTGATCCCCTCAGCTTCATCATCACCGACATGGCGCAGAACGAGCACCTCCGCGAATCGAGCGATCTGGCGCAGACGATTCAGCTCGGACTCATCGAGGTCCATCCCGGTCCGAACCGCGGCGTCAATCAGGCGAATTTCTCGGTGTTGCGCGGGTCGTACATGCCTGCCGTTCTGGTCGAGCTAGGGTTCGGCACCAACCGCTCGGAGGCGACTTTCCTTGCCGACGACGACAATCAGACGAAGCTGGCGCGAACGATCGCCGAGTCCGTTGTCGCCTATCTGGCGCGCTACGAGTCCCGAGTGAGAGGCGCCCGCTAGAGGTGCCGGATACCGCGCTCGCTGTCTCAGTCGCGGGAATCGATTTTCAGAACCCACTCCTGCTCGCTGCCGGCACGGCCGCCTACGGCCGCGAGCTGGCAGGCGTGATTGATCTCGAATCCCTCGGCGGACTGGTCACCAAAGCGGTGAGCGTCGAGCGCAGGGACGGCGCGCCGTCGCCTCGGGTCGCGGAGTTCGACGGCGGCATGATCAACGCCGTCGGGCTCGCCAATCCGGGGATGGAGGAAGTTCGCACCAAGCACCTCCCCTGGCTCGAGAAAAACCTGCGTCGATCCAAAGTGCTGGTGAACGTGGTCGGCAACCGCCCTGAGGATTTCGCGACGGTGATCGCGCGGTTGGACGGATCCCCGGCCATTTCCGCATACGAGCTCAACGTCAGCTGTCCCAATGTGAAAGCGGGTGGAATGGAATTCGGCGCCGATCCGGCAACCCTCTCCGACGTAGTGACGAGGTCCCGCGCTGCGACTCGCAAACCGATTTTCGTGAAGCTGTCTCCTGCTCTGTCGGACATCGCGAGCGCGGCGCGGACAGCGGCCGACGCAGGCGCCGACGGCATCTCGGTCGTGAATACCCTGCCCGGACTGGTGATCGATGTCGAAGTGCGAAAGCCGGTGCTGGGTTTCGGGAGCGGCGGAGTGAGCGGCGTAGGATTGCTGCCCGTCGGCGTGCTGGCGGCACACAAGGTCGCGAGTGCGGTGAAGCTTCCCATCATCGGGGTGGGCGGCGTTAGCGTGGCGACCGACATCGTTCAGTACTTACTGGCAGGCGCGTCACTGGTAGCGATCGGAACCGCGGCGATGCAAGAGCCGAGGCTCCCGGAGAAGCTGGTGGCCGATCTAGCGAGCTGGTGCGACAGTCACGGAGTCGTTTCCATCAGCGAATTGAGAGGAGCACTGTGCCTGGAAGAGTTGCTGTAACGAAGACTGCGGCCACAAAGCATGCGCCGCCTCCGCGAAAACCGCCGACCGCCATCGTCGCACTCGATTTCCCGGATGCGCAGATGGCGCTTCGCATGGTAGAGGTGCTCGGAGACGCCTGCCGTTTCTACAAGGTCGGGAGCGAGCTCTTCACGGCCGCCGGACCGCAGATCGTGCAGGCACTCCGCGCTCTCGGCAACGATGTCTTTCTTGATCTCAAGTTCCACGACATTCCCAACACCGTGCGGGGAGCCGCACGCAGCGCGGCAGCCATGGGCGCCAGGCTCCTGACGGTGCATGCTTCAGGTGGGAAGCCAATGATCGAGGCCGCCGTCGAGGGTGCGGGTGGAAGCGAGCGCTGCGGAGTTCTCGGCGTGACAATCCTGACGTCGCTGGATACGTCCTCGCTCCGTGCCGCGGCGGGCCGAAAGACGCTCGAGGTCTCAGGGGAGGTCCTGCGCCTCGCCGGCGACTGTGCCGCAGCCGGTGCATACGGAGTAGTCTGCAGCGGCCTGGAGGGGAAGAAAATTCACGCCAAGTACGGCGACAAGCTCCGCCTCGTCATCCCCGGGATCCGGGCAGCCGGAGCCAAGACCGACGACCAGAAGCGCGCCGTAACCCCTGCCGACGCCACGAAGGCGGGAGCAAGCTACATCGTCCTCGGACGAATGGTGACGGAAGCACCCGACCCGAGAGCCGCGATCGTCGCGGCAATGGCCTCGATCTAACCCGCGGTCCCACCACGCTTTGAGGGGCCGTTACGGGTTGCTTCGAGGCCCCGGACTGTGTATTTTGAAAGGCTAACTCGGATTTTTTCAGGGCTATTGCCCTTTTGCCATTCAGGGTGGGGACCAGGACGTGAAAGTTCGCAGCAGCGTGAAGCCGATCTGTGAGCACTGCAAGGTCATCAAGAGACAGGGCGTGACTCGCATCATCTGCAAGCGCAATCCAAAGCACAAACAGAGGCAAGGTTAGCCGTGGCGCGTATCGCCGGCGTCGATCTCCCGCGTGAGAAGAAGGTAGAGATCGGCCTCACCTACATTTTCGGAATTGGCCGCGCCACCGCCCGCCGCATCCTCGCTTCCACCGGCGTCAACGCCGAGCAGCGCGTTCGTGATCTGAACGACAACGACACAAACAGGCTGCGTCAGGCGATCGAGAAGGATGTCCGGGTCGAAGGCGCGCTGCGCACTGAGGTCGCGATGAACATCAAGCGACTGATGGACATTGGCAGCTACCGCGGCATCCGTCATCGCCGTGGTCTTCCCGTCCGCGGACAGCGCACGCACACCAACGCCCGCACCAAGAAGGGTCCACGCCGCGCCATCGCCGGCAAGAAGAAGGTGACCAAGTAATTCTATGGCCATAGGGAAGAAGACCAAACGTGTCATCGAGGCGGAAGGAATCGCTCACGTCTCGGCGACTTTCAACAACACGACCATCACCATCACCGACACTCACGGGAACACCATCTCGTGGGGCTCGTCGGGCAAGGCCGGCTTCAAGGGATCCAAGAAGTCCACCCCGTTCGCCGCCACGGTCGCGGGCGAGCAGGCCGGACGCGAAGCGGTGACGCTCGGTGTCCGCCGCGTGCACGTGCGCGTTCAAGGACCGGGTTCGGGACGCGAGTCGGCGATCCAGGCGCTCGTCGCCGCGGGGCTCCAGGTGAAGTCGATCAAGGACGTCACGCCCATTCCGCACAACGGCTGCCGTCCCCCCAAGCGTCGGAGAGTCTGACCGATGCGCTATACCGGACCAAGCTGCCGCCAGTGCCGCCGCGAAGGAACGAAGCTGTTTCTCAAGGCGACGAAGTGCTTCACCGAGAAATGCCCCGTCGAACGTCGTCCGACGCCCCCGGGTCAGCACGGCTCTTCCACCGCCCGCCGTCGCAAGATGTCGGAGTACTCGAAGCAGCTGCGCGAGAAGCAGAAGATCAAGCGCATCTACGGTGTCAGCGAGCGGCAATTTCGCAACACCTTCGAGCGCGTGGCGCCGCTCCCTGGCATCACCGGGCACAACCTGCTCGCCGCCCTGGAGAGCCGCCTCGACAATGTCGTGTACCGGATGGGATTCGCGGGCAGCCGGAAGGCCGCGCGCATGATCATTCGGCATCGCCACGTCGAAGTGAATCAGAAGTCGGTCGACATCCCGAGCTATCTCGTCGAGCCCGGTCAGGAAGTCCGCGTGCGGATGAAGTCACGGGAGCAGGTCAGCATCATGACGGCTATGGATCAATCGTCGCGTGGCGCACCGCTCTCCTGGATCGCCGTCGACCGCGACACCTTCAGCGGCAAGATGCTCGAGAGACCGACGAGACCGAACATCCCGATCGCCGCGCAGGAACAGCTGGTGGTCGAGCTTTACTCCAAGTAAACCAGTAGGACGAGACCCTAACTCTCGTTACGGGCTCACCGCGCGTTAGGGGCGGGGTGGCACGTTCAAGGAACTGAAACGAAAATGGCAAACGCAATTGATCTGAGGGGACTTGTCCGTCCGCAGCTTGTCGAGGCGACGAAGCGCGAAGACAACCCCAACGTCGCAGAATTCCGTCTTCAGCCGCTCGAGCGCGGCTTCGGACATACCCTGGGCAACGCCATGCGGCGTTTGCTGCTCTCCTCGCTGCGCGGCTCGGCGGTGTGGGGATTCCGCATCGACGGTGTGCTCCACGAGCACCAGACGATTCCGGGCGTGGTCGAGGATGTCCACCAGATAATCGGTAACCTCAAGAACCTCACTCTCACTCTGGACGAGGGCGTGGAGAACACAATTCTCCGCATCACCAGGAATTCGGCCGGTCCGGTGACTGCCGCCGACATCGAGGGTCAGGGCGGAGTGACGGTCGTCGATCGCACCCAGCACCTGTTCACACTTCAGGGCGACCGCGATATCAACGTCGAGCTCTACGTCGGCCGTGGACGCGGCTACGTCGAAGCCGATCAGCACGTCGTCGACAAGACCCTGCCGGTCGATGTCGTGCGCGTCGATTCGATCTACAACCCGGTCCGCCGCGCGAACTTCTCGGTCGCCGAGACCCGCGTTGGACAGCGCACCGACTACGATCGGCTGACGCTCACCGTCGAGACGAACGGCACGGTTACGCCCGAAGAGGCCGTCAGCTACGCGGCCGCGCTGGCACAGACGCACTTCCAGTACTTCGCCGGATTCGGCTCGCACGCTTCGGCTCCGCTGATGCCGGGGTCGGAGATTCCGGGCGGCGACGCACACCGCCTGGCTGAAGTCCTGCGCACGCCAATCGAAGATTTCGAGTTGTCGGTTCGCTCGGTCAACTCGCTCAAGAACTCCGCCATCCGCACCCTGGGCGATCTGGTCCGTCAGAGCGAGAGCCAGATTCTTCAGGTCAAGAATTTCGGCAAGAAGTCGCTGAACGAGATCGCCGACCTGCTCGAGCGCGAGAACCTCAACTTCGGGATGAAGTACGAGGAGACGCCGGACGGGGTACGCATCACCGATCAGGGCACTCCGCCCAACCGCAACGTCGCCACCGTTGGCGCGGACGACGAAGAGGAAGCGTAAGCAATGCGTCACCGCAAACAGGGCCGGCAGCTTCGCCGCACGAGTGAGCAGAAGCTCGCGCTCATGCGCAGCCTGGCCAAGGCGCTGATCGAGAAGGGCGCAATCGAGACCACCGAGGCGAAAGCCAAGGAGCTCCGTCCGTTCATCGAGAAGCTGATCACCAAGGCGAAGACCGGCACGCTGCACAACCGGCGTCTCGCCGGCCGCAAGGTTCCGCACCGCGCGACCGCCGACAAGCTGTTCCAGGAGATCGGACCGCGCTTCGCGACTCGCGCTGGCGGCTACACTCGCATTCTCAAGACCGGCCACCGCAAGGGTGACGGCGCCGAGATGGCGCGCATCGAGCTGATGGACGGGGGAGGGGGAGCTTAGGCAATGGCGCAGATCAAGAGAAACCGCTGCTACGTCTGCGACAAGGGCGTCGCCTTCGGCAACAACGTGTCACACGCGAACAACAAGACGCGCCGCACCTGGAAGCCCAATCTTCAGGTTGCCCGCATTGTGATCGATGGCAAGATTACGAAGGTCAAAGTCTGCACACGGTGCATTCATGCAGGGAAAGTCACTCGCGCGCCGAGAGGGAAGACCGCTGCGTAAGGATTTGGTGCGCACGGTAGGTGAGGGGAGCCCTGCGGGCTCCCCTTTTGTTTGCCAGGATCGAACGGAACCGGTGCGAGGTGCGAGTAGCGTCGGTGCGAGGCGTCAGTTCACGACGTCGGGACGTTACAATGTGGCGTTCACGCCTTGCGAGCGTTCCCTTACGCCACTGCGGCATGTCGAGGCGTAGTGAACCGGTACCTCGTATCTACGCCCTCTGGCTCCTCATGCCGGTTCATTTGCAGTTATCAGCGTTCCCCGTCGCGGCGTTGAATGGCTAGCTTTGCTCCAGTGAACCAAACGCATCCGCATGCCTAAGCGCACCGACATCCACCGCATTCTGTTGATTGGCTCCGGCCCGATCGTGATCGGGCAGGGCGCCGAATTCGACTACTCCGGAACTCAGGCGGCGAAGGCGTTGAAGGAGGAAGGGTTCGACGTCATTCTCGTCAACTCGAACCCGGCGACGATCATGACCGACCCGGAGTTCGCGGACCGCACTTACATCGAGCCCGTGACACCCGAGTACGTCGAGCTCGTGATTGCGAGAGAGCGGCCCGACGCGCTGCTGCCGACGATGGGCGGGCAGACCGCACTCAACGTCGCCATTACGCTGGCGCAGAACGGCGTGCTGGCCCGCTACGGTGTGGAGCTGATCGGGGCCGACGAGCGCGCGATCGCCATGGCAGAGGACAGGAAGCTTTTCGGCGAGGCGATGCAGCGGATCGGGCTCGCGGTACCGAAGGGCGGGATCGCCACCACGCTGGACGAAGCCATCGACCTCATCGACATCACGTCCTTTCCGGCGATCATCCGGCCAGCGTTTACTCTCGGCGGCACGGGCGGCGGAATCGCCTACAACCGGGAGGAATTCGAGGACATCGTGCGGCGCGGGCTCGATCTATCACCGGTAAGCCAGGTCCTCATCGAGCGGAGCGTCATCGGCTGGAAGGAATTCGAGCTGGAAGTGATGCGCGACGGCGCCGACAACGTCGTCATCGTCTGCTCGATCGAGAACCTCGATCCAATGGGCGTGCACACCGGGGACTCGATCACGGTGGCGCCGGCAATGACTCTCACCGACCGCGAGTACCAGCTCATGCGCGATGCGGCGGTCGCCGTCATCCGCGAAATCGGTGTGGAAGCGGGTGGCTGCAACATCCAGTTCGCCATCAATCCTTCGGACGGCGAGATGCTCGTGATCGAGATGAATCCGCGCGTATCCCGCTCCTCCGCGCTCGCATCGAAAGCAACCGGATTCCCAATCGCGCGCATCGGGACCAAGCTCGCGGTGGGATACCGGCTCGATGAGATCCCCAACGACATCACGGGAACAACTCCCGCTTCGTTCGAGCCGGTGCTCGACTATGTCGTCGTCAAGTGTCCCCGCTTCGCGTTCGAGAAATTCCGGGCCGCTGACCCGCGCCTCACCACGCAGATGAAATCTGTTGGCGAGTCGATGGCGATCGGTCGCACTTTCAAGGAAGCATTCCAAAAGGCACTGCGCGCATTGGAGATCGGACGCTCTGGTTGGGTCACAGCCGCGCTCCCCGATGACAGACTCGTCGACGACTCACCGGAAACGCTGCGTGCCGGATTGAGACAGCCGACACCGGAAAGAATCTTCCAGGTCAAGCGGGCTCTCGAGCAAGGTCTTGGCGTCGACGAGGTAAACGAGCTCACCGGAATCGACCCATGGTTCCTGGCGCAGATGAAGGAGCTGCTCGAAGCGGAGCGGGCGTTCGCCGCCCTTCCGACCGTTGACAACGATGTGCTGTGGAGGATGAAGCGTATGGGGTTCTCGGACCGCCAGCTGGGCGAGCTGCGCGGCGAATCGGAACACGACGCGCGATCACGGCGGATCGGCATGGGAATTCTCCCCGCTTACAAAATGGTCGACACCTGCGCGGGTGAGTTTCCGTCCGCCACTCCGTACCTGTATAGCAGCTACGACGAGGAGAGCGAGGCGCCGCGCAGCGGGAACCGGTCAGTGGTGATACTCGGCAGCGGACCGAATCGCATCGGCCAGGGCGTCGAGTTCGACTACTGCTGCGTGCGCGCCGCGCTCGCCCTCCGTGAGCAGGGTTACGAGACGATCATGATCAACTCGAACCCCGAGACGGTCTCGACCGACTTCGACATTTCCGACAAGCTCTATTTCGAGCCGCTGACGCTGGAGCACGTCCTCGACATCGTCGAGCGCGAGCAGCCGCTCGGCGTGATCGTGCAGCTGGGTGGTCAGACGCCGCTCAAGCTCACGCACGGATTGGCAAGAGCCGGCGTCCGCATTCTCGGGACGCAGCCCGATGCGATCGACATCGCCGAGGACCGGCGCCGCTTCGACGCCATTGCGCGGGAATTGGGAATCCGCCAGCCGGAGAACGGCACCGCGACGAGTCTCCCCGAAGCAGCGGCGGCGGCAGCGAGGATCGGCTACCCGGTGCTCGTACGCCCCTCGTACGTGCTTGGCGGACGAGCAATGGAGATCGTGTACGACGAGCCGTCGCTCAAGCAATACTTCGAGCGGGCAGCTCGCGTGTCCGAGGACAAGCCCGTTCTCATCGACCGCTTTCTGGAGGACGCGTTCGAGGCCGACGTCGACGCGATCTCGGACGGCGACCGCGTCGTGATCGGCGGCATCATGCAGCACATCGAGGACGCGGGCATCCATTCTGGGGATTCCGCGTGCGTCTTGCCGCCCTATCTCATCGACGAAGAGCACATGGATCTCATGCGCGAGCACACCGTCGCGCTGGCCAAGGCGCTGGGCGTCATCGGCTTGATCAACGTGCAGTACGCCATCAAGGACGGACAGGTCTACGTCCTCGAAGTGAATCCGCGTGCCAGCCGCACCGTGCCGTTCGTGTCGAAGGCGATTGGCGTGCAGCTGGCGGCAATTGCCGCCCGCGTGATGCTGGGCGAGACGCTCGACGAGATCGGATTCGTCGAGGAAGTGAATCCCACCTATGTCTCGGTGAAGGAAGCAGTATTCCCCTTCAACAAATTCCGCGAGTTCGATCCGATACTTGGCCCCGAGATGCGTTCGACCGGGGAAGTGATGGGAATCTCCGACTCATTCGGCAGCGCGTTCGGCAAGGCGCAGCTCGCCGCCGATAACGTGCTTCCCGCCGAGGGGTCGATTCTCATTACGGTGAACGATTCCGACAAGCGCGCGGTGACTCCGCTGGCGAGGCGATTTCACGAGCTGGGATTCCGCATCGTTGCTACCGCGGGCACGGCCCGGCACCTGACAGGGCGGGGGATTCCCACTGAGACGGTGCTCAAGATCCACGAGGGCCGGCCCAACGGTGTCGACCTCATGCTGAATGGTGAGATCCAGCTCCTCATCAATACGCCGCTCGGCAAGAAATCGCAGCGCGACGACTATACGATGCGACAGGCGGCAATAGCGCACCGTGTGGCATACACGACGACATTGTCCGCCGCCAACGCGGCGTGCGACGCGATTCTGGCCATGCGCTCGCGCCCGCCATCGGTGCTTCCACTCCAGGAATGGCACGCCCGGATTCCCAGGGAAGCGGGCGTCTGAATGGCAAAGGCAAAGGCATCCATTCACGAGTCCGCGTACGTCGATAAGGGGGCGAAGGTCGGCGCCGGCACCAGGATCTGGCACTTCTGTCACGTGATGCCCGGGGCGGTCATCGGCGAGCGCTGCTCGCTGGGCCAGAACGTGGTGGTGATGAACGCCGTACGCATTGGGAATAACGTCAAGATCCAGAACAACGTCTCGGTATACGAGGGAGTGGAGCTGGAGGATGACGTGTTCTGCGGACCGTCGATGGTGTTCACCAATGTGGTTAACCCGCGCAGCCACGTTTCGCGGAAGAAGGAGTACAAGCGCACGCTGGTGCGCCGCGGCGCCACGATTGGCGCGAATGCGACGATCATTTGCGGCGTCACGCTCGGCGAGTACGCGTTCATTGGGGCGGGAAGCGTGATTACCCGTGACGTGCTTCCTTACGCCCTCATGGTCGGAGTTCCGGCGCGGAAAACAGGGTGGATGTGCCAGTGCGGAGAGCGCCTGCCCGATACAAATCCGGAGCGGTGCACAGTCTGCGGGACTCGATACAAGCTGAGTGGAAACCAACTGAGGAGACATGAATGACGAAGCCCAAAACGTTTCGCATCGCGTTCTCCGGATGTGGCCGCATCAGCAAGAATCATTTCGAAGCCATCGAGAAGATCGATGGCCTCGAATTGGCGGCGGTGGCCGACGCGGACCCTGAGCGCGCCGCAAAAGCGGGTGCCGATTGGAAAGTCTCGCATTTCGTCTCATTCGAAAAGATGCTGGCGGAGACGAAAGCCGATCTGGTGACGATTGCAACGCCGTCCGGACTTCACCCCGCGCAGGGTGTCGCGGCTGCGCGCGCGGGACTGCACGTCGTCACCGAGAAGCCGATGGCCATTTCGCTCACTGGCGCCGACGAGCTGGTGAAGGCGTGCGACCAGGCTGGTGTGCACCTGTTCGTCGTGAAACAGAACCGACTCAATCCGCCGGTCCAGCTGCTCAAGCGGGCCGTCGATCGGGGTCGCTTCGGCCGGATCTACATGGCGAGCTGCACCGTCCATTGGGCAAGGCCGCAGGAGTATTACGATCAGGCTCCGTGGCGAGGGACGTGGGAGTTCGACGGGGGCGCGTTCATGAACCAGGCCTCACACTACGTCGATCTCATCCAGTGGCTCATGGGACCCGTGGAAAGCGTGATGGCCAAAACGGCGACCCTGGCCCGGAAGATCGAGACTGAGGATTCGGGCGTTGCAATCCTGAAGTTCCGGTCCGGTGCGCTCGGAATGATCCAGGTCACAATGCTCGCGTATCCGCGCAATCTCGAGGGATCGCTCACATTGCTCGGCGAGAAAGGGTCGGCGAAGATCGGTGGGACAGCGGTCAACAAGATCGAGCACTGGCAGTTCGCCGATTACGACGATGACGACAAGCTTGTCGAGCTGGCGGAGACAAATCCGCCGAATGTCTATGGCCTCGGCCACGAAGGCTACTACCGGAACGTGTTGTCCGTTCTCAGGGGTGAAGCGAAGCCGGATACGGACGGTCGAGCCGGGCGGAAGTCTCTGGAGCTGATTCTGGGCATCTACGAATCGGCCAAGACCGGGAGAGAGGTTCCTCTCCCTCTCAGGGCCCAAGTCTGAGCAAGCGTAGGTATCTTTCCCCATGATCGATCTCTACCAGAAAAATCATCCTTTTGCATAGCATGGCAGTTCCTTTACTAGACCTCAAAGCCCAACACAGCACGATCCGCGAGTCCGTCGTCGACGCGATGATGAAGGTCGTCGACGACCAGGCCTTCATTCTCGGCGAGCCGGTGGAGCGACTCGAGCGGGAAGTGGCCGACCTTTCCCACACAAGGCACGCGATCGGCTGCGCCAATGGCACCGACGCGCTTCTGCTGGCGTTGCGGGCGCTCGACATCGGCCGCGGCGACGAGGTGCTGACAACGCCATTCACCTTCTTTGCAACCGCGGGCGCAGTGCACAACGTCGGCGCGCGCCCGGCTTTCGCCGACATCGAGCCTGAGACTTTCAATATTTCCGTTGATGCAGTTTCGGCAAGCATCAAGCCGACAACTCGCGCCGTCATCGCCGTCGATCTTTTCGGGCAGATGGCTCCGATCGAAGCGGTGCAGGACGCCGCCAACGGCCTCCCGGTCATCGAAGACGCCGCGCAGTCGATTGGCGCGCGCAGAAGGATCGACGGCAAATGGGTGATGGCGGGCGAAGCCGCGACCATCGGCACCTTCAGCTTTTTCCCGTCCAAGAATCTCGGCGGATATGGCGACGGGGGAATGATGGTGACGCAGAACGACGCGCTCGCGACCCGGCTGCGCCGCCTGCGCGTGCACGGGGGAATGAAGACGTACCACCACGATGAGGTCGGCTACAACAGCAGACTCGACGCTCTGCAGGCCGCCGTTCTCTCCGCCAAGCTGACGCGTCTCGCTTCGTGGAGCGCAGCGCGCAGAAAGAATGCATCCTATTACGATGCCGCCTTCGCCGACGTCGATGATGTGCGTACTCCGACCATCGACCCGGCGAACGAATCCATTTACAATCAGTACACCCTGCGCGTGGCACGACGGAGCGATCTGCAGGCGCATCTCAAGACGCGGGGGATTGGGTCCGCGGTTTATTATCCCCTCTCGCTCCATCTCCAGCCGTGCTTCGAGTACCTCGGCTACAAGCGAGGTGCGTTTCCCGAGAGCGAGCGGGCGAGCGAGGAGGTCATCTCGCTTCCCGTATATCCGGAGCTGAAGCAGTCTCAGCTCGATGAAGTAATCGAAGCGGTGCGCGGCTTCTACGGCCGTTGACCCGCAACCTAAAGAGTGAGCAACGAGTGCAATTGAAAGATCAGCTTCTCGCAAAAATAGACAACCGCACCGCATGCGTCGGCGTCGTCGGCCTCGGGTACGTTGGCTTGCCGCTGGCGCTCGAGTTTGCGAACGCCGGCTTTCGCGTGATCGGGTATGACGTCAGTGAGCGCGTCACGAAGAACCTGATGACGGGCAAGTCGCACATCCAGGACGTCTCCAGCACCGATCTCGCTCGCCTGGTTAAGGCGGGAAAGTTCGAGGCCACGGCGAGCGAGTCGAGGATGCAGGAGATGGACGCCGTTTCCATCGCGGTGCCGACTCCGCTCGCCAAGACGCGCGACCCGGACATGAGCTACGTCCTCGCCGCCGCCGACGCAGTTGGCCGGCATTGCCGTCCTGGTGTTGTGATCATCCTCGAGAGCACGACATACCCGGGAACGACGCGCGAGCTGATGCTGCCCAAGCTCGAGGCGGCGGGTCTCAAGGTCGGCGAAGATGTCTTTCTCGCGTTCAGTCCCGAGCGCGTCGATCCCGGTAATCCGACGTGGAACACCAAGAACACTCCAAAAATCGTCGGCGGGATCACGCCTGCCTGCACCGAGATTGCCACCGCGCTCTACGCGACGTGTCTCGATTCGATCGTCCCCGTTTCGAGCACTGAGACGGCGGAGCTGGTGAAGCTGCTGGAGAACACCTTTCGCTCCGTCAACATCGGTCTCGTCAACGAGATGGCGATCGTGTGTGACAAGCTCGGCGTCAACATCTGGGAAGTGATCGATGCTGCGGCTACCAAGCCGTTCGGATTCATGAAGTTCACTCCGGGCCCCGGCATCGGCGGCCACTGCATCCCGCTCGATCCGCACTACCTCGCCTGGAAGATGCGCACCTTGAACTACAAGACGCGCTTCATCGATCTCGCCAGCGAGATCAACAGCGAGATGCCAGCTGTCGTGGTGCGCAAGGTTGCGCAGGCGCTCAACGAGGAAAAGATGGCGGTCAACGGAAGCCGGATTCTCGTGCTCGGCGTTGCCTACAAAAAGGACATCGATGACATGAGGGAGAGTCCCGCTCTCGATGTCATCCGGCTGCTCGAGGACCAGGGTGCCAGCGTCGCCTATCACGATCCCCACGTGCCGCAGTATCGTGAGGACGGACACGAGCACAAGAGTGTCGACCTCACCGATGAGGAGCTGAGTGGCGCTGATGCCGTCGTCATCATCACCGATCACACGGCCGTGGATTACCAGCGCGTGGTGAAGCTCGCGCGGGTCATCGTCGACACCCGTAACGCGACAGCGAAGCTCAAGAAAGGCAAGGGGCGCATCGTCTCTCTCGCATCGCCGTCGCCGTACGTAACAGTCTGAGCAAGACACTCAATTGAATATTTCCGTAATTGGAACGGGCTACGTCGGGCTTGTCGTGGGCGCGTGTCTCGCCGAGACCGGCAACACCGTGACGTGCGCCGACATCGACGAAGGGAAGATCAAAGGGCTTCGCAAGAACGTCCTTCCGATTTATGAGCCTGGTCTGGAGTCGCTCGTCGAGCGCAATCAGCGAGAGGGCCGGCTCTCCTTCACCACGGATCTTGGGGCTGCGATCGCGCCTTCTGAGGTCGTCTTCATCGCGGTCGGAACCCCGCCTGGCGAGGACGGCGCCGCCGATCTCAAATACGTTCTCCAGGTAGCCCGGGTCGTCGGGCGCCACATGGCGCGCGAGATGGTCGTGGTGACGAAATCGACGGTTCCGGTTGGGAGCGCGCCGAAAGTGGCGGCCGAAGTCGCCAAAGAAGCGAAGATGCCGTTCCATCTCTGCAGCAATCCCGAGTTCCTGAAGGAAGGCACGGCGGTCGAGGATTTCATGCGGCCCGACCGGGTGGTGCTCGGTGTCGACAGCGCATACGCACGCCGGGTGATGACGGATGTCTACGCGCCATTCGTCCGCACCGGCAAGCCCATTCTGCTGATGGATATTCCGTCCGCGGAGATGACCAAGTACGCGGCGAACGGGATGCTCGCCACCCGCATCTCCTTCATGAACGAGATAGCGAACCTCTGCGACAAGATGGGCGCCAACGTCGACTTCGTTCGCAAGGGAATCGGCAGCGATTCACGAATAGGCCAGTCTTTCCTGTTTCCCGGACCGGGTTATGGCGGCTCGTGCTTTCCCAAGGACGTGAAGGCGCTGGTGAAAATGGCGGAAGAGCGGGGTGTCGCTCTCGAAGTGCTTACAGGTGTCGAATCCGCCAACGAGCGGCAAAAGGGCGTTCTGCTTCAAAAGGTGCAGGGCGCGTTGGGGACCGACCTGCGTGGCAAGCGTATCGCCATCTGGGGCCTCGCCTTCAAGGCCGGCACTGACGATATGCGTTACGCGCCGTCGCTGACGTTGATCGAGTCTCTGCTCGCGGAAGGGGCTTCGATCTGCGCCCACGATCCTGCCGCGATGGGGCACGCCCGGACATTGATCGGCAACCGAATAGATTATGCCGAGACTAATTATGAGGCGCTGACGGGCGCGGACGCGCTCGTGGTCGTCACCGACTGGAACGAGTACCGGCATCCCGACTTCGAGCGCGTGAAGCGCACGCTCAAGCAGCCGGTTATTGTCGACGGCCGCAATCTCTACGACGTGGAAAAGATGCGGGAGCTGGGAGTGCGTTACTTCTCGATCGGCCGTCCAACGGCATGAACCTGCTCGACCGCCAAGGGTAACATCACACGAATGTCCAGATTTTATACATACGCGCTGGCTCTGCTGCTCATCGCACCGCTGGCCTGCAAGCCCCCGTTCAATCCGAAGACATATCCGTCAGCCGAGAAGCTTTTCGAAGCGGCAATGGCCGAGTTCAAGGCGCGCCGCTACTCCAATGCCGCCAAAGCGTTCGAACAGCTGACCCTCGATCTCGCTGCGCGCGATCCCCGGTTGCCGCTGGCTTTCTACTACCTCGCGCAGTCGCACAACGAGCTGGGGGAGCACCTGCTCGCCGCCGCGACCTACAACCGCCTCGTCGATGCCTTTCCGCAGGACACGCTCGTTGACGACGCGCTTTTCCTCTCCGGCAAAGCGTACCAGAAGGAGTGGCGGCGGCCGCAGCTCGACGCGACCTACGGCT
Organism: Gemmatimonadaceae bacterium; assembly: GCA_040902085.1. Classification (GTDB taxonomy): domain Bacteria; phylum Gemmatimonadota; class Gemmatimonadetes; order Gemmatimonadales; family Gemmatimonadaceae; genus UBA4720. Next base: position 466,900 of record JBBDXY010000002.1, read on the forward strand.
CCAACGCGATCACCGCGTATCAGTCATTGCTCGCCAGCTATCCCAATTCACCGTACGCGCCGCCCGCGCAGACGGAGCTCAAGACGCTGGATGAATGGCTGGCTGAGAAGGACTACGACACAGGGTACCTCTACCTGAAGCGAAAGGCCTACGATTCAGCGATCATCTATTTCAAGGACGTGATCCGGCTGTACCCGAACGCACCGAAAGCTCGCGACGCATACCTCCGGCTGCTCGAGGCATATCGTGCCATCAGGTACACCGAGGACGCGCGCGATCTCTGCGTGGAGATGCGGAAGGCGTATCCGAATGACCGCGAAGTCCTGAAGGATTGCGGGCCGCCGCCGCCGTCAGCGGCCGCCGTGCCGGCTACGCCCGCCCCCTAGCTCGTGCGCATCGGGGTCTTCGGCGGAACTTTCGATCCACCCCACATCGGCCACCTCATACTCGCAGCCGATGCCTGCGACGCTCTTGGGCTCGACCGATTGATCTTCGTTCCCGCCGCGGCCCAACCGTTCAAGGTCAGCGCTCCCGCCGTCGCCAGCGGCGCCGATCGCCTGGAAATGGTCCGCCTCGCAGTGGGAGACGACCCGCGCTACGCCGTGGATGACACAGAAATCCGGCGAGGGGGGTTATCTTACACGGTCGACACGCTGGAGGAGATTGCGGGGGGAAACGCAGGAGCTGCGATCTTTCTTCTGATCGGCCGTGACACGCTCGAGGGCTTCCGCGGCTGGAAAAAGCCCGAGCGGATCCAGAAGCTGGCGACGCTGGCCGTGATGGGGCGCGCGGGATCGGAGGAAGAGCAGAATCCGGCGCTCGAAGGAGCGCTGGCTATTTCCACCCGGCGTGTGGACGTGTCATCGACAGAGATCAGGGACCGGTTGGCTGCAGGGAAATCGATCAAGGGATTCGTCGCGGAACCGGTAGAGCGGTTCATCGCAAAGCGCGCACTTTACAGGTGATGGAATGATTGCAGGGCTTTTGAGCGGAGTGTTCGGAACTCGCCACGATCGGGAGCGCAAGCGCATACAGCCGATCGTCGACGAGATAAACGACCATTACGCGCGCCTCCAAACCGTTTCTGACGATGAGCTGCGCGCCCAGACCGCGAAGTTCCGCGCGCGAATTCTCGAGGTCACCGGCGGAATCGAGACGCGCATCGCCGAGCTGCGGGAGAAAAAGCGAGTCACGGCTGACCCGGCCGCGCGCGAAGACATCGACAACGAGCTGAGTGGCGTCGATGGGCAGGGAGGAGCGGAGGCTGAGCTGCGCACCGCCACCCGTGAAGTGCTCGACGAGCTGCTGCCCGAAGCCTTCGCCGCCGTGCGCGAAGCATCGCGTCGCCTGCTCGGCACCAAGGTGCAGGTGACGGGTCAGGAGATGGACTGGAACATGGTCCACTATGATGTGCAGCTGATGGGTGGCATCCAGCTGCACTCGGGGCGCATCGCCGAGATGGCGACTGGCGAAGGAAAGACTCTCGTCGCCACGCTGCCCCTCTATCTCAATGCGCTGCCCGGCAAGGGCGCACACCTCATCACCGTCAACTCGTACCTGGCCCGCCGCGACTCGGAGTGGATGGGCCACGTCTATGAGTACCTGGGCCTGACCGTCGGCTGCATCGACGACACCGAGCCGGGCACGCAGGAGCGTCGCGCCGCCTACGAGTGCGACATCACCTACGGCACCAACAACGAATTCGGGTTCGACTACCTGCGCGACAACATGGTTCAGGCGCTCGATCAGCGCGCACAGCGCAACCATGTGTACGCGATCGTCGACGAAGTAGACTCGGTGCTCATCGACGAGGCGCGCACGCCGCTCATCATCTCCGGTCCGGTAGGAAATGACACGGATGCGGAGTACGCGGTGCACAACGCTGGGGTGGCGCGGCTGGTGAGAAGGCAGAGCGATCTGGTGAACGGCCTCGTTGCCGCCGCCGAAAAGGCGTTCGAGGCGGAGGACAACGACACAGCCGCCCTGAATCTCTACAAGGCGCAGCTGGGCGGACCGAAGAACAAGCGACTGCTCAAGGTTCTCCAGGAGACTGGAGCCAAGCAGCTCGTGCAGAAGATGGAGCTCCAGCACATCGCCGACCGCCGGCTTCCGGCGGGGAAGCAGCAGTTCCGCGACATCGAGAACGACCTGCTCTACGTGCTCGACGAGAAGGGGCACACGGTCCACCTCACCGATGCGGGCGTCGACTTCATGTCGCCCGACGCGCACGATGAGTTCGTCCTGCCGGACCTGTCGCAGCAGGTGCACGCGATCGATCACGATCCCGATCTGACGCCCGCGGAAAAACTGTCGGCCCGCAACGATCTCAACCGCGACTACGCGGCTAAAAGCGAGCGCCTCAATATCGTCCACCAGCTGCTCCGCGCCCACGCGCTGTTCGAGCGCGATGTCAACTACGTGGTGCAGGAAGGACAGGTGCTGATCGTCGACGAGTTCACCGGCCGCACCATGCACGGCCGGCGCTGGTCGGAGGGATTGCACCAGGCAGTGGAAGCGAAGGAAGGCGTGCAGGTGAAGGGCGAGACGCAGACGCTCGCCACCATCACCATCCAGAACTATTTCCGCCTCTATGAGAAGCTGGCCGGCATGACGGGTACGGCCGAGACGGAAGAGACGGAATTTCACCAGATCTACAAGCTGGGCGTGTCGGTTATTCCGACGAATCGTCCCGTCATTCGCGAGGATCGGCAGGACCTCGTCTTCAAGACGCGTCGCGAGAAGTACAACGCAATTCTGGAGGAGACCCAGCGCTTGCATGCGCTCGGGTATCCGGTGCTGGTCGGCACGGTGAACGTCGACGTATCGGAGACTCTGGCGCGGATGTTCAAGCGTGCCGGCATTCCGCACAATGTGCTGAACGCCAAGTACCACCAGCGTGAAGCCGAGATCGTCGCGGGGGCGGGCCAGCCCGGAGCGGTGACGATCGCTACCAACATGGCCGGCCGCGGAACCGACATTAAGCTCGGCCCGGGCGTGACCGAGTCGAAGCCTTCACAGCGGAAGGACGCCGAAAATCAGCTCGTGGACATCGTGGAGCTTGGTGGCCTGCACATCATCGGATCGGAGCGCCACGAAGCGCGGCGCATCGACCGTCAGCTGCGCGGGCGCGCCGGCCGTCAGGGCGACCCAGGCGCGTCCCAGTTCTTCCTGTCCCTCGAAGACGACCTGATGCGAATCTTCGGGTCCGATCGCATCGCCAAGCTGATGGACCGCATGGGCGCCGAGGAAGGCGAGATGCTCACGCACTCGCTCATCACGCGGTCGATCGAGCAGGCGCAGAAGCGGGTCGAGCTCCAGAACTTCCAGTCGCGCAAGCGGCTGCTCGAGTACGACGATGTGATGAACCAGCAGCGCGAGGTCATCTACTCGCTGCGCTCGTTCGCGCTCGAGGGAGGAGAGGAGCTGGTCGCGGAAGCGCAGAAGATGGTGAATCTCGGTGTCGCCAAGAGAGTCACCGACACGCTCGCGACATTCGACTCACCCGAGGAATGGGATTTCGCGCTGCTGCGTCAGGACCTTCTGATGCACTACATGCTCACGGTACCGAGCTTCGAGGAGGGGGAAGGGACTCTTCCCGTCAGCGAGAAGGAGGCCGAGGACCGGGCGGTCGAAGCCGGACAGAAAGCCTTCACCGACAAGCTCGAAAGCCTCGGCGAATTCTCGCACCAGCTGCTGTCGCTGGTGATGCTCCATGTCCTCGACGAGAAGTGGAAGGACCACCTCTACGATCTGGACCAGCTGCGGAACGCCATCGGCTACCGCTCGTGGGGGCAGAAGGATCCGCTCATCGAGTACAAGCACGAAGCGTACAACATGTTCGTGGATCTGATGGGCGACATCCACAACACCTTCACCGAGAGATTCCTGAAGGCGCAGATATCATTCGAGCAGCCCCGTCCGCTACCTCCGATGTTCCTGAACGCCGATGACGACGACAACGGTGACGCCCGCCGCGCCCCGCGTCCGTCCAGGCGCTTCAATGCGTTGGGAGTCCTCGAGGATGTTGGGAGCGACGGAACAGGAACCGACGAAACGCTGGACATCGGGCCGAGCGAAAGCCCAAGTCCCGGGACCGCCGTTCGTCCTGAGCCGACGGTTCATGTCGGCGGACGCAAGTCGTCCTTGAGCGCGGCAGTCGCGGGCGGGATGTCAGGGGGAGGCGCGGCCCGGGCGGATTGGTCCAATGTCGGGAGAAACGATCCGTGTCCGTGCGGGTCGGGGAAGAAGTTCAAGAAGTGTCATGGAGCCGCGCTTTAGGAGAGCTGCGGACAGACTGCGGACTGCGGACTAACTGCGAACGCGGTTGATACCTATTCGCACGCGACCCGCCCATACCGGAAATCGATGCGCCGGATGGTCGCTCCCCGCGGCCCGCTGATCCACGCCACCACTGAGTCGGCGCCGCGACGATCGTAACCGACTCGCTGTGGGAAGTCGTGTTGAAGGTTCTCGAAGATCACCGACGAGTCGCTCACTGACGTAGACAAGAAGATGGTCGTTGCCTGGCCGGACGGGTGTGCCTGATAGGCGAGTCGGTCTCCCTGCTCACGGAGCACGACAAACTCATACTCGACGAGGCTGTCGCGGCTCACGGTGCGGCTGGTGCCGAGCATGGCGCCGCCTTGTGGAGAGGTCCATTGCTCGTAAATCGTGCGCTGTGCATTCTGCGCCGCCCAGCACCCCGCAATCCAGCGCACGCGATCGATCGAATCACGTTGCCGCGCAGTGAAGCCAAGACAACCCAATGCGCCGAATCCGAGGACCAGCAGCGATTTCTTACTCGCAGGGTGAGCCATTCTTAGAAATCCTTCTGGAGGTGGTCAGAGGTGCCTCAACAGTCCGCAGTCCGCAGTGGGCCCGCAGTCCGCAGTTAGTCCGCAGTCCGCAATTTTGCTCATACCGGCCAATCCCCGGTGCCAACCGCGACCAAAACTCGACTGATCTCTCCCAATTCGCCATGACTGGAGATGATAAGTGCCCCTTACAATCCGCGAGCTCCCCACCGCCGAGCGCCCTCGTGAGCGCCTCCGCACCCATGGCGCCCACGCCCTCAGCTCCAGCGAGCTCATCGCCATCCTGCTCGGAAGCGGATCCGAGGGCAGGTCGGCGCTCGGAATCGGGCAGGAGATCCTGTCGACCTGTCGCGGCTCGCTCCGCGTGCTCGCCTCGCAGCCAGTCGCGATGCTTACCACCGTTGCCGGCGTAGGAACGGCTCGTGCAGTCGGCATACATGCGGCGCTCGAGCTGGGTCGGCGGATGGCCGCCGAGGAACGACAGGAGGGCACCCCTGTCCGCTGGCCGCGCGATGTCTACGACATTTTCGGACAGAAGCTGGAGGACCTCCCCGTAGAAGAATTCCACGTTGCCGTGCTCGACTCCCAGCACCGCCTCGAGCGCGACATCACCGTGACGCGGGGACTTCTCAATTCCTCCCTCGTCCATCCGCGGGAAGTCTTCCGGGAGGCGATCGCCGAGCGCGCGGCGGCGATTATTCTCGTCCACAATCACCCCAGCGGCGACCCGACACCATCCCCCGACGACAGGGTAGTAACTGACCAGCTGGTGCAGGCGGGCAAACTACTCGACATCCCGGTGCAGGACCACGTTATTATCGGGAGGGGACGCTACATAAGCTTCGCGGAGGCAGGACTGCTGTGACAGCCGGCGCAATCAAGGAAAAACCGCTTCCAGCATGGATCGGGGAGAGCCTTTCGGAGCGGCTCGACCGCGACCTGCTCGCGCGTGCCTATCGCTTCAGCGAGCGCGCGCACGAAGGCCAGAAGCGCCTCTCCGGCGACAAATACGTATCGCACTGCGTCGAGGTCGCCAAAATCCTGGTGGATTTGCAGCTGGATTCGGTCACCGTCGCCAGTGGGCTCATCCACGACGTCGTCGAAGACACTGGGGTCAGCGTCGATGAGGTAGAGGCGGAGTTCGGAAAAGAGATCGCCGAAATCGTCGACGGCCTCACCAAGATCGGCCACCTGCCACTCAACTCGTCCCAGGAGCGGCAAGTCGAGAACTACCGGAAGCTGCTCCTCTCGATTGCCAAGGATGCACGCGTCATTCTAATCAAGCTCGCCGACCGCCTGCACAACATGCGGACGCTCGAGTTCCTCCCGGCGGAGCGGCAGCGGCGCATTGCGCTGGAGACTCGCGATCTCTACGCCCCACTCGCCCACCGATTCGGCATGGCGAAAGTCCGTTGGGAGCTCGAGGATCTGGCCTTCAAGCACCTCGAGCCGTCCGAGTACAAGGCGCTCGCGAAGAAGGTGACGGTGAGGCGCGCCGAAAGAGAGCAGGCGATCGCGCAGCTCAAGGACCCGCTGGAGAGCCACCTCAATAAGGCGGGGATCGAGAGCGTCGAGGTGACGGGTCGTCCCAAGCACCTCTGGTCGATCTACAAGAAAATGAAGAAGTGGGACAAGCCGTACGAGGAGATCTATGACCTCCTCGCCGTGCGCGTCTCCGTCAATTCCGTTCCCGATTGCTATCACGCGCTCGGCGTGATTCACGACCAGTTTACGCCGCTCCAGGAGCGCATCAAGGACTACATCGCCCAGCCGAAATCGAATGGCTACCAGTCACTTCACACGACGGTGTTCGGGCCCAATCGACAGCTGTTCGAGATTCAGATCCGCACGCGCGAGATGAACCGGACTGCCGAGTACGGGATCGCGGCGCACTGGCGGTTCAAGGAGGACAGCAAGAGCGCCGACGAGCTGGACCGCGCGCTGCAGTGGTTCCGGCAGGTGCTCGAGCTGCAGCTGGATGCCAAGACTCCCGACGAGTTTCTCGAGTTCCTCAAGCTCGACCTCTATCAGGATGAGATTTTCGTCTTCACCCCGACCGGCGACGTGATACAGCTGCCCAAGGGTGCGACACCCATCGACTTCGCGTTCGCGGTGCACACGGAGGTCGGACTGCATTGCCAGGGTGCCCGCATCAACGGCCGCATCGCCAGCCTGGCCCGCGAGCTCAAGAACTCGGAAACGGTCGAGATCATCACTTCCGCCGCGGCGAAGCCGAGCCGGGATTGGCTGGCCCACGTGCGGACGGGCAGGGCGCGCCACAAGATCCGGCAACGGCTGCGCATCGAGGAGCACAACACGTCGATCAAGCTCGGCAAGGAGATTCTGGACAGGGAGATCAAGCGGCGCCGCCTCACCAAGCCTGAGGATTCACAGCTGGTCGCCGTTGCCAAGGCCCTGCACCTCACCGACCTGAACCACCTCATTGCGTCCATCGGTCAGGGAGACGTCAACGTCTCGCAGGTTCTGAAGGAGCTGTTCCCCGATGCGGAGTCGCCGGAAGCCCTAAAACCGGGACCGTTGGACTGGCTGGTCGACCGGGTAAGGGGAACGCCGAAGGGCGTGAGAATTCAGGGCGTGGACGGGATGATGGTCCGCTACGCCCAATGTTGTCAGCCCGTACCAGGAGACGAGGTTGTGGGGTATGTGACGAGGGGTCGCGGAGTCAGCATCCACCGCTCGGATTGTCCCAACCTTCTGATGCTGGTCCGGGAGCCGGAGCGCCGTCTCGAGATAGATTGGAAGGAGTTGGAGGGCGAGAAGTTCATGGTCCGCCTGGCGCTGGAAGCCACCGACCGCCGCGGACTCTACGCCGACCTCGCCACCGCCGTTTCCGCCACCGGCACGGACATACGGAGCTTCGAGCTGCACAGCTCCGACGGACACGTCATCGGCGAGCTGGCGGTCGAAGTCGGAAACCTCTCACACCTGCAAAAAATCCTGAAAGCGGCCAGACGCGTGAAAGGCGTGACGGAAGTCGCGCGGCGCGAGCGCCTGGCCGGTGATACCAAGAATGTCGAAAGCAGTGTTTGACCTCCGTGCTCCATTCGAGCCGGCGGGAGATCAACCGAAAGCAATTGCCGAGCTGACGCGGGGATTGGAGCGGGGAGATCGTTTCCAGACGCTGCTGGGCGTAACCGGATCGGGAAAGACGATGACGGTCGCCAACGTCATCAGGAATTTCGGGCGTCCGACGCTGGTGCTGTCGCACAACAAGACACTCGCGGCGCAGTTGTATGGAGAGATCAAGAGCTTCTTCCCACACAACGCGGTGGAGTACTTCATCTCGTACTACGACTACTACCAGCCCGAAGCATACGTGCCGACTACCGACACGTACATCGAAAAGGATGCCTCGATCAACGAGGACATCGATCGCCTGCGGCTGCGCGCGACATCGAGCCTGATGGAGCGCAGCGACGTCATCATCGTCGCCACGGTTTCCGCCATCTACGGCCTTGGCGATCCACGCTCGTATCGCGAGCAGATGGTGACGCTCACCACGGGTCAGAAGATCCCGCGCGACGACATCCTGCGCTCGCTGGTGAAGATCCAGTACTCGCGCAACGACATGGGTCTCGAGAGAGGGACCTTCCGTGTTCGCGGGGACACCGTCGAGATTCTCCCTGCGTACGAGGAGCAGGGCGTGCGGGTGGAGATGTGGGGCGACGAGATCGAGCGCATCACCAAGATCAATCCGCTCACCGGTGATACGATCGCCAACCTGGAAAAGGCGGCGATCTATCCGGCCAAGCACTTCGTCACTTCGCGTCCAACTATCGAGCGCGCGGTGGGACTCATTCGTGAGGAGCTGGCCCAGCGGCTCACGGAGCTGCGCTCATCGGGCAAGCTGCTCGAGGCTCAGCGCCTCGAGTCCCGTACCAACTTCGACATCGAGATGATGCTCGAGATAGGAACCTGCGCCGGAATCGAGAATTACTCGCGCCACCTGTCGGGACGCGCCGCCGGAGAGAGACCCGCGTGCCTGTTCGATTACTTCCCGGAAGACTTTCTGGTCGTGGTCGACGAGGCGCACGTCACGCTGCCGCAGATCGGCGGCATGTTCAACGGTGATCGGGCGCGCAAGCTCACGCTCGTGGACTACGGCTTCCGTCTGCCCAGCGCGCTCGACAATCGGCCCCTCATGTTCGACGAGTTCCTGTCGCTCACCCCGCGCGCGCTCAACGTCACGGCTACTCCGGGAGAGATCGAGCTCAGGCTCTCCGAAGGCGCGGTCGTCGAGCAGATCATCCGCCCCACCGGTCTCGTCGACCCCGAGATCGAAGTGCGTCCGGTGCGTGGCCAGGTGGACGACCTCCTCAACGAGATCCGCCTCCGCGAGCGGAGAGGGGAGCGCGTTCTCGTCACCACTCTCACCAAGCGGATGGCGGAGGACCTTGCTGATTATCTGCAACAGATGGGCGTCCGCGTCCGTTACATGCACGCGGACATCGATGCCATCGAGCGCATGGAGATCGTGCGCGGACTGCGGCTTGGGGAGTTCGACGTTCTCATCGGCATCAACCTGCTGCGCGAAGGTCTCGACCTTCCCGAGGTATCTCTCGTCGCGATCCTCGACGCCGACCAGGAAGGTTTCCTTCGCAGCGACCGCTCGCTCATCCAGACCGTTGGCCGCGCGGCGAGGAACCTGAGCGGACGCGCGATCTTCTACGCGGACAGGATCACCGGCTCGATGCAGCGCTGCATCGACGAGACGGGCCGCCGTCGCGAGATTCAGCGCGCCTACAACATCGAGCACGGCATTACGGCGATGAGCGTGGTAAAGAGCGTCGATCAGGTCCGCTTCATCACCCGTGTCGCCGACGCGCGGAGCGCGAGCGAAGAGCGGGAGCAGGAAAAGACCCGTCGGGTCGCCGAATCCGCGGCGCGCTACGGCACCAAGGATCTCCCCGCGCTCATCGCCGATCTCGAGCGGCAGATGCGGGAAGCCGCCACCGCGCTGGATTTCGAGACGGCCGCGCGCTTGCGCGACGAGCTGTTCGAGCTCAAGGCGAAGGCGGGGAAGGAGCACCGTAGTCGAGGAGCGCTGGCGGGCCTGCACGGCCGCTAGGGAATGGCACCCCCAGCACACCGGCACATCGTTCCGCCGCGGGCTGATCGCGGCCAGCTCAAGCTGTCGGAGCCCGAGCTCCGGCACTGGGGTGAAGAGCTCGGCCGCTCCGCATCGGCGCCGCTGCTCATAACACTCACGGGTGAATTGGGCGTCGGCAAAACCACACTCGCCAAAGCAATTTGTCGCGGCTATGGGGTGAGCGACGAAATCACCAGCCCCACTTACACGCTGGTGAATCAGTACGCGGCGGAACGATCTCCGGTTTTTCACATCGATCTGTATCGCATTGAATCGGCGGATCAGCTGACCAATCTCGGCTGGGACGAAATCGTAGGCTCGCACTCGCTGGTACTCGTGGAATGGCCGGAGCGCGGCGGGGCGCGCATTCCCGAGGATCATTTGCCGATCGATCTGGAATACGTTCCGGACGATCCCTCGCGCCGGATACTCCTCGCCGGATGAGCAAGTCGCTGACGCTGGCGCTGGAGGGTTCCACTTATGAGGGCAGCGTTGCGTTGATTCGCGACGCCGAAGTGATCGCGGAGAAGACGCTGCGCACCGAGGATACCGGGATTCCTGCCGCGGGGCGAGGAGAGCGCCTGCTGCCGGCCATTGCGGAATGCATCAGCTCGGCCGGTGTTAAAAGTGGCGCCATCAAGCAAATCGTTTGCGGAGCCGGTCCGGGCAGCTTCACCAGCCTGCGCGTCGCAGGCGCCGTGGCGAAAGGACTAGCGGCCGGATATGGCGCAAAGCTGTACGCGATTTCCTCCCTCGTATTGACGGTCACCGGGGCACGTGCCGTTCTGGTGGAAGGCGAGTACCTCTCGGTCCTCGACGCGATGCGCGGTGAGTGGTTTGCCGCTCGCGTCAACGTCAGCTCCGACGGTACGGTAGAACAGAGCGGACCCGCACAGATAATTTCCGGCGCGGATCTCGAGGCAGCATCCCGCGCCGACCGAAATCTGCGAATCATCGGGCCGGCTCAGCAGATCAATGCGCGTCCCCACGCCCGGGGAGTCGCGCCTTTGCTCCGTCGAATCGTGAAAGCCGGTCCCGTCGACCTTGCGTCGTGGGAGCCCGACTACGGGAGACTTCCGGAGGCGCAAGTCCGTCTGAATGCAGCCCAGAATAGCGCGAAGTCCGTATGACCCCCCTCCTGCGACCGGCCATCGAGGGCGATCTGACGGAGATAGCCCGCATCGAGCGGACGTCTTTCGCGGACCCGTGGACCGAGGAGTCTTTTCGCCGGCTTCTCGACACGGAACCGGCTATCTTTCTCGTAGCCAAAAACGCTCCTGATGCGGCGGTAGCCGGATACGTCGTGGCATTTTCCGTTGGCCAGGATGGTGAGATTCTGAACGTCGCGGTCGCTACTGATTTTCGCGGTCGCGGCCTGGCGGGCCAGATGCTGGATGCGGCTCTGATCGAGCTGGCGGCGCGCGGGGTCAGGACCGCTTTTCTGGAAGTTCGCGAATCGAACGAGGCCGCCCTCGGACTCTATCGCTCGAGGAATTTCTCGGAGATTGGACGGCGGCGGGAGTATTATCGCCGGCCGGTGGAAGACGCTCTCGTGATGCGCAGGGTTCTGGAAGTTGCTGACGGAGAGGAGAAGAGAACGGCGGGCACTTTTGCTGACCGCTGAAATCGTTGGTTTGCAACCGGATTGAAGCCTACCCTTACTATTCTGGGCGAGCACCGAACTCTCGCCAGGAGGCAAAGTGAGTCGAAGTCTGAACCAAGTCATGCTGATCGGTAACCTGGGGAGCGACCCCGAAGTCCGCTCGACGACCGGGGGAAACCGGGTCGCGACTTTTTCGCTCGCCACCAGCCGCCAGTGGAATTCGCCGAACGGTGAGAAGCAGGAGAAGACCGAATGGCACCGGTGCGTGGTGTGGAATTCCAAGGGCTCCGGTTTGGCCGACGTCGTCGAGAAGTACGTCAAGAAGGGCGACAAGCTCTTCGTTCAGGGACGCATCGAGTACCGCCAGTGGCAGGACAAGGAAAACCAGACCCGCTACAGCACCGAGATCAACGTGCGAGACCTGGTGATGCTCGGCGGAGGACGCGGAGCTGGTGGCGCCGGGGTGGGCGACTTCGAGGGCGAAGGAGCGGGGCGGTCCCGCGCACCGGCGGCAGCGGGGGCGAAATCCGGCGCGGCAGGGACCGCAGGCACCGATTTCGAGGACTTTCCGGGCGCGCTGGAAGATGCGGACGACGATCTTCCATTTTGATCGGGAATCAAGGGCGGCCAAAAGGGCCGCCCTCTTTTTGCCTCGGAAGGGCGGGCCCATCGGCTATCGGGACGCCTAGGGGGGATCCAAGTTTTGAGTAGACAGTCTTGAGTTGTAGTTTGGTCAGTCCAGTCGCCAGTTTGGCGGTGTCGAAGCACATGCTGGCACTGTTAACTACAACTGACCAACTGATCACTCAAGACTTGGATCCCGTCTGACTCCGGAACGGACTTTCGGCCGGCCCGTCCGGCCCCTAGCGTGACTTTAACTGTTGTCCCCCCGTCATTTAGATTGACCCGCCCAGGGGCGGCGTCCTATCTATCGTCAAAGCTACGGAGCCCGTGTGACTGGTCATTTTTCCGCATTCTCGAAGATCGCGGCGCGATTCGCCTTTGTGGGCGCAATCTTCGCCGTGTCTCTCGTTTCCGCGAGCGACGCGCTCGCGCAGGACCCACCGGTCCCCGACACGGTAACGGTCGACACCGCAGCCGCGCCAACACCGCCCCCCGCGGATTCCACCAAGGTCGTAACCCACACCGTAAAAAAGGGCGACACCCTCTGGGATCTCGCTCAGTATTACCTCAAGGATCCTTTCCGCTGGCCGGAGATATTCCACCGCAACACCGACGTTGTCGAGAATCCACACTGGATTTACCCCGGCGAGATCATCAACATCTGGGGTGACGAGGTCAAACCAGAGGCATTCGCGCGCGCCGACAGCACCGGAAACGTCGTCGCCCGCATCGATACACGTCCCCCTCCTGGCCCGCCACAGCGTTCCGGACCGGAGCTGACCGTCTTCGCTTCACCATTGAGCCGTGCGGCGGCCGATATGGGAGAGCAGGCAGCCGTCCGCTCTGGCCATTCGGGTGTTCGCCGAGGCGAAGTTGAGGCTGCGCCCTACGTCGACCGGCGAGGCGGACCTGCTGGCGCGGGCAGGCTCATCGCGAGCGTCGACCGGCTGGGCATCAATTCCACCAGTCCGGAGGTCCGCTTCCAGCTCAATGACCGACTCTACGTCGAGATGCCCCGCGGACTCGTCGCACGCGTTGGCGATCGGTATCTCACCTACACACTCGGCAACGAGCTCGCAGACGTCGGACAAGTCGTCGTTCCCACCGGCATCGTTCGTGTCGAAACAGTTGCCGCCGGACAACCACCGCAGGTCCGCATTCTTCGTCAATTCGGGGAGATCAGACTGCAGCAGAGAATGATCCCGTTCTCCGATGCAGTCCTGCCGACCGCGCCCACAAGTCCGATGGCGGGCGGACCGTCCGGCAAGGTTCTCTACGTCCACAACCGGTCCGTGCTTCCATCGATCGGCCACTACGTCGTTGTCTCCCCGAACGCGCGAAGCGGTGTGCAAGTGGGCGACGAGTTCAGCTTCATCGAGAATAGGGTCGGACGGAGCGATGACGTTTCCGCTCCGCCGGTGAGCGCTGGAATCGCGCAGGTTGTGCGCGTAACGCCGTACGCCACGACCGCGATTATCGTCAGCCAGGTTCAGCCGACGATCCGCGAGGGCATGCCGGTGCGGTTGACGGGGAAAATGCGGTAGCATTTTCGGGGCGGAACCCCGCCCCAAGCGGTTAAATTAGGGCGATCAGATGATAGCAATCGCCCACTTCGTAGCCGTCACGTTCTATCTGGGCGCGGCAGCCATTGCCGCTCTCCCATTCGCCCGCCGTGTGAAAGCGCCGGTGGCGGGCGTCGTCGCTGCGCTGTTATGTGGAATAGCCGCTCACTCGGCAGCGTTGCTCGGGCTCAGCCGGGAAGCAGGTGCCGCATCGTTGACGGGGCTCGGGCCGGCACTCTCCTTCGCCGGACTGGTGCTTGCGGTCTCGCTGGTCGTCGTCGAGATCCTCGCGCGTGAGGTCAGCCTCACCCTCATCGCGGCTCCGCTCACCGCCCTGGTGACGATTGCGGGCAACCTTACAGGAATGCAGCCGTTCCTCGACACCCAGGGCGCGCGTGCGCTGTGGCTGACGCTCCACATCATCCTCAGCTTCGTGGGCATGGCCGCCTATGCAACGGCTGCGGCTGCGGGAACGATGTACCTGATTGCGCGTCGCGAGCTCAAGGCGGGCCGCTTCGGTCCGGTGTTCCGATTCTTCCCGCCCCTCGAGACGCTCGACCGTGTGAACCACCTCGCTTCGCTGGCGGGGTTTCTTGCATTGACGCTCGGTCTCGCCCTGGCCGCCGTATACTCGTTCCAGTACCGGGCTCTGGTGCTGCCACAGATCATCTGGGGCATGAGCGCTTGGCTCGGGGTCGCGGTGCTCGTCGTCGGTCGGGTTATGCGCGGCTGGCAGGCGCGGCGGGCGGCGCTGCTCTCGTCCGTTGGGTTTGCCGGCGTTATCGCGCTATACGTCGTGTTTCGCGTTGCGCTGCCGAGCGGGGGTCGATTCCTGTGAGCGCCCTGCCGATAGCGCTTCATGGTGAAAAGGTGCGCGCCCTGGTCATCGGCGGCGGCGACGTCGGGACGAGGAAAGCTCTGGCACTCCTCGACGCCGGCGCGCACGTCCGCGTCGTCGCACCGGAAGTGAGCGCGCAGCTCGCGAAAGCCGCGGCAGGAAATCGCCTTGTCGTGCGCCGCGAGCCTTACGGACCCGACGCGTTTTCTGACGAGACTCTCGTTTTCGCCGCTACCAGCTCGCGAGAGGTCAACTCGCGCGTCGCCGCCGATGCGCGTGCGCGCGGGAGACTCGTGAACGTCGTGGATTCGCCTGAAGAGGGCGATTTTCACAGCATGGCGCTGCACCGCAGCGGAGAGCTTACCATCGCCGTTTCCACCAGCGGCGTCCCCACTGCCGCGGTCAGAATTCGCGACACGCTGGCCACGAGGTTTGACGCGCGTTACGAGCGCGCGCTCACCACCTTGCGTGGCCTGCGTCTCAAGCTGCGCTCTGGCGCCGGCGATCCGTGGAATCGAGCGACGACCGATCTGATCGGCGAGGATTTCTGCGAGTCAGTCGAGAGCGGATCTCTCCCCGACAAGGTGGTCGCATGGCGCTGATCGTCGCCGGCGTCAATCACGCCACTGCCTCGATCGAGGTGCGCGAGAAGCTGGCGTTCCGCCCCGCCGAAGCCCTGGCCGAAGTGGCGCGGCTCCGCGCCGACGGGATTGCGCGCGAGGGAGTGGTATTATCGACCTGCAACCGAACGGAGGTTTATCTGGTCGAAGGGAATTGTGACCCACTCAACCATATCTCTGCGATCCTTTCCGCTCGGCTCGGCGAAGATGCTGATCCGTTCCTGTACGTCCACCGCGACCGCGAGGCGGCAGATCACCTCTTCGCGGTCGCTTCCGGACTCGATTCGATGATTCTGGGCGAGGCCCAGATTCACGGTCAAGTGAAAGAGGCGTGGGAACAGTCTCGTACAGAATCAGGCCCATTGCTCAACAGAATGTTTCAGAGCGCGCTCTTCGCTGCGTCGAGGGCGCGCACGGAAACCGGAATCGGTCGTGGCGCTGCCTCGGTGAGCTCGGCCGCAGTCCAACTGGCGAAGAAGATTTTCGGAAGCTTGTCGGGGCGGCGGGCAATGATCCTCGGAGCGGGAGACGCTGCCGAGATCGCACTTCGCTGCCTGTTGGATGAAGGCGTGAAAGTAGCCATCGTGGCCAATCGCACGCATGAACGAGCACGTGCTCTCGCCGAAGAGCATGGCGCGACGGCAATGCATTATGACCGCTGCTGGGAATCCATCCGCGACGCGGATGTACTGTTGTGCTCGACGGCTTCACCGGTCCCTGTGGTGACTGTCGAACGCGTACGCGACAACGTCGAAGCGCGCGGCGACCGGCCACTCTGCATTCTCGACATCGCGCTACCACGCGACGTCGAGCCGGCAGTCGGGGATCTCGAAAACGTTTTTCTGTATGACCTCGACGACTTGAAGGCGGCAGCGGCGGCGACCATCGAGCGGCGTGAAGAGGATGTTCCGGCGGCGCGCCGGGTGATTGCGGAGGAAGTAGGTAAGTACTGGGATTGGGTCGCGGGTCTTGCCGCGGTCCCGGTCGTGCGCGGATTCAGGGAAGAGATGGACAAGTTGAGAGCGGCCGAGCTCGCTGCGGCGTTGCGCCGTTTGGGACCGCTATCACCCGAGCAGGCCGAGGCAATCGAACATTTCTCGAAGAGCCTGATGAACAAGTTCCTGCACGAGCCGAGCGTCCGGCTGCGCGCTGCCGCCGCGAACGGGCACGGGCTGGGGGTCGTGGATGCAGCGCGATACCTTTTCGCGCTCGAGGGAAAGATCGATCGAACCACGAGCAAGGACGTTGCGGACGATGCCTAAGAAGATTCTGGTCACCGGCGGCGCCGGTTTTATCGGGTCGCACGTCGCGGATCTCTTTCTCGCAGAGGGCTGGGACGTAAGCGTCGTCGACGATCTGTCTACTGGCAAGCGCGAAAACATTCCGGAAAAAGTCCGGTTCCACGAGCTGAGCATTACATCGCCCGAGTTGGCCAAGGTCGTGCGCGGCGGGAAGTTCGATGTCATCGCGCACCTCGCCGCACAGATGGATATTCGAAAGAGTGTTGAGGATCCGGTATTCGACGCCACGACCAACCTGGTGGGCACGCTGAATCTGATGGAAGGTGTGCGCGCGAGTGAGTCGAAACCGCTTACTATTTTTGCCTCGACCGGTGGCGCGCTCTATGGGAATTCGAGCAAGCCACCGAACCACGAGAATGCCACGAAGGATCCCGAGTCCCCCTACGCGGTGTCGAAGCTAGCCGGGGAATACTACCTCGCGTACTACGGACGTGCTCACGGAAGTGAAGCAGTTTCGCTTCGCTTCGGCAATGTCTACGGCCCGCGCCAAGATCCGAATGGCGAAGCCGGAGTCGTTGCCATATTCTGCGGGCGAATCGTTCGTGGCGAGCCACTCACGATCTTCGGTGATGGGCACCAGACGCGTGACTACGTGTATGTGGGTGATGTCGCCCGCTCGGTTTTGGTAGCGGCGACGAACCCGCTACCCGTCAAAGGAGGAATCGATGCGCGTGCATTCAACATCGGCACGGGACGGGGTACGAGCGTGATACAGCTCGCGAAGGAGCTCCAGGCTGCCGCCGGGAGCAGTGTCCCGGTAAAGTTTGCGCCACGCCGACCCGGCGAGGTCCAGGATTCCTTCCTAGCGTGCGTGAAAGCGCACGAGCTAATGGGATGGAAACCTGATGTGACGCTCGCCGCGGGTCTGAAGCGCACCTACACCTGGTTCGCGCAACACCATGGCGGAGCCATAGCTTGATGTTGCCCTGGCTGCTCGTCCAGGTCACCGAAGCGATCCCCACATCACCAGCCGAGCTGGTAACCGCCTCAAGCGGCGCGACAAAAGTTGTCCTCGCCTCGCTTGCTGCGCTCTCTCTGATCAGCTGGGGGATCATATTCGCCAAGTGGTGGGAGCTGCGCAAAGCTTCACGGATCACCCGTTCGTTTGCGCACGAGTTCTCCGGTGCTCATACCGTCGAGCGGGCGGCGCAGATGGCGCGCAGCAGTGACGGGCCTCCTGTCATCATCATGGAGCGCGCGATGCGGTTCATGGAAGAAACGATTCCCGCGCTCTCCGGTACCGCTGAACGGACTGCTCGCTTCAGCGGCGCGCAGGTGGAAGCCCTGCGGCTCGTGCTAGACGCCGAGACTACCGCGGAAAGAGATCGCTTGAGCCGCTGGGTCCCTTCACTAGCCACAATCGGGTCCGTGAGCCCGCTCATCGGCCTGCTCGGCACCGTGCTCGGAGTCATCGATGCGTTCATCGGCATCGCGGAGAAGGGATCGGGAAACATTGGCGCCGTCGCGCCCGGCGTCGCCGAAGCGCTCATCGCCACCGCAGCTGCGCTCAGCGTCGCGATCCCGGCGGTCTTTGCCTACAACATCTTCGCGTCGCGGCTCAACAAGATCGAGGGCGAGCTCGAGAGCGTCGGCTCCGAGCTCATCGCGCTAATGGTTCGCGAGGGCAGGATCTAGTGTCGCGTCGTGGCCGCGGTCGCGACCGGCTGGTCCTGAACGCCGAGATCAACGTCGTCAGTCTCATCGATGTCATGATGTTGCTGATGATCATCTTCATGATCACCGCGCCGATGATGCAGGGTGGCGTGGACATCTCGCTGCCTCAGGCCCAGGCGCGGCCACTCGAGTCGAGGAGCGGCCTTACCGTGACCATCGACCGCACGGGCAGCATCTTCGTCGACGAAGCGCGGTTCTCCCTCGCGCAGTTCACCTCCAGCTTCAAGGCTCTGGCGCAGCGTCGCGGCCCGGGCGGGATCTATCTGCGCGCCGATGAGCGAGTGCCATACGGATCGGTCGTGAAGGTTCTTGCAATCATGCGGGCGAGCGGCGTCGGCGATGTCGGATTGGTCGCCGAGCCAACCGAGGTCCCATGACGACGCGGCCGAGACACGAATCGCGACACATGGGGTCGTTTGCGGTCTCCGCGCTCTTCCACGCGGTGCTGGCAACGTTTGCTTTTCAGTCGCTCAAACAGCCGAAGCCAGTCGCGCTGCCGCCCATGTATCGGGTGAACATCGTCGCCGCGCCGGCGGGCGAGCGGGCGATCGGAGAGGTGAAGACCGCGGAATCGAAGCCCGCGACGCCCGTTACCCAGCCCAGCACACCACAGTCATCGGTCAAGGAGATGCCGCTTCCGCAGGCGAAGCCGGTTCGCAAGCCACCGGTCCGCGCCACGCCAACGGTAGCGAAACCTGCCCCCAGTCCGAAGCCAAGCGTTGTCGAGCCGACAGAGGCGAAAACGGCTCCTCAGCCTGAGACCGATGCACCAAAGGCGGGCGGAGGACCGATTGGAGACAAGGGTACTGATGTCGCCACTGTACGCACTGATGGGATCGAGTTCCCGTTTCCAGGGTATCTCAACAACATCGTTCGTCAGATCGCGCTCACGTTCAAGCCACGCACGGACGCGAGGCTCAAGGCAGAAGTCCGGTTTCTGATCCACCGTGATGGCTCGGTCTCCGGATTGACGTTCATAACACGATCGGGCGTCTTCTCTTTCGACCTGGAAGCTCAGGGCGCGGTGGAAGCGGCGTCCAGCAGGCGCAGGTTCGGACCTTTACCAGCCGGATTTCCGGATGATGTACTTCCCGTTGTATTCAGCTTCGACCCTGAGTTTCTGAGATGAGAATGAGAGCCTGCTACGCAGCTCTAGGATTTGGCCTGCTCGTCACAATAGAGTCCGTCGCCGGAGCGCAGGACACCACCGGCGTTAGGCTCGGTCTCACCTATGGCGCTGGCGCCAAGCCCGGCGTGATCGTGCTCCCTGTGCACGACGACTTCGACGACTCGTTACGTGTGATCGTGCAGCGCGACTTCGACTACAGCGATCGCCTCAATCCCATCATGCTGGATAACGTGACGGCCAGTGGTCTCGTTCCGGCGGCAGGAGGAAAGGTGGACTACGGGGTCGTTGCCAAGTTCGGCGCGGCGCTCCTCGTTCACATGATCCCCACCGCGACGGGACTTCAGGTCTCGGCGTACGACGTAGCGGGGAAGAAGCTGCTTCAGACCGAGCATTTCCTGTTCGATAGCCGCGACCGCGACTGGAGATTTGCGCTGCACGGAATCTCCGACCAAATCGAGGCGTGGGTGTTCGGCAAGCGCGGCATCGCGCAGACGCGGATCGCCTACATCGCCAACGGCACTCTCCGCATTGTCGACAGCGACGGCGCGGTGAGCCGCACCATCACTACCGGCCGTGGCGCGCTCTCCCCGGCGTGGTCTCCGACCGGCGAGTCGATCGTCTTCACCGTTCTCGGCAACAACGGGACGCAGGTGCAGCAGCTCGATGTGCGGTCGGGACGGACGCAGCGGATCAGCTCGATCACGACGGGACTCAACATCACGCCCATCTACCAGCCTGACGGCAATGGGATTCTTTATGCGCAGGGCTCGGGGAATGGCACAGACCTGATCCTCGCCACTCTCGACACGAACGAGCGCCGCAGAATCACGCTGGGTCGGGGGACGGACAACACCAACCCTTCGTACAGCCCAGACGGCAGCCAGATCGCGTTCATATCGGGCAAGTCGGGACAGCCCCAGGTTTATATTATGGATGCGGATGGATCGAATGTGCAGCTGCTCACCGCATATCGTCCGGGTGTACGTAGCTATCGCTCCAGCCCCGATTGGTCGCCGGATGGGCGTTTCATCACCTATCAGCAGCAGATGGGGAATTTCCAGATCTGGATGATGGATCTGCGCGACCGGATACCGAAGCAGCTGACCAGCGAAGCTGAGAACGAGGATCCTTCATGGGCGCCGGACAGCCGTCACATTGTATTAGCCTCCACGCGCAGCGGACAGAAGCAGCTGTGGGTGATGGATACGGAATCGGGTCGCATGCGGCAGCTGACCCACGCGACGGGGGCCCGTCTGGCTTCCTGGTCGCCGGTTCTCACCTTTCCCGAAGTCGGATCGTACTCTCAGGAACGATGAAAGCAGCGCCGCTGGTTCTCGCCTGCTCAATGCTTGCATCTGTTGGATGCTTTGCGTCCAAGACCGAGTTCATCAAGCTCCAGGATGAAGTCGCTGCTTCGCGCGCGACCAGCACCGCGGCTGATTCGGCGCAGGCTGAGCAGCTCGCCAGTGTGAGCCGGTCGTTGAGAGCGCTCACGGATTCTCTCCTCTCGCTCAACCGCAAGGTGACCGCGATGCGCTCGACCAGTGAGACCGAGCTCGCCGCGATGAGGCAGGACATCTCACAGCTCCAGGACTTGAGCGGACAGAGCGAGCAGCGCCTGCGGGAAATGCGCGCCCGTCTCGAGGAGAAGCGCCCTGAGCCGGCGCCGGTCGCCGACGACCCGGCTGCGGGAAGCTCGCCATCTGGGCCCGGTCCGGCCCAGCTGCTGCAAGCGGGACGGGATCAATTGCTGAAGGGCGGCAACGCGTCGGCGCGCACCGCTTTCGACGAGCTGGTCGCCCGCTATCCGAACTCCGAGTACGCGCCCGAGGCGATCTTCTATACTGCGCAGTCGTACGCCGCGGAGCGGAACCCCAACGCGGCGGATTCGGTGTACGTCGTCCTGATCGCACGCTTCCCAAATTCGCCGCGCGTAGCAACGGCCATGTACAAGCGCGCGCAGACGATGCAGGCGGCACGGCGCACGCCACAGGCCCGCCAGATGTACCAGGAAATCATCAGACGATTCCCTCGCTCCGACGAGGCTGCACTCGCTGAAGAGCGACTACAGTCGCTTCGGTAGCACCACCAAGCCGGCGGTATGAAAGAGGCTCCTAGCCACGAGATGCCCTTCCTGGATCATCTGGAGGAGCTGCGCCGGCGGCTCTTCTGGATGGCCGGCTCGGTCGTGGTTGGAATCGGCGCCGCGTTCGCCCTCCTCTCGAAGCTCGACATAATCCGCCTGCTCGAGCGTCCGATCCTGCCGCTGTTGAACGGCAGGAATCTGATCTACACCGCGCCGGGAACATCCTTCAAGATCCTTCTCACTACATCCCTGGTGCTTGGAATCATTCTCGCTTCGCCGGTGATCGTCGCGCAGATCTGGGCCTTCCTGTCGCCGGCGCTCTACAAGCACGAGAAGCGTGTTGTCATCCCCGTAGTCGTCGCGATGGTCGCACTTTTTCTGGCCGGAGTGTCGCTCAGCTACTTCGTGGTGCTGCCACTCACGCTCCAGTTTCTCATGAGCATCGAGTCGACGTCGTTGACTCCGATGATCACCGCCACTGCGTACTTCGACCTAGCCATCAGCATGTGCGTGGCGTTCGGTCTGATCTTCGAGGTTCCCATCGCGGTGATTGCGCTCGCGGCAATGGGGATCGTTACGCCGGCATTTCTCTCGAAATACCGGCGACACGCGATATTGATCTGCGTCGTCGCCGCGGCGTTCATCACTCCGGGAGCCGACCCGTACTCGCTGGTTGCGTTGACGGTCCCGCTTTACCTGCTCTACGAGCTGAGCGTATTCGTTGCGCGATTCATCTTCCGCGGACGCGAGAAGCGCGAAGCACGCCGCGTGGCGGAAGAGACTCTCAGCGCGAGGGCGCCGGCATGACGTGTCTGCGCCTCCTATTGATTGGGGCGGTGGTGCTCGTTCCATCCGGCACTGTTGCCGCACAGGTCCGCAGCGTGGTGCCAATACCTCGCGACAGCCGGCGCGCTCGCCCCGATACCATGCGCGTCGACTCCCTCCGTGATACGACCGGACTCAGAGAGCTCGTCAAATGGAACGAGGCCGACTCGGTTACGCGCGCTCTGATGGCGAGACCGGGCTTCAGCGCTACCCGCTATCAGGGAAACAAGGTCGTGTTCAGGGCGCAGTCGCGCACTCTCGAGATGGAAGGGGACCGGGCCGCCGTCGGGCGCGGCCAGACGCTGTTGGTCGGCGATACCATCATCTATAACGACTCCACCAAGATCGTCATCGCCAGAGGGGATACGGTGGTGCTCCGCGACCCCCAACAGGCTGCAGGCGACGTCGTCGCCCGTGGCCAGATGACTTACGCGATTGACTCGCGGCGCGGGACAGTAACGAACATCAGCACCTCCGTGGAAACCGGGCAGACCTGGTATCTCAGCGGCGGGCGAGGCGCATTCGTCGGCGACACGGCGCGCGGCGGTCGGACCGCTTTTTATGCGCGTGATGGAGTGATCACGAGCTGCGACGACGAAGTCCCGGACTATCATTTCCAGGCCAAGGAAGTAAAGCTCGTCTCCAAGAACATCCTCGTCGCTCGTCCCGCCGTTCTGTACATCGGCGACGTCCCGGTGATGTGGCTCCCCTTCATCTTCCAGGACATGCGCTCCGGCCGGCGCAGTGGAGTGCTGACTCCGCGCTTTGGCGTGAGCGAGCTGTTCCGCAACAGCCCAACCTACAGGCGCCACGTCGAGAACCTGGGCTACTACTTCGCGATCAGTGATTACATGGACGCGGAGCTTTCCTTCGACTGGAGAAGCGGCAGCCGGCCGTCGGAAGGCGATCCCGGCTGGGTCAGGCTCGGAGGCATCTGGCAGTACCGCTGGCTCAACCGTTTCCTCTCCGGTGGGCTCCGGATGCAACACCACTCCCAGCGCGATGGCTCCAAGAATACTTCGGTTTCGTGGAACCATTCACAGAGCTTCTCACAGGCGACGAGCCTGAGCGCGAACATCAATTTCGCAACGAACACGAGGGTTCAGCGCACGACGACCTTTGATCCTCGGCAAGTGCTCGCCACCATAGCGTCGAGTGCCAACTATCAGACCCAGTTCGGTCAGACGAGAGTGAGCGTGGGTGGAAGCCGCACGCAGTATCCGGGTCGGAAGCAGGTGTCGCAGTCCCTGCCCAGCCTCAGCATCAGCTCGCCGACCATCGCCGTCGCGCGGTGGCTCGAATGGACACCCGCGTTCAATATCAGCAACGCCCAGGAATTCAACATCGATCAGGCTGGCGAGTTCCGATACAGCTATTTCAGCGCGCCAGACGGGACCCGCGACAGTGTCGAGCGCAAGCGCGACTATCGCAATACTGCGGGGACATTCAGCACTCCGATCAGGATCGGCGGATTCACCCTCAACACCACCTTCCGCGGGTCCGACATCGATCAGAACTATCCATCGACAGTGATCTTCGTAGATCCGGCTGATACTTCTCAGCGGATCTCGCGGGTCTTTGCCCGCAGATTCAGAACTGATTTCGACTGGCAGAGCAGCTTCAGCCTGCCGAGCATCGGTCAGGGTATTCTGAACCTCAGTCCGAGCATTTCGTTCGTGAACGTCCACCCGGAAGCGTATTGGGTACGAACCGAGCTGAGTGGCGGCCGGTTCGTTCACCAGTCCAAGCGGGCCGTTGCAGGACTCGGCGTATCGCCCACGCTATTTGCACTGTTTCCGGGGTTTGGCTCCGTCTCGCGGTTCAGACATTCGATCACTCCGATGCTCTCGTACTCATATACGCCCAAGGCGACGGTCAGCGAGGAATACCTGCGCGCGTTGAATACAAATCCGTCAGGCTATCTCGGAGCGAATGCGCAGAACATGCTGTCGCTGGGCTTGTCTCACGTCCTCGAGGCCAAGCTGGCGACCCGTGATACGACGGGAACCGTCGAGCCGAGAAAAGTGAAAGTGTTGTCGATGACTTTCAGCTCGCTCGCTTACGATTTCGAGCGCGCTCGCCAGACGGGACGCTCCGGCTTCGCCACGGATCGCTTCTCGTACAATTTGGTTTCCGATCTCCTTCCCGGCTTCAACGGCTCAGTCGGCTACTCGCTCTACGAGGGAAGCATTCTGAGCGACACCGCCCGCTTCAAGCCGTTCCGCGAGACCATTAACCTCTCCTTCTCCTTGAACAGCCAGTCGGGAATCTTTGCCGCTCTCAATCGCGTCTTCGGCCGCGCGGTGCGGCAGGGAGCTCCTTCGATAGAACGCGTGACTCCGTCGGCTGACGACGCCCAGGCAAACGCGGTGGCATCCACTCCGTCGGCGGGCGCATCCGTTCGCAACAGACAGCTTGGGATCCCGGCGACCCGTGGCTGGCAGGCCCAGTTCACGTTCAGCTCGCAGCAGCAGCGCCCACCCACTGGCGGTGGCAACGTGATCGAGCACGATCCCACTGAGATATGCGAAGCGTATCAGGTAAACCCGATCCAATACCAGCAGTGTCTGGAGGTCCAGAGCAGCAACCCGACCGGCGGCCTGCCGATTCCAGGCACCACCGCGGGAGGTCCGTTCATCCGTACTCCCTCGCGTGACAACCTGCAGTCCCAAATGAGCTTCAACATCACCCCGAAATGGTCCGCGAGCTGGGGGACGAACTACGATTTCAACGCGGCCAAATTCGGGAGTCACGCCGTAACGCTGCAGCGCCAGCTTCATGACTGGACATCGATCTTTTCCTTCAATCAGGCGCCCAACGGCAACTTCGCTTTCAGCTTCTTCATTGCACTCAATGCTCAGCCTGACCTAAAATTCAATTATGACAAGCAGACCTACCGGCCAGTAACCCGCTGATCGTTGAAGAAGCGTCTCAACATCACGAATGGTGACGGCGCTGTCACCAGGATGCAGGAGGCCGGCGTACAGGGAAAATTCATCCCCTGGCGCGATGTCCTGCATGAGGGACCGGTAAACGCTTCGCTCCCGCTCCACGACCTTAGCGAGCTGAGAGCTCTGTTCATCGCCGAAAGAGGTTGGGACGATTTCGCGCACGTCAGCGGCGACTTCGACCAGCGTGATCGGACGCTCAAGCAGCTGGACACCTTCTCCGAGATCGTGCTGTGGTTCGAGGAAGACCTCTACGACCAGCTCCAGCTGATGCAGCTTCTCGACTTCTTCGCCGACCGAGAGGGTCGCAGGGAGAAGGTCTCCCTCATTCTCATCGCTGGATATTTCCCCACTCTCAGCAGCACCGCCCTGGCCGATCTCGAGCCGGGCCGGAAGCCCGTCACTCCCGACCAGCTCGAGCTCGGGCGGCGCGCGTGGATGGCATTCGGCTCGGCGGATCCCAGCGCCGTATCGCGCATCATCAGTGAAGACACTTCAGCGCTCCCGTATCTCGCGTCGGCGCTGAGGCGCCACCTCGAGGAGTTTCCGAGCCTGACCACTGGCCTTTCGCGCTCTGAAGCGGCGGCGCTGACTGCGATCGATGCCGGGCACACCACACCGGTCGCCGCGTTCCTCGAAGTCGGGAAGAAAGAGCAGAGCGTCTTCGTCGGCGACATGGTGTTCTATTGGTACCTGGAACGATTGAGCGACAGCGACACGCCGCTCGTCACCTGGAAGGACGGCTCCCGCGTCGTTGCGCCGCGCGGAAAGGAGAATTCCCGCGAGTTCGCCACGGGCGAGTTGATGGTCACCGACATTGGCCGCGATGTCCTTTCCGGCAAGCAGGACTGGCAGCGGATCAACAGGAATTCCCGCTGGCTGGGCGGGGTGGAGGTAAAGCCCGGCGCCGGTGGATGGCGTTGGAACGCGGCGGAGCGAACACTGGTTCATGCCGGCACCAAGACACCCGCTTCGCCGCAAAAACGCTCGTAATCGAGGGACAGTGACGGAGAAACTTCTCATTGATGGCGATACACTCACCATCGATGACGCGTATGCAGTCGCCGTCGAGCGGCGTCGGGTCGGCCTTGCTCCCAAAGCACGCCAGCGCATGCTGCGCACGCGCAAAGTGGTAGACGACATCGTGAAGAGCAGCGCGGTCGTCTACGGAGTGAACACCGGGTTCGGCAAGTTGTCCGAGGTCGCCATTCCGCCGCAAAGCCTCGCCGAGCTGCAGGTGAATCTGGTGCGAAGCCACGCCTGTGGCGTTGGCGACAAACTGCCCGAGCGTGAAGTCCGGGCGATGATGCTGCTCCGCGCCAACGTCATCGCGAAGGGTTACTCGGGAGCGCGGCCCGAGCTGGTCGATCTCCTGCTCGACATGCTCAACGCCGATGTCTATCCGCCAATTCCAGAACAGGGCAGCGTCGGCGCCAGCGGCGACCTGGCGCCGCTTGCCCACCTCGCCCTCGGACTCATCGGCGAAGGGATGCTTCTGCAAGGCAAACGCGAATTACCGGCAACAACTCTGCTCCGCGAGCTCGGCCTCGAGCCGGTGGTGTTGGCGCCGAAAGAAGGCATCACGCTGATCAATGGGACGCAAACGCATACCGCGGTTGCGCTCATCGCGCTCGTACACGCCAAAGCAGTGTGGCGCACTGCCCATGTCGCCGGGGCCATGTCGCTGGAGGCGCTGCTCGGGACTCCGTCGGCGTTCGACGCCCGCATTCACGAGGCGCGCGGACAGCGTGGGCAGACGCGTTCCGCCGCTCTCCTCCGCGATCTGCTGGAAGACAGCGCGATCCGCGAATCGCACCGTCACGGCGACCCACGTGTGCAGGATCCCTACGCGCTTAGGTGCATGCCGCAGGTACACGGACCGGTGCTCGACGCGCTCGAGTGGATCGAGCAGGCCGTCGCGCGCGAGCTCAACGCGGCGACCGACAACCCTCTCGTGTTCGAGAATGGTGAGACGCTGAGCGGAGGAAACTTTCACGGGCTCACCGTCGCCATGGCGCTCGACTTCCTGGCCATCGTGCTTACCCACCTCGCGACGATCGCCGAGCGGCGCATCGACCGGCTCGTCCACCCTGATATGAATCAGGGGATGCCGCCATTTCTCAGCCCCGACGCCGGCGTAAACTCCGGATTCATGATGGCACAGGTCACGGCCGCCGCGCTGACGAGCGAGTGCAAGCTGCTCTCTCATCCCGCGAGCGTCGACACGATTCCAACCGACGGCAACAGGGAAGACGTAGTGCCGATGGCGATGGGCGCCGCCTGGAAAGCACGGCGGGTGCTGCGGAATCTGGAGAACATTCTCGCCATCGAGCTGATGTGCGGGGCGCAGGGCATCGACTTCAGAGCGCCACTCACGCCCGGCCGCGGTGTGAGAGCCGCGCACAAGCGCGTGCGCGAGATAGTGCCGCGATTGGAGAAGGACAGAGTGCTGAGTCCGGACATCGAGGCGCTCGCGGAAGCAGTGGCGAGCCGCAGGTTCGCCGACATCGGGGCCGCGGGTTGACCGACGTAAAGGTGAAGACGAAGACCAAAGCGGACGCAAGGACTTCACGCGCGCCGATTCGCGCACCGCGCGGGTCGAAAATCTCCTGCAAGGGCTGGCAGCAGGAAGCGGCGCTGCGAATGTTGATGAACAACCTCGACCCGGAGGTGGCCGAGCGTCCGGAGGATCTCGTCGTCTACGGCGGGACAGGAAAGGCGGCTCGCAACTGGGACTGCTTCGAGGCCATCGTCCGCGAGCTGAAGAATCTCGGCAACGACGAAACTCTCCTCGTGCAGAGCGGAAAACCGGTGGGAGTCTTTCGCACCCACGTCGGAGCGCCGCGCGTTCTCATCGCCAACAGCAATCTGGTAGGCAGGTGGGCGACGTGGGATCACTTCAGGGAGCTGGAGCGGAAAGGCCTGATGATGTACGGCCAGATGACAGCCGGCTCCTGGATCTACATCGGCTCGCAGGGAATCGTACAGGGCACTTACGAGACTCTCGGATCGGTTGCCCGCCAACATTTCGGCGGGGGGGGCACGCTCAAGGGCCGCTTCGTGCTCACCGCCGGCTTGGGCGGCATGGGCGGCGCGCAGCCACTGGCGGCGACGATGCAGGGCGCGGCAGCGTTGATCGTGGAAGTCGATGAATCGAGGATCGAGAAGCGACTCGCGACCCGGTACCTCGACCGCGAAGCAAAAAGTCTCGACGAAGCGCTCGATACTATTGCCCAGGCAGTGCGCGCCGGCGAGGCAATCTCCGTCGGACTGCTCGGCAATGCCGCTGAAGTTCTCCCCGAGATGGTAAGGCGCGGCGTCAATCCTGATGTGCTCACCGATCAGACCAGCGCGCACGACATGCTGCAGGGGTACGTTCCCGCGGGAATGCCGCTCACGAAGGCACTCGAACTGCGAAAGAGCGACCCCGACGAGTACGTGCGACGGTCAACTGCATCCGTTGTCGACCATGTCGCCGCGATGCTCGAGATGCAGAAGCGGGGTGCGATCACGTTCGACTACGGCAACAACATTCGCACGGTCGCGTTCGATGCCGGGCTCGAGCGGGCGTTCGATATTCCGGGATTCGTGCCCGAGTACATCAGGCCTCTCTTCTGCGAAGGGAAGGGCCCTTTTCGCTGGGTCGCTTTATCCGGAGACCCCAAGGACATCGCGCGCACCGATGCCCTGGCGCTGCAGCTCTTTCCCAGCGACGAACACCTGCGGCGTTGGATCTCGCTGGCGCAGGAAAGAATCAAGTTCCAGGGTCTGCCCGCCCGCATCTGCTGGCTCGGTCAATCCGACCGCGCCAGATTCGGCGTCGCCATCAACGACCTCGTCGCGGCCGGCGAGATTTCCGCGCCGATCGCAATCGGCCGCGACCACCTCGACACCGGCAGCGTCGCGTCTCCGTTCCGCGAGACGGAAGGGATGCGTGATGGAACTGACGCAGTTGCCGACTGGCCGCTGCTCAATGCCATGCTGAACGTCGCGAGCGGCGCAACGTGGGTCTCATTCCACCACGGCGGCGGAGTGGGAATCGGCAATTCGCTCCACGCGGGGCAGGTGACCGTTGCCGATGGAACTGCGGAGATGCGCGTCCGGCTCGAGCGCGTGCTCACCAACGACCCAGGCACCGGTGTCGCGCGCCACGCCGATGCCGGCTACGAAGAGGCGATAGCCACCGCGCGCACACATGGCCTTCATCTGCCAATGAGCGGCTAACGTGCTCACCGCGGAGTTCAAACCGTGGCACGTGCCGCTGTTTCTCGCCAAGTACGCGTACCTCACCGCCACACGCCGGCCGATCCTCGTGCACTTCGAGGTGACGATGCGGTGCAACGCGCGGTGCGGCTTCTGCGACTACTGGAAGACGAACCCTTCGGCGAAAGCGGCCGAGCTCGCTTCCTTCGCGGATGCGGCGCGGTTCTTCAACCCGATGCTCATCACGTTTACAGGTGGAGAGCCGACACTGCGACGCGATCTCGAGGACGTGGTCGCGGCGGTCAATTCCGCCGTCAGCCTCAAGTACGTCACGCTGTTGACGCACGGCGGGATGCTGACTCCCGAGCGCGCCCGCTCGCTGTGGCAGGCGGGAATCAATCAGTTCAACATCTCGCTCGATTACCTGGACGAGCGTCACGACCAAGCGCGCGGGATTCCCGGCCTGAGCGCAAAGATCATGGCCACCGTGCCTCGCATGCGTGAAATGGGAGTCACCGGCATCCGTTTCAACACCGTGATCAAGCGGGACAACCTCGACCAGCTTCTCCCGATCGTCGAGCGCGCCCGGGAGTTGGGCTGCGGCGTCAATTTCAGCTGCTATACCGATGCCAAGAACGGCAATCGTGATGGCCTGATCGAAGGAGACGAGACGAAAGAGCTCGAGGAAGTCGTAGGACGACTGCTCGCGTTCAAGCAGCGGAAGCGCGGCGTCATCACCAATTCGGATTATTATCTGGAGCAGATCCCCCGCTACGTGCGCGGCGAAATAACGGAGCCGTGCCGCTCGGGAATGCGCACCATTCACCTCGATCCGACTGGCCACGTCAAGCGCTGCCCCGATTTCCCGACGGATTTCCACTGGACGGCGTTCCGGAAATACGAGCCGATCAAATGCAACGCCTGTTACTACGCGTGCCGGGGGGAGGCGCAGGCGCCGCTTCGTCTTTCGCGCATCCGCGACGTAATGGCGTCACCCGCCTGACGTGACAGCCGAATCAAATGCAACCAGTCATTAGTTCGTCGTTTTTCTTATTGGCGTGACCAACCTTCTTTTCGTCAACGCATCCCAAGTCGTGACGTGCGCGGGACCGGCCCGCGCGCGCAAGGGAAAGCAGATGGCGGACGCAGGCGTCGTCACCAACGTCGCGGTTGCCGTCAGTGACGGACGGATCGCCGCACTCGGCGCCGCAAAGGATCTCTTGCCCGCATATGGCGGCCACGAGATCATCGACTGCCATGGCGGAGTGCTCACTCCCGGGCTCGTCGACTCCCACACCCACGCCGTGTTCGGCAAGCCGCGCTACGAAGAGCACGAGCTGCGCGCCCAGGGCCACGACTACATGGAGATCGCGCGTCGAGGCGGAGGCATTCATGCATCGGTCGCGGATTTTCGGCAGCGCAGTGAAGACGAGCTATACGAGCTTGCCATTTCCCGGCTCTCCCATCTCAGCTCGTACGGAACGACGACCGTGGAAATCAAGAGTGGTTACGGGCTCTCGGTTGACGACGAGCTCAAGGCTCTGCGCGTCATCGATCGCCTCGCCCAAAGTCTCCCCATTCGCGTCGTCGCAACGTGGCTCGGAGCGCACGAGATCCCGCACGAGTATCGAGCCGGCGCTGCCCGACGCGCGGAATTTCTGGCCTTGCTGTGCAACGTGCTGCTGCCGGAGGTCAGGAAGCAGGGTATCGCACGGTTTGCGGACGTGTTCTGCGAGCCGGGAGTCTTCACCCTCGAAGACGCCCGCAAAATTCTCCTCGCGTCCCGAAAGGCCGGACTCGGCTTGAAGATCCACGCCGACGAGCTCAAGCCGTACGGAGGCGCCGAGCTCGCGGCGGAGCTCGATGCGATATCGGCAGACCATCTGGCCGCGATCTCCGAGGCGGGGATTTCCGCACTTGCCGGCTCCGATGTAGTGGCGACTCTCCTGCCCGGGACGATGCTTTTCTTAGGCAAGCCTCGGCAGGCGCCGGCGCGGGAGCTGATCGACGCAGGCGCCGCGGTCGCGCTGGCGAGCGACTTCAATCCCGGCACCTCTCCCACCGTCAATTTTCCACTCATCCTGACGCTTGGTGTGAGTCAGCTGCGGATGACCGACGCCGAGGTGATTATCGCGGCCACTGTGAACGGCGCCGCTGCGCTCGGTCTGGCCGAAGAGACCGGCCAGATCGCCCCCGGTTTTGCGGCAGATCTCGCCCTCTTCGAGATCGGGGATTACAGGGAGTTGCCATACTGGTACGGCGCCCGTCTTTGTGTCGGGGCGTGGAGGGCCGGTCTGGCCTGTCGCCCCTATGACGCAGCAGGTAAGTTGAAACGTCTGTACCCCCACCCGTCGGCAGAGCCTCGCGGGTGAGATTTTTCCGTGCATCCGGCACTTAATGTCCAACGTCGAAAAGCTCAAGAAAAAAGCTGCCGAATTCGAGCAGAAGAAGCAGTTCGACCGCGCTCTCGAAACGTACGTTCAGATCATCGAACAAACGAAAGGGAGCGAGGACAAAGATGTCACGGTCTATAACCGGGTAGGCGACCTCTACCTTCGCCTCAACAAGACCGACCAGGCAGTCCACTATTACGAGCTGGCGGTCGACCTCTACGCGGAAGGCGGGTACCTCAACAACGCAATCGCGCTCTGTAACAAGATTCTGCGCCACGCACCGTCGCGGAATCAGATCTACTACAAGCTCGGCAAGATCAGCGCGAAGAAGGGATTCAACAGCGACGCCAAGAAGAACTTCCTCGCGTACGCCGACCGGATGCACAAGGCGGGACGCGACACCGACGCCTTCAAGGCGCTGGAAGAGTTCGCCGATCTCTGCCCCGGCCAGGACGACATCCGGCTCATGCTCGCCGATCAGCTCGCGAAGGCCGGCAAGACCCACGAAGCGGTAGAGCAGCTGCAGATCCTGCACGAATCGCTCGACGCCGAAGGACGCACCAGCGAAGCGGCCGCGGCGGTCAAGCGAATGCACACTCTGGATCCGAGCGTCCAGCCACGACGCTCCAAGGCGCCGCCCAGCACTGAAAGCAGCGGCCTCGTCTTTCTCGATCTGGGCGTCTCACCGACCAAGGCGCGCCCCAAGATCGCCGGGCTCGAGCGGACCTCCATGGCTCCGGAGCCGGAGAAGCGCCCGCGCACACCGCCTCACGCGAAGCCGGCGCCAGAGATCGAGCAGCTTTCCGATCTCGAGCTGACGACACCGACTGGGCTGCCCCTGGTCGACGAGCCGGCGCCGAAGGCCGATATCGATGCCGCATTCGACACCATGGTTGCGGAGCTCGACCTTCCGCCGCTCGAGGGGCTCGAGCCGACCGCTCAAGGTTTCGAAGTCGGCGCGGAGAGATCTTCCGAACCGATCGAGGATATAACTCTCGAGTCCGAAGACGCCGTTGCTGAATCCGTTGACGAGGACCTTTCCGGGCTCGGCGCTGCGCTGCCCGAAACTTCAATGGACGACTTGATCGTCTCGGGGATGGACGAGGTGGTTCCTGATCCTCTCGTCGGCATCGATTCGCGCAGCGTCGACTCCCCATTTGATTCCGCCGATCCTTTGGCCGGCCTTGCCATTCTCGAGGACGACCGCTGGTATCAGGACAACCCGCTCTCGGGACTGACGCCGAAAGATCCTGCCCGGCCCATCAAGGTCCCGGAGCCTCCTCCCCCTCGCCCCGCAGCGGAGGCAGAGACGACGGACATCGAGTCGCTCGAGCTCGATGTGGACGATGCTGAAGAGGCTGACGCGGTGGAGCAAGCAGCTGCCGCCGCGCGTGACGACGCAGATGAAGACGAAGTCGAGTCGGCCGACGAAGGGGACGAGTACGAGGCTGAGCCGCCGCGCACCCGCCCGAGACTAGTCGAGGACGAGAGGCCCGCGACCGCGTCGAAGCGTCAGGTCGAGCGGCCGGAGCTCGAAGACGCGGAGCCGGTTGCGGAGCCCGACGAGCCTGCGCGCGGCGATCGCAAGCAGGTCCAGTTCAACCCGTTCAAGCGCGCCGCTCAGGCGAAGAAGCAGGGGCGTCCCCGGACGCCGCGCTCGGAAGTGTCGAAGCTTTCAACGCCGCGCAAGAATCCTCCGCAGGCAGCAAAAGCCAAGCATCCTGCGCACGGCGGCAAGAAGCAAGGCGATGCCGATTTCGTCGACCTCGCGGATTGGCTGCAGGACGAGCCGGCTCCGCGCTCGACGCGGATGGTCGCGAAGGACGACAAGCGCGTCGGCGACGAGCAGACCGACTTCACCGACATGCTGGAAAAGTTCAAGGCGGGAGTCGCTGCGAACGTTGACGAGGAGGATTTCGACAGTCACTACGATCTCGGCGTCGCGTATCGTGAGATGGGACTGCTCGACGAAGCGATCGCCGAGTTCCAGAAGGCGCTGCGCGGCGCGGCCCACCGCATTCGCGCCTACGAGGCGCTGGGCCAGTGCTTCATCGATCGCCACCAATACGACGTCGCCATTGGCGTTCTGTCGCGCGCGCTCCGCGAGCAGGAGCTCGAGGACGACGATCAAATCGGGATGCTCTACCTCCTCGGTCTGGCCGCCGAGGGAAACAGGCAGCCGCGCGATGCGGCCGCGTACTACCAGCGCGTCGTTGCCATCGATATTGATTTCCGCGATGTAGGGGCGCGCCTGAAGAAGATGTCGAAGGCCGCCGCCAAGTGAGAGCGGTCGAAGACGGTCCTTCTTCCGCAGTTCGCGTCAAAGCGCCGCCCGGCCTCACGCTCCAGGCGGTCCAGGCTCCGATCCGATCGAGCCTGGATCAGGTCTCGCAGGCAATGGGACGCATCGTGTCGAGCGAGCTGCCACTCGTCGGACTGGTCAGCTCGCACCTCCTCGCCATGCGTGGAAAGATGTTTCGTCCCACGCTCCTGCTTCTCGCCAGCGAAATCGAGGGCGAGAACGCGGACGGGAGGAAAAACCAGGCGGTGGAGATTGCGGCATCGCTGGAGCTGATCCACCTGGCGACACTGGTGCACGACGACGCGGTCGACCACTCGGCGCTGCGGCGGGGGATGCCGACAGTGAACGCGATGTTCAGTCACCAGATCTCCGTGATCATGGGAGATTTTCTCTATTCGACGGCGCTCACCCAGCTCGTTGGACTGGGAGATCTCGAGGCGCTGCAGGCACTTACGCGCGCGTCGACCGAAATGACCCTCGGCGAGATGCGGCAATTGGCCGTGACGGAGCCGCTCGATTTCACGGAGAGCGAGTACTACGACCTCATTCGCTCGAAGACGGCTTCGCTGATGCGCGCTGCCTGCGAGCTCGGCGCCATCGCCGGCGCACGCAGGCACAGGCAAGCGCTCGGCGACTACGGGGAGAATCTGGGAATGGCGTTCCAGATCACCGACGACCTCCTCGATTACCGCGAAGTGAAAGAGACGACGGGGAAGCCGTCTGGCCTCGACCTGCGCGAGCACAAGGTTACGCTTCCTCTCATCTACGCCCTGCGCGCGATGCCGGCGAAATCGAAGCGCGAAGTCGAGCGGGCCTTTGCCGCCGACAGCGTCAGCGATGCGGACATCGCCGCGATCGTGCGCATCGTGGAAGAGGGCGGCGGGTTCGAATACGCCCGTGCGCGCGGAGAGAAGTTCGCGGAGCGCGCCGAAGAGGCTTTGTTGGATTTGCCGGACACCGCAGCGCGCGCGTCGCTCAGCGATGCGATATCATACGTCATGGAGAGACATTCATAATGCCGCCACCACCGCGGGGCCATTCGAGACGCAGCGCACTTTTTCACGGGATCGTTCTCGCCAGCGGTTTCATCACGGGAGGGCTCCTTACTCAGGTGGGACGGAGGTTTCT
Organism: Gemmatimonadaceae bacterium; assembly: GCA_040902085.1. Classification (GTDB taxonomy): domain Bacteria; phylum Gemmatimonadota; class Gemmatimonadetes; order Gemmatimonadales; family Gemmatimonadaceae; genus UBA4720. The sequence goes on from JBBDXY010000002.1 coordinate 502,060, forward strand.
GCCCCCTGGCGCGGCGAAGGAGTTTTTCACCACCGGGGTCACGCCGGCGCTTGGACCACTCCCCATCGATCTGGTTATACTCAAGTTCTCGCTCGGGCCGGTCGCTCTGGACGTCTCGCTGCTAAGTTTGGTAGGAGTACTGCTCGCATACCTTGTCGCGCGGTCGCTCTTCTAGCTCCCTCACGCAACTAAAGAACTGAAAACTGAAACTGAGAACTGAAACTGAGAGCTGAAACTGAGAACTGAATAGGTGGGAGGCGTCAGTAGCGTAGGTGCCAGCTTGTTAGTTTACAACGCCTGGACTTGCCGTTGTGGCGCTCATGGCCAGTACGCCAGTAGAAAAGTCGTGGCGTAGTGAACTGGCGCCCCGCACCTATGCATCTCTGGTGCCTCCCACCTATTCCTTTCTCTTTGGTTTTTTGTTGTTGGTGCCTCCCACCTATTCCTTTCTCTTTTGTTGTTTTTGTCTGTCCAGTTGAACCAGTCTTTCCAGGAGTCAGTCATGTTCGGCAACTTGGGCTTCCCCGAGATCCTGATCATCATGGTGATCATCCTGCTTCTCTTCGGGGCCAAACGGATTCCGGAGATTGCGGGCTCGATGGGAAAGGGCATTCGCGAGTTCAAGAAGAACATCAACGACGCCACCCGCGAGATCACCTCGGAGACAGAGCCTCCGCCGACGTCGGAGCCGCGCCTCACCAGCGCGGAGCTGGAGCGGCGTAGAGTGGCGGACGAAGAAGCAGCGCGCTCGGCGCCGAAGCGGCTGCTGTAGCTACTGGCTGGCGCGGCGGGCGGAAGCCTCGACGTCGCGCCGGTTGTCGTCGATCTTTGCCACCGCCCTCAGGTTCGCCAGGAACTCGCGAACCCGTTGCTGCCTCGCCTGCTGCAGCTCCTGCGCGCGCAGCATTTCTTTTTGGGCATCGAACGCGGTCCTGCTCGCGAGTTGACGCTCGTCCACCCTCATTACGACCACTCCGCCCGCGGCCTTGATCGGCTCGCTGACACTGTCAAGTGGCAGCGAAAACGCTGCTCCCACGGCCTCCGGCAGGTTCGTGAACTCGGGCGCGCCCGACATCCGTGTGAACGGCTTGGGCTTGATGACCTTCTGGTTCAGCAGCTGCGCTGCGGGTTCGAGCGAGCTCGCTGCGGCCACTTTTGCGAAGTTACGCGCCTGCGGGAGCAGCGCATCCAGCTTTTTCTGGCGCATCAGATACGTCCGGATGTCCGCCTTCGCCCCATCGAGCGACAGGATCCCACCCGGTGTAATCGAGTCAAGGCGGGCGAGATAGTAACCGTCCTCGGCATCGAACAGCTCGCTCGTCTCGCCTGGCATGGGGGCCTGGAACGCCCACGGCCCGACGCTGGGAACGAAGCGCCCGTTCAAGGTCGCCGGGTTGCCCTCGATCACTTCGCTGCGCACGATTGGAATGCGAAGCACGCGCGACGCCTCGTCCAGCTTGCCGGGTTGATCGCTCGATGCCGCGATGCGGGCGAGCGAGTCGGCGCGACGATCGGTGAGAGCAGCGGCGGAGTCGCTCTGCTGGATGCGATACAGAATGTGCCGCATTGAGAGCGTGTCACCCTTTCGCTCTTCGAGCTTGATGAGGTGATACCCGAATGGGGTGAGCACTGGCTGTGATATCTCGCCAGGTCGGAGCTTGGCAGCCGCCGCCTCGAACGGCTCGACGAACCTGCCCTTCGGGCCGCGGCCAAGTGATCCGCCCTGGACCGCCGATGTCGAATCCGCCGATTCAGCGCGGGCGACGTCCTCGAACTTTTCTCCGCCGATGATTCTCGTTCTCGCCTGCGCCGCGCTTGTCCTCACCGCCGCCGAATCGGCTGCGCTCACTACCCGCGGAATGATGATGATCGAGACCTTGGCGCGGCCCGGACGGTCGAATTCCTTCTTGTGCGCATCGTAGTACGCGCGCACCTCGTCGTCGGTGACGCGGACGGCAGAATCGGAAATCAGATCGGGGGGAAACTGAACGAATGAGACTTGCGCGCTGTCGTTCCTGTCCTGCCACCTCCGCCACAGCTGCGCCTCGCTAACGTACACATCGGATGCGACCTGGTCGAACAGCTTCTCTTTCGGGATCTCGTTCCGGTAGTACTGCTCGAGCTGGAAGAGGAGGCCTTCCTGTCTCGCCAGCGGGCTGGCGAGAAAGCGCTGGTATTTCGCGATGTCGAACTGGCCGTCTGTCTGGAGGTCAGGCGCCTGCATCAGCTGCGGCGGGGGGCTGAACCGTGCCGCCTGGAGAATTTCGTCGTCTGTAACAGTGATGCCGCGGCGCCTGTACTCCTGACGGAGAAGGGCGTCGGTCACGAGCTCTTCGTAAGCCTGGTCCTGAAAGCGCTGCCTCTCGTCGAGCGAAATGCTCTGTCCGCTCTGTTGCGTGGCCGACTGCTCCAGATTCTGCGCGGCCTCGTACCAGACGGAGGCGAGGATGTCGTCGCCGTTTACGGTGGCGACGGCGGTATTGGTCGTGATCGGGGCGCTACCCAGCAGTCCCGACGTTTCCATGAGAAGAAACCCGCCGACAAATGCGACGAGAATGAAGATCCAGATGTATTTTGCGGAGGACCGCATTGATGACAACAAGGGTGCTACTCCAGGCAGGAAAAAAAGGGAGAAACCGATCGGCCGCGAATCGGTCTATAGCCTTGTAAGGTATGAGTTTGGACGGTCGACACGCAAGTCGCGCGAACGCCTGAATTTATGCATCTTTCAGCGGGTGTCCGCTCGCGACACTGACAATTAGAAGAGGTAACTGATGGACTACGATCGGCTTCGGGAGCTTCAGGCAAAGTTCGACGAGAATCCGCGCCGGTACTTCGCGCCGCTCGCAAACGAGTACCGAAAAGGGGGCAACCCCAAGCGCGCCATCGAGATCTGCCGCGCGCACCTCGCCCAGATGCCGGGCCACATGAGCGGGCAGGTCGTCTTCGGACAGGCGCTGTTCGAAGGCGCGGAGTTCGACGAGGCGCGCCAGGTTTTCGAGGGCGCGCTCGTTCTCGATCCCGAAAATCTCATCGCCCTGCGATCGCTCGGTGATCTGGCGCTGCAGGCCGGAAACACCGACGAAGCACGCGCCTACTACACGCGCCTGCTCGACGCTGATCCCAAGGATACAGCCGTGATCGCGCTCATCGAACAAATTGACGCGACAGGCGGTGGCACAATCCCGGCGACCGCCGAAACGATGCCGGAACCCAACCTCGAAGCGGCCGACAAGCCCAAGGCGCCGCCACGAGATAGCGCCGCTGAGACGCCGGTCGAGTCGGAATTCACAGTCGATTTTTCTTTCGTCGATCAGGCGAGCCTCGCCGCCGCAAACGAGGCATCGGCAGTCGCGGGTCTCAAGTCCCAGCAGCCTGAACCCGCGTCTCCGCTGGCCAAGGTCGAAGGTCTCGAGGGTCATTACCCAACCGACGAGACAGTGGCTGCAGCGCCTGCCACTGCGGAGAGCACCACCGCGTCCCCCGAAAGCCGGGCTCCCTCCGTGGCGAAGGAGACCTTGCCCATCAGCGAGCCGATTGGGCCCGATCGAGATGCACTCGAGTGGCCGGCCACTTCGTCTTTCGCGGGTACGAGTCCCGAGCCCTTCGTCAACGAGACGATGGCGCAGCTCTACCTGCAGCAGGGATACAAACAGCTCGCTCTCAGGGTGTACCGCCAGCTCGCGGAGATGAGACCGACCGAGCAGGCGTTGCGGGACCGTATCGCCGAGATTGAGGCGAGCCAGGCAGCTGAAACCGAAGCGCCTGCAACGCGTGCGCACCGCGACCAACCGCCATCGATCGAGTCGCCCATTGGCGAGCCCGCGGGCCCCCGCGCGCCTTCTATCGAGTCTCCGCTTCCGCACGGACCGGGCAGTCAGCCCGGCTCGATCGAAGGTCCGAGCGTCGACCGCTCACCTGTCGATTCGCCGCCGACATCGACGCCATCCCGCGAGCCGGACTCGATCGAATCACCAGTGAGAGAAGAGCCGCGCGCCGACCCCGAGGGAATTGCCGCCGCCGCGCGGCAGCCATCGCAGCCATCGATCAGGGAATTCTTCGCTACGCTCGGCCGGAAACGTCCTCAGCCTCCTCCCGGACGAGCAAGAAGCGAATCGACCAGCCGAGGGAAGGGCGGCGACGCCGCGCCATCCGCATCGCTCGATGCAGTATTCGCCGGCGCTACGGTGAACGCGAGCGATACGCGGGCAGCGAGTACGCTTGCCGGGGCGTTCAGCGCATCGGCGCGCGGAACCAGTCCACCACCGCCGCCGACTTCGTCGCCGACCCCGCGCGCGAATCCGCGCCTGCAGACACAGGAGTCCGAGGAAGACGTCGCCAAATTCCGCGCCTGGCTCGACGGACTCACAGGCGAGTGAGGATCGCCGTCATCAATGGTCCCAACCTTAACCTCCTCGGCACGCGAGAGCCGGCTCTCTACGGGAAGGAGACGCTGGCTGATATCGAGTCGCACCTGTTGACCGTCGCGCGCGAGCTGGGTGTAGAGCTCACGTTCTCGCAGCACAACGGAGAAGGCGACATGGTCGAAGCGGTGCATGCGCTGCGCGGCCGGGCAGATGCGGCGCTCGTCAACGCCGGCGCCTACAGCCATACCAGCCTCGCCATTCGCGACGCGCTCGCCGGTGTGGCGATCCCGTTCGTCGAGGTGCATCTCACCAACATCTACGCTCGCGAGCCCGAGCGGCGCCGCTCAGCGCTCGCCGATGCGGCGCTCGCGGTCATCTGCGGATTCGGAGCGTATGGGTACGAGCTGGCGCTCCGTGGCCTGGTGAGAATCCGTACAGCCGCCGCCAATGATTGATCGCCGCCCGCAGCGGCTCGCGGCGCTGCGTGATGCGCTGACCGCCGCGCACATCGACGGGCTGGTTCTCACGAGCATTCCCAACGTCAGGTATCTCACCGGATTTTCCGGGTCCAGCGCGCTCGTCCTCGTCACCGCACGCGACCTTCACTTCATCACTGATTTCCGTTACGACACCCAGGTACGCGAAGAAGTCGGGAGTGTCGCGACGGTGAGAATCGAGCCGGCCAGCCTGTGGAACGGTCTCTGGGAAGCGGCGGCTAACATTGCCGGCCTCGAGGTTGTCGGGTTTGAGTCCGCGCACCTGCTGCACCGCGATTTTCAGCGATTGCTCTCGGAAGGCGGACGCTGGCAGTGGCGGCCACAGCTCAACATGGTCGAGACGCTACGTCAGTCGAAGGACGCGGGTGAAGTGGCGCTCATTCGGCAGGCGGGAGAAATAGCAATCCGCGCGCTGAAAACCACGCTCAACGAAGTTAAGCCCGGCCTAACCGAGCTCAACGTCGCGGGAATTCTGGAAAAGGCGCTGCGCGACGAGGGCAGCGAAGATTTCCCGTTCTCTGTCATCGTCGCTTCGGGGCCGCGCGCCGCGCTGCCGCACGCGCGTCCCTCGGGGCGTGTCATAAAGAAAGGTGATCTGCTCCTCCTCGACTTTGGCGCGCAGTATCGCGGATACTGCTCTGACATCACCCGCACGGTGGTGATCGGCCGCGCGTCGGACGAGCAGCGTGCCATCTACGACATCGTGCGCCACGCCAACGCAGTCGCCTCGAGCTCAGTCCGCGCCGGGATGCGCGGCCAGGATGCCGACGGTCTCGCCCGGCGCTACATTGAGGACCGCGGCTACGGTGACGCGTTCGGACACAGCCTCGGGCACGGTCTCGGACTGGAAGTGCACGAAGCTCCGCGCCTGGCGAAGACCGTCGAAACTCCGCTCGGAGCGGGTGCGGTGGTCACGATCGAGCCGGGCATCTATCGTCCGGGCTGGGGCGGAGTCAGAATCGAAGACGACGTGCACCTCGCCGCAGACGGCCCCGAAATACTCACTGATTTCACGCGCGATCTTCTCGAGGTAGCGTGACCCGATGACAATGTTCGACCTTCGCTACGTGAAGAAGCTCGTGGAGATGCTCGACGAATCGAGCGTCGATTCAATCGAGATCTCGTCCGACAAGGGGATGAAGATCCGGATCTCCAAAACTCCGCAACAGCGCGGCGCTTTGCAGATGGCCGCTCCGGTCGCGCTCCCGCCGATGCTCCATCAGCAGGCGAACCCAGCGGGGGGAGGAGGGGAAGTCGCTGCAGCGGCCGCACCCAGACCCGAGCCGCCCAAGCCGAAGTTCCTCGAAGTAAAGTCCCCAATGGTCGGGACGTACTACAGCGCTCCTGAGCCGGGAGCGAAGCCGTACCTTGCCGTCGGTGATCGCATCAGCAAGGGCCAGATCCTCTGCATCATCGAAGCAATGAAAATCATGAACGAGATCGAATCCGAGTTCGACGGAGTGGTGAAAGAGATTCTCGCGCAAAACGCGCATCCGGTCGAATACGGACAGGTCCTCCTCCGCATAGATCCCAATGCCTGAAAAAACACAAAGCGTCAAGCGCCCGCCCACCCCTTCCGCCCCCGCTGGGTCTCCTCTCGCGGCTGCGGCTCCTGCTCCTACCGGCAAGCAGTTCGACTACAAGTCGATCCTGCAGCACATGATCCAGGCGAATGCATCCGACCTGCACCTCAAGGTCGGACGTCCTCCGACTCTGCGCGTGGATGGCCAGATGGTCAATCTCGACATGCCGCCGCTCAAGCAGGAAGACCTGCGCAGTCTCGCCGAGCAGGTCATGGGGCCGAAGAGCATCAAGGAGTTTTCCGAGCTCAAGGAATCGGACTTCGCGCTGGCAGTGCCCGGAATCGGCCGCTTCCGCGTGAACGCATATCAGCAGCGCGGCACGATCGCCTACGCGATGAGAACAGTTCCATTCCAGGCGAAGACGATCTCCGAGCTGAATCTCCCGACGGTGTGCGAGCGAATCTCGATGATGCCACGTGGTCTGGTGCTCGTCACCGGAATCACCGGCTCCGGCAAATCGACGGCTCTCGCTTCGATGCTCCACTACATCAATCAGAACCGTCAGTCGAACATCATCACGATCGAAGATCCGATCGAGTTCCTGCACCGCGACATCAAGAGCAGCATCAACCAGCGTGAGGTGGGAACCGACACCGGAAGCTTCGGCCAGGCGTTGCGCCGCGTGCTGCGGCAGGATCCCGACATCATTCTCGTCGGCGAAATCCGCGACCTCGAGACGCTGGACACCGCGCTCAAGGCGGCCGAGACGGGACACCTCGTTTTCTCCACGCTGCACACGACTGACGCGACTCAGACCATCAACCGCGTTCTGTCGTTCTATCCGCCGCACCAGCAGACCGAAGTGCGCTACATGCTGTCCAACGCGTTGCGGGCGGTCATCTCGCTGCGCCTGGTAAAGCGCGCCGACAAGAAAGGCCGCGTACCGGCGGCCGAGGTTCTGGTAAACAGCGAAGCCGTGCGCGACCAGATGCGCGATCTCACCAAGGCGCTCAATCTTCCGGCGCTGATCCGCGAGGGCGCGGTCCCCTACGGGATGCAGAGCTTCGACCAGTCGATCATGAACTGGTACGAAAAGGGCGTCATTTCCTACGAGGACGCGCTGCAAGCAGCCAGCAACCCGTCCGAGTTCGCGTTGCGCGTACAGGGAGTCGCGGCTTCGAGTGACACATCTTGGGATACGTTCAAACAAGACGTCACGTGAGTGAAAGTCATAAACGGCTTCGACAGGCTTGGTCATTGTAGGGGCCGACCGTGTTTAAGAAAATCCTCATAGCGAACCGCGGCGAGATCGCGCTCCGCGTCATCCGGGCGTGCCGCGAGCTCGGCGTCCAGACCGTCGCCGTGTACTCGGAAGCCGATCGAGAGTCGCTGCACGTGCGCTTCGCCGACGACGATGTCTGCATCGGTCCCGCACCGGCGCGCGAGTCGTATCTCAACATCCCCCGCATCATTGCCGCCGCCGAGATCGCCGGTGCCGACGCGATTCATCCCGGATATGGATTCCTCGCCGAGAACGCGGAGTTCGCCGAGATCTGCGTGGCTTCGAACATCGCCTTCATCGGTCCGTCGGCCGCGCAGATCCGGATCATGGGCGACAAGGCCGCCGCGCGAAAGGCAATGCAGGAAGTCGGCGTCCCGATCATTCCCGGCACACCCGGCGGGGTCGAGGACCCGGAGGAAGCGCTGAAACTCGCGCGCCAGATCGGATTCCCCGTGATCATCAAAGCTGCGGCGGGCGGGGGCGGGAAAGGAATGCGCGTGGCGACGGATCCGGAGGATTTCGCGCGGTCGTTCCAGCTTGCGCGCTCGGAAGCGCTCTCCGCGTTTGGTAACGGCGAAGTCTACGTGGAGAAGTATCTCGAGCGGCCGCGGCACATCGAGTTCCAGATCATGGGTGACCGCCATGGCAACGTCATCCACTTGGGCGAGCGCGACTGCTCAGTGCAGCGCCGTCACCAGAAGCTGATCGAAGAAGCGCCGAGTCCCGCGCTCACGGCCGAGCTGCGCGAGAAAATGGGTGAGGCAGCGGTCCGAGGCGCGAAGGCGATCGACTACGTCGGCGCCGGCACGATCGAGATGCTGCTCAACGAGGACAAGTCGTACTACTTCATGGAGATGAACACGCGCATTCAGGTCGAGCATCCGGTGACGGAAATGCTGACTGGAGTGGATCTGGTGAAGGAGCAGATTCGCGTCGCGAGCGGGGAGAAGCTTTCCGTGAAAACTCCGGTCGAGCGTCGCGGGCACGTCATCGAATGCCGCGTGAACGCGGAAGACCCGGCGCGCAATTTCCAGCCGTCACCGGGCCGGATCGACGTCTTTCATCCGCCGGGCGGTCCCGGTGTGCGTCTGGATACCCATGTCTATGCGGGTTATTCCGTGCCCCCCTATTACGATTCGCTGTTGGCCAAGGTGATCTGCCAGGGACGTGACCGGCAGGAAGCGCTGCGCCGCATGCAGGTCGCACTCGAGAGCTTCATCATCGAGGGCGTCACTACCACGATTCCATTTCTGGCGCGAGTGATGAACAATCCACGGTTCAAGGAAGGAGCCGTCGACACCAAGTTCCTCGAGCGCGAAACCGACCTAATGAAGGAGCCACTGAGTGCGTCTTGATGTGTTCTTTACGCCGGCGGAGGTAAAGCCGGCCGATACCGCCGGTCGCCTCGTGGTGATCATCGATGTCCTGCGCGCTGGTACCACCGTCGCGATGGCGCTCGCCAATGGCGCCAAGACGGTGGTCCCTTTGCCAAGCCCCGGCGAAGTGATGGTTCGCTCCCGGGAATTCGCTAAATCGGGTGTCAGAACCGCGGGGGAGCAGAAGATGCACCCCATCCCCGGCTTCGACTTCGGAAACTCTCCGGGACTTTTCACGGCTGAGGCGGTGGAGGGAAAGACGATTCTGCTGACTACGTCCAATGGCACCCGCGCCCTCCTGGGTGTTCAGGGCGCGCGTGACATAGTTATAGCTTCGTACGTCAACTTTACGGCGGTCCTGGCGCTCATGAAGCTCGCGTCCCGTACCGACACCGACATCTCGATCATCTGCGCGGCGCAGGACGGAGTTTTTGCGCTGGAAGATGCCGGCTGTGCCGGGCGTTTCGTGCGCGCGATGCCGAAGCGCACCGATTCTCTGACCCTTAACGACGCCGCATCTGCTTCAGTGCTCATTGACAAAAAATTTGGCGACAACATTGCGAAAATCTTCCAGGAATCGTCCCACGGACAAGCGCTCCAAGCGGCAGGATTTGGTGCCGACCTCACGGTCGCCGCGGCGGTGGATTCCTATTCCGTGGTCCCGATCTATCAGGACCGACAAATCACGAAGCTCGGGCCAGAGCGCGCGCGATAGCGCCGGCGCCGGGGGAGGGTCCGCGCTGGGCCGCGAGATCCGCGGCATTGTGCTGCTCCTCTTCGCGCTCTTCCTCGGTGGCGCCCTCGCGGCCGAAGGCTTCGCGCAGCTCGACGGCTCGGGCGACGTAGGCCGCAACTTCGGCTGGATGGGCGTGCTCCTCGCGCAGCCGATAACGTCGTTCTTCGGGTGGCCAGCCGCGATTCTTCTCCCGCTCGCGCCGGCCGCGCACGCGCTCCGTCTCTTCGGCCGACTCGGCGAAAAGAAGGACAGATCGTGGATGACCTTCCTCCTCGGCATCGTTTTCCTGCTGCCGGTGATCTTTGGCCTCGCTGAAGGTGGAGCATGCGAAGCAAGCGCGTGGGCGGGAATCTGGGGCAGCTTCGCCGCGTTTTACCTGTTGCAATTTGCCGGATCCGCCGGTGCGTGGATTGTGATTGCCCTCGCCGCGAGCGCGCTGATGGCGGCGACGCTGCAGTGGAATCCCATCAGAGTCGTCGTCGCCAAGCGCGTGATCACGCTCGATCAGGCGATGGCACGCACTCCGGCAGGTAGAGCAGGACTGGATCCGGCCAAGGAGATCGTCGTCCCGTCGGGTTCGGTTTCCATCTCTTCGCTCGAGCCGTCTCCGGAAGAAATGCCGCGAGTCGATCTCTCGCTCATGGACGAGCCGGTTGCTGGGACTGGCGAGCAGCCCGTGCTTCCCATCGAGCGGAAGCGCGAGCGCAAGTCGAAGTCCGCTTCCACTGTCACGCCAGCGGTGTTGTTTGGCTCCGAAGGCGAAGGGCAGCTGTTCACGGACGACGATCTGCCGTCTCCCGACTTGCTCACTCCGCCCCCCCCGCGCAACGCCGATGTCGGCAAGCGCGAGCTCGATGCAATGGGCGTGAAGCTGATGGATGCGTTGCGCACGTTCCGCGTCGAAGGCGAGCTCGTCGGCCGCACGACTGGGCCAGTGGTAACGCAGTTCGAGGTTGCGCCCGCGGCCGGCGTGAAGGTGCGTCAAATCGCCAACCTCTCCAACGATCTCGCGCTGGCGATGCGCGCGCAGAGCATCCGCATCGTCGCTCCGATTCCCGGAAGGGGAGCCGTTGGCGTAGAAGTGCCCAATCCCACCGCCGAAATCGTGGCGTTCCGCGAGCTGATCGAGGCGCGCGAGTTTCAGGGCGCCCGCGCCGCACTGCCGATCGCGCTGGGCAAGGATCTCGAGGGACGGCCGATCATCGCCGACCTGGCGAAGATGCCGCACTTGCTCATCGCGGGAGCGACCGGCTCCGGCAAATCAATCTGCATCAACACGCTGATCACGAGCCTCGTCTACCGTCACACCCCGACGACGCTGCGGTTCCTGATGATCGATCCGAAGATGGTGGAGCTCTCGGTCTACAACGTCCTGCCTCACCTTCGCCATAAGGTCGTCACCGACAATCGCGACGCCGCGGCAGTGCTCAAGTGGGGAGTTCTCGAGATGCAGGATCGTTACGAGCTCTTCGCGGCCAACGGGGCGCGCAACATCCAGGATTTCAACCGCAAGGTCCAGGAAGGACAGAAGCTCAGGAACGCCAAGCGCAATGACGTCGCGTTCGAGGAGCTGGAGTACAAGGGCGGGATCGTTCCTTACATCGTGCTGATTATCGACGAGCTCGCCGATCTGATGATGACGGTGCAGGGTGAGATCGAGACGCCGCTGGCGATGCTGGCGCAGAAAGCTCGCGCCATTGGCATCCACCTCATTCTCGCGACGCAGCGTCCGAGCGTGAACGTCATCACAGGATTGATCAAGGCGAACTTTCCGAGCCGTATCGGTTTCCGTGTCGCGTCGCAGGTTGACAGCCGCACGATTCTCGACGGCATCGGAGCCGAAGCGCTGCTCGGGAACGGCGACATGCTCTTCATTCCGCCGGGAAAGAGCGAGCCCGCGCGGCTGCAGGGCGCCTACATCTCGAGCGAGGACACCGAGCGGCTGATGGGTTGGTACGAGCTGCGTCGCGAGCAGCGCAAGGCTGCGTTCGAGGCGCAGGGCCTCTTCGTCGAGGAGCGGCCGATCGAGCCGGACATCATCGAGTCCATTCGGAAGAAAGAAGCCGAGGAAGCGAGCGGCAGCGACGCGGAGAATTTCGACGACACCGATCGCGACAAGCTGTTTCGCGAGGCCGCAGAGATCGTGATCCAGCACCAGCAGGGCTCGACGTCGCTGTTGCAGCGGCGCCTCAAGGTCGGGTACGGCCGCGCAGCCCGCATAATCGACCAGCTCCACCTCGCCGGCATCCTTGGTCCGCCCGACGGCTCGAAACCCCGCGACGTTCTCGCCGGACTGGACGACCTCGACCGCATCGCAGGACCGCGCCTCTAGCTCCTGCGCGCCAGGGCCTTGGCGCGCTTCGACCTGCATCTCGTGAGAACTCCCACCGCCTCCCACATAGATCTGTCGGAAGCAGCGCGGCGGCCCGTGCGCCGGCGAGGGGAGCGGGCCCTCGCGGCCTGCGGTACGGGGTTGTTCAGCCGTGCTCCTCGCGCGAGTCTATGACCCCGCGCATTACACTCTGCTGGCGGCTATGTGAAAACAGCCGTATAGTAGGCCGGCAGGAGTCCCGCTCCCCCGAGGTATGCCGACCTCATTCGAACGCCTCAAAGACGCCATTTCTGATCGCTACGAGATCGAGCGGGAAGTCGGTCACGGCGCGATGGCTACGGTGTACCTCGCCAGAGACATAAAGCACAATCGGCAAGTCGCCATCAAAGTGCTCCTCGCCGAAGTGGGCTTCGCCCTCGGCCCCGAGCGCTTCCGCCGCGAGATCGATCTCGCCGCGCATCTGAGTCATCCGCACATCCTTCCGATCTACGACTCCGGCGATGCCGACGGAGAGCTGTATTACGTGATGCCCTACGTCGCCGGCGAGTCGCTGCGCGCGCGGCTCAATCGCGAGCGGCAGCTGCCGGTGGACGAAGCCCTGCGCATCACTTGCGAGGTCGCCAGCGCGCTCGATCACTCGCACCGTCACGGGATTATCCATAGGGATATCAAGCCAGAGAACATCCTCCTCGAGGACGGCCAGGCGCTAGTCGCCGATTTTGGCATCGCGCGCGCCGCGAGCGCGGTCGGAGAGGAGAAGCTCACATCGACTGGCATTTCGCTGGGCACCCCAACGTACATGAGTCCCGAACAGGGGATGGCGGACCCGAATCTCGATCGACGCAGTGACATCTACAGTCTTGGCTGCGTGCTCTACGAGATGCTGGCGGGACAGCCACCGTTCACGGGTCGCACGACGCAAGCGCTGCTCGCTCGCCATTCACTCGACAACGTCCCGTCGCTCAGCATCATCCGAAACACGATTCCGGAGGAAGTCGAGGACGCGATCATGCGGTCTCTGGCCAAGGTTCCCGCCGACCGATTCTCTACGGCCGCGGAGTTCGCCGACGCTCTCAGGGCGTGTCAGACCGGGACGTATGTCGCGCAACGCACGGGACGTCGCACGGGTGCGCAAAGAATCAAGAAGAGAAACTGGCGCGCGATGGCGTTGCCTGCGACTCTCGCTGTCGTTGCGCTTGGCGGCGCGGCGTGGGCGGGGAGGTCGTTCCTATGGAACGGACAAGCTGGAATCGCGAACGCGAGCGTCGGAGGATTTCGGCCACAACGTATCGCGATTCAGTACTTCAAGGACTTGAGCCCCGACAAACGCCTTGCTTACCTCGCTGATGGTTTGAGCGAGTCGTTGATTGACGAGCTCGGCCGGGTCAGCGGTCTCGATGTAATCTCCAGTGGCGGGGTCAAGCAGTTTCGCGGAAAGGATGTTCCGCGCGACAGCATTGCGCGCTCGCTCGAAGCTGGTACGCTCGTCGAGGGTAGCGTCGAGCCTGAAGGCGATAAGGCGCGGGTAACGCTCCGGGTCGTCGACGGCAACAGCGGCGCGACTCGCATCGACGCGTCGATCGTGGAATCGCTCGGTGATCCCCTTGCGATGAGGACCAAACTCTCCGAGCGGCTCGCCGTCATGCTGCGGGAATGGCTGGGCGACGAGGTACGGCTCCGCGAGTTACGCACGGGCACCGAAAACCCCACAGCGTGGTCGCTGGTTCAGCGCGGGGAGAAGCTGCGCAAGGATGCCGAGGTGCTGGAGCACAGGGATCCCGCGGGCGCGGCGCGCCAGCTCCGTGCCGCGGACACGCTGTTCGCCCAGGCCGAGGCGCTCGACCCAAAATGGGCCGAGCCGATCATTTTGCGAGGGCAAATCGCACTGCGGCACGAGCAGATGACTCGCGACCCAGCTGAAGTCGCCAAGCAGATCGACATCGGGCTTGCCCACGCCAATCGCGCGATCGCTCTCGATCCGCGGGACTCGGATGCGCTGGAGCTCCGGGGAACCCTGTACACCCGGCCGTTCATAAACGGACTTGTTCACGACCAGCGTAAGATAGACGACTTGCTCCGGGCGTCCGAACAGGATATGCGCGCCGCGATTGCGTCGAATCCGGCACAAGCGGGCGCTCTCAACCTGCTCAGCATTATTCAGCACCAGAAGATGGACGTGGTCGAGTCACACAACCTGGCGCGCCGGGCGTACGAAGCGGATGCGTACCTTACAGCTGCCCCGGAAATATTGTACCGGCTATGGGGAACGTCGTACGACCTCGAGCAGTTCGTGAACGCCGAGAAGTGGTGCGACGAAGCGAAGCGCCGGTTTCCGCAGCATGCCGCAGCGGCCCGCTGTCAGCTTTGGACCATGACGGCCAGGAATGTTCGCCCCGACCCGGCGGAAGCTCGCCGCAGAGCCGCCGACTACGAGCGAGTGGCATCGCCGCACGAGCGCGAGTACAATAGCCGCGAGGGGCAGATAGTAGTGGCGGCGGTGCTTGGGCGTGCCGGACTTCCTGATAGCGCTCGCCGCGTCCTCATCCGCGCGCGTACGGACCGGACGGTTGACCCTCGTGGCGAGCTCATTGGCTACGAAGCCTTCGTCCGTACACAACTCGGAGATAAGAAAGAGGCGGTCGATCTTCTGCAGCGATACCTGACCGACCACCCCGAGCACCGGCACGGATTCGCGAAAATGAATGCTTGGTGGTGGCGCGACCTCCAGAACGACCCGCGGTTCAAGACTTTGATTGTATCGGGCGGATAAGGGTCGCAAAAACAGGGGCGGCCGGATTTGCCCATTGATCTTCGGCCCTGGCACCCCATATTGACTGCCGCGCTACAAACGTTTTTTGACAGATTCGTGCCTACGGGCATGATGTCTCGAGGGGGTCACCGATGAAAGGTCGCAGTCTGTTCGCGCTTCCCATACTCGTCCTCGCATTCGGATGCGGCGAGGACCGACAGCCGATGGGACCGCGAGTCCCCATCGGCTCCTCCGAAATAATCAGCGACGGAGCCCACGGCGGAAATCCGGACTTTTTCTTTCTTCCACCGATGGTGCCGCCGCCCTTCCAGCATCCGGACTTCGAGCGCGGGGCGTTCAACCCTCGGATCCAACCAAGTCTGAAGATTGTGATCTGCGAGCTGGTACCGGAACCCCTGGATGCACGACCCACCCCCGCGACGGCGTGCGCGGCGAAGGATCCCGTAAAAACATTCGCGCCCGGGACTGTCAATCTCGTTGGGGTTCCGCCGGAACAAAGCGGATGGTGGTCGACGTTCGATCTCCCGCTCGACGGCTTCTACCATGCTCTATGGGACACTCGTCAATCCGCCGATCTTGCCCTCGACAAGTACTACCGGATCAAAGTGTCGATCAACGGATCCGCTACGTCACCTGATGTCACGCTCGGCTACGCCGATGTGGATCCGGTGTCGAACATGAAGGAATGGCGCCACGCACTGACGGGAGAAGTCGTCACATTGATCGACGACTCGAAGCTTCCCATCGTCTTCCGCGTCGAGAATAGCGCACTCTGCGGGGGCGCTGAACTCTGCACCTCGGTGACGGTCACGAACAACAACGATGGCGTAGACCAGATCGTGCAGCTCGACAACGCCGGCCAGGACCCGATCGCCGGGGCATCGATACCCGATTGCGTCCTACCAGGACCGGATTGCCCCCTGCCGGGCGGCGAACCGGCACCGGCTGGTGCAATTCAGAGCTTTGTCCTCAACATCTCTCGAGTACCTACCGGTGGTAGCTCAGGCTTCGCGAGCAATGCGTCGAACACCAACGTCCAAAGCGCGCCAACCGTCTGCCACCCCCCCCCGTTCCCGCTCCAGCAATTCGAAGGGTGCTTCAATTTCACGACAATTCCCGAGCTTCCTGCTATAAACGAAGACGGCGATGTGTTCTTGAACGCGGTTACTGTTGCGGTTTGCTTCGAGCTCTACGGCAACACTACGGATCCCCGAGTGGATTTTGTGCGGCTGTTTGCGTCGGATCCTGGTGAAACACCGCGATTGCTGCCGCAGGCATCGGAGACTGCAATCCTTACCGACCCCGAGTCACGCGACTGTACTTCGCCGGTTATTGCTAGCAGCTCGACCGGCGTCATTGGGCTGGCGAGCGCTGGGTGGCGTAAGCTACAAGGGGGGCTTGGCCGGCTGTTCGGGGTAAAGACGGCGTACGCGTTGGACGTGGGAATCGCTGGATTTGTGAAGAAGATCAGCAATGTCGGCCCGGCACTCGTCGCGGAGATTGAGAGCAACTCCTCGGACGACGAGCCGACCGTCCAGCCCGGAGTGGCTACAGAGTTCAGCGCCAGGATCCTTGGAGTCGCGCATGACGAGGATCACCCCAGCACCGGCCTTCCCAACATGCCGGTCGACTTCAGTCTCAGCGAGTGCAATGGGAGTTTGGCGGGGGACGCGCCCAGCTCGCCGACTGTGTTGACCAACGTGGACGGAGTCGCGCAGGTAAGCTTGACGGTCACCTCCGGTACTTGCACCCTCACGGCCACCGGGCAAGCATTTGGTGACGTGACTTTCACCGCGACGGTGCCAGCACTTCCAGACCTCGTCATTTCCTCCGGAGCTCCAGTCATAACCCCGTCGACGATCAGTTCTGCTGGTGGGACTATAAATTTCTCTGCTTGGACTATCCGGAATCAGGGAGCCGCCTTCCTGCTCGGTGACAATCTTGTCGAAAACGGCTTCTACCTATCCACCGATCCCGTCATCACTACCGCTGACACGTACCTCAACGATAATAACTTCAACTCGACCGAGCTCGAGCCTGCGGGCGGATTCTTCAACTGGGGCGGCCCGACCTTCACCATTCCCCCGCTTTCGCCAGGAGTCTATTACGTGGGCATACTGGTTGACCGAGCCAACGTAGTTGCGGAGTCAGACGAAGGCAACAACTACGTAAGCGCTCAACTGACAGTTACAGGTGTCTCAATCGACGGTGTGCTGAGCGCTGGGGAGTGGACTGGGGCAACTACCTTTAACTTCACAGCGAACGTGCCAGGCGAGGGTACGACCCCCGCAACACTGTTCGTGATGAACAATGCCGAGAATCTTTACCTTGCCGTGAGGTTTGCGCGGACTATTGTAGATGCCGGCGACAACCGACTGCAGTTCGAGTTCGACGCCAACAACGACGGCCTCGGCCCGGCGATCGGTGACGACTACTTTGTCTTCCAGCACACCTCTATTAGCGTGTTCTCCGATGCGTTCCGGAGCAGTGGCGGCGTTACCAACGACACTCAGCGGGACGGCGCCGGGGCGTTTGGTAACGACGGCACGCACAGCGTATACGAGATCTCTCATCCGCTCAACACTGGGCAGGCAGGCCAGGACTTCGCGCTCACCGCTGGTTCAACAATCGGCCTGTTCCTCCAGCTGATTATCGGGAATGTCGGGACAACCTTCCCGGGGCCTTTCATTGAATACACGCCGATTACGATTACCGGGCTGATACCGGAGGGCTGACGGTCTCCTAGATGATCCGCACATTGGTGTAGCCCGGCCAATGGGCGGGAGCACGAGAGGCAGGGGCCTGTACAGCAAGCAGCTCGGTCACGCTCTAGCCGAGTGTGGCGAGTCGCGGAGGAAACAATGGCGTCGAATCAGCTTGATTCTCGACAAGCGCTAGCGGCGGAGATTGCTGAGACAGTCCGCGCCGGACTGCAAGCGAAGCACGCCGCGGAGAATCTCAGCGCTACGATCGAACAGAACCTGCTCGAGGAGGCGCGCCGCTCCGAGTTGAAGCTGGCGTATTTGCGCGTCGCGGCCGCCGCTGTATTCGCGGTCTTCGTGCTCGGGCGTCTCCTCCTCAGCAAGTTCGCGACTGCCGCGCCGCCGACGATCGGTAGTCTGGCGGCGGCGCTCGGCTGGATGACGTTTGCTGCCGCCGTGCTGGGAATTCTGCGCAAGGATTGGTACAAGTCGTGGATGCGGCGCGCATTCCCGATTGCCGACGCCGTTCTCCTCGTCGGTGGACTTGGACTCAGCCGAATCGGCGCCGATCCATTCGCCGGACCGAACGCGCTCGCGACTACGTTTGCCGTCCTCTGCGTCGTGCTCGCGTTCACGGGCGCGTTCCGTCTCACTCGCTCCGCCGTCGAGCTCACGACGGGCCTCGCAGCTGGATGCCTCGTCGTCGCAGCTGCTGTCGGCTGGCTCCCGGTGTTTGCAGCGGGAGGCGCGCTAGTGGCCGTTCTGCTCTCGGGCGTATTGGCCTTGGGCGTCACCGACATGGTGCGTCGTGTGGTGATGAACGAAGTCGGGCGAGTGACGATGGACCGGCTTTACGAGGAGGCGGAACGTGTCATCGACGCGCGCGAGGAGATCCTGCGCATCGTCGCCCACGACCTGCGGAACCCGCTCAATACCATCTCGATGGCGACGGCCACTCTCCTCGATATGCAGGGAGCGGACACGACGCGAACCAGTCCGCTGCGAATCATCAGGCGGTCGGGTGAGCGGATGAATCATCTCATCCAGGATCTGCTCAGCGTCACGACCATCGAAGCTGGAAGATTGTCGATCGCGCCGAGAAAGATTCATGTGAACGACTTGCTGCACGAGGCGCAGGAAGCGCTGGAGCCGATTGCCCGCGAGAAGTCTTTGACTTTGTCAGTTGAGGCCGCTGCGGACCTTCCTCCTGTGCGCGCTGACTCGGGCCGCGCGCTCCAGGTTTTTTCGAATCTTGTCGGCAACGCCGTCAAGTTCACGCCCGCCGGTGGATCGATCACACTCTCCGCCGCGCGCGCGGACGGAAAGATTCACATCTCCGTCACCGACACCGGGCCCGGAATCCCGCCGGCACAAATCCCCAGACTGTTCGGCAAGTTCTGGCAGGCGAAACGCGGCGATGGTCGCGGCGTCGGCCTCGGCCTCGCTATCGCAAAAGGCATCGTCGAGGCACACGGCGGCAACATCACCGTTCAGAGCGAGCTCGGGCGCGGCAGTGTCTTTACCTTCGCGCTGCCGCTGTGGGACGAAAAGACCGCGACGCGAGAGATCACGCGCGAGGTGACGCGAGAGGTGACGCGAGAAGCGACGTACCGGCCCGCGCCTCAGCGAGACGGTGAGTCCGTGTCCGCACCCCCAGGTTAATTCGCGCTACGCGCTCTCTGCCCGCGCTACTCGCCCAAAGAGCGCCCAGCAGAAATCGCGCTCGTTACCTCCACGCCGCTAGAATGGCTCCGGCAATAAGAAACGAAACCAGGTTGTAGGAGGAGTCGATCAGCCAAAGCTGCCGTGGCTTTCCGGAGAAGAGAGAAGTGGCGTAACTGGTCGCCGCGGCGAACCCGAGCCAGCAGAGAAATGCCATGTGAATCCCGCCCGCCACGTTTCCCGGCGCGAAGTGCGAGACGATGATTGCCATGGCCCACGCCACAAGTAAGCCGGTGATGAAGGCGCTGAAGTACATGAGCGGCATGTTCGCCGTTGCAGCCTCTGCCTTCATCTGCTCCATTGTCCTGCCCTGAAGGGCGATCCATTTCTTCGAGAAGAGATACGGCGAGTACCAGAGCCCGCCGAGCATGAAGATCACGATTCCAGTGACGAGGACGGCCAGGTAATTCACATCCGGAAAATGCATTTGGAACCTCGGGAGCGAGCGGAAGGTGAGCGAAGAATCTACGCCGTTCAGATCACGCCGCCGGCAGACGCGTTCGATTCGACGATCCGGTACCAGCCACATCAACGCGACGATCACATACAATGCGCCGGCGATCGCCTGGTGTACGAACGCCAATGGAATCGCGGCGAGATAGAGAATTGGCGAAATCTTTCCTTTGATGTCTTTTCCGACCGCGGTCGCCAGGAGAGAGCTCGGACCTTCCCTCCGCAGGATTCGGAGCTGCAGGATCCAGTACGCGATCGCCGCCATCAGTGAGACTGCCCCGTACAACGCGGTCGGCACCGGCGCAAAGTGGTTCTCGCCCATCCACCCCGTCACGAACGGAAAGAGCGACAGCCAGAAAAGCAGATGAAGGTTGGCCCACATCACGCCACCCTCGACGCGATGACAGAGCTGGAACATGTGATGATGGTTGTTCCAGTAGATGCCGAGGTTGACGAAACTGAGCGTGTAGCTAAGAAACACCGGCCAAAGCGGACTCAGGGCCGCGAGCTCGGTACCATGCGGCACCTTCATCTCGAGCACCATGATGGTGATGATGATCGCGAGCACGCCGTCGCTGAACGCTTCTAATCGGGTCTTTCCCATGCTGGTTCTGTTTTCGTGAGTTGGCCGAATGACGCGAGTACGGGAAAGATGACAACTGCTGGAGGTCTGCGCCGTAACCTAAGGCATGTCAGCGGCCCGCCAAGCGATGGGCGAGAAGGGGGAGCGCGTCGCCGCGAGATGGCTCGAGGTGCACGGTTGGGACATCGCCGAGCGGCGGTTCCGGAACGGGCATCGTGACATCGACCTCGTTGCAACCCGCAGGGAAGCGCACGGGCCGGGGCGCACGGTGGCGTTCGTCGAGGTCAAGACGCGCAAGCTGGACTCGTTTGGCGGCCCGCTTGGCGCGGTAGGGTGGCGAAAGCAGCGCGAGCTGGCCCGATCGGCGAAGGTCTGGATATCGCGGCACCAGCAGCCGGCGGATACGTTCCGGTTCGATGTGATCGGCGTGATCATCGAGCCCCAGAAAGTCAGGGTGGCGCACATCGAGAACGCGTTCCTGTTGCCTTAGTCCATACTTGGACGTATATTAACTAACCGTCCAGATTGGGATTGAGTCCAATCCTGGACCTTTACTGCTAAACTGTCCAAATCAGGACTCGTCGATGCCACCCGGTCTGCAGGTCAAGCAGCGCCGCCCAGCCCAGATTCCCGAAACCGCCCAGGCGGGGGCGGGGCTGCGCACGTTCGCGCGGATCGCCGCCCTCTGGCGGCTCCCGTCGGCTGACGGCATGGCGCTGCTCGGCGTGGATTCGCGCTCGACCTATTACGACCTCCTCAAGCGCGCTCGAGAGGAGAGGGAAGTGAATGGCCTCGGTCGGGACCAGCTCGACCGGCTTTCTTATGTCCTGGGCATCTACGAGGCTATCGCGACGCTATTCCCGCACAGCGAGGAGAGCAGGAATCAGTGGATCTCCCGCTCCAATACCGCCCCCCTGTTCGGAGGGCGGGCACCCATCGAGGTCATGAGCTCAAGCATGATCGGGTTGTACCAGACATTTACACATCTCGTTGGAGCTAGAGGCTGGTAACCAAAAACGGGAACGGCAACTGAACCGGTGCGAGGTGCCAGAGGAGCGTAGGTGTTCGGTGCCAGTTTACTACGCCATGACTCTCCACTGTGGCGTTCTTACCCAAAGCGCCACGGTGGAAAGTCCCGGCGTCGTAAACTCGCACCTCGCATCTACGTTACGGGCACCTCGCACCGGTTCAGTTCAATGAAGGAGTCCAGCGAGGCGCCCAAGCTGTTCGCCCGGCTATCTCCGAAGCGCCTTGCCTGGAAGCAATCGACAAAACTGGTCGCGACGATCTTTCCTCCTGTCGACGTCTTCGAGGACGTCGCCGATGCTGCGGATCTCGCCGCTCTCCTCGCCCTGCGCGCTCGCACTAATCCCTTTCTGACCGAACGCATAGCCCCGGCTCTGACCATTCCGGCCAAGGATCGGGTCTACGGACCCGGCGCGGGCTACGTCATGGCGCCGTTTGCCTATCCCTCGCCCGACGGAACCCGCTTCGGTCCGCCCGCCCTCGCTGGAAATTCCTTCGGCGTCTTCTACGCCGCCCGGGACGAGGCGACGGCGATCGCGGAAGTGAAGCACCACCGCTCGATATTTCTTGCGGCGACCCGCGCCCCGGCCCAGGACCTCGATTTCGAAGTTCTCAAGGCGCCCGTCAAGGGAACGCACTTCTACGATCTCCGCGGCCGGCAGCGGGAGTACCCAAAGGTCTACTCCCCCACGAACTACTCAGCCTCCCAGAAGCTCGGCGTCGAGCTGCGCGGTCAGGACGCCGACGGAATCGCCTACGACAGCGTCCGCCGCGAGGGAGGCCAATGCGTCGCCGTCTTCCGCCCGCGCTGCGTTGGCCCCTGCCGCCCCGTAAAACACCTCATAATGAGGTGGGACGGCGAAGCCATAGCCGCGGTCCTCGAGGCCCGTCGCCTGGCCTGAGCCGCTTGCGCGCGCGTGAAAATGGTGCGTAATAGAGTCTGGCCGGCGCATATTCTGAGGTACGATGAAAACCTTGCCCTCCCGTCGCATCTTTCGTATTTTGTTCGGGTCGGTTGTTTGCTTGCCTTTACGTGCTCATCGACAAGTCGGTGTCGCCTGCAGCGGGCAGCTTCCAGCGGATAGCCGGCAGCAGGCAGCCTTGCAGTTCTCTTTTCGCTTTTCAAACCGCCCCAACGCTTAACCCTAGGTGACGAGATGTCAGTTTCCGTTCAGGAAGACAAAAAGAAGGCGTTGAACCTGGCGATCGCCCAGATCGAAAAGAACCACGGCAAGGGCGCCATCATGAAGATGGGATCGAGCGACCCGCGCGTCCGCATCGACGCCATCTCGACTGGCGCAATCAACCTCGACGCCGCGATTGGCGTGGGCGGAATCCCGCGCGGCCGCGTCACCGAGATCTACGGTCCCGAATCGAGCGGTAAGACTACGCTCTGCCTCCACGTCGTCGCCAACGCGCAGAAAGCGGGCGGCGTCGCTGCCTACATCGACGCCGAGCACGCGCTCGATACCGACTACGCCGTCAAGCTCGGCGTGGACGTCGAGAACCTCCTCGTCTCGCAGCCCGACACCGGTGAACAGGCGATGGAGATCTGCGAGATCCTCGTTCGCTCCGGCGCCGTGGATGTCGTCGTCATCGACTCCGTCGCCGCGCTCGTTCCAAAGGCCGAGATAGAGGGCGACATGGGCGAGTCGCACATGGGACTCCAGGCGCGTCTCATGAGTCAGGCGCTGCGCAAGCTCACCGGCGCGATCGCGCGCTCGAAGACTTCTGTCATCTTCATCAACCAGCTGCGCGAGAAGATCGGCGTGATGTTCGGCAATCCCGAGACGACCACCGGCGGCAAGGCGCTCAAGTTCTACGCATCGGTCCGCCTCGACATCCGCCGCATTGCACCGGTCAAGGACAAGGAAGACGTCATCGGCTCGCACGTCCGCGTAAAAGTCGTGAAGAACAAGGTCGCGCCGCCCTTCAAGCAGGCCGAGTTCGACATCATGTACGCGGAGGGAATCAGCCACGCCTCGCTGGTGCTCGACATCGCCTCCGAGTCGGGGATCATCGACAAGTCCGGGGCGTGGTATAGCTACGGCGCGCAGAGAATCGGTCAGGGTCGTGAGAACGCGAAGATGTACCTCAAGGACAATCCCGCATTGCTCCTGGAAGTCGAGGAGAAGGTGAAGACTGTTCTTGGAATCAGGCCGCCCGCCGCTGACGTAGAGGTCGAGCTGGCGGATTGACCCCGCCCAAGCCGCCACCTTCGGCGTACGACTACGCACTCAACCTGCTGGCGGCGCGCCCCTACGCTTCACGCGCGCTACACAGAAAACTGATCCAGAAGCAATACTCGGCGGCGGACGCGGATGGCGCGATCCGCCGCCTTGTCGCAAGCGGGATCCTCGACGACACGAAATACGCCGAGCAGTACGCGCGGTCGAAGATGACGACGACCGGTGCGTCAAAGCGGCGACTGCAGCAGGAGCTGTATCGCAAGGGGATCAAGACCGATATCTCCGCGCCTGCGATCGACAGCGTGATCGAGCAGGACGAGATCGACACGTCGGCCGCGCTCGAGCGTATCGCGAGGAAAAAGCTTGCATCGCTCGGGGATCTCGAGCCTCTTGTGTTGAGACGGCGGCTGTTTGCTTTCCTGGCGAGGCGGGGCTACGACGTCGACGAGATCAAGACGGTTATTGCCCGCGTGCTGATCTAAGGCTCGCCGTGAGCAACCCGCGCACAGGCTGGACATTGGCCTCACGTATGCAGCGATTCCCGCCCGTGCCCAAAGAATTCCGCGAACGAGATATGATGATCTGCCGCTACTGCGGCAATGAGGAACGAGCATCCGAGGGTCAACCGTGCACGAACTGCGGCACGTTCCTTTGCGTGCTCTGCTCCTTCCGAGGCGTCACGCTCTGCAAGAAGTGCGAGACCGAAACCGGCGGGAGTAACTGACGCGCGTATATTTCCGTCTATGAAGGCGATGAGCGCGTCAGAGATTCGTCAAAAGTTCGTCCGCTATTTCGAGAGCAACGATCACATCGTGCTCCCGAGCTCGCCGGTTGTACCAGGCGACGACCCGACGCTGATGTTCACCAACGCCGGAATGGTGCAGTTCAAGAAAGTCTTCCTCGGCCAGGAACGTCCACCACGCGGCACCAAACGCGCGACCACGGTCCAGAAGTGTGTGAGGGCAGGTGGCAAGCACAACGACCTCGAGCAGGTCGGCCACACGGCGCGCCACCACACGTTCTTCGAGATGCTGGGGAATTTTTCCTTCGGCGACTACTTCAAGCGCGACGCGATCCGCTTCGCCTGGGAGTTCGTGACGAAGGAGCTGAAGCTCAACCCCAAGCACATTCGCGTCACGGTGTTCGAGGAAGATGACGAGGCGCGAACTCTCTGGAAAGAAATAGCCGGACTAACCGACTCACGCATCTACGGTCTCGGCGCGCATGACAACTTCTGGCAGATGGCCGACACCGGTCCCTGCGGTCCGTGCACCGAGATCTTCATCGATCTCGCCCACGTCGCTCGCGATTGGAGCGTGCCCAAGGGAGTGAAAGGCGAATGGACGGAGAAGACGCGTAAGGAATTCTCGAAGGAGGCGTTCATCGAGGGCGCTGAGGCCGGAAGATTCCTCGAGTTCTGGAACCTCGTCTTCATGCAGTACGACAAGCAGCCGGATGGAAAGCTGGTGCCGCTGCCCAAGCCGTCCGTCGACACCGGTGCCGGTCTCGAGCGCATCGCCGCGATCATGCAGGGCGAAGCGAACAATTTCCACACTGACCTTTTTCTGACGCTCATCAAGGCGGTCGAGAAGACAGTAGGCAAGCGTTACGAGCGCGACGAGCGCGGCGCGTCCTTCCGCGTAATCGCCGATCACAGCCGGGCGGTCGCGTTTCTACTCGCCGATGGAGTTTTCCCGTCCAACGAGGGGCGCGGCTACGTCCTGCGCCGTATTCTCCGTCGCGCCGTGCGCCACGCCTGGCTGCTCGGCAGGCGCCAGCCCACGCTCGCCGATGTGGTGCGCGTAGTCATCAAGGAAATGAGCGACGTCTATCCCGAGCTCAAGCAGCGCGCCAAGCACATCGAGGATACGACGCGCGCCGAAGAGGAGCGCTTTCTCGCGACGATCGAAGGCGGAATGCGACGCTTCGACGAGCTGGCGCCGCCGACCACGACGCAGGGATCGACCGCGATCCGCGGCACTATCGCCGGCGAAGACGCGTTCAAGCTGTACGACACTTTCGGATTTCCGATCGATCTCACCGAGCTGATGGCGCGGGAGCGCGGCTACTCTGTCGACATCGCCGGCTTCGAGGTCGCGCTCCAGGCGCAGCGCGCGCAATCGCAGGAAGAGCGGCGATCGAAGAAGCCTGGCGCCGAGATGGATCTGCTCTCCGGGGACTGGTCCAGGCAGGATGGTGGCGACACTTCGTTCACTGGCTACGACTCACTCGACGTCGACACGATGGTCATTGCCAAGCGCGATCTCCCCGACAAGCGCGTGGCCATAATTCTTCGCGAGAGCCCGTTTTACGCCGAAGCCGGCGGTCAAATCTCCGATCACGGCGAGATCATGGGGGAAGGTTGGAGCGTTGAAGTCGACGAGGTCCGCAAAGTCGATGGTCGGATAGCGGCGCTTGGCAGAGCGAACGGCGAAGTGATGTTGGGCAGGGCGCGTGCAACGGTTCCGCGCGATCGCCGGCGCGACACCGAGCGCAATCACACCGCTACCCATCTGCTTCACGCCGCGCTGCGTCAGGTGCTCGGCGATCACGTGCATCAGGCGGGCTCGCTCGTCGCGCCCGATCGCCTGCGGTTCGATTTCACTCATCACGGCCCGCTCACCCCGCAGCAGCTCACCGAGGTCGAGACTCAGGTCAACCGCGGCATTCTCGAGAGTGTGCCTGTCGAGTTCGAGCAGAAGTCTTACGCCGAGGCGGTCGCTAACGGCGCGATGGCGCTCTTTGGTGAGAAGTACGGCGACATCGTGCGCGTGGTGAAGATCCCCGGTTTTTCGGCGGAATTGTGCGGCGGCACCCACGTCAGGAACACTGCGGAGATCGCGCTCTTCAAGATTACCGGTGAAACCGGCGTCGCCGCCGGCGTGCGCCGCATCGAAGCGGTGACGGGGCGAGGCGCGCTCGACCTGTTCCGGCAGCGAGAGCGGGAGCTGCAGGAGATCGAAGGCATAGTTCGCGCTCCGGCCGGCGGGGCGGTGAAGCGGGTGAGGTCGGTCGTCGAAGACCGGCATGCGCTGGCGAAACGTCTGCAGAGTGCGCTGCGCGGTGGAAGCACGGGGGGAGGCAGTCCCATCAAATCTCTCGTCGATGAGAGCAAGATGGTGGACGGCGTACGCGTCGTCGCCGCCAGCGTGAGCGCTCCCGACCTGCCATCGCTCCAGGCAATGGGAGATGCGCTACGCGAACAATTGGAGAGTGGAGTGGGAGTGCTGGCCGCGTCGTTCGACAACGGCAAGCACACCATGCTCACCGTCGTGAGCGAAGATCTGCGCGCGCGGGGGATACGCGCCGACACGATCCTGCGAGAGCTTGCTGCCGCCGCGGGGGGGAAGGGCGGAGGCAAGCCGCACATGGCGCAGGCCGGCATCCCCGATGCGGCGAGAATGGCGTCAGTGGTCGCGGATGCGCCGGAGATGATCCGGAAGCACCTCGCCGCGACGGCATGACTGATCCTCCGGCCGACTGGCTTAGCCGGCGTACTCCGCCTCCGCCCGAAGAGCTCGCCGCGGCTATTCGAGGGGCGTTGAAGTCGAGGACTGACGCCAACAAGGATCCGAGCCCGACTGAGCTTCTCGAGGCGGCGCAGGCGCTGCTGGAAAAAGTTCTCAAGGATGAATGTGCACAGCGGGAGTCGGCGTTGGATCTCCTCACAGCCGATGCGCTCGTGACTTACGCGCTGGAGATCGCCAATGACGCGAAGGCTCTTAATAACTTTCCGGAGCAAGTACTAGATCGACTCGCGGGCAGAGTTAAGTGATGGTCCTCTCGTTCGATGGTTGGCGGAGGGGATCCAAGTCTTGAGTGGACAGTGCTTCAGTTGTAGTGTGCCAGTGGTTTCCAGTTTGCGTCTTCCACTGGAAACCACTCATAACTACAACTCAATACTGCCCACTCATCACTTGGATCCCCTTGAGGTGATAGAGGGGGATGTACCCGCAATCGCGCCGTCCAGGTGATAGTAATCCTGTTCACAGGTGGTACGATCGCGATGCGTACCGACCCCAGCGGCGGTGGAGCGCAAACAAGTCTTACGGCCAAAGAGATTCTTCAGGCGACGAAGGGCATCAACGCGATCACCGGAGTCGAGACCGAAGAGTGGGGCCAGTTCCCCGGTCCTCACATGACCGTCGAACGGATGTGGTCGCTGCGCAATCGCATCGCCGAGCACCTAGCGAGACCGGAAGTGAGCGGAGTCGTGATCACGCACGGAACCGATACGCTTGAAGAATCCGCGTATCTCGTCGCCCGCTCGACGTCCACCGAAAAACCGATCGTCTTTACTGGCGCGATGCGCAAAGTGAGCGACCTCGGCTGGGATGGTCCCGCCAATCTGTTCGAGGCCGTGCGCGTGGCGGCGAGTCCGGAGACCCGCGGCTTCGGCGTGATGGTCGTAATCGGCGGACAGATTTTCACGGCGCTCGACACGACCAAGACGAATACTCACCTCCTCGATGCCTTCGAGAGCCCCGGTCTCGGTCCGCTGGGCGTGCTCGACGAGGGCGAGCTGATAATGCGGCGCGAGATGCCGCCTTCGCCCCCGGTGATCACTCCAAGGGAACTGGCCACTCCCATCGACATCATCTTCGCCGCGGCCGGGTCCGACGCACGTCTCATCGACGCCTCCCGCGAAGGCGGCGCGCGCGGACTCGTGCTCGCCGCGATGGGACGAGGCAACGTCCCACCCGCAATGGTTCCGGGAATCCAGCGCTGGGTCGCGGAGGGCAAGCCGGTGATCATTACCTCCCGCACCCAGGGCGGCCGCGTGGGCCACACCTACGGTTATCCCGGCGGCGGCCGCCGCCTCGAGGAGATGGGCGCGATCTTCGGCGGCTCCCGCCGCGCGCAGCAAGCACGCATCGATCTCATGCTCGCCCTAGGCGCCGGCATGGACGACTCAGCTCTACGCACGATGTTCGACTCATGAAAGGACGCAAACTGAAAACCACTGTCACACTGAAAACCACTGTCACACTGAAAACTGTTCAACTGTCCACTCATTACTTGCATCAACTTCAGGTGTTTGAGTGGCCCGTGATCCGATGACGCACCGACTTAACCCCCCAAAGACGGTTGTCAGTTTAGCCGCTCGCCTAGAGGATGCAGGTTTTGAGACCTGGTGCGTCGGCGGCGCCGTCCGCGACGCATTGCTCGGCAGCAAGCACCTGGACTGGGATTTCGCCACCTCCGCGACGCCGGCGGAAGTGCAGAAGCTGTTCAAGCGAACCATCCCGGTGGGAATCCCGTTCGGGACGGTCGGAGTCTTCGATTCCGACAACGTGATGCACGAGGTCACGACATTCCGCCGCGATGTTCGCACCGACGGACGCCACGCGGTGGTCGAGTTCGGTGCGTCACTCGACGAGGACCTGGCGCGGCGCGACTTCACCATCAACGCCATCGCTTTTTCGCCGCGGCGGCACGAGGTGCGCGATCCCTTCGGCGGACAGCAGGACATCGAGCAGAAGATGATCAGGGCCGTTGGTGATCCGCGCGATCGAATGAGGGAGGACCGCCTCCGCGCGCTGCGCGCGATCAGGTTCGCGGCGCGCTTCGGTTTTCAGATCGATGCGAAGACGTGGGATGCGATCGTGGAGAGCGCGCCGCATCTCGGCAGGCTGTCCGCCGAGCGGGTGAAACAGGAGATCGAGAAGACGATGGACCAGGTGCCTCTGCCCAGCCGCGCGTTCGCCATGTGGGCGAAGAGCGGCGCGTTCGACACGCTCATTCCACCGCTGGCGATGGTGACGGACCAACAGCTGACGCCGCTCGACCATTTGCGTCGCCCTCTGTTATCCGGCCGTCCGCACCGAAAGTCCACGCGCATCGCGGCCTTGTTTGCTGCCGCTCCGCCCGAGAGCGTTCGGCCCGCTCTCAAGGCGCTGCGGTTCTCCAATGCCGAGGTCGAGTGGATCGGATCACTCATCGACCGCTGGGACCGGTTGAAATCAGACATCAACGCCGCGATGGCCGGCTACAAGCCGCCGACCGACGAGGTCCTGCGGCGCTGGGCTGCCGAGGCGGGCAGGACGCGACTTGGGCCTTTGTTGCGGCTGGCCAACGCTCATTGGCTGGCGGCCGTCGAGGTAGCGGAGCCGGCGCCGACTCCGGCGCGGATTGCGTCGGTGTACCGGCGCGCAATTCGCATTGCTTACAACGATCCGATCGAAGTGGCGGATCTCGCTATCGACGGCGACGATTTGCAGAAGCTCGGCATCACCGGGCCGGCGGTCGGGGCAACATTACGCAAGCTGCTCGAAGTGGTTATAAATCAACCCAAGAAAAACACGCGCGACGAGCTGCTCGCGATTGTAAGAAAAGGTCAACCGGGTTAACGATGCTCTTTCGCGGCAAGGCGCAGGACACGACGGTGTGGAAGCGGTTCCGGTCGGGCCAGGACGGCTTCACCTTCACGCGCACCGGCGACATCTACGAAGCGAAGGTCGTGGCGAACGCCGAGCGCGTAGTGGATCTCTTTTTCACGCTGAGCGAGCTAATGGCGCCAGCGGTGGATGTGTACATCAAGGACATGAGATCGCAGACGACGTGGTCGGGAGAGACCGTCGCGCTGCCCGACATCCGCGACGCCGTGGCGCGACTCAAGGTCCCGCTCTCGACGTACGGCGGAGTGGAAGTGACGCTCTACACGCCCGACGATCAGCTCACCCTCACCCCGCAGCTCGAGCTGTTCATCTACTCGCGGTCCGACCGCTGGGTCTATCTGCTCACGAGCATGAACCTCGAGGAGCGCTCATCAATCGAGGAAAGGCTCTGGGGCATGTCGTCCTGGGAGCGTGCACCCGCCCCCGCGCTCAGTGACGCCGTGGCCGCAGCGGCAGAAAGACTGTCTATCAAAACAGCCTAAAACGGTTGAAGTTCTTCCGCCAGTCGCAGAGTAGTAGCACGTGATCGAACCCGCCCTTCTCTATACAGCCGTAGCCGCATCAGCGAACGTCATCGGCGCCGCCGCGGTCGTCTCCCGCTCCCGCTGGAGCGTCCGCGCGCTGGACACGATGGTCGCCCTCTCCGCCGGCTTCATGATCTCGGTGGCGATTCTCGATCTGGCGCCCGAATCGATCGCGATGCACGGCAGCACCGCACCGCTCGTGATGCTGATCGGATATCTGCTCGTCCACCTCACCCAGCACACCCTCGCGCCGCATTTCCACTTCGGCGAAGAAACCCACGCCGTCACGAAGGCTGTGGGTTTTTCGGCCCTCGCCGGCATGATGCTGCACACGTTCGTGGATGGTGTCGCGATCGCCAGCGGATTCGGAGTGAGCAATTCACTGGGATTTCTCGTCTTCGTGGCGATACTCCTGCACAAGCTCCCCGAGGGCCTCGCCATCTCCAGTCTCTTCATCGCCGCGGGCGAAAGCAGACAGCGGGCGTTGGCCGCAGGTGGAGCTCTGGCGGTCTCGAGCATCCTCGGCGCCTTCCTCACCCAGCATCTCCCCATCCTCGGCAGGTACGGCCTGCCGCTCGCCGCTGGGGTAACGCTATACGTAGGCGCGTCCAACCTCGTTCCCGAATTCCAGGGAAAAAGAGGGTGGAGGCTGCCGGTAAGTTTCTTCGCCGGGTGCGCTGTTTACTACGCCCTTCGGGCGCTCACGCCCGCGTAGCCCGGCGATCCGGTGTGCTGTTCTCTACAAACCGCGGGTAGCCTGCCATTCTCGGTTTGTAGTGGACTAGCGAGCAGCTTGGGAGACCGCAGTTAGGTTCGTCTCGCCGCACTACCTCGTTTCATTGAACAGGTCGAGCGTGCTTCGCGCCGTGACCTTGAAGACGGCGGGCGGAGCGGACTTCGCTGCACCCAACGGCCGCTGTGCCGCCTGCGGATTTGCCCCTGCGGCGATAGCGCCTTTCACGTCTCCGGCGGCCGCTTTCCGTATGCGGCCAAACAATCCGCCGCCTTTGTCGCCGCCCTCCTTCGCGACCTGGCGTACCTCAGGTTCGGAACTCTGCGGGGCGCCGGGCTTAGTCAGCGCGAGGGCAACGTTACCTGGTCGTGTGACAACAGTTCTCGCAACTAAGGCGACTCCGCTGGGGGTGGACTCCAAAGCGATCTGCAAGGAGGACGAGCCGCCCAGTCCAACTGCTTCCTTCACGTACGTGACGGCGGCTGGCACCGTTTCCACACACGGCTGCGCGCAGGCGGGAGGCTTCTTCCCTTTCTGACGTTCGACTGCTGCGTCGAAGCCCGCCGACGTCTGTCCGCCCGCAGGCACATCACCTTTCCGCTCAAGCTTCATCACGTGCTGGTCACCACGGTGCCCGAGCGTCACGTCGTACAGGCCGCGCGGTAGTGCGCGTCCGCCGGGAATCTGAACGTCGACCGGCAAAGGTATGGTGCCTCTCGCGATCGGTTCGATGTGATTGGGATCGACGTAGTGATAGAGTGCGTTCGCTCCGTATCCGCCTGCAACAAACCACCAACCCGCATCGACCGCGGCGATATCCACCAGGTTGCCGTGATCAAGAGGCGCCGGCAGAGGTTGCCAGGTTTTGCCGCCGTTCCTGCTGATCACGACGTGCGGACGATCTCCGACCGCAACCACAGTGTTGTCGTCAGCAAAATCGACGGCATACTGATTCCCTGGTATCATCACGCGGCTCCAGGTGTTGCCGCCATCCGCTGTCCAGAACGCGATGTTCACTCCCACTGCGACACCACGCTTGCCGTGAAAAGCGATGCCCAGCAGCGGCTTGTCAGCTTCTTCCACGACTTCCCACGTTAGCCCACCGTCATTCGAGCGGTAAATCACACCGCGGCTGCCGTGCCGGGTACCAGTCGTCGCGAAAACCGTAGATGGCTCGGCGAGCGCGAGCCCTGACACAGTATTGTTGCTGCCCGCTCCTCCACCTCCGTCTTTCACCAGCGCGATCAGGTCCCAGCTCCTGCCGCCGTCGACGGTTCGCATGATTTGACGGTTCTCTACGTTCGTGCCGACGACAATAGCATCCGGCCCGAGCACCAGCACTTTGTCCGCGTTGGGGTAGACGTTCTTTGGAAGGTCCACGGGCCCCCACGATTCGCCGCCGTCGGTCGTTCGCAGAATGTGATTCCTCCCGACAATCCAGCCGTTGTTGGCGTCAGCGAACCCGATATCGGTAAGCGATGCCCCTTCGCCATCGAACATTGTCTGCCGTTCCCAGGTCTTTCCACCGTCGGTGGTATTGAAGACAATCGTGGACTTGGTACCTGAGTGACCCCCGACCGCCCAGCCAATGTTGTGGTTGAGGAACTCGACGCCGTACAGCTCGGCCCCGCCGTATTTGCCAGAGAGCTCGGCCTTTGGCAGCGGAGTGCGCCACTCGGCCGTGAGCGCGGCTTGCGTTGCTGGACGTGATTGCGCCGTAATGTCGGAGCCGATCGCTCCGACGAGCGCGACGAGCACAATAGCGTGTAGGTGCTCTTTCATTGTCTGACCTCCTCTCAGCAGCGCTGCTGCTGGCGCTTGTCTCTTCTCTCTTGCTTCTCGTCCAGGATTGCTCTGCGGACTGTGCCGGCTGCTGCCGGTCCATACTAGTCGCCCCGGGCTATTATAGCATTCCAATGGGACCATGCAAGCGATCCTCACTAACCCACTGACCACACCAAAACTTCGATCTCGGTAGCCCAACATCGGGCGATGGGCGGCTCATGGGTACATGGACCGGCCAACCTCTTGCACTTTCTAACCCCGAAATGCCCAAGAAATTCCGCCGCCCTCCGCTGAAGGTTTCCTCCCGTGAGGAAGGCCTCTGGAGCGCCCGTGAGACCGCCCAGCCGCTGGCGGCTCGCATGCGGCCCCGCACCCTGGAGGAATTCGTCGGGCAGGAGCACCTGCTGGCGCCGGGGAAGACGCTGCGCGATGCAATCGAGCGGGGCGGAGTCAGCTCGATGGTGTTCTGGGGCCCGCCGGGCTCCGGGAAAACGACACTCGGCAGATTGATCGCTCAGTACACCGACCGCGAGTTCGTCCCCTTTTCCGCGGTTACCGAGGGTGTGCCTCGCGTGCGCGAGGTGATCGGAGAAGCCGAGCACAGGCTGCAGATGGGCCGGCAGACGATTCTTTTCGTGGACGAGATCCACCGCTTCAACAAGGCGCAGCAGGACGCGTTTCTGCCGCATGTGGAGGCGGGAACGATCACACTGGTCGGAGCGACGACGGAGAATCCTTCGTTCGAGCTGAACAACGCTCTGCTCTCGCGCATGCGCGTGTTCGTGCTGAACCCGCTTTCGACGGATGACATTGGCAAGGTGATCGACAGCGCCCTGTTCGACACCGAGCGTGGCCTCGGCGGCATGCGTCTCATCGTGGAGCCTGACGCGCGCGAGATGCTCACGCGCGAAGCGGATGGCGACGCCCGTCGCGCGCTGACGGTGCTCGAGGCAGCCGCCGATCACGTTGGCGAAGGTGGCCGCATCACGGCGCTCATCACGCGCGACGCGATGCAGAAGCGCTTTGCGCACCACGACAAGAGCGGGGAAGCGCACTTCAATCTTCTGTCGGCCTATCACAAGTCGCTGCGTGGCAGCGATCCGCAGGGCGCCTTGTATTGGATGGCGCGAATGATCGAGGGCGGCGAGGATCCGATGACGATCTTCAGACGCAGTATTGCGATGGCAGCCGAAGATATTGGACTCGCCGATCCGCAGGCACTTCAATTAGCGGTAGCGGCGCGCGATGCGTATCACATGCTCGGTCCGCCGGAGGGTTATCTCCCGCTGGCGCAGATGGTGGTCTATCTCGCGACCGCGCCCAAATCGAACGCGTCGTATCGCGGTCTCAATGCGGCGCTGGACGCCGCGCGCGAGAGCCCGGCGGCGCCGGTGCCGATGCACATTCGGAATGCTCCGACCAGCCTGATGAAGGAGCTGGGTTACAACGAGGGATACCAGTACGCCCACTCGGTACCGGAGGCATACATCCCGCAGGAGTATCTGCCTGAGGAGTTGCGCGGCAGCGTGTTTTACGAGCCTGGACCGTTCGGATTCGAGAAGGAAGTCGCGAAACGCCTCGCCTGGTGGGCGGAACTAAAGGCAAAAATGGCCACACAAAAGTCAGCTGAAGATGAACGCGGTGGGGCTTAGCTCACCCCACCAAATATTGATCCGACCGCGCTTTTGCGGTCGTTCGCCGCTCGAGTCGTGACCGGCCACACAAGTGGGTCTAACGTCGGCATTATCATGAGACCCTCCGAGAATCAGGTGTCCTGTTCGCTGCAGGGCGAGGCCGTCATTCTGAACTACCGATCCGGAGTTTATTACGGGCTGAATCCGGTCGGCGCCAGAATCTGGGAGCTGATCCAGGAATCCAGAACCGCGCCTGAAGTTCACCAGGACATTCTGAGCGAGTATGAGGTGGATTCTGATCGCTGCTGGAACGATCTGCAGCGCATATTGGCCGAGTTACAACAGGCTGGTCTGATTGATCTGGAGCGATAGCGCCCCCCGTAAATTCTTCAGTCTGCCGGTTCGCGACCGGCTGCTCTTGGCAGAGGCTGTCTTTGCCCTCGCCGCGGTCAGGCTGGGACTTGCTCTAGTCCGTTTTCAGAGGCTGCTGACCTCAGTGGAAAAAGCCTCTGTCCACTTTCGCGAGCGCCAGCTTGACGAGCGACCACCCGCAAGCCGAATCGTGTGGGCGCTTGACGCAGCCAGCAGGCGCGTCCCGCTGGTGAACTCCTGTCTTCCCCGCGCGTTGGCGGCGCGCTTCTTACTGGTTCGCTGGGGATACCCCGCGGAGCTTTCGATTGGCGTCGCCAAAAATAATGACGGAAAGCTCGAAGCCCACGCATGGGTGGAAACACTCGGGAGGGTCGTGATCGGGGAATCACCCCCGGGATACTTCAGTCCTTTAGCCGTAAGCAAAGCGGCAGGGAAATGAGTGGAATCGTCGGGATTTTTTGTCGCGACGGCCGGCCCGTTGAGCCGTCTGAGCTGAATCGAATGCTCGCAGCGATCGCCCATCGGGGACCTGACGGCTCGGGCTGCTGGCTCCGCGACTCCACCGGCCTCGGCCACCGACTGCTTTGGACAACGCCTGAATCGTTGCGCGAGAGTCTTCCACTTGCTGACGAGACCGGCGAGCTCGTTATCACCGCCGATGCCCGGATCGATAATCGCGAGGAGCTGATCCAGTGGCTCGATCTCAAGGCTGGTCCTGCCGCCTCGATTTCTGACTGTCGGTTGATTCTTCACGCCTACGAGAAATGGGGTCGCCGGTGCCCCGAGAAGTTACTCGGTGACTTTGCGTTTGCCATTTGGGATGGGCGCCTGCAGGCGATGTTCTGCGCGCGCGACCACTTCGGTGTGAAACCATTCAACTATCACTTGTCAGAGCGTCTGTTTGCGTTCGCTTCTGAAATCAAGCCGCTGTTACCGCTGTTGCGCACGGGACGGCGACTCAACGAGCTGAGGATCGCCGATTACCTGGTACCGATGCTCGAGGACAAGAGCATAACCCTCTACCACGACATTTTTCACCTGCCGCCCGCCCATCGGCTGACGGTCTGGCCGGATCGCATCGAGCAGGATTGTTACTGGTGTCTCGATCCCTCGCGCGAGCTGCCGGCGCAGTCTGACGGCGATTACGCCGAAGGATTTCGCGAGATTTTTTTAGAAGCCGTGCGTTCCCGTTTGCGTTGCAGCCACCCGGTGGGAACGATGTTGAGTGGTGGACTCGACTCTTCATCGATTACATGCGCAGCGAGCCAGCTCCTCTCAGCGGACGGCGGACATCCACTTCGGGCTTTTTCTCTGACCTTTGCAGAGATACCTGAATGCGATGAGAGCGCATACATCCGCAGCGTGGTCGACAAGAGCGGCGTCGAGTCTCACTTGATCCGCGGCGATCAGCTGAGTCCGTTTGCCCATCTCTCCACGAATGGACTGGTTGAAAAGGCGAACGAATCGTTCTATCCGGTAAACGAATCTTCCCACGCGGCGGACGAGCCGTTCTACGCGCCGAATCTCTTTCTGCATTCGGCTATGTACAGCGCTGCCAGGGAGCAGCGGGTCCGCGTATTGCTGGACGGCATCGACGGAGACACAACCGTCTCGCATGGTCTTTTCTATTTGAGCGAGCTGTTCGCCTCGGGGAAGTGGATCACGATGATGCGGGAAGCAAATGGGCTGTCGAGAGGTCTCCTCCAGCGTCCCGCTGCGGCGGTGCTGTATCGTTATGCGGTAGTTCCGAGTTTGCCCGGACCGGTGCGGACTACCTGGCGCAAGCTGCGCCGCCGCGATCAGTCGTCAGCGATCAATTTGCTCATCAATCGCGAGTTTGTACGCGATGCAAACATACCAGAGCGCGTCACGAGCTTGATGGGTGACCGAGCCATCGCCCCGCGCACCTCTCGCGAAGACCACTGGCGTCGTCTGACGTCCGGGAATCTGACATTCGCGCTCGAGGTCGCCGACAAGGCTGCAGCGGCGTTTTCAGTAGAGCCGCGATACCCGTTCTTCGACAAAAGACTTGTCGAGTACTGTTTGGCGCTGCCCGCTCGGCAAAAACTCAATGAAGGCTGGACTCGGAGCGTCATGCGTCGGGCAATGACAGGCATTCTTCCGCCAGACGTGCAGTGGCGTGGCGGCAAGAGCGACCTGAGTCCGGTAGTACAGCGGGGGATGCTGAAATTCGACAAGCCTCTCCTTAACGAGCTGATTCTCAACGACCCAACTCCCATTGAGCCTTACGTCGACATGCCTCACCTCCGAAAGGCGTATCGACGATACACAGAATCGCGACGAGACCCCTCGCTCTCGGTGTGGAGAGCGGCAACCCTGGCGCTATTGCTGCGCCCAAACTAGCAGAGGAGAAAAGCAAATGGACCCGAAACAGGACAGAAAAGAAATCGGTGCAAATGCGAAGGGAAGTGAGGTATCGAAGAAAGTTTATGCGGAGCCAATGCTCACCGTTCACGGAAAGGTGGAGGATATCACCAAGAATTGCTGCCCGGCTGGATCCGGCGATGGTATCTATGGGTCGACTCCCTGACGCATTGAATCGCACGAACAAGAAACCGTCTTTTTCCTATACCGTATACGGCCTTACAGTTCACTCCGAAGTACCTTTGCCGGGCCTCGCGGCCGGGGGCCATTCGGCTGACGTGCAGGTTCGCATCGGCAGCGCGAAGCAATTGTCGATGGAGCCGCCGAAGGAAACGCACCACGAGATAACCGCGGACACCGCGCGCCTCTCGTGGAAGGACGTCGGCACCTTTGTCATTCATAAGACAGAGGTGCTCGTTTATCCTCTTCCGAACGTGGGCGTTGAGGTGCTTCAGCTCCTTTTGATGGGCCCGGTGCTGGCAGCGCTGCTCGAGCAGCGAGGCTACCTGGTCCTGCACGCCAGCGGCGCCATGTTCGACGACGGAGCAGTTGCTTTCCTCGGCGCGTCGGGCTGGGGAAAATCCACGTTGGCGGCCGCGCTGCACGCGCGGGGCCACGCAATTGTCGCCGACGATTTCGTTGCTCTGACCGTCGGAGATCCTGGGGTTGTCGTGCAGCCGGGTTACGCTCAGCTGAGACTGCTTCCGCAGGATGCGACTCGGTTCGGTTATTCTCTCGACTCGGCTCCCGCTCCTTCTGCGGAGAAAACGAGATATCCGGCCGTGAACGGTTTCCCGACAATGCCCCAGCAGCTGCGGCGCATTTACGTATTGGGCGAGGGGACTTGCCAGCAGATAGAGGAGATCGATCCGCAGAACGCGCTCATCGAGCTCATTCGCCATACCTACACAGCACGTTTGCTCGACTCGAGGCGCAGCG
Organism: Gemmatimonadaceae bacterium; assembly: GCA_040902085.1. Lineage (GTDB taxonomy): Bacteria > Gemmatimonadota > Gemmatimonadetes > Gemmatimonadales > Gemmatimonadaceae > UBA4720. The sequence continues at coordinate 540,388 of JBBDXY010000002.1, forward strand.
CCTCCAACTTTTCACAGTGCGCCGGAGTCGCGGCGAAGGTTCCCATACGCCGTCTGCGGGCGGGCCGTGAGCTGAGTGCCCTGCCCGAGGTGGCCGCCCTCGTGGAGCGAGATGTTTGCTGCGCCTGAGAGCGAGCTACTCCGACGCTGCGCGCGCAAGACACTCGATCCGGAAACAACTGCGCGGATCAGGGGGTTAGTTAGGGGACCGATCGACTGGGGCTATTTGATACGCCTTGCCCACGCGCACGGCATGAAGCCGCTTCTCCACTGGCATTTGAATGCGCTGGGTTTACAGGAAGTCCCGGTCGACATCCATCAGCGGCTGAGAGACGATTTTCAGTCCAACAGTCGACGCAACCTCTTTCTGACTGGAAAACTGCTCGAGCTGCTGCAATTGTTGCGCGCTCATTCCATTCCGGCGGTTCCTTACAAGGGACCGTTTCTGGCTCAATACCTTTACGGCAACCTGGCGCTGCGGCAGTTCGTCGATCTCGACATCCTTGTCCCCAGGGACCGCGCGGCTCAAGCGAGAGATCTGGTGGCAAGTCTCGGCTACCCATTACCGGGGCGTCGTGCCGAGCATAAAACCGAAAAGTCTTTTCTCAGGTGGGAGTGGGAATTCGGGCAGATCAGCTCGGATGAAAGCTTTCGCGTCGAGATCCAATGGGCATTCGCGCCTTACACGATGTCATTCCCGATCCAGTTCGAGTCCCTGTTGCCGCGACTCCAGAGTACGCGCTTCGGCGGCACCGAGGTTCTTTGTCTCCGGCCGAGCGATCTCCTGCTTGTTCTGTGCGCTCATGGTGCCAAGCACCGCTGGGAGCGGTTGGAGTGGATCTGCGGGATTTCCGAGCTGATCAGAGGTTACCAGAGTGAAATCGATTGGAATGAGGTTATCGACTCGACGGAGAAGCTCGGAATCCGGCGCATGACCTTTTTGGGACTCTCTCTCGGCGCCGAATTATTGGGTGCGCCAGTGCCTGAGGAAGTCCATCGGGCGATCCGTGGAGACTCGACGATTGCGCTATTGAGCGCCGACGTAAGCCGCAGGTCGCTGTCTCCACCGCGCGAAGCGGGTCTCTTCGCCTATTTCTTGTTCCAGGTAAGGTCGAGAGAGCGGTGGGCGGATAAGATGAGGTATCTAGGCCGGTATTTGTTGAAGCCCCGAAACGCCGCCCCGGCCATACTGAGAGCCGGCGCCCGTACGGTCGCGTGGTTCCATCGCCGCCCGTACCAACAGGCGACTCCCGGGCATGTGCGGGGATGACCGGCCTACCGGTTTGACCACTCCGTTCCAGAGGCATACATCCCGCAAGAGTATTTTCCGGAGGAGCTGCGCCGCAGTGCCTTCCATGAGCCTGGACCCTTCGAATTCGCGACGGAAGTCGCGGAACGAGTCACCTGGTGGGTTTATTTGAAGGCGAAATGTCCAGACAGACGTCACCGGAAGGTGACACAAGCGGATCCGGCATCGACAGTTCAACGAAGGAATCAACCGACGAGGAGGAGTAAAATGCGGGGCAGAAAGTTCATCGCGGCGACGGTGGCGATAGGCGCAATGTCGGCGTGCGCCACGCTCGGGCGCGGAGTGTTTCAGGAGCCGATCGTAAACTTCAGGGATCTGAGGGTGAGGGGGCTCGGACTTACGGGTGGGTCGATGGATGTGTTTCTCAGCATCTACAATCCGAACGGATTCCGGCTCGATGCGACACGGCTCACCTACAATCTGATGGTCGGTGAGAACCAGCTCGGCACTGGCGCGCTCGATTCGCGATTCACGGTGCAGGAGGACGACTCGACCACCGTTCGCATTCCGGTGGACTTCACCTATGCGGGAATCGGCGGCGCGGCGCGGCAGATGATGCAAAGCGGCTCGGTGCCTTATACAGTAACGGGTGACGTGACGGTCGCGACGCCACTCGGTAACTTCACCAGACCGTATACGGGCAGGGGACGATTCTCCGCATTCGGCGGCATGAGCCAATAATCAGAGGTAGCGTAGATCTCGACCACTGATAAGTTGAACGGCCACTAACAACTCAAAGCTTAGATCCGCTCCGCACGCACATCGGAACTTGCCGAGCGGCACGCGCATGGAGACGTGTGGTCAGCACTCACAGGCCTCCATGCGCTGTTAAATACCTTGCTGCGTCACGGTGACGTTGTCGCCGCCGTGCTGTTCTTGAAAGCCGAGCACCCGGTGGTGTTGCACGCGCGGATTCTGTACTGGTATGTCGTCGATGCGGTCAGTCCCGTGTTGCTGAAGCTGGTGGTGTTCTTGGGTCGCGTCGAGATGAGGGCCCAAGCGCCCCAGGTACCAGCAGTCTGCTTCCTCCGTTGCAGCTGGAAGTTCGCTTCGTTCACACTGACGTCAGTCCAAGTGAGGTTGATCTGGGTGGATGAGACCACCGTCCGCCCGAGGGTTGTTGGGGCAGCCGGCAGACCGGTGATCGTCGCCCTCAGAGTTACTCCTGAATAAGGGTCAAAGGCGTGCACCAGTACGTAGTACGTCCCCGCAGGGGGGAATTCCGCCGCGCAGGCTTCGTTGTTGGTGAAAGTGAAAGACCCACAATGGAAAATGAATTCGTTCGGGAGCTCCTGGTAACTCACATAGAGATCCGCGTCACCGGTACCACCACTAAGCGCGATTCTCAGCCCCAGCATCCCAGCCGGTACCGAGACCTGGTAGTATCTCCGTGAGTCGTCGGCCCCCGAGATCGACTTCGTTACCTCGTGCAGGAGCGGAAGTGCTCTCACGATGTTCACGGTCAAGGGCACGATGGTTGATCCCCCGCCAGCCACGTCCTTCACAGTTACCTGGGCGTTGTGGGTGCCAAGTGCCAGCGAAGTCGAGTTGACGGTAGCTGTCAGGAAGCCGCTCGCCTGCGCTGCAAGAGAGCCATTGACCGGGCTCACAGTAGTCCACGTGCTATTGTCGGTCGCCTCATACTCTCGCGTGGCGCTCTTGACGTTCTTCATCAGGAGTGTGGTTGAAAGAGTCGTGGCTGTCGATGCGATCCGCACCGTCCCCTCTGTATCCGCCTTGCTCTGCTTAGGCGTGCCAGCGCCGGAAGACTTGAAAACCGGGGTGACCAAGCTCTTCGCGCTCGCGGTGGACGTCGCCGTGGCTGACGCACGGATGAAGGTGATGAAGAGCTCCGACGGGTTCAACGCGAAACCCATCGTCGAGCCGGTTAGCCGCGAGTACAACAGTGCATTCGGCGAGCCGAGCTCGAGAGGGCTCAGGCTGTTCGTGGTCGAGGAGTTGAGAATCGCGTTGGTGACTGTAGATGCCGGAGTGGTGGAAGCCTTTCCCTGTAGATAGAGCGCTGCAACGCCTGCTACATGCGGGGCGGCCATGGATGTGCCGCTGATCGTCATGGTCGCTGTATTGCTAGTAAACCAGGCGCTTTTGATATCCGACCCTGGGGCGAAGATGTCCACGCAAAGCCCCCAGTTCGAAAACCAGGATGGATCGTCGGTCATTGTCGATGAACCGACTGTGATGGCGGCCGGGGCGCTGGCCGGCGATACGTTGCAAGCATTCTGGGTCTCATTGCCGGCGGCGACGACGAACACGACTCCCGAAGCGACAGCAGCCTGAACCGCATCGTTCTCCGCAACGGAAAACCCGCCCCCCAGAGACATGTTGGCGACGGCCGGCTTCACCGCATTGGCGGCTACCCAATCGATACCCGCAATCACATCTGATCCAAAACCACTGCCTTCACAGTCGAGAACTCGCACGGCGATCACTCGAGCGGCTTTGGCTACCCCGTACGTTGTGCCTGCAACGGTTCCCGCGACGTGCGTACCGTGCCCATTGCAGTCCAGTCCGTTCCTTCCGTCCCCAACGTAGTCGATGCCTACGCTAGCGCGTGTCCCAAACTGGGCGTGAGTTGTTCGGATACCGGTGTCCAGAATGTAGACTCTGACGCCGGATCCCGTTTTGGTGTAGGTGTACTTTGTGTCGAGAGGGAGACCGCGCTGGTCGATGCGATTCAAGCCCCAGGGAGGGTTCAGCTGGTCGATGCTGGCATGGACCCGAACATCCGGCGCCACGTAAGACACCAACGGGTGGCGCCGGAGGTCGTCGACGGCTGACGGCGTCAAGGTCGCGGCGAATCCTTTCAGCGCGGAACTGTAATTATAGTGCACCTTTCCGCCGTGCCGGGCAACGATACCACTGGACATTGCGGAAATGTCGGCAGCATTCTTCCTCAGTACGACAATGTAGCGATCAGGAATTGCGTCTTTCGACGCCAGGAGAGGCGCGAGATTGGGGCTTACCAGCTGGATGCCGGTGGGCAAACCCGTTGGAGTCGGGCTCTCGGGATTGCAACTCGCGAACAACCCCAGTACCAGTGCTGGGAGCGCATGTCTCCATCGGGCTTGTTGGGTCATTCGATCTCCTTGAGCGTCGCCGCTCCCAAGTGGAGTGGTTCGCGGGATGGGGGAACCACACAAAAAGCAGGGGCGCACACCGGCGGCACCCGCGCGATCAACGCGTTGTTGGGGGAGATGGAACGACTCGATTGACGGCCGATGACGGCCGAACCTATGGACCTCGGCATGCTGACCTCCTCGCGTACATCAGCTGCCAGTCAGTCGGCGCCCTCGTGGCTATGAGGTTGCGGCCGGGCTATCAGTCCAAGGACGGCATCGTTAGACATGACGACGTCCGGACCGCACAGGGTCGGTTGGCTGGGGCGCTAATAGCTAACGGCGGCCGATTGTCGCGTCAAGAAGACCTGGAAAGGACTCACAGCCGAAGCGCTTCATTTTCCGCTCTCCAACGCCTGGCGAAATTCTCTAGCCGTGGAGTACCGCTCCCGCCGATCGCGTGCGAGTGCCTTCGCTATGACAGCGTCCAGAGCGCGCGGTACGGCCGGAGCCGACACAGACGGCGGAGGTGGCGGCTCGGTGAATCTCTTTAGGAAACCTTCCTTCCCCTGAAAGGGAGCTTTTCCGGCCAGCATTTCGTAAAGCACGCAGCCAAGACTATAGATGTCGCTGCGGGCGTCGAGGTCTCGTTCCCCCAGCAATTGCTCGGGACTCATGTAGGCCGGCGTTCCCGGACTACCCACACCAGTCCGAGTTATCCTTTGAACTCCTGCCAGGTCGATCGCACGAGCAACTCCAAAATCTGCGATCATCGGATGCCCCGCGGAAAAAAGAATGTTGTCGGGCTTGATGTCGCGATGAACTATGCCTTGCTCGTGTGCGTACGTCAGAGCGTCCGCCAGCTCGCGGGTTACACCGGTGGCGTCATCGACCGATAATTGCCGTTCCCTACGGAGCCGAGCTCCCAGCGACTCACCGCTGATGTAAGGCATTACGTAATAGAGCAGAACTTCGGCGTGGCCCGAGTCTATAAGGGGAAGGATGTTCGGATGCTGAAGGCGGGCAAGCAATCGGATCTCACGGATGAATCGCAGTTCCGCGGTATCGGACGACGGATCGACATTGAGAATCTTGAATGCGACGGCTCGATCATGTCGAAGATCGCGAGCAAGGTAAACGGTAGCGAACGCGCCTTGACCGATCTCCCGTTCTATTTCGTACCGACCGGCCACCTTTGCCCGAACAGCGGCGATTGGGTCTGTCATTCAGCAAGCTTCGCGGCAAGGTGAGTCAACAAACTGGCGCGTCCAGCATGCCAAGCTAGCGCTATCTGGCCCCCCTGTCAGCCACACCATACCTTCGAATGATTAGCATGGTACTTCTCAGGCCGGAGCCATGATCGAGCAGAGCGAGCGCATCGGACCCTACAAAGTGCTTCGGCTCCTCGGCGAAGGTGGGATGGGCGTCGTCTACGAGGCCGAACAGACGGAGCCGGTCAGACGCCGCGTCGCGCTCAAGATTCTCAAGATCGGGCTGGACTCCAAGGCCTTTATCGCCCGCTTCGAAGTCGAACGCCAGGCGCTGGCGGTCATGGATCACGCCAGCATTGCCCGGGTGTTGGATGCGGGCGCCGTCGAGGGGCGGCCCTTCTATGTCATGGAGCTCGTCGCCGGCGTCGCACTGACCGAGTTTTGCGACGACCATCGCCTGACCACCGAAGCGCGGCTTCTCCTCTTTGTGGAAGTGTGCAACGCAGTTCAACACGCCCACCAGAAGGGAATCATTCACCGCGATCTCAAGCCGTCGAACGTGCTGGTGACGCGGCAGGACGACAAGCCGGTTCCAAAAGTCATCGACTTTGGAATCGCAAAGGCGGTGGGACAGCGGCTGACGGACAGCACTTTCGTTACACGCTTTGGCGAGCCGGTCGGCACTCCCGCATACATGAGCCCGGAGCAGTGGGACGCGCAATCAACGGACATCGATACGAGAACCGATATCTACAGTCTCGGCATCATGCTCTTCGAGCTGCTGGCAGGCAAGCTGCCCTACGAGCCGGACCTGCTCGTGCGGGCAGGGAATTCCGCGCCGTTGTTGCTTCGACTCCGCGCCCCGCCAACGCCGAGTGGTCTTCTCAGCTCCCTGGGCGCCGAAGGGTCCACGCTCGCCTACATGCGGCGAACAGATCAGCGATCGCTCCTCCGCGAGCTCCGCGGAGATCTCGACTGGATCACTTCTAAGGCAATCGACCCGGATCGTACGCGTCGATACGCGACCGCGCAGGAATTGTCTCTGGATATCGGACGACATCTGCGTTCCGAGCCGATACTTGCCCGGCCGCCGAGCGCGCGATACCGGGCGGGCCGCTTCTTTCTGAGGCATCGTATCGGAGTAACGGTCGCTGCGCTGGCGCTGCTCACCGGCATTGGATTCACTACGGTCACGGCGATGCAGGCTCGGCGCATCGAGCGGGAGCGCGACCGCGCGGAAGGTGAAGCCGCGAAGGCGCTGGCCCTCAATACTTTCCTCGAGGAGACGCTGCTATCGCCCGACCCGATGGGCGGCATTGGGCGCGATGCGACAATGTTGCAGGCTCTCGATTCGGCGGCGGCCCGGCTGCAGCGGGAGAAGATTGCTTCGCCCGCCGTCGAAGCTTCCATGAAGAGCGCAATCGGGTGGGCTTATCACAACCTTGGCTTGTACGACAAGGCAGAACCGTTGTTGATGGAGGCGCTTCGTATCAGGCAGAGATTGGAACCTCCAGACACGGCCGGTCTCGCGCACAGTCTGACGCGAGCGGCGAAGCTGGACGCTAAGCTTGCGCGCTACGGCCCTGCCACGACGCGGTTCACGGAGGCGGTTGCCCTGCTGCGGCGAGAAGGTAGCGATACGTCGACTGCGCTCGCCTCTTCGCTGGTGGGATTCGGCCACTTGATGCGGGATCGGGGTGACACCGCCCGAGCGTTGACCTTGCTGCAGGAGGCGCAGAAAATCTATACGGCCGCAAAGGACGTGGATGGGCAGGCCGAGGTAGAGAACCAACTCGGCGTTCTCGAGTACCAGCGAGGCAATCTCGCTCAGGCTGAGCGCTACATGAGAAGCAGTCTCGACTATTACCGCCGCAAGCTGGGTCGCCATCCCTTCGTCCTACAAGGCCTCGCCAATATCGGCGTCGTACTCGAAGACTTGAAGCGTCCCGAGGAAGCGGAGCGCGCATATCGTGAGGCGCTCGATATCGGCCGTGCTACGCTGGGAACCGATCATGACATGGTCGCAGCAACGACGAACAACCTCGGAGTGCTGCTGAGTAATACCGGAAAGTTTGACGAAGCCCGGAGCTTACTCCGAGAAGCTCTCGCGACTGATCAGAAAAAGCTCGGCCGCGACAACCCCGCGGTGGCCACCGACCTTGTGAATCTCTCCAGGGCAATCTGTCGAGGCTCCGGAGACTTCGAGGAAGGGGCACAAATGTCCGCCCGCGCCGGGGCGCTCTTCGCGAAACACTTCGGCGCCGAGTCGTGGATGGTGGGCCAGGCGCGCATTAATCGCGGCGACTGCTTGCGGCGGCTGCGGCGCTTCGACGAAGCAGAAAGGGAACTTTACTCGGGATTACAGTTGCTGGAAAAAGCGTTCGGCAACTCGCATCGCCGCATAGACTCTGCGCGTGTCCGGCTAGAAGAATTGGAACGAGCACGAGCTACAGCGCAGCAGCGGAGGTAGGCGGACACTCGCGGCCAGCCGTTCTATCAATTGCAGGGACTCCGCGCCGGGATTCGCCCCGCCCCACGCCGCCTGCACCAGCGTATTGTCGCAGCGGGTGGGGACTCACCTCTCGGGCCGAACGTGCTTGACAGGTCTGACGCGGCAGTTTATGGTGGGCCAACTTTCGGCCTCCAGCGCTCTTCGTCGCGCCTTTCGCGCCCACGCTGCCCGAGAGACAAAGCGCATCCGGGAAGGTCTCATGCTCGCTTTTAACTGCTCCGTGCCGGCTAATCGCCCGCGCCCACACCGTGTCCTCACCTCCTTCGCAGTACTCGTCGCGACCGTTTTCGGTCCTGCCTGCAACGAT
>JBBDXY010000003.1:0-212740 GCA_040902085.1 Gemmatimonadaceae bacterium
GGGTCGTCTTCCCATGGTCGACGTGACCGATCGTTCCGACGTTCACGTGTGGCTTAGTACGCTGGAATTTTGCTTTGCTCATTTCTTCCTCAAAGAACGTTCATTGTTCAAGCTCGCGATCGGGATTGAACCGATGACCTCACCCTTACCAAGGGTGTGCTCTACCGACTGAGCTACGCGAGCGGGTGGTGCATTTGTTCGTCCAGCATTTCTTGCTGCCTGCTGCTAGCTGCTAGCTGCTAGCTGTCTTCAAGAGCGGGAGACGGGACTCGAACCCGCGACATCAAGCTTGGAAGGCTAGCGCTCTACCAACTGAGCTACTCCCGCGTACCGCCCCTGCACCAACACACACAAAAAAATCCACCCCTCATTAATGGTGGGGGAAGGATTCGAACCTTCGTAGGCGTTAGCCGGCAGATTTACAGTCTGCTCCCTTTGGCCGCTCGGGCACCCCACCGTTTTATCGCTGCGATCCCAAGCAGAGCTGACGGGGAGAATCGAACTCCCAACCTGCTGATTACAAATCAGCTGCTCTGCCAATTGAGCTACGTCAGCAACAAACAGCGATTTTTCATCGCAAGCCTAGTAGAATAGCGAACTTAGAGAGCCCAGTCAACCAGGCCCGAGCCTACCCCGCACTGTCACCGAAGTGCGCACAGTCTCACATTTCGTTATGGCGTTCAACATGAGTCGGCTCACCCTCACGCCTATCCTGTCCTTTGTCGCGGGATCCGCGCTCGCGTGCGCGTCTCCCCTATCGCCGGGCGAGTCGCGTGCGCTCGACGAGGCCCAAGCTCGGTGGGCCGCTCGAACGTTCCAATCATATTCGTTCGAAACGCGTATCGGCTGTTTCTGCCCGCCAATCCTTAACGAGTGGTCGCGTGTCGAGGTCGTTAACGGGAGCGTGACTCGGGTCGTCCTCCTCGAGAGCGGAACCGAGGTGAGTCCTGAGGAGCGTGTCTACTTTCGTACGGTGGAACAGGTTTTCGACGACATCCGCGCGGCCTCGAGACACGAGTGGGTCAAGGACGTAGTTGTCCGGTTCGACCCCGAGCTGGGCTATCCGACCTTGATTCGTCTCGTCCCCGAGGAAGGGATTCTGGACGCCGGGAGCGAACAGCACCTGCGCAATGCCGCCGCGCTGCCGTAAATCGTAATCAAGAGCGCGTCGGGCCTGACACCTTCCATCGCGTCCCCTGTGGCCCGTCTTCGATAGCGATTCCCTTCCCCTCCAGCTCAGCCCGAATGGCATCGGCCTGAGCGAACTCTCTCTTCGCACGCGCTTCTTTGCGCGCCGTCAGTCGCTCCTCGACCCACCGCGCCAACTCGGGATCCGGCCCAGTCGCCTCGGGAACTACGTCGAGCACTGAGTTGATGCGCGTGAACACCTCGCGCGCCTTCTCCAGCGCCTTCTTGTCGAGCCCATTTCGATCGAGCTCCGCATTCGCCCTTCTAATGAAGGTGAACAGCGAACCGAGCGCGATCGGCGCGTTGAGATCGTCGAAAAGCGCGGCAGTGACTTCAGATTCGGCTTCCTCCGCCACCGTTGCGAGCTCCGGAGTTCCGAACTTCGCGCCGTTCAACCGCTCCGAGAAATCGCGGATGCGGCGAACACCTTCCATCGAAGCCTCGAGTGCATCGCCCGACATGTTGAGCTGCTTTCGATAGTGCGTCGAGAAAACGAAATGACGGAACGCCGCCGCGGGCACGCCCTGGTCTCGAAGATCCTGCACCGTCGCCACGTTGCCGAGTCGCTTTGCCATCTTGCTTCCGTCGGTGAGCAGAAACTCGCCGTGGCACCAGAAGCGCGCGAATGGCTTCCCCGTCGCGCCTTCCGACTGAGCGATCTCGTCTTCGTGGTGGGGAAAAACGAGATCGACCCCGCCGCCGTGGATGTCGAGGGTTTGGCCGAGGTACTTCATCGCCATCGCCGAGCACTCGAGATGCCAGCCGGGTCGCCCGCGTCCCCACGGAGAATCCCACGCCGCGCCAGCTGCCTCATCCTCGGGCTTGGCCGACTTCCAGAGCGCGAAGTCCTGCGCGTTTTCTTTTGAGTAGTCGTCCTGAATCACGCGGGCGCCCGCTTTGACCTCGCGCGTGTCGAGGCGTGACAGCTTCCCGTAGTCCTTGAACCGGTCGATCGCGAAGTACACCGACTTGTCATCGGCGACGTATGCGAGCTTGCGCTTCACGAGCTTCCTTACGATGCCGATCATCTCCGGAATGTGGTCCGTCGCCTTCGGGTAGAGCTCGGCGTCCTGAATTCGGAGAAACGCGCGGTCGGCGTGGAAGATCTCAGTAATAGGCGCCGTCACCTCACCGATCTTGAGCCCTCGCTCGCTCGCGCTCTTGATGATCTTGTCGTCGACGTCGGTGAGGTTCATCACCTGCTTCACCTTCCATCCGCGCAGGATGAGAACACGCCGAAGCAGATCCTCGAACAGGAAAGTGCGGAAGTTCCCGAGGTGCGCCGGTCTATATACGGTCGGGCCGCACGTATAGATGCGAACGGTCTTGCCGTCGGCCGGGACGAACGACTCGACGGCGCGTGTTAGGGTGTTGTAAAGCCGAAAGTCTGAACTTTCGTTCGCAGCGGAGGCAGACATTCGCGGAAGCTAGGCACCCCACGAAAGACGGTCAACACGAAAACGCCATGTCCGCAGTTCGCAGTTGTACTTCGTGTCTCGGAGTCACCACTTGTCCCTCCGACAATCTCACGATTCTGGTGGCGACGCGATGCAGCTCCACGGCGTTCGGCGCGGAAAGAATGGTCGTGACGCCGAGGCGGGACAGGCGCATCAGCACAGCGACGATCTCCTTGTCGAAGAGCAGTCCCTGCCCACACAACGTTTCGTCGAGGAGCAATGCGCGCGGCGACCCCACCAGGGCTTGAGCAAGTCCGAGCCGCTGAAACAGGCTCGGCGAGAGATGACTGACTTTCCGGTTTGCGTGGAAGTGCAGCGATACTGCTCGGAGCGCATGCTCGACGTGCAGTGCCCGGTCGTCGAAGCTGAGCTCGTGCAACGTCGCGTAGTACTCGAGCGCCTCGCGCACCGAGAGAAACGAGTAATACCCGGCCCGCTGCGGGACGTACGCGAGTCCTATCGGGACACGGTGTCGCGTGATATGCTCGCCGAACCAGCTGACCGTCCCTTCCTCGCCTCGCAACAGGCCAGCCGCGCAGAGAAGGAATGTCGACTTTCCCGCGCGCGCGGGTCCGACCAGCCCGACGATCTCGCCGGGCGCGATTTCCAGGTTTACACCACGAAGCGCGCGCACTGCCATCGTGCGCCCTTTTGGACCTGACCGGAATGTCTTGGTGAGACCGTTGACGACGAGCGCCGCCTGCATCCCTCTCTCCCCTATGAATGAGCGGGAAGCTTCGGATGGGAACGGTGGCGGACGAGCATCCTTCGACCGCTTCCCACACCGATGGAACGCGTTGAACCGCCGGAGCCGCCCTCGCTAGGCGATCTTCGGGAGTCCCTTCTCTCGGATCTGGATCAGATCGGGCGGCACCCCGGTCGAAGTCAGCACGCCCCCGTCGGGGACAGGCACACGAAGCACGAACATCCTGTCCCGTGTCGTCTTTCTGAATCCCTTACCCTCGTAGATCCGATTGAGGAGGATTCGACGCACAACCACCATCACGGTGACGAGGATGGGAAGCGCGACCACGAAACCAACCGGTCCCAGGATCTTGCCGATGACGAGCACCGCCGTGATGGTGAGCACCGGCGGCATATCGATCTTCTTCGACATCACCAACGGCGCGACCAAATTACTCTCGATCAGATGGATGATCACGCCGAGGACGATGACGTACGCTGCGTGCGTGCCACCGCCGGGGCCGCCGAGCACGAAGAGCGCAGGCAGAATCGTCGATATCAGCGTTCCGAAAAACGGAATCACGGCGACGAGCCCGGTGAAGACGCCAAAGGTGAGCCAATATGGTACGTCCAGGAGATAGAGCCCGATTGCCGTAAGAATCGCCAGCACCGTCATCGCCAGCAGCTGCCCGACGATGTAGGCGCGCAGTCCGTCAGCGAGATCGCGCAGCACATCGCGCACGAGGTCGCGGTGGATCGGCGGAAAGAGCGCTATCAGCCACTCGCGGTACACTCCCGGCTGGAGCGCCAGGTAGATGCTCATCACGCCGATCGCGAAGATGTTGATGAACACGTGCACCAGCGAGAACACCTTGGGGACGAGATTGGTGGTCTGACCGGAGACCTGGGCGTAGAGTGCGCGCAACAATGTGTGCTCGCCTGGCTTCCACACATCGCGGAGCGCCGGAAACTTTGCAATGAACCGGTCGATCCCGGTCTCCCAACTCGCTATGTACTGGGGAAGAACAGTGACGAGGCTCCGTGTCTGCTCGACGACAGGGGGAACCAGGAGAGCGAACAGCCCGAGCAGCGCCGCGGCCGAGAGAAAAACAGCGAGGAAGAAAGCGAGCTTGGGCGGAACGCGCGCGTGCTCGACGAGGAGGTCGCGGACCGACCCGAGATAAAGCGACAGCAGGACCGCGATGAAGAGAAGGAGGAAAACATCGGCGGTCGAACCCAGCAGCCACAGCAGCAGGAACGTGATGATCGCGCCGGCGAAAACCGGCGCGACCCTGAACCGCTGCAAGACGCCGCTGCTCAATTAGGCTTTTGTCTCGTCGGACAGCTCCTCGAGCTCCACGTGCTCTTCGTCCCCCGCTCCGCGGCCGCCCGATCCCAGCGCCTTGCTGTCAAGCTGCGTCCCGGTGCCGAGGAGTCCCATCTTCTGCTTCAGTGCGATGAGCTGCAAGTCGGCTGAAGCATTGCCCGCGCCCGCCTCAAGCTTCTTGAAGTCGCTTGCCAGCTTGTCGCCCGAGAATTCCTCGTCGATCTCGGCGCTCGCTTTGATCTGCCGCACATTCTTGTCGATCTTCTCCTCCATCCGCGCGAAAGCTTCGAACGCGGACTTCTCGGAGATGTGTGACATCGTCTCGTTGATGCGCTTCTGGGCATCGGCGCGGCGCTGCTTGGCCAGCAGAAGGTTCTTCTTGCGATTCGCCTCTTCGATGTTGTCGTTCAGCGTGCGCAGGGAGTCCTTGAGACGGTCGGTCTCACCTTTGTGCGCCTGCCACGTGAGCTGGAGCTGCTCGCCGCGGGAGATGTGCTCCGTGCGCCGCATCAGCGCCTGCTTCGCCAGCTCGTCCTGGTTCTGCTGCACCGCCAGCATCGCGCGCCTCTCCCAATCCTCGGCTTCCTTGAGCTCGGCCTTGGTCTGATCCTGAAGACGCTTCTCGTCGGCGATCGCCGCCGCGACCTGTTGCTTCGCCCGCACCAGCTGCGACCGCATGTCGAGGATGATCTGATTGAGCATCTTCTCGGGCTGCTCGAACTCCGAGATCACCGCGTTCACATTGGAGCGGAACAACATCGCTATACGATCGAAAATGTTCATGGGTGTGGGATTAAGTGCTAATCGAAATGCGTGGTAGTCCTTGACGATCTCACCCGTTCGTTTTCCGTTTTCCGTTGTTGCGTCGTCCGTTATCCCGTTTACTGGCCGCCTACGCAACGACGGAAAACGCAAGAACGGTCAACTCATAACCCAAAAAGCGGCAGCGGTCTCCTATTGCCGTTTCTTTCCGGATCCGTTCCAGAGGCGAAGATACCGCTTTCCCCTCTCTATCACTAGGTAAACATCACGAATCTGACCGCTTGATCTGGTACAGCCGCTCCTTCGCCAGCCGGCGGCCTGTCGGCGTGGCCGCGAGCCCGCCACCAGCGGTCTCCCGGTACCTGACATCCATCTCGCGGCCAATCTCTCCCATAACATCGATCACCTCGTCCACCGGGATCGCGAAGGTGATCCCGGCGAGCGCCATCTCGATTCCCGCCAGCGCGATCGCGGATCCCGTCGCGTTCCTGAACACACAGGGCAGCTCCACCAATCCGCCGAGCGGATCGCAGACCAGTCCAAGCGTGCCCTGCATCGTGAGCGCCACCGCGTGCCCAACCTGCGATGGCGTTCCTCCCAGCATCTCCGTCGCGGCACCGGCCGCCATTCCTGCCGCGGCGCCCGTCTCCGCCTGACATCCACCTTCCGCACCCGACAACGAGGCTCGCTCGGCAACCACGGCACCGATCAGACCTGCCGCTGCCAATCCGTCAACGACTCGTTCGTCCGACACCGATCGCGCTTTCGCCAGACCGGTCAAAATCGCAGGCAAAATCCCCGCGCCTCCGGCGGTTGGCGCGGCGACGATGACGCCCATCGCCGCGTTCACTTCCTGCACCGCCAGCGCGCGGGTGAGTATGTCGCGGAACGGCGTATCAGCGAGCGGCCCACGCGCATTCGTGCGCAGCTTGGCCGCGTCGCCACCCACTAATCCGGAAGCCGAATACAGATCACCCGCCAATCCGCGCTCGATCGCGCTCCGCATCACCACCAGCGCTTTCATGAGCTGCGCCTTGATGTCGTCGACCGATCGCCCCTGATCGCGCGATTCGGCCGCCAGCGCCACCTGCGCCAGCGATTTCTTCTGCGATTCGGCGTCCCTGATCGCGTCCGCCAGCGCTTTGTACACTAGCCGCCGCTCACTTTCTCGAGCCGCCGCGTCCAGCGCACCCAGTCGAGGGCGTCGAGCTCCTCACCCGCTTTCTTGTCGGGTGCCTCGTCGCACTCGATGACCATGAACGCGTCCCCGCCGCGCTCCCTTCTCGACAACCTCAGCGTCGCAATGTTGATGTCGTGTTCCGCCAGGATGCTCGTGATTCTGGCGATCGAGCCCTTCCTATCCTCAGCTACGAGAACAATGGTGTGGAAGTTTCCGGTTACCTCGACTGGATACCCGTCTATCTCCTGGACGAGAACGCGCCCCGCCCCCAGGGAAGACCCCAACATCGTGGATTTGACGCCATTCAACTCGACGTTGATGCGAACCGTGTTGGGGTGCGCCGCGTCGGCGATCGTGGTTTTTTCGAAGCGGTAGTCGAGGCCCTCACGCTCGGCGATCTGGAGCGCCTCGCGCAGCCGTTCGTCGTCAGGACGGAAACCGAGCAGCCCGCCGACGAGCGCCTTGTCGGTGCCGTGACCCTCACCGGTGCGCGCGAAGGAGCCGTGCAGCTGCAGCAGTCCCGACTGCGGAGTGCCACCGACAAGACAGCGTGCAAGAAGGCCCAAACGGCACGCACCGGCGGTGTGGGAGGACGACGGGCCGACCATTACCGGGCCGATGATGTCGAGGAGCGAGACCATCTATGGAAGATAAGGGGAAGATGCGTACGTCGTGCGTTTCCCGTTTATCCGTTGCCCGTTCAACCGTTACAGCCAAAGAACGCAAAAACGGAAAACGCAAAAACCGCAAACTCAAAACGCAAAAAGCAGTCAGAAGCCGCTACCCGGCCTTGAGCTTCCTCTCCTTCTTTCTCCCGAGCATAGTCCGCAAGTACTGCCCCGTATATGATGCGCTCACTTCGGCGACGGCTTCCGGGGTTCCCGCGGCAACGACATCTCCCCCGCGAAGCCCACCCTCGGGCCCAAGATCGATAATCCAGTCCGCAGTCTTGATCACGTCAAGATTGTGCTCGATCACGAGCACGGTGTTTCCACGATCGACGAGCCGGTGCAAGACGCTGAGGAGCAGTCGCACATCCTCGAAATGCAGTCCGGTCGTCGGCTCGTCGAGAATGTAGAAGGTCCGGCCGGTGTCGCGCTTGGATAATTCAGCTGCAAGCTTGACGCGCTGCGCCTCGCCGCCCGATAGCGTGGTCGCGCTCTGTCCGAGGTGGACATAGCCGAGTCCGACGTCGAACAGTGTCTGAAGCTTCTGGCGCACGCGCGGCTGGTTCTCGAAGAAGTGAAGCGCGTCTTCCACGTTCTGCTCGAGAACGTCGGCGATGCTGAGGCCGCGGAACCGTACTTCGAGCGTCTCGCGGTTGTAGCGCTTGCCCTTGCACACATCGCACGGGACGTAGACGTCGGGCAGGAAGTGCATCTCGATCTTGACGAGGCCGTCCCCTTCGCACGCCTCGCAACGCCCGCCCTTCACGTTGAACGAGAAACGCCCGGGACCGTAGCCTCGAATTTTCGCCTCGGGCAGTTCGGCGAACAGCTCGCGGATGGGCGTGAACAAACCCGTGTACGTCGCCGGATTGGAGCGCGGCGTACGGCCGATCGGACTCTGATCGATGTCGATCACCTTGTCGAGGTGCTCGAAGCCGGTGATCCGGTCGTGAGCGCCGGGAATGAGGCGAGCGCGAGTGAAGTGCCGCGCCATGGCGCTGTGCAGAATGTCCTCAATGAGGGTGGACTTGCCGCTTCCCGACACACCGGTGACGGCGACGAACAGCCCGAGCGGAATCTCCACGTCGAGGTCGCGCAGGTTGTGCTCGCGCGCGCCCTCGATGCGGATGCTGCGCCCGGGCATGCGCGGCCGGCGTTCAAACGGAACCGGAATCTCGGCCTCGCCGCGCAGGTAGCGCCCAGTGATCGACTCCTCGCTGGCGAGCACTTCTTCGACCGTGCCGTCGGCGATGACGAGGCCGCCGTGCTTTCCCGCGCCCGGCCCGAGATCAATGAGGTGGTCGGCGGCACGCATTGTCTCCTCGTCGTGCTCGACGACGATGACGGTGTTGCCCAGATCGCGGAGCTGGCGGAGCGTAGCGAGGAGGCGGGCGTTGTCCCGCTGATGCAGACCGATCGAAGGCTCGTCGAGAATGTAGAGCACGCCTACCAGTCGCGACCCGATCTGCGTCGCGAGGCGGATGCGCTGCGCTTCACCGCCGGAGAGTGATTCCGCCGAGCGTCCGAGGGTGAGATACTCGAGCCCGACATCGTTGAGGAAGCGCAAGCGCTCGCGAACTTCCTTGAGAATCGGACCGGCTATCTCGGCATCGAGACCGGGCTTTCCATCACCACGCACGGGGACTGACTCGAAAAACTCGAGCGCTTCGGTGATCGAGAGCTGTACCAGGTCGCCGATGTTCATCTCGGCGAGTGTCACCGCCAGCGATTCAGGCTTGAGTCTCCGGCCGGCGCACGTGGCACACGCGGTGGCGATCATGTACTGATCGAGCTCGATCCGCGCCGAATCCGATTCCGTGTCGTCGTATCGGCGCTGGATGTTGGAGAGAATTCCCTCCCAGGTGGCGCCGGAGGTGTCGATGCGCTTGCCGCTCTGTCCCGTCGTACCATAGAGGAGCTTGTCGCGCGTTTCCGCGCTCAGCTTTCCCCACGGCGTGTTGAGGTTGAAGTTGAACTGCCGTGCCAATCCCGACAGGATGATCTTCTTGAGATAGCCGTCGGGTTCCCCCCAGGGGAGCACCACCCCTTCGAGAATGCTGATGCTCGCGTCGCCAAGTATGAGCTGCTCGCTCACCTGCCGTCGGCTGCCGAGACCCACGCAGGCTGGGCATGCGCCGAAGGGAGAGTTGAATGAGAAGTGCCGCGGCTCGAGCTCGGGCAGCGAGATTCCGCAGATCGGGCAGCCATATTTCTCGGAGAAGAGGTGAACGCTCCGGTCGTCCTGGCGGTGAATCTCGACGAGGCCTTCGGCCAGCTTTAGCGCCGTCTCGACCGAGTCATTGAGGCGGCCGCGATCTTCCGGTCTCACCACCAGACGGTCGACGACTACTGAGATGTTGTGATTCATGCGCCGATTGAGCTTCGGCGGATCGGCGACCTCGATCAGCTCTCCGTCGACGATCGCGCGCACAAAGCCCTGCTTGCGCGCAGCCTCGAACAGCTCGCGGAACTCGCCTTTGCGTCCGCGCACCAGCGGCGCCAGGATTTCGATTTTGGTGCCGACGTCCCAGGTGAGAATGGAATCCGCGATTTGGCCAGCGCTCTGGCGCTCGACGGGGCGTCCGCAGCTGGGGCAATGCGGGGTACCGGCGCGAGCGTAGAGGAGTCGCAGGTAGTCGTAGATCTCGGTGACGGTCCCCACAGTCGACCGCAGATTGTGACCGGCAGACTTCTGCTCGATGGAAATTGCCGGCGATAATCCCTCGATCGAATCGACGTCCGGCTTTTCCATCAGCCCAAGGAACTGTCGCGCGTACGCCGACAGGGACTCGACGTAGCGCCGCTGTCCTTCGGCGTAGATCGTATCGAACGCGAGCGACGACTTACCCGAGCCGGACAGCCCGGTGATGACCGTAAGCCTGTCTCGCGGGATGGTTACATCGATGTTGCGGAGGTTGTGCTCGCGAGCGCCGCGGACGATCAGTGATTCTTCGGGCATAGCCTCGTAAAATCGCGGGTTACGCGGCCGGACTCAAGCCGTCCCTCATAGGTTGATTACATTCCGGTCACCAACATCGCTTCCACCAACGGATTATCTACGTGGCTCACACAGATGCGGTCGTCATCCTCACCACGCTCGCGAGCACCGACGACGCAGTAAAGCTCATCAAGGCGCTCCTGGAACGCCGATTGGTCGCCTGCGGAACGGTCATGCCCGGAGCGCGGTCGCTTTACCGCTGGGAAGACAAGCTCGCCGATGAGCAGGAAGTGATGGTCATGCTCAAGACCCGCTCGGGCGCGGTGCACGGCCTGGAAAGAGCGTTCAAGGAGCTACATCCCTACAAAGTGCCCGAGCTGCTCGTGGTTCCTGTCTCCGGGGGGCTCGAGCGTTACCTGGGATGGATCAATAGCGAGACGAGCCTCACAATCGTCTGATAAGGGTGTCGTCGATCCCTGCAAAAACACGCCGCGTCGCCATTGGCGTCGGAGTCGTAGCGCTCTGGCTAGTCGGGCTCCTGCTGATGCTTCGCCGCAACGCCAGTCGAAGCGAAGAACAACGATTGGCCGAAGTGGCGCTTACCGTACAGCCCGCGACCTTCTACTACCTCGTCGAGCGCGACGGCCAGACGATCGGATCCGCTTCCTCCGCGATCGATACCACCGTGCAGAACCTCGTGAGCGAGGAGTACTTCGTCGGCGACTTCCCTTCGTCCTCGGGCACCGTGGGACGGACGACGGCGCGCTGGCAGACGACACTCACCCGGGGCTTTCGACTTCAGGCGATGACGATCGAGATCGCGCGTGCGACGCTCCCGTTCTCCATACGCGCGGCGGTCGAGGAGGACACGACGCTGGTGGCGGCAGTCGCGGGATCCGGACGCGTCACACCGGCGGCGCGGCTGAATTTCACTCCTCCGGTGTTCACGCCCACGCTCGCATCCATCGCGTTCATGCTCGGCGGACCGCGTGACGTCGGTCGCGCGCAAACCATGTCCGTGTTCGATCCGACGACGCGCACGGTGCTGAGACCCGAGCTGAAGATTCATGCGGAGTCGTTGTTCTCGGTAGTCGACAGCGCGGCAACCGACGCCGCCGGCAATTGGGCCGTCGCACATCGGGATACGGTCCGCGCCTGGCGAGTCGAGAGCACACCAGCGGCAATCAGCGCCTGGGTCGACGCGGAGGGACGCGTCGTCGCGGCGCGGATGCCGGGCGGTCTCTCCGTTTCGCGCACCGCGTTCGAGATTGCCTTCAGGGCCTCACAAACACGCAAATGATCGAGCTTAGAAATCTCAGCAAGAAATACGGTTCCTTCACCGCCGTGGACTCGATCGACCTGAGCGTCCCCGACGGTGAGCTATTCGGCTTTCTCGGGCCCAACGGCGCGGGCAAGACGACGACCCTTCGCATGATCGCGGGGATTCTGCAGCCAACCTCGGGGAGCATCCACCTCGCCGGGATCGATCTCAGCGAGGATCCGATCGCCGCAAAGTCGAAGCTGGGGTTCATTCCCGACCGCCCATTCATCTATGAAAAACTGACGGGCGCCGAGTTTCTGCGCTTCGTCGCCGGACTTTACGGACAGGACGGAGAGAAGGTCGACCACCGCGCCCGTGAGCTGATGGCGCTTTTCGACCTCGAGGAATGGGCGGACGAGCTCGTCGAGAGCTACAGCCACGGGATGCGGCAGAAGCTGATCATATCGAGCGCGTTCGTTCATCGGCCGGAAGTGATCGTCGTCGACGAGCCGATGGTCGGGCTCGATCCGAAGGCGGCCCGCATTCTCAAGGACCTGTTCCGCGCGTACGTGAAGCGGGGACACACGATCATGATGTCTACGCACACACTGGAGGTTGCGGAGACTCTCTGCGACCGCATTGCGATCATCCAGCAAGGGAAGATCCGGGCGGTCGGAAAGCTGAGCGAGCTACGAGCGGAAGCGGCGGGTGCCGGGCTCGAGGAAATTTTCTTGCGGCTGACCGGCGAGACAGCCGCGCGTGTTGCGATGGACGTGCTCGATGCATAGCGACCTCGCCATTACACTCTCCGGCCCCCGCCCGGCCCTGGCCCTCCGGAGAACCGCTTCACTCCTGCATCTGCTGTCGCCGAAGATTCTGGCGGCAAAAGCGCAGCCACTTGGCAAGCCGGAGAATCGCCTCGGCAAGCTGATCCTCTTCGTGGCGGTCGGCGGCGCGTTCTGGCTGTTCGTGTTCGGACTCCTGTACAGGATGCTCAATTACTTCAGGGGCATCCCGGAGATCGGCGCGTTGCTCGCGGGCAAGCTGCTGGGACTCACGTTCCTGAGCCTGATGGGAATTCTCGTCCTCTCCAACATCGTGACGGCGCTCTCGAGCTTCTTCCTGGCCAAAGATCTCGATCTGCTCGTCGCGGCCCCAGTCGATTGGTTGCGACTATATGGAGCGAAGCTGCTGGAGACGGGCGTGCATTCGAGCTGGATGGTCGTCCTTCTCGTCACTCCGGTGCTCACCGCATACGGCTTGAGCTACGACGGTGGACTGCTTTACCCACTCGTCGCGATCGGCGCGATGCTTCCGTTCCTGGTCATTCCCGCCGTGATCGGCAGCGCACTCACGCTGCTGCTGGTGAACATTTTTCCGGCGCGCCGAACGCGCGACATTCTCAGCCTGATCGCGGTCCTTGCCGGTGCGGGAGTGGTTCTGCTCTTCCGCCTCGTGCGGCCCGAGCGACTGGCGCGCCCGGAAGGATTCCGGTCGCTGGTGGAGTTCATCTCTCTCCTGCGCGCCCCGACGTCGTCCTGGCTGCCGAGCGAGTGGGCGGCGCAAGGCATCATGACCTGGGTGCGCGACGATCCGGAGATACTTCCATTCTATCTCTTGTGGTCAACGGCGGCCGCCGCGGTTGTCTTCGGCGCGGTGCTGCACCGCTGGCTCTACATGCGCGGGTTCAGCAAATCGCAGGAGAGTGGGGAGCGCTGGGTGCGGCAAGGCACGTTCGGACGGCTCGTTGGCCGCGCGCTCACGCCATGGGGCGTGATGCGGCGCGAGCTGGTGCTCAAGGAGATGCGGCTCTTCTTCCGCGACACGACGCAATGGTCACAGCTGATTCTCTTGGCGGTTCTCGTCGTCGTTTACGTGTTCAACATCAAGTTTCTGCCGCTGCGCGGAGAAGGGATCACCTTCTTTCTCCAGAACGTGATCCCCTTCGTGAACCTGGTTCTGGCCGGGTTCGTGCTCGCCTCGATTGCCGCACGATTCATTTTCCCGGGCATCAGCCTTGAGGGACGTACGCTCTGGCTGCTACGATCGAGCCCGCTCGAGATGCGTCAGCTGCTCTGGTCGAAGTTCTGGGTGGGCACGATCCCGCTGCTCGTGCTCGCGCTAGTCCTCATCTTTGCCACCGACATCCTGCTCGAGGTCAGCGGCTTCATGATGGCGGTATCGGTCTTCACCATCACCATGCTGACCTTCGCGATCGCGGGGCTGGCACTCGGATTCGGCGCGTTGTTTCCCAAGTTCAACACCGAGAATGCCGCCCAGATTCCGACTTCGTTCGGAGGACTGGTGCTGATGATGTCGTCGATCGCGCTCATCGCGCTGGTGATCGTCATCGAGGCGCGGCCGGTGTACCAATACGTAGGCGCGCATCTTCTGAACATCGAGCCGAGTGTTACTGGTCTATGGATCGGGTTCGGAGCCGCGACCGCCCTGTGCCTGGCGGCGACGTTCATACCGATCCAGATCGCCATTCAACGGATGAAGCAGCTGGAGCACTAGCGCGCTCCCGCGTCTCCGCTCCTCTCGGGCGTCTTGCGGACAGAAACCACCATGGCGCTTTTGAGCAGCTGCAACAGGCCGTTATCGGACAGCGTGTCCCAATTCGGGGGATACTGCGCCAGCCGGCGGCGCTCGGCGTTCGACTCGAATACGAGCCAGCCATCCATGTAATCGCCGAGGTAATCCTCGGCCGCCGTCTTGGGCCGAATCGCGCTGGGCGTAACGGGCCAGACTTTCCACTTCACTCCCTTGAGATCCACGAAATCACGCACTGCCATGACCAGTCCCTCCTGTCAGCCGGGGGTTTGATACATGTATTCGCGCGTGAGCGGCATGTTCGAGTTGCCGCCAGGACGCGGCTTAGCGAGCAGCGTCTGCACGATGTTCAAGCCGGCGGTGTGAAACCCGTATGCCGCCGCCGACATGTAAAGCCTCCACACCCTGTAAGTGCGCTCTCCCACCAGCGCAGTCGCCTCCGTTTTCCGGAGCTCGAGACCCCGCACCCACGCCCGCAACGTCATCGCGTAGTGCTCGCGCAGACTCTCCACGTCACGCGTCTCGAAACCAACGCGCTCAGCGGAGCGGATCACCGAGGCCAGTGGAACCAGCTTCGCATCCGGAAAGACGTACTTGTCGATGAACTGATCCCGCTTCCAGAGCCGGCGACTCAGCTTCTCGCCCACACTGTTGGTGCGGCGCGCCGTGCGGGTGCTCACCTCGCAATGGTTCATGAAAAGCCCGCCCGGGGTGAGCCGCTCGAATGCACGGGCAAAATGATCGGGCTGCTCGTCTTCGGGGATGTGCTCGGTCACACCGACCGAGGTCATCTTATCGAAGCGCGCAGTAGCCGGGAGGTCTCGGAAATCCATCACCTCCACCTTGCACCTGTCACGGATTCCTTTCTCCGCGATCTTCTGCTGTGCCCACGCCGCTTGCTTCGGAGCCAACGTGACTCCAGTTGCCTCCACACCGTACCTCTCGCAGGCATACATCACCAATCCGCCCCACCCGCAACCAATATCGAGAAGGCGATCGCCCGGCTTGAGACGAAGCTTCCGGCAGATGTGGTCCAGCTTGTTGAGCTGCGCGGTCGCGAGGTCGTCCGTTTCCTTCTTATAGTAGGCGCAGCTGTACTGCATCCGCGGATCGAGCCACATCGAGTAGAACTCGTTGCCGAGGTCGTAGTGGAACCGGATCTCAGGGGCGGCGCTCTTTCTAACATGCGGAGTCAGCAGCCGCAGGCTGCGCGAGTAGCGGGTTTCGTCGAGCGGCGGGGCTTCGTCGTCCTTCGGCAGCGTGAGAACCCTGGGCAAGAGCTTGGCTAGCCCACCGCCGGACTGGACGTTCTTTCCAATCACGTCGCTCAGGCCCATCGCCGACTCCATGTTCCCCTCGATCTCGACGTCTCCGGAGATAAGGGCCTCGACGATGGTCAGCTCGGAAGGCGGGAGGAGCATCCGTCTCAGTCCGCCGCGCCGCCGAAAAAAGAGAGAAAAATCGGCCGTCGGGGAAATCCCGCCCCGCTGAAGCGTGCCGTCCCAAAGCTTTATGTCGTAATTGCGCTCGCTCGGCGGTCCGAATGCCAGGTCGAGCACGGCAATCGTGCGGGCAATTCCCGGATCCCGCCTCGACCCGGGCTGGGTCGGCCGGGGTGTTGCATCCTCGGTGAGCTCAATTCGGCTGGGCTGCGACATCATTCCTCGGATTTGAGCGTAGGTTTGGAGACTGACCGACTTATTTGGCGAGGAGCGTGCCGCGGCGCTGGTACCGCGACCGCATACAGATGGCGCCTCAACAAAATGCTGCTAGCGCTCGGTCAACTCGTCCTTCCGCATAGTTGCCGCAATTGACCGAAGCGTCAAGGCCCGGCGCGCCGGAGTGGAGTTTGGCTAACTGAGGAGCCTGTTCCCGCAGTTGGAGCAGAACTCCGCGTCCACCTGCCGATCAGGCCGCGGCCCGCAGTTCTGGCAGACCTTAACATCTGTTTCCGCCGCACGCATTACCGCGACTGCCTGCTCGGTGTAACGGGTCTTGAGGGTCGCGTAGTCCGAGTCCGATATCTTGCCGGTCTGCCGGTCAAACTCCAGCTCCCGCAACGCGTCCACCGCGTAACCCTGGCGTGGCGACGGAATCGGTCGCTTTGGTGAGGGCTTGGCCACAGCCAGGTCCGAGCGCAGCAACGGGTACAACACATAGCAGAGCGACGCGACGGCGAGAGCCGTTCCGATGAGTAGCGCGGTCATGCGTCACTCCTTACGGCGGCGTCGAGTCGCGCCAGCTCTTCGCGCGTAGCGGACAGCTCGGCGTCAGGGACGATTGCCACTGCCGCCGGCGCGCGCGACCTCCATCTCTTTATGAGCGCCGCGACCACGACGGCTCCCGTTCCGAGCACGATGAAGGGCATCGCATATCCGAGCAGGTTGAAACCGCTCTTCACCGGCGCCATCAGCACTCGTTCGCCGTACACCGATTGGAACGCGGCAAGAATCTCCGGCGCGTCGTAGCCTCCTTCCACTAGGGCCAGAACATCGCCGTGCATCGCCGGTGACACGCTGCACGAAAAGTCGGTGGTGCGACAGGTGAAGACATCGAGAACACACCCGCATTGGCATTTGATCTTGTGCTCGAGGTGATCGCGCTCGAGAGGGGTCATCGAGGGGGATGCGCCTGCTTTCGGCGCCAGCTTGACCGGTCGGTAGACTTCCTGAGCGTTGGCCATCGGGCCGTTGAAAGTCTGAAGCTGCGACTGGGAGCGAGCGCTGGAAATCGCGAGGCCGCTTCCGAGAATCCCCGGAGCACTGATCAGAAACTGGCGACGCGAAAATGACCGTTGGTTTTGCGTTTCCCGTTCGACAGTTCTCTGTTTACCCGTCATTGTGCATCCTGAACGGATCAACGGAGAACGCAAAAACGGGTAACGCACAACGAACGCCCTCATGCACCTACCAGATCCTCAACACGCTCCCTGGCGGGCAGGTGCTGCGGCTTGAGAACCGCGATGTACCCGCTTTGCACCCGGCGCTTATCGGCCGCTGGCCACATCACGATAAGTCCGCCCAACGCCATGAGTGCGCCACCCATCCATACCCAGCGCACCAACGGATTGAAGCTGACGCGAATCTCCGCGTCGTCGGCGTTCCGCACTCCAGCCAGGACTACGTACACATCCTGCCTGAACGATCCCTTGATGCCGACTTCAGTGGAGGGCTCGAAGGTCGGAGCGCCGCGCGTGTCGACGTGCTGCCGCTTTTCGCTGGTCAGTAGCCCCGCACTCTTTCCATCGCGCTTCAAGTCGAGGGCGATCGCGGTCACTTCCCGGTTGAGCACGTTGTAGCGGGAAACTCCCTGGCTCAAAAAAGTCCAGCTCTGGCCCCAGGGATCGAGGACCGTTTTCGATTCTCCCGCCTTGAGCGTCAGGTCGTACTCGCGCTTGAACGCCATGCCCGCGAAAGCGGCGAAGAGTATCACGACCCCTACGTGCACGATGTATCCGCCATAACGCCGGCGATTGCGCGCGACAAGGCGGGGCAGCGCGATCACACGCGACTCCCCATACATGCGATGGCGCGCACCAACACCCTTCGAGAATTCCTGAACGATCGTCGTGAGAACGAGCGCGCCGAATGTGTACGACAGGAGAGCGGCGAGATTACGCACACCCAGCGCGAACAGGAGAATTCCAATGACGACGGCCGCCGCCACTGGAGCCGTGAACTGCCGCTTCAGATTGGCGACGGAGGCGCGCCGCCAGGCGATGAGCGGTCCGATCCCGGTGAGCAGCAGCAGCAACAGCCCGAGCGGGACGTTCACCGTGTTGAAGAACGGCGGCCCGACTGTGATCTTCTCGCCGCGCACCGCCTCGCTCAGAATCGGAAAGATCGTCCCCCACAATACCGAGAACGCAATCCCAATCAGGACCAGGTTGTTGTAGAGGAACGCCGCCTCTCTGCTCAGCATGCTTTCCAGCTCGGCGTCCGCACGCAGGTCGTTGAGCCGTGTAGTGACGAGATAAGCCGTGAGGGCGATACAGACGACGAGAAAGCCGGCGAACCACCATCCCACTCTCGATTGCGCAAACGAGTGGACGCTGGAAATGACTCCACTGCGCGTGATGAACGTGCCGAAGATCGAGAGCAGGAATGCCGACGCCACAAGAGTGACGTTCCATTTGCGCAGCATGCCTCGTTTTTCCTGCACCATTATCGAGTGCAGGAACGCGGTGTTCACCAGCCAGGGCAGGAGCGATGCGTTCTCGACGGGGTCCCACGCCCAGTAACCTCCCCAACCCAGCTCGACGTAGGCCCACCACATCCCGAGCGTGATGCCGACGGTGAGAAAAAACCAGGAGAAGAGCGCCCACCGCCGCACCGCCGCGAGCCACTCGGCGTCGAGTCGCCGCGTCAGGAGCGCGGCAATCGCGAACGCGAACGGAATGGACGTGCTGATGTAGCCGAAGTAGAGATTGGGCGGATGGATCGCCATTCCCGGATTCTGCAGCTGCGGATTGAGTCCGCGTCCATCCGGTGGAATCCAGTCGAGCCGCTCGTACGGATTGGAGCCGAGGCAGATGGTGGCGAGGAAGAAGGCGAGGATCACGGCGAGCGTGCCGGATACGTACGGCATCAGCTCGCGATTGCGAGTCCGATTCGTCCACAGCGTGAGACCAGAGAAAATCGCGAGTATCAGCGCCCAGAAAAGCAGGGATCCCGACTGCCCGCCCCAGAAGGCGCTGATCGTGTAGACGACCGGGAGATTGGCGCTGGTAAAGGACGCGACGTACTTGATCGAGAAGTCGTGCGTGAGGAGCGCCGTCCACAGTCCAATCGAGGCGAGAACCACCATCGCCAGCGTGGCGTAGATGGCGCGCTCACCGCTCTCGATCAGGTCCGGGCGGCGCAGGTGTCCACCAGCGAACGACACCGTCGCTCCCCAGGCCGCCATGAGTAGCGCGACCCAGAGGGACAGCTCACCAACGAGGATCACGCCCGCTGATCCGGCGGAGCCGGCGGTGGTGTTGCCTGCTTGTATCCGGGAGTCTCTCTGTACTTCTCGGGCGCGTTCTCGTATCGCGACGCGCATTTCGCAAGCAGCGTCGTCGCGCGGAAAGTACCGTCGCGACCGAGTCGTCCCTCGAGAACGACGTCGACATCGTCCGTGAAAGTATCCGGAGTGATGCCGCGGTAAACGACATCATAGGTCTGGGCACCGTCCGTCACCTTGAACGAAACCTGACGGCCGCCGGGATCGCGGATGATCGACCCATTCACGACGCGCGCCCCGACTTTCACTCCGGTCTCGTAGAATGTCGGATCGCTTTTCGTCTTCGCCGATAGCTCACCCGGCGTCAGGTAGTAGACCCCGGTGTCCTTGATGGCGCTGGCGGCGAGATAGCCGGCGGTGCCGAGGACGAGGACACCGCCGATGAGGAATCTGGTACGTGGCTTCACGCGTGGAATATAGACAAGGAACGACACAGATCGTTATAGTTGGCCCATTCGAAAGCTATCGAAATCCACTCTAATCGAGCTGCCGATGCGGATCGTCTCGGTTCTTCTGACAGTCGCGGTCTTTGTTCCAGCTGCATCCGGTGCACAGACCGATGCGACCGTTAGCTGGCCGGTTCCAAACGGGGCACGGGTTCGAATTCTTTCGCCTTCCCTCGGCGACAAAAAAGAAATCGCCACTGTGGTAACGACAGCTCCGGACACGCTATTCTTCCGGCAATCCCCTCAAGGGGATACTCGTGCTCTGAGCACCGCGATGATTACTGCCATCGACGTCGCGCACGGAAAGCGCAGCCGCAAGATGAAGGGGGCGGTAGTCGGCTTTCTTGCGGGCGTAGCGCTGGGAGGAATCCTCGGGAACGCAGTGGGCAAAGAAGCGGAGAATTGCGACTACTGCTTTAATCCATCCACGCGCGCCGAATTGACCCTCATTGGTGCGGGACTTGGGGGAGCACTGGGAGCCGGCGTTGGGGCAGTTGCTGGGCGACGTCAAACCGATGTCTGGTTACCAGTAGCCATCACACCTGCAGCGAGGATCTCCTCGAGATGAAAACAGGGCGGATACTTGTGCCCGCGTTTCTGTTACTGGCGATGGCAGGCACACTCGCCGCGCACGATCTCTTCCTCCGTGCTGAAAACTATTTCGTCGCGCCAAACGGAACGGTTCGCCTTCAGGTCCTCAACGGCAATTTCAGCAAGAGCGAGAACGCGGTCTCGAAGGATCGTCTGCGCGATCTCTCGATCGTGGATCCCACCGGCGTTACAACGCCAGTCGATCGCGCCGGCTGGGCCGATACAGGGAAAACAACGAGTGTCCTCACTGTGCCGCTGGGCGACAGCGGCACCTATGTCATCGGCGCTTCGCTTCTCCCGCGAGAGATCAGGCTCGAGGCGAAGGACTTCAACACCTATCTGGCCGGTGACGGCATTCCCGATGTCCTCGCCGCGCGTAGGAGGAGCGGAGAGCTCGACCTTCCGGCGCGGGAACGTTACTCAAAACACGTGAAGGCGCTCGTACAGGTTGGATCCAAGCGAACATCACGATACACCGCTGAGCTTGGCTTTCCCGCCGAGCTCGTCCCGCTGGACAATCCGTATGCGCTCAGACTGGGCGGCACGCTGCGGGTCCGCGCCGTGGTGGAAGGCGAGCCGGTAGCCAATCAGGTCGTGATCTCGGGCGGCCGCACTCCGAATGGCGCACGCATCGCGCAGCAGACGGTCCGCACGAACAGAGAAGGCGAAGCACGCATCAGAATCACCTCTCGGGGCGTCTGGTACGTCAAGTTCATCCACATGGCACGGTCGGCTGCTGACACGACTATCGACTACGAGTCAAAATGGGCAACGCTGACCTTCGGACTGCGGTGAGGATGCGTCCTCGGCCGGTGGCAAGCTCCATGCAAGCCTGAACGCTCGGTCCAACCCACAAAAACGAGAGCAAGGGGGAACGATGCTGGCAAAAGAAATCATGACCCGGGATCCACAGTGTTGCACACCCAATGACACTTTACAGGTCGCAGCGAGGCTAATGGCCGACTTCGACTGCGGTTGCGTTCCAGTACTCGAGCGAACCGACCGGAACCGACTGGTTGGCGTGCTGACTGACCGTGACATAACCGTACGCGGGGTGGCGCGCGGCAAGACGCCCGACTCGAAGGTCAACGACGTGATGTCTCCCGCTCCCGCCTTCTGCTCGCCGGAGGATGACGTCGACGTGGTGGAGCGTATCATGATCGAGAAGCAAGTGAGGCGCGTCCCAGTCGTTTCCGCTGACGGCCGCGTGGTGGGGATCATTGCGCAGGCTGACCTGGCGCGCGAAGACCACGCCATCAGCGACCGCGAGGTCGGGCGCATGGTCGAGAAGATCTCCGAGCCGAATACTCCGCGTCGCACAACAACCGGCGATTCCCAGCCTGAGCAGCGTTTCTAGGCAGATGCGATTCGTTCTCGTTGTGACTGCTGTCGCGGCTCTGGCCGCGTGCCGGACGTCAAAGCAGCCTGACCCCGAGGTGGTGAAGCGAGAAATCGATTCTCTCAACACCAGGATCGAGGGCTGGTACCTCGCGAATCACGCCGACTCCGTCACTAGCCTGTTTGTCCAGGATGCGTTGCTCATGCCGCCCAATCAGCAGGCGGTCGTCGGCCGGGACTCGATACGGACCTTTTGGATGAACTTCCTGAAAATGGGAACCGTAGCCTTTGACCTCAGGTCCGAAGACGTGATCGCCGCCGATTCAGTCGCGGTGGAGCGCGGTCAGTACACCATGAAATTCACGCCGGGCCCGAACGCCACGATGCCCGCGTTCGAGGACCGCGGCAACTACGTGACGGTCTGGCGGCGCGAGAGCGACGGACAGATGCGGATCGTCTGGGATGCGGCCGTGAGCAGCGTACCGCTCCCGGTGGCACTTCCGGCATCCGCGATTATCGAGCGACCAGGGAGCTAGAAGCCGAGAAAAGGAGAACTACAGAGAGACGCGATCGATCAAACGGCGTCGGAAAGCGAAGTGAAGCCGAATTCCCTGGCGCGAATGCTCGGCATCACCTGACCGACAGCCGTGCGCTCCGCGCGGCCGATCTCTTCGATCTTGTTGAGCAGGAAGAGCGGGCTCTCGTTCCAGCGGAAGTTCTTGAGGCTCCTGGTGATCTTTCCGTTCTCGATGAGGAACGTTCCGTCGCGCGTGAGGCCGGTGTTCATCACCGTGCGCGGATCGAGTGAGCGGATGTACCAGAAGCGGGTGACGAGAACGCCGCGCTGAGTGCCGGCGATCAGCTCCTCGGCGGTCCTGGTGCCGCCGACCATTTTCAGACCGCCGGGCAATCCGCCACCGAAGCCGCCACCACCACCGCCGCCGGTTGGCTCGACTCCCTGCTTCTGCGCCCAGAAGCGCGTGTACACCAAGCCTCTCAGGATTCCCTTGTCGATCCAGATTCGACGCGTCAGCGGGAATCCTTCGGCGTCGAAGGGCTGCGCCAGCAGCTCGGGATCGGCCGGATCGGAATAGATCGTGACGCGCTCGTCGGCGACTTTCTCTCCGATCTTGTTGCCGCCGCCGCGTTTGGAAAACGCTCCACGACCTTCGTCGGCGCCACGAGCGTTGAAAGCGCCTGCAAGCAACGGGATGAGATCAGCGACGGCGCCGGGCTCGAGCACCACCGTGTAAGGTCCGGGCTCGATCGCCTGAGGATTTCGCGATGCGACGGCTTTCTGAGCGGCGCGCGCACCGAGTGCGCCGGGGTCGATCGCGCTCCAGTCTCGCGCTCCAGCCGAAGCCCAACCCGAGCCCGTGCGGTCGGGAGTCCTCACCGTGGTCGAGAGGTCCGCGCCCGTAATGCGGTGATAAGCGAAGAGTCCGCGGTTGTTGGCGATGGCGCGCGTTCCTGCGTTGGCCTCGAGATAGCCGGCGACGAAAACATCGCCTGCCGGCCGGCCGACTTCGTGGGCGCGGTCCAGCACCTGTCGAACAGCGGTCGCCCGCGCTTCGGGACCGAGGTTCGCCGTGCTATCGATGAAGCTGTTGACGTTCACGTAGTTCTGCGCCCCGAGCTCCGGCATCAGCTCCGGATCCTCGGGAGAAAGTCTCGCCAGCCGGATCGCCAGATCCACCGTGCGCCGCAAGGATGCATCTTCGAGCACGTTCGTGATGGTCGAGGCTCGGCGCTTGCCCACCGTCGCGCCGACACTGACGGTCGTATTCACGGATTCACCGGAGGTCGTGATCTCTCCACCCGCGAATCTCGTGTTTCCTTCCCAGGCACTGTTGACGACGACGCGGGTCTCGTCGGCGGTGGACATCGCCAGCACGCGATCCGTGAGCGCTTTCGCCTGCTCGCGCGTCAGGAGTGATCCGAGCGTCGCGCCTGCCGAGTGAAACAACGAGCGGGGGCGGGGGGGGCGGGGGGGCTTCATGACCGCCTCCCCGTGTTCACGATCGTGACCTGCTTGAAGCGCGCGGGGACGCAGCCGTGACTCACCGAGTTGGATTGGCTTGGCTCACCCTTGCCGTCACCGAACGATCCGCCGAGCCAGTAGCTCTTTTCGCCGCCGATCATGTCCATGCTGTTCCAGAACTGCGGCGTATTGGCCTGGTAGGCGACGTCCTTGAGCATGCCGGTGATCTTTCCGTTCTTCACTTGCCAATATGCCTGTCCCGAGAACTGGAAGTTGTAGCGCTGGTGGTCGATCGACCACGAGCCTCGATTCCTGATGACGATGCCGTTGGCTGTGTCGGCCACGATCTCGTCGAGTCCGATGTCCCGCTCGCCAGGCATGAGAGACACGTTGGGCATGCGCTGGAACTGCACGTTCGCCCACGAAGACGCGAAGGAGGTTCCGTGCGAGCGCCGCACGCCGGTGAGTGACGCAATCCAGGCCGCCTGATCGCGGGTGGTCTGGTAGTCCTTGAAGATTCCCTTCTCGATGAGGAGCCACTTGTCGGCTGGCACGCCCTCGTCGTCCCAGGCCACGCGGGAGAGCGAGCCCTCCTGGGTGCGATCGGCCTGGACGTTCATGAACTCAGGACCGTACTTGAACTTCCCGATATAGTCCTGGGGCGGAGCGATGAAGCTGGTCCCTGCGTAATTCGCTTCGAGCCCCATGGCGCGATCGAGCTCGGTCGGATGTCCGATCGATTCATGGATCGTGAGCCAGAGGTTGGTCGGCTCGAGAATGAGATCATACCGTCCCGGGTCGACCGACCGCGCACTGAGCTTCTCCGCCGCCATCGATGCCCACCGCTCCGCGTTGCCGGGCATGTTGAGTGACTCGATGTATTCCCAGCCCGATCCGCGCGGGGCCAGCTCCTCGGTGTAGCTCTGAAAATCGCCTTCCGCGATTGCCGTGGCGGTGAAGCCCGGTCCCACCCGAACGAATGTCTGAGTGGTGAGCGTGCCATCGGTAGTGGCGAGCGTCTTCTCCTCCCGCAATAGCTGCATGCCGGAGTTGACGAAGCGAACCCTGGGTACCATGAGCGCGGCTTCGTTGGCTGCGAGCAGGAGCGCCACCTTCTCCTCGATCGGAACATCGATTGGATCGCGCGAGATCGGGGTGCGCCACGTTCCTTTGACAGCTGCCGCCGGTGCGAGCTCCACCGGCCGCTTTTGGACCGCGCGCGCGGCGCGAGCAAGGCGGACCGCTTCGCGCGCAGCCTGCTGCACTCCGTCGCGTGTCATCTCTCCCGTTCCCGCGAAGCCCCACGAGCCATCGACAAGCGCGCGCACGCCGAAGCCGTACGACTCCGAGTCACTGACGTTGGTTACCTGGCGCTCGCGAGTGAAGACGGACTGTTGACGATAGCGGCCAATCCGGGCGTCAGCGTAGGATGCGCCGGCGGATCGGGCCGCATTCAGGCCTTCGAGCACAAGATCATTGATAGAGGCGTCGCCTGAGGTTGGAGGCGGTGCCATCACCGTCCCCGTTCCAGCCTGGGCGCAGGAACCTAGGCCTGCGACAGCGGTCGCAGCGGCAGCGGTCCTGAGGAAATCGCGGCGGGTTGTCATCGAGAAGGGGTTGAGTGTTTCACTTATTGTACGGGGAGGCGCGTTAGGGGACAATCTGGGAATGCACTCGATTGCGGACTGCGGACGGTTACTTCCTTGTCTGATTCAGCATTGTTGCGGCGGTTGCTGTTCCGAATACGCCCCAACTGAGGTCCTTACTGCTGAATAATTGAGTCGTGCGCAGGTTGTGGACCTCGCGCGCAACACCGAGGGCCAGGCTCGCTCCGATTGCGCCGGTCATGGCGGTGCGTCGGTTGGCGCCGGCTGCCTGTAGCGCGCTGAATGAAATGCTGGTCGCAAACGCGGAGAGAAAAAAGTGCTTGATCTTGTCGGCTCCGAACCAGGAGTCCGAGGGAGACGCGACGGCTGCCTGGGCGAAGAGAAGATTCACACCGAGAGTCAGGCTGAGCAGCTGATTCATCTCTGGCGCTTTTTCGCGGCAGATGATTTTGCCGCTTTCATTTTTCCCGCTCCGGCCGGTTTGCCCGCACTCTTCGGCTTGGGTGGGCCTTTCGACTTCCCTGCGCCTTTCGATTTGGTGCGGCCCCCGGCCCCCGCGCGGCGCTTCGGCTTCGCGCCGCGGTCCTGCGCCCATGTAAGCGTCGCGCGCACGGCGCGCTGCCACCCAGCGATTCCATCCTCGACCAGCTCTCTGGATATCGCGGGAGAAAATTTTGTGAAGGTCCTCGTCCCGATGAACTCCGCGGCGTCCCGCCACACCCCGCCTGCGATGCCGGCAAGACCCGCGGCGCCAAGTGCCGTGGTCTCGATCATGTCGGCGCGCTCGACCGGCATGTTGAGCACGTCGGCCTGATACTGGAGCAGCCAGTTGTTGGCGGAAGCGCCGCCATCCACGCGCAACCCGTCGAACGTCACCTTCCCACGCTTCGCCATCACCTCGAGCATTTCCGCCGTGCCGTACGCCATCGCTTCCAGCGCGGCGCGGGCGAAATGCGCCCGAGTCGTGCCGCGTGTCAGACCGACGATCGTTCCGCGTGCGCGCGGGTCCCAGTGCGGAGCGCCGAGTCCGACGAGCGCGGGCACGAAGTAGACTCCGTCGTTGGATTGGAGCGATCGCGCCATCGACTCGCTCTCCGCCGCTTCGGAAAGAATCCCGAGTCCGTCGCGCAGCCACTGCACCGCCGCGCCGGCGATGAAGATCGATGCCTCGAGCGCGTACGCCGGGCGTCCCTGCCCGTCGCACGCAACGGTCGCCAGCAGTCCGCTCTGCGCCACCGGCGCCTTGTCTCCGACGTTCAGCAGGATGAATGCGCCGGTGCCGTAGGTGCTCTTCACCTGTCCCGCGTTGAAGCATCCCTGTCCGAAGAGCGCCGCCTGCTGATCGCCCGCTACACCGGTAATCGGAATCGCTCTTCCGAGTAGGGCGGTTGTTGTCCTGCCAAAATCTCCCGCCGACGGACGCACCTCGGGAAGAATCCCCATTGGAACGTGGAAGAGGTCGCACAGCTCCCTGCTCCACCGCAGCTCATTGATGTCGTAGAGGAGCGTCCGCGATGCGTTGGTAGGATCGGTGGCGTGCACGCGTCCGCCGGTGAGCTTCCATATGAGCCAGCTGTCGATCGTCCCCGCGCACAGCCGGTTGTTTCTGGCGACGAACGCCACCTCCGGCTTCGCGAGCAGATACTCGAGCTTGGTGGCCGAGAAGTAGGGATCCGGTCTGAGCCCGGTGCGTTGCGAAAGCCAGCTGGCGCGATCCTTCAGCTCGGCGCAGCGCTCGGTGGTGCGACGATCCTGCCAGACTATCGCTCTCGCTAAAGGTTTCCCTGTGTCGCGGTGCCAGACGACGATCGTCTCGCGCTGGTTGGTGATGCCGATCACATCCGGGGTCACGCCACTCGCGGCGACCGCTTCGCGCACCGCGGCGAGCGTGCGCTCCAGGATCTCCATCGCGTCGTGCTCCACCCACCCCGGCTGCGGATAATGCTGCGTGATCTCCCGGTACCCGCGCCCGGCGATCTTCCCGTCGTCGGAGATCACGAGCGCGGTAGAGCCCGTGGTCCCCTGGTCTATCGCGAGTACGTGCTTCATAGCCCTAGCACGCAGCCCACAGCCGGCCCGCACACAGCCCACGGCCGGTAGTCTTCAGTTCGTTTTTCAAACCCATTCTTACCATTCACGCTGAGTTTTCCTTCTCTCCGGAAAGTATTCGTCAAGAAACCCGATCAGCGCACTTTCCTCCGGCGCGTGTCCCGTGCCATTGAGCTTCGAGGTATGCGCATGGTCAGGAACCGTGATCGTGGTCCCGCTCCGCAGGTAACGCGTCACCACCACCGGATGCACGTACGACTTCCTACATATAGTAGGGGTGTTGCCCAGCTCGGCTGCAACGAGACGGACCGCGGTGACGACATTCTTCTTCCGCTCGTTCTGGCTCTTCCCCTTCCCCAGCTCGGCGAGCACCGTCGCCGCGCGGAGCGTTCCGCCCCAGGTGCGGAAGTCCTTCGCCGTGTAGGGAAACGCGGCAATGCTCTCGATGTAGTCGTTGATATCGCGCGCATCGACGTTGTACCACTTCCTGCCCTCACGGTAGCGAAACAGGCGCGGACCCGGCGATGACATGAGAGCAGTTACGAATCTCACGACGTCGCGACCGGGGATGTAGTTCCGCTGCGTGATCGAGCGCTTGCCCTTGTACTCGAACACGACGGCGTCGTCTAGCACTGCAACGTGCGATTTCTTGAGAGTAGTGATGCCAAAGGTGTTGTTGTCCTTGAGGTAGCGCTCGCTGCCGACACGGAAGAATCCGTCGGAGATGAGTCGCACTATTCCCGCGGACACCTTCTCGCAGGTTAGCTCCTGTCCGCGGAAATCGCGCAGGATGCGCCTACGCAGCGACGGCAGGTCGCGCGCCATCTGCCGCACCCGATAGTATTTGCGCAGCTCGCCCTTCTCCACCGCGCGCGGGTGGTACCGGTACTGCTTCCGTCCGCGCGCATCGAAGCCCCATACCTGAATTGCGGCGCGAGGGTTGGTGGCGATGTGCACATCGCGCCACGCCGGGGGGATGCGGAGCGCGTTTATACGCTCGAGCTCCGACTGCTTGCGCACGGCGTCGCCGCTCGGGGCCACGTATCGGAATCCTTTCGTTTTCGACCCTTCACGAACGATCCATTTCCGAGCCATTACCGGTTCTTCTGAATAGATTTGACTGCTCGGGCGCATTCACCGACATCGCCGCCCGCGTGTCAAGAATTTACCTGCAATCGTATCGCCCCCCAATGCCCTTCAAATTTCTGACGCTCGAGGTCGCGGACCGAGTCGCGATTCTTTGGATCAATCGTCCCGACAAGCTCAACGCGCTCAACGATGCGGTAATCGCCGAGCTGGGCCAGGCGATCGATGCGATCAGGGTAGATGATGCAATCGCCGGAGTGCTCATCACCGGGAAGGGTCGTGCGTTCGTTGCCGGCGCCGACATCTCCGAGCTGGCGGGACAAACGCCGGCAGTGGCGAAAGGACGGGCGCGCGCGGGACAGGACGTATTCCGCCGCATCGAGACCTGCCCCAAGCCCGTCATCGCAGTGGTGAACGGCTTCGCGCTCGGCGGCGGGTGCGAGCTGGCGATGGCTTGTCACGTTCGCATCGCATCGGATGCGGCGAAGTTCGGACAGCCGGAGAGCAAGCTCGGACTATTGCCGGGCTTCGGGGGCAGTCAGCGGCTGTCGCGTCTCGTCGGCAAGGGCAGAGCGATGCAGCTGCTCATGACTGGCGAGATGATCGACGCGCCCGAAGCATATCGCATCGGTTTGGTCAACAAGGTCGTGCCCGCCGGCGAGCTGATGGGCGCAGCGCACGAGATGATGAAGGCCATTCTTGCGAACGCGCCGCTTGCTGTCGCGCTTTGCATCGAGGCTATCGATCGCGGGCTCGAGATGTCGCTCGACGAGGGGTTGATTCTCGAGGCCAATCACTTTGCGATTCTCGCGGCGACCGACGACATGCGAGAGGGGACGAAGGCGTTCCTGGAGAAGCGGGCGCCCGCGTTCAGGGGCAAGTGAAAGGCGAAGGCCCCCCAGGCACGGCTCCCCCCCGCGCGGACGCTGTGCACACGACTGAGTCGGCAGAACCCCCGCCGCACCCGCATTCGCACCACCCCACGGTGCGTCGTACTCCGGCACGCGGGCACATCAGGCGCGTCTGGCTGGAGCGGATTTCGATTCGGGATTTCCGCAATCTCCAGCGTGTGGATCTCTACCTTCCCGCTAACGGCGTCGCGATACTCGGCGAGAACGGTCACGGGAAGACCAATCTCCTCGAGAGCATTTTCTATTTGCAGACACTGCGCGCCGAGCGAGCGGCGCGCGATCAGGACGTGACCCGATTTGGCGCGGCCGGATTCCACCTCTCGGCCAAATACCGCACGTCGGGTCCGCACGAGATCTCGGTCGGCTTCGAGAAATCGACCAAGCGCAAGAAGGTGACGCTCGATGGTGCGTCACCGCGCAAGCTGAGCGAGGCGTTTGGTGCGCTGCCAGCTGTGATGTTCTCCCCGCGCGATCTCGAGCTGGTGACCGGCGCGCCCAGTGAGCGGCGTCGTTTTCTCGATCTCGTATTGGCCCTCACGTCGAGAAAGTATCTCAACTCACTCCAGAACTACCGCGCGAATCTCATTCGCCGGAACGCGGCGCTGCGCGACGCCACGCGCCGGGGTGCCAACGATTCGCGCGTCTCGGTATGGGAGCCGGCGTTGGCTGAGCACGGCACAGTTCTCATCGAGGAGAGGTGCGCGTGGGTGGCCGAGCTGGCGGAGGAATTCACGAGACTGTGCACGACGATCGGTGAGCGTGGCGCGGCGAAGATGAAGTACGCGAGCCCTTTCGCCGAAATGGGCGCGGGAGCTCGTTACGACGCGATGCTTGCCGCGCTCGAGGAGAAGCGGCCGCACGATATGAAGCGTGGGCTGACGCAGGTGGGTCCGCACCGTGACGAGCTCGAGCTCACGCTCGACGGCCACGAGCTACGCTTCTTCGGCTCAGCGGGCCAGCAGCGCACCGCGGCGATTGCGCTGCGGATGCTCGAGGCCGCAACGCTGCGTAAGCATGCGGGCATGGAACCGCTGCTGCTGCTTGACGATCCATTCGCTGAGCTGGACCTGAGGCGGGCGAGCAAGATCCTGACGCTGCTCAAGAGGGGGGGGCTCGGACAGACGGTGCTAGCAGTGCCACGCGAATCGGATATTCCGCCGGGGCTGATGAATCTGGATCGGATGACGATAAAAGACGGAGTACTGAAGAAGGCTGAGGAATAACTACAACGGCGAACAGAACGGGGGTGGGAGGTGCCAGTGGCGGAGGCGAACTGCGAAAAGAACTGGTGCGAGGTGCCGGTGGCGTAGGTGCAAGGTTTCAGTTCACGACGCCTCGACTTGCTTCTGGGGAGTTCTTGTCGGGCTCATTACGCGGGTCAACAGGCCCTGGAGCATCTTTCTGACTTCGATCGTCTGACTCGATAGCGAATCAAAGTCGTTCACACCAATCGCCTTGATGTCGTTAGCGACGATCAAGTGGTATTCTAGCTCCGACGCCGAGTTGAGTGCGAAGCGGATGAAGCGACCAAACTCGCGTCCACTCTGTTGGCCGGTTCCTTCCACAATGTTTGTCGGGATCGACAATGCCGCTCGAACCATCTGGCTGCGTAACGAACTGTGGCCAGCGCCTCGAATTCCCCCGGCCGTACGATGAACGTTCAGAGCCAGCGCGTGCCCCTTCCGCCAGACTTTCAGCTTCTTAAAATCGCTCACGGCTGAAGGATGAGAGGACACCCAGCCCGAAGCGCCATCCTTTCCCATAGCCTCGCACCCTTACGCCACACCGAACCAGTCGAGGCGCAGTGAACTGGCACCGTGAACCTACGCTACTGGCACCTCGCACCGGTTCAGTTCGCAGTCCGGTTCAGTTCGCGTTCCGGTTCAGTTCGCGTTCCGGTTCAGTTCGCGTTCCGGTTCAGTTCGCAGTCCGGTTCAGTTCGCAGTTAAGATTGAGTAATGAGGAAGCGCGACCCCACCGAGACCAAACGGAAGCCCGCCGCGATCGGAGACGTAGTGACTGGCTTCCTGAAGCAGTCCGGCCTCGACGAGCGCGTCGACCAGGCGCAGGTAATTCCGGAGTGGGCGTCGCTCGTGGGCGTTCAGATAGCGAAGGTGACCACGCCGCGATTCGTCACTGCGGATGGTACGCTGTTCGTGGCCGTGAAGAACAACGGCTGGATGACCGAGCTGTCGCTGATGGAGCCTCAGCTACTGCGTGCGCTCAACGCCGAGGGAAGTCGTACACGGATCAGGAAGATCCGGCTCCAGCTGATGCGCTGATCCTAGTGGATCAGCGTAAGTTCCTTCTCCAGGGCTTTCACCACGCGTCGGGCGATCCCGAGGTCAACCTGCACGGCCTCCGCGTAGTGCTTGGCCGCGGTTACCGACCCTGAGTCCTGCAGCAGCGTAAGAACCTCGCTCCGCAGCGGATCCTGGAGTGAGTCCGCGAGCTGCATTGCCTTGATCGAGTCGGCTGCGTTCTGGAGCTTCGTTTCTCTCAGCGCCACGAGCGACTTCTCCGACGGGCACGGAAGGACCTCATACCAGATTCCGTTCACCCGCACCGCCAGCGCGGTGATGGCGTACTGGTTGGGGCCCGATGAGATCACGTTGATTTGAAACGCGTGCGAGGGGCGATCGGGGTAGGAGAGGCCGTTGTTTTTCGCGGCGTGGAGAATGCTCGCATCCTTGAGCTTCCTGACACTCAGTTTCGGATTCTTAGTGAATCGGCGAACGCGTCGCGCGAAAATGTTGTTGAAGAATTCTGCATTGGCCGGCGTGATGCAGGCGCGAGTTCTCGGGTGGAGCAGGCGGATGTAGCGCTCGATGTCGGGTCCTTTGATCGCGGCGAGATAAGCCTGAGCGAAAGTTCGCTGGGCCGGCGTCATTTCCTGCGTGTACGCGCTGCCCGCGGCGCGCGCGCGATTCTGGGCGGCGAGCGGTGAAGCAACCGCCATGACCGCAATCAAGCTCAAAATCGACGAATTTCGGGTACCGCGCATCACGCCTCCGTGAGTCTATTTCAATGACTCAGCAGCACGATTCCTTGTCACATTTCCCGCCGCTTCGAACTGGCCGAAGCCCAATGTGGGAAACCCCCACAGGGAATTGTTTGTGACCTCGTAAGTCGTTGTCGCACAATGATTTCCGATTAGTGGATGAGCTTGCCTTGACCCGTAAATTGGAGTAGATTGAACATTCTGTAGGAGATGCGATTCCGCCGGAGCCCAAACCCTGGTAGAAATCGGAAATTCGGCATGTCTTCGGCGGTCAGGAAATCGAAATCCATCCGGTAATTCATGGTAAAGACGGCAACGGCTGAAGCGATCGGCGGCGCACGCTACGACGCTGGCCAGATTCAGGTACTGAAAGGTCTCGAGGCAGTCAGAAAGCGTCCCGGCATGTTCATCGGGAGCACGTCTTCGAGAGGACTCCACCACCTCGTTTATGAAGTAGTCGACAACTCGATCGACGAAGCATTGGCGGGTCACGCGACCAAAGTCGACGTGACGATCCATCCCGATGATTCGATCACCGTCATCGATGACGGCCGCGGAATTCCTGTCGACATCCATCCAATCGAGAAAATCCCCGGCGTCGAGCTGGCGATGACGGTGCTGCACGCCGGCGGCAAGTTCGACAAGAACAGCTACAAGGTGTCGGGCGGCTTGCACGGCGTGGGTGTGTCCGTCGTGAACGCTCTCTCCGAGAAGCTCACGGTCACGGTGAGGCGCGAGGGGAAAGAGTACTACATGGATTTCGCGCGCGGCATTACGACGACCAAGCTCAAGGTGATGAACAAGGTCGGCGTCAAGGAGCGCGGGACTACAGTGTGGTTCAAGCCCGATCCGACGATCTTCACCGAGCTGAGGTACGACTACGACACCGTGGCGAACAGGCTGCGCGAGCTGTCGTATCTGAACAAGGGCCTGACGATCACCATCAAGGATGAGAGAGTCGGCCAGGAAAAGACTGAAGTTTTTCATGCCAAGGGTGGATTGAGAGAGATGGTGGCGCACCTCAATGAGAAGAAGAAGGTGCTTCACCAGGAGATCGTGTACATCGATACCGAGCGCGACGACATCGAGATCGAGCTCGCGTTCCAGTACAACGACGGTTACAACGAGGCCGTCTTCTCGTTCGTCAACAACATCAACACCCATGAGGGTGGGACGCACCTCACGGGATTGAAGGCGGCGCTGACGCGTACGATCAACAACTACGCGGCGAAGAACGGTTCGCTGAAGAAGTCCGACTTCACTTTGTCGGGTGACGATGTGCGCGAGGGACTTACAGCGGTGTTGTCGGTGAAGGTGCGCGAGCCGCAGTTCGAGGGTCAGACCAAGACCAAGCTTGGCAACTCGGAGGTCGAGGGTGCGGTCAAGGGAGTGGTGAACGAGCAGCTCGCGGCGTATCTCGAGGAGCATCCGCGGGTCGCGAACATTGTGATCGAGAAAGCCGTCTCGGCCGCGCGTGCGCGTGAAGCGGCGCGTAAGGCGCGCGATCTCACCCGCAAGAAATCGGCGTTGGATGTCGGCAACCTGCCGGGCAAGCTGGCTGATTGTTCGTTGAGCGATCCGGCGTTGTGCGAGATCTACCTGGTCGAGGGCGATTCAGCCGGCGGCTCGGCCAAGCAGGGACGCAATCGTGCGTTCCAGGCGATTCTGCCGCTGCGCGGGAAGATCCTCAACGTGGAGCGTGCGCGTATCGACAAGATTCTGTCGAACGAAGAGATCCGGACCATCATTACCGCCATCGGTGCGGGCATCAAGGACGACTTCAACATCGAGAACGCGCGTTATCACAAGCTGATTCTGATGACTGACGCCGACGTTGACGGCGCGCACATTCGGACGCTGCTGTTGACGTTCTTCTATCGCCAGATGCCGCAGCTCATTGAAGCTGGCTACGTCTACATCGCCCAGCCACCTCTCTATCGGGTGGCTCGGGGCAAAGAGGAGTTC
Source organism: Gemmatimonadaceae bacterium (assembly GCA_040902085.1). Classification (GTDB taxonomy): domain Bacteria; phylum Gemmatimonadota; class Gemmatimonadetes; order Gemmatimonadales; family Gemmatimonadaceae; genus UBA4720. Next base: position 33,998 of record JBBDXY010000003.1, read on the forward strand.
TACGCGTACGACGAGAAGGAGCGCGAAGAGTACGTGAAGCGGTTGAGCAACGGCGAGGCAAAGACGACCGTCAACATCCAACGCTACAAGGGTCTTGGAGAGATGAATCCGCTCCAGCTATGGTCGACGACCATGGATCCGGAGACGCGGACGATTCTTCAGGTTACCGTCGAGGACGCGATCCTCGCGAATGACATCTTTGAGAGGTTGATGGGGGATGATGTCGAGCCCCGCAGGCTCTTCATTGAAGAGAATGCGAAGTTTGTCAGTAATCTGGATATCTAGCCGGTGACCTTAGTCGGCCGATAGAGCGCGAGGCGAGAGCTTCGCGCTCTTGTTTCATGTGGACTGGCGGGATGCCGAGAGGCATTCCTCTCTGATAGGAAAGTGTAGCAAGCTGATAAGGAACCGACATTTACTTTTTCAGGGCCTCTTGGATCGTTGTAGCGGCATCGTCCCTCACGGTATCCCATGAAGATCTTCTTAAGTTGGTCAGGTGACTTGAGCTTGAGAGTCGCCAGCGTCCTACGAGATTGGCTCCCGTCGGTCCTCCAATCAGTAACGCCGTACGTATCTTCCGAAGACATCGACAAAGGAGCACGCTGGAGCACCGACATAGCAAAAGAGCTTGAGCTCTCGTCTTATGGGATTATTTGTATCACTCGCGAAAACCTCGAGGCACCATGGATTCATTTTGAAGCTGGGGCCTTGTCCAAGACTGTCGAGAAAGCGCGTGTCTCCCCTTTTCTGGTCCACGTCAAGCGTTCCGAAATCCAAGGCCCCTTACTCCAATTCCAGTCGACGGTTATGGAGAAGGAAGACATTTCGCGACTTGTAGCTAGCATAAACGCAGCAATGCCGGAGGGGGAACAACTTGACGGCCCACGCCTTTCTAAGGTGTTCGAAGTATGGTGGCCTCAATTAAAGACGGAATTGGACAAGTTGCCGGATTCGACCAAAGTCGCTCCGAAGAAGTCAGCGGAGAAGGTTGGGGGCACGGAGGCAATTCTTGAGGAACTCCTGACTCTGGTTCGTAACCAGGAACGCCTTCTCCGGGCGCCGGAGAGTCTTCTGCCCCCGTCTTACTTGGCCTATGCCTTTCGAGAGGCCGCGCCAGAGCTACAAAAGTCGAGAAGAACTCCCGAAGATGGAGCGTGGCAGTTCTTGTACGATCGGTTGTCTCGACTGAGGGAGTCGCTTGAGAGCGCAAAGGCAAGCGCTCCCGATTCGCCTCCGACACATGCTCTCGGTGAAGAAGAGGCGAAATCGCTCGTTGAGGTGGTTGACCACATTGCGCGTCATTCGCTTCCCAGAGCACAATACGACCGACTGAGTAGAACATCGCGGCACGGATAAGTACCCTGAGTCACACCGCGTATTCTGTAGCGCCCGTCAGGGAGGAGAGGTCTCGAAAGGCGTGGAAGAGCGAGGTAGCGCTTTCGCTCGCAACAGAAAAGATGCATTCTCAGTCGCCGACGCCACGAAAATCAAGAAACGCTAACAACTGATTACACGTGCCAACTTCTTCCCATGACACGAATACCCCGATTCTCCGCTGGGTGGGCGGTAAGCAACTGCTTAGTTCCAAGCTGATAGGACAATGCCCGAGTGACGTGAGAGAACGCGTGTATTTCGAGCCATTTCTTGGCGCCGCGTCACTCTTTTTCTCTCTCCGACCTCTCCGAAGTGTACTCGGTGACGCAAATAACTACCTGATGAGCGCCTACGAGTTTATCCGCCGTGATCCTTCGGGAGTCTCCCGACATTTGCGATCACTTGCAGAGTCGGATTCCGAATCGGCGTTCTATCAGATAAGGCTACGCTATAACGACAGTCGCCCATCCGCAGCCCAAGCGGCGCGGTTCATATACCTCAATAGAACATGTTTCAACGGCATCTTTCGCGTTAATCGTCAAGGAGACTTCAACGTTCCGTACGGTTTCAAGACGCAGCCCTGGTTTCCGTCCCTTTCAGACTTGAGACACACCGCTGCCGCACTACAAAGTGCTCACCTGTGCGCCGGCGATTATCGCGACACGCTCTCAACAGCAAGAAGGGGGGCGTTTGTCTACCTTGACCCTCCCTATCCCGCGTTGAATGGCACTTCCAACTTCACGCATTACACGATGGATCGTTTTAGTGTCCGGAATCAGGAAGAGGTGGCTGAGGTCGCGCACGATTTAGATAGGCGTGGCAGTCTCTTTATGATGTCGAACGCTGATACTCCACTCATCCGCAGGCTGTATTCGCAATTTCACCTTTTAGAGCTGTCCACTACTCGGTTCGTGACGTGTAAATCAATTAAACACCGTGTTGCGGAACTCCTCATTAAGAATTACGCCTGATTTCTTGCGCGACGAACAGAAGGAGTCTCTGTGGCTAAGTCCCTAACTGTCTCCGGATTTGAGCTCCAATCCGACCCGCGGATTCTGATGGGTGCGATCCCCGGGCCCTGGCTCCTTAGGCACTCAACGCCGTCTTGGCGAATTGATGATCCACAGCTCGGCTTTCAGCGAGTAGTCCGCGAGGAAAGGGCAAAGGAGATCGCTGTTTCGGTACTCGATCAAGGGCGCACTTTCCCAAACGCAATTGTCCTTGCCACTGACACAAGCACGATACGTGAAACCGATTCTACCATACGTCTAGCCGACTCGACGAAGTTTCTAGTAGTTGATGGACAGCACCGCCTTTGGGCGCAGACATATGCCAGTTACGAGGCGACCTACGGTTGCGTAATTCACGTAGGGCTCGATGAGGTCGCGATGGCGAGGCTCTTTTTGGAAATCAACGACAACCAAAAGCGCGTGCCGTCGTCGTTACGTTGGGACTTGGTAAGACTCGTTAGGCCAGACGACGATCCCAGCGCTGTTGAGGCGTCAGAGCTAGTCTTCGAGCTCGCGACAGACAGAAAAAGCCCACTATATCAGCGCATCGATCTCACTGGCGAGCAAGGAGAAATTGCGCTCAAGCAGGGCTCGCTCGCACCAGAGTTCAAGTCCCTCGTGTCGTCGAAAAAACGCGGATGGAGGGACGGCGATTTTGAGTCCCACTATGAGGCCCTCCTGCGATTCTTCGCAGCGGTTCGCGCAGTCGATCCCGACGGGTGGCGGGCTGGAGAGACACCCCTTATCAAGGCGAGAGTGCTACGGGCGTTGATTCGAACGATCCCCGCAATTGCGGAGAGACTCAAGAGGGCGCCCGAAGAGGTTTCAGTAAAGGCGTATGGCGAGTTGTTCAGCAGGATAAATCGTAAGTCACTCTCACCGGATGAGATTCGAGCAATCCAAGGATCCGCTGGAATCAAAGAAATACAAGACCTGCTCAGCACCCAAATGGGCATCGCTTAGAACGATGCCGCTACTGAGCGTACCAGAGGCAACCTATTATTGCGGTCGGTACCGAAAGCGTCGCAGTAGGCCACACTCTTCTTTTCGCCAGTTCGGTCGATCCCTGCGAGTTGGGGATTCGTTCGCGGAAGGAACCCCGAGGTTTGACGAATTTCGCGTAGACGCGTTACGGGAAGTAGAACGGCTTCTGTTCTCGGCGGTCTCGAATTACCGCCGGTCACATGATCTCCTCATCGCAAGCGCCTCGCCTTGGTCGCACGTGACGATGTACTACAGCAGCTTTTTCGCTGCAAGCGCTCTTCTCGGTATGTTCGGAAACTGGAATATTGGGAGGCACGCCATAATAGATGTGCTTGTCAGTTCTCCGGGTACTCAGCGGCTCGTAGTTCGTCGTTACACATCGAGCTACTCCGGCCCCCACGAGTTCTTCTGGGACGTGTTTTATGCGAATATCGCAGCTCTCGCACCCGACATTAACCCGGGACTGAGATTTGCAATTTCTCCAGTCAGTGGGAGCGTGACGTGGCAGAGCGACACTCGCAACGATATTAACTACGATTCGCACATGGCGTCACGATCAATGGGTAGCTTCCAAGGGTCGTTCATTCGGGGGCGAATCCCATCTACGCTCCCGGGCACTCTAAATACTCAGTTTAGAGTAATGGAGGGTGTCTTACAAATCGCAATCTCCTTTGCAAAAAAGCTCAAGATCAGAACGGACGGGCTTGACCATCTGCTGCCAGCCGGCCGACGCAGTACCAAGATCAGGCAGCTCATTTTTGCCCCCTCAGTGCCGGCGCTTCCGGCATCTTTAAAAAAGAGCGCAGTCATCGGCTAGGCCGGATTACGGCGGAAGTTCTACTGTGTGATGGTCATGCATCCCGGATCGGCGTCCGCGGCCCCTCCAGGTTGCCTCGTCGAACCCAACGTCCGCCCCCGCGGCACACTTTCCGCGACGGTGAGTGGCGTCCGTTCCTAACCAAATGATTAGATCACCCCTCGTTTGCCCGATTTCGGTGGGACGTGAGGCACCGCTACGGCAGTTGGTTGAGCGCCTAGAATGGGCTGCTGCCGGACGCGGCACCGTGCTCCTCCTCGGCGGCAACGCCGGGGTTGGAAAGAGTCGCACCGTACGCGAGTTGAGACGCGAGGCGACTATGAGAGGCGTCCGGATCATCGAGGGACGGTGCTCGAGCGCTGAATCGTCGGTACCCTACGCGCCGCTCATGGACGCCCTGCGGTTCCGGATCTCACGTGGTGAAGGGGCAGAGATCGCGAAAATGCTCGGCCCACTGCGGGAGCTTCTGGAGCCACTGTTCCCCCAGCTCAAGGGTGGTCCGCGCAGCGACGCGAAGCGCACCCCGGAGCCTTTCGAGCTCATTTACGGGACATTTGCCCGGTTGGTGGCCGAAGATCCAATGCTCCTCATCCTCGAGGACATTCACTGGGCGGATCAGACCACCCTCGAGCTGCTGCATCAACTCACCCACCGCGCCGCATCACTCAAGATCCTGGTCGTAGCGACTTACCGCTCCGACGAGCTCCACTCCAGTCATCCACTCCGGCGCCTGCTTGGCACTCTCGCGCGCGAGAGATCGGCCAATCTCATGGGGCTGGAGCCGCTCAGCCGCGCCGAAACCGCGGACATGCTACGGTGCATCCTAGGCACAGATCCCGACCCGTCACTAGAGGCAGCGATCTGGCGCCGCTCCGAGGGGAACCCGTTCTTTGTTGAGGAGCTCCTCTCCGCGTTTACGAGGGATAACGCTCCCGCACGAAATGACGATGCCCGGCAAGCCGAGCGCGCGCGCCTTCCCGCTACGGTGAGCGAAGCCATTCTCGCCCGCGTTCATGCTCTCGGTCCGACTGCGCTGGAAACGTTGTCCGCCGCTGCCGTTATCGGCAGAACGGTCTCGTTTGACGACCTGCGCGAAGTGCTCGGCGTCGACGAAGAATCTCTCGTTCAAGTGTTGGAACAGCTCGTCGCACACCAGCTACTCAGAGAGGAGAGCACGAGCGAAGGTGATTCTTACGCGTTTCCCCACGCTCTCATGCAGGAAGCGCTGTACGAAGCCGTGATTTCGCGAAGGCGCCGACTCCTCCATCGCAAAGCCGCCGCCGCGCTGGAACGAAAACCGTCGGGACGAATTCCGACGAGACTCGATCAGCTGGCGTACCACTTCCGACTGGGAGGCGAGACAGAACGAGCTTATGAATACTCGCGGCTGGCAGGAGACGAAGCAGTCCGCCTCCGCGCGTGGGATGATGCTGCCGCTCACTACGAGCACGCGCTCGCATCACTGGAAGGTCTCGATGACGACGGCACTCGCGCGGCGGAATTACTGGAGGCTCTCGCCGATGTCGCGTGGCACCAGAGCCGGACTCAAACCGGACGGCAGAGCGCGGAAGAAGCGCTTCGGTTGCGCCGCGCGCTGGGACACAAGGAGGAAGCGGCGCGCCTGCTCCGCCGACTCGCCGCGTTGCGGCTCGCCGAGCGCGATGAGCAGGGAGCGGCCGACACGCTGAGTGAAGCGCTGAAGCTGCTAGAGGGGCGTCCGAACAGTCCAGAGCTCGGACCCATCTACGACGACCTCGGCCAGCTGATGCTCGCACGTGGCGAGTCAGACATTGCGGAACATCTCCTGCGGCAAGGGTTGTCTCTCGCCGGTCGAGGGCCAGCGACCGCGGAACAGGTTCTCGCGGTCATCGGCCTCGCCGAGCACGATGTTCTCAGCGGTAACTTTTCCGCCGGCGTTGCGCGTCTCGATGAATCACTGGATGTCATCAGCCGCGCTCCACTTCCCTTCGAGCGCGCGAGCCGCGGATTCTTCACAGGTGTGCGCACGCTGTTGCTCGCCCACGAATACGGGCGGGCGCTGCAATGGGCGGACGCAGCGTGCGAGTCGTGCCGGAAGCAGGGCGCGGTCGGCCTCGACGCCGTGTTTCGCGCGCTGAGAGTGGCGATCTTCACGATCACAGGATCTCAGGAGGCGACGCTCTCCGAAGCGATCGCCGCGGTAGACGAGCTGCGGCGCACGGGCCGGTCAGAGCTCCGCGATGCGCTGCGTGTGCTCGGCTTCGTCCACCGCATCCGCGGCGAGCTCAAGGAAGCGCGCCTCGCATACGAGGAAGCGATCGGACCTGAGAACTCCGAAGCCGCGGTCGGAGTGGCGCTCATCGCCCTGGCCGAAGGCGACGTGAACACTGCAGCTGACCGACTCGAACACGCGATCACCTCGATTCCTGCCGACCAGCCCGTGCTGGGCCTGCACCTCCTGACCTATGCAGTTGAAGCATTAGTCAGCGCCGGGCGGATCGATACCGCGGCCAAGATTCTTAACCCCTTTGCGCAGTTCGACGCCGAGAGTCCGGAGGTGCTGCATGCAACAGGACTGCTTGCCCTCGCAGAGGGCCGCTTAGGCGACGCCAGAAACTCCCTTACCAACTCGGTGAAGTTGTGGGACGCGCTCGGCAATGAGCTCGAGGCTGCGCGCGCCCGTATCGCGCTGCTCGAAGCCACGGTAGCAGAGGGTGATACTGCAACCGCCGCGGAGCTCGGCAACCGCCTCTTGTCGCAGATAGGACAGCCGTTCTTTCCGCTCGAGAGAAAACTTGTCCGGCGCATGCTGCGCCGCGCGGGAATCCGGACCAAGCCGGAAGTCGCATCGGGACTGGCCGACGCAAAGTCGTCGAACGGCAGCCGCACCGAGCTCGACAAAGCGCTTCTCACCACTCGCGAGCACATGGTTCTGCGCGAAGTCGCGCAAGGATCCACGAACCGCGAGATCGCCAAGTCACTGGGAATCGCCGAGAAAACGGTGAGCGTTCATGTCAGCCACATCCTCGCCAAGCTGGGATGCCGCACGCGCACGCAGGCGGCGCGGCACGCGACCCAAACGACAGAGACCTCGCCGGCTTAGCCGGCGAGGTCTCAAGTTGTTCCTCCCTCCGAGGCCGGCCCGGTTTTACGCGGCCAGCCCTGCGGCGCGAGCTAGCACTGTCCTTTGCGCTGCCTCTTGGGCGTGCAGGGCTTCGGATCTTTGGGAGGCTTACCCACCAGCTCCATCGGTGCAGCCGCCAGGCTGTACAGCAAGTGGCTGTTCATCGTATGCATGTTGTTCGTCGTGGTGGGCTGAACGATGTTCTGCGTCGCCTGAGTTACCATCACATCGCGCACCTGCGCCGGATTGGCGCCTGGAGCCTGCTGAAGGATCAAGGCCGCGACGCCCACTACGTGCGGAGTCGCCATGGACGTTCCGCTCTTCGAGCCCGATGAGTTGTCGGTGTCGAAGATCGACGATGTGATTCCCGAGCCCGGTGCAAAGACGTCGATGCACGCGCCGTAGTTGGTCCACGTCGTCCTGGTGTCCGTCTGGGTGCTCGCTGCAACGGTGATTGCTTCGGGCACGTTGGAGATCGGGAACATGCAGGCGTCAGCTCCTACCGTTCCGTTGCCCAACCGTTTCCGGCGGCCACTCCGAGCGTCACACCCGATGCAACGAGAGCCTTCACAGCGTCATCGATCGGACCGCTGATTCCCATCGTCTTCGATGGAATGACGTCGCCGAGCGACATGTTGGCGACTGCGGGGAGCGTGGCGTTCTTCGCTACCCAATCCATTCCCGCGATCACGTCGGCGTCAGAGCCGTAGCCCGCGCAGTTGAGAACGCGCACACCGATCAGCGCAACTTTCTTCGCCACGCCCCACGTCTTGCCACCCACCGTGCCCGAGACGTGCGTACCGTGACCGTCGCAGTCACCCGAGCCATCGTAGCCGAGAAGTGGGTCGGTCGGATCGGCCGCAAATGCATCGAACCCAAAGCTCGCCCTTCCCTCGAACTCCGAGTGAGAGTATCGAATGCCGGTATCGATGATGTAGGCGCGCACACCCTCGCCCGTATGGTTGTAGCTGTAGGTCAAGTCCAGAGGAAGCGCGCGCTGATTGATGCGATCGATGCCCCACGTCGCGCCCGCCTGAGTCACCGTCGCAACCTTGGAGAGCTGGCGCTGCACGCTGATCTTGAGAACTCTGGGATCCGTTGCGAGGGCTTCCGCGACGTCGGCGGGAATCGCCGCCGAGAAACCGTTGAGGAGGTCGGTGTAAACGTGGCGCGGCTGGAGCCCATACTCGCCTGCGAGCGCGAGAGCATCAGAGCTCCAGTCGGCGACCACGATGTACTGCCCGGGAATCGACCCTTCTTCTACAGTGGCGAGAAGCCGTGGCGCTGGTGACGAGACATCCGGAGCGACGGCGTCGCTGCACGCGCCCAGTGTGCCGACGGCGAGCAGCGTTAAAGCGGAAATCCTGAAACGCATAAAGGATCGACTCCCGGAAACGTGAAGGGATCGGAGCCGTGTCTTTTGGCGTCCGATCCCCATTGTTGTCGTTATTCGAGTCCGAGTGCGCGCGCCACGTTGATGCGGCCGTGATTCGTGTAGACATCGCGCCCGGCGACTCCGACATCGTCAGCCGTCTTCTGAATCCGATCCCTAAGACCCTTTACCGAAAGCGTCGGGTTCTGGGACTTGAGCTGCGCGGCTATGCCTGCAACGTGCGGCGACGCCATGCTGGTGCCGGCTGCGAACACGTACAGGTGCGGTCCACCGGCGGCGTTGATCCGGCAGGCGTTGAGAGTTCCATCCGACGCACGAGAGGAGCAGGCGCCGATCACGAGATCTTCCACGACGTACTCCGAGTCGTTGTCGGTAGCGTTCCCACCGGGTGCCGCTACTTCGATGGCCGTAATGCCGAAGTTGGTGTAGGTAGCTGGTTGATCGAAGTTCTGCTGGAGCAACGGGCCGGTTGCCGACACGCACATCGTGCTCTGCTCGCATGGGGTCGAGACGACGGAGCCCACGTCGAGATCGAGCGCGTCGTTGCCGGCGGCGGAAATCACGATCGCGCCATCCTTCTCTGCCTTCCTGATCGTCCGCTCCATGAACTTGAGCAGAGCCCTCACACCATCTTCATTTTTGTCGACGTTCGCCCCGAGGCTCATGTTGATGATGTCGGCGTTGGCGGGCCCTGAGGCATGCAGGATTCCACTCGCGACGCTCTCGAAAGTCCCACTTCCAATCATACTGAGCACCTTGACGGCGATCAGCGTAACGCGCGGCGCTACACCCGCCACGCTCACGTTGTTCGACGCAACCGTGGCACCCACGTGCGTGCCGTGGAAATGGTTGTCCATGAACGGCTCGTCCCCCGGGTACTGGGGCTCGATCGGTAGGTTCGCTTCGACGCCGGTTTCGCTTTCGCTGACGATGAGGTTGGAGAACGACTTCGACGCGGCGAGATCTACCAGACCGCGAGTCTCACGGTGCGTGTAGTCGATCCCGGTATCAACGATTGCAACGCGCGTGGTCGGTGTTCCCTGGAACCCCGCAGTCCATGCCTTGTCCGCCTTGATCACGCGCATGCTCCACTGCGTTCCATCCGCGTAATAGCTGGCCAGCCACGGATCGCCGTTCGGGAGCGAGCCTGAGCCTCCGCTCGCGGTGGGACCAACTCGAAGACCGGGTAGCCAGTTGAGGATTCGATCATTGCCCGCGTCTTCTACCAGATCACTGGCGCGGAGCGCAGTGAGACTCTCAACGGAGAGCCCGCTGACAATCGCAACACCTATGTCATCCCACTTGTTCGTCACAGTCCCACCGAGAGAGGTAAGAAGACTCAATCCAGCGGCAGGAATCGAGGCGGTGTCCCTGAAGACCACCACGGTTTTTCCAGTGGGGATTCCGCTGGCTGAACTCAGCGAGAGCGATGAGGGAGGCAAGACGGGAACGGGAGCGGTCGGCAGGTCGGAGCACGCGCCGGCAGCAGCTGCGAGCAATACTGTTCCAAGCGAGAACCGCACGGCGAACTTCCTGAGCTGGTGCATAGAGTTCCTCGGATTTTGCATGCGCGTAGTGCGGAGTCCGAAGAGGATCCGCACTACTATGTGGTGGATGCCAATGACGCCCCGCCGACCGGTCTGATTTGCGCAGAAGGTCAGCGGACACCGAAAAGAAGCTGAAGATGGGAACGGCGAAAATTGGGCGAACGACTTATCGCTCAGCGCCACTGCACCCGACTTGGATGCCGGACTAAGTCATTCGCCTTATTAGTTTTTGGCCGAACACGAAGTGGTGCGCAGACTCAGCTATGGATGGAGCCGAAACAGGTTAAGACGCACCCCGCAGTCGGCGAGAGGCGACTTCCCCGATGAGTCCGAGAGGCACCAGTGCCAATAGCCACGCGGTCCAGCCAGTTGAGGGTCCGGACAGAATTGACGCGGCTCCTGCGCGCGCGCCCGGTCCGATCGCAGCGACGAGGCCGGTCATTGGTGCTTCGTCAGTCGGGCCAGCGATCGCCGCGCGTGGAACCCGCGGCGCATGAGCAACGCTGGTTACCAGGTCCGCCCACCATGTGCGATGAGCATCCACAGCTCCATCGCCACCGCTCATTCGCCAGCGCCAGGTGTCCTCGTAGCCAAGCTGCAGAGCTCGGCCGGCACCGATTCGTCTCACGGCTATTGCCACTGCGCCCGCTCTTCGGTCGAGAGGGATCGCGTCGCTCCGCAGCGATGTAATTGGCGCGAGCGGGAGGGTGGCGAGGCTGACCGATCCACTTGCCTGGATTGAGCGAGAGTCCGACGCCGCGCGGCCGACTGCTCCCGCACGAAGGGGCGCCATCGCATCAAGAGATGCTGCCTGCGGGCCCAGTACGACTCCGCCCCCTCTGCGCGCGAACTCGGCGATCCGGTTGGCGTAGGGCGCTGCTCCACCGTCGAGCGCCACCACCGCCGAGTAGCGGGAGGTGTCGATGACTGCGCCGGAGCCTTGTGTAACATCGACGCCAGGTGCGACGCGAATGAAAGCGTCGACCTTCCAGCCATCCTCCTCGAGCGCAGCGACAACGAACTTCGATTCCCAGCCTGCGTTGCCAATCACCAACACCCGGTGAAGCGAGAGTGAATCACGCTGCACCGCCGACGCCACTGAGCCGTTCACTCTAGCCGTGAGCTGGCCCACGGTCGACGCGAGTGCGAGCGTCGCACCGGCTGTTTGCGCCCGCACCGTATCAATCGCACCGACGTCGTCACTCAGGACCACAGAAGACCCGCTCGGCGCTGCAGCGAAAAGTCTCGTGCCACCGGTCGGCGACGCGACAGGCTGAGCGGCGATCATTACGGGAGGAAGATCCCCGCTCCACGTCACATTGCTTCCCGCTCCGGCGAGCGCACCCAGCCACGCCCGTTCGACCGGCGAGGGAACGCTGTCCAGTTGCATGTGAATTTCGCCGGGTGGCTTTGCCAACGCGCTCCAATCCGCGAGCTCGCCACCGATTCCGCGCGCTCGCACAACCTCGCTCCCAGAAACGGTCTCCTGTCGCAGCGATTGCCATAGCATCAGTGCGAGGACACCGATCACAACGCCTCGCAGCGCGTGCTCGAGCAGAACCCGCATCTCAGCGCGTGAGCGCATACACGATGATGTTCACGCCGAAGCGCGTGTTGTCTATGGTCAGGAACCGCTTGCTGTCCGGGTGGTAGTTCCACTCCGAGCTGTAGTCCTTGCTGCTGTACAGAATCGCGATACGATCGCCCTGCATCACCGCCTGCAGATTCTTGTGGACGAGATTGTCGCCCCAGCCATTGAGCTCGTGGCTCGTAGTCGGTGGGCCGTCGCTGAACTTGAAGAAGCAGCGGTAGAGCTCGTGATTGTTCGGCAGGTCCTGCGGCTGCGAGAACGTCCGCGTGATCTCCTCCATCGCCGTCTTGTGAAAGATTCCGCCGACGTCGTGGTTGTGGTCGTCAATGAAAATCATCCCACCCCGCTCGACGAGCCGCCGCGCGTTGCGCCGCTCGGCTTCACTGAAACGGAATGGCAGGTGACCGGTGAGATAGACCAGCGGATGCTCGAGTATTGCCTCCGAAGAGAGCGGAACAATCGCCCCTGACGGCGCCACCGCGATCGAGGTGTAACGGGCGATAGAATCGATGAGATTTGCCGGCACACTCGGCGCGCTGTCCCAGTCGCCGGAATCGTACTGGCCGGTGCAGAAGACGAAGTCGCTCATTAGCCACCCCCGCCCGACCACAAGGGAAGGCCGGGCGTCGCCTTGGGCGCACCCCCTAGCGCGCGTCGCGCGCGAAGCAAGGGCAATGTTGCATCAAGCCCGGCACGAACTGCGTCTGTCGCCTCGCCGAGAGCTGTGGCGAATTCCGGAAGCAACGTGAGCGCCTCGACCCGTATCAGAGCCAACTCGGTCATCGCGCGAGCGGGTTGCTTCTCGATCAGATCGAGGGCGGCGTTGAACCGCGCCGACAGGCGGACGCGCGCGGAGTCGGCGAACGATCGCGGCGTTCTAGTGCTTGAGCTTCCCTTCGCTTCTCCTTTCAGACGAACGCGCTCGAGATCGACGATGATCTTCGGCGGCGTGCCGCGCAGATACAGGCGGTTGGCGAGCCGCGCGCGGTCGAGCGCCGCGAGCGCGACACGCATCGGTGGCAGTGCCGGCGCGGGCTCCGCGATCTTCAGCGATCGAACGGCGTCCCAGAGAGCATTGTAGGCCACCCTCAAATCGGGATGCTGGGGATCCCGCTCCCCGTCCGCCGGCTCCTCCTCCTCGAGAGTCGGGGGTGGGTCACCCGGCTGCGCCTCCTCGTGGGCGTGCGCCTCACCTTCCAGAATCTCCTGGACTCTGATCCGAATGCGGTCCTCGAGGTCGCCGATTTCTGTCGAGCGCTTCACCAGCTCGTCTCGCGAGATCTTCGGCTGATCGCGAACGAGCTGCTCGGTCATAGCGATGAGCATCCGCTGGCTCACCGCCGTTGTGTCGAGCGGTTGCGGCGCGGCGGCGTTGATCGAGAGTGAGTCGTACTCGCCGGCGCGCGCGATCCTGATCGTGCGCGTATCGGATGTGGCAATCCCCGGTCCGCTCAACGTGTTGCCATCCTGCACGATCGCACGCATCGAGATGACATCACCGCCTTGCAGGTTCAGGGACGCAAGATCGAGCGTGGCGGACATCGACCCGGTGCGCGAACCGCCGAAGCGGACCACCGGCGTGTTGATCGTGCGCGCCTTGAATATCTCGCCCGAGCCGGTCGAGATCAGATACTCGAAGTGGCCGGCGACGAGTCCGACGTCGTCGCTCGCGGTCACGTTGAGCTGGACTACGAGGCGCGGTACCCGCAGCGCGGTGTCACGCACCGGCGAGGTAAGCGCGACTTTCGGCGGAGCGTCGGCGCGTGGGTCGAGCACTACGACCCGCTCATAGTTGCGATCTTTGAGAGTCAGAGCCGCCGGCTTCGCCGGCATCACCAGCGAAATCGCCCAGCGCCCGTCATCTCCGGTGATTCTCAGCGGGCCGGTCACAGATGCGGTCAGGCCAGCAACCGAGCCCCTTCCTCTGATAGCGATGATACTTCCCGTCAGACCAGCGACGGAGGAAGGGTCGTCCAGTGTGATGGTCCGGCCACCCGCGTACGCGGGCGGAGTGACGCGAACCTCGATGTCCTCGAGTCGGCTCCCAATGGGGATGCTCGGCGCAGACTCGAAGCGCCCGAGTCGTGACAAGGCACCGGGGCGACCGAAAGCTTCTGACGGCGATACATATAGTATGAGAACCGCGGCAACGAACGCCGCACCCGCTGCAACGAGCCCTCGGCGAAGTGCCCGGAACGTCACGCCTCCCACGTCCTGCCGCGCGATCGTCGTCTCCATCCCTTCGACAAACGGTGATTCGCGCTGCTCCACAGCGGTGACGAGCGAGTAGTGGAGCTCCGGTATCCGCTCTTCGATCCACAACGCGACGCGATTGGTGGATACGAAGTGCCGCGACCGCCATATGAGAACACCGGCGACCGCGACGCCGATGACGACAGCGAAGATTTCATGCAACGCGGTGTCGCTTCGAAGGCGCGGGATCACGAGCGAGGCAAATGAAACCGCGGCAAGGATTCCCAGCGCCACCGCGAATCCCCAGGCGAGCGCGCGCGTCACGGCGGCGGCGCCGAGGATTCGCTGAGTCCGTCGAACTCTCTCGAGCGAGGTTACGCCGCGCGCCCGGCCCGGGGTGCCGATTGCCGTCATGCTGCGCGGGCCTTGTGGGACTCTGGGCGATTCCCGGCGTGCAGTACATCTCTGCGGCGACGGCGCACGAACAGCTCGGCGATCACTGCCGCCAGTGCAAGTGCCAAGAGCCAGGGGGCGAGCTCGGAGCGGACGTCGCTCAAGGGCTGGAATGCTTCGCGAGAAGTGAGTCCGCCTATTCCCTGGAGCTTCGCAACCGAGCTCGGATCGGCCGGCATCAACGACGTCGTCGCGACGCACGGACCGGACAACGATGCAACGAAGCGCACGAAATCTCTTCTGATTGCGAGATCGCCGACGGGGGTGACAGCGATAGCCACCGATCGCACGCATGCGTCGCCGTCGGGCCTTTCGATAGCGGCCGGCTCGCCATCAACCCATCGAGCGATCACCTCGGCACCGCCCACCGAATCGGCCGGATACGACCAGCGGCGCTCGAAGGCGGCAACGACAACACTTTCACCGGCCATGACCCCGCCAACAGTATCGGTAACCGCACGTTGAACGGCACCTGGAGGCCGGGCCGACGCGGGCCATGCAATTCGCGTTTCGCCCCCGCGCGACGACGACTCGGACACGGATCGAGCCGGCACCCCTCGGAAGTCACGGCGGTCGACGACGCCACTCGCCGCACCGGCGCTCCGTGCCAATGCCACGGTCGCCTGAAGCGGATCACCCGCGTCGGCGCTGATCTCCAGTCTGCCTGTCATGGGAAGCGTATCCACAACGGATCCACCGATTCTTACCAGCTTCGCCTTACCCAGCCACAACGCCCGGATGCTGTCGGTCGCGGCATCCAGCTCTTCCTTCGCGAGCGGCGACACTATCACCAACTCGAAACTCTCAGCGCGATCGCGAAGAGCGCTTCCGGCGCGCAAAGCGGCGATCAGAGCGGCACTCAGATTCCCGCGCCTGGTTGTCGGCCTCAAAGCCCCGAGCGTGTCGCCGACATTTCCGCCTATGACACGCGCCGCGGAATCGAACAGGACTACGGCGTCACCATCTCGATAGATCGCGCGCACGCTGTCGCGAATGGCGATTGAATCACGAGCCGAGCGCGAGAGGTCGACGAGAATGACCCGTGCATCCGGTGCGCGCGACCGCTCGAGAACCGGTTTCGCCAGTGCCGCACCAGCCGCAACCACGGCCAGAACGCGCAGCAGCATCAGCAGCAAATCCGACGGACGCTTCGCTCGCGCCACCGCGGTCGCGCGCGTATCAGGAACGAACCGCGCCGTAGGCAGAATGGCCGAGCGCGGCTGACGCGTCACGATGAAGTGCAGCGCGACTATCGCCGCGGCGACGGCGAGCGATGCGAAGAGAAAACCCGGGGCGAGAAAACTCATACCGCTGCCGCGACGCCGCGGGGCGCGGTGATGCGGCGTATCAGGTGGTCCGGGCTTTCCTCTCCGACGATCGCAGTGGAATAGGCGACTCCCGCTTCGGTGAACTCGTGTGCGATCCGGTCTCGCCAGGCTCCGTAAGAGGCGACATACGAGTCCCGCGTGTCGCCGGTGAGCGCCCTCCGCATCTCAGGCGCTTCGGGATCGGAAACCATGGCGGCGTCCCGCGGCGGATCGATCTCTTCGGAAGCGATCACTTGAACGGCGTGCACCTCGCGCCCCGCTGCTACCAATCTGCTCGCAACCGTGAGAAGCTCCTCGGCGTCGCCAAGAAAATCGGTGATAACCACCAATCGTCCGCCGTACTGCGCGGCGATAGACACCGAGGGAGACAGAGGTGCGTTGCAATCAGGACGTGTCGCCGCGACCGAGCGAACGAGCTCGTGCGTCACGCTCCGGCGCATGCGTGGAACAAGTAGCACCGGCTCCTCACCGGCGATCGCCAGTCCGACGGGATCGCCACTGTGCCGAGCGATGGCGCCGAGCGCGACGCCGAGCTGCGCGGCGAGCACCCACTTGGCATTCGTAGCCTGAGGAAACGCCATCGACGCGCTGGCGTCGAGCACGATCATCGTCGGGAAGATCGCGCGATCGTTCGAGAGCCGGATGTACGCGCGGTCGCTCCGCGCGAACAGCTTCCAGTCTACGCGCCGGGTGTCGTCGCCCTGACGATAGGGACGATACTCGGTGAACTCCGCCGAGATACCTCTGAGTCGGGAGTTGTGCGCGCCTGGAATGCCACCGCGCACCGTCGAGCGCGCGGGCCAGCGAATTCCGCGCACCGCATCGAGCAGCGCCGCGTACTGGTCGTAGGAGTCATCCAGATCAGCCGGCATCACGCACTCTTGGTCCGCAGTCCGCAATTAGTCCGCGGTCCGCAGTTAGTCCGCAGTCCGCAATCCACAATCTTTAGAGTTTGATGTCGCTCTTCGGCGGCTTCACGTCTTCGAGGAGGCGATCGATGATCTGTTCGGCCGTGATTCCCTTCGCTTCTGCCGCAAAGTTGGGAAGGACGCGATGGCGCAAAACCGGTCGCGCGACGCGCAGAATATCAGCCGGGGAGACCGCGAAGCGGCCGGCGAGCAAAGCATGCGCCTTGGCACCGAGTATCAACGCCTGTCCCGCGCGCGGCCCCGCACCCCAGCGCACGTACTTCGTTACCATCTCACCCGCGTCCGGCTCCGTCGGACGCGTCGCGCGCACCAGCTGTGCAGCAAACCGTAATGCGGGCTCAGCGGCAGGAACGTCGCGAACCATACGCTGAAGCGCGCGTGTCGAATCGCCATCGATCACCGGCGCCAGCGGCTCGGGCTCGGCGCCCGTAGTCGCGCGCAGGATTCCCACCTCGGCATTCTCATCGGGATAGCCGATCCGAACGTCAAATAAGAAGCGGTCGAGCTGGGCTTCGGGAAGCGGATACGTCCCCTCCTGCTCGATCGGGTTTTGCGTCGCCAATACAAAGAATGGATCTGGTAATGACATTGTCTCACCCGCGGCCGTGACCCGGTGCTCCTGCATAGCTTCGAGCAGCGCCGCCTGTGTACGCGGGGGGGCGCGGTTGATCTCGTCGGCGAGCAGGATGTTGGCGAACACCGGTCCACGCACGAATCGAAACGAACGCGACCCCGTAGCCGTATCCTCTTCCATGATCTCCGTACCCGTGATGTCGCTCGGCACCAGGTCGGGAGTGAACTGAATGCGCTTGAACTCCAGATCCATCGCCTCCGACACGCTGCGGATCATCAGGGTCTTGGCGAGCCCCGGCACCCCGACGAGCAGGGCGTGGCCGCCGGCGAGGAGCGCCATCAGGATCTCCTCGATCACCGCCTCCTGCCCGACGATCCTCTTCCCCACTTCCGCGCGCAGCCGAGAGGCCGCGTCGAGAAGGTCTTCGCGGGAGGAAGAATGTGGTTTTGCCGATACCGATTGGAGAGCCATTGAAACCCTGTTGGCCGGAGCCGTGACCGATGAGCTGAACGGGAAAGCTAACCGATTGCCACTGGGTGTACCGCTTCCGATATTACCCGCCCAACCAAGTGAGAGCCATGAAAAAATCGCGTCGTGATTTCATCAAGAAGAGCGGCTTGGCGGCCGCGGGAATCGCCGCCAGTAAGACGCTCTTTCCCGCCGAATCGTTCGCCGGCCTGGTGCAGCCGAGGCCGGTGGAGATGCCACAGGACGATACCGTCCGCGCCCTGATGATGGCGGCGCTCAATACCGCGAGGTCAGCGGGCGCGAGCTATTCCGACGTCAGAATAGGGCGATACCGGCAGAGTTTCGTTATCACCCGCGAACAGCAGATCGTCAACACTGTGGACACCGACAACATCGGCGCCGGTGTCCGCGCGCTCGTCGACGGAATGTGGGGGTTCGGGGCGACCAAGACGCTGACCCCTGACGCTGTCGCTGCCGCGGCGCGGGAAGCGGTTTCGATTGCCAAGGCAAATCGAATCGCGCGCGACCAGCCGGTTCAGCTCACACCGACCCAGGTCTATCCAAACGCCACCTGGAAGAGCTCCTTCAAGATCGACCCGTTCACGATCCCCATCGAGCAACGCGCCGATCTTCTGCTCAAGGCGAACGCGGAAGCGATGAAGGTGAAGAACGTGCGCTTCGTGAATTCGGGATTGTTTTTCGTGAAGGAGGATCGCAACTTCGCGTCGAGCGAAGGCTCTGTGATCTCACAGACGATTGTGCGAGTCTGGGTTCCATTCACAGCCACCGCGGTCGCAGCCGACAACTCCGACTTCCAGACGCGAGGCAGCGTCGTCCAGCCGGCAGGACGGGGTTGGGAGTACGTGCTCGAGCAGGATCTGGTCGGAAACGCCGGCAAGTGGGCCGAGCAGGCTGCACAGAAGCTCACCGCCAAATCGGTCGACGTGGGTCGGTACGATCTCGTTCTCCACCCATCGCATCTCTGGCTCACGATCCACGAGTCGATCGGTCACCCGACCGAGCTCGACCGCGCACTGGGGTACGAAGCCAATTACGCGGGGACCAGCTTCCTGGCCCCGCCCGAAAAGATGCTCGGAAAGCTCAAGTACGGTCCGGAGTTCATGAACGTCCAGGGCGACCGCTCGCAGGAAGGCGCGTGCGCGACCATCGGCTACGACGACGAGGGCGTGAAGCCGGAGAATTTCCTTATCGTCAAGAACGGAATTTTTAACGACTACCAGACCACGCGCGAGCAGGCGAACTGGCTGAAATGGTGGTATGACTCGCAGGGAACCCCGCCGCGGTCGCATGGCTGCTCGAATGCAGACTCGTGGAGTTCAGTGCAGTTCCAGCGCATGCCGAATGTGTCGTTGCTCCCGGGCACCAAAGAGATCAGCTTCGAAGACATCATCACGGCAACCGACAGGGGAATCGCCATCGAAGGTGACGGCTCGTTCTCGATCGACCAGCAGCGCTACAACGCACAGTTCGGGGGCCAGGTCTTCCACGAAATCAAGGGCGGCAAAATCGTGGGCCAGCTGAAGGACGTCGCATACCAGATGCGCACGCCTGATTTCTGGAATTCGATGGACATGCTCGGCGGGCCGAAGAGCTACTCGATGGGCGCGTCGTTCTTCGACGGCAAGGGGCAGCCGAGCCAATCGAACGCAGTCAGTCACGGCTGCGTGCCGAGCCGGTTCCGCAACATCAACGTGATCAACACCGGGAGGAAGGCATGAGCCGCTCAGAAAATTCGAGAGGGGAGCCGAAGCGGCTTCTCGAAAAAGCGGGCGCGTCCATTCCCGAGGGTGCGGTGATGCCGCTCGGCGAGGCGCAGGCTCTGTTGGAAAAAATCGTCAAGATGTCGAAGGCCGACGAGATTGGGGTGAGCATCAACAGCGGCTACCAGGCGGATGTCCGTTTCGCGGCGAATCAAATGTCGACCGCCGGCGGCGTGGTGAATGCGACGGTCGGCGTTCAGAGCACGTTCGGGAAAAAGCACGCCGTCGCGACGACCAACGACCTGTCGGATGCCGCGCTGCGCCGCGCGGTCGAGCAGTCGGAGACGCTAGCCAGGCTTTCACCCGACGACCCGGAAAACATGCCGGGCCTCGGGCCGCAGACGTACGTGCCCGTGAACAGCTACTTCGATTCGACCGCCAATATCTCGCCGGAAGAGCGCGCGCGTGCGGCGCTGACGGCGCTCGAGCCCGCACGCAAGGCAGGAGATCTCAAGGCCGCCGGCTTCATCATCGTCAACGCCAACTCCACTGCCCTTGGCAACAACAAGGGACTGTTCGCGTACAACCGCTCGACTACCGCCAACTACACGCTCACCGTTCGCACCGACGACGGTACCGGCTCGGGTTGGGCGGGTGCCGAGCATCCGGATTGGACCAAGCTCGATTTTGCGGGCCTCTCCGCGCACGCGATCAACAAGGCGCGGCTGTCGCGCGACCCGGTGGCGATCGAGCCGGGGCGCTACACGGTGATACTCGAGCCGCAGGCCGTGGGCGATCTCGTTCAGCTGATGGCGTTCGCACTGGCAGCGCGCAACGCTGACGAAGGAAGAAGTGCCTTCTCGAAACAGGGCGGCGGAAACAAGATCGGTGAAAAGATCGTGGACAGTCGGGTGACGGTCGTATCCGACCCGCAGGACCCCCAGCTGCTCACACAGCCATTCGATGGCCAGGGACTACCGCTGGCGCGTCAGGTCTGGGTCGAGAACGGAGTGCTGAAGCAGCTTTTCTATACGCGCTTCTGGGCGCAGAAACAGGGCAAGCCTCCCACGGGCTTTCCGTCCTCCCTCAAGATGACCGGCGGCACCACTTCGATGGACGATATGATCAAGTCCACTCCGCGCGGAATTCTCGTCACGCGCCTATGGTATCTGCGTCAGGTCGATCCGCGCACCATTCTTTATACGGGACTGACGCGCGACGGCACGTTCCTCATCGAGAACGGCAAGATCTCGAAGGCGATCAAGAATTTCCGGTTCAACGAATCGCCGTTGTTCATGCTCAACAATCTCGAAGCGCTCAGTCCGGCGGTTCGCATCGGCGGAACCGAGTCGGGGTTTCCAACGGTGATGCCCGCGATCAAGGCGAAAGATTTCAACTTCACGAGTCTGTCCGACGCGGTCTAGCTCTCTCTCGAAACGCAATACTCGTAACAGTTGTCAGAACGAACCCCGCTGGCCCTCTCGGGGTAATCGGTGCTAACTACCATACAATGCTTTCTCTCCTTCTCCTCGCCCAGCTCTCAGCTGCGGCCCCGGATCCCGTGTATTCATCGGCCGCCCTGCGCGATCTCGTCGCCCGGGCGGTCGTGGCCAATCGCGCGCCGCCACCCGACCTGCGCGGCTACCGCGCCCGCGTAGAGTCGGAGTTCTCGATCAACATCCGCGACACGCTCGGCCGCGAGCGCGCCGGACAGATCGAGCAGATCGCATCGAGAGTAGAGTGGAAGCGTGACGGCACCTACGACATGCACGTCGTCGGCTACCGCTCGCAGAGCCTCGGCTCGCCGGTTTCTACGCTGAGTTTCGTGCACGGCTGGACGGAACCGTCTCTCTACGGCGACCGACTGCAGCTCGGCGTCCAGCTCGGCGCGCCTCCCGATCCCAACAAGAGGACACGCAGGGGCGGAGGGGCCTGGCTCGTCGCCGTCCATCCGTTTTCGTACGATCGCGATCGCTATTACCGCTTCTCCGGTGGCGATACCGTCGTGACCCTGCAAACCGGCGGGCGCTCCATTCCGCTCGTGCGCGTTCTGGTAAAACCACGACTCGGCGACGCCACGCGACTCGCAGCATTCGACGGAGAGATCGACCTCGATGCCGACAGGCAGCAGATCGTGCGCATGCGCGGACAATTTGTCATTCTTGCGTCGAAGGGTCGTCCGACGCTTTCACCTGTGCCCGGACTCACCGGCGTCGTGTACATCGAGTTCGTCAACGCCGAAATAGACGGACGGTACTGGCTTCCTGCCTTCCAGCGCACCGAGCTTCACTCGAGCTTCGCGATGCTCGGCCAGGGACGCGCGGTGATGCGGGTGGTGTCACGATTCTCGGACCACAGAATCGAGACGAGCGAGATACCGGACACCGCGGCCGCGCGTGCGACTACGCACCGCACCACGTGGGCTTCTTCGGACAGCGTGAGCCGCTTCAACGACTGGGATGCGTCACTGGGTGTGATCACGAGCGACGTCAACGCCACCGACTTCGATGATGTCGCGCCCGATGCGTGGAAGCCGACGGGACGTCCGCGCCTCGACGTCTCGCCGACAAGAACGGACAACGTCTTTCGCTACAACCGCGTCGAAGGTCTCTTCACCGGGCTCGAGGCCAACTTTCGCCTGCGGAGCGCCGCGCCGGGCTTGAGCTTCGGCGGTTCGGCCGGATATGCGTGGACTGAGCGCACGGTTCGCGGGGGAGCGAACATCACGCTGCGCCGTGATCCGTGGACCACGGCGATTCGCGGTGAGCGACTGCTCTCCAACACCAACGACTTTACACCGCCACTCAATCCGGAGAACGGCGGACTCGCGGCAATGTTTGGATCCGTCGACGACTTCGATTACGTCGATCGACGCATTGCGACCGCCTCGATAACGAGAGTGATGGGCGGTCCTGGCAAAGCGATCGTGACGCTACAGGGTGGCGCCGGCAGCGACCGCGCTGAAATATCGAGACTTGAGAAAGGCGTAGCGGGAGGCGGGTCGTTTCGGCCAAACCGCGGTGCCGCCGAAGGCAACTATGGATTCGGCGCCTTCGATGCCGAACTGCACCCGGGCGTCAGCGGGGATTTTCTGCAGCCCGGCTTCGGCGGCAGAGTTCACTACGAGGCTGGAAGCGGCACGCTAGAATGGCAGCGCGCCGAGGTGATGGTGGCGGCGAGAAAATATTTCGGGCGGTTCGCGCTCTCGCTGCAGGGGGATGCGGGAGCCGTGTACGGCGCGGTCATTCCGCCGCAGAAATTGTTCGAGGTCGGAGGCAGCGGCACGCTTCCCGGTTACGACTACAAGGAATTCGCCGGCGACCAGGCAGCGCTGGTGCGCAGCCAGCTGACTTATGCATTTCCAATCTGGCGAACCCCGTACCGGCTGTGGCGCACGCTCTTCATTCCCGGATTCGCTCCCGGAATCGCGGCAGGACTACAGGGAGGCTGGACGGCAATCTCGACTGATGCCGCGCGTGCTGCCGTCGATTCCCTCGGCGCGGCGTGGAGTCTTACGCCAGTGTCTCGGGCGACGGATGGATTCCGCGCGACTGCGGGCTTCGGCCTGACCTTCTTCTCGGGGAGCGCGCATATCGGTGTCGCGAGGCCCATCGATCACAAAGCGCCGTGGCGTTTCGTGTGGGGGCTTGGACACAGTTTCTAACGCGTTCTGCTAGAGCTTCATGATCGGAAATCGGTATCGAAATTGCCAGTTCATACAGTCGATCTCAACACAGAAGAGGTAACCGAAATGACCGATCTCAACAGGACGCCCAACGAGGGCGACAGCAGAATGGAACGCGTCAAGGAAAAGGCATTTGGTAAGCACGACGACAATCCCGGAGTCGCAGACCACGTTGGCGAAGCAGCTGGCGGGGTTTCGGGTGTAGTGGCGGGCGCAGCTATCGGCTCCGCCATTGGCCCGGTAGGAACAGTGCTTGGGGGAATCCTGGGCGCAATGGGCGGCTGGTGGGCGGGAAGGTCGCTCGCCGAGGCGGCAACTTCGATCACGAAGGATGACGACGTGTATTACCGCCGGCAGTACGAAACCTCACCGCGGCGCCTGGCCGATCGAAGCTATGACGAAGTCAAGCCGGCATACTATCTCGGTCATCTCGCGAGTCGTAATCCGGACTATATGAATCGCTCTTTCGAGGACATCGAGCCTGAGCTGCGCCGCGGCTGGACAACCGACCGCAAGTACGGCTCATGGGAAGACTTCCGCGGTTTTGCCAGTGAAGGCTACTCTCGCGGCCGTTCGACGTTCGGAAACGTGGGCGGGCGGATCGCCAATGCGGCGGACGACCTGAAGGATCGTGTGGATGCGAATCCCGCGTCCCGTCCGGGCCCCGATCCGACCGATCGACCGCAGCGTCGCTTCTAGCGCGGTTATCTTTAGAAAAAACCCCGATTCGCTCAGGTGGATCGGGGTTTTTTTTCGGGCGATTTGGAGCGAGGCTGCCTAGTGACAGCTACCCGTGCCGGAGTCGGTGAAGGTCTGGCCAGCGATGGGCAGGAACTGCCAGGCATAGCCGTTCGGTGACAGAGTCACCCGCAGCACACCGTGTGACGCCGAGTTGAAGACTTCGCTGTTCGATTTCGTCGTTCCAAGCGGGCGCAGGTCGGTTCCACCGGTTCCGACTACGAATGCGCGTATTCCACGCGCATTGTCGACGGCGCCGCTCGGCGTCTGCGGCGCGAACCGCTCGTAGTTGTGATCATGCGCGTTGAGGATGACATCGACGTCCTCCGCGTAAAGAGTCTCCCAGAAAGCGGCCTCCCTCGAGTCATTGCCGTGCGCCCCCGAGCTGAAACGCGGATGATGCCAGTATGCGAGCGTGCATGACTTGCCGCTGTTTGCCCGCAGATCCGAGCGAAGCCACTGCATCTGCGCCGAGCCGGCGTCATGCGCTATGTTGCTATTGAGGACGACGATGTGCCATTCGCCGAGGTCGTAGCTGTAGTAGCCTTGGTCAGGATCGCCAGCTTTCGCGCCGTAGTACCCATAGTGGCCGGCTGCGTCAGGAGTCTGATACTCGTGATTTCCCACCGCTGGCCTGGTGCGATCGAAGTGTCGTCCCCACGTAGGGTGGTAGCAATTGGCGAAATCACTCGTCGATCCGTCGGAGTACGCGTTGTCCCCGAGCGCCGCTACTGTAGCGTTCGGATTGGCATCGAGGATTTTGGCGGTAGCCTCGTCGAAATCGTTCGTGCATTTCGAGATGTCGCCGGCGGCAAGCAGTACCCCGCTTCCTGGCGGAACCGGATGCATGACGATAAGGGTGGAGCTGCCGGTGTTTTCGCCGGCGGACACGCTTATCGTCGCGATTCCGACGCCGACGCCGGTGACGAGCCCCGATTCATCTACCGCCGCAACCAAGGGGTTCGAGCTTGCCCAGGCAAACGTCGCGGGGGCGCCGGCTTTCGCTGTCGCGCCCATCTGGACCCTGTCGCCAACGACGATCGCCGGTGCCGGACTGGTCACGATCAACCCGCCAGGCGATGTGGGCGTGTCTATGCAAGAGAGAGTGAGCACTGCCACCAGACCCGAGATCGCAGCGTACCAACTCCGGCGGGGCGGGCGGGGCAGGCAGCTCGAATGATTCTGAAGCTGCATAACGTTTTTTTTGGTTGATGTTGGCCGCCGTTCGCGTGGTGCGGTGGCGCCTATTCCAAGGACTGATGGAAACACCTGGTCGTAACGCCGGATCGGCGCTTTCGCCTCATATACGTACCAGCTTGACCTCGGTCGCCTCACTAGCGGCCGTTCTCGATTGACCGCGGTTAGAGCCACCCACATCTTCGTGCACTCCTTCCCAAGGCCCCGACCGCCATGCTGACCATTCTGTTGGTCGTCATCGTTGTTCTGGTACTGCTCGCTGTCTTCCTTTACAACCGTCTGGTCTCCCTCCGCATGCGGGCGCAGAACGCATGGTCCGACATCGATGTCCAGTTGAAGCGCCGGGCGGATCTGGTCCCGAATCTCGTGTCGACGGTGAAGGGTTACGCCACCCACGAGCGCGAGACGCTCGATGCGGTGGTCCAGGCGCGAACCAGGGCGGTGGCGGCCCAGAGCTCCGATCCCGCCACACGCGCCCGCGCCGAGGGCGACCTGACAGCGGCGCTGCGCGGACTCACTGTGGCGGTGGAAGCGTATCCCCAGCTCCAGGCATCGGGGGGCTTCCGCGATCTGCAGTCACAGCTCGCATCGATCGAGGACGCGATCCAGAACTCGAGGCGTTACTACAACGCCGTCGTGCGCGACCTAAACACAGCGGTCTCGACGGTTCCCTCGAATCTGCTGGCGGGGCCGATGGGCTTCGGCGAGCTCCAGTTCTTCGAGGCAGCGGCCGGCGAGCGGGAGCTGCCCAAAGTCAGTTTCTAACACAGCCTCGCTTCCCTCGAAGGTCACCATGAGGACGAAGCGGAGAGGGCCGGCTCTCTTTCTTGCTGCGGCGGTCCTGGCTGCCGTGGCGGTGAATGCCGGGGGCCAGGAACGGACCATCCGCATCCGCGACTTCGGCGCCCGCCTTGTGGTTGAGCGCGACGGGTCGGTGGATGTGACCGAGCACCTCATCGTCGGATTCAGCGGGCAGTGGAACGGGATCGTCCGCGACCTGTCGCTGCGCCACAACACCGCGCAGGGACGCAGAGCCAAGCTCGACGTAGCCGTCGTCTCGATCACCGACGCCAAGGGCCAGCCACTCCGCGTCGAGGAGCAAACCAAGGACAACGGCTGGACGCGGGAGCTCCGGATCTGGATCCCCGGCGCCCGCGACGCCGATCGTGAGGTGGTGATCCGATATCGGATCGCCAACGCCATCCGCTTCTTCTACCGGAGCAGCAGAGAAGGCGCGCTCGACGAGCTGTATTGGAACGTCACCGGTAGCAGCTGGACGATGCCCATCGACAAGGTGCACGCGCGGGTCGTGCTGCCGCCGGGAGTCTCGCCGAGTCGCACCGCCGTGTACACGGGAGCCAGCGGATCCACCGCGGGGGACGCTGACATTCAGCAGAACAGCAACGAGGTCGATTTCCGGCTCCTGCGCGGGCTTTCGCCGTACGAAGGAATGACCATCGGCGTCGGCTGGGCGCCGGGACACATCGCCACCCGGCCGAGCGAGGCGCAGGAGCGGCTGGCGGGCGTGGTGCTCTGGTTGCCGCTCCTCATACCGGTGATCGTCTTCACCCTTGCGTTCAGGACGTGGCAGAAACGCGGCCGCGATCCCAAGGAAGGATCGTACGTCGTGCGTTACGAGCCGGTGGAGGCAACCACTCCGGCGGAGCTTGGGACGCTAATAGACCATACGGCGGAGATGCGGGACATCACCGCCACGCTCATCGATCTCGCGGTGCGCGGGTTCATTCGCATCGAGGAGGTCACTGAAAGCCGGTTTCTGGGACTGGGCAAGAGTACGGAGTACATCATTCACATCATTCGCAAGCGCTCTGCCTGGAGCGAGCTCAAGCTGCACGAGCAGCGCTACCTGGAGGGACTGAGCGGCGCCGCGCCGCGTGACGGATACACCGTCAAGGTCTCCGAGCTGACGAACAAGTTCTACAAGGCGCTCCCCGGCATCCGCAATGCCATCTACAAGGCGCTCGTCGAGAAAAAATTCTACCGCGAGCGTCCCGATCACGTAAAAGCCAAATGGAGCGTGCTCGGCGTATTCTTCGGATTCGCGGGAATAGGGCTCGGCGTTCTGTCCGCGAAGCAGGGGTGGGTGATCGTCTCTCCGTTCGCGCTCGTCGCCGGCATGCTCATCTCCGCGATGATCCTGCTCATCTTCGCGCAGCTCATGCCAGCGCGAACGCCCGCCGGCGCCCGCGCCCGCGAAGCCACGCTCGGCTTCAAGGAGTTCCTCGAGCGGGTGGAGAGCGAGCGCTATCGCAAGATGATAACGGGACCGGAGTTGTTCGAGCGCTACCTGCCGTTCGCGATGGCGTTCGGCGTGGCTGAGAAATGGGCGCGCGCGTTCGAGGGCATCTACCGCGATCCGCCGACATGGTACACCGGCGGTACCGGCCATTTCAGCCCTGGTGCATTCGCGTCGACTATGGGTGAAATGTCGAGCGCGGCGTCGAGCAGCATGTCGTCGAGTCCCAGCTCCTCCGGCTCCGGTGGCGGAGGATCGAGCGGGGGCGGGAGCGGTGGAGGCGGCGGCAGCGGATTCTAGCCGCGCTCAGTCACGCGGGAGCACCGCGGCGGGCCGCTCCAGCACCTGCGGCAAATCAGGCTTGCCTTCCAGCATAGGCAGCACCGGATCGTCTCCCAGGCGGTTCATCCGCTCGACGGCGTTGCGAATGGTGAAGGTCTGCGGATCGAGGGACTCGTTCACTTCATCCCAGATCCGCCAGTAACCGCTGAAAGAAACCCCGGTCCGCTCAGGCGGAGGGGGGTTTTCTACTGTGACGCGAGAGCCCGTCGGATCGACTGAATCCAGATGCCTTCGTTCGCCTCGTAGCGTCCTTCCTGCTTCCGCAGACGCGGCACTTCGCTCGAGCCCGCGTGGTGCAAGCCAATGAGCTTCCACTGCGTGTTGTACACCGGACTGCCCGAGCTACCTCCTTCGGTCGGCGCGCGATAATGAAGCCACGGATCTTCGTGATCGATGAGAATGTTGTCCTGGATCGAGTAGCTCAGCGCGCCGCCGGCGGGGTGACCGATTATGTAGACGCGTCCCCTCTGATTATTGAGCGGCAAGGATTTGGCGACCTCGCAACAATCGTCGCCCTCCAGGCCATCTACCGGACGGTCCAGCGCGATGACGGTTGCGTCGAGCTCCTGCACGCTCGACTCCCAGAGGATCTTCCCCACACTGTAACTCGGGACGTCGTTCATGGATGATCCCGACAGCGCTTCGAACGTGATCACCGCCTCGTCAGGCCGCGCTGCGGGCGCATTTTCTTCTTTGGCGCTGACCACGTGCGAATTGGTCACCAGAACACATTGACCTCCGTAACGATCACAAAGATCACGACCACGCAAGAGAAACCCCGTACCGCAGCCACGGCCACTCGCTTCGAGACCTATCCTGGCAACGGTGCGCGCACGCTTGAGACCGAGCGCATACGTGTTGAGCGACACGAACGCATCGGCCCCGAACACCTTCTCAAAGTGGCTTTGGGCCCCGGACTGGCGGGCCTCCTCGAGAATTGCTTTCACAACATCTGCCGAGCTACGCACTTGTGCGGGCGTGGCATCAACCCGGCCGTTTTCACGTTGAAGGAGTCCGCCGAGAAGGATCGGGAGTAGAGTCTTGCCAGGATCCCGGCCCGGAGCGAGCTCCCACACTTCCGTGAGCTGACGAAGGGTGCTCGCGATCTCAAAGGCGTCTGCGAACGAGCCGTCCGGCAGAGCAGTGCTCATGACATAATCCAGTGCCCATCCGGCGGCTGACCTTCGGTCGCCCATCGCTACGCATGCCTCGATTGCCGTGGCCACTTCCCAAATGCTGGCCTTCTCCCCCTTTGCTTCGATGCGCTTCAGTATGCCAGCTGCGACGACGGCGGGATCGCCGAATGTGCTTCCCGATATTCCATCGCGTTGGGCGCGGGCGGCACATGCAACTGCATTTATTCCGTGCCAGTAGTTACTGGTCGGATCTTCCTCGAAAGCTTCCTGATAATATTTGATCGCGCTGCGCATCGCGGCGTAATACCGATCCGGTCCGCTGCGATGCGCGCGGTTGCCTGCCGCGGCGCTGCGGCGGGTATCGACATAGCTCTGTTTTTCCGTTCGCCCCAGTAAGCCGCGCACCTCTGCGTTCTCCGTTGGATCGTCACTGGTGTCCGATACCAGCTCCTTCAAGACGGCGCGCGCCGCTACAAGCGCGCCTTGGTCGATCAGGGCCTGTGCGTATTGACGTCGAACAACTGGGTAGTCCTGCCCGGCCTGAATCAGCGCGTCCGCAACGTACTGCATCTGACTGAAGAAACGTTTCCTGCGGAGGGTGTTCAGAACGCCCTTGATCGCGCTCTCCGGAAGAGGAGATTCGCTTCCATGTATGCGCGCGACGAGATTGCGGCAAACCGCTTCTACTCTTTCTCGATCGAGAGTGTCGACGGCTGACCGTAGATCGTCGATTGTCTCGTCCAGGATCAGCGTCATTTCCGCGCGCTATCCGAGTATCTCGCGCACCCGCCGGCGAAGCACTGGGCCCTTGAGATACTTCGTGATACTGTGCCGCCACTGCCCCCAATTGTCTTCCCTGATGTCCTCGACGACCTTCTGACCTCCGCGCTGGTAATCGTTTGCAAACTTTGGATCGAAACCGGCTACAGGATCCTTTGCGTCGTAGACATTGATCCATGGCCCGCTCACCTTCGCGGGGAAGCCCTCCTTTCGCGACCACTCGGGGCTCATCTTGTCCTGAATCTCATCGAGTCCCAGTGGGCTGCCGATGGTGATCAGTGCGTCAACCGCCGGGCATTGGGGAACACGCTTCAGGCAATCATAGCCGACGACCGTTCCCATGCTGTGGCTGATGACGATATGAGGCTTGGCATCGCGCGGGGCGCTGTTCGCTGCGTGGAGGAACCGATTCCTGATCTCTGTCCGAACCTTGTAGGATGTGCCGGGACGCGGAGAGTGATTGGTGTCGAACAGATAGTGATGGACGTCGCGGAGCAGGAGCTTCATGAGCGGGCGCTTGATGAACCATGGGAGTGGGATCCGTTCGAGCACCGCAACTGCTTCCATCTCTTTGGCTGTCATGCGCGGTGCCGCTCCCACGGCTTCTTTATTCGCGGCCGCCGCCGCTGCCTCGAGGGGAAGGTCGGTGCCAAGGCGTTCGCCGAGTGAGTCGACAAACGCGCGTTCGTTGTCGGACAGGTTCTGACGCCAGCCCTCTGCCCCAGGAACCTCGAACGGGATAGCCTCACGTCCCGCTTCGAGCAGATCCACACCACTTTCTTCGGGTTTCGCTTCCGGCTCCGGGCTCGGATACATAACGTCAGCCCAATACACCATCGACGACGTGATCCCCTCGGTGGCGCAGTCAATGCCGTCCTCGTGCGCCAGCGCGCGGAGCCAAAGAGCGTGCAGCGGCTCCGGTGGCGGTTTGTTCGAAATGCCGTGGACAAAGGTGATATGCGGCATAATGGCTATCGCTCGCGAGTGTCAGCACGGACCCGCCAAAGCTCCAAATCGTCGCCGCGCTTGAGTCTTTCGATCCAGGGACCCCGAATCGCTCCGCGCCGCTGGTCGGCCGTGTCGACAGCCTTCGACATCTCCTTGCGGAAGATCTCGAGGTCCGCAATCGCGCCATAGGTGTCGCCGGCCAGGGCACGCGCAACGCCCCGGCTGTCCAGTATCATCGGATCGTTAGGCGATCGCGCCACGCCGAGCTCGCAGAATGGCAGCGCGTCGCGAGGACGTCCCCCAAGAGTAGCCCACCAGCACACGTCATTCAGGTCGTAGGAAGTAACCGCGAGGAGACTATCGCTGCGAAGGGCACGGTGCATCAAGGCGATAGAGCTATCAGCGACGGTTTCCGCCGCGGTCCAATCAGCGGGAAGTTGACGCGTCAGCGCGTATATCGAGTCACCGAGCAATCCAGCCGCCCGGGCCGCTTCACGCGCCCTCATGACCGCGGGCGTGAGCAAGCTCACGGCAAGATCATATGTCGGCGTGGCCACATCTCGCCCAGCGGAAGGAAAGCCAACCGAGTTCCGCGCGCGGCTAATGAACTCCGTGACAAAATCCCCTGCATCGGTCCGCGAAACCTCGACTGCGTACTTTCCCGCGCGAAGTGGGAGATCGAAACGGGGCGAGAAAGCGCGCTTCGTGGAGTTCGGGTTCGCGCTGAAGTCATACTCTTTGATGCCGGTGCTGTCGAAGATGCGAAGGATCAGCGAGTCAGTCTTCGGGTGTGTGCCCCATGCGCGCCCCAAGACGGTTACGTCGGTATCCGTCGGAGACTTTCCCTGACTGGCAGAGTCGCCGGCGGGCTTTGGTACGGTGATCCAGACTCGGGTTGGCAGGTAGTCTATTGGCCAGGTCCGCGAAGCCGTTGCTGAGAGTGCAGCTATGCCGGGGAGGCTCTCGGCCAGGGTCGAAAAAAAAGCCGACCGCCCTGTGAGAAGCGCCAGCAACCCGAACACCACGACGAGGCCTGATCCCACTCCTCGCGCCGCAAAGCGTCCGAGAAGCGGACGCTTTGGTGGTGCGGCTTTTTCAGATCGGGCATACGCAAACGAAAGCGCGAAGCTGACCGGGAGCAGAAACAGCGCGATCTTGATGACGCCTGCGCGCGAGGGCATGTCGGCAAGAAAGGACATCATCCACGCTCCACCGAGCGCAATAACGACCATTCCCAGAGCACTGCCGGCGAGAGATTGCCAGAAGCGATTGAGGTGCAGTCGATCACTGAATGCCTCGTACGCGAGCAAGGTCCCCAGACGAACGGCTGCCGTGGCAAGAATGATTATCAGCGTCGTTGCCATGACCAGCTTGAAGGCATCCGCAGTATCGGTCGCAAAGGCGCCGCCGAGGAAGAACGCCAGTACGAACGCGATCGGCCACGGAAAAATCGACGCCAGCGCGGCTCGCCCTGCCTCCACCAACGCGGCGGCCCGCTGATCAACATGCAAATGGATGGGATCGGATTTGCGGAGCGCAAAAAAAATCATGATAGGCGCTCCCAGCAGGAGTCCGAACGCAAGCGGTACGATTGTCTCGTTGACGGCGGAAAGTTGCGATTGCAGGAACGCGAGCTCGAGCAACCCGGTGACCAACACGACGCCCAACGCCCCGGCGACCATTCCAGGCTCGAGCAGCCTCCAGCGTTGTCGCGGCTCCTCCGACCCTGCCCGCTCGCGGACCTTGATCCGAGCAGTCCGCCATCGCGATGCCTTTGATCGCTCCGGAAGCAGAACCGTTGCACCTTTCCCGTGGATCTGACCAAGAAGGGTGTACGCCGACAACTGATGCTTCGTATCGTCGAGCTGAGTCGCTAATCTGACTATGGCGTAACGCTGGGGCAAACCCTCCAGGCGAAGGATCGCATCCGTCGCCGCCCTGGCATCTGGCCCCAGACCGAGGGCGAGATTGACAAGCCGATCGATCGAAGAAGGCTCCCCAAAAATGGCGAGTGCTTTGATCGCGCTCTCTCGCACCTTATCGGTTCGGGACTTCAGATATTCGGCGGCGACGGCAGATGGATCCGCCGGGGTGACAGGGGGATCTCCGCCACCCGTACGGTATGCCACGTCCTTGTATGTATCTCCCTCGTAAAGGTCCGCCCATTTGGAAATACGCCTCGCCGCCCTTTCCTCGTTTTCCCAGGCGTTCACGATAGCGCTGCGGAGCATTGCTTCGGCGGTGGCTCGGCTCCAAACAATTCGAGATTCGTTGGCCTCGAGAATCTCGAACTGGTGAGGACTCAGCAGCAGCCTCTCGTCCGAACGAATCTCCGCCGCCGCTATTCGTTCCAGCTCTCTGCGTGCATCCACGAATCTTGCTGTTTCGCTGTCACCCTGCAGGTCCACCCGGATCGCCTGCAGGATCGGCTCGATGAGGAATTCGTGGGTGATCTCGACGAACTGGCCGCCGAGCCGCCACTCGACGCGGACGATTCTACGGTTCTGCATTTCGAGCAGGAGGTCCTTCCGCCGAGCAGGCTCGCGGAAGGAGCGATTGACCAGCTGCGACCATTCAACAATGTTGCGTGTCCCCGACCGGGTGATGAGCGGCTCGAGCAGCTCCAGCGCTTCGAGCCTGTCCGCAGGGCCGAGCTCGCTCAGAAACCCGCTGATGAAATTCCTGAGTATTCCTTCCGCGAAGCCGAGGTCCTTGTAAGTCTCGAAGTCCACTTCATTCCGGTTCTTCGACGAGGCCGCGGATGTGGATGCTGACTCCGCGAATTTCCGTCCACATACCTCCCATAATCTCTCGCACACGATCTGGAGGTGCGCCGGCTCGATGAAGCGACCCTCCTTGAGGAGCTTCTGGAGAATGTCGTCCAGGCATTTCTTTTCGTAGCTGTAGCCGTATTGACTTGCCGGTTCCTCGATTGCGGTCTTCGCATCAGGAGTTGTGAGAAGCGGTAAGTGATACGCGCCAACGTCGAGGTCGGGGACAAAGCATCGAACCGGGTCGAGCCTAGCAAGGAACTCCTCGCGAAGCGAAATCGAGTACCGAATCGGAAGAAGGGCGGCAGCCGGGCCTTCCTTTTCCGATCCGTTGGCGGCGTCACCGCGATATTCGTACAGCTCTCTGAGCTCTTTGATGAACGCGTCCCGCACCGACCAGTCGAGCGGCTGCTCGGCGTCCGCACGCTTCCGTTGGCGGCGGTCCGTGAAACGCGTGAACATTTCTTCGAACTGATCCAGGATCAGGACGATGGAATACTGGGAATGACGCGAACCCCAGATCCGCAACCACGTGTCGAAAAATGAGACGAGTCCCAACGGAGCGCTCAGGTCGTCGACGAGCGCTCCATAGGACCGAAGCAGGCCGGTAGCTGATAACGCCGTCACGAGGTCGGCTGCACGAAGCTCCCCCGCGGGCTGGAAAGTATCCTCGCTCAGCGCTGCGAGGTGGGCGTCGAAGCCGGCGACATTGATGCTCGTTCGCAACAGGCGACAGAAAAACGGCAGCGTCTCCCCATTCGGCACCTTGAGCGCCGCGATTTCGTCCAACCCAAGAGGGACCGAAGCAACGAGCCGTCGCCGACGCTCATCACGAAGCGGGAGATCATCGTAGCGATCAACGAGCTGGTTTATGGTCGGAAGCTCCCTAGGGAGGGCGAGAGCGGTAAGCGCCCGATCGATTGCAGCTGCTTCAGCACGCGGAGAGGGGAGGAGCTGCAGGAATGCCGCAAGCCTGACAGCCCCGCTCGGATCGTTTTGGGGAATCACCCGCAGCGGCAACCAACCGCGCACCTCCAGCTCGGGAAGGACACGCGCATTCAGTAACGAGGTCTTACCCGCACCCGATTGGGCGTGGAGAACCGAAAAACGGGATGAAAGGATCTTTGCGATAACCTGATCGGCCGCTATGTCGCGACCGAAGAAAAGATGAGCGTCTTCGGATCTGTAGCTATCGGGGCCTTTGTAAGGCTTGTCCGCAGTGAGTGGTTCGGCCGCTACCGACATCAATGGGTCGCTGACGACGCTTCTTCGAAGCGATCGAGGAACCGGTTGAGGAACTGCGCGGGGTCAGCTTCGAGAACTCTGATTCCCGTTTGACTGCGCAACGCCTCCTTGGCGTTGGCCCACATGCTGATCTCCAGCTTCCTGTAGCTATCCGCCTCCGGGTTGCTCGGCGGCCGAACCACTGCCACGCGCTCGTAAGCGTCGCCGTCGTTGTCGGAGGTGCCCGGGAGAAGTGTGTGGCAGGCATGACGTACGTCCGCGTCGAGTATGCCGCAGAGGAGAAAAACAGCCGGGCTGTTGCCGAGAATCTCCTTGATCTTGTCGGGCACATACGGGGTCACGGCCAGGCGCAAGTAGTGTTCTGTCGACAACGCGCAGCTCTTAGGTACGTCATGCGACCCGTGATACTTGTAAAGGACGAGATCGGAGCCGCTGAGATCCAGTCCTCTAATCGGCTGCACGTTGTCGCCGACACTATGAATATCCTCACTCCCGCTCGTCTGGATCACGCGATCGAGCTCGGCTGAGTCGTCCGAAGTCACCGTCTCCATGTTTCCCTTCTGGTCAGCGAGGCGGACGGAATCGCCGACGAGCTCGACCTCGCGATACGCGTTTTTCGTGATTTTCTTCCCCGTCCGGTGCTGAACAATGCGGGTGAACGAAAGGCCGGCCTTGAGTAACGCGCGCTCACACATCAGATCGATGCTCGTTGTCACGATCAACTGGGGCGTTCTCCCCGGTCGGCGCCTGTGTACCTCCGCGCGGATTTGAGCGAGCTGACCGATGACGGATGCGAGTCGCTTGTGGAGAAGTGGCTCGCATTTGGAGCGCTTGATGATGAGCTCGACGACCTTGTTCTCAAGCGCCGGCCCACTCTTCTTGACTGCGTAGTAGCTGCTCGCTGCCTCGAGCGGCGGGATGAGTTCCGGGCATTTCGCACCGATGAAGTCGAGCTCCGACAAAAGGTGCTGCGCGATCTCGTACGGCGGAGGTGGTGAATTCGGGCCCGGCTGTGAAGACCCCGACCCCAGGAAGAACGTCAACGTTCCCGTTCGCTTTACGCTCCCGAAAAGCACGTCGATGACTTCAGCAATAGCGTCACCGCTACCGTCGAGATTGCGAGGAGCGCCACTTGACTTGGGCCCCGAGGGTGGGGTTGGGGCGGAACCTGGCTTCGACGCCATAATGATGCTGGCCAGTACTTCAACAGACTTGGAGAAGGCAGGGGGCCTCTCAATTCGGTGCGTTTTCGCAGTACTTAGCAGCGGCGGAAGGCCGGGTTTGTCTGGGTTCTCGATGTCCGGCAATAGCACCGGGATGACCCGTTGCCCCTTCTCTACACGCCGCATTACCAGGACTCCCACTTCCTCCATGTGCCAGTTCCCGAAGCCGGCACCGCCTACACATACAGCATAGACTCGGCTCCGCTCGATACCCTCGCTGAGTTTTCCGACGATCGAGTCCCCGGCGACGAGGTGCGGGTCATCCAACCAAACCCGAACGTTGTGTCGCTCCAACTCTTTCACGATCCGGCGCACCTGAGCCTTATCGAGATGGTTGTAGCTGAAGAAGACGTCGTACGGCTCGACAGTCATGGGACTCCAGTCTGCACCTACTATGTTCCCCGAGCCCGGCAATCGCCATAGCGAGTTTGCGAGCCGCGTACTCTACTGCCTCCGGCGACTCCAGGTAGGTCGTTTTCGTATCACCTAACTGTCGATTTCCTATCAGATTCGCGGCCTGCCTCCTTTGGAGGGTGGGACCGGTTATTCGGTTTGTTCTCGGGCCAACTGGTCTAGCACGCGGGCGAGGTCCGGTTTCTGATTCAACACATCCGCGACAGGATCCTGTGCGCCTTTGCCGATACGATCCAGCGCTGTCTTGATCGTGAAAAGGCGTGGGTCGAGCGATTCATTCACCTCGTCCCACTGGAGGGGCGTGGAAACCGTTGCGCCGGGGAGCGGACGCACGCTGAACGGCGCCACGATCGTCTGTCCGTGACGGTTCTGCAGGTAATCGAGATAGACCTTGTCTCCACGCTTGGTGACGTGGCGAGTGATGGTCGCGATATCCTTTACCTCGAGGAGGACCACGCGCGCGAGCAGCTCGCCGAGCATTCTCGACTGCTCATAGGTGCATTGGCGGCCGAGGGGCAGCAGAATGTGTAAGCCGGTTTTTCCGGTCGTCTTCACATAGTTGGGCAGGCCGACCGACTCGCAGACGCGATGCAACACTTGCGCGGTCCGGATCACATCGGAGAATGGCGCCTCCTTCGGATCGAGATCGATCACGCACCAGTCCGGCAGCTCCAGCGATCCCTCCCGACTGGCCCAGATGTGCAGCGGGATCGAGCCCATGTTGGCGAGATAGAGCAGCGACTCCTCGTCGTCGCAGATGAAGTAACGGATCTCGCGCTGGGTCTCCTCGCTCCAGATCGGCACCGTGCGCATCCAGTCGGGAGCGAACACCGGCGCATCCTTTTGATAGAACGATTTCCCGTCGATACCGTCGGGGAATCGCGTCAGGACCACGGGACGATCGGCGAGATACGGCAGCAGCCACTTCGAGACCGCGCGGTAGTACTCGATCAGATCGCCCTTGGTGTACTTCTCCGCCGGCCAGTAGATCTTTTTGAGGTTGCTGAACGCCACCGCTTTCTGAACCGGCGCTTTAGCGGGCGGGGGCGGGGGCTCGTGGACTGCATTCCCGTTGGTGTCACTCGCGGCGGTGTCACTCGCGTTGGTGTCACTCGCGCCGTTGCCATCGCTCGATGCTGACGGCACGCTCGATTCCGCAATACTCCAGCCCTGCCGCTCGCATTCATGCGCAGCCTTGTCGTTCCGAAGCCGCAGGAACGCGGCGTGCCGGAGCAATCCGTCAGGAGTGAATTCGCGGTAGCGCACCTCGCACACGTGCATCGCTTCCGTCCACACTGTCGTGCTCGTCTCGGGAATTTGCTCGCTCGGGAGCGGCTCGCTTCCCTTCCCGTGCACTGGCCCCGCGCAGAGCGGATCGCGACGCACGATTGGATCGAGGAGCGCGTGCAGCTCGTTCAACACACCGTCGTTGAACCCCGTTCCGACACGACCGGCATAGACGAGCGTACCATTTACCCAGTCGGCCAGCTGCAACGCGCCGAGATGGGAACGAGTTCCCTTCGGCTTGGTGAAGCCAACGATCACAAATTCGCCAGTGCGCTCCGCCTTGATCTTGAGCCAATGGGGCGACCGGCCTTTTCTGTACGGGGAATCGGCTTTCTTCGCAACGATTCCCTCGAGGCCCATCGCTGTCACCTGCTTCAGAAAGGCCTCGCCCTCGCCCTCGATATGGTCGAGGTAGCGAACGGCACCGAGGCCGGGCACCACGTCCTTGAGGATCTCCTTGCGCCGCGCGAGTGAGACGGGCCGCATATCGAAATCCTCGAACGCGAGTAGGTCGAACGCATAGAATGTCGCCGGCAGCTCGACCGCCGCGCGTCGAATCTCCATCGCCGACGACAGTCGCCCTCGCTGCTGCAGTCGCGAGAAGCTCGGCAGCCCCTTCGCGTCGCACACCACTACTTCGCCATCGATGATGCACTCGTCGAACGGCAAAGCCTTGATCGCGCGCGCGACCTCGGGAAAGACACTCGTATAGTCGTTGCCATTGCGCGTGAGGAGCAGCGCTTCGCCCTTGGACTTGCTCGCGATCAACCGGTATCCATCGAGCTTGAGCTCGAACAGCCAGTCATCGTCGGTGAACGGGTTGTCGCGTATCTCGCAGTGCATCGGCTCGACCTTTCGAGGATCAACACGAGCGCGTACGACCTTGTCTTCCTCCTCGATTGCTTGTCTAATCTCCGCGCCCGGACCTTCTCCCGACTTGATCTCCTCGACGGTGAGACCGGAGAGCACCGAATCCTCGGAGAAATCATCGGCCTCGCCCGGCTGCTTCATCCAGGAGTCGCGCTCCTTGATCAGCAGCCAGTCCTTCTCGGATTTCTTGATTTTCACGAGTGTCCACTTGCCGTGGAGCTTGTAGCCCTTGAGCTCGAAAAGCAGCTTCCCTTTCTCGAGTCCTTCCCGCCACGGCTCGAGCGGCACCCACTCGCCGCGGTCCCACACGATCACGCCGCCGGCGCCGTAATTCCCCGCCGGTATCACGCCCTCGAAATCGCCGTACTCGAGCGGGTGGTCCTCCACCTTCACGGCAAGCCGCTTCTCTGTCTGGTCGCACGTCGGGCCCCTTGGGACAGCCCACGACCGCAGGACGCCGTCCATCTCGAGCCGCAGATCGAAGTGGAGATTCCGCGCGGCGTGCTTGTGCACGACAAAAAGATTCCCTGGTACCGGCGACACCGGGCCGAATGGTTCGGGGGTGCGGTCGGGGGAACGCTTGGACCGGTAGGCGGCGAGGTTGTCGCCGGGGGGCGGGGGGGCGTCAGGCATTCGGCATTCTCTGATTGCTGTAAACTGCGGGTGGGGCGGGGTTTAGAGTAGAGACGACAGACACGAGAAACTGAGAACGACAGAGATTTCTAGGTTGCAGTCAGAAAACACCGAGGCCAGATTCCAGTCAACACCCCAATACCCTCTCCCCCAGATCCATGGCAGCCCGATCAATAGGTACCGCGACGATCTCGTTCGGACTCGTGTCCGTCCCCGTCAGCATCTACTCGTCCTCCGAGTCCAAGGCGAGCGTCTCGTTCAACATGCTGCACAAGAAATGCGGCACGCGCCTCAAGCAGCAGTACATCTGCCCCAAGGAGAACGAGGTCGTGACGCGCGATGATACGGTCAAGGGCTACGAGTTCGCCAAGGACCAGTACGTCGTCCTGTCGCCCGAAGAGCTGAAGGCGCTGGAAGAGAAAGCCACCAGCACGATAGACGTCATCGAGTTCGTCCCGCTCGCGGGCGTCGATCGCGAATACCTGGACAAGGTCTATTACCTGGGCCCCGACAAGGGGGGCGACCGGGCCTATCGGCTCCTTGCCGCCGCGATGAAGGAAACGGGAAAAGCAGCCCTCGGTCAGTACGCCGCGCGCGGCCAGCAGCATCTCGTGCTCTTGCGCCCGCTCAACGGCGTGCTCGTCATGGAACAGCTCCATTACGCCGACGAGATCCGTCCGACCACTGAGGTCACGATCCCGCCCGGAGAAGTGAAGGACGCGGAGCTCAAGCTGGCGACGCAGCTCATCGACCAGACATCGAACGAGAGCTTCGAGCCTGCCAAGTACAAGGATACGGTACGCGAGCGTGTGCTCGAGACCATCCAGCGCAAGATCGATGGCCAGGACATCACGGGTGAGGCCGCGCCGGCCGCTGACACCAAGATGCTCGACCTGATGCAGGCGCTGAAGGCGAGCCTCTCCAAGGAAAAACCGGAGAAGGCGGAGAAAGCGGAGAGCGGCAAGAAACGAAAGGCGTCATAAGCCATTTACGGGCATGACGAGCAACGCTTTGTGAAGCTCCTTGCGGGTACGAGCGGCTACGCGTTCAAGGAATGGAAGGGTGCGTTCTATCCGAAGGAGCTGAAGGACGACGGAATGCTGGGCTACTACGCCAGCAAATTTCCGGCAGTCGAGATCAACAACACCTTCTATAGACTCCCGAGGGAGAACGTGCTGCGCGAATGGGCGGCGCAGGTACCAGAGACGTTCACGTTCGCGCTCAAGGCGAGCCAGCGCATCACTCACCACGCCCGGCTCAAGGAACAATCCGCCGATCTCGTCGATTTTCTTCTGAAGAACACCGCCACCCTCGGTAGTAGGCTCGGTCCGATTCTTTTTCAGCTACCGCCCAATCTCAAGAAGGATGTGAACCGCTTTCGCGGATTCCTTGGGCTTCTGCCCTCAGATCGCCGCTATGTGTTCGAGTTCCGGCATGAGAGCTGGTTCGACGATGAGATCTTCGACGCCCTGCGCGAGCGCGACATCGCGATGTGCATCCTGGAGCAGGACGAGTTCAAGTGCCCGGTCGTCGCCACGGCGTCGTGGGGCTACCTGCGCCTGCACCGCCTCGATTACGATGAGTCCGCACTGGTCGAGTGGGCGAAATGCGTGACGGGACAGACCTGGAAAGAGGCGTACGTGTTCTTCAAGCACGACGAGACCGAGGGCGGCGGGTCCGGGCCTCCTGCAGTCTCGATTTTTGTAAATGCCTGCGCAATCTTATAACTCACTCCATCCACCCAAAATCGGTAAGAGGCCTCCTATGCGTCGCGTCAATACCTTCGTCGTTTCAGCGCTATCGCTCGCTGCGATCGCTGCTGCTTGCACCACCCAGTCAGCGGTCGGGTCGTCAACTGCCGCCGCTCCCGCCCCCGAAACCGCCGCGCCAGTTCCAATGGAGGCGACGCGTGAAGTGGCGAGTGGCGGAATCTCGGTCGGCGGTTGGACAGGAAAGATCGACGCCTCCGAGGCCAGCAAGGGACAGCTGCTGACCAACGCCAGGCTCGCCACCAATGGCAATGCCCTCCACGTCACCACTGGACCGGCCGTGGCCTACTGGAATCCGGCGAACATCGCCAACGGCGACTACACGGTCAGAGGCAC
Source organism: Gemmatimonadaceae bacterium (assembly GCA_040902085.1). Lineage (GTDB taxonomy): Bacteria > Gemmatimonadota > Gemmatimonadetes > Gemmatimonadales > Gemmatimonadaceae > UBA4720. The sequence goes on from JBBDXY010000003.1 coordinate 75,114, forward strand.
GTTCGCGGAGCCAAAGTTCATGAACCTGAACGACCACGCGCACCCGTACGGGATCTTCATCGCCGGAAATGACATGGGTACCGACAGCCAGACCTACCTGTACTGCGCGGCGAACGGGAACGGCAGCTTCATCGTCCGCGGCTTTGGCCCCGAGCCGTTTCAGCTCAACGGCCGCCGAGGAGAGGTCCACACAGCTGTCAACAAGGCGGCAGCGAAGGGAGCTCCCGTGACGCAGGAGATCGCCGTTTCGGTCATGGGCGACAAGGTGCAGTGCGCGATCAACGGAACCGTGGTCGCTACCTACAACAAGTCAGATGTCGTCGGCGCCGGCAAGCTCAAGTCGACCGACGGGATTTACGGAATCCGCTTCGCGCACAACACCGAGGGATTGGTCAGCGGTCTGACCGTGGTGAAGCCATAAGATCCCGCGCCTAGAATCCGGGCGCGGGTTCGTCGGCTGTCGGTCCGTATATCGACGGGACCGGAACGTCGATCAGCCGCAGATAAACGGTGAGTTGGCCGCGGTGGTGCACCAGATGATTGATCGTCTGGCGCACCACCGGCCCGCGTGGCAGAGTGAAAATCACGCGCTCGCCGTGCTTCAATGACCAAGGGATCGTAAAGTCAGCATCCTTGGCCGATGCGACGGCCTTGCGCGCTTCGCGCACGTGCTTGTCGAACAATTGCAGCAGCGTCTCGGTCTTCTCGTAGGTGTAGCCAGCCCCAGTCGCGAGATTCTGCTCCGTGTCGGTCACGATATTCGTAATCCATCCCGGCATCGATGCGACGAGCTGCGCGAGGTGGCCGAGCGAGAAGGATTTTGGATGCGGCTTCCACTTTCCCTTTTCACTCGGCACTCGCTCCAGGACCTTGCGGGTCGTTGCCATTTCCTGATCTAACTCGGGCAGCAGCGTTTCAGAAATGCTCATGTGGTCCCGGACGGGTTATAGAAAAACTGCTCCTGCACGATCTTGCCGTCCTTCACCGTGTAGAGAGCCACCTCTTCCATCTGCTCGCGTTTGCCGGTCGGCTTGAACGTGGCGTCAAAGAGGTAATGCACGGCAAACTTGCCTTCGCCGACGAATGGGCCATCCGCGTCGGCAGAGTGAACGATATTGTTGTCTAGCCACCACTGGTTCTTCTGGCGGACCGCGTCGATCCCCTTCATTTCACGGGGCATCTGCTCGTTGCCCGTTGATTCGACGCTGACGATCTCGGGCGAATACAGCGTGTTGACCGCGTCGAGGTTGCGGCCGGCGCGGCAGAGAGCCACGAGCTCTTCCGCGACGGTCGCGGTGGCGGTGAGGGTTTCGGTACTCACGGTATCTCCTTTGGTTGGGTCTCGTTCAGATATTACCTGAACATTTGCCGGAGGCCAGTGGCTCCGGCCGGGACGCACCCTTTGTTGCGTCCGTGTTACCGAACGGTCAGCACGAGCTCAATGTCCGGCTACGACAAATCGACAATCGACTGAACATTGGTCGGAAATCACGGAATATCTTGTTCTGTCGCACATGAGCTTGCGCGCGTTAACAGTACCTGACGCCCTTCGCGGAATTCGACCTCATCAGGTAACCGCCTTGGCCAGCGCCACTTAGCGTAAATCGTTGCGAATCATGCGTTTAGGTGGTCTGAATGTGTTATACTGGTGAATACCAATTGAGACGATAATGCGCCGAGTTGAAGCTCTCGGCGCGGGGCGGCCTGCGGATTAATCCTCGCGCGCAGGGGTCCGGAAAAGTTCCGACGAGGTGTTGGAGATATTCAAATGCAGAAGACCACCAATGGCCAAATCGCGCGTAGCGTTCGATTTGACATCGCCACCGACAAGAACGAAGAGTTTCATTCCCTCTTCAGAAACGAGATCCTGCCGACCCTGAAGAAGCAGGACGGCTTCGAGAACGAGGTGTTGCTGGTGAACGATCAGCACGTTCTCGCCATCAGCGTCTGGAACAACGCGGATTCAGTTCGTAAGTACGAATCCACGACGTATCCACAGCTCGACAAGAAGCTTCGGTCAGTGATGGCCGGCAAGCCGACGGTCGAGACGTTCCGCTACGACTCGATGTCGACAATCGCCTAAGCTCGCTTTAGGTCATGAAAAAAGGGAGGGACCATCTGGTCCCTCCCTTTTTTCGCTCAGTCGCGCCGCCGGCATACTGGATCTCGCGGCCGCTGGTGAGCCTTCCACGGCGCAACTGTGACTGGACGAAGTCCGTCTTTCCAGACACCAGTGGAGACGGGTGTTCGACGCTATAGTTTAGTGTGGCCGCGCCCCAGGTGACGACACAAGAGAGTTTCGGACTCACGACCCGTAAGGCGTTGCTGAGCCCCTCCTACTGGCTGCAGGTTGCGGTGCTCGCGGCGTTTATGTGGTGGCCGCTCGCGCCGGGCTCATGCTCGATGCCGTGTCGGGGTTCGCCTCACTCGTCTGGGCACCGACGGGCATCGCGTTGGCGGCCGTGCTGCTCCTGGGCCGCCGGGTCTGGCCCGGCGTCTTCATCGGCGCGTTCTCGGCGAACGCCCTCACCGGCGCGCCTGTGCTTGCGGCGGTTGGGATCGCAACCGGCAATACGCTCGAGGCGGTTGTCGGAGCGTACGCACTAAGACGGGCAGGCTTCCAGCACGCGCTCGATCGCCTGCGTGACGTGCTCGCACTCATTCTGTTCGCGGCGACGCTCTCGACGATGGTCAGCGCCACCATCGGCGTCGCGAGTCTTTACTTCGCCGGAATGGTAGCGCCGCGAGACATTGTCGAAACCTGGCGGACGTGGTGGGTGGGTGACGCGATCGGCGCCGTTCTGATCGCACCGCTGATTTTGGTGTGGGCGACCAGCCCGCGACTAAGTGTGTCATCACGCCGCATCGGCGAAGCCGCGGGCCTGATTATTGGGTTGGTAGTCGCGAGCCTTCTCATCTATATCGTGCCGATCACCGGAAACGGTGAGCGACTAGGACACGCCTACGTGTTCTTCCCGCTGTTGATGTGGGCAGCGATCAGATTCGGGCAGCGGGGTGCGGTAACGGCCACCGTGCTAGTGTCAGCCATCGCCGTCGCTGGGACAGTGTTGGGGCAAGGTCCCTTCGTCCAGCAGACACTCCATGAAAGTCTGTTCGACCTGCAGGTGTTCATGGGCGTCACCGCTGCGACCTTTCTGGTGCTCGGCGCATCTGTCTCCGAGCGCGAGCGCTCGAAGGAAGAGCTGCGGGTAGCGCGCGATCTCGCCAGGGCGGCGAATCGCGCCAAGGCCGACTTTTTGGCGGTGATGAGCCACGAGCTTCGCACGCCGCTCAACGCAATCTCCGGTTACGCGCAACTCCTGGAGCTCGGCGTCTCAGGTCCGCTAACCGAGAAGCAAACCGACGCCATTGCGCGCATTCGCAGCAATCAACAACACCTCCTCACGCTCATCGACGATGTACTGAGCTTCGCGAAGATCGAGGCGGGAAGCATTCCGCTGAAGTCACAGCCCGTATCCGTGTGTGAGGCTATTGACTCTCTCGACGCCGTGCTGCGGCCGGATCTGCTGCGTCAGGAAGTCACGCTGACATGGCCGGGCTGCGACAAGACGCTCGCCGTGAAAGCGGACCCGGTCAAGCTGCGTCACGTCCTGCTCAATGTGATCGGAAACGCGATAAAGTTCACACCTCCTCAGGGACGCATCGAGCTGTCCACACTAAGATCAGATGACCGGGTTTTGATCCGGGTCGAGGATACCGGTATCGGCATCCCAGCCGATCTGATCGGCAGAGTGTTCGAGCCGTTCTTTCAGGTGCAGACCGGTACGACCCGACAGTATCCCGGCGTGGGACTGGGGCTAGCGATAGCGCGCGATTTCGCGCGAGCGATGGGCGGCGACATCACGATGAAGAGCACTTTCGGAAAGGGATGCGTCGTAACCATTGAGCTCCCGATAGCCGCGCGGATAGACGCCTCCGACGGTCATGCGCCGGCGTTCATGCCCGGGGAACCGCGTTGACCGCTCTCACCGCGATGTATTCCGACTGATCGAGAAACCGCCCGACTACGGCGACACTCTCTTCCACCGGCAGCGGATCGGCCGAAGTGGCTGCGGTGCGGATCGCACGCTCGACCTCCTCGCGGACGATCATGAATTCTCGCCGGAGCGCGGATTCACTCCAGCCAAGAGTTCGCCGCTGTACGCCATGCCTCTCCGAGACGAGCCGCTGGATCTCCGTGGCGTCCGCCAGCAGAAGGGACGGCTGGCCTCTCAGCTCCTCTATCATTATCAGCGCGCCGGCGACGTCCGCGAGCAGCGTCGGCAGGTGGTCGGCCACCTGAGAGAACTTGAGCCCCGCAGCCACAGCCAGATTCGGATCGTTGCGGATGCGCTCGACGAGAGTCTCGATGGTTGTGTCCATCGCCGCGAGCAGCGCGCGCCCTACCTTCGCGAAGCCCTTCACTTCGCGCTGGGTCGCAACGGGCTCACCGGCGATGGCAGGCTGAGGTTCCGTTTTCTTCTCGGTCACGTCAGCCGGCAGTGAGAGCGTGAATGTCGAGCCCTCTCCCAACTTGCTCGTGCACGTCAGGTCGCCACCCATCAACCGCGCCAGCCGCCGGCTGATCGTCAGGCCGAGGCCGCTTCCCTCACGTGTGCGCGAGTGTCCAGATTCCGCCTGCACGAAAGGATCGAAAATCGACAACAGCTTCTCCTCCGCAATGCCGCTTCCGGTATCGGTGACGGAAAACATCACATACTCGCGGTTGGCCTGGAGGCGCGCGTCGGAGTCAAAGGGCTTCGTCGGTCCAACCTCTACTGTGATTTTCCCGCCCGGGTCGGTGAATTTGACGGCGTTCGAAAGCAGGTTGACCAATATCTGCCGAACTCGCTCGTCGTCGCCGAGGTAGACCGGAGCAGGCGTCCCTACGGGCTTGACTACGAGATCGAGGCCGCCTGCTGCTGCCTGTGGCTGTATCAGCGCGATGGCCGCCGCGATAGTGCCGGAAGCGGACGCGGGGCTTGAGCTGACAGACAAACGACCCGCTTCGACCTTGGCCAGATCGAGAATGTCGTTGACCAGCCCCAGGAGGTGCTTCGCGCTTGTCCGAATTCGACCGACCTGCTCGCGCATCTTGTCGGTTAGGGGGCCCGAGATACCGAGCTCCAGCAGCTCGGAATACCCGAGTACGGCGTTCAGCGGCGTACGTAGCTCGTGCGACATGATCGCGAGGAACTCCGATTTCGTGCGGCTTGCGGCTTCCGCCTCGAGCCGGGCCTCGCGCTCGAAGCTCAGCTGTTGAGCGCGTTCCTCCGCTTGCTTGCGATCGGTGACGTCGCGGAGCGATACCAGCTCCACTTGCTCGTCCTCCCAGTCGGTCTCGACGACCCGAAGCTCAGCGTGGACGACGCCTCCGCCCCCGCGCTGGACAATCTCGATCTCGGTCGTTTCGCCAACCAGGAGTGGGAACCCGAACGCGGTCCCGACCAGGTCGTCCGCCTTACGGTCGAACAACCGCTCCGCGGCAGGGTTGGCGAAGCGCATGTTGCCGTGACGGTCCACGATGACGATGCCGTCCGGCAGCCGCTCAATGATGGCGCGCAGGCTTGCCGCGGGTCTTGCTCGTGGTGGCTCTGTCTCCGTAATCATGCGTCTGGCAGGGCCTCGTCAGGGAAGTCCGTTGTACAGCTGGTACGGTATTTGACCTTCGGTGTACTCAGTTGCCGATAATGCAACGAGTGGGCCGGATCAGCTCAGTTTCCGGCTGCGAAAGGCGCATCGTTCACCGCAAACAAAAACATCAAAAACATCGATGTCGACGAACCTGATCAAGCCGGAGGAATCCTGTCCAAATACCTGTTGACGCTCTACGTCACTGGCACCAGTCCCCGTGCCCAAGTCGCCATTTCCAATCTCGAGCGCATCTGCCAGCAGGAGCTCCAGGGGCAGTACGAGCTCGAGGTTATCGATGTCCTCGAGCACCCGCAGCGGGCTGAGGACGAGAAGATCCTTGCCACGCCGACGCTGATCAAGCAGCTGCCGCCGCCGCTTCGGCGCGTGATTGGCGACCTGTCCGACAAAGCGAAAGTTCTGTTGGGGCTCGAAGTGCGACCCCAATCCTCCAGTTCCACGACTCGCCCCGCCGCCTCATGAGCACCAAGACGAACAAAAAATCGGGCAACAATAAATCGAGCAATAAGACGATCGCAAAAACCAGCAACGGGCAGAGCAACAAGACGAGCGCCCAGACGAGCGCGGAGCTTAGCACCAACAAGAGCAACGCCAAGCATTTGAGCGTCGAGAAGCTTCGCACCGGAATCTCGAGCCTCGACATCATCGCGAAGGGCGGTCTTCCGAAAACGAGAACCACTCTCATTTCCGGGACAGCCGGCAGTGGAAAAACCGTGTTTGGAGTGCATTTCCTCGCCGCCGGAATCGAGCTGGGCGAGCCCGGAGTGTTCGTAACGTTCGAGGAATCCGTCGCGGATGTGAAGAAGAACATGCACAGCTTCGGCTGGGATCTCGAGAAGTGGGCAAACGACGGCATGCTGGCCTTCGTCGATGCGTCGCCCGACCCGCACATCGACACCGTCGAGGCGGGCGGCTTCGATCTCGGCGCGCTGGTTGCGCGGATCGAGAATGCCGTCAGGAAGGTGAAGGCGACACGCGTGACAGTGGACTCGCTTGGCGCGGTCTTCTCGCAATTCTCTGATCAGAGCATGGTGCGCGGCGAGCTGTTTCGCATCGCTTCCGCGCTCAAGGGCATGGGTGTGACGGCCGTTCTGACCGCCGAGCGGACCGACGATCATGGTCCGGTGGCGCGTTTCGGGGTGGAGGAATTCATCGCCGACAACGTGATGATTCTCCGCAACGCGCTCGAGGACGAGACGCGCCGGCGCACCATCGAGATCCTCAAGTTCCGCGGCTGTGATCACCAGAAGGGAGAGTATCCGTTCACGATCATTCCCCACGGCGGCGTGATCGTCATCCCTCTGTCGGCGATGCAGCTGAGCATGAAATCATCCGACGTCCGGATCTCGTCGGGGAACAAGGAGCTCGACGAGATGACCGGAGGCGGATTCTTCCGCGATTCGGTGACTCTGCTTTCAGGGGCAACCGGCACGGGCAAGACGCTCACTGTCGCACAGTTTCTTCAGGGCGGCACGGAGGCCGGGGAGAAGTGCCTGCTGCTAGCATTCGAGGAGAGCCGGGATCAGCTCGTAAGAAATGCGAGGGGCTGGGGTTTCGACTTCGAGAAGATGGAGAAGAAGGGTCTCCTCAGAGTCGTCTGTGATTATCCCGACGTTCAGGGTCTGGAGGACTGGCTCGTCACGATCCAGTCGATCATCAACGATTTCAAGCCGCAGCGCGTCGCGCTCGACAGTCTCTCGGCGCTCGAGAACGTGGGAACGGTGAAGGCATTCCGCGAGTTCGTGATCGGGCTCACTTCGTTCATCAAGCACCAGGAGATCACCGGGATGTTCACCTCCACCACCGGGAGTCTGATGGGCGGAGACTCGATCACCGAGTCTCACATTTCGACGCTCACCGATTCCATCATCCTGCTCCGCTACGTCGAGATGTTCGGCGACATGAAGCGCGGGGTGACGGTGCTCAAAATGCGCGGCTCGTGGCACGACAAGGCGATCCGCGAGTTCACCATCGACAAAGGCGGGATGCGGATGGGGCGTCCGTTCAGGAACGTCACCGGAATTCTGTCGGGGTCACCGGTGCACGTTTCGCCCGCCGACATCGAGCGGGTGTGGAGGCAGTTCGACACGGATGTCGGCGACCGGCGACAGCCTGATAAGGCAGTGTCTGGCGGGCTTAGCTGACGAGACCGGCTACCCAGTCTCGCGCGACATCACCGATCTCCTCGAGCGCCTGAGCGTCCGTTCTTCCCGACGATTTGGGAACGTGAAAGCTGTGATCGGCTCCTTCCACCCAGTGCATTTCCCATCTCGTCGTCACCGTCTTCAACGCCTTCTCCATCAGGTTCCGGGTACAAAAAGGGTCGCGCGTTCCACTGATTGCGAGCACCGGAACCTTGATTGCCGGGAGATGCGCGTCGCGGAGCTTGTCCGGTTGTCCGGGCGGATGAAGCGGATAGGCGAGTAGCAGCAGTCCATCGCACGCGAATGCGTCGGCCACGAGCATCGATGCCGCCCGCCCACCCATTGACCTCCCGCCGATGATGAGCGTTTTCGGCGCAACTTCGTCCCGGGTGCGAGCCACGACCGCGGCAACGCATTCCTTGAGGCGAGGCATCGGATCCGGACGGCCCGATTCCTTCTCCTTGTAAAGGAAGTTGAAACGGACAACGCCGATTCCCCGCGAGCGCACCATCGCGGCCGTCTGAGTCGTGCTACGATCGTGCACGTTTCCGCCGGCACCGTGCGCGCAAACGAAGACGACTCCCCGCTCGCCGGTCTCCGCGGGCTCGAAGATGGCCGTCGTTTCTTCTTTGCCGACCGCGACTCGCCAGTCGGAACGAGCTGACTCTAGATTTTGCATCAGTCCCCACCATAGTGGGCGCCGTCCCGGAAGTCCATGGATCGCATCCTAACCTGTCCGCCCACCCATGCTGGCGGCCCGATCGGATTGATTGCAAAATGCACCAGGTACAACCCAACAACCACGAGGAGATGATATGGCGGAAAGCGTCTACAAGGTGATCGAGCTCGTCGGGACCAGCACGGATTCGTGGGAGAAAGCGGCAGCGGCGGCAATCAAGAGAGCGGCGAAGTCACTGCGAGACCTGCGCGTAGCGGAAGTCTCCCAGCTCGACATGGTAATGAAGGACGGCAAGGTCGAGAGCTACCGGGCCAAGATCAAAGTTTCTTTCAAGTACGAAGGCAACTGATTCTGCGATTCATTCAATAACGCGAGGTCGCTAATGCGTCGCACCATTCTCTTGTTGGCCGCCGGTGCCCTCATCGCCGCGGTGACGTCAGCACTTCCACTGTCAGCCCAGGTAGCTAACCAGCCAACGCAGGAACAGCTGAAGGCGCGGTACGAAGCGCATCAGGCAGACTTCGACTACCTCCTCGGCGATTGGGAGTTCAGCGCCGACAGCAAGGAATTCGGAAAGGGCCGCGGATTCTGGAGCGCGGTCCGGCTCGCCGAGGGCGCACAGGTCCTCGATGAGTATCGGGTGGTCGGCGACAGTGGCGAGACGTACTACGCGTCCTCGACACTGCGCGGCTACAACGCGCACCTGGATCAGTGGGAGCTCGTCTCCGCCGAGCAAGGATCCGGATTGCAGAGCACCGGCACTGCCCGAAAGGTCGGCGCAGAAATGCACATCGAGCAAAAGTTCGGCGTGTTGACTCCCAAGCCCTCGCTCTGGCGCATTCGCTACTACGACATCCGGCGCGATCGCTTTTCCTGGGCAGCGGATCGCTCCACGGATGGCGGAAAGACCTGGGAGAAGAACCATCTCCAGATCGAAGCGCGTCGCATCGGGCCACCACGATCATTGGGTCCGCTCGCGCCGTTCAGGAAACCGGCCGGGTAATGCTCGCCTCCGTTGGGTTGAACTGAACACGAGGTCAGGGGACAGCCATAAGCCAATAGGCGTGAGGCTCACTGCGGCGGGACGTCACTTCGCAGCGACGGCTTGCGCTCCAGGTACTTAGTGAGGCCGTAAAGCATTTTGCGGACTTCGATCACCTGGTCGACCAGAGATCTGAAGGTGTTCGCGCTTATCGCCGTGTGTCTCTCGCTAGAATCAGATGGTATTCCAGCTCCGAGCTGGAGTTGAGAGCATACCCGAGGAACCGGGCGTAATCATGATCACTCTTCTGGCCTCGGCCCTCAACGATATTCGTTGGGATAGACATTGCCGCGCGAGTTATCTGATTGCGAAGCGAAGCGTCCCGACGCGTGAGCCTCTTGGCTCTCACCTTGAGGCTATCCCCTGACCTCTTGTTCAGTTCGCTTTACGTTTGGGTCGCGGCGACTGCGGGACGAGCCCCATCTCATCCAAGAACCGATGCCGGCCGGTCGGCCTCCCCTGCCTCGCCTCCACTCTCGTCAAAACGAGCCTGTCCTTGGTGCGCGTCATCCCGACGTACAGGAGCCGCCGCGCCTCCTCGATCTCACGTTTGCTCGCGTCCCGCTGCCCGGGCAATTGCTCGTCTTCGGCGCCGACGATGTAGACGCGCGAGAACTCGAGCCCCTTGGTCGAATGCAGCGTGAGCAGGTTCACTCGCGCCGGGTCGCGCTCCACGCTGTCCGATAGCGACAGGACCACGCGCTCTAGAAATTCGGAGAGCTGCTGCGCCATCGGCTTCCCCGCGCACTGCTCCAGCAACGGTCGCAGCCTGTGCATGGTGTGCGGGTACCGCTGCTCGGCGGTCCTCTCCGCGCGAATGCGGTTCATCGCCCTCTCGCCACCGAGCCGGTCGATCACGTCATCGACCGTCGGCAGAGTCGGATCGCCCGATCGCTCACGCTCTTCTCCGTAGAAATCCAGACAATTGCTGAACCTGCCGAGCGCATGCGAACGTGCAAGCCGGCGCAACAGCTTCGCCTCCGGACCAAGCGTCTCCTCGTCGCTGAGCGCAAGCGCGACGCCGAGGTGATCGAAGAGGTTGATGAGTGCAGTCTTCCGGGCGCGCGCGACCTTGGCCTCGCTGAGTCGGAGGAATACTTCCACCAGAGTCAGACAATCCGCGAGGGCGCGATGGGCCTCGCCCGGATCGACGCCGTACACTCGCGCGAGGTCCTCGAGCCTGTGCCCACCCGCGTGCAGCTCGTGCGCGAGCACGAGCGTGTCGTAGGTTACGAGCTCGGGTCCATCGCCCAGTGGCTGACTCATGCGGCGGAGAATTGGGAAGTCAAAGCGATAGCCGTTGTGGGCAACGCACACGTCGCCGCCGCAGAACTCCCTGAATGCGGGCCAGACTTCCTCGAAGAACGGGGCAGATGCGAGTTTGGCGTCGTCGAGCTGGTGCTTGCGGCGGGCCTCCTCGACAATCGGAACACGCGGCTTGACCAGCGACTGAAACCGGTCGGTGATCCTGCCGTCACGCACCCGTACGGCTGCGATCTCCACGATCTCCGCGCGCGCCCTGTCGCGGTCGGTCGTTTCGAGATCGACAGTCGTGAAATCGCGGAAATGATTGGCGAACGAGCGGCTCCGCATGTACTGCGCGGTCTTGAAAACACCGACCGCTATTCCGAGCGGCGACCGCTCGGGAAACTCGATGGTCAGGGCATTCTGCGGGGGCGCGCCACCATGGACGACGTCGCGCACGCCGCTCCCCACAAGAATCCCCTTGAGGGCGATCTCCGCACCTTCGAGCGGCGGAATCCAAACCGGACGCCCGCTCTTCGACGCAGCCTCGAGTCTGTCGGCGAGCCGGACGACGTCCTCATCTTCTCCCGGATCCGACAGCTCGTCGTGATGCTCCTCGAGCCGGGTGCGGTATTCGCCGACACGCTGCGACAGCAGCTCCTCAACGAGCTCTCCAATATCCGTATGGCGGGTGCCGAGTGCGGCGAGGTTTCGCAGCGCGTAGAAGCCGCGCCAGATCTTGCGCGCATCTTCGTGTTCCTTGGGAAGCTCACGCACCATCTCTTCGAGATAGCGAATGAGCGCTACCTTCTTCTCATCCGCCTTTGCCTGTGCGCTGTCGAAGAGAATTTTGGGAAGAACAACCCTGAGAAAGCCTTCCCTGTAAATCTCGTCATCCGGCTTCAGGATAACCCGCAGCGCAGCGATGACGTAGCAAACCACGGGATCCTCGGCCAGCGCCCGCTTCGTGGCGAGGCGACACGGTATTCCCGCGGTGAGAAAAGCGCTCTCCGAGGTGTCCCCGATCTCGTGCTTTCGGTAAAGAAGGGCGAAGTCGCCCCACGCGAGCTCATGCTCCCGCCGATCGCGCCGAATGTCCTGGATGATCCACGCGATCTCCGCGTCTTCGGTTGGGAAAGTCAGCGCGGTGACGTCAAAGGGCGATTTATGACTCGTTTCCGCGTGTCTCCTGTCCTGGAAAATCGGAGTGTTGCCAGCGATGAGCCGCCGCGCCAGATCGACGACCTGTCGCGGGCAGCGCCAGTTCTCGCCCAGCTGCGCCCTGGTGGATACGTCGAAGTCCCGGTCGAAATCACGAAAGACTTCCGGGTTGGCTCCCGTCCATGAGTAGATCGACTGTTCGTCGTCGCCGACGGCGAACACGTTGCGGTGCTCTCTCGCCAGCGAGCGGATGATCTGATACTGGACCGGATTCAGATCCTGGAATTCATCGACCAGCACGGCGGACCACCGCTCGCGCACCTGAGACGCGACCGTTTCATCGGCGAGGAGCTGCGCCGCTTTCAGGACGAGCGTGTCGAAGTCCAGCATTTTTCGTCTGACGAGAAGATCCTGATAGCGCTGGTAGAGCGCGATGTCGTCGGCCTGGAGCGGATCGCCGCGAAAACGATAAGCCGAGAACGCCGACAACACACGTCCGTGCCAGCGGCGGTAGCCCTCGATCCGGCTGAGCGCGGCGAGCTGATCTTCCCTGTCAGCAATGCCGAATCCGGGCTCGAGGGCGACGTGCCTGCCAAGCTCGCGCAGTAGCTCAGCGCAAAAGGAGTGAATGGTCCCGCGCTTCACCATCTCCGCGCGCTTGCCGAGCTGCCCGAGACGGGCGGCGATCTCGTCCGCCGCCTTGTTGGTGAACGTGAAGACGCAAATCCGCTCCGGGTCGACGTGCAGATCTTCGATCAGGAATCGAATGCGCTCGATGAGGCAGAACGTCTTGCCCGCACCAGGTCCGGCGAGGACGAGGACCGGCCCGAGTGCCGCCTCGATCGCCTCGAGCTGAGACCGTGATGGCGTATGCGTGGTGCCCGTGTCGATAGGCGAGATGATCCCAACCCCCGCATCGGACATTACGAAAGGCGTCTCTGTTTCCATAATAGAAAGCTAGCTCGCGTTACTCAACACTAGCATAAGCATGTCTTCGCTCCTCTTATCCTCCAGCGGCACCATGGTTGCCTATCTCTCACTGCTCAACGGGGAGGTAACAATGAAATCAAATACGCGAATCGCTCGAATCGGCGTGGCGGCTATGATGCTCGCGAGCACGGCTGCATGCGGGAACGTGGGGAATGTCCTGGGTAGCGTGCTGGGCGGAGGGCCACAGCAATCCGGCCAGGTCTCCGGCGCGATTCAGGGCGTGAATCAAAACACCCAGCAGATCACCATTCAGCAGTCGAACGGCCAATCGATTGCCGTGTCCTTCGACAACCAGACACGCGTCGTCTATCAGAATCAGAACTATCCGCCGACGGCACTGGAGTACGGCGATCGCGTAACTGCCAACGTGCAGGCGCTGCAGAACGGCTCGTACTACACGGACTACATCCAGGTGGATCAGTCGGTGTCGACGTCGGGCGGGGCGACGGGGGGTGGCAATGCCCAGTCCATTCAGGGCAACGTGCGCCAGGTGGACTCGAGAAACGGCTTATTCACCGTCGAGGCTGGGAACTATGGATTGCTGACCGTATCTCTCCCCTACAATCCGAGGAGCAGTGACGTCAGCAGATTCCAGTCGCTTCGCTCGGGGGACTTCGTCCGATTCTACGGCGTGTTTCTCAATAACTCGAGAGTCGAGCTTCGTCAGTTCTACTAAGAGCTGGTGTTCTAACGGAGGGCTTGAACCAGAATGATCCCGTCGAGCTTCTCGGACGGTGTGACGCCCGTGATTCTCGCCAGAGTGGGCGCGAGATCGACTGTGCGTACGACGCCCGGGTAGCGCCCGGCCCGGAACGCCGGCCCAAAAAAAATCAGCGGTACGTGAGTGTCGTAGTCGTAGGCCGAGCCGTGGGTGGCGGTGAGACCCGGGAATATGCTGAAGGGCGTCAGCGTGATGACGAGCTCGACGTCGTCGGCCTTCGGGAACTGGTGCGACCACCGGCGCGCGTTCGCCTGCGTCAGAGTGTCCGCGTCGAGGAAATCGCGGAAGCGGTCAACCCGCGCCACACCGGGAACCTGGCTGATCTCTCTCGCCAGAGTGTCGAGCACTGCGTCGATGCTCGCTTTCTTCGTGCTGACCGCCGCGCGATCTACTTTTACGGTACGGTAGATAGCCGTAACGGCTCCAGTGTCGACTCCGAGCGCCCGCAACCGCGCGCGAAGGTTGGCAACCGGCTGGGACAGACTGACGCGCTGCGGTGGGGGCCGGATAGTTCGGGCGGCGATCTCCGGAATCGTTCCCACACCGTGATCGGCGGTGAGGACGATCGCGACTCGCGCTGAGTCGCGCAGCCTGAAGAGAGAATCGAGGAAGGTCCCGAGCATCCGATCGAGCCGCAGCACCTGATCGTGGATCTCCTTCGAGTCTGGGCCGTACGCGTGCCCGATGATATCGGTGGCGGAAAGGGAGACCGCGAGCACGTCCGTTCGCTTGCCCTCACCCAGGCCAAGCTCGCAGAGTCCCTCGATCGCGAGCGCAAGCGTGATCTCGTCCATCCATGGAGTGAGCCGTATCCGATCCGCGGCGGCGAGAGAGTCGGAGGGAAGACGATGCGGGAATGTGTATTCGATCCCTGCCGACTCCACACTCACACTGTCGGCCTCGGGATACGCGCTGTCGGGGAGCAATGGAACCCAGCTCTTCCCCGCGTAGCCCTGCGGCAACCGGCGGGCGTTGAAGCGCTTGACCCACGACGGCAACGAATCGCGATAATACCGGCTCGTGGTGAAGCGCCCGTCGGTCAAATACCAGTACACATCCGCGCGCGAGCGGCCAACGGGCAGAATCGCGCCGCGATCTTTCATCGAGACGGACAGGGTACGCGAGCTGGAATCCCTGGCCCGCAACCAGTCCACGAGGGTGGTGCCCTGAAAGCGCACGGGCGATGCACCCGGAACGGCGGGGGCCTCGAGGATTGGCGCCGTTTCGTCCTGGACTCCCGCCAGGTTGTCGGCAATCCCCAGCGAGCGCGGGAATCGTCCGGCGAGCAGAGTGGCGTGTCCCGGCGCGGTTTCAGTTATTGCGTGATCGTGGTGGGCGTTCGTGAACCACGCCCCGCCCCGCATCAAGCGAGCGAGGCCACCGCTCAGCTGTGAAGCGAACCGGTTCAGGTAGTCGCCGCGGAGCTGGTCGACCGTTATCAGCACGACCAGCGAAGGGGGCGCCGCCGGGGGATTGGCTCCAGTCGTTCGCGGCTGGGCGGAGGCGTAGAGGCCCGGCCAAAAGGCCAAGGCAAGTGTCAGAGCGATGCGTGCCATGCGCCGAACATAGCGGAGGGGACCGCCGTCGCAACCTCAGGAGGGGTCACAATCGCGGCACGATTTCCCGCTCTGGCGCGAAAGGAGGAGGAGGGTGAATATTGGCGTGCCTAATTGCGGAGGCAGCTCATGGCTACACTCGCTCTTCGCGCATCCACGAGGCCGGTGACGACAGTACTAGTCACGACCGTGGTTTATTGCGCCCTCTACTTCGCCGGCAGTGGGCTGTTCGCGCGGCCCGGCTTCGCCCAGGAGCCCTCACTTGCCCAGGCGCCCGGACCTTCACCGGACGCCGCCAAATCCAAGCTACCGCGGCCCGCCCCAACCTTCTTCGACTCCGAAGATCCGCTCACAGTCACACTGACGGCTAACCTCGACAACCTGACCGGGCGGCGACGCACGGACACTGCCTGGCGTGCGGCAACGATTTCATACAAGACCACTGAGCCCACAGCGGTGACGGTGCCGCTGAAAGTGCGCACTCGCGGAATATGGCGCCTCAAGACCTGTGAGTTCCCGCCACTACGCCTCAACTTCGCCCGCGAAGCCACCAATGAAACCGTCTTTCGCGGGCTCGACAAGCCAAAGCTGGTGAGCTATTGCCGCGACAGTGACACTTACGAGCAGTACGTGTTGCAGGAATACCAGTTGTACCGGATCTATCAGCTTCTGACGCCCGTGAGTCACAAGGTGAGGCTGCTGCGCGTTGCTTACACCGACAGCGCCAGAGGAAAGATTGAAGCGACCCGGTACGCCATTCTTCTCGAGGAGCCCAAAGCACTCGCGGCGCGCCTGGGCGGAAAGATTCTGAACCAAAAGGGGGCGCTGCCCGGAGATCTCGACCCATTCCACGATGCGCTCGTCGGAGTCTTCCAGTACCTGATCGGCAACACGGACTTTTCCACCAACGGCCTCCACAACATGGAGCTGTTCGCCAAGGAGAACGGTGACGTACTTCCCCTCGCGTTCGATTTTGATTTCTCCGGAGCGGTGAATGCGTCGTACGCCACGGTCGATCCATCGCTTTCCGTGACACGCGTCCGCGACCGCCTGTTCAGGGGCTACTGCACCGCGGGCGATGCATACCCCATGGTATTCGCGCTCTTCAACGAAAAGAAGCCGCAGATTTATGCGCTCTATGACGATCCAGTCGGCAGGCTGCTCGATCGCCGCATCGCTAAAGAGACGCTGAAGTTCTTCGACGAGTTCTATCGGACCATAAACGACTCGCGATCGGCTCGGAGCGAGATTCTCAAAGCGTGCATCGCGCGGCCTAAATAGCATCGCTTGAGTCTCTCGCGCCGGGATCTCCTGAAAAACGCCGTCGCAGCCGCGGCGGCGTTCGCGGTTCCATCGGCGCTTCAAGGCTGCGCGACCTCGGGCGCCGGGGATCGGCTGGGCGAACGCCCACCCAGTTCCGATCTCGATCGTCTGCGCGCCTGGACCGGCTCAGTTCGCGCCGAGGGATTGGCGAATCATTCCCTGCCGCTCGGGCGCGCCGGAACGCGGGTGGGAGAGCTGGCGATCGGAACCCCGTATGAGGCGTTCGCGCTCGAGGCTTACATCAAGGCGGGCGGTGATCCATCGCGCACAGAGCCACTCACCCTGTCTCTGACGCGGTTCGACTGCGTGTCGCTGGTCGAGTCGTGTCTCGCGGTGGCACGTGTCGCCGATGATGGAGCTTCGTCCTCCTGGGACCGGTTCGCCCGTGAGATGGAGCGGATGCGCTACCGCCACGGACAGCGCGGGAGTTACGCGACACGATTGCACTACTTCAGCGAATGGATCACCGATGGTGCGAGGCGAGCGCTGCTCCAGGACATCGGACCGGAGCTGGACGGCGTGAACGATGCGCGTCCTCTCCGCTTCATGACCGAGCACCGTGCGAGCTATCCCGCGCTAGCGCACGACGGTGTGTTCCGGGAGATCGGAGAAATGGAGCGCAGCCTCGACACGTCGCCCCGGTGGATGATTCCCGCCGCGCGCATTCCCGAGGTCGCCGACCGCATCGAGAGCGGTGACGTGCTCGCGTTCGCTACCGCGATTCCAGGACTCGACGTGACCCACGCCGCGTTCGCGTATCGCGATTCCTCGGGTGTCCTGCGCGTTCTGCACGCACCTCTTTCAGGAGGCGTCGTCGAGATCAGCGCTCTCGCGCTCCCCGACTATGTGGCCGCGATCAAACGCTCGACCGGGATTCTGGTCGCGCGCCCACTGCGTGCGTGAGATTATCGCGACAACCTCATTTTCCATCATGGAGAGTTCATGATCAGAAAACCCCTTCTGCTTTGCACTGCGGGCTTCGTTTTCGCCCTTGCCGCGTGTGAAACGTTTACCGGACTCTCCGGCTCGGAGATCAGTCAGGCCGACGCCAATGAGCTCGCGGCAGCGCTGGACGAAAACGCCACTTTGGGTGCCAGCGATTTCGGACTCGGTCCTTCATTCTCGATGAATGTGGGCGAGAACGCCTCCGCGGCGGTCAGCGTTCCAGTGATGTTCAACAACGATTTTTCGGTGACGAAACAGTGCCCGAGGGGCGGCCAGGTTGTGATCGCGGGTACTATTTCAGGAACCAGTCACCGCGCCACTCACGACCTCTCAGTCCACGCCGTAGCGTCGAGGACCGACGCCAACTGCGCATTCCAGACCAGGAGAGGCGTGCTCACGCTCTACGGCAATCCTGACATCGATTACGATGGGAACCTCAACATCGTGGCTGGACAGCTGTCAGGAGTTCAGACCCAGACTCACAAGGGCAGCTTTACCTGGACGCGCGCAGGCGTAACAAATACCTGCGATGTTGACCTGACGTCCTCGTACAATCCTGAGACTCGCACTGCAACCGTGAGCGGGACGTTCTGCGGTCACACTGTCGACATCAGCCGCACTCGGGGCTGATCAACCTTTCCGGTAGCCAAAGAGCCCGGCTTCAGGTAACCCGGTGCCGCCAGTCGAGTTAGTGCTACGATTGTCACGTCAACGAACTTCGCGGATACAAACGGCGCCTAAGGTGTGGCAAAATCGTTAATTGCGCACGCGTGACCGAACAGTATTATGTAAGTCCAGCGCGACGATCCCCAGCGGAGCGAGAAGCGCGTGCAATCGAATCGAGAAGAGGCTAACAGCTCGAAATGGAGCCAACGCGAGGCACTAAGGATTGCGCTCCACAATAGCGGCGCACACCCCGCGGTGACGCCGGAGATGCTTGCCGCGATCAGGGCCATCTGCTCGGACGCGGAGCTGCGCAGTCAGGGTCCGGAGCGGTCCCTCGTCGAGTTCAAGATCTCCCTGACCGATGCGGCCAATGAGGTCGAGCTTCCCCTCGGCCCCGACCGCAGCAAACTCCTCGACGGATTGGTGAGCACGTTCATCGAAGAGCTGTATCGCCCCGCAATCAAGGCAAACGCGAACGCGAAACTGAGAGCTTTCGATTGCGGAGATGCGACCCGGGCGACTCCCTAACCTCTCCTACCAGTCACTCGTGCGGCGCTCGCTTTTCAGCTGTCGCTCGGCCATCTCATCAACCAGCGCCTGAAATTCCGTCTCGGGAAGATCCGAGCATATTCTGCGCAGGCGCTGCGCGATGTCGTCGCGGACCTTCATCTTTCGCGGGGACTGGAGTCCGCTAGGCGACGGCTCGCTACGAAAGAAGTCGTCTATTCCCACGAGCACCGCTGGAGATCATTTACCGTAAGGCACCGCACGATTAAGGCCAGAGTTCCTCGGTCCCCATCGATAGTCGCCACGCTACTCTGCGATTGATCCGCCCTCAGATCCTGCCGGAGGGAGTGATGGTTTTTTCAATTGTCGCCTGTGTCTCCGCCCTTTTGCTGTCTTCCACGCCGCTTGTCCGTGCGCCATTCGTTGCGCCCGAAAGCCCCGGCACTTCGACCGTACAATCCGGTTGGATGCAACGAGCAACAATCAGGCTCCAAACGCAGTTGGCGGCAAAGTACGGCGAAGCTCAGCGCGAGCGGGCACGACGTGGCGCGACGCAGATGTCCAGATTCTGGCGCGCCGAAGACGGCGACTCCGTCGTGTTCGCTTCATTCGCGCTGGAGCATTTCGCCGGCACCCAGCCGGCCATCGATACTCTCTTCATCCGCTTCGAGCGCCTGCTCGAGCAGGTCGATGGCCACATGCAGGAGATCTCTCGCGAGTTCGCGACGCAGACGGACGTCGAAAGCGGGTCGATTCAACCATACGACCGCCTCTTCGCCGGCTACAATCCGGCGGCGCACGTCTCCGAGGACATGTTCGACAACAAGCTCGCGTTCACGGTGCTGCTCAACTTTCCGCTCACGACGCTGTCGCAGCGACTTACGGAAGGGCGGACCTGGACAAGACGGCAGTGGGCGGAAGCGAGACTTGCGCAGAGATTCTCGCGCCGCATCCCGGGGGATGTGAATCTCGCAATCTCCAAAGCCGTCGCCGATGCCGACGGCTACATCGCGGGCTACAACATCTGGATGCACCACCTTGTGGACGACAGAGGCAACCGCCTCTTTCCACCGAAGCTGCGGCTGCTCTCACACTGGAACCTGCGCGACGAGATCAAGGCGAATTACGGCGACGCCAAAACAGGACTCGCGAAGCAGCGGCTGATTCAGCGGGTGATGGAGCGGATCGTGACGCAGACAATTCCCGCGGTCGTGGTGGAGAATCCGGCCGTAGACTGGAATCCGTTCACTAATACCGTAAGGTCGGCGGCAGTCAGCGATTCGGACAAGCCGGCAGCGTCCGGTCAGGTGAGCGCTGCCCCGGAGCCGGATACGCGCTACGAAAAACTGCTCAACATCTTCAACGCCGTTCGTCAGGCGGATCCGTTCTCTCCCACGGCGCCGACGTTGATCGCGCGCCGGTTCGAGGAGAATCGCGAGATTCCCGAGGAGCGAGTGCGCGCGATGCTCGAGCAGATCGTGTCGTCGCCGCTCGTACCCCGCATCGCTAAGCTAATCCAAACCCGCCTCGGACGACCGCTCGAGCCGTTCGACATCTGGTACAACGGATTCCGGCCCAGATCGAAGTACGACCAGGCCGAGCTTGACCGGGTTGTCGCGGAGCGCTATCCAACAGCGGAAGCGTACCGGCGCGACATGCCGCGGATGCTGGAGCAGCTCGGGTTCGCGAAAGATCGCGCCCAGTTCCTGGGCGGAAACATCATGGTCGATCCGGCCCGAGGCTCCGGACACGCGATGGGCGCCGCGATGCGCTCGGCGAAGCCGCACCTGCGGACACGCGTGGAAAAGACGGGCATGAATTACAAGGGGTACAACATCGCGGTGCACGAGATGGGTCACAACGTCGAGCAGACTCTGTCACTCAACGACATCGACCATACGCTCCTGCAGGGCGTGCCGAACACGGCATTCACGGAAGCGCTGGCGTTCGTATTCCAGGGACGCGATGTGGAGCTGCTCGGGCTCGCACAACCGGATGCCAGCACCGATGCCATGCGAACGATCAACGATTTCTGGGCGGCGTACGAGATAGCCGGCGTGGGCCTCGTCGACATGGGAGTGTGGCACTGGATGTACGACAACCCGACCTCTACACCCGAGCAACTGAAGGAGGCGACGCTCCGGATCGCGCGCAACATCTGGAACAGGCACTACGCGCCCCATTTCGGAAAGCGCGACGTGGTGCTGCTCGGGGTCTACTCGCACATGATCGCCAACATTCTTTATCTGCCTGACTACTCCATCGGTTACATGATCGCGCGTCAGATCGAGGAGAAGATGCGGACGGCTGGCGCCATCGGTCCCGAGTTCGAGCGCATGGCAAAGTTCGGCAGCCTGGCGCCGGATCTCTGGATGGAGAATGCGACAGGGGCGCCGGTGGGACCGGAGGCATTATTGAGGGCGACGGAGCGGGCGCTGCAGCAAATCAGCCGCTGAGAAAGAGTTCATTACGACTCATCTGTCATCACTGCCCCGTTGCCTAATGGCCGAGGCCAACCCCAAGGCGATAGCTTTACAGGCTAATGGTCACTCCAGCTGAGCTGACGCCACATCGCGAGCGCGGCCACTTCGTAAGGTTTCCGCGTCTCGACAGTATCCGCAACAGGATCATCGCCTTCGCCGTCGTGGCAACGCTGATCCCTTCGGGTATCACGCTCGCGATCTCCTACCAGCAGAACAGGCGCGCGCTCGAAGCGAGGATCACGCAGGATCTGGTGTCGCAGAGCGAGCAAACCGCGCGCTCACTGAGCGTGTGGCTGAAGGAACGACTCTACGACCTGCGCTTTTTTGCGGCGTCGGACGAAGTGGCGAACAGTCTCGGCGGGGGAGCGGCACCGGCCGCCGGAGGCCGCACGCCTGGAGCACCATCGAGTCCGACGCGGAACCGCCTGCGTGAGTATCTGGTCTCGCTCAACGAGCGTCTCGCCGACTATGGGCAGCTCATGGTTCTCGACGCGAACGGACGCGTAGTTGGAACTACGCGAGGCAATGCCGCGCGAGTCAACCTCCCGGCCCGCTGGCTGAATACGCTTCGCGTGGAAGACCAGCTCGTCGGACCGCCTGACTGGAATTCTGTGGCCAAGACCGGCAAGATTCTGGTTGCGGTTCCCGTCAAGCGGGCAGATGGGCGACTGATCGGCGCGTTCGCGGCGGAGCTAAACCTGTCGCCGGTTGTTGGACTCATACGCTCGTTCGCACCCGACACGTCGGGAGCGATCTACGTGGTGAATGGAGCTGGTAACCTCGTTGCAAGTTCCGAGGGCATAAGCCCGCAGGTCCTCAACACGCGCGTGCGGGACACGACACTTGCCCCTCTGGTTGCAGAATCGCGCAGCAGCTCGCGATACTTGAGCGCCGGAGACGTCGAGGTAATCGGCACCGCGGAGCAAGTGCCGCAGGTCGATTGGGTCGTCATTTCCGAGATTCCGTCTGAGGCTGCGTTCCGTCAGCTGAGCCGCTTCCGGAATCTCTCCATTCTCGTCGTGCTCGGCTTGCTAATCGCTGTGGCGGCAAGCGCGTATTGGCTCGGGGTCATCATCGCGCGGCCGCTCGACCGTCTCACGAAGGGTGCGGCGGAGGTCGCCGCCGGAGATCTGGCTGTCGATCTGCCACAGGGCGGAGGTGGCGAGGTCGGCTATCTGACCAACGTCTTCAACTACATGGTGTCGCGGCTGCGTGAAGGACGCCGCGAGCTCGACAGCATCAACGAGACGCTGCAGAAGAAGAACGAGGAGCTCGAGATGCTGTCCATCACGGACGGATTGACGGGCCTCGTGAATCACAGATTCCTGATTCAGAAACTGAACGAGGAAGGAATCCGCGCCAGTCGCTACAAGCACGAATTCTCGGTGCTCATGGCGGACGTCGACCATTTCAAGCAGTACAACGACGAATTCGGACACCCGGCCGGCGACGAAGTACTGCGTCGCGTCGCGGACATCATTCGCGCATCGGTGCGACCAGGCGACACCGCGGCTCGCTACGGCGGTGAGGAATTCGCCATCGTCATGCCCGAGACACCCGGCCCCGAGGCGTTCGAGATCGCCGAGCACATTCGCGCCCGCGTGGCATCAGAGGCATTTCCGGGAAAGAAGATCACGCTCAGCATCGGGGTCGCGGAGTTCCCGAGTGATGCCGATTTGCCGCATGCAGTGATCGCCGCGGCGGACAAGGCGCTTTATGACGCGAAGCGTGACGGGCGAAATCGCACCGTCGAGGCGAACAGGAAGAGAGTCAAGACCAACTGATCACGCTCAGCCGGGGGCCGAGCCAGAGAGACCCTGGCTAGGGCCGGCCGACGAGCCCACGATAGATCCAGCCGTTGCGTCCTTTCTCGTCGTTGACTCTGATCCAGTCTTGAGTGTAGGAGAACGCGGTAAGAACGCTCCCGCTCTCCACTCCAAAGGCGATCCCGAAATTGGTGCCCGGGCCTTCGCGAATATTGCCATTTGTCTCTACCTTGACACGGATCGGCAGCGCGAAAGCGGTTTCGTCGGGACGCGCGGTTTCGCGACTCGCGGCCGATGCGCGGGCGCGGTACGATGTGGCGAGGGCCTTCGCCTGGTTGGCGAGATACAGCGCGCCACCGTAGTTCTTCCTGTCGAATTCCAGCGAGCTCTGCCTGACGAGATGATTGACCTGCATCGCCTCGGCGGCCGCCTGCCCGCTCGCGCGCAGCGATTGCAGCGCGACCTCGGCTTCGGCCATCCCCGATGCCGCTTCGGCGCGACTGGTGGCCGTCTGCGCCCTGGCCATTGCCCTTACAACCGCTGTACGGGTGTCGACCAGGCGGACCTCGAGGTCCTCGACTTGCGCTTCCTTCTCGAGCAGCTTCAGCTCGAGCATCGCGAAGCGTCTTTCGAGCTCGGGGTCCTTGACGAGAACGGTGTCGTAAACGACGCGGTTCTTGCCATTGTTGGCCTTTCCGCCCGAAGCCGGCTTTTTTCCGTTGGCCGAGGCGCAAGCGATACTCACGACGAGTACCGCGGGGAGTAGAATCAGGTAGCGCAATCCTGTAGTTCTCCTCGACGTGAGATTCATGGAATTGATGGAAAGTGGCGCACGACGTGCCCTATCGAATACAGACGAACCAATCTCAGTTAGCGTAAGCATCAGGGCAGGCCGCGTGAAAGTTCCAAGGGTGTTTGTTCAAAAATCCAAGCGTATTTCCTCTATGTAGAAGACTGTTTTCCGGGGGGCGCAGTCACGCTTTTTCGGGGAAAATTGGGCTAAAAAACAGGTGCAATTATCACATTTCTACTCTCCGGTGGACGGGGTCAAAACCATGAGCTTTCATGCTCCGCGGGGGCGTATTCTGTGGACGCTGGTACTCGTGCCCGCCGTCGCAGCGTGCGGTGGCGGGCGGGCGGGGTCTGCGCCATGGCCGGCCTCCGGACCCCTACATCCAGTCATCGCCCGGGAGGCTTCGCCCGATCCCGTTCCGACGCTCGGTGCCGATTGTGACCACGACATCACCGTAACCGACGCGCGTCCTGTCACCGGCACCACCGTGGCGCACTATTACATCGAGGACGGCGGCCTCGTGTACATCGTGTTCTTGCGCGGGTCGCCCGGCTGGTACACGGATCGAAGCAACTGGCAGATTTCCCCCAGTCCCTCCGGCGAGCACGTGCAAAGCGTCGACATCGCGGGCTTTCGCTACGCCCTGACACTCGACGCGGCAACGCGATCGCTCAGCATCCTCGACAATCGAGTCGACCTGAAGAGATCGAATGTCGCTTTCTTCGACCGGGTAGGGAATGATGTGGTCGAGCGTGGGGGAGAGCTGCTGAATCTCTGCTGGTCGTCGCTGCCCGACGCGGTCGGACAGGTGCTCTCGCGGTCGCGTGCGGCGATGTCGTTCGTCACCGGTACGACGGTCCCACCGCCGAGGCCACCGCCGGCACGGCCGAGACAGCGATAGAGCGACACCCCGGTGGGAAATAGATCGGGGTGCTAACTGCAAACTGAACATGCTGTCAGCTTGCAGTCTGTCAGCTCACCACATGTTCAGTTGCCGTTGCAGTTCTTTTCCTTAAACTTGCGATGCCTTTCTCAGGAGTCTCCCATGACCGGTCTCGCATCGCTTTGGCTCCCGATCCTCTTGTCCGCTGTCATCGTCTTCATCGCCAGCTCAGTGATCCACACGGTTCCCCTCTGGCACGAGAGCGACTATCCCAAGGTGCCGAATGAGGACAAGGTGATGGACGCGCTGCGTCCATTTGCGATTGCGCCGGGCGATTACATGGTGCCCCGCCCTACCAGAGCGGAAATGAAATCGCCGGAGTTCGCGGAGAAGATTCGACGGGGACCGAATGTCATTCTCACCGTCCTTCCCAACACGCCGTGGTCGATGGGCCGAAACCTCGGGCTCTGGTTCGTCTACGTGCTGGCCGTCAGTGTCTTCGCCGCGTATGTGGCCGGGCGCGCGCTTTCCTCTGGCGCGGAGTATTTGCAGGTATTCCGCTTCGCCGGCGTCGCCGCGTTTCTGGGTTATTCTGTGGCGTTGTGGCAGATGTCGATCTGGTACCGGCGGGCATGGAGCATGACGCTCAAGGCGACTTTCGACGGCCTCATCTACGCGCTTCTCACAGCAGGAACATTCGGTTGGTTGTGGCCGCGTTAGTCAGCGGGCCCGTCCTTTGCAAAATCTCGCGCGATATCAGCAGTTCACTCATTGAAGAGGATACGCGCATGAAACGCATCGCACTTTCCGCCGTCGCCGCAGGCTTCGTTGCGCTCACGGCCTCGGCAAACGCGATCACTCCCGCGAACACAGGCGCAACAGGCAGTGTTCAGGCTTGCCCGGCCGCTTCGGCGGTGGCGACCACCTATCTGCGAAACCAGGTCGCGGCAGGCAGGAAGCTGACGATGACCCGGGCCAATGCCATCGCGGAAATCGCGAAGCTGACAGGCGCCGACGGCGAATTTGCCGGACTGAGGCCCTGCGACGCAGGATACCCGAACGCAGTCCGATTCTACCTCGACGAGGTGATCAAGGCGGGAACGGACAACAGCACGCCAGGCGCGTAACAGCAATGGAGACGGCCGTGGCTTAAGCCACGGCCGCCCATTTTGCTGGGATCACGGAAAGGGGCGCGGCCGCGGCCACGGCCAGGGCCATGGATTGAACGACCCCTTCCCAGCCAAACCACGCACTGCCGCCTCACGAACGCGCGGGTCGCTCGAGTTGAGGAGTGCCGTCAGCTCCGTCTCCGAACGCCCTCCCGATTCCATCAGCGCGCGGATCAAGGCCCGCTGCATCTTGTCGCTCTTTTCCGCGCGCAGCGCTTCGCGAATCGCCGGCAAGGCGTTCACGTCGCCCAGCTCGCCCAAAGCCCATGCCGCCTTGATGCGAGTGTCCTCACTCTCGTCTTTCAGGGCCTGAAGCAATCCCGCTGGCGCGCGCATTCCCCTGCCATCCAGCTGTCCGATTGCCCACGCCGCCGTTCCACGCACGCGTGAGCTGCGGTCACTGCCGGCGACCTGTCCGAGAATTTCCACCGAGGAACGATCCTCGAGCTGACCGAGCGCCCACACCGCCGTCTCTCTGACCCGATCGTCGGCGTCGCGTCTCGCCGCATTCGTGAGCGCCGACAAGCTGGACTTGTCCTCGATATTGCCGAGCGCCCAGGCGCTCATCTCGCGCACCCTGGCGTCGGCATCCTGACCGAGCGCGCGCGCCAGCTCCTGGACTGCCTCGCGCGATTCGATGTGTCCGAGCGCCCAGGCCGCTACACGACGCACTGACGGAGCGTTGTCCTGCCGTACGACGCGGATGAGAGCTGGAACGGTGCTCGTCGATTCCATTCTCCCCACGGCGACGATTGCGGCTTCACGCACGAGCGACGCGTCGTCGTCGAAGAGATCGATCAGCGGACGCAATGCGCGACCTACCTCGATGCGGCCAAGCGCCCACGCCGAATTGGCACGCACGGCGGGACTAGCGTCGCGTAACGCTCTGATGAGGGGATCGATGGCGGAGGAAGGCTCGATGTATCCGAGACCTAGCGCGGCCACCTCGCGCAGTGAAGCATCATTGCTGGCAAGACGCACGATCAGTCCGCGGGCGACCGGCGAGGAGGGCTCGTCTTTCTGTGTGCCGAGTATTCGCACCGCCAACTCGCGCACGCACGCGTCGTCGGAGGCGAGTCCGGTCATCAGCCGCTCGATATCCTCGGGTGGGAGCTTCCCCGAATTCAGACTGAGCTGATCGTTGACGGCGGAAACGATGGCGCGCAGTGGCGTTGACGGCGCGTCGTTCCAGTCCCCGCCCCATCCCCAGCGTCGAACCGACTGGGCAGCGAGCGCACAGATCATTGGCGGCGCACCGCGGGCTGAGGTGAGAAGCGCGGTGACATCGGCGAGCGATGATCCGCTTACGAAACGCCCGGCTGCCCCACTCGATCCAGCAGCGACTGCCAGTGGCGACTCTCCACCGCCGGAAACCATCATCGCCGCTATGGCCAGTCCGATGACCCTTTGCATGACTACTCCGTTCATTGTGCCCGCGGATCGCGGTCGTTAAGGTTGAAAAATCAGCACTAACTCCCAAAAGAAAGGGCGCGAATGTAGAGCGCCCTTCCCTGCTACTGCGGGAACGGACGCGGCTCGGGCCATGGCCACGGCCACGGTCCGGTCGCGTTCCCACCCGCCAGCGCGCGCACGGCGATCTTCTTGATCTCCGGATCCTTCGACTCGAGCAGGCTGCGCAGTGCGTCGACGGACTGCTCGCCGACGGCGGCGAGCGCGCGGATGTAAGCGATCTGCAGCTCCTTGTTGCTTTCGGCGCGGAGCGCGGCATCGAGCGCCGGGATCGATGCGGGATCCTCGATCTGGAACAGCGTCCACGCGACCAGCTCCCGAACCTGCGGATCCGAATCGCGCAGCATCGCGAACAGAGCGCGCGGAGCCTGCTTCGGCTCTACCTGACCCAGAGCCCACACCGCACGCCGTCTAACCAACGGGCTCGCATCGGAGAGTGCAGCGGTGAGAGGCTCGGTCGCGGACTGCTCGCCGATGTTTCCCAGCGTCCACGCGGCGATGGATCGGACTTGCACGCTCGCGTCACCGCGAAGCGCGGCTACCAGAGCATCGAACGCGGTAGCGGATCCATCCGCGTCATGCAGCGCCCAGGCCGCCATCTCACGCACCCCGGCATTCGAATCCCGCCGCAGCGCCGTCGCCAACGCGTCGGCGCCAACCGGCATGTCGGCGTATTCGCGTAGTCCCCACGCTGCAATCTGCCGGAGCTCATCGCTCGGATCGGACAAGAGCACCTTCGCCAGAAGCGCGGGCCGTTCATCACTGCCCGTGCCCTGAGGGCTCTTCACCAGCTCGAGCAGTGCGTTCCTGTGCGCTCCGGACGACATACGGCTGAACTCTGATTCCGTCACGACCGTTGATGTCGAGAAGGTCGTGGGTGTCGATACCCTTGGCTCAGAGGTCGCTTCGCCGTTGGCGCGCGCGGCGGCATTCGCATGCGCATTCGCGTTCACATCTACCGTCGGGTCAGTCTCGCTGGAAAGAGAATCACCTTCATCCTGTTGAATCGGGTTCGCCGCGGCCTCGGCCACCCGCTGTGCGGGTGCGGCCGCGCCAATCAGTACCGCTATCACCGCGAGCGATCCAACGAGCGCTGCCGACTGACGGCGGGTCGGAGTGGAGTGACGGAGCTCGGGATCGAGAATCGCCAGCATCCGCCCCTCGAATTCCTTGCGCCGCGCCATCGCCAGTGCCACCGACGGCGTGGCATCGCGACGTACGCTCGTCACGATGTCCAACAGGTGTTCGGCGTAGTCCGTTGCGCGCGCTCCGCAGGCGATGGCGAGATCGTCGCACGCCCGCTCACTCTCAGCGCGGAGGTTCTTGGCCGCGGTCCACACCAGCGGGTGAAACCAATAAACGGCGCAGGCCAGACGGCCGAGCGTGTGTCCGATCAGGTCGTGACGTTTGACGTGTGCGAGCTCGTGAAGAAGCACTGCTCGCCGGCGGTCGAGCGTCCACGTATCGCATTCGGCGGGCAGAACGATAGTCGGTTTCATTACTCCGCACGCAAAGGGCATCTTCGCGTCCCCGCTGCGCAAGACGAGCGGCGGCTCCTCGAGACCGAGCCGATCCGAGACTTCCCAAAGCGGAGCGAGCCAATCCTGCGAGTCCAGCGGCTGCGCGCGACGCACGATCCGTCGTACGGTCAGCGCCGCGAAGCCGAGCGATCCGGCAATGGCGAGAACGACCAGCGCCCAGACGAGCAACGCGATCGAAATGACGCTCATCCCCGCAAACCCCGATGCCTCGGGAGCCGCGGTCCGCGAAATGGGGGACGCGTCGTCGGTGCGGATGACAGGATTGCCGGTGAGAACGGATTCGTTCGCGAGAGCCGCGACCGATGGTGCTGTGGATGGAGACGAGAAATCGAATCCGCTTGCAGCCGGAAGAACCCGGACTGGAAGCGGAGACCAAACCGTTAGAGCAGGTACGAGCAGAAGCGCCGCGACGGTAACGAGCCACACGACGTGACGCGCGCCGGCTGAGAAGCGCTGCTGCATCACCAGGGTGATCCCGAGCGCCGTGAGCAGAATGATCGTCGCCTTGATGAGCAGGATCACCATCCAGCCGTTCGACCCGGCGAACCCGTCCAGATTCGAGAGAAGCAGGCTTTGCATCTTTACCTCCCGCCCTGACGGGCGCGACGGATCGCGGCGCGAAGCCGCTTCACTTCGGTGTCGTCGAGATCGACGTCCGACATACGGAGCAGCGCTGTCACTGCCTGTTCGGGAGAGCCCTCGAAATAGGTCCGGACGACGTGCGCCAGCACATCCTCACGCGCGCTCTCGGTCGATTCGGCGGGATAATAGATGTAGCGGGGTCCATCCTCTTTATGCTTGATGAGCCCCTTCTCTCCAAGTATCCGGAGGACCGATCGGACCGCCGAGTAAGTAGGCGGGTCAGGAAGATCGGCCATGATCTCGGCGACAGTCGCACCGGTGCGACGGTAAAGGATGTCCATCACTTGCCGTTCGCGGCGTGATAGGGCTGGCACGCCAGCCTCTGCGGCGGCGGCGGTCTCGGTCTTCTCGGTCATCAGCGTCGCGGTCATGGGAATCGGGCAGGAGGCCGTGAGCCTCGTTGCTTGGAACCAGGTAGTGCTGAAAATTCAACAGACAGCCCGATTTGTCAATAGCCAGTTTTTTGGGCGCCTAGCCACCGCATGGCGCCAGTCCCGCTTCAGGCGTTAATCTAGACCCGTCCGGCTAGTCAAAAGTGCATCCGCACGGAACTCACCGACCCAACCAATCAAGATGATCCGCTTTTTCCGCACGACAGCGCTTGCCGGCGCGCTCGTCGCCGCGCCTCTGACGGCGCAAACCAGACAATCACCGCTCAACTCTCCGGCATCATCGCGGTTTGCCGACTCCGTCCTCGCGCTCATGACGCTGGAGGAAAAGCTCGGCCAGCTCACTCAAGCGCCTGGATACGGAACGCAGTCTGGTCCTCACGCTTCGTCAGGGAATCTGGCGCAGCTCCGCGCGGGCAAGATTGGCTCTTTTCTCGGAGTATTCGGCGCCGACTATACTCGGAGCCTGCAGCGGATTGTCATGGAGGAGTCGCGGCTCAAGATCCCGCTGCTCTTCGCCTGGGACGTCATCCACGGACACCGCACGATCTACCCGGTGCCGCTCGCTGAGGCGGCGAGCTTCAATCCAGAGCGCGTCGAACAGTCGGCGCGGTTCTCCGCCGTCGAGGCGACAGCGCACGGAATGCACTGGACTTTCGCGCCAATGGTGGACATCGCGCGCGATCCGCGTTGGGGACGAATAGTCGAGGGCGCCGGAGAGGACCCGTACCTGGGAAGCGTGATGGCCACCGCCAAGGTACGGGGATTCCAGGGGGGAGACGGCGGTGTCGGTTTGGGCGCGACGAACACGATGCTCGCTACCGCCAAGCATTTCGCTGCGTATGGCGCACCAGAAGGTGGAAGAGATTACAACACTGTGGAGCTCTCCGAGCGCACGCTATGGGAGACCTACCTGCCACCTTATGAGGCCGCGATCAAAGCTGGAGCCGCGACTGTCATGGCTTCGTTCAACGACATCGGCGGCGTCCCCGCTCACGCGAGCGACTGGCTGCTCGGTGATGTGCTGCGAAATCGGTGGGGATTCAAAGGCCTCGTCGTCAGTGATTGGAGCGGAATCGAGGAGATGATCCGGCATGGTGTTGCCGCGAACAAGACCGATGCTGGAATCCTCGCGCTGCGCGCCGGCGTGGACGTCGACATGGCGACCAACATCTATACGGACAGCGTCGCCGCCGCGGTGAGAGCCGGGCGACTCTCGCAGTCGTTCGTTGATTCGTCGGTGCGGCGCGTGCTGAGGATGAAGCACATGCTCGGCCTGTTCCAGGATCCGTATCGCTTCAGCGACACAGCGCGCCAGCGACGCTACACCCTCGCGCCCGAGCACATCGCGGCGGCGCGACAGGCCGCACGCGAGGCGATCGTGCTCCTCAAGAACGACAATCGAACCCTGCCGCTGCGCAAGGATCTCGGTTCGATCGCGGTGATCGGTCCGCTCGCCGACGATGCACGCTCGGCGCTGGGTAACTGGTCAGCGGATGGGCGACGCGAAGACGCTGTGTCGGTGCTGGCCGGAATTCGTGGAGCGGTTCCGGCATCCCGGATCGTTTACGTGCGCGGCTCGCCCGTCGACACCCCGACCACGGCAGGCTTTCCCGAAGCGGTGCTGGCCGCCGTTGCCGCGGATGCAATCGTCTTCGTCGTTGGCGAGCGTGAGGACATGAGCGCCGAGGCGGCGAGCCGTGCTTTCGTCGAGCTGCCAGGATCGCAGCTTGCCCTGATTCAGACGGTCCTGCGTGGGGCACGTGCATCAGCCGGGGGCGACAAGAAACCGGTAGTGGTCGTTCTCATGAACGGCCGCCCGCTCGCGATTCCCGAGCTCGCAACCGAAGCGCCTGCAATTCTCGAGACCTGGTTCCTCGGGGTGCAGCACGGGCACGCCGTTGCCGATGTCCTGTTCGGAGATTACAACCCCGGCGGAAAGCTCCCGGCGACTTTTCCGCGTGTGACAGGGCAGGTGCCTCTCTATTACAGCCATCGGAATACCGGACGCCCGCCGGTTGGCGCGGAGAAGTACACGTCCAAGTATCTCGATGTCCCGTGGACACCGTTATTCCCCTTCGGTCACGGTCTGAGCTATACGACCTTTGCGTACTCGAACCTGAAGCTTTCCACGTCCGCGCCACAACCGCAGCCTCCCGCGCGTGACTCGCTGGTCCCTCCCGTACCCGTGGATCCGGTCGTATCGATCGGCGGCCGTGACTCGCTGCGCGTTTCCGTCGATATCGGCAACACCGGTGACCGCGTCGGAGAGGAAGTGGTGCAGGTCTACGTCCGCGATGACGTCGCGAGTGTCGCACAACCGGTCCGGTCCCTTCAGGGATTTCGCCGCGTGAGCCTCGCTCCGGGAGAGAGGAGCACAGTGACGATCGTACTTGGTCCCGACGCTTTCGCCCTGTACGACCGATCGATGCGACGTGTTGTCGAGCCGGGAACGTTCACTGTTTTCGCCGGCACCAATTCCCACGCGACTCTCGCGGCGAAATTCGTCATCACCGGAGGTGCCGTGGTGTTGGCCGCGGCGCCTCCCCGATTCCGCTGATTCGTTCGGAAATGCAGCCCCAACTCGCCGAAATCGTCGCCGATCTGGAATCCGCGCAGGCGCGACTTCACCGACTCGCTGGTCAGCTGCCCGATGCGCGCTGGAAGAGTCGACCCGGTCCTGAGCGGTGGTCAGCAGCGGAATGCGTAGAGCACCTGAACCTCACGTCCCGCGCCTACATCCCGCTTCTCCGCCGCGCGCTGGAAACCGCGCCTCGCTCACCGGAGAACGCCACACGACGGCACCGCCGCGATTTTCTCGGGTGGCTTTTCGGCGCAATGGTTGGCCCGCTGCCGCGCTTTGGGAAAAGAAGATTGGGCCGGGTGAAGACCAGTCGCGACTTCATTCCCATCGTTACGCCTGATCGCGCCGAGGCAATCGCGGAGTTCGATCGGCTGCAGGCCGACTTGATCTCGCTCACCCGTCTTGCCGAAGGATTTCCGCTCGATGAGATGAAGATCGTTTCTCCATTTGGCGGACGCATCAAGTACAACGTCTATTCCGCGCTCAGGATATTGCCGCGGCACCAGTACCGGCACCTGGGACAGGCAGAAGAGGCGGCGACGGCGCGTGCCTGATGCCACCGAGTCCACTACCCCGCCTGCGGAAGCTCTGTCTCGCGCTACCTGAGGCGCACGAGGTGGAGGCGTGGGGCGAGCCGACGTTCCGGGTTCGCAACAAGATTTTCGCGATGTATGCGCACGCGAACAATCATCATGGCGGCGGGCGACACGCGGTGTGGTGCAAGGCATCGCCGGTGAATCAGCGCTTGATGGTGGAAGCTGCTCCCGACCGCTTCTTCGTACCGCCGTATGTCGGCCCGAGCGGATGGATCGGCGTCTGGCTCGACCGAAAGATCGACTGGAAAGAGCTGGCCGACCTGCTGAGAGATTCCTACCGGATGATCGCCCCGAAAAAGCTGCTGTCGCTGGTGGCGGATCCCCGCTAGATCGTGCGACCGGTCACGCTTCCGCGAGAACCTTCACGCCGCGCGCGGTGACGCGGTGTGAAATGAGCGGCAGACGGCGAACATCGCCTGTTCGATCCCCGATCGCAATTGCCTGCTCGAGTGCCTGCGCTCCGACCTGAAGATCCGCGCGGTTGCGGGCGTGGATTGTGGCGAGCGACTGACCTTTCGTCACCCTGTCACCGGGCTTGGCGGTGATCACGTAACCGACTGAGGGATCGACTTTCTCCTCCATGTTGCGCCTCCCCCCGCCCAGCGCGATTACCCCGTAGCCCACGGCGCGCGGCTTTACCGCCTGGACGATTCCGTCTCTCGGTGCCGCGAATGTAGCGCGCTCTGGCGCCTGCGGCAGTCGGGAAAGGTCGCTCACGATCCGCTTGTCGCCTCCCTGCGCGGCGATGATCTCTTCCAGCTTGAGCAACGCCTTGCCCGAAGCGATGGCATCGCGCATCAACTGTTGCCCTCCCTCCGTGGTCGACGCGAGTGCTGCGAGCTGCAGCATTTCCCCGCCCAATGCGAGCGTGACCTCGAGCACGTCAGCCGGTCCCGCCCCCTTCAGGATCGTGACCGCCTCCGCGACCTCCAGCGCGTTCCCGCACGCCCAGCCGAGCGGTCGGTCCATCGCGGTCAGTAAAGCGACCACGGGTACATCATGCTGCGCTCCGAGGTCTATCATCGCCGCCGCGAGAGCGAGCTCGTCTTCCAGCCCGGGGAGGAACGCGCCCGGGCCACGCTTGATGTCGAGGACCAGACCCGTCAGGCTCTCCGCGATCTTCTTGCTCATGATGCTCGATGCTATCAGCGGGATCACTTCGACCGTCGCGGTCGCGTCGCGCAGCGCGTACAGCTTGCGGTCGGCGGGAACGATCTCGGCCGACTGACCAAGCATCGCGCAGCCGATTTTCTTGAGCTGTTGCTCCGCCTCGGCGAGCGACAAGCTCGTTCGGAAGCCGGGAATCGATTCCAGCTTGTCGAGGGTCCCACCCGTGTGTCCGAGACCGCGTCCGGACATCATCGGCACGGCAACTCCAAGAGACGAGATGATGGGGGCGAGGACGAGCGAAACCTTGTCCCCGACTCCGCCGGTCGAGTGCTTGTCGATCCTCGGCACGGCGAGGCGCGAAAGATCGAGGCGTTTCCCGCTGTCGAGCATCGCGTTCATGAGCGCGTTCATCTCCGCCCGGTCGAGGCCGCGGAAGTAGATCGCCATCAGCAGTGCCGCCAACTGATAATCCGGCACCCGATCCTCGGCGTACGCCATTACCAGCTCGCGCAGCTCCGACGCTTCCAGAGCCTTGCCGTCCCGTTTGCGTTCGATCAGCCGGGGTACGATCATTTGCCGTCCGCTGGTGTACAGTTTCGTGTCACACTCCACCGCCCATTTGGAGTCCGTATGCGCGCCCCACGACTCGCCTTCGTCGCCATCCTTCTCCTCGCTTCATTCACCGGCGCGCTGGCGGCGCAGTCTCACACCGCTCTCGGCGACAAAGAATACGTCGCCATGAACGCGCCTGCTGCGCTGGCCCACTATGAGGCTGCGATCGCGGCCGACCCGAAGGATTATGAGGCACTCTGGAAAGCATCACGCGCGGCGGTGGACATCGGATCCTACGACGGCAATACGGAGAAGAGGGGCATTCTGTACAAGAAGGCGGAGCTGTATGCGCGGCGCGCTGTCGAGGCCAATCCCGGTGATGCCGAGGGTCACTTTCATCTCGCCCGCGCACTGGGCAAGAACGCACTCACCCAGGGCGTTCGGGCGCGAGTCAAATACGCGACCGATGTCCGCGCCCAGGCGCTCGAATGTCTCAAGACCCATCCCAAGCATCCCGGCTGCCTACACGTGATGGGCGTATGGAACGCCGAGGTGATGCGACTGAACGGCTTCTCGCGAATGCTGGCGAAGAACCTTCTGGGCGGGAAGGTTTTCGGATCGGCGAACTGGGCCGAAGCGCAGCGATACATGGAAGAGTCTGTAGCAGCCGAGCCTGACCGCATCGTGCACCACGTGGACCTGGCGGAGATCTACAAGGACGTCGGCAACAAGGCTAAGGCGAAGGCGGCGTGGGAGATGGCGATGAAGCTGCCTCTCGCTGACTACAACGACCGCCACTACAAGGCACAGGCTGACAGGGGCCTGCGCTCGCTCTAGATCGCAGCGGCGGAAACCTCCGCCTTCTCTTCTTCCCTCTCGGCGGCAGCGCGCTCGAGCTCCTCGGCCAGCTCGTCCCAGAGATCGTCGTCGCCGCGCAGTCTTCTGACGCGGCGCGAGATGTTGTGCCGGGTGTCCTCCCCGGTCGCCGGCGCCATCAACAGGGCGACGGCCGCACCCAGTACCGCACCCACGGCGATACCAGCGGCGAAGAGTCCGATGTTGGTCCAGTCGGGAACCGTCGCGTAGGGAATTCCGTCGGATCGGGGCTGCGGGACCGAACCGGGCGGTGGTGCTTTGAGGGAAGGCGATGCAGTCTTTGACTGCTCGAAGGAATTAACCATGGAGGGTGCTGGTAAGATTATTGCCTCATGACGCTACCCAGCAATAGCCGTGCGAGGATGCGGAATGAGCACTTCTGGTAAAATGGTATTATTGGTTGAGGATAACGAAGACAATCGGATCGTCTATTCAACTATCCTGAAACACTTCGGTTACGAGGTGACGGAGGCGCTGAATGGGGAGGAAGGAATCGCCAAGGCCCGCTCCGAAAACCCCGATCTGATCCTCATGGACATCTCGATTCCGATCATCGATGGCTGGGAAGCCACTCAGGTCCTCAAGCACGACCCCGCGACCAAGAGAATCCCGATCATCGCGCTCACCGCCCATGCGCTCGCGTCGGACCGGGAGAAGGCGATGGAGGTCGGCTGCGATGGGTATCTCGCCAAACCCTGCGAACCGAGAGCTGTGGTGGCCGAAGTCCAGCGCTTTCTCGGCAAGAACAATGGGGCCTGAGGAAAGGGGCAAGTACCGGATACTTGTCGTAGACGATCACGAGGACAACATCGAGCTGCTGCGCGCTCGCCTCGAAGCTCGCGGCTACATAGTGGAAGGCGCGGGTGATGGTCAGGCAGCTCTCGACGCGGTCTACCGGCAGTGCCCTGACCTGATCCTGCTCGACGTGATGATGCCGAAGCTCGATGGCATCGAGGTTGTGCGAAGGCTCAAGAGCAATCCCGCCCTCCCGTTCATTCCTGTGATCATGCAGACAGCGCTCGACTCGACGGAGAACAAGGTCGAGGGACTCGACGCCGGCGCCGACGATTACATCACCAAGCCGATCAACTTCGCGGAGCTGGAGGCGAGGGTTAACTCCCTCCTGCGCATCAAGAAGCTGCAGAGCGATCTGGCGGAGCGCGAAAAGCAGCTGTCGGTGCTCAACGACAAGCTGCGCGAGATCTCGCTCACCGACGGGCTTACCAAGGTCGACAATCGGCGTTCTCTGGAAGAGCGACTGCACGAGATGTGGGAGCACTCAGTGCGGCTGCATGAGCCGCTGGCGGTCGTGATGTGCGACATCGACAAGTTCAAGAGCGTGAACGACAACTATGGCCACCAGGCAGGCGATGCGGTGCTGCAACAATTCGCGAAGCTCCTGAAGGAAGAGGCCCGCGAAATCGATCGAGTCGGCCGCTACGGTGGCGAAGAGTTCCTACTGATCCTCCCCGGTACGGTGCTGGACGCAGCCGTTACGTTCGCCGAACGGCTGCGCGAGAAGGTGGAGAGTCATACATTTTCATATCCGGGCGGAACTCTCAATCGGACGATGAGCTGCGGGGTAGGCGCCTCTCCGCACCCGCGGGTGAGGGATCAGGAGGGGCTGCTGAGAGCGGCAGACGATGCGCTCTATGTGGCGAAGGAGACCGGACGCAACCGGGTGGTGCGCTTCGACAGCGCCGAGTTCAACGAACATACGCAGGAAAACACGACGTCGAATGGCGACACGCCGGTTACGGAAGGAACAGAACGGGGAGGCCCAACCACCCCCACAAAGCCCCAGCGCTCGCACGGAGAGCAGCGAACCGCGTAAGCGCGCCACCGAACTGCGCGCGGCCCTGAACCGCGCCGCTCACGAGTACTACGTGCTGGACCGTCCGACAATCGCGGACGCCGCCTACGACAAGATGTTCCGGGAGCTGGTCGATCTTGAAGCGGCCTACCCCGACGTCCGCACCCCCGATTCCCCAACGCTCCGCGTCGGCGCTGAGCCACAGTCCCAACTCGCCAAGCACGAACACTTGCAACCGATGCTTTCTCTCGGCAATGCATTCGATGACGAAGAGCTCCGCGCGTGGGAAGAGCGGCTTCTGCGCATCGCCGGGAAGGACGTGGAGAAGTCCGGTTACACCACCGAGCTCAAGATCGATGGGACCGCTGTCGCGCTGACCTACGAGGACCGGCTCTTCGTAATGGGGGCGACACGCGGGAATGGAATCGTCGGAGAGGACGTGACCGTCAATCTCCGCACCATTCGCGACGTTCCGTTGCGGTTGGAAGGGAGGGCGCCAAGTGGGAGAATCGAGATTCGCGGCGAAGTCTATTTCCCCTTCGACCGCTTCGAGGAAATGAACGCAGTACGGGCTCGCGCCGGCGATTCGGTGTTCGCGAATCCGCGCAACGCCGCAGCGGGAAGCCTGCGGCAGCTCGATCCCGGCATCACCGCTTCACGCCCGCTCAGATTCTTCGGCTATTCCGTCGCCGCGCCCGATGGCGAGGAGCTGCCATTCAAGACTCAGTCCGAGCTGCTCGACGCCCTTGAAAAGTGGGGCGTTCCAGTAGCGCCCAACCGTCGGCGTTGCCCTACTCTCGATGAAGTCGAGAGATGGGCCCACGAGATCGAACACGATGTGCGCGCGGCGCTCAACTTCGCGATCGATGGTGGAGTCGTGAAAGTCGATTCGCTCCGGCTCCAGGAGGAGCTCGGTGTCGTCGGTGGACGCGAGCCGCGCTGGGCACTCGCCAGGAAGTTCGCGCCCGACATCGCCGAGACGCGATTGCTGGCGATCGAAGTCAACGTCGGCCGCACTGGCGCGATGAATCCTTTCGCAGTGCTCGAGCCGGTTGAGATCGGCGGCGTGATCGTGAAGCTGGCGACGCTCCACAACGAAGACCTGGTGATCTCGAAAGATCTTCGCGTCGGAGACTGGGTCCAGGTCAAGCGCGCCGGCGAAGTGATTCCCCAGATCATCGCTCCGATTCCTGAGAAACGGACGGGAACCGAGAAGCCGTGGCGGATGCCCACCAAGTGCCCGTCGTGCGGCACTACGGCGACGCGCGAGGAGGGAGAGGCGGCAATCTATTGCCCGAACATCGCCTGCCCGGGAAGACAGCTCGAAGGACTCGTCCATTTCACGTCCCGCGGAGCAATGGACATTCGTGGTCTCTCGTACGCGCGAATCCAGCAGCTCGTGACGGAGAGGCTGGTGCGCGACCCGGGGGACATTTACTCGATCAGGCGGGAGAAGCTGCTCAAGCTGGAAGGATATGCCGCGAAGGGCGCGGATGCGCTCATCGCCGCGATTCAGGCCTCCAAGTCGCAGCCGCTGTCGAGATTGCTGCATGCGCTTGGAATCAGGCACGTCGGATCGATCGCCGCACAGCTGCTGGCGCAGCACTTCGGAACTCTCGATGCGATCATGGCCGCATCGGCTGAAGAGATACTCAACGTGCGAGGCATCGGCGCAACGATTGCCAATGGAGTCGTGGCTTTCTTCTCCGATGCGGCGGGAAAGCGGCTCGTCGAGAAACTGCGCTCGGCAGGTGTCAACTTCGCCGAGCCGCGCGCAGTGGTGGCGGGCGGGCCACTCAGCGGGATGACGGTCGTTATCACGGGCACGCTCCCGACACTGAGCCGCGCCAAGGCGACCTCGGTAATCGAGGCGGCGGGCGGACGCGTGACCGGCTCCGTTTCCAAGTCGACGAGCTTTCTGGTCGCGGGCGAGGAAGCGGGAAGCAAGCTCGAGAAGGCAAAATCGCTTGGAGTGGAAATAATCGACGAGGCCGACCTCTTGCGCCGGACTGGTTCTTCCGCAACATCTTCCTCGTGAGATCGTCCTACCTCGCATGAAAGCGTCAGAAGCTCCCGAGCTGATTGGCTTCGCGCACCGCACGCTGCGCAGCCTCCGCTTGCGCGTCGCCGCCACCGGTGCCGGCGCGCCGGATGCGCTGCGCGAAGCGGGTTTCGCCGGGGCCGAATCCCTTTTCAACGCATTCGAAACCTGGCTCTCCGACCTTGGGATCAGATCGGTCAAGGACATGCCGATCGACGAGTTCTCGGCGAAAGCGGCTGAATTCTTTCAGCGCGCTGGCTGGGGCAAGGTGTCGTTCCGGTCGCTGCACGACGCGGTCGGAGTGCTGGACATCGAGGGGTGCTGGGAAGCGGAGCTGCACGGCGAAGGTGAGACCGGCTGCCATCTCACGACTGGAACGCTGGCCGGATTCTTCGGCTGTATCGCTGATTATCCGGTCGCGGTGATGGAGATCGAGTGCGCGGCGGGCGAGAGCGAGCGGTGCCGGTTTCTGGTAGGGACTCCCGAGATGCTCGAGCACGCGTACGACAAGGTTGCGCGCGGCGAGGAGTGGCGGACTATCGGCGTAGGCGGTAGTTAGCTCGCCCTTCGACGGACGTCTCTGGCGCGTGGGGAGGCGAGGGTATCCTCTTCGGCGCTACGCTCGCTTGGTCGGAGCCCAACTACGCGACTTCGCGCTCCGCGTTCCGTCGCCGGTCTCCTCCTCGCGCTCGCTTTGCAAAGCGCCTGCGAGGACACCCTCACCTCCCCTGAATAGATCTGTAGGAGCGCACTACGTAACCGGCCGACGCGATCGTTCGCCCCGTTACCGCGCTCCACCTATCGGGATGCACGGGGCAGAACGGCTCGCCCGTGGTTGGATGGGTCGCGCAATTCGTGTTGAGGCGAGCTCCGCGCATAACATCTTCTCGTCGAGCAGTGCGATGTGGAGCAAGTGGGAAGTCGGGTGTGGGGCCTGCTCAAGCGACTTTCAGCGAGCGACCAGGAGACCCGCGACCGAGCGGAGCGAGGGAGCGCAGTTAGGGGCTCCGCCCGAGCGAGTGTAGTCGCGGAGCAGGTCCCACGCCCGACTGACCGGCTAAGAAATCAGATACGCGCCCAACGCCTCGGCGTAAAGCGGATTGGTGCGCAACTCGCCGTCGATGAGAATCTCGCGATCCCACGGCAGCACGATCGTGCTTTCAGTTGCGATCGCGTGAAAGTCGGGAGCGTAGGGACCAGTGCGAAATGCGATCGCGGTTTTGATCTCAGCTGCACCCGCATCCAGCACCGCTGAAATCGCCAGCCGGATGGTCTCGCCCGAGTCGCATGTCTCATCGACGATCAACACCCGCTTGCCATGCACCTCAGAGGGAGCGGTGCCGAAGATCGTCGGCGCCTCGCGCTCGCGCTCGGCCTTGTACTTCCGGCTCACGATGAGTGAATGGAAATCCCGACCGAGTATCGCCGCGATCACCGCGCCCGGAATCACTCCGGCCGTTGCGATTCCGATCACAAGCTCGGGGTCGTAGGCACGAGCCACTTTGAGTGCGAGGCCGCGCGACAATTCACCAAAGAAAGGCCAGTCGATTTCGAGCACGCCTTTGGTGGCGTCGACCGTGTGTTTGCGGGGTGACATTTCGCTCTCAAATTGTTTAGTGAAAGGCAGTTAGAGTTAAGCTAGCCTTACCACATCTCTGAGGGTAGATTCGACCGAATGTCGTTCTGGGACCGCCTCACGGGCGGCAAACCGAAGCCGTCACCCGGGAACCTCGACTACCTGAACGAGGCTCTCGCGCTGGAACGCCAGGGCGATTACGACGCCGCGCTGACGTCCTACCGGCTCGCCCTCCGCCAAACTCCGAATAACCACAAGGTGCTTCAGAACATGGCGATCGCGTACTCCAAGCTCGGGCAGATGGACGAAGCGATACGCTGCTATCGTCGCGCGCTCGCCATCGAGCCGAATCTTTCCGGCGCTCATTACGGGCTGGCCTTCCTGCTCCTGCGCCGTGGCGAGGTCGCCGACGCCGCGCACCACCTCGAGGCGTTTCTTCTCGATCCGCCCAAGAGTCCCGAGGCGGAACGCTGGTTGAAGCACGCGCAGAAAACCCTGGATGACCTGAGAAACGCCGGACCGCCGCCGCCCGCACCTCCGAACCAACGCCTAAAGACAAATGAGTACCCGGGGATTCTCGAATAGATGGGAGCGGTGCTCGCTGTCGTAAGCCAGAAGGGAGGAGTTGGCAAGACCACAACCGCAGTAAATCTCGCAGCCGCCTTCGCGCGGCGCGGGATGAAGACGCTGTTGATCGACGTCGATCCGCAGGGATCGGTTCGATACGGCGCGGGACTTCAGCGCGGCCATCCTACCGCCGGATTCGCCGACTACCTGAACGGCGAGCGCAATCTGCGGGAGATCATCCTGCCCACCGCCCTACCCTGGCTGAGGGTGATCCTCGCCGGCTCGGTGGCCGACGAAACGGATCACGCTGTCTACCAACAGCTCATACGCGAGACCAACGTGCTCCACGACCTGCTCGGCATGGCTGAGCAGCGCTGTCAGGTCGTCGTCGTCGACACGCCGCCCGGCCTCGGATCGATAACGAGAACAGTTCTGAGCGGCAGCGAGCACGTGATCGTGCCGCTGCAGTGCGAGCCCCTGGCGTTGCAGACCACGCCGCAGATCCTGCGGGGGATCCAGGACATCGTCACCATCAACGAGCGGCTCACGCTCGATGGCATTCTCCTCACGATGTACGAGCCGAACAATCCGGCCAGTGACCGGGTAGTCGACTATGTGAGGAGGCACCTTCCGGCCAACATCGTCTTCGACATCGTGATTCCGCGCACGATTGCAACCGCCGACGCGTTTGCCGCCGGGCAGCCGGTGGTGGTGCGAAATCCGGCTGATGCCGCGTCACAGGCATACGTGAATCTCGCGATGCTCCTCGCCGACCGACTTGGATGAGGTTGCGAGGCGTGTTTGGTGCCGCGCTGGCGGCAAGCTTGGCAGCCGCCTGCACCGATATCAGTGACAACGCCACGACTGCGCTCTCGATCGAGCTCGAGGCTCTTCCGTCACCCTCCGTCGTAGTCGGCGACACAATGCGCGATACTACCGGTGTCATCGCGGTACCCACCGTTCATCTGTTCAACTACGAGGGGGACGAGATTCCTCCCGACGGTGTCCGCTTCTATTCGGCCGACGCGGGCGTGTCGGTCGATAGCGTCAGCGGAGTGATCAGGGGCGACAGCCTGCGCTCCACTCCGGCGCGGATCGTTGCGGCGGTTGGCTCGCTCCAGGCGCTTCAGAACCTCGATGTCACGCTGCGGCCGGACAGCATCGCGTCAGTGGTCGCGCGCGACACGTTGCAGTATTCACTTGCCGACAGCACACTCAACATCTCCGCGCAGCTGACGGTGAAAGTGACGCACGGAACGCCACCGGCAGACAGCGCGGTGCGGTCGTACATAGTAAGTTTTTCGGTCGTGTCAGGAGGCGACCCGGAACTGGCTGAGCTGGTGAACGGCGCGAAAGCCTCAGCAGTGGACACTACTGATGCAACCGGCGTGGCTGGGCGGGCAGTGCGCATTCGGCCCGTGCATCTTCCCACTGGCGGCGTCGATTCCGTGATCGTCAATGCGACGGTCAAGTACAGGGGCACACCCGTTAGCGGCAGTCCGGTGCGCCTGGTTGTAGAACTGAGACCACCTAGCTAGACACGTTTTAGGAGGCGGTGATGGAAGCTCGAGGAGGACCGCGGCCCGCTCCCGGCACGCTCACGCAGCTTTTTTTCGAGGCCGTCTCGAAGTTCAACCGGCCCGACGCGCTGCAGGTGAAGGCCGGGGGAAGCTACAGACCGATCTCGCACGGTGAGGTTGCGAAACGTGTGCGACATGCCGCTCGTGGGATGAGCGGCCTCGGCGCCAAGCGCGGTGACAGGATCGCGATTCTGTCGGAGAACAGGCCGGAGTGGGCGATCGCGGATTTCGCGTGTCTCGCGGCGGGATTCGCCGACGTCCCCGTATATCCAACTCTCCCAGCGGACCAGATCGCATACATCCTCAAGGATTCCGGCGCGGTTGGGATCTTCGTTTCAAATCGCGAGCAGGGCGAAAAGATCAGAGAGATCCGCTCACGGGTCCCCGCACTCCAGTGGGTGATCAGCTTCGACGAGCTCGGCCCGCTCGCCGACATGTCCATCGCCACTCTGGAGAAGCGGGGCGCCCAGGGGGACAACAAGGAATCGATCGATCAATTCCGTACAGACGCGCTGAGCGTCAAGCCGAACGACTTGGCCACCATCATCTACACTTCAGGAACGACCGGCGAGCCGAAGG
Source organism: Gemmatimonadaceae bacterium (assembly GCA_040902085.1). GTDB lineage: Bacteria > Gemmatimonadota > Gemmatimonadetes > Gemmatimonadales > Gemmatimonadaceae > UBA4720. The sequence goes on from JBBDXY010000003.1 coordinate 118,755, forward strand.
GAGTGATGCTGACTCACGACAACATCTACTCCAACGTCATGGCGGCGATGAAGGCGATCCCGTTTTATGGCACCGACGTCTGCCTGAGCTTTCTCCCCCTCTCGCACATCTTCGAGCGGATGGGTGGCCACTATCTCATGTTCGCGACCGGCACGTCGATCGCCTACGCCGAGTCCATCGATACGGTGCCCATCAATCTCGGGGAGGTCAAGCCGACACTGGTCCTCTCGGTGCCACGGCTGTACGAGAAGATGTACGCACGCATCCTCGAGACGGCGCTCACCGGCAGCTATCTCAAACGGAAAATATTCTTCTGGGCGAAAGGCGTCGCCGAGCGGTGGGCGTCCGAGAAGCTGGCGGGGCGCGAGCCGAAGGGTGCGCTGGCCAGACAATACGGCATCGCGCAGAAGCTTGTCTTCTCGAAGTTGAAAGCTCGTACCGGCGGCAGGCTCCGCTACTTCGTCTCGGGTGGCGCGCCGCTCTCCTCGGAGATCAACAATTTCTTCTACGCGGCAGGGTTGGTCATTCTCGAGGGGTACGGGCTTACCGAAACTTCACCGGTCATTTGCGTGAACACCCCTGAGAATTTCCGTATCGGCACAGTGGGAAAGCCGATCGATGGCGTCGAGGTGAAGATCGCATCAGATGGCGAGATCCTGACTCGCGGCCCACACGTCATGAAGGGCTACTACAACAAGCCGGAGGCGACCCGTGAGGTGATGGACGCCGACGCCTGGTTCCACACCGGCGACATCGGCGAGCTGCGCGATGGCTTCCTCGCGATCACCGACCGCAAGAAGGACATCATCGTTACCGCCGGTGGAAAGAACATCGCGCCCCAGCCGCTCGAGAACAAAGTGAAGTCGAACAAGTACGTCGCTCAGGCGGTGATGCTAGGCGACAAGCGCAAGTTCCCCTCGATGCTGATCGTCCCCAATTTCGACCAGCTGGAGAAGTGGGCGATGAAGCGGAACATCATCTGGACCGACCGCGCCCAGCTGCTCAGGATGCCTACGATCCAGGCGAAGATGGAAAAGGAAGTGAACGATGAGCTCGCCGGCACCGCGCATTTCGAGATGCCGAAGAAGATAGGATTGCTCGAGAACGACTTCTCGATCGAGCGTGGAGAGCTGACGCCGACGCTCAAGGTGAAGCGCCGCGCGATCGACAAGCACTACAAGACGCTTATCGACTCGCTCTACGAAGGGGGATGACGCGCGGGGCCGTCTGCGCCACCCAGTAGTCGTCGTCCTGCGCGAGCACTGACAGCTCGGCCGGCGGGGGCATGACCACCGGTCCCACGATTCTTCCCCCGGGCCGGACCGCCCGCACCGCCGAAGCGATGATCGCGGATTTGAACCAGGCGTCGAGAGCGACCCCGAGACATGATTCCGCGCCGACGGGAATGTCGGCGGCAACACGAACGAGACCGACGCTCGCGGTCTCGGCCACGCCCAGCGGTGGATTGAGCGCGATGACTCTCACCTCGGCGAGGTCCGCCAGCTCCTCCGCCGCGTAGGCCCAAACACCGCCCAGCACCACCGTCGCTCCGGGCTCCGTGACATCGAGAAATGCTCCGGCACGGGTGGCGAGCTCCTCACGGCGGTGGCTAGCCGTGGCACGCTGTAATTCGCACGAGGGAGAGCTCACTCCGCCGGTAAAATCAGCAACGCCGCCCTCGATTGGATACTGAGTCTTGCAGATCGGACAGCCGAGAGTGCCTGCCTGTACGAACCGGTTGCTGACTTTCTGAAACGATGCGACGAGCCAGGTATCCTCATGCGCTTTCGGGCAGCGCAGCAGATCGAGGAGCTCGATGAACACGGTTAGCTGTGCGAGAGTCTCAGCTCGTCGACGTTGATTCTATCGTGCTGCGTGAGCGCGAACATCACGGCCGCGACTACATCGGCCACCGCCAGCATCGGCCTCTCCGTGGAAGCCTTGCCCGCGGGGTCGGTGACGGTCACTCCTTTCCAAATGTCCGTGTCGGTCGCGGCCGGGGAGACGAGAGTATTCCGCACTCCGCTGCCGCGCAGCTCGGCGCGCATCACTTCGTGCAGCGCGCGCACGCCGAATTTGGCGGCCGAGTAGGCCGCGTTGCCGGAGTAGACGACTCTGTCGGCCACTGACCCGATCGTGAGGATGTGACCGCTCTTCCGCTTTTTCATCTCCTCGAGAAACGCGCGCACGAACACGAAAGGCCCGATGAGATTGGTGTTGATCATCTCGGTGAAGGACTCGGTCGTCGTCGCCTCGACCAGAGCCACGCGAAAGAGACCGGCATTGTTGACGAGAATGTCGGGAGCCGTTCCCAGCTGTCGCGCGATTCGCTTGGTCGCGCGGTCGACGCTCTTGGCATCGGTGACATCGCACGCGAGCGGAATGGATCCGGGAATCTTCGCCGATTGTTCCTTGAGCACGGCCTCGTTCCGCGCCAGCATTACGACCCGCACCCCCTGCTCTCCCAGCGCCGCCGCAATGCCGGCCCCGATTCCGCGCGAAGCTCCCGTCACGACCGCGCTGCGTCCGCTCAGCCCGCCCACCGCTGCGGAGGGTGACGTCATCCGCTAATCCTTGCCGTTGTGGGCCAGCCGCAGAAACTCGTCGCGCGTCTTCGGGTCGTCGCGGAACGCTCCCGTGAGGGCGGAGGTAATCGTCTTCGAGTTCTGTTTCTGCACGCCTCGCATCATCATGCAAAGATGGTACGCCTCGATAACCACCCCCACTCCGCGGGGGTTGAGCACGCTGCACAGGGCCTGCGCGATCTGTTCGGTGAGGCGCTCTTGCACCTGGAGGCGGCGCGCGAACACGTCGACAATACGCGGAATCTTGGAGAGGCCGACGATCCGGCCGTTGGGGATGTAGGCGACGTGCGCCTTTCCGAAGAACGGCAGCATGTGGTGCTCGCACATCGAATAGAGCTCGATGTCGCGAACCATGATCATGTTGTCGTGGCTCTCCTCGAAGATTCCGTCGCCCAGGACCTCTTCGGCGCTCGTGCTGTAGCCCTGAGTGAGAAAAGTCATCGCCGCGGCGACACGCCCCGGAGTCCGGAGCAGTCCCTGGCGCTTTGGATCCTCGCCGAGGAGCTCGAGCTCGCGCCGGACGAGATCCTCGAAAGCCTTATTTGCCTGTGTATTCGACATAGTTGTTTTCGGTTTCCCACAAAACCAGCCGCGTGAGACGGGCGGGTTGGACTTTCGCGGCGATGATCTTCCAGAACGCCACCACGATGTTCTCCGATGTGGGAATTACACCCTTCATGAACGGGACATCGAGGTTGAAGTTCTTGTGGTCGACCACGTCGATGACCTCGCGCTCGACGATTTTCTTCAGCTGTGACAGGTCGCAGACATAGCCGGTCTTCTGGTCGACATCGCCTTCGACGGACACGTCGAGCGTGTAGTTGTGCCCGTGCCAGTTCGGGTTGTTGCACTTGCCGAACAGGCGCGAGTTCTCCGCATCGGAGAGCTCGGGATTGTGGACGCGGTGGGCGGCGTTGAACCGCAGGCGGCGAGTGACTGTTACGCGCGACATGTTTACAGTAAACTATCGCATGCAGGTAAGCTCCGCCGCCATTCCATTGACCTGGCGAAACCAAAGCTCCGCCGCCTTTCTACCTGACGGATTAAACTAGAAGCTCCGCCGGTGTTGCCGGCGGAGCTTCAGGAAAAATGGGACGGAGAGGTTTTTTGAAGCCCGGTCGAATTTTTGAGGTCCTCACCCTGCCTACCGTCTTCCCCGCACTGGGGCGTGACGTCAGCATGGTTTATCGAACCCACCCGAAGGACTTGTTGGCTCAAAAAGTGAGTTCTCCGCCCCAGCATTACCGCCAGTATTTTTTTGCCGCTGATACAATACTGACTCTCCGAATTTAGCGCCGGTAACATTCAACGTCAACGAATCTGTCAATGGACATAGGCCTTATTGCAGCGGTTCTGATGCTCGTCGTGTGGGCGGTCGTGACATTCACTACCGAGGCGCCTGGCTGGATTCACATCCTGCTCACAATGGGAGTGTTCCTGCTGATCTACCGCATCGTCGTGCGCGGCACCCGCGGCGTGAATCACGGCGGCAAGAACTGATGACGCACGGCGGGCCGTCGTTCTCCTACGGGAGCGAGGGACCCGCGACCGCCGTGGCGGAGCAGCCGCAGCCGCTCTCCGTCGACAAGAAGCTTCCCGTGCTCGTCACCGGCGCGGCGGGGCTCGTCGGTATTCACGCCTGCCGCGAGCTGGCGAGGAACGGGTGGAAGGTGCGCGCAATGGTTCGTGACGCGGCGCGCGGCGCCATGAAGCTCGGACAATTGCCGATCGAGTTTCGCGTCGGCGACGTTCGCGACGCCAGCGAGCTCCGCTCCGCGCTCAGCGGCTGCGGCGCGGTCGTGCACCTGGCGGCGATCGCGATCGAGAAAAAGGGGGAGACTTACGCCGAGACCAACACCGCCGCCACGGAGCGGCTGATATCGGCCGCGCGCGCGGAGAACGTTCAGCGATTCATCTTCATGTCGCAGAACGGAGCCGACAGCGCGTCGCGGTTCGCGTTTCTGCACAGCAAAGGACTGGCGCAGGACTCGGTGAAGAGCAGTGGCCTGCGCTGGACTATCCTGCGGCCGTCCGTGATTTTCGGACCGGAGGATGAATTCGTCAACGTGCTCGGGCGGCTCATTCGCCTGACGTCCTGGATCTTTCCGCTGCCCGGCGGCGGTGTGGCGCGTTTTCAGCCGATTGCCGTAGACGACGTGGCCAAGGTGATCAGGCTGTCGCTGGAGAAGAAGGAAACCGTTGGCCGGATCTACGAGCTCGGTGGCCCAGTGCCGCTGACACTGCGGGAAATGGTGGAACGGATTCTCAGCGCGATGGGGACCACCCGCGTGCTCATACCGATTCCGATTTCGATGCTGCGGCCCATCGTCGCCGTCGGCCAGCAGGTCCTGCCCAACCCGCCCGTCACTTCGGGCCTGCTCGATCTGCTGGCGCTCGACAACACCGTGGCCACCAACGCGCTCACCGATTCGTTCGGGGTTACACCGATGCCTTTCGCGGGTGACGAGCTGTCCTACGTCCGCCGGATTACGGCGCGCAACGCATTCAGATCGCTCTTTAACAAACACTGATCGTTAACGAGGGACCGCCTGTCGGTGCGGGTTTCAGCCGTAGGCTGCGAGCTTGAGAGCTGTCACCTGACAGCATGTTCAGTTGCAGTTGTCGTTGCCGTTCAGATCTCCCAATTCGACAAAACTATCCCACCCCCAGCCGGCATCGACTCAGCGAAGCCATGGACTGACATCCGCAGGTCCGTCCACCTCACGCGCGCGCCGCGCGCCACCAGTCGGCGGTACACATCACTGTACTGACCTTGTACGCGAATGGCGATGCGGCGGGCGCCACGGACGCGTGCGTGCGCACAAAGCTGCGTGACGAGCGTGTCGAAATCGGCCTCCGTTCGCGCCACCAGCTTCAGCACGCGCAGTTCCTCCGTGGCACGTCCCTCGACCAGAGGCGCAGAATGGCAGACCGCAAATGACCGCACGTCACCACCGTTGCGGACGGCGATCGTATCACCGAGCTGGTGCTGAGCCGTGAGAACCATCTCACGTGTGTAGTCGTATCCGGGCGCGAGCTCGTTCACCAGCTGCCGGCACTGTCTCAGCGCGAGCTCCCGCTCGTGTGGATTGAGCGCCGACAGCGCCGTCGACTGGATTCCGGCCCGTGCGCTTTCCAACGTCACCGTCAGGGTGAGATGGCCGGGAGTGAATCCTAGCGACGAGTAGAAGCCGACGTTGTCCATGGTGCGCGGCATCGTCTCGAGACCGATCACCAGCGCGCCCCGCTGCTTGAGCCATTCGATCCCGGCGCTTACGATGATCTTGCCTATTCCCTGCCCCTGATAATCCGGGTGCACGGCCAGCGGTCCCATCCAGCCTTCCACGCCCGAGCGGTGGACCATGTTGAACGCCGCGATCGTGTCGCGCGCGTTGCGCCAGATCATGGCGCCATCTTCCGCGTCGGCGATCGCGAACTTCCACACCGCAGGATTCAGGTGCGGCACTCGCACACCAACCATGCCGTCCCTGCGGTAGCGCTCGGTGAAAGACTCGCTGAATACGCCGTTGAGAGCCGGAATCTCGCGTATCGACACGCGCTCCGGTCGCTCGGAAACCCAGGCGTGACGCCAGTTGCGGGCGAAGGCCATCAGCCACCAGCTCCAGAGACCGCGCTCGTCTCCGAGCGCTCGTCGGAATCCGCGTATGGCCACGCACGCCGATTCGGCCCAGCGGCCGCCAGCTCCGAAGCCGTTTCCTCGCCGTCGATCGAATCGGATTCCGTTTGCTGTACGATCGAGCAGCCCCGATCCGCGTCGTAGCTGACGCTGATCACCCGGTCGAGGCCCTCGCGCACGGGCTCGACGTGCGTGATGAGAATCACCTGCTCGAAGCGATCCTGTATCCCGCGCAGCAGCTCGACGACATTGAAGCGCCTCGCCTCATCGAGCGACCCGAAAACCTCGTCGAGGATGAGCAGCGAGAAGCTTTGTCCCGCGCGCTCGGCGATCATCTGGGAGATGGCGAGGCGCAATACGAGGTTCGCGACGTCGTCCTCGCCTCCTGATAGCACCGGCTTCGGTATGCCATCCTCGAGGATGACGATGTTGTACTGGTCATCCAGCTCGAGCTCCGTGTAACGCGCATCGGTCAGCTCGCTCAGAAACGCGCTCGCCAGCTCGGAGACCTCGGGCCGCAGCTGGAAATTAAGGTCTGTCCGGAGATCCGAGAAAGCCCGATCCAGCTCGTCGTGCATGCGGCGGTCGGCCTGCAGTACGTCGAGCTCCTCGTGCTTCCGCTTCAGATCCTCAGCCGCTTCCTGCGCTGCCGCCAGCGCCCGCGTCGCGCTCGTCACCTGCTCCTGCGCGCGCGCCGCGGCCACCTTGGCTTCCTGGAGCTCAAGGCGCACCCGCTCGAAATCGCTCTTCAGCTCGTTGAAGTCCTTCTCGGAGAACGACACCTGCGCGCGGCGCGTGCGAAGCGTGCCGAGAGTCGACTGGACGCGCATCACGTCCTGAGCGATCCGCGTCTGCTCGAGCCTGATCTCCGGTTCGCGCTCCAGCATCGCCTGAAATCGCGCCGCTTCCGACTCCATCGGCGTCAGGCGCTCCACTTCCGCGAAAACTTCGGCGTGCCGCACCGGGTCGAAGCCGGGCGGGATACGCGAGATGTCGCGCTTCATCTGCACCTGTCGCTGCTGCTTCGTCGCGATCTCGCGGACGATGGTGCCGAGCTCCTGGACCGCGAGCTGGACCTTCGCCAGGCGTCGCTCCAGCGTTCCAACTTCCTGCATCAGCGCGCGGCGCTTTTCGTCCAGCTCCCGCACGTCCTCGGGCATCATCTCCAGCTGCTCGACACGAGCCTTGTAGTAGCTCCCGTCCACGTTGACAGTCTCGATCAGCTCGTCGAGGTGCTCGACCACGGTGTGAAGGCTGCCACCGAGCGGACGGCTGCAGGTGGGACATTCTCCGTCCTCGCCGAGCGACACGACGTGGTCGCGTTGCTGCTTGAGCTCGGCGTATTGCTGCCGCAGCGCCTGCCGCTTCGTGTCCGCCTCCTGCCTGTCCCGCACCCACTCGGTGCGGCGGGCTTCGAGCAGGCCCTGCGCGTCCTCGAGCTCGGCGCGCTTTTTCTCCAGCTCGAGCGTGGCTTCCTCCTCGAGAGCCGGCGCGCGCTCGATCTTGGAATGTCTTTCCTCGAGCCGCGCAATCTCCTCTCGCAGCGCCTGTTCGCTCTCGAGCAGCGTTCTCCTGCGTCCCTCTTCCCGATAGAGAGTGTTGAGCGCCTGGAGCTCGACGTTCAGTGCGAACAGCGGCTCGATGCTTATTCTGAGGTTGTCGAGCTGCGAATGCGCGGCGCTTATTCCCTCCAGCTCGCGCGCAATCCTCTCAGCATCCCGGTGCAGCGCGGCTTCCTTCTCCTCGGCGACCGTGATCTGCGTGAGCAGTTGCGCGGACTGCTCGCGCTGCTTTTGCGCCATCTCCCAGCGCGGCTCGACAGCCATCATCTCACGCTGCCGCACCGCGCCCCGGTGCGCCGCCTGGTGCGCCATCGCCTCGGCCTCCGCTTTCCTGCTGGCCGCCTCGGCAAGCGACCGGAGCACTGCTTCAGGGTCGGGGAGGCCACGCTGCATCCCTTCTATCGCCGCCCGTACACGATTGCGCTTGTCGCGCGTGAGATCCTGGGCGATGCGCAGCTTCTCGTACCCCAGCACCCGGGAGAGAAACTGGCCGCGCTTCGACGGCGTCATCGCCGACATCACGCTCAGTTCCTTTTGACCGGTGAAATAGGTGTGAAAGAATTCGGAGAGCGACATGCCGAGGCGTCGCTGGATCAGATCGGTTACCGCCGAGATCGAGTCCGCGATTGGTAAATCGTCGCTATCGAGGTACACTTTGGCGTTGCTGAGTCCTCGAACAACGCGATAGCGGTGCGAACCGAGCTCGAAGTCGAGCTCGACTTCGACGGTGGCGCGCGGTCCCGCACCCATGAAGCGGATCGAATCACGGTTTCCGCGAATCGCCTGATTGCCGTACAGCGCCCAGGCAATCGCTTCGAGAATCGTGGTTTTGCCGGCACCGTTGGGACCGATGATTCCGGTGAGACCCGGACCGAAAGTGAGGTTGGTCCGCGCGTGCTGGCGGAAATTTGTCAGCTTGAGACCGTGGAGCCTCACAGCGTGCCCTCATCCACTGCTGCGCCCGCCACGGTATCGGCTTCGCGCAAGTAGTACAGTCCGAGCTCGACCAGCGCCGTTCGATCGATGTTCTCGGTGAGCACACGGGTCTGGAGCTTTTCGCGGACGGTATCAGCGAGTGAGGCGCGACGGCCGGGCGCGGCCTGACCAACCTTCGGCCTCATGATCTCAGGCCTCCGGGTGTCGAGATTGAAATGGAGCGCCTTCCGCTTGAACTCACGGATTGTCTTGTGATCGAGGTCTCGCACGATGTGGCGCGGGACATCACTCACCACGAGTCGCACGATTTTGTCTTCGATCCCGCCTTCACACTGCTCCACGGCCTCCCGAATCGCGGCGTCGAGCGCTGCCGGAGATAGCCCGGCGCCGGAGATCGGCGGGAGGTCGACCCAGCGCCGCACTGGAGGTATCGGGTGAAACTTGTGCGTCTTGGTCGCGAGATCGTGCTCGATGATCCCCTTGCCGCCTTTGCCCGATTCCTTCTCCTCCACCATCTCGCCCCACGGGTTGGTGCTCGTGTAGTCGATTGAGCCGGAATAGAAGGCATGGGGCAGAACCGGCCGATAGACGTGGTAGTGCCCAAGCGCGATGTAATCCCACTTCTCGGCCGCGAGCGCCCGTTGCGAGATCTTCATCGGCGCCCGGTCCAGGCGCTCCATGTATCGTGGGATCACGCCTTCGACTTCGCCGTGAATGACGAGGACGTTGTACTTCGCGGTTGGATCGATCGGGAAAGGGGGGTCGACGCCCTCCATGTCAGGCACGGCGAGAATCGAGACATCCTGCTCATGAAGCGTAAAACGCTTCGCGTTGCCCTCGACGACGTTGATGCCGAGCGACGAGAACAGTCTGAGAATGGAGACGGACTCCGCGGTGCGCGGTGTGTCGTGGTTTCCCGCAACCATTACGACGGTGCTTTCCGGGAGCGATTGCACGAGGCGCGAGAACTGTTGGAACGCATGCAGAATGGCGGGATTCGTCGGACGGACCGCGTGGAACACATCCCCTGCGATGAGTACGAGGTCGGGATGGATCTCGATCACTTTGTCGATCACCGTGCGAAGCGTAGTCGCCACGTCGGCCTCCCGCTGGTTCTTCCCGGCTGGAGTTTGCCGCTCGTACTGTCGGAAACCCAGGTGGATGTCGGAGAGGTGGACCAGCCTCATCGCTAGCGCACCACCCTGATCCACTGCGTAATGCGAGTCCTGACCACCATCGGACCGCGCGGCGGCTGTCCCATAAGCTGTCCGGCGGCGGCCACCCTGGACCGCACCACGATCGTGCTCCGTGAGTCGGTGATCCACTCGAGACGCCGGTCGATCTGAATCGTTCCGGTGAGAGTCCCCGATGTCTCGTAACCGGCGACGGATACAGCGGCGCCCGGAAGTCTGATTCGAGAGAGCGAGCCTTTCATGGAGATGAATGCTATGTCGCCGGTTCGCGACAGGGAGTCGAGCTGAAACGTCGCGCGGACTGACCCGAGGGCGCCAGGCTCGCCGCTCAGCGGTATCTGCATTTCCTGGGTCCACTTCTCGCCCACGGCTATCGCCGCCCGGGAAAGCATGGCCGGCATCTCGCCGAACAGGTGTCGCAGCTCGCTGGCCGGATCGCCGTAATCCACTACCTCCACCGCCCCCTCGGCGGACACGCGGATCCACGCGCTCTTCCCCTGCAGCGCACGGCGCCTGAGGTCAGCGAGCGAAGCCGGCGACGCAGGGGTCATTGCCACCGAGTCGGTGATCGTCTGCATCAGCGTCCCGCCGCTGGTCCACTGCTTGGCGATCGCACGCGTGTAGATCTCGATCGAGGTCGTCATCGACCGCGCAGGATCGGTGCGGGTGCTTCCCTGAGTCGTCCCCGTGATCTCGACCGTCTGTGACAGGTGCATGCGCAGCGTGTCGCCGATCTGAGGCCGGATCTGGAGGAGCACTGGCTGAGCCGCGAGAGGGCCGGGCATTAGCGCGAGCGCCGCGAGAAAAGACCTTCGCACCGCCCTAAAACCCATACGGATCGTTCTCGGGTGCCGAGCGAATGGTGGCCGCCATCGGGCGCGGCGCCGGCTGGGCCGGAATGATCTTCCGGAACTGCGCTGTGAAGTAGGCCTTGACGTCGGTCGGCCGCGCGAGGAGCGTCGCGTTGCGCGCGCGGATCACCTCCTGCTCGGTGTAGAGCGCGGTGATATCCTGAACCCACGTCAGCGTGATGGATGGATCGAGGGGCCGCAGGCCCCGCAGGACCGCGGATTCGATCGACACTTCGCTGCTCTGCGGGTACCGCTCAGATCCTTCCCGGCCCTGCATTACCGAGGGGCGCGGAAAGCGGACGAAAATCGGTTGAGTGAAATGCGGATGGCGAACCATTAGCTGTCCTTTTTCGAGCGTCGCCAGCTTCGTTCTGGTTGCCGGGCTCAGCACCGCGTATCCCGGCGTCGAGAGCTCGTCGGGATCCATTCTCCCGAACAGCGCCGTCCCGGAGTTTCCGACCACGCGACGGTGAACCTGCGAGCGGAACTGCTGAGCGCCGAACAGCACCAGCCCGAGGTACCTGCCTCGCTCGGCGATGTCGAGCAGCATTTTCCGGACGTACGTGTCGGCTCCATCACCGGGCGCGTACTTGTTCAGCTCGTCGACGAAGACGATGAGGTGCTTGACGCCCAGGTCCCGCCTTTCCAGGTGCTCGCGGAGCTTGGATACGATCCGAGCGAAGATGAGATCCTGAGCATCTTCCTCGAGGTTGGCGACATCCACGACATACACCGTGCGATCGCCAAAGCTCCCGAACGGGAGGTCGCTGACCGCACCTGAATCCGTGACGAGCCCCGCGCATCTGGTGGAGATGTTCGAGAGTCGATTCCGCACCTTGCGAATCGTGGCGACGTGGTGCGTGCGCCAGCTGTCGCCGTCTTTCCTCTCCATTCCCTGTAGCACATCGCGGAACCACGCATCGAGGTCGGCGAACGACTGGACCATGTGCTTCTTCTGGAGGATGGGATCGGAGAACTCCTTGTCGATGATGTTCTCCTTGATGAAATCGATAAGGGCGTCAGCCTTTGCATCGACGTCGTCCTTGTTGAGGAGCACCTCGGCGAACTGCAGCACTTCGCGCAGTCCCCACGTGAGGGGCGTAATGTTGTCGAGCAGCGCTTCGTTGTTGCGGAACGTGTTGAGGGTCAGCCCCTTGGCCGTGTAGGGCGCGAAATACTCGACGCTCTGGAAAGGCTTTGGATCGACTTCGAGCTTCTCGTAAAGCTGCTCGTCCGACGCTTCGATTCGACCAGGCTGGTCGAGGTAGCAGAGGTCCGGGCCTTTCACGTTGAAGCAAACAGCGGCGATCGATCCCTTGTCTTCGGGGAAATGCTCGAAGATCGAAGCGAGCAGCCACTCCACCGCGCTCGTTTTGGTGGCGAGCCCCGACACACCGGTGATGTTGAGATGCGCCGCCTCGGGACCGAGCAGAAAATCCGCGTCGAGGTAGATGACCGCGTCCGTCCCGCCGGCGCGGTAGACACCGATCGGGATTCCTGTGTGCGCGCCGTCCCGCAGGTAGCCATCCATGCGGAGGGCGACCTGTACGTCTTCTTCCTCGGCGAGGAAGACCTGTCCCATCGGCACCGGTTGCAGGGGATCCTCGGGAATCTGGCGCAGCACCGCCGCAGTGTAGAGCCGAATCTCGGCCCGCTCGGTCGAGGCAAAGCCCGCCTGAGTTGGCGATCCGTCGTGACTCATGACGTCGTGCAGCGGCGTCTGGAGATCGGTGTAGCTGAAGCCCTCGACGATTATTCCGTAGATGTGTGGTATCTGGCCATCGACCGGCTGCGCGCCATCGACCCGCACAATGGTCCCGATTCCAACCGGAGAGTCGATCGCCGTCCAGAAATGGAATTCGTGCGGAGTGTTGGGTTTTCGCTCCGTGGCGACGACGCGCCCGAGCGCTTCGAGGCGGCTCACGAGATGGCTCTCAGGAATTCTTCGCAGTCGCGGATGCCGTAAGCCATTTTGTCCCAGCGTCCATCGGGCAGGGAGAGCGGCGACATCTCCGCGATCACCCAGCGCGAAATCTCGTCCGCCCTCTCCGTAGGCCGGTCGCACCTGGCGATTTCGACCCGGACCAATCCCCACATTGAGTCGTGGTGGCTCACGTCGCGCACGCGGAGATACCAGCTATAGACCGTGCTCCGCGAGCGTGGAGAGACCCGGAAAACAGAGGAGCGCTCGCCCTTTGAGAGGCGAAAAACCGTCCTCAGCGCATCGCCCTCCGCAAACAGAGTGCGGTGGCTCTTTACCACTCCCACCGCGCACGACGAGGAAGCGTTGGGGATTCCGCTGATACCCCCATCGATGAAAAGCGGCGCTTTCTCGGAGGCGCACCACGCTTCGGCGAACTCGTGCTCGAGCTGCTCGCGCATTTCGTTCACGGCGCGAAACGCGCTGTCGAGCAACGCGGTTGGATGCATGATCGGGAACGATCCGTTCTTGTTGGCCTTTGCGGAGTCGACAACCTCCAGTTGGGATTCCCCTACCAGCGATGGCACCTCGCTCAGAGGCGGGAGGTATCGACGGGGAAGGAAGAAACTCCGCTTCACGCGCGGCGGCAGGCCCTCCCACGTCACCATGCGGCGGTTTACGCGAAGCCGCACGGCAGCAGAGACAGTTCCGTAGACGATCGGAATCCCGGCATGGTCGCCCATCACCTGCACTTGTTGAGCACCGTCTAGAAACGCCGCAAACCCCGACTGGGCGTCGGCCTCGGGGTCAGGAACCTTGATCACCTGCATCGAGCTGCCCTCGACAAGTTCAGCGGTTTGAACGGTGGGCGGATCACCGCTCGCCGGAGGCTCGATGGATGGCGCGCCGTCCACCGCGGTGACACCCGGCAGGCGTGCCATCAGCATCCGGAGCGCAGCCTGGCTCGCCACGTCGCGGCCTGAACTAGTCGCCCGCATCGGCTTTCTACTCCAGTCCGATGTCCCAGGCCTGCTCGAGGTCCTGCTTCGAGTAGGCGCGGAAAGCCGTCAGCGTGTGGGTCGACTTGATGCCGGGGACGAGGGTCAGCTGCTCGGTCACGATTCGCGCGATCTCCTCGTGCTCGGATACTTCCACCATCGCCACGAGGTCCCATTCACCCGAGACCGAGTAGACCTGGGACACGCCTTCGATTCCGGCGAGCTTGGTCGCGCACTCGGCGATGCGCCGCGGCTCGGCCTTGATAAGTACAATGGCGGTAATCATGGAACAGGCCGGTGTGAGAGGTTGAGCGCGTCCCGTTCGCTGCGAATCCGCGCCTGCAAGGCTCATCCTGCTATACTTGTCTGCTACCCCCTGGATCAGCAGCGTCGCCCAAGCGGGCGATCGAGATCTATAACATTACCGGCGTGCCGCAGGCAGCGCCACGGCACCATGAGGAGCGGGATGCTGGAATCGGAAGAGGCACTGGAGCGTTCGACAACGCAGCCCGGCCGGAGTCAAAATCTCGTTTACACTCTTCCGCACACGACCGAGTCCATCGCGGAATTTCTGACTCCGGTTCTCTCCCGTGTCGATCCAGCGGCTGGCGGCACGCAGATCGTCGTGATAACACGCGACGCGGAAAATGCGCTGGCCGTCTCCGAGACCATCCTTGGGCTGGCCGGGGCAGCCGGAATCGAAGTGGTCCCCGTGACGAGCGCTGCCCGGGCTGGCCGAATCTTCAAGAGCCGGCCAGTCCTTGCCATAGCGGGGTCACCGGAAGAGCTCGGCGCGCTCGTCAGGACCTCGATTCTCAAGCTCGATACGGTGCGGACGGTCGTGATCGCGTGGGCGGACGATGTTCTCGAGAACGGTCCGGAAACGGTCAGCGCGCTCGAGGGACTTCTTGGCGAGCTCGGTGAGGCGACCCGCGTAGTCGTCGCGCGAAAGCTCACGCCGGCGGTCGAGAGTCTGGTGGAGCGATACGCGAGACGGGCTCGACGCGTGCCCCTCGTCGATCTGGAAGTGCCGCAGGCTCCCGAGGATTTTCAGCTCCCTCACGTCAAATACGTCACTATCGGGGGAACCGCCCGCGCTGCTTCACTGCGACGGCTGCTCGACGATCTGGATCCTCCATCGGCGACGATCGTCGCTCGGGGCGGAGCAGCTCTGGCTCAGGTGCGTCACACCCTACGTACGCTCGGCTATCGCTACAATGACGACCCGATACACGTCACCGAAGGCCAGGTGAAGGGAGCCACGCACGCTGTGATCTTCTACCAGCCGCCAGTGACGACCGCGGAGCTGCAGCGGGCAGCGCAGGGCAAGCCCGTGGAAGTAGTCGTGCTCGCCCAGCCGGCTGAAGTTGCGCCTTTGCGAGAGCTCGCGGGAGGGCGCCTGATACCGATCATCCTCCATGGCCCCGAGCGGCGCGCACAGGATCGTGAGGACGCAGTACGGGAGGAATTGCGGACGGTGTTGATGCGGGGAGTCCCGCCTCGCGAGATCATTTCCCTCGAGCCGTTGCTTGAGCAGTTCGATGCGCTGGAGATCGCCGCGGCGGGACTGCAGCTGCTCGACCGCGAGAGGGCGCAGCGTCGGCACGCGGCTGAGGCCGCGGCGGCAAGACCAGCCACGAGCGCGGGTGGCCCTTCGGCACCGAGTAATGTGAGAGATCGGTCGACTGGCGGATCCCGCGAGCGCCCGACTGGGCCCCGGCGGGAACGACCGACGAGCGGAGGGCGGGATCGCCCCGATCGTGACGGGGGTGGCGGTCCCCGCGCCGATCGCAGCCGCCCACCCAGGAATCGCGACCGGTCGTGAGCGGGCCGTTCCACCATGCCGGCGGTTGGATCGAGGTTATCGCCGGAGTCATGTTCAGCGGCAAGAGCGAGGAGCTCATCCGTCGTGTTCGGCGCTCGATGATCGCCCGCAAGCGGGTTCAGGTGTTCAAGTCCCACCTCGATTCGCGCTATGCGGGGATCTACTCGGTCTCGAGCCACGATGGACGCGCCGTCGAAGCGATCCCGGCCGACTCCGCAGCGCAGATCGCACAGCAGATCGACCCGATTGCAAACGTGATCGCCATCGACGAAGCGCAGTTCATGGACGCCGGAATCGTCCCGCTGGTTAGCTCGTTGGCGAGTCGGGGAAGGCGAGTAATCATTGCCGGAACGGATACTGACTTCCGCGGGGAGCCCTTTGGAGCAATGCCCGCTCTAATGGCCATTGCTGAGGTCGTGGACAAGCTGCACGCGATTTGCGTTCTGTGCGGAGGTCCGGCCAGCCGCAACCAAAGGCTGATTGGGGGGAGGCCCGCACCTTACGACTCGCCCCAGATCATGGTAGGCGGAACGGAATCGTACGAGGCGCGCTGCCGGATGTGTCACGCGGTTCCCCCGGGCGATGCTGCTCAGGTGCCGCTCCTCTAGAAGGGGCGGAAAGCGCGCAAGCAATAGTTTACGCGTGACATGCGTACCACAACGTTCTATCTTGCCGCGCGTCCGGCTCGGCAGCAACCGTGGGCCAACTTCAATCCCCGACAGATGATTCTCATCGGACTGACCGGAAACATCGCGAGCGGAAAATCTGAAGTGGCAAGTATGCTGGCAGATCGAGGCGCCACGGTGATAGACACCGATGTGCTGGCGCGAGAAGCGGTGGAGCCCGACACCCAGGCGCTTAAAGACATCGTGAAGCGGTGGGGCAAGGATGTCCTCGCTCAGGACGGCAGTCTGAATCGCCAGGCACTCAGACAGGTCGTATTCGCCGACCAGGCCGAGCTCGACGCGCTGAACCGGATCGTCCATCCCGGCGTCACTCGCCTCAGAGACCGTGAGATCGCGGCCGCGCGTGCTCGTGGCGATGCACTTGTCGTCTGCGTGATTCCCCTCCTCTTCGAGCGCAATCTGGTCGATGAATTCGACGTCATCGTCCTCGTCGACGCGATGCGGCCACTGCGCCTCGAGCGGCTGGTGGCGACGCGCGGTCTGGAAGAGACCGACGCGATGAACATGATCGCCGCGCAAATGCCGGCCGAGCTCAAGCGGGCGCGCGCCGATTACGTCATCGAGAACAGCGGCTCACTCGAGGAACTGGAGCGCGATGTCGATGCGCTCTGGAGCTCCCTTCACCGCGATGCTGTAGGCACGGAGAGCGCCGCGCAGGTTTCTTGACACTCTTCCGGGGCGCGGATAGACTTCCCGCCCTGTTGCATCGCGCGACCCTCTTGTGGAGCACGTGTGGCGAACATTCCCGCCGATCTTTCCTACACCGAAGAGCACGAGTACGTCCGTACGGCAAAGGACGGCACCGTGGAGATCGGAATCACCGACTACGCGCAGGGTGAGCTGGGCGACGTCGTCTACATCGAGCTTCCGAAAGTAGGAGCCAAGTTCTCGAAGCACGATGTGTTCGGAACCATCGAAGCGGTGAAGGCCGTCTCCGAGCTTTTCTCACCGATCTCGGGAGAAGTCGTCGCCATCAATCAGAGGCTCGACAAGGAGCCCGCGCTGGTCAACAGCGATCCCTACGGCGCTGGCTGGATGATCAAGGTCAAGCCCAGCAACGCCTCGGATGTGAGTGGGTTGATGAAGTCGGACGCCTACAAGGCGCACATCGGTCAATAGGCGCGAACCGGCCTGCTTCGAGCTCAGGGCTGGAGCTGCGGGGACCGGTAGTAGTTAATACCGAGAAAATTCCAGCGCGGCACGTGAGCAGCGAGGCTCGATCGAAAAGTTTCCCATCGACGCGTGCCCTGCGGCGTCCATCCGACCTCCGCAATCGCTGGGAGTCGGGGCAAGGCCAGGTACTGGACAGCTGTGATATTGCGCAGAGTCTCGCTCCAGATCGGCGCTTCCACACCTATGATGTTCTGCTCGTGCACGCCGACCATGTACGTGGCTGGGTCCCACTCGTACGCATCGCGCAGCTCGATTATCGCGGCCCACGTCAGTCCCAGCTCAGTGGCCGGGGTGTACTTCATGTCCAGGTAGGCCTTCTTCGCCGGTGACATGAGCAGCTTCGCTCCGTATTGGAGCGCAGCGGTTACCGAATCGCTTTTCCACTGTTGCGCGATCGTCGTCGGTGCCAGCCGTGCCTTCGTGATTTCTTCCCAGCCGATCATCTTCTTCCCGTACTGGTGCACAATTGTCTGCACCCGCTCGATGAAGCGCGCGTATTGCTCGTGGGTGAGCGCTTCGACCTCGTCGCCGCCGACGTGGAAGTACTGCCCGGGAGTAATCGCGGCGATCTCGCGCACTATGTCGTCGATCAGCGCGTACGTCTCTTCCTTGTCGATACAAAAGGTGCTAAACCCAACCTCGGTCCCGGTATAAATCGCGGGCGGCCGTGTGCCGCAGCTCAGCGCCGGGTAGGCAACGAGCGCGGCGTTGGTGTGTCCCGGCATGTCGATCTCGGGGACGATCGTGATGTACCGTGCCTGCGCGTACCGCACGATCTCCTGATAGTCCGCCTGCGAAAAAAACCCGCCCGGTCCACCGCCCACCTGAGTAGTCGCGCCAACGCTGGTGAGCGCGGGACGCGATTTGATCTCAATGCGCCAGCCTTGATCGTCCGACAGGTGCAGGTGCAGCACATTCAGCTTGTAGAGCGCGAGGATGTCGATGTACTGCTTCACCTCGTCCACGGTGAAGAAGTGACGCGCCACATCGAGCATTGCGCCCCGCCAAGCAAAACGTGGCTGGTCGACGATCGTCAACGCCGGGAAGCTCCACACACTTCGGGTCGCGCCCATGTCCGACTCGATGTCGGCTGGCAGCAGCTGCCTGAGGGTCTGAACGCCACGGAAGAGTCCGGCCCCTCGACGAGCGACGATTTGCACGGCTGTAGCGGTCGCGGTCAGCTCGTAACCTTCCTCACCGAGCGCCGTCCGGTCCGCAGCAATGGACATTCGAATACTTCCGGCTGCGGTGTCCGCACCGGCGGCAACCACTGGGACCGCGAAGCCGGTGGCGGGCCGCAGCATTGCTCCCAGGAATTCGGCGATCACCATCGCTTCCGGATTTCCGTCAGTCGTGATGACGCTCGTCCTTCTCAGTTCGTAGGGCGTGCCCGCGCCTAGTGTCAGCGATGCGGGTGCGGGGACGACGCGCGGAGTGGTGTCGTCGGGGCGTGGTACCGTCGGTCTTGTCGATGGCGTGGGGGCGGTGGTTTGACACGCCGTTCCTAGCAGTGTTGCCGAGAGAGGAATGGCGAGCAGCCGGGTCCATCTCGCTGCGGATCTCCTTGGTAGCACGACCGCCTCCGGTTAAGCCGGGTCAGTTCAGGGGTTTCTTGATCGCATGGACGCGATCGAAAATATGCCTTTATCCGCCTATCTGTGGCTCGGCGTAGCCGTCAGTGGGCATGCACGAGCACACAAGATTCCTGTCGCCGTAGGCGCTCTCCACCCGCGCGACCGCCGGCCAGAACTTGAATTCCCGGCTCCACGGCGCGGGGAATGCTGCCCGCTCCCGGCTGTACGAGTGGGTCCATACCGTCGAAGTCACTCGGTTCAGCGTATGCGGCGCGTGTTTGAGGAGGTTGTCCGCCCTATCGGCTTCTCCCGTCTCGATCTCCCTGATTTCCTCGCGAATCGAGATCATCGCGTCGCAGAACCGGTCCAGCTCCTCCTTCGGCTCACTCTCCGTTGGCTCGATCATCAGAGTGCCAGGTACGGGGAACGAAACCGTTGGCGCGTGGAAGCCATAATCCATCAATCGCTTCGCGATGTCTTCCACGTCGATGCCGCTCGATTGCTTCACGACGCGCGTGTCGACGATGCATTCGTGCGCAACGGTGCCGTGCGCGCCCTTGTAAAGCACGGGAAAGTGTGGCTCCAGACGGTGCGCGATGTAGTTCGCGTTGAGAATGGCGATCCTCGTCGCGTATTCCAGCCCGTCGCCGCCCATCAGCCGGATGTAGGCATGCGAGATAGGCAGAATGCTCGCGCTTCCCCACGGCGCCGCCGATACGGGACCGACCGCATCCCTGTCATGCTGGGGAATCACCGGATGTCCCGGGAGAAACGGAACGAGGTGTTGTGCAACACCGATCGGTCCCATTCCCGGTCCCCCACCGCCGTGTGGAATGCAGAACGTCTTGTGCAGATTGAGGTGGCAGACGTCGGCGCCGATGTCTCCAGGCCGGCACAGGCCGACCATCGCGTTCATGTTGGCGCCGTCCATGTAGACCTGGCCGCCGTTGCGGTGCACGATCTCACAGATCTCGGCGATGGACTCCTCGAAGACGCCGTGAGTCGACGGATACGTGACCATCAGAGCCGCCAGGTCTCTCGCGTGCTCCTTGGCTTTCGCCCGCAGATCGTCGACCTGGATGTTGCCATGCTCGTCGGTCTTGACGACCACCACCTTCATGCCCGCCATCACGGCGCTCGCCGGATTCGTCCCGTGCGCGGACTGTGGAATCAGACAAACGTTGCGGTGCGACTCGCTTCGCGCAGCGTGGTACGCGTCGATCGCGAGCAGTCCGGCGTATTCGCCCTGCGATCCCGCGTTGGGCTGCAGCGAGACCGCCGCGAAGCCGGTGATCTCCGCCAGCGCGCTCTCGAGCTCGCCGAACAGCTGCTGGTATCCCTGCGTCTGCTCCACTGGAGCGAATGGATGGATCTTGGAGAACCCGGGCCACGTGATCGGCATCATCTCGGTCGTCGCGTTCAGCTTCATGGTGCAGGAGCCGAGCGGAATCATCGAGTGCACGAGAGAAAGATCGCGTGACTGGAGCCGATTCATGTAGCGGAGCATCTCGGTCTCCGCGTGATGCGTGTTGAACACCCGGTGGGTCATGAACGGCGTGGTACGCTTGAAGCGCTCATCGTAGCGCGAATCCGCGGTCGACAGCACGTCCTCGACGCTGAAATCGAGGCTCTTGCCGGCGTTGAACGAAATGAACAGGTCCGACAGGTCGGCTTCGTTTACCGTCTCGTCGAGCGCCACGACAATGCTCCGGTCCGGCATCTGCCTCAGGTTGATGCGTCGGCGCCGCGCCTCTTCCACAATCGGCGCCGGATTCCGTTTGCCAACCCGTACGCACAGCGTGTCGAAGTAATCCTCATGCGCGATGGTGAAGCCAAGCCGGCGCAGGCCTTCAGCAAGGGCATCGGTGAGTCCGTGCACTCTGCGCGCGATGCGCGTCAGCCCTCCCGGTCCGTGATAGACCGCGTACATGCTCGCTACCACGGCAAGAAGCACCTGCGCCGTGCAGACGTTGCTCGTCGCTTTTTCGCGCCGGATGTGCTGTTCCCGCGTCTGGAGCGCCATGCGGAGCGCCGGCCTTCCGTCAGCGTCGCGCGAAACACCGATGATGCGTCCCGGGATCTGCCGCTTGAACTCGTCTTTCGTCGCGAAGAACGCGGCGTGCGGCCCACCGTAGCCGAGTGGAACCCCGAACCGCTGGGTGTTGCCGACGACGATGTCGGCGCCCCACTCGCCCGGCGGCGTCAGGAGAACGAGACTGAGAAGATCGGCAGCCGCTGTTACAAGCGCATCGGCAGCGTGGACCTGCTCACACGTTTTCGTGTAATCGACCACCGCCCCGTCGGTGGTGGGATACTGGATCAGAGCGCCGAAGACGTCGGGCGCGATTCTGAAATCGGCGTAGCTCGTCACGCGCACCGTGATTCCGCGCACGCTCGCCCGCGTTTTCACCACCTCGATCGTCTGGGGGTGACATTCCGATGCGACGAGGAAGACCTGCTTGTCGGGCTTCCCCTTGATCGCGTAGCTCATCGTCATCGCTTCGGCAGCGGCCGTCGCTTCGTCGAGCAGTGACGCGTTGGCGATCTCCACTCCGGTGAGATCGATCACCATCGTCTGAAATGTCAGAAGCGCCTCGAGGCGGCCCTGCGCAATCTCGGCCTGGTACGGTGTGTAGGCCGTATACCAGCCCGGATTCTCGATGATGTTGCGCTGAATGACCGGCGGCGTGATGCAATCGGAGTAGCCCATTCCGATGAACGAGCGGAACACCTGGTTTTTCGCCGCCATTGCCCGGAACTGAGCGAGCACCTCCGGCTCGGTGAGTCCCTTCGGGAGGTCGAGCCCGCGCCGGAAACGGATGCGCTCCGGGATGGTGCTGCCGATCAGCGCGTCGAGCGAGTCGTATCCAAGGGTCTGAAGCATGGCCGCGACGTCGCGCGAATCCGGACCGATGTGTCGATGGACGAAGGAATCAGCAGGCGCGATCGCGTTCGCGACGTGCTTGATTGTAGTGCTCATAGGAGTGACAATTTAACAGGTATGCAGCCCCGCCGAAGTCTCAGCCGCTGGCGCCTGCTGCTCGCGGCGCCACGCTCGGGCGCGGAGAATATGGCGCGCGATACCGCGCTCCTCGCGCGTGCCGCGCGCACCGGCGAAACCGTTTTCAGCATTTACTCCTGGGTCACTCCGACGCTGTCGTTCGGGCGGCATCAGTCGGCCGCGGGACAGTATGATCCCGAGAAGATTCGCGCCGCTTCCGTCGACGTCGTCCGGCGTCCAACAGGTGGCCGCGCGATTCTTCATCATCGTGAAGTGACGTACAGCGTAACGGCTCCGCTCCAGGCCGAGTCGCTTCGCGTTGCCTACGCGCGCATCAATTGCATACTTCTCGATGGGCTTTCACGGCTCGGCGTCAATGTGACGCTCGCTGCGCCTTCCGCGCGCGCTGTTGCTCCCACCGCGCAGCCATGCTTCGAGCTGCCGAGCGAAGGCGAGCTGATAGCGGACGGCAGAAAGCTCGTAGGAAGTGCTCAGTGGCGGAATGAGAGCGCATTGTTGCAGCACGGCTCCATTCTCGTGGAAGACGATCAGTCGTCGCTGCCGTCGTTCGCTGCTCGAGGCGCAGCCGGTGACGATGCTGTCCCCAGGCCTGCTACATTGAGCGCACTCCTGGGCCGCGTGCCGGACACCGACGAGCTGGCCGGAGTGATGTTCGAGGCCGTGAGATCACTCGAGGATGCCGACGCGATTAAGATGGACGAGGAAGAGATCCGGAAGGAGACCGTGCCCCTCATTCCACAGTTTCTCGACGAGAGTTGGACATGGCGGCGTTGAGAGTAGCCGCTCTTCTCGCCCTCGTCGCGTGCGTCGGCACCGAGGGACCGCCGCCGAAGGGCAGCGGAGGAACACTCGTCATCTCCACCGTTGGCGATCCTGACATCCTTATCCCTCCTCTTACGTCGACCGTACAGGGAACCCAGATCACTGATCTCGTTTTCGACCGGCTCGCCGAGATAGGTGATTCACTCAACATCGTCGGCGACGTGGGATTCACACCCCGGCTCTCCAACCAATGGACCTGGCGTCGCGATTCGCTGAGCATCGCTTTTCACATCGATGAGCGCGCACGGTGGCACGATGGGCAACCGGTACAGGCGAAAGATGTCCGCTTCACTTTCCTCAGCTACAAGGACACCGCTCTTGGCTCCCCGTTCGCGGCTCTCATCACGAACATCGACTCGGTGACGACGCCTGATTCCTCGACAGCCGTGTTCTGGTTCCGATCCCGCACGCCGCAGCAGTTTTACGACGCCGTTTATCCGATGCCGATCATGCCGGAGCACATCTGGCGAGACATCCCGCGCTCTTCATGGCGCGCATCGGAACGGGCAAAAGCTCCGGTTGGATCGGGCAGGTTCAGGTTCGTGCGCTGGACTCCGCGCCAATCGGTGGAGCTGGAAGCCGATCCCCTCAATTATCAGGGAGCCCCCAAGCTCACGCGTGCCATTTGGAGCCTCGCACCCGACTTCAATACCGCCGTTACGCGGTTCCTTTCGGGCGAGACTGATTTCTTTGAAGGGCTGCGCTCCGAGCATGTCCCGGAAGTAGCGCGCGTTTCACATCTTCGAATCGCGAAGACGAGGGGATCCGATTACACCTTCGCGCAGTTCAATTTTCGCGATCCCTCCAACCGTACGCGGCCACATTCGATTTTTGGCGACCGCGAGCTCCGCCGCGCTCTGACGATGGCGCTCGATCGCAATGCCATCGTCCGCAACGTGTTCGATACTTTTGCCTTGCCGGCACTCGGCCCAACGGTGCGGGCGTACCAGACGACCGATCCCAATCTTCCGCAGATTCCTTTCAACCTCGAGCGCGCGCGCCTGATTCTCGACTCGCTGGAGTGGCGCGATGCGGACGGCGACGGGGTGCGTGAGAAGAACGGACGTCCGCTGCAGTTTAGACTGGCCGTGCCCGGCTCGAGCCGCGCGCGTACCGGGATGGCGGTGCTGCTCCAGGAGCAATGGCGGCAGGCAGGAGTCAAAGTCGATGTGGAGCAAATGGACTTCCCGGCTTTCGTGAACCTCACGCGGACGCGCGCGTTCGACGTGGTAATCGGAGGCTGGCATACGCACCCGAGCCCGGGCGGAGTGCGGCAAACCTGGAGCTCGATGGGATCACGCTCACCTACCGGCTCGAATTACGGAGCGTACGAGAATCCGGTGTTCGACGCGTACGTCGACAGTGCGCTCGCCTCGCACGACCTTCCGACTCGCCGTGCGCTCTTCACCAGGGCTTACGAGATCATCATTCAGGACGCGCCCGCAATCTGGCTCGCCGAGCTGATTCCAACGATGGGATATCATTCGCGCCTCCAGCTCGCGCCGCTGCGTCCCGATGCATGGTGGGCGCACATACCAGAGTGGTGGATTCCCGAGGACAGACGACTCCCCCGCGACAACGCGCCACTGTCCACGCCTTCCTCCACACCTTCCTCCGCCGACTCGGCGGGGCGGAAAGCACCGTAGCGGGTGATCCGCTACGTAGCAGAGCGACTCGCCCAGGCCGCGGTGATCGTTGCCTTCGTGGCTGCGATCAGCTTCGCGCTCATCCATCTGGCGCCGGGTG
Organism: Gemmatimonadaceae bacterium; assembly: GCA_040902085.1. Taxonomy (GTDB): domain Bacteria; phylum Gemmatimonadota; class Gemmatimonadetes; order Gemmatimonadales; family Gemmatimonadaceae; genus UBA4720. The sequence continues at coordinate 143,286 of JBBDXY010000003.1, forward strand.
ATCCGTTCAGCGCGGCAATCGACAATCCCAGCATCAACGACGCGATCAGGGATCGGCTCCGTGCGCAATACGGCTTCGACCGCCCCCTCCCCGAACAATTCGCCCGTTACATAGGCCAGCTCTCGCGCGGGGAGCTCGGTTGGTCCTTCTCGCATGACCGACCCGTGCGCGATGTCCTTGCCGATGCGCTTCCCAACACGCTGCTGCTGATGAGCGTTGCGCTCGTTGGCAGCTTCACGCTCGGGATACTGATCGCGCTCGTGCAGGTTGCCCGGCGCGGATCAGCGACGGACCACGTCTTGGGCGGGATCTCGCTCTTCTTTCTTTCAATGCCCGACTTCTGGTTCGCCATCCTCGCGCTGCTTGCGTTCACCTATTGGCTGCCGATCTTTCCCGTCGGCGGGGCCGTCGATCCGGTGATGCACGAGTACATGAGCATCGGCGGACGGATCTTCGACAGGCTCAGGCACTTGTTGTTGCCGGCGCTCACTCTCACGCTGCTCGCTTCCGCCAGCGTCGCCCGGTATCAGCGCGCCGCGCTGCTCGATGTCCTGCCGGCCGATTACATCCGCACGGCCCGGCTCAAGGGCCTCACCGAGAAGGCCATTCTTCGTCGCCACGCCCTCCGCAACGCGACGCTGCCGATCATCACCATGATCGGGCTGTCCTTCCCCGCACTGCTGACAGGCGCGGTGTTCATCGAAAGAGTTTTCGCCTGGCCCGGTATGGGCTACGCAGTCGTCAACGCGATTGCCGCCCGAGATTATCCGCTCGTGGTGGGCGCTGTCATCATCGGCAGCATCATGGTGATGGTGGGCAGTCTCCTCGCTGACATCCTCTATGCGTGGGCCGACCCGAGGATCCGTGATGAATAGCATCGCGCACAGTCGGCAGTCACCGCTTGGACAGACGCTCGCGCGCATTCTGGAGCGGCGGTCGTCGCGTGTCGCGCTCGGAATCCTCACCGCGATCGTATTGGTGGGAATCCTCGCGCCGCTCATTGCCCCGTACGATCCGGCCGCTCAGCCCGACATTGTCGCGCTTAAAGAGCTCGCCCCGTCCTGGCTTCATCCCTTCGGCACCGACCCGTACAGCCGGGATGTGCTCAGCCGTGTGATCTACGGTGCACGGCTCTCGCTCTTCATCGGATTCCTGGCGACTCTCGTCAGTCTCACACTCGGGGTTGCCTACGGCGCGACAGCGGGATACGCGGGCGGGCTGATCGACTCGATCATGATGCGTATCCTGGATGCGTTCCTGGCGATACCCCGGTTGCTGCTGCTCGTCGCGATTCTCGCGGCGTGGCCACAGCTGTCGGTCGGCGCTCTCATCCTGTTCCTCGGTCTGACCGGCTGGTTCGGGGTGAGTCGCATCGTCAGGGGTCAGGTTCTTGCGTTGAAACACGCGGAATTCGTCACCGCAGCGAGGGCTCTGGGCGCGAGCCGGCGACGGATACTGTGGCGCCATTTGCTCCCGAACCTGGTTTCGCCCATAGTCGTGGCGGCGACTATTGGAGTCGCTCACGTGATCGTACTCGAGGCAGGGCTGTCGTATCTGGGGATCGGTGTGCCGCAGCCCGAAGCGAGCTGGGGCAACATCATTCGGGACGGATCGGACCAGGTCGCGACGCTATGGTGGATGTCACTCTTCCCCGGACTCATGATGGTGCTGACTGTTATGACGCTCAACGTGCTCGCTGAATCGATGCGTGGCGCCTACGACCGCAGCAGTACGTAATGACGGCTTCCGCTTCGTCCTCCACGGCGCTGCTGTCGATTCGCGATCTGCGCACGTACTTCCACATGGGAAGCGCGGTGGCGCGCTCAGTCGACGGAGTCTCGTTCGACATCGGCGCAGGCGAGACTGTCGGGATCGTCGGCGAATCCGGCTGCGGGAAATCAGTCACCGCTCTTTCGATACTGCGGCTCATCCAGCCTCCCGGACGCATCGAGGCCGGCAGCCGCATCGAGTTCGAAGGCAAGGATCTCGTCACCCTCGGCGACGAAGAGATACGCCACGTTCGTGGCAACCGCATCTCGATGATCTTCCAGGAGCCGATGTCGGCGCTCAATCCCGTGTTCACGGTCGGCGATCAGGTGGCGGAAGTGGCGCGGATTCACGCCGGAGTGAGCCGCAAGGAAGCGTGGAACCGCGCAGTCGAAGCGCTCGCGCTGACGGGGATTCCGGCTGCCGCCGACCGTGCCCGCCAATTCCCACACCAGTTGTCCGGCGGCATGCGTCAGCGCGTGTTGATCGCGATGGCCCTCATGATGAAGCCAGCACTCGTCATCGCCGACGAGCCTACCACCGCCCTCGACGTAACGATCCAGGCGCAGATTCTCGAGCTGCTGGTGGACCTCCAGAAGAAATTCGGCACTTCCATTCTGATGATCACTCACGACCTGGGAGTGATCGCCGAGACGACATCACGGGTGATCGTGATGTACGCCGGGGAGATCGTGGAGGAGGCAGCGGTGGACGAACTGTTCTCCAAGCCGCACCACCCCTATACCGAGGGGCTGATGCACGCGATGCCGCACATCGGCCGCGAGCTCGAACGGCTGAACGTCATCCCCGGAACCGTGCCGGCGCCGACCGATTGGCCACTCGGCTGCCGGTTCCGCGACCGCTGTCCCTACTCGTGGGATCTCTGCGCGCACGAGCACCCTCCGCTCTACCAGATCGGCACGTCCCACACATCACGCTGCCACCTGGCAATCGAGCCCGAGCGGCGGAAGCACCCGCATCCGCCGCTCGTAGTCATGGAAGGAGCTGCAGTAGCATGACGACGGGGGGCGCGATGACGACGCCGAAGCCCGGTGGCGAGCCGCTGCTCTCGGTTCGCAACCTGCGCAAGCTTTTTCCGATCAAGAAGGGCATCCTCTCCCGACAGGTAGGCGCCGTGCAGGCGGTCAGCGACGTGTCGTTCGAAGTCGCCCGCGGCGAAACGCTGGGGGTCGTCGGAGAATCCGGATGCGGCAAGACGACCACCGGTCGCACCGTACTCAGACTCATCGAGCCCACCGCGGGCGAGATCAGGTTCGAGGGAAAAGATGTCCGCGCAATGGGAACTGGTGAGCTGCGCGCCCTGCGACGGGAGATGCAGATCATCTTCCAGGATCCGGTGTCGTCACTCAACCCACGCATGACGATCGGAGCGACGATCCGCGAAGGCCTGACCATACACCGGCTGGCGGAAGGCCAGGCGGCTGACACTCGGGTGAAGCAGCTCCTCGAGGAAGTCGGACTGCGCCGAGAGTACGTCACTCGATACCCGCACGAATTCTCCGGCGGACAAAGGCAGCGCATCGGGATCGCTCGGGCGCTCTCGGTGGAGCCTAAGTTCATCGTCTGTGACGAGCCGGTCTCCGCGCTCGATGTCTCGGTGCAGGCGCAGGTGATCAATCTGCTGCGGGACCTGCAGCGCGAGCGGCACCTCACCTACATGTTCATCGCCCACGACCTTTCGGTCGTCGAGCACATCGCCGACCGCGTCGCGGTGATGTACCTGGGGAAGGTTGTCGAGCTCGCAACGTCCGAGGATCTGTATCGCGAGCCGCTGATGCCGTATACGCAGGCATTGCTGTCGGCCGTTCCAGTCGCGGACCCGAAGGCGCGGAAGGATCGCATCATTCTGCAGGGAGATGTGCCGTCGCCGGCGAACCCGCCATCGGGATGCGTGTTTCACCCCCGTTGCCATCATCCGGCCAAGGACGAAGCCTGCACGCGCATCGTGCCGCCGCTCGAGCTGAAAGCACCGGGTCACCTCGCCGCATGCATCAAACAGCCTCCCACCACGATCAGCTGGGAGGAACAGCAGCGTGCAGGTGGCGTCCATCCGCCCGAGAGATATCTTCCGCTCGCTGCTGTGCACTAACGCTTCCCGACCCTCACACCACTCCCATGGCCAGAGACTCGAAAGACGTTTTCAAGCCCGACGCAGGTAGCGTGACCCACGACGAGCCACCTCCGGGAATTGGGCGCGGCATGAGCGGCCGCACCTTCTTCGGACATCCTAAAGGACTCTCCACTCTTTTCTTCACAGAGATGTGGGAGCGGTTCAGCTACTACGGCATGCGCGCGCTGCTGATTCTGTTCATGACCGCGGCTGCTGCCGGCACGAATCCGGGGCTCGGCTTCACCGAGGGTACGGCGGGCGCGGTATACGGCCTCTACACCTCGATGGTATACCTGCTTACGCTGCCGGGCGGCTGGGTCGCCGACAACTTGTGGGGCCAGCGCAAGGCGGTGTTCGTCGGTGGCGTGATCATAGCGACGGGCCACTTTACACTGGCCACGCCACTGATCGGAGCTCCGGAGCTCCCCAGCTTCTACCTGGGCCTGTTGTTCATCGTGCTCGGCACAGGCCTCCTGAAGCCGAACGTCAGCACGATGGTCGGTGACCTGTATCCGGATCCGAGCGCTGCGGCCGACGAGCACACCAGGCAGGAATGGGGAGCCAAGCGGGACGCCGCGTTCTCGATCTTTTACATGGGCATCAATCTCGGCGCAATGCTCGGCCCCTTTGTGTGCAGCACGTTGGGCGAGAAGATCAACTGGCACTGGGGGTTCTCGGCAGCGGGCTTCGGCATGATCCTAGGTCTGGTCCAGTACAAGCTCGGTGGCAAGTACCTGGGAACGGCTGGGCAACTGAAGACGACCGACACATCGGAGGCCGTAGCGCGCCGCCACCGCAACTTCTACGTGGTTGCGGGAGCTGTCGGTGCAACTGCGGCGTTGGTGGTGTTTCTGCTCGTTACGGGTGCGCTGGGTATTTCGTTGCAGACCTTCGCAACATGGATCGGCTATGGGATTTTGTTGCTCTCGATTTTGTTCTTCACCTGGCTGATCTTCAGCACGGCTTGGGCGGCCACGTTGCTGGCGCTGTTCGCGGTTCTTGCCGCTGTGCTGACGCCCCGCATCGGCACTGTGGGCGGCCAGTGGGCGATTGTCGCGACCCTCGGAGCCTTCATTCTCCTGAATGCCGGATTGCTCGTGAGACGCGGCGCGGAAGTCAGCATCGAGAAGAAGCGATTGATGGTGATCTTCTGGCTGTTCCTGTTAGCGGCGATCTTCTGGTCGGGATTCGAGCAGGCGGGTTCGTCGATGAACCTGTTCGCGCGCGACCTGACGGACCGGACCATCTTCGGCTGGGAGATGCCCGCAGGCTATCTGCAGAACGTCAATCCATTCTTCATCATCGTCCTCGCACCAGTATTCGGCGTAATGTGGACCTGGCTTGCTCGTCGCGACAGAAACCCGTCGATTCCCATGAAGTTCGCGCTCGGACTGCTAGGCCTTGCGGCAGGGATGTTCGTGCTCGCCTGGGGCGCCTCGTATGCCACCGACACCGCACGGGTTTCAATGGCGTGGCTGATCGTGACGTACTTCCTTTTCACCGTTGGCGAGCTCGCGCTGTCACCTGTTGGCCTGTCGTCCATGACAAAGCTCGCGCCGCCCGGTCGACTTGGTCAGATGATGGGCGTATGGTTCATTGCCGCAGCTCTGGGCAACCTCTTCGCCGGACTCGTGGCCGGCAAGCTCGAGGCCCTGCCTCCCGAGGAGTTGTTCCGCAACGTTGCGCTGTTCAGCGGCGTTGCTGGCCTGCTTGCCCTCGCATTGGCTCCGTGGGTGAAACGTCTTACCGGTGGAATCCGGTAGGGACGAGGTATGTTTTCGTCCGGGTCACAGGAAGTTTGGTTGTGCAAGGTGCGTGGCATCAGACGTCTTTCTCTCTAAGGACCGTTGCTGGAACCGAGGAGAGTGTATGGTGAAAACGTTCGTCCCCGTAGTGCTATGCGCTTGCCTGATCGGAAATTCTGGCGTCGCTCAGACGACAGCAGGGGGACCGTCCGCCCGCGAGCCTGAGATTACTGCGACGGGGCGAGGGGAGACCCATCTGCCGCCCACATTTGCGGTCGTTATGATCGCGGTGACCACTCGCGCTGGAAGCGCGACCGACGCCGCATCACAGAATGCTGCAAAGGTGGCGTCCACCCTGAGCTCCCTGCGGGCGGCCGGCGTGACAGGGGACGACCTCTCCAATGAAGGGTACAGTGTCGAGCAGGCGCACGACGAGCGGAATCGGCGGGCCGGTTTTACCGCTCGTAACTCAATTAGGGCGCGAGTAAGCAGGGTTGATCAGGTCGGCAGAATAATTGATGCTGCTCTTGCCGGAGGCGCGACTGATATCTCTTCAGTTCACTTCGGCGCGGCCAGCATGGAGGACGCGAGGCGCACCGCGATGACCGAAGCCGTCCGCCACGCCCGAGCGGACGCCGAGATTATCGCGCGAGCCGCCGGCGGGACACTTGGGCGGCTCATCTCGCTCTCGGCGGGCAGCGGAATGCCGCCGGGCTACGGCCCGTTCATGTTGGAAGCGAGATTGACCTCGGCGGTAAGTGGGACTCCGACCATCCTTTCCCCGCGAGATTTGACTGTCACTGCGCACGCTAACGGCCGCTGGGAATTCGTCCCCGGAGCGACGCGGTAAGGCAAAAAAACTACGGGGGCAATTACGGGGCCCGACCTTGGACTCTCCTAGGGCCAGTTGAAGACATTAGAAGGCACCGACCTTTCCCTGCTGTTGAAGATGTCGCGCGGCTCGACACGAAACGTGCGGGTGAGATCAGTCGACGATACGCGGACTTCCCAGCCGCGCCCCGATCCCTTCACGGGGACCGCGAAATCCGCGCGCCACATCCGGCGCGATTGCGGAGGTGCCGCTCCAAGAATGCTGATGCCCACCGAGGCATGGAGCGGAGTGTCGATACCGAAAGGTGAGTCTCCAGCCCACAGCTTGCCGGTTTCGACGAAACCGGCCAGCCCGTAACTCGCTACCTGCTTGTACCGGCCCATCAGGTAACGGTCTTCCAGCCGCCACACGAGACGGCGCGCGCCGCCGACTTCGGATGTCCTGAATCCGCGAATCCCGCCATCGCGATCGGCGAAGGTGAGCTGAAAGGGAATGCGCTGCCGCCAGCCGCTACTCCACATCAGGTCGGTAACCACCGTGTGGCTGGCGACAGGCTTCATGTAGAGCGCAGCTCGTCCGTGCGCGAGAATTCCGTCCCAGACTCCACCTTCGCCCCGCCTTCCCTCGCCTGTGATATCGAGCGCCATGTAAATCTGTTCCGAGCCCATCCCGGCAAACATTTCTGTCGACGCAAACAAGTCGTTCTCCTTTCCCCGTAGCCAGCTCACGCCCTTTCCGAGGACCGTTGCGATCTGGCCCCCCGTGCGGAGGTCCTGCGCGCCGTCGAGCGCATCAAATCCGACTGCGCGGATGAAGCGGACATTTCGGACTCCCCACAAGCCGTTGACGCGACCGATCTGATGGGTGGTGTAACGATTGATCAGTACAGTGCTCGTATCTTCAACGAGTCCCGAGTCAGTGACGAGCTTGGGTGTTTCCGGCACTGCCTCATCTTCGAAAGAGAGCGACCCTCCCAGGAGCGCGAGCCGGCCCCGCGGGGGTCCAAATCGGATGACGCCGCCGATGTCACTGTAGGAACGCTCAACGAGCATACCAACCGCTTCCGCACCGGGCCGCCGGAAGTAGAAGTAGCCGTCGGAGTTGCCCGCGGTGGTTCGCCAGGAGAGGCGTTGCAAGTCGGTGAGGAATGGGTGGCTGAGCTCAGTGTCCCAATCGCTGCCAAGCTCTCGCCTGCCCCCCTGTAACAGCAGCTGATAAGGGCGTCCCAGAAACTGGTAGTCGAAGAACCTCCCCGAATAGATGTCGCGAATGCGTGCGCCTTTTTTCCATTCACCGGCGAGGTACATCGCGTCGCCTAACAGATTCGCTTCGCCAAGCTTGAAGCGATGAAAGTGCGGTGATTTGGCCGTTATACCGACGGCGAAGATCAGTGAGACTTCGTCCACGGTGGTCACGCCTATAGCGACGCCGCCCCCACCGTCGGGGTACGCGAGCACCGTTGCGTCCGCTAGGAACGGCTGTGATCGGAGTATTCTTTCCGACTCCGTCCGGCGGAACTCTGTGCACCTGTCTCCGACCTGAAGCGCGAGGAAGCGGTGAATGACGGCAGCCTTGGTCGTCATGTGCTGTTTGGCAACAAACCGTCCCGCTCGCTGCCAGATTCTGTCGCCCGTGACGCGAAACGGAGGGCTTGGGTCGATGTCGATGCGCGTGATCACTTCCCCCTTGCAGGGGACGGGGACCCCGGCGAGACTTTGACCCTCCACCGCTGTCGCCGCCGCGGCGGCAAGCTGCAATGCAAGCGTACTCTGTCGAAGAGAGATCACTCGTGTCGTCCGCGCGCAAGCCGAAACAGGCCCGCACTGTTGCTGTAACCGCGAGTATCCGCCAGGACGGCGATACAAGTCGTGTTCGGCTGACCGCCGCTTACGTGACAGCCCTCGAAAGTGCAGGGCTCGTACCAGTGATAATTCCTCCGCTTTCCGGCGACCATGCCGCAGCCGCGATTCTCGATTCGGTGGCGGGTCTCGTGCTCACCGGCGGGGAAGATGTCGACCCCGCCAGATACGGTGAAACCCGCCACAAAAAAATACGCGCCGTCAACGCCGCACGCGATGCGACGGAGGCGGCACTGATCGAGGAGGCCAAGTTACGCGGCACACCGGTACTCGCCATCTGCCGCGGAATTCAGATTCTGAACGTTGCGCTCGGGGGTACGCTGATACAGGACATTCCCTCACAGTGCCACACCGACATCGCGCACGACGACGAAGGACCGCGCGATTCGCGCGCGCACGAAATCAACATCGAGCCGGGCTCCCGGATCGCGGAGGCGATGGGAACAGGGGAATGTTCAGTCAATTCCTTCCATCATCAATCGGTAAAGCGCGTAGCGGAAGGAATGCGGATCACCGCGCGCTCGCCGGACGGTGTGATCGAAGGCCTGGAGTCAATCGGCGACGATTGGTGGGTGATGGCGGTGCAGTGGCATCCGGAAGAGATGACGGGCTCTCCCGAGCCCTGGGACAGAGGACTGTTCAAGGCTTTCGCCCAACAGATCGGCGCGTAGTGACACTTCCCCGGATTATGCACGTCGACTCCGGACGTAGCTGGCGCGGCGGACAACGGCAGGCGTTGCTCCTCGCGACGGGCCTGCATGACCGCGGGTATCGAACTCTGGTGGTGGGACCTGCTGGGTCGCCATTGGTGCAACGCGCCGAGCGCGCCGGTCTACCCACTTACCGACTGACGCTGCGCGCGGAATGGGATCTTCGTCGCGCGCGTGAGCTGCGGGCAGCCGCGCGTGAGTGGGGCGCCGATATCATTCACGCTCACGACGCTCGCTCGCATTCGATCGCGCTACTGGCGAGGATTTTCCGCAAGAAAATCCACCTCGTCGTCACCAGGCGCGTCGCGTTCCCTCCCAAGCGCGTACGTTTCAAGTACGGCCGCGGAGTCGACGCTTTCATTGCCATCTCACACGCGGTCAAAAACGCGATGGTTTCGGCGGGCGTGCGCTCGGATCGGATCGAAGTCGTCTATTCCGGTGTGCCTGTCCAACAAGTGAAATCGCCGCGCGACTGGCGGCGCGAGCGCGGCTGGCCGGCGAACAGCGTAGTCTGCGGAATGGTGGGAGCGATGACGCGGGAAAAGGGACTGGATTCCGTCGCGGCCATCGCCACCCGACTGCCAGCTGACATCCGTGCGCGGGTTCGCGTCGTCCTCCTCGGCGGAAAGGGGAAAGGCGAAACCGACATCGCCGGTGTCGAAGGGTTCGACGCCGGATTCGTCGAGGAAATCCACGACGCGGTTGCCGGGCTGAACCTGCTCTGGCATCCCGCTCGATCGGAAGGCCTCGGAACGGCCGTGATCGACGCAATGGCTCTTGGCGTCCCTCCGATCGCGTTCGCTGTGGGCGGCCTCCCCGAGCTGATCGAGGACGGCACGAGTGGACGGCTCGTACCGGCGGGGGACATCGATGGCTTCGCTTGCGCAGCCGCGGAACTGGCCACGGACGAGACACTGCGCGCCAGACTGGCAGACGGAGCACGCAAGCGTGCACGCGAATTCGACGCGCAACGGATGATCGAACGCACGGCTGAGGTGTACCAGAGAGTTATCACGGGGTAGCGGCTACTCGTCAACTACTTCTATCTTGCACGTAACGCCTGTTCCCGGGCGTGACCCTCTGGAGCTTCCTTGATTTACATCTGCATACCGACCTACAACGAGAGTCCGACCATCGGCGTTCTGCTGTGGAGAATCCGCCGGGTCTTCCAGGACTATTCGCGTGAATACGAGATCATCGTTTATGACGACGCCAGCACGGACGCCACGAACGAGACGCTGAAGCCGTACGCCGACGTCATCCCCCTCACGATCCTCCGCGGCGAAACGCGGCAAGGATACGGCTTCGCTCTGGAGAAGCTGTGCCGTGACGTAAGCCGCCGCACCCGCTACGCCCGTCGCGACGCGGCGATCGTGATGCAGGCTGATTTCACCGACCAGCCCGAATTCATCCCGGAGCTGGTGAAGCGATTCGAAGGAGGCGCCGACATTGTGGCGGCCAGGCAGGAGATGGCTGAAGCTCCGGCCCCGGTGCGCACGCTTCTCCGCCTCGCCGCCTGGATGCATCGCTCCGAGATCCCAAAGGCTCCCGGCGCCGACCCGTTTACAATGTTTCGCCTGTATAGGATCTCGGTATTGCGCGATCTGCTCAAGTTCGTGGGTGAGAAGCCACTCATCACCAGCGATGGGTGGGCGGCTAACATGGAGTTGTTGCTGAAGGCAACGCGCTTCGCGCGCCGGGTCGAAAATGTGGATCTGGCGCCACGCTACGATCTCCGCAGGCGAGAGAGCCGGGTTCGACCGCTGGCGGATGCATTCACTCTCTTCCGGTTCAGCCGGCGCGCGCGACAGCTCGCCGCCCAGGTCGGAGGTGCAGCGTGAGGCCGGCGATGCGGTCGGCCTTGGCACTTCTGCTTGCCACGTCTCCGGTGGCGCGGGCGCAGACGGCCACCCCACCGCCGGACGCGTCACTCGCGGGTTTGGGCCGCGCGAAAGTTCCGTTCGGTGTCGGCGAGCGGATGGAGTACGAAGTGCGTTTTGGCCGGCTCAAGGTCGGCAACGCGCACATGGAAGTGGTTGCCCTCGAGCACCTGCGTGGTCGGCCGGCGTGGCACACCGCGTTCTGGGTGCAGGGTGGCAATTTCCTTTACCGCGTGAACGACGTGTACGAGAGCTGGATCGATGCCGAGACCCTTTCCTCGCTGCGGTTCGTTCAGGAGCTGCAAGAGGGTGGCAGGAACACCACTCGCAAATACGATATCTATCCGGAGCGGGCGGTGTTCATCCAGACTAACAAGAAGGATCCGAAGGAGGAGAAATCCGTCCCGCAGCCTCTGGATGATGGATCATTCCTCTATTTCATTCGCACCATTCCGCTGGTCGTCGGCGAAACCTACGATTTCAACCGCTACTTCCGTCCCGATCGCAATCCCGTCCGCATCAAGGTGCTGCGGAAGGAGAGGATCAGAGTTCCGGCTGGAACGTTCAACGCCATCGTGATCCAGCCGGTGATCAAGACGAAGGGGATATTCTCCGAGAACGGTCACGCCGAGATCTGGCTGTCGGACGACGATCGCCACGTCATGCTCCAGCTCAAGTCGAGACTTTCTTTCGGGTCGCTGAATCTTTTTCTCAAATCCTATTACCCATCGCCGAGCCCCTAGGCGGTAAACGCGGTCCTGCCGGGGAAGCAGACCTCTCCAGGATTCGCACCGTTCCCATCGAGCAGCGGCCCAACAAGGTCTCCGCTGGTGAATTCGCTTCCCCTCCGCCTCACGGAGCGGACCGTAGTTTTTCGGCGTTTCTGGCCGCGCTTCCCGACGTATTGGTCGCCCGCGACTTCCGGCGTGTCGTCGATGCGATAGCCGCCGCTGTGCGGCATGAGCGTGGCGTGGTCGTAATGCTGGGCGGCCACATCGTGAAGACCGGGCTCGCGCCGCTGCTGGTCGATCTCATGGACCGCGGCGTGATCACGCACCTCGCCATGAACGGCTCGGCGGCAATCCACGACTATGAGATTGCTCGCTTCGGAGCGACGTCAGAAGACGTCGCGCGCGGGCTCGTCGACGGTACGTTCGGAATGGCGGAGGAAACGGGGCGCGGAATGAACGAGGCGTTCATCGCCGGGCTCGAGAACGAGTGGGGCATGGGCGAAGCACTCGCGCGCGCGCTCGAAAACGTTCCGCTTTCGAACCCCGAGCTATCGGTTCTTCTTTGTGCCCAGCGCCGCGGAATACCCTGCACGGTTCACGCGGCAATCGGAGCCGAGATCATCCATCAGCATCCCGCTACGAGCGGTGCCGCGATCGGCGAAACGAGCCACCGCGATTTCAGACGCCTGGCCGCATCGCTCCCCGCGCTTCACGAAGGTGGCGTGGTCCTGAACCTCGGGAGCGCCGTCATCATGCCCGAAGTGTTTCTAAAAGCCCTGACGATCGCGCGCAATCTCCACTCGGGAAAGCCGACGGGGTTCACAACCTGCGATCTCGACATGCAGCGGCATTACAGGCCGCGAGTGAACGTCGTCCAGAGACCAACGCAGGGAAGTGGGAAGGGCTACGAGATAACGGGGCACCATGAGATCATGGTGCCGCTGCTTACGTGGGCGGTGATAGAGGCCATCGAGAAGGGAAACTGACAACGACAACAGCAAGGCTGCCCGGTCCCCGCTATGCGCTGCCAGCTGTTAGTACCTCGTCAACCTCGTCCCCGAGAACCGATCTCGTAGTCGCTGCGCTGTCTCCGGCGCAACGAGCCTGATCCCGAGATACAGCACACCACCCACGATGAGTACCTTGAGGGCGACCGCGACGACCCAGAAGGTGAGGGCCAGAATGCCGCCGAACAGGTTGAATACCATGCCTACGGCGAAGAGGCCCAGCATGGCGAAAAGGCCGATCATGAAAATGGCGCGTAACATGACGTTCTCCAAAACAGTGATTGACCTCCCTACGATGGTGCGGGCCGGGATGTTTCACCAGCCTGACGTGGCTGCGGATTGTCAGAAACCGGTTTGAGCAGCCCGCAGCCCGACGTGATCGTCATCGGCGCGGGGTTGATCGGGCTAACCGCGGCAGTCGCCATCGCCGAGCGCGGGCTGACTGTTTCGATAGTAGGCGAGCGAAGACCCGGCGAAGCGTCGCCAGCCGCGGCAGGCATGCTCGCTCCTTCGGTCGAGCGGGCTTCGGGACCCGCTCACGATTTTGGCATCGCCGCCCGCGACCGCTACACATCGTATCTGGAGTTCCTCGCGGAGCGCACGGGCACCCGCGTTCCCCTCAACCGGCTGGGAATTCTCCAGCTCGCACTGAGCGAGAAAGGCATCAAGGGATTGCTTCGCACCGCGCTTCCTACCAGCAAGTGGCTGGACGCGAATGAAGTGCTGGAGCTCGAGCCCGCGCTCTCCCACGGTCTGGGTGCGATCTACAGCCCCGACGACGGTGCCGTCGATAATACCGCCCTATTGGAAGCGCTGGAGCTGCTCGTCATCTCCAGCGAGCGGATTCAGAAGACCGATGATGCAGTAACGGGCATTCACGCTGAAAAGAATTCCTGCTCGCTGGAAACGAGGTCCGGCCGGAAGCTCAAGGCTCCACACGTTGTCGTCGCCGCCGGAGCGTGGGCGGGAAGAATCACCGGCGCATCAATCGCGAGGCCCGTGGAGCCAGCCCGCGGACAGTTGGTCCTCTATCCACTCTGCCCGCTCCGGCACGTGGTGTACGGCCCGCGCGGATACGTGGTGCCGCGTGGTGACGCCACGATTGGAGGCAGCACCATGGAGAACGCGGGCTTCGATGCCGAAATCACTGACGAGGGGGTCCGCAAAGTGCGCGACGCAGCCGAAGAGATTTGTCCCTCGCTCGAGTCGATTCCTGCACCGAGGGCATGGGCAGGACTTCGACCTGTAACGCCCGACATGCTGCCGATTCTTGGTGCCGACCCCGACCATCCGTCGGTGATCTACGCCTGCGGGCACTCGCGAAACGGGGTGCTCATGGCGCCGCTAACAGGGGACGTAGTGGCCGATCTCGTGACGGGAGCGCCACTTAGCCACGATCTATCACAATTTCGCCCCGGCCGTTTTTGATGTAGATTGCTCTTATCGGCGAGCCCCCACCCGCTCTGCTGACAGTCAAATGCCCGATACCCTTTATCAGATCCTTGGGCGCCATCGCGCCGATCCGCTCCCCATTCGGAAGCCATCGTGGCTGAAGGTGAGGGCGCCCGGTGGTCCCAACTACATAAGGATCAAGCAGTTAATGCGTGAGCTCGATCTGCATTCGGTATGCGAGGAAGCTCACTGTCCCAACGTCGGCGAATGCTGGGAGCATGGAACTGCCACCTTCATGATCCTGGGTGACGTCTGCACCAGGAATTGCGCCTACTGCGCAGTCACTCATGGCCGGCCGCCCAAATACGACATCGCGGAGCCCGAGCGCGTCGCACAGGCGATAGCAGAGATGCAGCTTCAACACGCGGTGATCACCTCGGTCGACCGCGACGACCTCCCGGATTTCGGCGCCTACATCTTCGCCGAGACGATCAGGCAGATTCACGAGCGGGTTCCCGGCTGCTCGGTCGAGGTCCTGGTCCCGGATTTCCAGGGAAACGAGGATAGCATCCGCGCGGTGCTGGAGGCGGGACCGGAGATCTACAATCACAACACCGAGACTGTCCCGCGCTTGTACAAGAAAGCGAGGCCAGGTGGCCGATACTCGAGAGTCATGCAGATTTTCCGTTTCGCCAAATCAATCGCGCCGGACACCCCGACCAAGACGGGCATGATTCTGGGGATGGGGGAAACGATCGAGGAGGTTGTAGCGGTCATGCGCGATCTGAGGGAAGTCGAGGTGGACATTCTCACGCTGGGACAATACCTCCGTCCGTCCGACGCTCACATCGCGCTCGACCGCTACTACACGCCTGAGGAATTCAGAAAACTTCATGAGATCGGAATGGAAATGGGATTCCGGCACGTCGAGTCAGGACCTCTAGTGCGCTCCAGCTACCACGCGTGGGAGCAGGTGCAGGCGGCGGGAGTATGAGCACCGAAGCGAAGCCTGTTCCGCCTCCCGCGCAAAAGCGAAGAGACAGACCTCCGGCACCCGACACTAAGGCGGCGCCGCAGGGCGACGGTCAGAAGCCGCCGATGGGTGGCACTACTCCTGAGGAGCGGCTCGCGCTGCTCAAATCGATGCTCCTCCAACGCCGATTCGAGGAGCGGTGCGCCGAAGCGTACGCGCTCGGTAAGATCGGAGGCTTCTGCCACCTGTACATCGGCCAGGAAGCGATCTCAACTGGCACGATGTCGATGATCAGACCGGACGATTACGTCATTACGGCCTATCGCGATCACGGCCAGGCGCTGGCGAGGGGCGTCAGTCCCCGCACGATCATGGCCGAGCTGTTTGGTCGTGACACCGGCTGCTCCGGAGGCAAGGGCGGCTCGATGCACATCTTCGACAAGGAAACGAACTTCCTCGGCGGGCATGGCATCGTCGGGGCCCATGTGCCTGTTGCCGCGGGTGTCGGCTTCGCGATCAAGTATCGCCGCGGCAATCAGCTCTGCATCTGCTTCTTCGGCGAAGCGGCGGTCAACATCGGTGCATTCCACGAGGCGCTGAACCTGGCTTCGCTCTGGGACCTGCCGGTGATCTTCATCATCGAGAACAACCGCTACGGAATGGGAACGTCGATCTCGCGCTCGACCGCGAACGAAGATGTCGTGGTGCGCGCGCAGGGATACCGGATGATCGGCGAGTCCGTGGACGGCCAGGATGTGTTCGCCGTTCGGGATGCCATTACCCGCGCCGCCGAGCGCGCGCGAAAGGAGAAGCGTCCGACGCTGCTGGAGATGAAGACTTACCGCTTCATGGGCCACTCGATGTCGGATGCGGTGAGCGGCACCTATCGCACGAAGGAAGAGCTGGAGGAGAACATGAAGCGCGATCCGATCCTTCTCCTCCACAACATGATGCACGAAGCCGGCGAGCTCACTGAAGGCGAGCTGCACAAGATCGACGACGAAGCAAAGGCGATCTCGCAGGACGCGTGGGACTTCGCGGACGCCAGTCCGGAGCCGCCACTCGAGAAGCTTTACACCGACGTGCTCAGGGACACCAGCTCCTGATGCCAGTCGTTACTTACCGCGATGCGCTGACGCA
This sequence comes from Gemmatimonadaceae bacterium, assembly GCA_040902085.1. GTDB lineage: Bacteria > Gemmatimonadota > Gemmatimonadetes > Gemmatimonadales > Gemmatimonadaceae > UBA4720. The sequence continues at coordinate 159,453 of JBBDXY010000003.1, forward strand.
GGCTCTTCGTGAGGAGCTGCAGCGGGATGACCGCGTCTTCCTCATGGGAGAGGAAGTCGCGCAGTACAACGGCGCCTACAAGGTCTCGAAGGGTCTGCTCGACGAGTTCGGGCCAATGCGTATCGTCGATACACCCATCACCGAGCTTGGCTTCGCGGGAGTAGGCGTTGGAGCGGCGATGGTCGGACTTCGGCCGATCGTCGAATTCATGACCTGGAATTTCGCTTTGCTGGCACTCGACCAGGTGGTCAACGCGGCCGCGAAGATGCTTTACATGTCGGGCGGTCAGTACAACATGCCGATGGTCTTTCGTGGACCGAACGGTTCGGCCTTGCAACTCTCCGCCCAGCACTCGCAGGCGTGGGAGAGCTGGCTGGCGCACATCCCCGGACTGAAGGTGTGCACGCCGGGAACGCCCGCCGATGCGAAAGGCTTATTGAAATCGGCGATCCGCGACGACAATCCCGTGGTGTTTCTTGAAGGCGAGATGCTCTACAACACCAAGGGTGAAGTCCCCGAAGGCGAGCACATCGTGCCGATCGGCGTGGCCGAGGTAAAGCGCGAGGGTGAGCATTGCTCGATCATCACGCACGGCAAGATGGTACTAGTTGCCATGCGCGTGGCCGATGAATTGGCTAAGGAGGGAATCAATCTCGACGTCGTCGATCTGCGCACGGTGCGCCCTATCGACGTAGAAGCGATCGCGCAGTCGGTGCAGAAGACCAACCGCGCCGTCGTGCTCGAAGAAGGCTGGGAGATCTGCGGCATGGGCTCGCAGGTGGTGGACTTCATTCAACGCGAGTGTTTCGACGATCTCGATGCGCCGGTCCTGCGGGTGCACCAGGAAGATGTCCCGATGCCCTACGCGAAGAATCTGGAGAGAGCGGCCAAGCCTGACGCGGCGAAGACCATCGCGGCGGTCAGAAAAGTCATGTACCTCGACTGACCTCACTATGGCAACGAAAGTAGTAATGGAAGCGCTGTCGCCGACGATGGAGGAAGGTCGCCTGGTGAAGTGGGCCAAAAATGAAGGCGACGCAGTGAAGACCGGTGACGTCCTAGCGGAAGTCGAGACCGACAAAGCGGTGATGGAGATCGTCGCGAGAGGAGACGGGGTACTGCGCAAGCGTATCGCGAACGAGGGCGATTCCTCGCCGGTGGGTACGCTCCTGGCCGTGATCGCGGGCGCGGACGAGAACATCGATGCGCTCATCGGAGGAGCGGGAGCACCCGCGGCTGCACCGGCGCAGGCTGCGCAGTCAGGGGGCGACACCGCCGGCAAACCGCCAGCGAATCAGGCAGTAGCAGAAACCAAAGAGCCCGCGGGCGCGCCAGCGCGCTTGACGCCACCGCGGCCTCAACAGCCGCCTCCGCCCAAGGGAAACGGCGCACGTCCCGGAGCGGCCGCCGGCGCGGCGCCCGCATCCCAGGGTAAGCGTCAGCGCTCATCTCCTCTAGCGCGGCGGCTCGCCAACGAGCGAGGGATTGAGCTCGGCGCAATCCAAGGATCAGGTCCCGGCGGTCGCATCGTCAAAAAGGACATCGAAAGTGCCAAGGCCCAGACTGTCGCGCGTCGGTCAGGCGCCGCTGAGCGTCTCGAGCGCGAGGGAGATTTTAAGGACATCCCGCTCACGCAAATTCGGAAAACCATTGCGCGCCGGCTGGCCGAGTCGAACGGTCCGGTGCCGACGTTCTTTCTCACCGCCGAGTTCGATGTCACCCGCGCGGCGGAAATGCGCACACAGCTGGCCGAGATGGGCGACGAGTACAAGGCGTCGTTCAACGACATCGTGATCAAGGCGGTGGCGCTGGCACTGAGCGAGCACCCGGAGGTCAACGCGCACTGGCTGAACGACAAAATCCGCCAACACAATCGCATCCATGTCGCGATGGCGGTTGCCGTGGAGGACGGACTCATCACTCCGGTCATTTTCGACGCGGACCGGCTCCAGCTCTGGGAGATCTCAGCGACGGCGCGTGAGCTTGCCAAGCGTGCGCGGGAGCGGAAGCTGATGCCCGAGGAGTACACGGGCGCCACTTTCACTGTCTCCAATCTCGGCATGTTCGGGATCGATCAATTCACCGCGATCATCAATCCGCCCGAGGCGGGGATTCTCGCCGTCGGGGGCGTCGAATCGAAGCCGGTGGTGATCGATGGCAGCCTCGAGGTGCGCGAGCGGATGCGTGTCACCATGAGCTGCGACCATCGGGCGATCGACGGCGCTACTGGGGCGAAATTCCTTCAGACTTTGCGCGGCCTCATCGAGAATCCGCTGGCCCTGATCATTTGAGCCGGGGGATCACAGCAGCTCTTCTAACCGCGATGGTCGCGACGGCCTGCAGCAGCGCCACTGGAGGCACAGTCTCGGCCTCGCTACCGATGCCCGTTAGTGGACAGGGAGATAGCGCCGCCATCGCGAAGGCGAGGGCAGACAGCGCCATCCGTCCGTACACCGCCGCCGACATCCACTTCATGTCGGGCATGATCGGCCACCATGCCCAGGCGATGGTCATGTCCAAGTTGGCGCCTTCACGCGGCGCCAGCGCCTCTGTGCGGACGCTCGCCGAGCGAATTGTGAATGGCCAGGAGGACGAGATCGCCACAATGCAGCGGTGGCTCCGGGACAGACGCCAACCGGTGCCGGAAGCGCGGCCAGGACCGATGAAGATGACGATGGGCGGAGTGGAGCACGATATGCTGATGCCGGGAATGCTCAGCGAAGCCCAGATGCGGCAGCTCGAGCTTGCTCGGGGCGCCGAGTTCGACCGGTTGTTTCTCACTTTCATGATCCACCACCACCGCGGCGCGGTCTCGATGGTCGAAGCCTTGTTCGCCACCTACGGCGCCGGCCAGGACCACACCGTGTTCAAGCTGGCTTCAGATGTTAATGTTGATCAAACCACCGAGATCGCGCGCATGCAGAGAATGCTGGCCGAGCTGACCTTCGGCGTCCCTATTCCGTGACGACCACGTCGCGAATTCGCCGGTTTTTCCACTCGTTGCTTCGTAACGTTCATTTGACCTCATTCAAGGAAACAATCATGGCTCTGGTGAACCAGGCTCGCGCCCGCGTCCGATCGACTGCCGCGACGGTGTTGCCGCTGCTTCTTGTTGTTGCCGTAGTGTCGGTGACGTCGTGCGCCCCTGCCACCGGATCGATGTCGCGCTCGCGGGCATCTGTCCACGATCCGCGCGTCGGATTGCGCGCCGGCGCGTTCGATGCCGGAGAAGCCATTTGGAACTTGCGTGTGCTGTCCACGACACCTCCGCCGGAAAAGTTCACCACCGAATGGAACTCTGACCTTTCGTTCACCGGACCCTACGCCATTCAGGGCAACTTCAACGGCTATCAGGTGTGGGATATTTCCAACCCGAGTCAGCCCGTCCTCAAAGCCGCGTATCTCTGCCCGGCGTCGCAGAGCGACGTGTCGGTCTACAGAAACCTGCTCTTCGTATCGGGAGAGGGCCTGGGCGGCCGTCTCGACTGCGGGACTCAGGGCGTAAAGGACACCGTCAGCGCTGACAGATTGCGCGGCCTCCGAATCTTCGACATCACCGACATCGCCAACCCGAAGTACATCGGTAATGTGCAGACCTGCCGCGGCTCGCACACCCACACGGTGCTGGCCGACCCGAGAGATACGGAGAACGTATACGTCTACATCTCCGGCGCGGCAGGAGTGAGATCACCGAGCGAGCTGGCGGGCTGCGTGAATCTGGCGCCCGACAAGGATCCCAACTCCGCGCTTTTCCGCATTGAAGTCATCAGGGTACCTCTCGCAAATCCGGAGCGGGCAGCGATCGTCAGCTCTCCGCGGATCTTCAATGATCTCGTCGCGCCCGCGCAACACGGGGACGCGCCTGAGGACATAGCAGCGCAGGCAAGGGAAGTCGCGGAAGCGCGTGCGAGCGGTAGCGGATTCATCGCTACCGTGCGTGGCCGGGAAAGGGTCCTGCCCTCGCGCTTTGTCGCTCCCCTGCTGGACAGCATCGTCAACGCCCGCGGCGGCACCGGGGCGCCGACCGGCGCTGACAGCGCCGCGCTTCGTACCGCTCTTCCGGCCATCGTTGAGGGAGTATTCGGACCGGCGCCGGGTGAAGACCCGCGGGCTGGCCCGACACAGTGCCACGACATCACCGTTTATCCGGCGGTCGGTCTGGCCGGCGGCGCCTGCGCGGGCTACGGATTCCTGCTCGATATCCGCGACCCGGCGAACCCGGTTCGAATAGCGGCGGTAGCCGATTCCAACTTCGCGTACTGGCATTCTGCCACGTTCAATAACGACGGGACCAAGGTGCTGTTCTCCGATGAGTGGGGTGGCGGTACGCAGCCGAAATGTCGCGTAACCGACAAACCTGAATGGGGAGCCAACGCGCTCTTCGCGATCGTCGACAGGCAGATGCAGTTCAAGAGCTATTACAAGCTGCCCGCGGCTCAAACACCTCTCGAGAACTGCGTTGCCCATAACGGCTCGCTGATTCCGATTCCCGGCCGCGATGTGATGGTGCAGGGATGGTATCAAGGTGGCATTTCGGTGTTTGACTGGACGGATGCGTCCCGTCCGAGAGAGATCGGTTACTTCGATCGCGGGCCGGCGGATTCCACCAGAATCGTGGCCGCCGGGTCGTGGTCAGCGTACTGGTACAACGGGCTCATCGTCAGCTCCGAGATGGCACGCGGCCTCGACATCCTAGAGCTCGTCCCGAGCCCATTTGTCTCACAGAACGAGATCGACGCCGCTAAGTCTGTCCGATTCGACTACCTGAATGTGCAGGGCCAGCCGAAGCTGGTGTGGCCGCCGACGTTCTCGCTGGCGCGCGCCTACATCGACCAGCTGGAACGGTCCGATGGGCTCGCTCCTGCCAGGATTTCCGCCGCGCGCGCATCGTTGAGCGGCAGCGAGAATTTGTCGGGAGCACAGCGCAGGGAATCGCTGACGCAGCTCGCTTCGCGGTTGGAGACTGAAGCGGCCGCGGCCGCGGATCCATCCAAGGTGCGGCTGCTTGCCCATGCCGTCAGGGAGCTGGCCGCGGTATCGCCCTGATTTTCCGTATCGAGCTTTAGATTACTTCATCAGCAGGCCCACGCTCTTAACCTCACCGGAATTCGATGGCTTCTTTTGACGTGATCTTCATCGGCGGCGGACCCGCCGGTTATGTGGGCGCGATCCGCTCCGCGCAGCTGGGATTGTCCGTCGCGGTGGTCGAGCGGGAAGGACTGGGCGGGACGTGCGTGCTGTGGGGATGCATACCTGCGAAGGCGCTCCTGGAAGCGGCATCGCTCGCAACACGAGTTACACACGCCAGCGATTTCGGCGTCAACGTCGGTGAAGTGAAGCTCGATTACGGCGTCGCCATGAAGCGCTCGCGCGCGGTGAGCACACAGAACTCCAAGGGTGTGGAGTTCCTCTTCAAGAAGAACAAGATCACCTGGATCAAGGGAACGGCGCGTGTCGCAGGTAAGAACTCGGTTTCGGTGAAAGCGGACGGCAAGGACGAGAAGCACGAGGCGAAGAAAGCGATCGTCATTTCCAGCGGCTCGAGGGTGAAAGGACTTCCTCAAATCGGGCTCGAGCTGAACAAGACCGCGGTCATCTCCTCCGACGAAGCTCTCATTCTCGAGAAAGCCCCAAAAACGATGGCAATCATCGGCGCTGGCGCTGTGGGCTGCGAATTCGCTGACGTCTTCGCTGCGTTCGGCACCCAGGTGACTCTCATCGAAGCGTTGCCCGGCATTCTTCCGCTCGAGGACGCGGACTGCGGCGCCGAGCTGGCGAAGAGCTTCAAGAAGCGGAAGATCGAGGTCCTCGCTGCGGCGAAGATTGGCGACGTGAAAGTCGGAAAGAATTCAGTGACGATGAGCGTTGAAGTCGGCGGCAAGAAGCACAATCTCGAAGTCGAAAAAGTCCTTGTCGCCGCGGGACGCGCGCCGAACATCGAGGGCCTGGGCCTCAAGGAGCTTGGCGTTCAGCTCACCGACCGCGGTTTCATCAAGATCAACGAGCGGATGGAGACATCCACCAAAGGCATCTATGCGATCGGAGACGTCGCCGGCCCGCCAATGCTGGCCCACAAGGGTCAGCGGGAAGGGATCGTGTTCGCGGAGTTCCTCACCGGCCAGAAACACGTCCACGCGGTGAATTACGGTAATATTCCCAACGCGACCTACTGCCACCCCGAAGTCGCATCGATTGGAATGACTGAAGCCCAGGTGAAGGAGAAAAAGATCGACTACAAGGTCGGGCGGTTTCCCTTCTCCGCTAACGGCCGCGCCCGCACCTCGGGTGAAACGGAAGGATTCGTCAAGATCATCCGCGACGCGAAGTACGGTGAGATCCTGGGCGCGCACATTATCGGCGCCCACGCCACAGAGCTGATCCACGAGCTGGCGGTAGCGCGCGAGAACGAATTCACCGTAGAAGAAGTCGATCTCGCGATTCACGCCCACCCGACATTGTCCGAAGCGGTAGCCGAAGCGACACTCGACTCCCTCGGCAAGCTTCTTCACGCCTGACGTGGCTGCGCATCGGTGAGCGAGAGACAGTTGTGGACCGTTCCACTCGGCCGGGTTCGTTACGCCGAAGCGCTCGAGCTCCAACGCGGGCTCGCTCGTGACCGCATCTCGGGAGTGATTCCACAGGATGTCCTTCTCCTCGTCGAGCATTACCCGGTAGTCACGCTCGGCCGCTCGTCGAAAGGCAAACACCTTCTCGCCTCGGCGGAGTTCCTCGCCACGAAAGGAGTAGAGCTTTTCGAGGTCGAGCGAGGCGGTGACGTCACCTTTCACGGACCGGGGCAGCTCGTCGGATATCCGATCATCGATCTCAGACGCCACAAGCAGGATTTACATTGGTACCTGCGACAGCTCGAGCACGCATTGATTCAGGCCCTCGCGAAGTATGGAATTCCCGGGGAGCGAAGCACCGGGTTCACAGGCGTCTGGACCAGGGGAAGAAAAATCGCTTCGATCGGCGTACATGCTCGCGACTGGGTGACGTGGCACGGGTTCGCTCTCAATGTCACTACCGATCTGTCGTATTTCGACCTCATCGTGCCGTGCGGCATCAGCGGTGTCGAGATGACGTCGATGGCGCGGGAGCTAGGCACAGCGCCCGCTGCCGATGATGTAATGGAGAAGGTGACGAGCGCTTTCGGCACGGCGTTTGACCTCACACCCGTAACTACTCCGCGCTCGGCGCTGCTCGAAACGGCGGCATGAGCGATACTCTCAAGGTTTATCCCGCTCGCCCGCAGCTGCCGGCGAGCGAGCGTCGCGACTTCGCCGCAGAGCTGAATCCCCAGCAGGCTGTCGCCGCGACTCACGGCGATGGGCCGCTGCTCATCATCGCCGGCGCCGGCACCGGCAAAACGCGGACGCTGGTGTATCGCGTCGCGCACCTCATCGAGCGCGGCGTGTCCGCCGAGAGAATCCTGCTCCTCACTTTCACGAGGAGAGCGGCCCAGGAGATGCTGTCGCGCGCGGAGAAACTCGTGGGCGGGACCAGCAAGCGCGTCCACGGCGGGACGTTTCACGGCACTGCTCATCGGCTGCTGCGCCGCTACGGCGAGTCCGCCGGCCTGGCGAAAGATTTCACGATCATGGACCAGGGCGATTCCGCCGATCTGCTGCAGCTCTCCCGCGCACAGCTCGGCTACGCTGCCAAATCAAAGCGCTTTCCGAAGAAGGAGACGCTCCAGTACGTCTACTCACGCCATCTCAACACCGGCACATCGGTCGACGAGATAGTCCGTGAGGAGTATTCGCAGTTCGCGGACTACCTCGAGGATTTCGCCAAGATCTACGCCGACTACACGAACCGGAAACAGGACCGGAATCTCGTCGACTACGACGACCTTTTGCTTTTCTGGGCATTGATGCTGGAGGCGTCGCCCGAGCTGGGTGGCCGCATCGCGGGTTTGTACCACATCCTGGTCGACGAATACCAGGACACCAACGTCCTCCAGGCGCGAATTCTTCGCGGAATGTGCCGCGCTCACGCCAACATCACGGTCGTCGGAGACGATGCACAGAGCATCTACTCCTTCCGCGGCGCCAACTTCCGGAACATTCTCGATTTTCCGAAGCAGTTCGAAGGCGCCACTATCGTCGCGCTCGAGCAGAACTACCGCTCCACGCAGCCGATCCTGGGCGTGACCAATACTCTCATCTCGCGGGCCGCCGAGCGATTCACCAAGAATCTCTGGACTGAGCGCACAGGCGGAGAGTCGCCCTGGCTGGTCGTCGCGCGGGACGAGCCGCAGCAGACCCAATTCGTCGTCGACCGCATTCTCGAGCTGCACGAGGAGGGCACTCCGCTGCGGCAGATCGCTGTGCTGTTCCGCGCCGGATACATGTCAGCCGATCTCGAGATCGAGCTCACCAACCGCAAGATTCCGTTCGAGAAATGGGGCGGACTCAAGTTCCTCGAGGCCGCACACGTGAAAGACGTACTGGCGTTCCTGCGTGTGCTCGAGAATCCGCGCGACGAAGTGAGCTGGTATCGCCTGCTGATGCTCCTGCCCGGAATCGGCGATGCTACGGCCCGGGCAGCAATCGATTCCATGGCGCGCGCCGCCTGGGAATCGGCCGCCTTCGGGAGATACAGCCCGCCGCCACGGGCACGCGCGGCGCATGCGGCGCTGGTGTCGCTGCTCGACGGTCTTCGCAACGGCGTCAGCGCCGACGAGCGCCAGGTGGCGGCCGAAATCGCGCGTGTGCGCCTAATGTACGACGACGTGCTCAAGGAACGGTATGACAAGGTCGAGCCGCGCCTTGCCGATCTCGATCAGCTGCAGACGATTGCGGCAGGATATCCCGATCGGGCGACTTTCCTGTCTGCCCTCGCGCTGGAGCCGCCGGAGGCGACTCAGGATCTGTCGAGCGGCAGTCGCGAGGAGGACGACTGTCTCGTTCTCAGCACCGCACATTCAGCCAAGGGCAAGGAATGGGACGCGGTATTCCTCATCTGGGCCGTCGATGGGTGGTTTCCTTCCGCGCGCTGTCTCAACAGCGAGGAGCAGACGGAGGAAGAGCGGCGTCTCATGTACGTCGCGCTCACTCGCGCGCGGAATCATCTGAGCGTGACGTATCCGCTCAATGCGTATTCTTCGCGGCGCGGGTCGTCCTACTCGCTCGACCAGCTCTCCCGCTTCATCGACCGGGGAGTACGCGACAACATGCAGCGCGTGGCGCTACAGGCGGCGCCGATCGCGAAAGAGGAAGTTGCAGCGATGGCGCCACTGCTCGACCTCCGCGCATTGCTGCGCTCACGCTTTGGGAGTGGTGGCGCCGAGCCAGCGCCGTAGCCCACCGAAGGGATCGCCCTTGTTCGATTTCGCGACGGCAATGATACGCCCGATCGTCCACCTCAGATTGCGACCTTCGCGCTCGTAGATCTGATCGAAAAGATCGAGATCGCTGGCGTACACACGCCTCGCCAGCAGAGCGGCGTTGTCGAGCGGCACACGCTGGGCATACAGCGGATTGATCGTTCGGAGCACGGGCGCAATCTCGCCGACGAGTGCAGCGCGTGCGCGCTGGTAGATGGTGTCACGCACGGCAATGCGCGCGGCCTTGCTCTCCGGATGCGCACGGTAGGCTGAGTCGAGCGAGTCGATCAGCCGCGCCCAGAATCGCGCGAGCAGCTTGTCGTCTTCCCAGCGCGCTTCGACTCGTCGCGCCGCTTCTTCCTGACCGCGCGCCCGGAAGAACGCCGCGGTACCGCGAGCGCCGACGAACATCGCGAACGACTCGTTGAAAGGCGCCTGACCGGAAGCGTAATACGTGTTGTGCGTGAGCTCGTGTATCACGGTGTTCGCGAGGCTCACGCTGTCGCTCTTTAATGTGGTGCTGAGAAGCGGATCGTTGAAAAAACCCAGTGTGCTGAACGCATCGGCGGGCCGGACGTAAGTATCGAAACCTTCGTCGGAGAGTTTTCGCGCTGCTTTGCGTGCTTCGTCGAAGTCGAAGTATCCCTTGTAGGGAACCCGCCCGACGATGGGAAACCACCACGTGTATGGCTTGAGTGTGTCCCGGTAGGCCGCCGAAACAAGAAGAACAAGAGTGTCGTGATCGAGACGGGAATATGTCGTGAAGCTGTCTTTAACCCTTAGCTTCAGACTGTCTCGGGCATACTCCCGGGCCGCCAAAACGACCCTAAGCTTCGATTTCACCTCCGGCGGAGTGCCCGGACGAGCTACAATTTCAGAGATTGGCTCCCGCCGGCTCAGGATCTTCGCCTCTTCCCACGCCCCGCGACTGAGGTAACAGCCTGTGGGAGCAGAAATTAGAGCGAGGGCAGTGACTACAGTCGCTATCGCCAGGAAACCACGGCGCATTATCTTACCACGTGTCCTTCGTTCACCTGCACTGCCACTCGGAATACTCTCTTCTCGATGGCGCCAACCGCATCGCGGATCTCATCGGCAGGGCCCTCGAGTTCGAGCAGCCTGCACTGGCGATAACCGACCACGGCAATCTTCACGGGGCGTGGGAGTTCCAGGAAAGGGCGAAAAAAGCGGGGCTAAAGCCGATCATCGGCATGGAAGCCTATGTCGCGCCCGGTGATAGGCGGGCGCGGGACCGCGTGGGCGGCGAGCGGGGAAAGCCATATTACCATCTCGTTCTCCTCGCTCAGAACGCGGTCGGATACAGGAATCTAGTCAAGCTCTCCTCCCTCGCCTACACGGAAGGATTCTACGCCAAGCCTCGCGTCGACCGCGAGCTGCTGGCCCGCTACAACGAGGGAATCGTCGTCTCGTCCGCCTGCATGGCGGGAGAGATCGCGCACCACCTGCTGTCGGAAGAATACGATCAGGCCCGCGCGACTGCGGCCTGGTACGCCGAGGTGTTTCGCGACCGTTACTACCTCGAGGTGCAGGCGCACGCCTCGGAGAATCAGGACACGCTCAATCGGCGCATCTTCCAGCTCGCAGAACAAGTGGGCGTCCCAGTGCTCGCGACCAACGATGCGCATTTCCTCAGGCGCGAGGACCACGACGCTCACGATGTCCTCCTCTGCATCGGACTCGGCAAGGATTACTCCGACACGGATCGGATGCACTACGACGAGGGCCTCTATTTCAAGAGCGCTCCCGAGATAGCATCGGCGTTCCCCGGCCGTGCCGATGTTCTCGAGAATACGCTCCGCATTGCGGACGAGACCGCTATCGAGTTCTCGAAGCAATACAAGGTTCCCTCCTTCCCGCTTCCGACGGGCGTAGAGACCGAGAACGAGCTGCTGGTGCGCCTCGCTGAAGAGGGCGCCCACGAGCGTTATGGGACCCCCCTCCCGAGTGAGGTGCGTGAGCGACTCGACTTCGAGCTTGCGGTCATCACCAGCACCGGGTACGCGGGCTATTTCCTCATCGTCGCGGATTTCATCGCCGCCGCGCGCAAGAAGGGGATTCCCGTCGGCCCCGGCAGAGGATCGGTCGCCGGCTCGCTCGTAGCGTACGCGCTGCGCATCACTGATGTCTGTCCCCTCAAGTTCGATCTCCTCTTCGAGCGCTTCCTCAACCCGGAGCGCGTGTCGATGCCGGACATCGACGTCGATTTCTGCTTCGAGCGCCGCGGCGAGGTGATCGAGTACGTTCGGCAGAAGTACGGCCGGGATTCGGTGGGCCAGATCATCACCTTTGGAACTCTCAAGTCCCGCGCCGCGATCAAGGACGTCGGCCGCACTCTTGGCTTCACTCCGGCCGAGACGGATTATCTCGCCAAGCTGATCCCGAATCACCCGAACTTCTCGCTCTCGGTCAAGGAAGCGATCGAGCGGATTCCCGAAGTGAAGGAGCTCTACACGCCGCGGAAGGACGATCCGCGCGAAGTGAAGGAGAAGAAAGAGAGATATCATCGCCTCCTCGACTATGCGATGAAGCTGGAGGGGCTTTCCCGCCACGCCGGAGTGCACGCCGCCGGAGTGGTGATCGCGCCTGGACCTCTCGACGAGTACGTCCCGGTCTGCACCCAGGCGTCGAAAGGATCCGGCTCGAGCAACGGGGGTGACGAAGCCATTGTCGTCACGCAGTACGACATGAACGCGCTCGAGAAGGCGGGCATGCTGAAGATGGACTTCCTCGGGCTCACGACGCTCACCGTCATTAGCGACGCTCTGCGCGGCATTCGCGAGCGCACCGGCTCGGCGCCGGACCTGGACGCGCTGCCGCTCGACGACGTCGATACCTACCGGATGCTGCGCGCCGGAAAGACTGCCGGCGTATTTCAGTTCGAGTCGCCACTCGCCACCGACATGCTGAAGAACATTCGCGCCGACCGTTTCGACGACCTCGTCGCGTCCAACGCGCTGATGCGCCCCGGTCCGCTCGATGCGGGCATGCACAAGGTGTACATGCGGCGCAAGCGCGGCGAAGAGCCGGTGTCGTATATCCTGCCCGAACTGCAGACCATTCTCCAGTCGACTTACGGCGTCATCACCTATCAGGAGCAAGTGATGCGCATCGCGCAGGCGCTGGCCGGGATCTCGCTGGCCGAAGCGGACGTGCTCAGGAAGGCTGTCGGGAAGAAAGATTCCGAGCTCATTCGTGAGGAGCTCGGGAAATTCATCACGAAGTCGATCGACCGTGGCTACGACGCCACGATCATCAACGAGATCGCCAGCCAGATCGAGACGTTCGGGCGCTACGGCTTCAACAAGTCCCACTCGGTCGCGTATTCGATCATCTCGTACCACACCGCGTGGCTCAAGACGCACTTCCCCGCCGATTTCATGGCGGCGCTCCTCTCCTCGCAGATCGGCGACACCGACAACGTCGTCAAGTACATCAACGAAGCGCGGCAGCTTCACGTGCCCGGAGCGAAAGAACCCGGTCTCGAGATCCTGCCCCCGGATGTGAACGAGTCGGGCTACAAGTTCACCGTAGTCGGCGCCACCAAGATCCGCTTCGGCCTGGGCGCGGTGCGCAACGTCGGCCGCACCGCGATCGATTCCATCATTGGTGCGCGCCAGAAGGACGGTCCTTTCCGCTCGATCTTCGACCTGTGTGAGCGAATCGACCTGCGCATCTGCAACAAGCGCGTGCTCGAGGCGCTAGCGTACGCGGGAGCAATGGATTCCCTTGGCGGAAATCGCGCCCAGCTCGCGGCTGCGCTCGATGTCGCCATCCGCGAAGCGTCTCTCAAGCAAGAGGAGATCCAGACCGGTCAGGTTTCACTCTTCGGCGCACCTTCCGAAGACGACCACAAGTCCGGCAACGACCTCGCGCTTCCCAACGTCGAGCCCTGGACCGAGTCGGAGCGGCTCTCCAAGGAAAAGGAGATCCTCGGCTTTTACATCTCCGGCCACCCACTGGAGCGGTTCCGCGCAGAAGCCGAGATCCTGGCAAAAAATACTGTCGCGGAGCTCGGATCGTGGCGGGCCGAGAACATGGCGCTCGCCGTGGTTGTGACGAACATCAAGAAGAGCCTGAGCAAAAAATCGGGAAAGGAGTTCGCGCGGCTCACCATCGAGGATTTCTCCGGTTCGGCCGAGGTTCTCGTTTTCCCCGACAAGTGGGAGAGCCTCGGCGACAAGATTCGCACTGATGTGCCGATGCTGTTGAAGGGAGCCTACTCGCGGCGTGACGAGGGGGGCGACAATCCGGCGTTCATCATCGAGTCGGCTGAGAAGCTCGCCGACCTCCATAGCAACGGAGGGTTCACGATCGCGATTGAGCTGACGAAGGGCGCCTACACGAGGGACGTCCTGGCAGACGTGCGGGTCATTGCCGAGACCTATCCCGGTTCGGCGCCGCTCGAATTCTCCTGGAGCGACGGCACTGGCTCTCAGGCTCGGCTGCGGTCGAGGTCGCTGATGGTCGATCGTGCGGCGCTGGGCGAGCTGCGTAATATTCTGGGCGAGTCCTCGGTTCAACTTCAGCGAGGGAGCTGACCAGTGGCGACCGCGACACAACTGGAATTCGAGAAGCCGATCGCCGAGCTCGAGCGACAGATCGAAGATCTCAAGAAAACGGCCGGGGAACGCCAGGTGAACGTCGCCGAAGCGATCGAGCCGCTCGAGCGCAAGCTCTCGGACCTGAGGGAGGAGGTCTACAAGAACCTCACACCCTTCCAGCGGGTGCAGGTGGCTCGCAACAGCAAGCGCCCATTCACCGCGGATTACATCAAGCTCGCATTCACAGATTTCATCGAGCTGCACGGCGACCGCGCTTTCCGCGACGACCTCGCGATCATCGGCGGCTGGGCGCGCCTCGAGGACGAGACCGTGATGGCGATCGGACACCAGCGTGGACGCGATACCAAAGAGCAGCTCCGCCGCAACTTCGGGATGCCGCATCCGGAAGGCTACCGCAAGGCGCTCCGCCTGATGAAGCTGGCGGAGAAATTCCACGTCCCCGTCGTGACTTTCATCGACACTCAGGGCGCTTGGGCGGGCCTGGGCGCCGAAGAGCGCGGTCAATCCGAGGCAATCGCGCGCAATCTCTACGAGATGAGCCAGCTCACCGTGCCGATCGTGGCGACCGTCATCGGTGAAGGCGGATCGGGTGGCGCTCTGGCGCTGGGTGTCGCAGACCGCGTGCTCATGATGGAGAATGCCGTGTACTCGGTGATCTCGGTCGAGGGCTGCGCGGCAATTCTCTGGAAGGATGCGAAGAGTCCGGAGATGCGGGAGAAAGCGGCGACTGCGCTTCGCATCACCGCGCCGGAGCTGCTCGAGCTCAAGGTAATCGACGAAGTGATACCGGAGCCGAAAGGTGGGGCGCACGCAGATCACGAAGCATCTGCCAAGTCGTACAAGGAGGCGGTCGGCAAGCACCTCGAGGAGCTGCGCAAGATGCGGCCTGAAAAGCTCGTGCGCCGGCGCCGGCAGAAGTTCCTGCGACTGGGCTCGTGGTCCGAGTAGACCGTGACGCACCTCGTCGAAGTCGCGTTCAAGGGCAACCGTAAGGAGTTCTTTCTCTGGGATTACCCCGATCCGCCGCCGCTAAATGCCGCGGTGATCGTGGATGTCGATCGCGGCGAGGACCTGGGTTACATCCACGCCCTCGGCGAGCTGGCGCAGAAACGGAACGGTGGCTGCTCGCACGGCTGCGGCACATCGCTTCCCGAGCGGAAGGCGCTCCGCCTGGCAACCGAGAAGGACCGCGGACTATCAAAGGACCTCGCGGCGCTAAACGAAGAAGCCCGGCGAAAGGCGATGGAGCGGGTGCGCGCCAATGGGCTCGGCATGAAGCTCTCCGACGCCGAGTGGCAGTGGGACCGCAAGAAGCTGACGCTGTATTTCACCGCGGACAAGCGCGTCGACTTCCGCAATCTCGTGCGCGATCTCGCTTCGATGTTTCGCACCCGGATCGAGCTGAAGCAGATCGGCGTGCGCGACGAAGCGAAGCGCCTCGACGGCATCGGTAGGTGCGGCCGTCAGTACTGCTCCGCCTCCTGGCTTCCGGAATTGCGTCCGGTAAATCTTGGCGTCGCCAAGGAGCAGCGGCTGTCGCTCAATCCCTCCCAGATTTCGGGTGCGTGCGGGCGCCTGATGTGCTGCCTGCGCTACGAGCACGAGTTCTACGTGCAGAGCAGGAAGCGGTTCCCGAAAGAGGGTAAGGTTATAGTCACCCCCCGCGGTGAGGAACGAGTAGTAAGTATTGACATCTTCCACGAGCGGGTGAGCCTGCGCGGAGTCGAAGGGGAGCTGCGTTCGCTGACGCTCGCGGAGTTCAAGCAGGAGACGGAGAGCGCGCGTGGGGGGGGCGATGCGGCGGTAGCGGTGGCGTCAGCGGAAGAAGACGAGAGCGGCAGCGCGGCGATCAGCGCGGAGGAGATCTCTCCCGAGCTGATGTACACCGCCGAGCACGCAGTGCCGACCCTGCGCACCAACGTTTCTTCGCCACCGCCTGCGAATGCCCGCCCCGCCCCCGCAGCTCCGAGGGACGGGGAAGCAGCCAGCAAGCGGCGGCGCGGCAGGCGCGGCGGCAGGCGTGGGCGTGGCGGTGAGGACGGTTCCACTGGTGGAGCGTAGTGGCAAAGTACTTCCTCACCTGTGCCATCGACTACGCCACCGCTGATCCACACCAGGGCCATGCCTTCGAGAAAATTGGCGCCGATGTAATCGCACGCTACCACCGTCTCCTCGGCGACGAGGTCCACTTCCTGGTGGGAATGGACGAGCACGGCCAGAAAGTCGCGCAAACTGCCGCCGAGCGGAAAGTCTCGCCGCAGGAGCTCGTCGATGCGGTTGCCGAGAGCACCGAAGAGTTGTGGGGCCTGCTCGGGATTTCCTTCGATCAGTTCATCCGCACCACCGACCCGGCTCACAAGGCGGGAGTGAAGCGGCTCATCGAGCTCATCTTCGAGAATTCACCCGACGATTTCTATGAGAAAGCCTACGCGGGATGGTACTGCGTCGGTTGCGAGGCGTTCAAGCAGGACAACGAGATCATCGACGGCAAGTGCGCGCTGCATCCGACGCGCACTCTCGAATGGGTGGAGGAAAAGAACTGGTTCTTCAGGCTGAGCGCCTACACCGACAGGCTGAAGGAGCTCGTTTCCACTGAAGAGTTCCTACAGCCCAAGTCGAGGCGCAACGAGATCCTCTCGCTGCTGGAATCGGGACTCGACGACATCTCCGCGAGTCGGAGCAGATTTTCGTGGGGCGTTCCCTTCCCGCGCCCGGTGAGCGGCGGCGATGCGCAGACGACCTACGTGTGGTTCGATGCTCTCCCCAACTATCTCACCGCGACGGGATTCCCGAATCCCGATTTCGAGACGCTGTGGCCCGCCGACCTGCATGTGATCGGCAAGGATATAACGCGCTTTCACGCTGTGATCTGGCCAGCGATGCTGATGGCGGCGGGACTCGCCGTTCCGAAACGCATCTGGGTTCATGGATTCGTCCTCGTTGGCGGCAGCAGAGTGAGCAAGTCGACCGGCGGCAATCTCAATCTCCGGGAGGCAATCGGCAGATATGGACCCGATGCGCTGAGATATTTTCTGCTGCGCGAGGTGCCGTTCGACGGAGACGGGAACTTCTCGTGGGAGAGATTCGAAGAGCGTTACAACGCCGATCTCGCCAACGCTTTTGGAAATCTCGCCAGCCGTACGATCTCGATGGTCGCGCGCTACTGCGATGGCGTCGTTCCGCGCGGAGCGGTCAACGAGATCGACGCTGCCGATGAAAGGGATCTCGAGGCTTATCACGCCTCGATCGGCGGTCCCAAGGGATTCCTTCTCCACGACGCGTTGAAAGCGGTCTGGCAGACCGTCGCGCGCGCCAATGAATACGTGGATAAGCAAGCGCCGTGGAAGCTCGCCAAGAGTCCGGACAGCCGAGGCGAGCTGGAGCGAACGCTGGCATCGCTGATGAGGCAGCTCGCACGGCAGGCGGTCTATCTCTTTCCGTTCATGCCGAAAAAGTCGGAAGAGCTATGGATGGCACTCGGAGCGCCGCAGCGGCTGAGCGAGATGAGATTCGCTGGCGTAAAAAAAATCGACCCGACTGGGTGGCGGGTCGACATTGGCACCCCACTCTTTCCCAAAACGGAAAACGAGTCGGCACCCGGTAAGAAGAACCGCTAGGGCGCTCTTCTGGCCGCTGGAGCCGGTACTGCGGGAGTGGTCCGGCTTCCGAAGTCCACCTGCGGTGGTGCCTCACTGCCCGGAGCCGCTTCGAAATAGGTGCGTGGTCCGGCACCCGTGACTTTTGCGGTGATCGCCTGGGGGAACGTGCGGATGTAGGTGTTGTACGCCTGCACCGCCTGATTGTAGTCGTTACGCGAGACCGCGATGCGGTTCTCGGTGCCGGCGAGCTCGTCCTGGAGCTGGAGGAATCCCTTGTCCGCCTTGAGCTGCGGATAGGCCTCCACGATCGCCAACAGCCGTCCCAGCGCGCCGGTGAGCTGCGCGTTTGCCGTTGCCATCTGCGCCGGGTCGCCGGACTGAATCGCGCCGGCCAATCCCGTACGCGCGTTCGCGACGTTGGTGAACACAGCCTCTTCGTGCTGCGCGTAGCCCTTTACCGTCTGCACGAGATTCGGCACGAGGTCGGCTCGCCGCTGGAGCTGCACTGAAATCTGCTGCTTGGCCGCTCCGGCCTGCTCGTCGAGCTGCTGAATGCGGTTGTATCCGCAGCCCGAGAGGGCCACCGGAGCAAGAGCGAGCATCACGCGAATTTTCATTTTGCTGAATCCTCGATTGGTTAACGGGTCCTGCCCGGACTGCTCTAATCTAGCTGCGGAAGCCGTTCAGATAGGCCACCAGACGCTCCATTGCGCCCAGGTACGCCTCCAGAATCGCTTCCGCGTCATCCCGCGAAACCTTCTCCGTACCGCGGACGTGGCGTATCACCTTCACAAAGGGCTCCGCCGGGAATCCCGCGCGGCGCGAGAGAGCCGTCGTCAGCTCCTCGTAATCCTGCGATGGAGCCTCGCCGTGCAGTCTCGACACGCCGCGAAAAATAACCATCAGCGTGCTGAGGCTCTTCTCCAGCAGCTCGAGCTGAAGCCTCCGGTCTCCGCCCGCACCCATCGTCGCCTGACGCAGGTGGAGCAGCTTGCCCATCGTCTGCTGCTCGACTTCCAGCCGGAGATCGGAGGGATTCACCTCTATCCCGACGAACGGATCCTCGCCGAACAGGACGCGATGCCTCTCAAGCATGTCGGCGTACTCCATGGGGAAGATGTCCGCGGAAGACCTGAACTCGCTCGCGGTGAAAGTCATCGGTGGAGGATTGCCACCGTCCGCCCACGCCTTCGAGACCGCCGCGACAGCGCGCAGCCTCTCGAGCGGCAGCGCGTCGACTACGACCAGGGTGTTGTAGTCCGATTTCTTCGTATGCTCGCCCGCGACCGCGGAACCGAACAGAACCACGCTGCGGAGGCCGGTGCCATGCGCGAGCTGAAGCTGACGGACCAATTCATCGAGTTTCATTGCATTCCTCGGTTCTCGGGCGATCAAATCGGAAAAACCTTGCGCTGTGCGTTTTCCGTTCTTGCGTGATCCGTTCTTCCGTCAAAACGCGAGAACTGAAAACGGAAAAACAGGAGACGGAAAGCGCGTCCGGCGAGCCAATCAATGGAAAACGTTCGACGTCACCAACTCGACCCTCCCCCACCGCCACCAAATCCCCCTCCTCCTCCGAATCCACCAAATCCTCCCCCGCCACCAAATCCTCCACCTCCAAAGCCTCCCCCACCCCACCCTCTGCTTCTCCTGCCCCCGCTGAAGTTGCCGAAGCCGCCGGTCGGAATGAAAATGGGGAGGCAACCTCCCCCTCCGCACCCGCCACGACGTCCGCGCTTCCGCTTGCCGCTGCTGAGCAGGACGAGAATGACGATGAAAATGAGGAATATGATCTGTGGAGGAATTCCGCCATCGCCTGGCATGAGGTCCACGTCGCGCGCAGGGGCTGGCGGAGGAACGAGCGCGGTGTCGAGCGAAAAATTGAACTCCCGCGCGAATCGCTCCGCGGTGCGCAAAGTCACGAGCTCAAGTCCGGTGCTGTAGTCTTGTGCTATGAAAGCGGGAGTTGCCTCGCGGCAAATGGTCCCCGCCTGACCGTCCGTAATGAACCCTTCCGCCCCGCGACCGGTCGCGATGAAACAGCGCCCGCGGCCATCTCTCGCCGTTTCCTTCGGCACGAGGAGGATGACGGCGCCGGCGTTACGAGTCGGATCGCCGGGATCACCGATCTTCCCAACCTTCCACTGCCGTCCGATCTGGAGCGCCACTTCCTGGACGTCGCGGTCGCCGATGTCCGACATCGTCACGATCGCGATCTCTCCGCGCGACTTCGTGCGGACGTCCTCGGCGATCTGCGCCATCCGGCGCTCGGCCTCGGGCTCGATTACACCAGCAAAATCGTTGACGAGTCCCGTCGGCGGGGGAATCTGGATCCCCTGTTGGAAGAGAAGCAGTACACCTGCATGCAACACGGCCAGCTTCATCGTCGGGAAAAAGCCAATCAGAACCGTGTTGAAGATCTCTCCTCCACCCTTGATTTAGTCTCTGCGAGACGAAGTATTTAGCAGATGTCTCTCCCCCAAGTTAATCTCACGGCCGCTTTTGTCACCCTTGCGGTCGCCTTCGCTTGTGCGCCGGCCGGCACCAATACGCGTGGCACTGAAAGCACCGCCGCGGTGCCCGCCAAGACCGTCACCGCTGTTCCCTCGGCGGCCCAGGACACCAACATCACGCTCGCGGATCTTGCCCGCATCGAAGGCAGCGCCAACGCGCCCGTCTGGGTGATAGTCGTCAGCGATTTCCAGTGTCCCTATTGCAAGCAGTGGCACGACACGACGTTTCCGACGCTGGAGAACGAGTTTGTCAAAACGGGAAAAGTGCGCGTGGCTTATGTAAACTTTCCGCTGAACTCGCACGCGCACGCATGGCCGTCCGCCGAAGCCGCCATGTGCGCCGGCGCGCAGGGAAAGTTCTGGCAGATGCACGATGCCATCTTCGACAGCCAGGCGCGGTGGTCAGCGGCCTCCGCTCCCGCACCGGTGTTCGACTCACTGGCGCGGACGACAGGTGTCGACATGTCACGCTGGAGGAGCTGTGTCAGCTCCGGCATCACGAAGCCCCTTATCCAGGCGGATTTTGAGCGCGCTGCCAGCGCGGGTGTGCGTTCCACACCGAGCTTCCTGATCGGCGACGAGATTCTCTCCGGCGCCCATCCGATCGAGAACCTCCGGCGTGCTATCGATTCCGCGCTGGTGAAGACTGCGAAGCCCGGCCGATAGAATCATCACAGGTGCCGCTCGATCGTCTGACTTCGAGCGCGCGTGAACGCGCTGCTGCGGGTTCCCTACGCGCTGGCTGGCGCGGTAGCGCAGGGTCTTGCGTACATGATTCCCGATGGAGGGTCGAAGCTGCAGCGCGGGCTTGTGGCGCGCCGCGGAATCCTGACGCGCTATCGCCGCTGGGCGAGTACGTCGCGCGATCCTTCGCGTCCTCTTGTCTGGTTCCACGCGCCATCGGTCGGCGAAGGACTGCAGGCGCTGCCGGTAATCCAGCTTCTCCGCTCACGCCGGCCTGACGTCCAGATCGTCTACACCCACTACTCGCCGAGCGCGTCAGATTTTGCGCGGTCGACGGGGGCAGACTTCTCCGACTACCTCCCATTCGACACGTTTGACGCTGCGTCCGCCGCGATCTCGGCGTTGCGGCCCACGGTACTCGTATTCAGCAAGCTCGATGTCTGGCCGGCGCTGACGGAGACGGCGGGCCGGCGCAATGTCAAAATCGGCGTGATCTCCGCCACGCTTCCAGAGGCGTCAGCTCGGCGCAACGTCTTCGCGCGTCACGTGCTGGATGACGCGTATCGTGCCCTCGATCGCGTCGGCGCCATCAGCGATGACGACGCCGACAGGCTCAGGCAGCAGGGTGTGCGCGCGGGGCGAGTGAGTGTTACCGGTGACACGCGCTACGACCAGGTGTGGGCGCGCGCGCACGCTCCGACTCCGCCGCTCGTTCAATCACTTCGCTCGTCGTCACCCACAGTCGTCGCCGGATCGACCTGGCCGGCGGACGAGGAGGAGCTGTTACCTGCGTGGATCCAGTTGAAAAAGAAGCTTCCTCGCACTCGACTCATCATCGCGCCCCACGAGCTGAGCGACGGCCATCTCAGGAACATTGTCAGTTGGGCAACACTGAACGAGTTGAAGATCACGCGGCTCTCCGGCAGCGGAGCGCGTGAAAGCGACGTGATTCTGGTCGATCGATATGGAGTGCTGGGGGACATCTACGCTCTGGCTGATATCGCCTATGTCGGAGGCGGATTTCACGCAGCGGGCCTGCACTCCGTTCTCGAGCCAGCCGCGTACGGCGCGCCCGTGCTCTTCGGGCCGCGGCATGCAAAAAGCCGTGAAGCGTCGGCCCTCCTGGCCTCAGGCGGCGCTCATGCCGTGAACGATAGAGAGGAGATTGCTCGACGTCTGGAGGACCTACTCGGCTCGACCAATGCTCGCGACGCTGCCGGCGCCGCCGCGCGTGCCGTCGTGGAGCGGGGGCTCGGCGCGGCCGAAAGGTCCTACCAGCTCGTCACGGAACTGCTCGGTCGGTAAGCACCGGAGCTATACGCAGCGATGGCTTGTGGCCGACCGCGTTTGTGCTCGGCTTGTGGACGAAGAAGCCTTGCACCAGATGGACGCCGAGCGACTTGACCATCTCGTATTCTTCCTTCCGCTCGACACCCTCGGCGATGACCATCGCGCCATGCTCGTTGGCGAATCGCACCATCGTCTCGACGAGATTCTGTTTGATGAAATTCGCGTCGATGCAATTGATCAGTGAGATATCGAGCTTGATGAAGTCCGGCTCGAGGTTGGCGATCGAGCCCAGCCCCGCGTAGCCCGACCCGGCGTCGTCGACGGCGAAGCGGTACCCGCGGTCGCGAAACTCCTTCAGCCGCCCCCGGAACTTTGGATAGTCCTTGATGGCGGTGCGCTCGGTTATCTCTATCACGACCTTCGTGGGATCCTTGACCTTGAGCGTGTCGACGTCGAAGGATGGGTCGGCGAAATCGGCGGGGTCGACGTTCATGAACAGCAGCTCGCCATCCTTGAGCAGCCTTCCCATTCCCTCGATGGCGCGATCGCGGCAGAGCCGGCTCAGGTCCCAGATCAGATCGGACGCGGCGGCGATCTCGAACATCACCTCCGGACTTCGCATGCTGCGCATCTTGCCGCGCGCGAGCGCCTCATAGCCGAACACCCGCTGGTCGTCGGTGACGACGATCGGGTGGTACTCGATGTAGAGTCCGCGGTCGCGCAACGTCTCCCGAAGATCAGACACTTTCCGCGCTTCCTCGCGGTGCTCGAGACTCTTCGACGCATTCGCGGCTTCGCGGATGCCGCGGTAGATCTGCCGCTCCAGTCTGAGCTTCGGATTGTAGACCACCAGCGCGCGTCCGACGAAGATGTCGAAGAGGGCGGCGATATCCTCGCCATGCACCTGCTCGATCTGTGTAGCGATCGCTTCCTTGAGCCCCGCCGTCAGCTCGGTGATCTCGGCGTCCGTCGCCGCGGCGGTGTCGTCCTGCGGAATGTGGAAGAAAACGAAGTCGTCGTCGTTGGGAAATGCGACCATTAGCCGCGACGAGGCAAGCGGACTCTGCTGCAGGAAGTCGCGCATCGCCGACCCGGTCGTCTCGAGCACGCTGTCCAGCTTCTCCCAGCCGTAGATCTCCTCCACCTTCGAGTAGCGGTCGAAATTGAAGTAGAGAATCACGAGCTCGCCCCGATCCTGTACGGCCTTCCTGACGCTGTCGATTGTCGCTGCGACGGTGGGGAGGCGGGTGAGCGAGTCGCGCAGAAGCTGGTGGTAATCCACGCTCAGGAGGGGGAGGCTGACGCCAGAAGCTTCACATTCCTTTCAACGGTTGCCGCGAGCTTGGTGAGCTCGAACGGCTTTTCGACGAAATCATCCGCTCCGGTCTGGAGAGCCTGGCGCTTGTTCACCCAGTCGTCGAGAGCGGTGACCATCACGATGCGGACGTTCTTTCCGAGGGTTGGGTGCTGCTTCATCTCGCGGCACACCTGCCAGCCGTCGCGGCCGGGCATCATCACATCGAGGAGCACCACCGACGGCTTCACCTCGCTGAACGCCTTGAGGGCGTCGTCCCCATTGTAGGCAACGGTAATTGGGTATCCCTGTGCCTCCAGATAATCCCGGATTATGTTGGCGTTATCCGGATTGTCGTCGACGACGAGGATCGGTGGATGCGAATTGTCAGCCATAAGTGATTGACCGAAAGGATGTTACCGTCATACGCGCGCAATTCGCAAGCCACGTGATGCCTCTTTGCCGAGACCCGTGCAACTTCTCGCGCAGTCCGCCTCGGGCTTGACAAAGTTTGGTACCGCGCGCACGCTAAGAGTGAGCAACAAACCCGAGGAACATTTCATGGTTGCAGCCAGACTCTTCATTCCCGCCGCGGCTCTCGTCGCCGCCACGATGCACGGTCAGGAGGTCAGCACCGTTGCCTCTGCTGACCTGACAGTGAGCGGCATCATCAAGGACGCCAGCGGAGCTCCAGTGTCCGACGTGGAAGTCGGGATAATCCAAGGGGAGCGGCTGCAGCAGTTCGTGATCACTGCCGCCGATGGCAAGTTCCTCCTCTCCGGCGTGGCGGAGGGTGTCATTCCCCTCCGAGTCCGTCGCTTGGGCTATGCCATGCAGTATCTGGAGGTCGACGCGCGTACTCCAGCCTCGACCGGCCTCGAGATCGTTCTGAAATCCGTTCCCAACGAGCTCGATGACGTGCTGGTCGCCGCCAATGACACCAGGCTACAGGAATACTATGAGCGGAAGCAGCAGCGCGGGAGTTTCGCTCGGTTCCTCGAGCAGGCTGACATCCGCCGGGCTGGTGCGAGATACTCGAGCGACTTATTCCGCAGCGTTCCGGGCACCGTTGTCACCGCATCGACGGGTGGCAATACCATGCGCGTCAGAGGATGCCAGCCGATGGTCTGGCTGGACGGCCAGCGTGTACCGGGCGCCGAGCTCGACGAAGTCATTCAGCCCTCCGAGATAGCGGCGATCGAGTTCTATCCTTCGAGTGCAGGAACGCCCGCGCAGTATACGGAGCGCACAAACCGACTCTGCGGCTTGGTCCTCGTCTGGACCAGAACGCGCTGAGAAACGAGGATCTCCGAAACAAAAGCCAGCAAAAAAGAAAGCCTCCCGGAATACGGGAGGCTTTCTTCATTTCTCAACCGAATCGCGGAGCGTTAGGGACGCACGCCGCAGCTCGTTCCAGGGTACGTAGGCGCCGCGGACGGATTCGTGTCCCAGTACACTCTGGTTGTGAACTCGTCCGGCCCCTGCCTGGCGATTGCGGCGTCCACGTTCGCGCCGTTGACTGACTGCTCCCTCGTCGAGTACTGATAGCGGCGAGGCACCGTGTTGATGACGGCGGCGGATCCCGGTACCACGGTCGCCGGAACACAGGTCCGGCGCCACTCGGCCCACGCCTCCACTCCATCAGTGTACAGCGCAATCCACTTCTGAAGCGCGATCCGTCGGAGACCCTCTGTCCCGGGCACATAGACGATCCCCGGTTGGGCGAGGAACGCAGTGATCGCGGCCGCGTCGGTCACACCCCACTGCTCCATCGACGCCCGAATTCCCTGGTCATAATAAGCTGCCGCGCTGCCGGCAATCCAGCCGCGTTCCGCCGCCTCAGCGAGAATGAACGAGACCTCGGCGTACGTGAGGACGAAGGACGGAAACGTCGCTCCAACAAGCGTGGCGCAAGCAGCGCAGAACGAGTTGTTGGAATAGAAAACGGCTCCCGGGCGCGAGGACGTGAGAGAATACGTAGCCGCCTCTGTCGCCGTGAGTCCGTTCGGCATTCCCGCGTAATCGGGCGCGGTCGGGTCAGTCGCCGACGCCAGCGTCGGCTGGGCGTACACCGGAACGCGGGGATCGTTGTGCGGAAGCATCTGGCCCATCAGACTATTCGACAGCCGGTGATCATCCCGTCCCTGATTATTGACCGACCAGGGGTTGTCGTAGACTCCACCTCCCGGCCAGTCCATCTGCGCGTTATCGGCGTTGGAGGCCATGAGCCCTCCCGGGGCGCCGATCGCCGCAGTCAGCTGCGCCTGTGCTTTCGCGGCGTCGACGTTGGCCAGACGCATGGCGTGGCGCGCACGCAGCGAGTTGCCGAATCGCTGCCACCGCAGGCTATTGCCGCCGAAGATCGGGTCCGCACCACCAAGCGTCACCGCACTCGAAGGCGCCCCTGCGATAGCTGTTACAGCTTCGCTCAGGTCGGCGAAAAGACCGTCGTAGATAGCCTGCTGTGCGTCGTATGCAGGCTGGATGATGACATCCTCGTCATCTCCCTGGAGCGCGTCAGAATACGGCACGTCCCCCCAAACGTCGGTCACGTAACCGAATACCAGACTTCGCATGATCTGAGGAGGTCCCCACAACAGCGCCTGATTGTCCGCTCTCCCGGCGTTGATGACGGCCTGGAAGTTCTTCAGCTCTTGGATGTACGTGTTGTTGAAGCTGGCGTTGGTAACGGTGCCATCGAGGCGATCATATGTGTCCTCGTCGGGGTATTGAACCTGAGCGAGGTGCTGCGCAGTCAGCACGGGACCACGAAGATTCATGGTGCCGCCGGAGAACCATCGCTGCAGCGCTATGCGGGTGGCATAGGTGAACACCGCTTGCGGCGGCGCCGAGGTCGGGTTGTTCGGATCCTCATTGACGTTGATCAGCTTGTCCGTGTCGCAGGCTCCAACGCCGAGCACGAGCAAGGCGCCGAGGCCGGCGAGGCGAAAGCCTCTCTGTCTCAATGGAAGTTTTATGTACGTCATTATTTTGGTGTCTCCAGTGGGATGCGTCATGGAACGATCCGGAGGTTGAAGCCGATGCTGCGTGGATTCGGCGACATGTTTACCTCGATACCCTGATCGTTCCTGCTGCTGTAAGCGAACTCCGGATCAATGTTCGGGACATTCGTCCACATCTTGAGATTCCGGCCTGTGAGGGCGAAACTGGCTTCCCGCGCGCCCATGATCCTGTTGGCCCAGGACTCAGGCAGGTTGTACGAGAGCCGCACCTCACGAAGCTTCACATAGCCAGCGTCGTAAGTGAACCTCGTCGTGTGCCTGAACAGGCTGTGGTGGTACTGTTCGGAGGTGATCCGGGTCGTATTGGGCAGCCCCGTAGCGAGATCGATTCCATCGACGAGGACACCTGGGCTATTCCAGTCTACCTCACGGCCCAGTAAGCTGCTCTCCAGTACTCCGGCATAGTCGCCGAACAGTTGGGTGGTGCTGTAAAGGTTACCGCCCCGCCTGACATCGAGCAGCGTATTCAGTGAAACACTTCCGAAGCTGAGTTGGTTCGCCCAGCCACCGGTCCATTTTGGCTGAATGTTGCCAACCACGGACAGAGTGGTCTCTCGCATGGGGAAACCACCCGACGTGAGCTGCCTCCCTTGCGCGTCGAGCCTTGGCTTATAGCCCCGAATCGCTCCGTATGGCTCGCCTACTCGGGCCTCGACGATAACATCGCCGAAACCGCCCGTTCCAAGGACGATCGTTTCGACATCCGGCGCGAGCTCGACCACTTTGCTGCGATTCCGAGCAAAGTTGAACGTCGAAGTCCAGCCGAACCCGGTCGGTGTCTCTGACCGAAGGACATTCAGCGTCAGCAGCGCCTCGAGTCCCTTGTTGCTGATTTCACCGGCGTTAACCCACTTCCTGTCGAAGCCGCTTGCACCCGAGATCTCCACGTCGAAGATCTGGTTGCGGGTTGATTTGCTGTATGCGCTGGCGTCCAGGATTACCCGGTCCTGGAAAAGTGAAAGCTCGGCGCCGAATTCGTCGGACCGCGTTATTTCAGGCTTCAGATCGGCGTTGGCCAATCTGGTGTCCAGACGATATTGCGGCTGAGTGCCGAATCTCTGTGACTCGCCGAGAAAAACGGGAACCAGTGAATACACGGGAGCATCGCTTCCCACTCGGGCCGCCGCTGCGCGGAGCTTGAGCGCGGTAAGCACCCTGCCCTTCAGGCCCGGGATTGCGTCCGTCACTATTACTGAAGTGTTGACCGACGGATAGAAGTACGAGTTCGCCCCAACCGGCAGAGTGGAAGACCAGTCGTTGCGCGCAGTGCCTTCTAAAGTCCACCACTCGTTGACCGTGAAGGCAGCGGATCCGTAGATGCCCTGCACCTGCCGGCGCACGACGTCTTGGGTGATCGAGGGCGCGACGGCCGCGTTGGACGGGTTGTAAACCTTCGGTACCACCAGTCCGGTTGTCTGCTGGCTATTCCCGTTGAAGTACTCCCGCCGGACGCTGCCGCCAGCGACGGCATCGATATCGAGCCAGCTGGCGAGCCGGCGGGCGGCCGTGACGGTGAGGCCGGTATTGTTGTCGTTACGGTAGTCGTTGACAAAGCGGAAACCGCCGGCGTATCCCTGGTTGATGAAGTCCTGCGCGCCCTGCGCGTAAAGCTGCTGGATCCCGAGCCGGTAGATGTCCGAGCCGGTCCGGAGCGACGCGTTCACGCCGTCGGCAAGCTGGTAGTTCAGGGCCACCGACCCAATCAGACGATCGCGATCGTCGAGCTGGGGGTTCTCCGCCATTACCCAGAACGGATTGTTGTGGTAGCTGTAATTCCAGTTGTACTCGCGGTTCGATGGCCCACCGTTGGCGGGTCCGCCCAGCCCGAATTGCTTGAGCGACTCAGTATTGACCTGCCGGCCGTACCAGTTGAACATCGACTGGAGCGGGTTACGGCCTGAGTAGCCAACGCCCGGGCGGTTGCGTCCGGAGTTGTGGATGTACTGCACAGAGCCGTCAGTGGTCAGGCGTGAGCTCGCGCGGAACGTGCCGTTGAGCGAAACCGTCCGCCGCTGGAAGAGGTTGTTCGGAAAGATGCCCTTGACGTTGTCAGCACCCAGCGAAAGCCGGCCCGACACGCGCTCCGTTCCTCCGCTGACGCCGACTGTCGTCGACGCTGTAACGCCGGTCTCGAAGAAATCCTTTACGTTATCCGGTTGCGCGATCCAGGGCGTTGGTGTGCAGCTGCTGGTTCCGGCACCGGGGCTGTCGAACTGGCAAATCAGCCGTCCGTCCATTCTCGGGCCCCAACTCTCGTCGGTGCCGTCGTTGGTCCCGCCGTAGTTTCCATCGACCCATGCGAAGGCACCGCCCGACCCCTGTCCATACAGGTCCTGGAAGTCGGGAAGAATCGCCGGGGTCTCAAAGGTCAAATTAGTGTTGATATCCGTGCGCGTCCGGCCACCTGTATTGCCACCTTTTCGGGTGGTGATCAGGATGACGCCGTTCGCCGCACGCGAACCATAAATGGCCGCCGCGTTCGGGCCCTTGAGCACGCTCAAGGACTCAATGTCGTCCGGGTTGATGTCGCTCAGCGCGTTACCGTAGTCGAATGTGGTATTGCTGCCGGTGAACGGAGCGCCGCCGCGGCTGGCGTTCGACACCGCCACGCCATCGACGATGAACAGCGGCTGGTTATTTCCCGTAATCGAGTTCTGACCGCGGATGATGATGTTGGTCGAGCCGCCCTGTGTGCCCGGTGCAGTGATCTGGACTCCTGAAACCTTTCCCTGCATCTGTTGCACGACGTTCTGCGCGCGGGTTTGGTTGATTGATTCCGAGCTCAGCTGCTGCTGGGCGGTACCCAGTCTGCTCTTCTCGACTTCCCTGCCGAGGGCAGTGACGACGACGCTTTGAAGCTCGGTCGCCGCGGCGGAGAGACTGAAGTTCTGAACGACTGGCGCGCCTGCCAGGGTCACCTGGGCGGACGCCGGCTGAAATCCGAGACGCCGCGCGGTGACCGTCACCGTTGTGCCGGTCGCGCTCGCCGGCACTGTGAATGTGTAATTGCCTTGGTCATCCGTGAAGCCGCCGACCCGCAGGGTCGGAATGCTCACGCTGACTCCAACGACTGGTGCGCCACCGATGCCAGTCACCTGGCCATTGATGGTTGTCCCCTGTGCAGCAGCGACCGCCGGGACGAGCCCGAGCACGACGCCTGCTAGCGCAAGGAAACGAGAGATCTTACCTATCTTTCCCATGCTACCCTCCAGTAAGTGGAACTGGGATGATACTGGTCTCGCGGACTCACCAAGCCATTCGACTGGGCGGACGCGTGAGACAAACTTGGGTGCACCAACCTGTGAGCGACCGCCTGAAATCGCGCAAAGATCTCCAGTGCAGACAAGCGACAATGCGGAAGCGCAGTGGACGGGGGCGCTTCCGTATGTCTGGATTATCTTGCTAACGTATTACAGCGGATGGAGCCTTGTCAACCATAGAGTCAAACAGCGCCGGCCGGGGACGCCTCATGGCTCGCCGGCGACTGCCTGGTTGAGACGAAGGTCGGCTAGCTCGCCGTAGCTTTCTCGGTGACGATCCGGACGTCGTTATTCAGCACCTGGAGGAACCCTCTACTCACCGTAAAGCGGGGGCCAGACCCGCCTCCCAACCTCAGCTGTCCGGTGCCGAGCAGCGCCATCAAGGGCGCGTGGCCGGTGAGAATGCCCACCTCACCGTCGTAGGCGGGCGCGACGACCGAATCGGTCTCGCCCTCGAATAGCACTGACTCCGGTGAGATGACCGATACCTTGAGCATCGTTTACGCGTTGGTGAGTCGGTTCGCGGCCTCGACCACCCCGTCGATGCCGCCCTGCATGAAGAACGCCTGCTCCGGATACTGGTCGAACTCGCCCGCGACCAGTCGCTCGAACGACGAAATCGTTTCCTCCAGCTTCACGTACTGCCCCGAGATGCCGGTGAACTGCTCGGCGACCGCGAAAGGCTGGGACATGAAGCGCTGGATCCTGCGCGCGCGTCCGACGACGAGCTTGTCGTCCTCGGATAATTCGTCCATGCCAAGGATCGCGATGATGTCCTGCAGCTCCTTGTAGCGCTGCAGGATCCGCTGTACCGCGGTCGCAACCTTGTAATGGCGCTCGCCGATGAACTGCGCATCGAGAATTCTCGACGACGAGGCGAGCGGATCCACTGCCGGATAGATGCCGAGCTCGGTGATCGCGCGCGACAACACGACGGTGGCGTCGAGGTGGGCGAACGCCGTCGCCGGGGCCGGATCGGTGATGTCGTCTGCGGGGACGTAGATCGCCTGCACCGACGTGATCGATCCGTTCTTGGTCGAAGTGATGCGCTCCTGCAGGTCGCCCATCTCCGTCGCCAGCGTCGGCTGATAACCCACCGCGCTCGGCATCCGCCCAAGCAGCGCCGAAACTTCGGAGCCCGCTTGCGTGAAGCGGAAGATGTTGTCGATGAAGACGAGCACGTCGGCATTCTCGACGTCGCGGAAATACTCGGCGACAGTAAGTCCCGACAGTCCAACTCTCAGCCGGGCTCCCGGTGGCTCATTCATCTGGCCGTAGATCAGAGCGGTGGAGGCGAGGACTCCTGATTCCTTCATCTCGAGGTAGAGATCGTTTCCTTCGCGGGTTCGCTCGCCGACTCCGCAGAACACTGACTTCCCGCCGTGCCCCTTCTGCACGTTGTTGATCAGCTCCATGATCACGACCGTCTTGCCGACGCCCGCGCCGCCGAAGAGTCCGATCTTTCCGCCTTTTACGAACGGGGCGATCAAGTCGATGACCTTGATGCCCGTTTCGAACACCTCGGTCTTGGGCTCCAGATTCGCGAACTCCGGTGCCATGCGGTGAATGGGCCACCGCTCGACGTTGTCGGGAATCGGTGGTCCGTTGTCGACCGGGTTGCCGAGTACGTTGAGAATGCGGCCGAGCGCGGCCGCGCCGACAGGGACAGTGATCGCCGAGCCCGTGTCCTCGACCTCCATTCCACGAATCACGGAATCGGTCGACGACATCGCCACCGCGCGCACCTGATTGCGTCCGATGTGCTGCTGGACTTCGACGACGACGTCGATGTTGGCGCCCGAGTCCGCCTTGCCGCGGATACGCAGAGCGTTATAGAGCTCGGGAAGGTGCTCGGACTCGAACTCGACGTCGAGCACGGGACCGATTACCTGCACGACCCGACCGAAGTTGGCCTTTTTCTTGTCATCGGTCGGAGCTGTTTTCTTTCGCTCGGTGCGGACTGCGGTAGCCATGGAATTACCCCTGTAACGCGGCAGCACCGCCGACGATTTCGGCGATCTCCTGCGTGATCTGCGCCTGGCGGGCGCGGTTGAATGTGCGGCGTAATACGTTGAGCATCTCGCCCGCATTGTCGGTGGCGTTCTTCATCGCGGTGCGGCGGGCGCCCTGCTCTCCGGCAGTGGTCTCCACCAGCGCGCGGTACACTGAATTGCGAACGTAAGAGGGGAGCAACTGGGTGAGGATCACTTCAGCGGAGGGCAGCAGGATGTAATCTGGCTGCGGCCCTTTGCGCTCGGGCGGCGTGACCGGGAGAATCGTCTGGGTCGTGGGTGGAGTCGAGAGCGCGGTGTTGAACCTGGCGTACACGATGTACACGGCGTCGATCTCGCCCGACGCGAAACGGTCGATCAGCTGATCGACGATCTCGGCGGCGTTCTCCGCGGTCGGACGATCGGTGATGTCGATGCGGCTCGTTGCGAGTGGGGTTCCAACGTAGCGGAAGTAGCCGATGCCCTTCTTGCCGATCACGTGCAGCTCGGGCTCGACGCTCTCGTCCTTCAGCCGGCGCAGCAGATTCCGCGCTTCCTTGAGCAGGTTGGCGTTGAATGCGCCGGCCAGCCCGCGATTCGTCGTGAGGATTATTACGGCGGCCTTGCTGATTTTCGCCGGCTGTCTGAGCAGCGGAAATCTCTCAGCCAGGTCAGGCGTGTAGAGGTTGGCGATGACTTCGGTGAGCGAGTTGGCGTAAGGACGCGCGGCGACGACGCGATCCTGCGCGCGCTTCATCTTGGACGTGGCGACCATCTCCATCGTCCGCGTGATCTTTCGCGTGTTCTCTACGGACTTGATCCGTCCTTTGAGCTCCCGTCCCTTTGCCATCTGCTAGCGCTTTGCCGGCTGCGTTGAGCCGTCCGGCTTCGACGCAACCTTGGCGCCCGGACGCGATGCATTGAACGCTTCGATTGCCCGTTTCAGATCCGCCTCGGTCTCCTTGGAGAGAACCTTTTCCTTGCGGATGGTCTCGGTGACCTGCGGATATTTGGCCGCGGCGTACTCGAGGAAATCGCGCTCCCAATCCTTGAGCTCGCTCACCGGGATCTGATCCAGGAACCCGTTGGTCACCGCGTAGATGATGATTACCTGCTGCTCGACGGCCATCGGCCTGAACTGGGGCTGCTTGAGTACTTCGACCGTGCGTGCGCCCCGCTCGAGCTGCTTCTTGGTCGCCGCGTCGAGGTCGGATGCGAAGGAGGAGAACGCTTCCAGCTCGCGGTACTGCGCGAGGTCGAGGCGCAGGCGGCCGGCGACAGATCGCATCGCCTTCACCTGCGCCGAGCCTCCGACGCGGGAGACGGAGATGCCGACGTTGACCGCGGGCCGGACGCCGGAGAAGAACAGGTCTGCCTCGAGGAAGATCTGCCCGTCGGTGATGGAGATGACGTTCGTCGGGATGTAGGCGGAGACGTCGCCGGCCTGCGTCTCGATTATCGGCAGCGCGGTGAGAGATCCACCCGCCTTCATGATGTTCGTCCCGTCGACGATGGATGCGTCCTCGCTCAGCTTCGCCGCTCGCTCGAGAAGGCGCGAGTGCAGGTAGAACACGTCGCCGGGGAATGCCTCGCGTCCCGGCGGACGACGTAGAACGAGCGAGAGCTGGCGATAGGCAGCGGCCTGCTTGGAGAGATCGTCGTAGACGCAGAGCGTCGGCTTCCCTTCGTTGTACATGAAGTACTCGGCCATCGCGCAACCAGAATACGGCGCGATGTATTGCATTGGCGCAGGATCCGAAGCGCCGGCGACGACGACGATCGTGTACTCCATCGCTCCCGACTGTCGAAGTCTTTCGACGACCGCGGCGACGGTGGAATTCTTCTGACCGATCGCGACGTAAACGCAGATGACGCCGGTGCCCTTCTGATTGATGATGGTGTCGACCGCGATCGCCGTCTTGCCGGTGCCTCTGTCGCCGATGATGAGCTCGCGCTGTCCGCGGCCGATCGGGATCATGGAGTCGATGGCCTTGATACCCGTCTGGAGCGGCTCCTTTACGGGCTGGCGGACGATGATGCCCGGCGCTTCGGATTCGACTTTACGGGTGTGTTTGGCGCTGATCGGGCCGGCGTCATCCAGCGGACGTCCGAGCGGATCGACGACGCGCCCGACCAGCTCCTGACCGACCGGCACTTCGAGCACGCGAGAAGTGCGGCGAACCTCGTCTCCTTCCTTCAGCTGGAGGTAGTCGCCGAGCACCACCGATCCGATATTGTCTTCCTCGAGGTTGAGCGCGAGGGCGGTGATCTTCTCGCCGGTCTCGGAGGAAGTGACCTCGAGCATCTCGCCGGCCATCGCCTTGCCCAATCCATAGATGCGGGCGATGCCGTCCTTCACCTCCAGGATCGTACCGACCTCCTCGACGTCGAGCTCGTGGAGGTCTGCCGCCTCGATTTCGCGGAGCAGAATGTCCTTGATTTCGCCGGGGCGGAGGATCGTTTCGGTAGCCATAAGCGGTGTGTTCTGGAGCGGGGTGTGGGGGGGCTAAAGCGCCTCGCCAGAGGGATTTCCTAGCTTGTGAAATTTATCACAAGCTCCCTCTCGCTGCAACGGACGGAGCATCTGGAAGAGTGGTGCCGTTCACTTACGCACGGCTCCTCGTCCGCCCCTGCGCGAATCTGTCGATGAGGTCGGTGGTTCGAAGCCTTGCCAATGATGCCGGCCGGGTTCCGAAGATCCTTTGCGCCGTCACGGCCAGGTGGGAGGATGATGCGAAGCCGAGTATGCGAGCGATGTCCCGGATGTCGTGTCCCGGGTTTTTCGCGAGCTCGGCGGCGGCGACGAGCCGTACCAGATCGATCACCCGCTTGAGATTAGGCGCGCCCGGCCGCGCGAAATTCCGGCTCAGATGCTCGCGGCTCAGACCGACCGCCTTGGCCAGCTCAGTGGTCGTCACCGGCCGGCCAGCCTGGGAAACGATCGCCTGCCACGTCGCACGCTGAAGAGGGGTCGATAGTCCGAGCGCCTGAGGCGGATCGGACAGAGCCTCACGGAACCGGGTGGTGAACGCGTGTGGTACGACGAGCTCGCGCGCCGCATTGTCGTCGATGCCTTCGACGATCATATCGATGAAACCCAGCGCGGAGCACCGTGCCGCCGTCGGGGCGTCGGAGGGCCGGAGGGGAAGCATCGCGAAGAACGGAGTGCTCGGAAACTCCTGCGCGAACGAGGCGGCTTTCCAGGTGGTGTCGTCCGCAACTCCGAAATCGATCAGGGCGGCGTCGACGAGCAGACGCCGGAACACCGCCTCGAACTCCTCGGGTGAGCGGGTGATGATGATCTTCCACTTCCGTCGCGGAAACGCCGAGCGCACCATCGTCCGGGCGCGCTCGCGCGGCGCGTGTACGACGAGGGCGGGGAGAGACGTTCCTTCGCCGGTCGTCATGTCAGACTCCCACCGCGACATCGTCGAGATCGGGCCGTCCTTCGATGAACTGCCGCACGATTGGATCGCTCGTGTGCTTGATCTCGTCGACGGTCCCTACCTGCCGAACGCGTCCCTCGTACAGCAGGGCGATACGCGAGCCGACTGTATAGGCGCTCCGCATGTCGTGCGTGATGACGATGCTCGTGACGCGCAGCTTCTCGCGCATGCGGATCATGAGCTGGTCGATGATGGCGCTGGTGACGGGGTCGAGTCCCGTCGTCGGCTCGTCATACAGTATGTACTTGGGCTGCCGGGCGATGGCGCGCGCGATGCCGACGCGCTTCCGCATTCCGCCCGAGAGCTCGGCCGGAAACTTCGACTCCACACCCGGCAGGTCGACGAGCTCGAGCGCTTCGCCGACTCGCGTCATAATCTCGGGCTCGCGAAGCTTCCCTTCCTTTCTCAATCCCATCGCGACGTTGTCGCCGATGCTGAGCGAGTCGAACAGCGCGGCGAACTGGAACACGTAGCCG
Organism: Gemmatimonadaceae bacterium; assembly: GCA_040902085.1. Classification (GTDB taxonomy): domain Bacteria; phylum Gemmatimonadota; class Gemmatimonadetes; order Gemmatimonadales; family Gemmatimonadaceae; genus UBA4720. Next base: position 194,943 of record JBBDXY010000003.1, read on the forward strand.
ATCTTCGCCCTGAGCGCGTACAGTTGCGTGCGGGTCAATCGCGGCACTTCCTGTCCGTCGACCCACACCGTACCGCGATCCGGCTCGAGGAGTCCGACGATGTGTTTGATCGCGACCGACTTCCCCGTTCCCGAGTAGCCGATGATAACCATCGTCTCCCCCTCGTTCACCTCGAGCGAGAAGCCCTCCAGCACCTTCTTGAGGCCGAAGGCTTTGTGGATGTCGAGGAGCTTAATCACAAAAGTGAAGTTACGCGGGATACGAAAAAGGGCCAGGAAGACCCCCGGGAGCCTGCGAGCACGTTGTCTTACCGCCTGCGGACCGATCAGTTTTCTTTCCTCGCCGGACGCAGCCCCTAGCCTCTCCCCGTGAGCTCAACAAAGCGCGAGACATGCAGATGATCGACGTGCGAGCCAAACAGAGCGTGCTCGAGAGACTCGGCCTTCACCGCCGCGAGCTGCGTGCCTGGGCAATGTACGATTGGGCGGCGTCGTCCGCGCAGACGACGATCGCCGTGGTGGTTTTCCCTATCTACTTCATAGCGGTCGCCGGCGCCGGGCGACCCGAAGGGCAGGCCGCTTCCTACTGGTCTCTTGCCAATGGGATTGCCCTCGCCATCACGACAGTTCTCAGTCCGATACTCGGGACAATCTCGGACTACGCCGCGGTGAAGAAGCGCATGCTCGGTGTTTTTCTTGGCGTCGGTGTCGCCGCGTGCGGCTTGATGTACCTCATTCAGCGCGGAGACCTGCTGTTCGCTTCGGTCCTGTTCATCTTCGCCAATCTCGGCATGCAGGGCAGTTACGTCTTCTACGAAGCGCTCTTGCCGCACATCGCCAAAGAAGACGAGATGAACCGCGTGTCCACCGCGGCCTACGCGACTGGATACGTCGGAGGCGGAATTCTGCTGGCGCTCAATCTCGCGTGGATCAGCAAGCCTGACCTGTTCGGTCTTCCGCCGACGGGGACGCTCCCAGCGCGCCTCGCGTTCCTCTCAGTTGCCATCTGGTGGCTTCTGTTCTCGATTCCTCTCTTCCGACACGTCAGGGAACCCGCCGTGAAGCTCGAGGAAGACGAGCGGCGTGGTGAGAACCCAGTCGTGGTTGCCTTCGTACGGTTGGCAGAGACTTTCCGCGAGCTGAGAAAATACCGGCAGGCTTTCCTGATGCTGGTGGCATATCTGATCTACAGCGATGGAATCGGGACGATCACCCGGATGGCGGCCGCGTACGGCGCGGAGCTCAAGATCCCCCAGACCAGTCTCATGGCCGCGTTTCTTCTCGTCCAGTTCGTAGGCATCCCCTTTACCTTCGCGTTCGGTGCGCTGGCGGGGCGGATCGGTACTAAGCGCTCGATCTTTCTCGGCCTGTCCGTCTACGTCGTTATCAGCATATTCGGCTATTTCATGCGGACGGCGACCCATTTCTACATACTCGCGCTTCTCGTTGGCACGGTCCAGGGCGGCACCCAAGCCCTTAGCCGCTCACTGTTCGCGAGCATTATTCCGCCATACCAGTCGGGGGAATTCTTCGGCTTCTTCAGCGTGTTCAGCCGCTTCGCCGGAATCTTCGGCTCGTTTCTCTTCTATCTCATCATCGCGAGAACACACACGATGCGTCCGGCGATTCTGGCCGTAATCGGTTTCTTCATTGTCGGTGCGCTGCTGCTGTATTTCGTCGATGTCGACGAGGGAAAGAGAACTGCGCGGGAGGCGGAGCGGCGAGTGCATCCGGCGGCGTGATGCGCAAGACTGGAATCGCGGCGCGCGCGCCGCATCCGTGAACTACTTGATGGCCAGCCCCGTGATGTAAAGAACCATCATCCCCGCGAGCACCCCGCCGAACGCGAACAGCGGCCGTTTGCGCAACGCTGCTTCTCCCCATACCATCTTGCGCCCGATTTCGTAGGCCACCTGGAACACGGCGCCCGCTCCGATAGAGAGGAAGAGGATCGACAAAGGAGGCGAGTGTACAAGTCCCCCGATCCAGGCGCCGATGATCGCGGGAACGCCGCCGATCAGACCCAGCCACGCCAGGACGCGCAGTCGGGGCGAATCCTTCGCGATCGGCATGATGATGCCGAGACCCTCGGTGATGTTCTGAATGATGAATCCCACGACGAGAAAGGTTCCGAGCGCTGCCGCGCCGACTGCGTAGGCCGCGCCGATCGCCAGCCCCTCGCCGAGGTTGTGCAGCCCGATCCCGATGGCGATCACCGTTGCGAGCGAGAGACGCTGCCCCGCTGCACTGCGCTCGCTATCCCGTTGCTGCCGACCAATCGCGTCCAGCAGCAGCCACGTACCGACAATGCCGATCCCGATGATCCCGACGCCCTGGAACGTGTCGCTCAGCTCACCGGTCAGCTCCAGCGCTTCCGTCGTCGCATCGATGCCGAGAAAGAGAAGAAGTCCGACCGTCGCCGCCATCAGGAAGAGCATCGCAGCCGCGCCGATTCGCCTGATCGCCGGCAGCCATAGCATGCCGAGCAGAACGGGAATCACGCCGACATAGAGGCCGATGAGGGTGAAGCTCAAAAGCGTGCCGGACGACACGCGTGTGGTCACGGCCGCCGCGGGGATCGAAGTGCTGAACGGGATCGAGTTGCTGGAGAGGAGCGAGATTTCGTACGCTTCGCCGTGAACCCACGGATAAGCGAGCGTGAGCACCACACTTCCGAGCCGGGAGATGGTCGGTGACCCCGACACTGTATACGGCCAGATCGCATCGTTGATGTTGACCTGCGCAATCGTGATCGGGTCGGGGCTGGTGTTGCGCACGTGCAGCTCGATCTCGCCCGGACGGAGAATCGTTCGACCGAACTGAACGGTCTCGATGGGCGCCACCGGTGTGACGTTAAGCCCGGCGCCGTCAGTCCGCACGAACAGCACGATCACCGCCACGAGCAGGACGAGTGGAGCCAGCAGCACCGCCGATGTGCGCAGCGTGGGCCTCCATCGCCGCGGCGACACACTGACGTCCGATTCAGAGTCGGCGCGAGGATCTTCCTTTGGCGCGCGGCGCTGCGCCGCTGACGGAGGTATCATCAGATCGCCACCTCGAAGATGCCCGTCCAACCAAGCTCCGCGAATTCGGTTTTGTGCGCGTGGAACATGTACCGCCCGGGATGCTTGAAGCTGAACTCCAGAATCCCGCGCTGACCCTGCATCTGGGCAACGGTGTCGGTGAACTCGGCGGGCATCAGGCTGGTGCCGGTCGGATAGTAGTGAAAGAAATTGGCGTGGAGGTGAAACGAGTTGCTCTGGTCGAACTCCAGGATGTTCGCCAGAAAGATACGCACCGTCTCGCCGACTCTCAGCTGGATCGGGTGCTTGTCATAGTGAAACGGGATTCCGTTTACCTGGTAAAAGTCGTTGGCGCCGTCGAAGTCCACGTCGTATCCGCTCATCACCATCACGAACTCATGATCCACGCGCGGCCGACCCGCTTTCGGATCGATGATGAACGCGCCGTAGAGTCCCTTGGAGATGTGCTTGGCCAGCGGCGCGGTGTGGCAGTGATAGAGATGGAATCCGAAAGGCTCGGCGTCGAATTCGTAAACGTGATGCCCGCCAGGCGGGACGACGCCCGACCGCGCGTCGAAGACGCCGTCGATCAGGCCGGGGTGGATGCCGTGGAAATGAATGCTGTGCGGATGATCACCGGTATTGAACAGCGTGAGACGCACGCGGTCACCTTCGCGCACGCGGATGGTCGGGCCGGGAATTCGTCCGTTGTAAGTCCAGGCGGCGAACGGAACTCCCGGCACGACCTCGATCGTTTTGTTCTCCACGCGCAGGGTGTACTCGCGGAGCGTCCGGCCGTCTTCCATGGTGCTGACGGTGCCACCGTCGAAGTCGGTGAGCAGCTTCGACGGGTGAAATCCATTCGCCTCGTGGTTCACCTCTCCGACGACGGCTGGCATTGGATGAGCGCCGTGGCCGTGCATCGAGTGCGACGCCGGGGTCAGCTGCGGCGGAGGGACGGTTTGTGCATCGCGTGGCATGGCGAGCGCTGCCGCGCCAAGGACGCCGGCGCCGCCGAGCCCGGCCCGTAGAAAGGTGCGCCGTGAAACGCCGGAATGTTCCACAGACTCTTCGGCGGAAGACGCGGATTGCTTGCGCGAGGTGCTGTCAATGCGAGTGCCGGAATCCCCGCTCATGGTGACTGTCTCGCAAAGGGATGCTCGAAGCTCAGATACGCGAACACCGCGCGCTCTCCACGACTGGTGCCGACACCAAACGGGAATGCAATGCCGGGAACGATCTGCAGGCCCGACGAAAAGTCGATCGCGCCGCGCAACCCGGGCGAAATGAAGAACTCGGTGCTTCGCGCCGTCTGCCCCTGACCCACTACCTCCTCTGCTCGAGTCCAGCTGCTTTCGAGCATCACGTTGAGCTTGGGGTGCGCGAGCCAGATCACGCTCTGTCCCAGCGTGAAGCTCCGCGTCGCGGCCGAATTTCCGAACGTGTCGCGGGCGCGAGGTGTGTACGTGGCGCCGGCGTTTGAGTGCGCCACGAAGTCAGCGGGAAGCTCGGCGCTGAATGGCAGGTTGACCTGGAGGCCAGTTCCGCCCGCGCCATGTGCGCGGCGGCTCGCGCCGGTGGGGAGCAGCACGGTCAGGCGCGGCGCGAACGCGAATCCGACGTTCTCGCCCCCGCCGAACTGGTAGCGGTAGTTAACCGCGATGTCTCCGAGCCCGGTCGCATGGGGAGCGTCATCGTTGCGCGCAATCGGGACCGTGTAACTCAGCTGATGTGTCTTGCTGAACAGCGGCCATTCCTGGGTGAACGTGTACATCCATCCGTCAGAGCCACGCGCGCGAGAAAACGTGTTGATGTGCTGCACGACCCCGCGCCCCTGGTTGTAGGCCTCCTCGACCAGAAAACTGTTGTCCTCGATCGGGGGCGCTTCTTCCTGCGGTTGCGAGGGAGGTGGGGACTGGGCGGTGAGGGCGGGAGCGCCGATCAGGCAGGAGAGAAGAATCAAACGTCGCATTGTTGTCGTTCCGAAGATCAGAGTACGTGGAGGCACAATCATAATTTAGGATAGCCTAACTCCTGGCGCAAGGGAATGTACGCCTGTAAACAAAAAAAGAGGGACGAGCTTCTCGCTCGTCCCTTTTCATTGGGCGCTAGAGGTTCGTTATGCCGCGAAACTACCGAGGGCCCGACCGACATCCCCCTCGCGCAATCTCTTCAACGCGCGATCGCGGAGCTGACGCACCCGCTCACGGGTGACTCCGAGCAGCGAGCCAATCTCCTCCAGAGTGTGCTCGCGCCCACCCTCGAGTCCGAAGTACAGCCGCAGGACTTTCGCATCCCGAGGCGGCAGCGTCGACAGCGCTGTCTCGATCTCGTCGTTGAGGAAGCGGTTCATTGCCTCCTCCTCGGTGTCCGGCATCTCGTCGGCGACGAAACGCTCGATCAGCGAACGGTCGCCTTCCGGGTCCATCGGCGCGTCGAGCCGCACATCGCCGGTGTTGAGGGCGGCGAGCGACTGCACTACGTCAACCGACAGTCCGGTGAGCTGTGACAGCTCCTCGGGTGTTGGCTCTCTACGCATCTTCTGTCTGAGGATCTCGGAAGCCTTGATGATCCGCGACAGGTCCGCAGTCCGGTTGAGCGGCACGCGCACGGTGCGACCCTGGCGCGCTAGCGAGGAAAGAATCGCCTGGCGGATCCACCACACTGCGTACGAGATGAACTTCACGCCCTGGTCCGGATCGAACTTCCGGGCGGCCGTGAGCAGCCCGACGTTCCCCTCACCGATCAGGTCGATGAGCGGAAGGCCGCGGTTCTGGTACTTCTTCGCCACGGAGATGACGAAGCGCAGGTTGCGCTTGACCAGCTCCTGGAGGGCGTCCTGATCCCCCGCGCGGATGAGACGCGCGAGATCGAGCTCCTCCGTCCCCTTGAGGAGGGGATAAGTGCTCACTTCGTATAGGTACTGGTCGAGGATGTCCCTGTCCGGCTCGGTGGTCCCGATCCCTGCCGGTGTGGTAGTCCTGCGACGCCGCTTCACTTCCGCCATTTCAGTTGATTCCTCGGATAGACTGCTCGGGGAGGGCTGCCCGCCCCGTGATTAAATCTGCGAAACCCGACGCTCGGCCGTAATACTCCCTCGCGCTGCCGCAACTACTGCACCTAACCAGCGCGCGAAGCAGGACCGCCTTATTTCGGGCATTACCAAACGGCTGCAAAATACCTGCCGGGTGGAATCCCGCTAGACCCAATTCGTTGACTTCCTTACTACGTCTGAATATCCTTCAAGGTTCCCAAACGGACGTGTGTTAACGACTTACGTTGGGTGCCGCTGTCGGGGGGCGTAGCTCAGTTGGGAGAGCGCTTGAATGGCATTCAAGAGGTCAGGGGTTCGATTCCCCTCACCTCCATGGCGGGGAAAGCCGGGACTACGGCTGTTTGTCGCGGGAATAGCTCAGTTGGTAGAGCACAACCTTGCCAAGGTTGGGGTCGCGGGTTCGAGTCCCGTTTCCCGCTCTTGCACACGTCGAGGGGCGGTTAGCTCAGTTGGTTAGAGCGCCACGTTGACATCGTGGAGGTCACAAGTTCGAGTCTTGTACCGCTCATGCGTTGAAAAGCAGCGACTGGAAATATTTGTGTGAGCGCCCGTAGCTCAATTGGATAGAGCATCTGACTACGGATCAGAAGGTTGGGGGTTCGAGTCCCTCCGGGCGCGTGAAGTGGTTTAGCCCCTGTGCTCCTTAAGTGGTGCGGGGGCTTTTTGCTGTCCGTGGGCGGGGGGATGTGTTTCGGACAGCTTGTCCCTGATCCCCCGCGCTCTCCCCGAGCCGCCCCTTAAATGATCGACCGCAGGATCGTACAAGGCGGTCAGTACCGTTCAAGACAGAATCCGTAACGTGTTGTGATTATGAGTCTGCGCACCAGCGCATATCTCTTACTCACGGAGACACAATGATGCGGACGAGATACGTCAATTTGTTTGTCGTTGTCGCAGTAACGATGAGCGCGTGCGACTCTCCTACCGCGGCGAAGCGATCCTCTGGCTCGATTGAACCATCCACTGTTCGTATCGCTGTTCATATCGCGGGGGATCCGTCGATTGCGTCAGGGGGCGGGAAGGCCGAGTTGCCGCCCGGGTTCTCGCCGTTGAGTTTTTCGTTCAATGCCGAGTTGGTTGCCGGCGGGGTCAGCGGCCAATTCCGGCAATTTTACGAAAGCGACGATGGGACGGTGGATTTTCATGGCGAGGTTACGTGCGTCTCCTTTGATCCGGTCAACAACCGCGCCTGGATCGGTGGTGTCGTTACGCAGAACGAGTCAACGGATCCCGCGGCCCGCACGACTCGTCACGAAGTCGGCGATGACGTGTGGTTCCGGGTCGTCGATAACGGCGAGGGAAACGCCCCACCAGATCGCACGACCGTATTCGGGTTCGAGCCGGGGCCCGGGGGCATCATTACCTCAGCCGAGTATTGCGCTCGCCAACTCTGGACGGCGGGAGACGTCAATACCTGGGTAGTCACAAGCGGCAACATACAGGTGAACCCGTAGACAAACTGAACGGGCCGCCGCGAAGAACGTTCGTCGCAATGCCACGCTACCACCTAGCGACGCTGCGTGCACCTCCTTATGGTTTTCCACGCAACTTTCCCGATTCCAGGCGCTGGTAGCCAACAGATGCAGGCAGCTGTTCCAGTAACGATGGGAAGTCCGCGTTTCCGGACGATGGAGACGCATACTTTCTCCCTCACAGAAGCGTGGTTCCCCGCCGGAGCCGTTCTCGAGCCTCACACCCATGATGGCTCCATCCTCGCTTACATGCTACACGGCGGATTCCGCACCCGCATCAGCGGTCGTGTCCTTCCGTGCGATGAAGGGACCGCCTGGACAGAACCGCTCGGCGAACAACATGCGAACTGCGTGAGTGAGCATGGAGCCCAGTGCCTGGTAATTCAGACTCACGGACAGCCTGCAAACCTGGATGTATTTGAGTCCTTTTTCGACCAGGTCAGACTTCTGCGCGATCCCGCTTTAGGTGGGGAGATCCTGGGCATTCTCAAAGAGTTCGGCGAACGCGATGCTTTCAGCAGTATCTCCCTCGAGGCAAGAGTGATGGTGCTCCTCGGTGGCGCGGCGCGTATTGAGGCGCGCGAAAGAGCCCGAGAACGCCCTCGCTGGCTCTGCCAGGCTCGCGATTTCTTGCATGAGGAATGGAGAACGATCGATGGACTGTCTGAAGTTGCGCATGTGGTTGACGTTCATCCCTCCTCTCTGGCACACGAGTTCAGTCGATATTTTGGTCAGAGCCTGGGGGCCTACCTGCGGCGCCTCCGCTTGAACTGGGCGCTAACGCGGCTAATGGAAACCGACGATCCCATCACGCAGATCGCGCTTGAGGCCGGCTTCAGTGATCAAAGCCATTTTACGAGGCAGTGCAAACGCATGACCGGTCTGACGCCAGCGGTGCACCGAAGACGCGCGTGCGCGGGCCGTGAACATTCCCCGGAAACTCTTCATGTGGGCCGGCCCGGCTAAACCGCAGGCGTTCGCGCAATTCCTGGCCTATTTTGGCCGCGACAAGTTTCAGCTCTTTTTCAACTCTTTCTGAAGTATTCGCTGTTCAGCACATGCTCAGCGGCCTTGACGAGCTGAAACTGCGCGCTGTAACCGCACCGATTACAGACCGGGAAGCGCTCGCCGCACACGCAGGTTACTTCGTGCGTGCCAGTATGGTATCGGTCGTGGAACACGCGATAGATGCCAGACTTCGGCACTCTCTCGCCGGTTCGGAACCGATCCGCGGTTACCATCGTAACTCCATCAGTGCGCGCCCAGCGACTGGCTGCGCTCGCATTCCGTGACTCCCTAGCCGTCACCAAGGGAAAAATCTTTACATAGTCCACCTGTGTCTTGAATAATTCTGCGCTATCGTTGCATGGTTCTGCGCCGGTTGTTAAAGCATAAGTGACGTTGGCGTCGTTAGGAGCGCATATGACAAACATTAGGCGAGACAACCAGTCAGGTTGTCTCGCCTTTGTTGTACCGATGTCACAATGTTTCTACCTGAGAGACCTACGCTTTCGGTTTGACGTCCTTTGACGTGATGTCGTAGGTGATCATGAACCCATTGGTCCCCTTGAACTCGAATGCCTTCGGGCCAACCCTGTAAGCTTCGATCTCGTTCGGCATCAGGACGAACCCCGTGTTCCGGGGGGCGCCAAAATACCGGAGGTTCCTGATCACGACCGGTTCCTGCGTCATCCCCGGATTCCGGCGCAGCACCACCTCACCGGCCTTGCCGCCATTGAGCCGAGCCTCGGCCCGATCGTTCGTCGCGCTCCATTCGACTGGCGCGTCCTGGCCAAAGGTGAAGGACTTCCACTTCACCGGATAGACGTTGGGAATGATCGTCGTGATGGCATCCCGCTGCGCCTTTGCCGTTGCGGGCTCGAAGGTGATCTCGGCCCACTCCGTACCTTTCGAGTAGTCGGCGCCAAGGTCGCCTGCAATCCAGAACTTGAGGCCATCGAGGCTGACGTTCCCGAGATTCCCCTTGTTGACACGGTAGCCCATGTTGAACCGGCAGTAATGCTCCGCCATCGCTCCGTGCCCCTCACCCTGAGGGCTTGGCACCGTGCTGAAATAGCACGGACAAAACATCCTGCAGCTGCATGCCTCGATGATCGTGGCGTTCAGGGCCCAATCGGATGAGGAAGCCCCAGGTTGCGCCTGCGCGGTCGCCGCGCGCAGATGTGAATCCAACCCACCAACGATTGCGCCGGCCGCCGCGACCTGCAGAAACTCGCGGCGGTTCACGTCGTTTCCCATACTCGCCCCCGAAAAAGTGGAGGCCCCGAGTATAGGTTTGCCTGTCGCGCTACGCCAGACCGAAGTCTCTACCGCAAAAAGAAAAAGCCCGACCAGTCTGATGCTGGCCGGGCTTTCCGTGCGATCCGCCTATTACGCGCGGGGCTCCGGCCGGTCTTCCCTTCTCATCGGCCGCTCGGTCTCGAACGGACGCGAAGGCCTGATCGACGGGACGATGCCCGTCGGAAGCGCGATCGCCTCCATGTTCTCTACTTCATAGTAGTCGTTCGAGCTGACGTGACCCACCTGTCCATCGAGGTAGGTCTGAACCGCTTTTACCGAATCGCCTTCCCAGATGCAGATGCCGCGCGAGCCCGTTTTGTTCGGGAAGCATTGATGCAGCTTCAAGTGGCTCGGAAGGTTCGGCACAATCTCTTTCGCTCTCGTCCAGAAAGCTTCCGGGTTGCTGATGTTGTGCTGTACCGCGACGAACATGTTTACCTCCCGGGGCTTGAGACCCCGACAACGAGAGATTGCAGGGACTTGAAACAAAGTGCAGCCATGGCGATGGCCACGTAAAGCTCAGCGTTAGAAATCAGCCCCGCCGGAACAGCGAGCTGAGCACTCCACCTGTCACGCCCCGCTGCTTGTTCACCAGTCGCAGCTGCTCCAGCTCGCCCGCATCCAGCCAGACGCCTTTGCACTTGGGACAGGTGTCGATCTTCACGTGCTCCGACTCCGTCTCGACCAGATCGATATCGTCGCGCGGACATTTCAGCTGCTGTTGTCGCTCCGATTTCTTCCGATCGGCGTCCAGCTTCGCCCGCATCTCCTTGATGAGATCGGCGTTCTGACGCGCGAAATACTCGTCTTCGTTCCTGCTTGGCTTCTCGTCTATTGGTGGCATCGGTGGCGTTGTGTTTTCCGCTGTGAAATATACCAGAGGCGGCGCGCAGTGGGACGACCTTTGTCCCGACACTTGCCTCCGGTTCCCGCGACAGGTTATCAAATACAGCAATGGAGCAGTTTGTCACCATCACCGCTCTGGTCGGCCTCGTCATCATCGTCGCCTCTCTCCTCTCGGGCGCGATCGAGCGCACGGCGATCCCGCTGGCGGCGGTGTTCCTCGCGCTCGGAGCGGCGCTGGGGCCCTGGGGCTTCGGACTCCTCGAGATCAGCTTCGCTTCGCCGGAGCTGCGTGTTCTCGCTACGCTCGCGCTGGCGCTGGTGCTGTTCAGCGATGCGGTAACGATAGATACCAGACAAGTGCGGGTCCGGAAGCGGCTGGCCTGGCGGGTGCTTGGACCGGGAACGCTCGTCCCCGCGGCGCTAATCGGAGTTGCCGCCTGGCTTCTGCTCGGCGTTTCCCCGCCCGCCGCGGCGATACTTGGCGCCGCGCTCGCGTCCACCGATCCCGTGCTGCTGCGTACGATGCTTCGCTCTCCGGCGCTGCCTCAGGCTCCACGAATAGCCCTCCGCCTCGAGTCCGGACTCAACGACGTGGCGCTGCTTCCGATCGTCGCCATCAGCATCCTGCTTTTACTCGCCGGGGCACCGGGTGAGTACGAGCTCTCCTCGAGAGAGCTGGGGCGTCAGCTGATGGGACTGTTTCTGCTCGGGCCGGCGCTCGGGGCGACCGTCGGGTACGTCGGCATCGTATTGCTCGGACGCATTCGCGATCGGGTCGGAGTCCGGCGCGACTATGAATCGATGTACGCGCTTGGCCTCGCCTTCACCGGATACGCCGCCGCGGAAGCTGTCGGCGGCAGCGGCTTTCTCGCCGCCTTCGCCGCGGGATTCATAGTCGCATCGCAGGACGTCGAGCTGTGTGACTGTTTTCTCGAGTACGGCGAAGCGACCGCCGAGATGCTGCTGCTCCTCACATTCGTCGCTCTCGGAACTTCGCTCATCTGGACCGGCTTGACCGTGATCAGCTTCCGCACGCTGGCGTTCGCAGTGGTCGCGCTCTTCATCCGCACGCTGGTGTTGTATCCGATGCTGAGAAACGTCGGGCTCACCCAACGCGAGCGAAGACTCGTCGCGCTATTCGGGCCGCGGGGATTGAGCGCGCTCTTGTTCATGCTTCTCCCGGTGTTCGCGGGCGTCCCCGGAGCGGAAGCTCTTTTTACCATCGCGTGTCTGGTCACTCTGCTCTCGGTCATCATACACGGAGGGGGGATGGCGATCTTTCTGCGCGCGAACACTCCGGCCGGGGCGCCCGTCAGCGCCACGGCGGTCGGTCAGCGCCCGACGCTCAACCCGCCGAGTGCGCAGGCCGCGGCCGGCGGGAGAAGGACTGAAATTCCACTGCGCACCGATCGGCCCGTCGGGGTGATAAGCGACATCCCTGAGCACATCGATCTGCCGGAAGTCCGCGAGATGATCGCGCGCTCGGAGCCAGTGGTCATCGTCGACGCGCGCAAGGACCGGAACTTGGGGGCAGATCCGCGCCGCGCCGTTGGGGCAATCAGGCTTCCGCCCGACGATCCGGTTCGCACGGCCACGGACCTGCGGCTATCCCAGCACGCGACGCTGGTGGTCTACTGTGCCTGAATTGACGAACAGACAAGCATCCGTGTGGTGCGACAGTTGAGGAAGGCGGGGTGGCCGAGGGCGCGCGCGCTCACCGGCGGGTGGGCGGCCTGGCGAGACTCCGAAATGCCCGTTGAAGCCATCGCCGAGGACAATCAATTCCAGGAATCCAAATGAGCTCGACCAAACTCGTCGCCACTCTCTGCGGTTCACTTGTAATGGGAGGATGTGCGGTGCAAACCACGACGTCGCTGCCCGGACCATCGGTTAGCGCCGCCGGGGCCGCATCGCCTACGCCGGCAGAGCGGTTAGCGCGCTATACGACCGTGCGTCTGGTCGCCAACGAATCCAGCCTCACCGCAAAGGAGCGCCAGATGCTGCCGGTGCTCATCGACGCGGCGCGCGCAATGAATCAGCCATTCTGGGCCGAGGCCTACGGCAACGGAGACTCGCTGCTGCGGACGATTGCCGATCCTGTGGTGCGCCGCCTCGTCGAGGTGAACTACGGACCGTGGGACCGGCTCGACGGCAACGCGCCCTTTGTCCCCGATGTTGGGCCCAAGCCTCCAGGCGCCGGCTACTATCCCGTCGACATGACCAAGACGGAGTTCGAAGAAGCCGTGAAGGTCGGCGGCGCCCGTGCCGATTCGTTGAAGAGTCTCTACACCATCGTCCGTCGCGACGCTTCCCGAAAACTGCACGCGATTCCCTTTCATCAGGTGTTCAGTGCAAGTCATCAGGTTGCCGCCGCGAAGCTTCGTGAAGCGGCTGCGCTGGCCGAAGACCCGGGGCTTGCTCTCTATCTGAGAACACGTTCCGATGCGCTGCTCGCGGACAACTATCAGCCGAGCGATCTGGCGTGGATGGACATGAAGAACAACACACTCGACATAGTGATCGGCCCGATCGAGACGTACGAAGACGCGCTCTTCGGCTACAAGGCGACGCACGAGGCGTTCGTGCTGATCAAGGACAAGGAATGGAGCCAGCGTCTCTCCAAGTACGTGGCGCTCTTGCCGTCGCTGCAGCGCGGCATTCCCGTTCCCGATCAATACAAGAGTGAGACGCCGGCGGCGGGATCCGATCTGAACGCTTACGACGTCGTATACGTGGCCGGTGATGCGAACGCTGGGCCGAAGACGATCGCCATCAATCTGCCGAACGATGAGGAAGTGCAGCTCAAGAAGGGAACAAGGCGGCTCCAGCTCAAGAACGCGATGCGCGCCAAGTTCGACAAGATTCTCGTCCCGATCGCCAACGAGCTGATGGTGTCCGACCAGCTGCCCAACATCACGTTCGATGCATTTTTCGGGAACGTGATGTTTCACGAGGTCGCGCACGGATTGGGGATCAAGAACACCATCAACGGAAAGGGACTGGTGCGGCCGGCTCTAAAGGAGCGCTATTCGTCGCTCGAGGAAGGCAAGGCGGACATTCTGGGTCTCTACATGATCCGCCAGCTTCATTCGCAGGGCGAGCTGGGGTCGGCGAGCCTGGACGACAACTACGTGACCTTTCTCGCCAGCCTGTTCAGATCCATTCGCTTTGGCGCGGCGAGCGCGCACGGCCGCGCCAACGTCGTCGCCTTCAATTTCATGGAGCAGCGGGGCGCCTTCGCCCGGGACGCGAGCGGAAAGTACCGCGTGGACATGGTGAAGCTGCGCGAATCGGTCGACGCGCTGTCGCAGCGTATTCTCACCATTCAGGGTGATGGTGATTACGAAGGTACCGGCCGCCTCTACGATGAGATGGGCAAGATTGGGCCGGTGCTGGCGAGCGATCTGGCGCGCCTGGCGGCCAGATCGATACCGGTCGACATCGTTTACGACCAGACGCGCTAGCCGCGGCGAAACCGCGGCTTTCGAGGCTCCCTTAGGACTCGCTTATCTGTTATGATAGGTGAGTCTCCCGCGCCGGGAGACTGCTCTTTTTCGGGGCGTAGCGTAGCCCGGTAGCGCGCCTGCTTCGGGAGCAGGAGGTCGCTGGTTCAAATCCAGTCGCCCCGACTTTGTAACTAACGGCTCGACACGCTCTTGCGTGATCGGGCCGTCTTGCATCGCCAAACCGATTACCAGTTTCGTTCACGGTTTGTCCGAGATTCATGTACCTGCCGCCCTCTCGGACACTTTGCGCGGTTCGGACATTACAGCGAGCATCGTTTCAGCATCCGCGTGCTGATAGCACTCGACCAACGTCTGTGTGTCCTTCCAGCCTCCCGCTGCTGCAACGTCCACCAACGGGAGGTGCTTTCTCTCTGAGGCCCATTTCCTCCGAAGCGCGTGCCACCCCCCACCGTCCAACTTCTGGATTTTTGCGTGGCGCTCAGCTTCCAGTAGCCCGTGTTGAAACACCTCGCGGCCCAGAGGCTTTGTTAGATCCGTGGCGCTAGGAAAGACCAGGCCGCCGAACGCTCCGCCCAGACTCACGTGGAACCGTGTTACTTCCTCGGCAAGCGCAGGCGGCATCGGCACCCGCCATTCCTTCCGCTTCTTGTCGTTCTCCGCTTTCCAGAGAATCGTCAACCGCTCGAAGTCGAAGTCCTGCCACGCGAGTTTCCGTATCGAACCAATGCGTCGGCCTGTTGCCTCTGCCAAGACCAGGGCGAGCTCTAGCCGAATCCAACGCTGATGCTTGGATGGGTTCTCGACGCTGAGCGTGGCTAGTTCCTGCATCGCCTTCCGTGTCGCCTGAAACCACTCCCACGACACAACCGGCCTTTTGGGATTGGCCTCCCTTGCTCCACGAACAGACGTTAGCGGATTAGACGCGAGTAGACGTTCGCCTGAACGCAACCGGATCGTCGTCGCCCAGTTGAGCATCGTCTTGAGGATTCGCACCTCCACCTCGGGTGATCTCGCTCGGACGGCCCTAGTACTCTCGCCGTCCTTGAGAACGATCCCGCCCTTCAACCGCGCTGCGGTGAAAGCAACGACATCAGCTTCCGTGAGATTCCCGACATCACAACCATCGCCGAAGAACGCGAGTAGGATTTCGGCGTGCGCCTCTTCCTCCGTCCGCGTCCGAGCGGTGTTGTCGAGGAAGGCCGGAGACTCCGTGCTGTACCGCTCCCATAGGTAGCGGAGCGTTACTACACCAGCAGCAGCAACTTCTTCATGGCGGAGAAGCGATGCCAAGAGCTGCTTCCCGAGTCGATCCGCTTCGGCACGATCGCACGTACACAATGAGCGGCGACTGGTGCCACGGCCAGCAACCCACACATCGCGGTAGTACACACCCTTCGTATTCTCAAACAGCCGGATGCGGGCACCCCTGGAACCGAGCGAACGCATCCATCTTCCACTGACCTGTCTCCATGTATCACGTCGCGGCTTACGAGGCATGCTTGATCCTCCTAGTCCGCCGTGAGCCCACGAGAGAAAGGGCGTCGGTGTCGGCATTGTATGGCAGACCCGTGCGGATTGCTATACTCGATTTCTGTGGGCACTCGGAGACTTTTACGCGTGGTGCGTGCTTCCGGCCGTAGTCGGTGAGCTTACCCGACTTGATGAGTCGTGAGAGATGATCCGCGCTGTACCCTGTGCGCTCTGAGGCCACCGACAGCGATACCCGAGTCTCGTTGCTCGAAAGCGCGGTGAGGTCGCGCAAGAACTGCTCGACCAGCGATGCGCCATCTACCTGGGCGTGCAACTTCTCGAACTCTGATCTTCGGATCTCCCAGCGCTCGAGCATTTCTTTGCCCGCGCCTCCCCGGAAGTCCATTAGCTGGCCTTTCGCTGTTTCTTGGGTGGATGCTTCCGGTCGTAGGCCGCGGTGCAGGTCGGGCAAAGAACCCAGAAGCCTTCCGCCGCTTCGTCATGTGGCCTCGGGGGATAGGGACTACCCTCAAATTTAGCTCGTCTTGCCTTGGTGACGCCCTGGGTTGGCACCATGCAACGCGGTTCGTAGTTTCGGTAGATGCCTACCGACGCCGAGCGCTGGCGATTCCTCGCAGATCACAAGCTGACGCTTCACACCGATTGTGGGCCGTACATGGTTCACTGGTGCAGAACGTCAGGCCCGGGTCAGCCGCCCAAGTTTTTCCCTATCTCAAATGGAGCGACCGCAGAGGAAGCCATTGATCGTGCTATTCATCGATACAACCGCAAGCACGGAATTTCTCAGCTGCGCGTAATCGAGTTGGAAGTGCGTGGTTGGGTGAGTTAACCGAGAGACGACGAGCGGAAGCTGGACGCGACTGTGCGTCCGAAACGCGAAACCTTGACGAGAAACAAAAAGACCCGCCTGGGCGCGGGTCTTTCGTCATACAGTGTGCGGCTTGGCGCCATTAATCTCGGCGGCGCCTCAGATCCTCATGGTATCGGCGGTGTGAGCACCTCCACCGGTAGCGGCGCAGTGACTGTCGTACCATTTCCGAGTTGTCCCAGACCGTTTGAACCCCAGCACAATGGATGCCCTCCGCCCACCGGCACCCCGCACGTGTTGTTACTAGCGCCGGCGGCGATCGCGCTAAAGGAGCGGCCGCCCGTCACGGGGGAGGGGGCGGTAACCGACGGGCCCGTAGTGCCGATACCGAGTTGCCCATTAAAGTTGAAGCCCCAGCAGTAGGCGACCCCAGAAGATGTGATCCCGCAAGTGTGCCCCCCCTCGGCCGCGAGCTGGATGAAGGCGATGTTGCCGGAGACTGGCTGGGGCGATAGAGCGTTCGCGGTACTCCCGTTACCGAGCTGCCCCACGTTGTTCCAGCCCCAGCAGTACGCTTTACCGCTGGCGAGTAGGCCGCAGCTGTGACGTTCCCCCAGCGTGAGCGAGGTGAAGGTGAGTCCGCCGCTTACGAGAGTGGGAGTAAGGCGCTGGGTCGTCGTCCCATCGCCCAGCTGACCGTTAGCATTGTAGCCCCAGCACGAAGCCTTTCCCTCTGTGGTCAGAGCGCACGTGTGCAAGCCACCCCGGTAGATGCTGCCGAATGTGAACCCACCCGCGCTAAGGACCGGCACATTGGAACTGGTAGTCGTGCCGTTGCCGAACTCACCCTCGTCGTTATCGCCCCAGCACCAGACCCCCCCAAACGGGTTGAGGCCGCACGTCGTGAGGATCGCCGCCGCAATCCGAGTGAACGTGACGGTGCCGCCGACGGGGACGGGCGTGCTACTATCCGTGTTCGTACCGTCTCCCAGCGAGCCAGAGCCGTTGTAGCCCCAGCAGTGTGCCTTGCCCGTGGACAGGAGCAGGCAGCTGTAATATTTGCCTAGGGCCAGTGACGGAGGGCGGAGGCTAACATTGCCCAGCTTCACCGGTGCACTCCGATCGGTGTTGGTGCCGTCACCTAACTGACCATATTGGTTCCAACCCCAGCAGTAAACGTCGTTCGCGGCGTTGAGGCCGCAACTGTGATCCGAGCCGGTCGCGACGAGACGCATGCCGAACTTGGCGGTCGCCGTGAACGTGACCGGGCTGCCGGTGAGCCCGGTCTTGGTCGCAGTGAGGAGATTGTTGTTCGTACCCGGTGCGCGTCCGAGTC
>JBBDXY010000004.1:0-210279 GCA_040902085.1 Gemmatimonadaceae bacterium
CAGAGAAGGCGGCCGCACCGTTGGAGCAGGCGTAGTTACCAAGATTCTCAAGTAGTCAGCGCGACTTCTTTTACGACACGCGAGAGAAAGTTATGGCAGGAAGAATCAGAATTCGGCTCAAGGCGTTTGACCACGCGATCATCGATCAGGCCTCGGCGGACATCGTCCGCACGGCGGAGAAGACGGGCGCACAGGTAAGTGGTCCGATTCCCTTGCCGACCAAGACGAAGCGCTGGACCGTGCTCCGCTCGCCGCACGTGGACAAGAAGTCGCGGGAGCAGTTCGAGCTCAAGACACACAAGCGTCTGATCGACATTCTGGATTCGCGCGCCGCGACCGTGGACGCGCTGACGAAGCTGGATCTGCCGGCGGGCGTCGACGTCGAGATCAAGGTCGAATAACTACGACTGCGGACTGCGGACTAATTGCGGACTGCGGACTAACTGCGGACTGCGGACCAGTTGGGAAGCGGATTCAATAGAGGATTCAATGATCGGTATCATAGGCAAAAAGCTCGGCATGACCCAGATCTTCAACGAACAGGGACAGCAGATCCCATGCACCGTCGTTGAGGCAACACCCAACTCGGTGATGAAGGTTCTGAGCAAGGACAAAGTCGGGTTCGACTCGGTCGAGCTGGGGTATGGCGAGCAGCGCCACGCTCGCGAGAACAAGAAGGGCGAGAAGACACCGAAAGGACGTCGCGCCCACAAGGCAGTTATCGGTCACGCGGCCAAGGCCGGGCTTTCCGTCGCGCCTAGTGTGCTGCGCAGCTTCCGTCTCGACGACGCTCAGCTGAAGGAGAACAGAAAAGCGATTCCGACTTACAGCCTTGGCGACAAGGTGACAGTCGAGATCTTCGCGCCGGGCGAGCAGGTCAAGGTGACCGGTACCTCCAAAGGCCGTGGCTTTCAGGGCGTGGTCAAGCGCTACGGATTCCACGGCGGCCCGAACACCCACGGCAACACCAAGCACCGTCGTCCCGGCTCCATCGGCCCCGGCACCGATCCGTCGCGTGTCATCAAGGGGAAGAAGATGCCCGGACAGTACGGCGCCGAGCGGCACACGCAAACGCATCTTCGCGTCGAGCGCATCGACACGGAGAGAAATCTCATTTACATCCGCGGCTCCGTTGCCGGTCCCACCAACGGGATCGTGCTCGTGAAGAAGCAGGGTTAATCATGGCTGAAGCGACTAACACAATTTTGAAGGCGGCGGCGTTCACCGCTGGCGGAACCGAGCGCGACAGCGTCGATCTGCCGGCCGAGCTGTTCGACGGCACCGTCAACATGCCGGTGATGCACCAGGCGGTGAAGGCGTATCTCTCCAACCAGCGCCTCGGGCTCGCGTACACCAAGACGCGCGGTCTCGTCATGGGTGGCAACCAGAAGCCGTGGAAGCAGAAGGGAACGGGACGCGCCCGTCAGGGGTCGCGCCGCGCTCCGCACTTCGTCGGGGGTGGCACCGTATTTGGTCCGACCGGACGGAAATACAACCAGACCGTGCCGCGCCAGATCCGCACACTTGCCCGCAAGAGCGCGCTCAACGCGCGCGCCCGGGAAGATGCGCTGATCGTGATCGACAACTTCAACTACGACAAGCCGAACACCAAGCAGATGGTGTCACTCCTTGGCGCGCTTGGTGTGACGGACAAGAAAGTGCTGGTGCTGACCGATGGGAACAAGCAGAACGTGTTCCTGAGCGGGCGAAACCTGCAGCGCACCCACGTGATGCCGTACGCCGATGTCTCGACCTACCACATCCTCTGGTCGGACGTGGTGCTGGTCGAGTCGAACGCCCTCGGTTACGAGCTCGCTTCGGTGGAAGAGAAGCCGCGCGCAGCCCGTCCCAAGGCGGAGAGCAAGTCACGCGGCGCGGCGAAGGCAGAGGCCAAGACTGAAAAGAAGACGGCCAGGAAGACGGCCGCGAGCAAGACGGCGCACAAGGCAGCGGCCAAGTCGGCCAAGCCCAAGGCGGCCGCCAAGAAAACTAGCGGGACCGCCGCCAAGAAATCAGCGCGCAGGGCAGAACCCGGCAAAAAGAAGAAAGGAAAGTAGGCGATGCCGACACTGACACGAACCATCATCACTCCGATCGTCACCGAGCAGACTTCGGCGGCGTATCAGGACCGCGGCGAGTACACGTTCCGCGTGCATCCCGACGCGACCAAGACTCACATCAGAAAAGCCATCGCGGAGCTCTTCGGCGTGACCGTGACGGGAGTCTGGACCTCGAATCACCGCGGCAAGGATCGTCGCGTCGGCCAGGTCATCGGACGCAGGCCACACTGGAAGAAAGCCATTGTGAGGCTGAAACAGGGTGACTCCATCGACATTTTCGAGGCATAGGCAATGGGCATTCGTCAATTCAAGCCTGTAACGAAGAGCTCGCGCTCCCGCAGCGTCCCCGATTTTTCGGAGATCACGCGGACCTACGGCGAGAAATCGCTGATGACGCCGCTCAAGAAGTCAGGCGGGCGCGACAATCACGGTCACATAGCGATGCGGCGCATCGGCGGCGGTCACAAGCGCATGTACCGCATCATCGACTTCAAGCGCAACAAGTTCGGGATGACGGCCACGGTGCGCGAGATCGAGTACGATCCGAACCGCACGGCGCGGATCGCGCTGGTCGAGTACGAGGACGGCGAGAAGCGCTACATCCTGCACCCGAAGGGACTCTCGGTCGGCGACAAGATCGTTTCCGGCCCCGGCTCGGACAGCCGCGTCGGCAATGCGCTGCCGCTGAAGGAGATCCCGCTGGGCACTGACGTTCACAACGTCGAGATCAAGCCTGGCGCGGGTGGGAAAATGGCACGGTCGGCTGGGACGAAGCTCGAAGTCGTTGCGAAAGAGGGAGAGTACGTGACGCTTCGAATGGCGTCGACCGAGATGCGTCTCGTTCACGGCAATTGTCTCGGAACGGTTGGCACAGTCGGCAACGCCGAGCACGAGCTCCTGTCACATGGAAAGGCCGGTCACAGCCGGTGGATGGGCATGCGCCCCAAGGTTCGCGGCGAAGTCATGAACCCGGTGGATCACCCGCACGGCGGGCGGACGCGCGGCGGGCGGAACGTCGTGGACAAGTGGGGCAACAAGGAAGGCGTGAAGACGCGCAACAAGAAGAAGGCATCGCAGCGCATGATCGTCCGCGGACGGAAGCGCGGCAAGGCAACGCAGTAAACCAACTCTGAGAATCGGAAATGGCTAGAAGCGTCAAAAAAGGTCCGTTCGTCCAGGATGCGCTGATGACCAAAGTGTCAGTGATGAATGGCAAGAACGAGAAGAGAGTGATCAAGACGTGGGCGCGGGCGAGCACGATCGTGCCGGACTTCGTCGGTCATACTTTCGCGGTCCATAACGGAAACAAGTTCATCCCCGTGTACATCACCGAGAATATGGTGGGGCACAAGCTCGGTGAGTTCGCGCCGACGCGGCTGTTTCGCGGACACACGGGCACCGGCAAGCCGACCGACAAGAAGGCAAGCGGGGTCGCTACGACCGGCTCCAGCGCGCCCGGGTCGACCTCGCCGACCCCACCCAAGGGTCAGGCGGCGGTCAAATGAGTGAGAGATCAAGAGTGCGCGCAGAACGGCACGCCGCAGAGAAGAAGGGTGTGTCGAGCGCAATTCAGCGCACCGCGCGCCAGTCTCCATACAAGATGCGCCTCGTCGTGGATCAGATCCGCGGCAAGGATGTGAACGAAGCGCTCGGGCTTCTCCGCTTCTCCAAGAAGCACGCGGCGAAGCAGATCGAGAAGGTTCTGAACTCGGCCGTGGCAAACGCGGAATTCAAGGCCCGCAAGGATGACGAGTCGATTGATGTCGACACGCTCTACATCAAGCACGTGGTAGTGAACGAGGGTCCGGCGCTCCGCCGCTTCATGCCGGCCGCGCAAGGCCGCGCGACGCCAATCAGAAAGAGAACCAGTCACGTCGAGATCATCCTCGACACCCGCGCAGAGAAGAAGGCGGGGGGAAATCACTAATGGGTCAGAAAACACATCCGATCGGCTTCCGGCTGGGGATCTCCAAGACCTGGAGATCACAGTGGTATGCGAACCGCGATTTCCCGGCGCTCCTCCGTGAGGACGAGCTGTTGCGCAAGTATCTGAAGGCGCGGCTCGGTCATGCCGCCATTGCCGACATCCGCATCGAGCGGAAGCCGGGCAAGGTAGTCGTGACCATTCACACCGGGCGCCCCGGTGTCGTCATCGGCAAGAAGGGGGCGGAGGTAGACCAGCTGCGCGATGAGCTGACTCGCCTCTCGGGCAAGGAAGTCGGGATCAACGTCGAAGAGATCAAGCGTCCCGAGCTCGATGCACAACTAGTCGCCGACAACATTGCGAACCAACTGGCGCAGCGCATCAGCTTCCGCCGCGCCATGAAGCGCGCGGTGCAGAGTGCGATGCGCATGGGCGCCGGCGGGATCAAGATCAAGTGCGGCGGCCGTCTCGGCGGCGCCGAGATCGCACGCGTCGAGGGATATCACGAGGGTCGTGTGCCTCTCCATACGTTGCGCGCCGACATCGACTACGCGACGTCGACCGCGAAGACCACCTTCGGCACGATCGGTGTGAAGGTCTGGATCTTCAAGGGCGAGATCGTCGAAGATCGTCGCGGCAAAACCTACTCGACCGGCGTCTAGGAGACCGAAGAGATGCTGAGTCCCAAACGGGTAAAGTTCAGGAAGATGTTCAAGGGGCGCACGAAAGGGCTTGCCACGCGTGGCAACGAAGTCTCCTTCGGGCACTACGGCCTGAAGGCGATGGAGCCCGGCTGGGTCTCCAACCGGCAGATCGAGGCAGCCCGCGTAGCGCTAACGCGTCACATCAAGCGCGGCGGCAAAGTCTGGATCCGGATTTTTCCTGACAAGCCGATAACGAAGAAGCCCGCCGAGACCCGCATGGGGAAGGGAAAGGGCTCACCGGAGGGTTGGGTGGCAGTGGTGAAGCCGGGCCGCGTGCTGTTCGAGCTCGAGGGTGTCAGTCCGGACATCGCCAAAAAGGCAATGGCCCTGGCGGCGGCGAAAATAGGCGTGAAGACGAAGCTCGTTGTACGTGAGGAGGCGCATACGGATGCTCGCTAAGGACATTCGGGAGATGAGCGAGACGGACATCAATGCCCGCATCGCCGAGCTGGAGCGGGAGCGGTTCAACCTGCGCCTCGCCTCGGGCACGCGCACGTTGGAGGATCCGCTGCGACTGCGGGTGATCCGGAGAGACATCGCGCGGCTCAACACCGTGTTGCGCGAGAAAATCATTGGAATCGCCGCGGCGGCAGCGCCAACGCGAGTGAAGGCGAGAAATGTGACGGGGAGACGCGGCCGCAAGAGCGCCACCGCGACCAACCGCAAGCAGACGAGTAAGAGGGCTTAAAGGGAATGGCTGAATTGGCGAAGAGAGTGGGCGACGACGTGCGGAACGCGCGGAAGACGCGGGTGGGCATGGTCGTCAGCGACAAGATGCAGAAGACCGTCGTGGTCTCGATCGAGCGCAGGGTGCAGCACCCGGTTTACGGGAAGATGGTGCGCCGCACCAAGAAGCTGAAAGCTCACGACGAGCAGAACGAGGCCAAGACTGGCGATACCGTCCGCATCATGGAGACCCGGCCGCTGTCGAAGGACAAGCGATGGCGAGTGGTCGAAATCATAGAACGTGCACGTTAACGGAGAAGACCGGTGATCCAGCAGGAATCGGTGGTCAAGGTAGCGGACAACTCGGGCGCGAAAACAGCGCTTGTGATCCGCGTGCTCGGCGGAACCCGCCGGCGCTACGCCACGCTCGGCGATGTAGTCATCGTCGCCGTGAAGAACGCACTCCCGAACGGCACGGTGAAGAAGTCGGATGTGGCGCGCGCCGTAGTGGTTCGCACCGCCAAGGAGACGCGGCGCAAGGACGGCTCCTACATCCGCTTCGACGAGAACGCAGTCGTAATCATCAACGAACAGGGTGAGCCGAGGGCGACCCGTATCTTCGGTCCCGTGGCGCGCGAGCTCCGCGAGAAGAAGTACATGAAGATCGTCTCGCTGGCGCCGGAGGTTTTGTAAAGTGAGAATCCTCAAGTACAGGAAGACCGCCAAGAAACGTCTGCACGCGCGTCATGCGGCGAACGCGGCGAGAATCAACATGCACGTCTCCAAGGGCGACACCGTGCGCGTGATGCGCGGCGACGACAAGGGCAAGGAAGGGAAAGTGCTTCGCGTCAATCGCCAGACGGGCAGGGTGGTCGTGGAAGGCGTGAGCATGGTCAAGATGCACCGCAAGGCGCGCACGGCCGAGGAGCAGTCGGGGATCAGGGAGGCGCCGGCCGCGGTGCACTCGTCGAACCTGATGCTGCTCGATCCCAAATCGGGTGAGCCGACGCGGACCAGGGCGCGCATCGACGAAGATGGAACCAAGGAGCGCATCAGCGTCAAGCACGGGGAGCCAATCCCCCGCGTGCGCTGAGCGAGGACGGATAAATGGCAACCAAAGAGAAGAAGCAGGGGAAGAAGCGCGAGGTCCAGGAGCACGTTCAGGTCGAGCACACCGGTAAGAACCTGCCGGTGCCGCCGCCGCGGCTCAGGGTCTACTTCGAGAGCACGGTACGGGAGCGTCTGAAGTCGCAGTTCGGCTTCACCAACGTTCACGAGATTCCGACGCTCGAGAAGATCGTGATCAACTGCGGGGTGGGAGAGGCGATCAAGAACGCCAAGGTCCTCGACACGGTCGTGACCGAGCTCGCCATCATCACCGGCCAGCGTCCCGTAAAGAGGAAGGCGAAGAAGTCGATCGCCAACTTCGGACTCAGGGAGGGGCAGGAGATCGGGGCGGCCGTCACGCTGCGCGGCGCGCGGATGTGGGAGTTCCTCGACCGGTTCGTTACGATCGCGATCCCGCGCGTCCGCGATTTCCGCGGGCTCAACACGCGCTCTTTCGACGGGCGGGGGAACTATACGATGGGCGTCAAGGAGCAGATGATCTTCCCGGAGATCAACTACGACATGGTCGAGCAGATCCACGGGATGGACATCACCATTGTCACGACGACGAACAAGGACAACCAGGCGTTCGCGCTGCTGCGCGAGCTGGGCCTGCCGTTCAAGGGTGATGACAAGCCGATCATCACCAACCAGTAGTCAACCGACAGCGAGAGAGATTTAGATGGCACGTAAGGCCATGGTGGAGAAGAGCAAGCGCAAGCCGAAGTTTCCCGTGAGGCAGCACAATCGCTGCGGGCGCTGCGGGAGATCGCGCGCTTTCCTGAGGAAATTCGGCCTCTGCAGAATCTGTTTCAGAGAGATGGCGCTGTCGGGCTACATCCCCGGCGTTCGCAAGGCCAGCTGGTAGATAACCCATTCACTTCTACGCGTCCCGACAAGGGATACGGTAGGACGAGGAAACGAAATCAATGAGCATGACCGATCCGATCGCCGATATGCTGACGCGCATACGCAACGCCTGTGGGGCGAAGCACCGCCGTGTCGACATGCCGCTGTCGAAGTTGAAAGTCGAAATCGCCAAGATCCTGAAGGAGAACAACTTCATTCAGGACTACAAGACGCTGGACACCGACGAGGGGCGGCAGTTGCTGCGCGTGGTGTTGAAGTACGCCCAGGGCGGGCAGCCCGTGATCCGCGAGCTGCGGCGCGTCTCGACGCCCGGCCTCCGCAAGTACGTGGCAGTGGCCGAGATTCCGCGCGTCCGCAACGGGCTCGGCATGGCGATCCTCAGCACTTCGCGCGGCGTGATGTCCGACCGGCAGGCGCGGCAGGCACGCACCGGGGGCGAGCTGCTCGCCCTGGTCTGGTAGGAGACAGCAATGTCACGAATTGGAAAGCATCCGGTGGTCATCCCGAAAGGCGTGACCGTCAAGGTGGAAGGCAACCGAGTTCACGTCAAAGGCCCGAAGGGCGAGCTCGATCGCATGCTTCACACCGAGATGAAGGTTTCGATGAAGGACGATCAGATCACAGTCGAGCGGCCGTCGGACGAGGCGAACCACAAAGCGCTTCACGGCCTGAGCCGGACGCTGGTCGCCAACATGATCGAGGGAGTGACGAAGGGCTTCAAGAAGGAGCTCGACATCGTGGGCGTCGGCTACAAGGCCGAGCAGCGCCCTTACGGATTGCAGCTCGCGCTCGGATTTTCGCACCCTGTGAAGTACGAAGCGCCGAAAGGGATCAAGCTCTCGGCTCCGCAGCCGACCTCGATAATCATCGAGGGCCCGAACAAGGAAATCGTGGGTCAGGTCGCGGCCGAGCTGCGCAGCCTGAGACCACCCGAGCCGTACAAGGGCAAGGGCATCAAATACGTTGGAGAACAGATCCGCCGCAAAGCTGGTAAGGCGGGAGGCAAGTAATGGCTAAAATGGCGAGACCGAAGTCGCGCGATCAGCTGCGCACGCGCCGGCACTTCCGGCTGCGCAAGAAAGTTAGCGGGACCGCGACCAGGCCACGATTGGTGGTGTACCGCTCGCTCAAGCACATCTATGCGCAGCTGGTGGACGACGATACGCAGCGGACGCTCATGACCGTGACTGATTCGGGTCTCGAGGGGAAGCCGACGGCGAGATCGGTGGAAGTTGGAAAGCGCATAGCCGCCAAGGCGAAGGATGCAGGGGTAAAGCGCGTTGTTTTCGATAGAGCTGGATACAAATACCACGGCCGCGTGAAGGGTGTGGCCGACGGAGCCCGCGAAGGCGGATTGGAGTTCTAAATGGCGGAAAACGAGAATCCTGAAGAATCGGCGACATCGCCGGCCGGCGATGCCGCCGCAACTCCTCCGGCACAGCAGGAGCGGCCGCGCATGGGCGGCAGCGCGCGGAGCGGTGGCGGAGCGGGCGGACGTGGCGGCGGTCGCGGTGGCGCGGGCGGCGGACGCGGCGGACCGGGTGGTGGCGCCGGCCGCGGGCGTGGGGCAGCGGGCGGACAAGGCGGCGGTGGACGTGACGGCGGGCCCGGTGGCGCGCGCGGTGGCCGCGGACGCGATGGAAAGTCGCGGGACCGTGACGGCGGCAGAGGCGACGGCGGCAGTGAGCTGGTCGAGAACGTGATCGCGATCAACCGTGTGGCCAAGGTCGTAAAGGGCGGACGCCGCTTTTCCTTCAACGCGCTGGTCGCGGTTGGTGATGGGCAGGGGCGCGTCGGCTTCGCAACCGGCAAGGCCAACGAAGTGTCGGAAGCCGTGCGCAAGGCCGTCGACGGAGCGCGCCGCAACATGGTGAGCATCCCGATGACGGGCGGAACGATCCCGCACGAAGTGGTAGGATCGCACGGGGCCGGAAAGGTTCTCATGAAGCCGGCGGCTCCGGGAGCCGGTGTGATCGCCGGCGGCGCCGTACGCGCCATCATGGAATGCGCGGGCATCGCGGACATTCTCACCAAGAGTTTGGGCTCGACGAATCCGCACAACATGGTACTGGCGGCGTTGCATGGACTACAGCAATTGACGACTGTGGAGCAGATCGCCCGCGAGCGCGGGATGGAAGTGTCGAGCATCGGATATCGCTCGCGCGCGAAGTCAAAGGAGCTGGCGCATGGCTAGAACACACGTGTGGTGGAACACCAAGGGTCCGAAGACTACGCCCAAGGAGACCATCACGGAGGGAAAGGTTCGCGTCAAGCAGGTGAGAAGCGGCATCGGCCATTCGTGGCGCATGCGCCGCACGCTCGAGGCGCTGGGCCTCAGGAACCATCAGGCTGAAGTGATCAGGCAGGACTCGCTCGCACTGCGGGGACAGCTAAAGCACGTGCGTCACCTCGTCGAAGTGACGCCGGTAGAGGAGTAGACGAGTGGCCAATAAAGCAAAGGAGACCGTGCAAAAGATCGGTCTGCACAATCTGGTTCCTGCCCCGGGATCGCACCGGAACCGCAAGAGACTCGGACGTGGTCCGGGCTCGGGCACCGGTAAGACATCGGGCAAGGGACACAAGGGAATCAAGGCGAGATCGGGCCACCACGGACCCGGCGGCGGCAAGCCCCGGTTCGAGGGCGGGCAAATGCCGCTCACCCGCCGCATCCCCAAGCGCGGGTTCACGAATATCTTTCGTATCGAGCACCAGGTGGTGAGTCTCGATGATCTGGCGCGACTGCCGAAAGGATCCGAAGTGACGGAGCAGAGCCTGACCGAAGCTGGATTGATCCGAAAGGGAAAGGGTCCGGCCAAGCTTCTCGCCAACGGAGATGCGGCAAAGGGCGTGACCATTCGCGGCATCAAGATGAGCGCGGGTGCGCGGCAGAAAATCGAAGCGGCCGGAGGCCGGATAGAAGACTAATGGCTCAATCAGCCCCCGCGGCGGCAGTCAGCAACATCTACAACACCCCGGAGCTGCGTGACAAGATCATGTTCACGCTGCTCTGCCTCATCATTTACCGGGTTGGCGCTCACATCACCGCTCCCGGTATCGATGTCGTAGCCCTGACCGATTTCTTCGAGAATCAGGGGAAAGGCGGACTGCTCGGCCTGTACGATCTCTTCGTCGGCGGCGGACTCTCGCACGCGACGGTGTTCGCCCTGGGGATCATGCCCTATATCTCGGCCAGCATCTTCATGCAGATCGCCGCGGTGGTGATTCCCACCATCGAGAAGATGCAGAAGGACGAGGAAGGCAGAAAGCACGTCACCCAGTGGACGCGTTACTTCACGGTCGTCCTGGCAATAGTGCAGGCGTGGGGTTTTGCGCTGTTCACATCGTCGCTCGAGAACGCGGTGTTGAACCCGGGGTTCGGATTCCGGCTCCAGATGGTGCTCGTCCTGACGACGGGAGCCATCTTCGTCATGTGGCTGGGCGAGCAGATCACCGAGCGCGGCCTCGGCAACGGCGCTTCCCTCATCATCTTCTTCTCCATCGTCGAGAGGTTCTGGCCGGGGATCTTCAGCACTGTCGGGTTCGTCCGAACACAGGTGGTCGGGCCCTTCTCGCTGATCTTGCTCGGGGCCGTGATGCTTGGCGTGGTCGCGGGCACGGTTGCGATCACGATGGCCGCGCGTCGGGTGATGATTCAGATACCGCAGCGGACGATGGCACGCGGCCGGCAACGCGAAGCTGCCAAGAATTTCATCCCGCTCCGCGTCAACGCCGCGGGCGTGATGCCGATCATCTTCGCATCGTCGGTGATCGTCGTCCCGGGAGCGATCGCGCAGTTCAGTGGCAACGAGACCGCGCGGATCATGTCAGAGTCCTTTCAGCCGGGTACCTGGCTCTATTACGCGATGTCGGCGGTGTTGATCGTGTTCTTCACCTACTTCTACACGTCGATCATCTTCAACCCGGTCGACATCTCCGAGAATCTGAAGAAGCAGGGTGGATTCATTCCCGGAGTCAAGCCGGGGGCGAGGACGGCGGAGTACATCGATCACGTCGTGTCGCGTATCACTTTTACGGGCTCGATCTTCCTGACCTTCATCGCTCTGCTGCCGGTCTTCATCGCCGACATGATAGCGGTGCCTTTCACCTTCGGCGGAACCTCGCTGCTGATCGTGGTCGGTGTCGCCCTGGACACGATGGCGCAGGTAAACCAGCACCTGCTGCTGCGGAAATACGACGGGTTCATGAAGAAGGGGCGGGTTCGGTTCAGAGGACGCACCACAGGTGGGACGTTCTAGAACTGAACTGCAACTGAGAGCTGCCAGGCTGCCGGCTACCCGCTGACAACGCTATAAGCTCCCAGCTTCACTACGTCGGGACGTAACGAGCACACTTAGGACACAGGCAACGCCAGTTCAGTTTCGATCACCAGCTCGAACGGTCGGGGTCGACGGCAGCGGGTGGCTGACAGCGCATAGGCGGGCAGCCGGCGGCCCTGCAGTTCGCCTTGCAGTTAAGATCGCTCGCCACCACTTAGCTTCATGCCATGATCATTGTCCTGTTAGGTCCCCCTGGCGCCGGCAAAGGAACGCAGGCCGACAAGCTCTCAGCTCGCCTGGGGATTCCTAAGATTGCGACGGGTGACGTCCTACGCGCAGCGCTACGCGAGGGCACCCTGCGTGGGCGGGAGGCGAAGGCCTACATGGACCGCGGTGACCTGGTGCCGGATTCGGTGATCCTTGGCATCCTGCGGGATGTCATGAGCTCTCCCGCCGCAAAGGACGGGGCAATTCTCGACGGCGCCGTCCGAACGGTTCCGCAGGCCGAGGGTCTCGCTGCCATGCTGGCCGAGCTGGGCCGAGGGGTGGACAAAGTTCTTCTGTTTGACATAACAGACGAAGATCTGACCAAGCGCCTCAGCGGGCGCACCGTCTGCGAAAAGTGTCAGACTCCATACATGGGTCGCGAGCCTGGCAGCAAATGCGAGAAGTGCGGTGGGACGTTGGTTCGCAGGAAGGATGACGAGCCAGAAGCGATACGGAACCGCCTCAAAGTCTTTCGCGCGCAGACGGCGCCCGTGATCGCGTGGTATGGGGATCAAGGAAAGAAAGTCCAGAGGGTGGACGCCGACGCCTCAATCGACGAAGTAACGCGCCGGGCGGTCAAGGCTCTCGGCCGATGATCCAGATAAAGTCGCACCGGGAAATCGAGATCATGGCGCGCGGAGGTGAGATACTCGCGTCGACCGTTCACCTCCTCGAGGAGAAAGTCCGCCCCGGAATGACGACGCTCGAGCTCGATAAAATCGCCGAGGATTTCATCAGCAGTCATCCGGGCGCTGTGCCGGCGTTCAAGGGACTTTACAATTTTCCCGCGAGCATCTGCACGTCGATCAATCAGGAGATCGTCCACGGAATTCCGTCCAAGAAGCGCGTCATCGAAGAGGGTGACATCGTCTCCCTCGACATTGGTGTGAAGCTCGATGGCTACTATACCGACTCGGCAACGACCGTCGCGGTCGGAGAAGTGGACGAGCAGTCGCGCAAGCTGCTCGATGTCACGCGGGCGGCGTTAGCTGCCGGGATCGCAGCCGCGACGCCCGAGAATCACGTCGGCGACATCGGCGCCGCCGTGCAGGAAGTGGTAGAGGCCGCTGGTTTCAGCGTGGTGAGAGACCTCGTTGGCCATGGCATCGGCGTCGGCTTTCACGAGGACCCACAGGTCCCGAACTATGGAAAGCCCAAGCGCGGTGTGCGACTGCAGCCAGGACTTACGATTGCAATCGAGCCGATGGTGAACGTCGGGAAGCCCGGGACGCGGACAATGCCCGATCGCTGGACGGTAGTGAGTGTGGATGGAACCCGGTCGGCGCACTTCGAGCACACGATTGCAGTGACCGAGAACGGACCACGCGTTCTGACCGCCATCGGCGGCTAACGAACCAGCGGCCGGTCAGCCAGCCAGCGCTTTCTCCACGATTGAAGCGGTCTTTTTTGCCAGCTCACCGGCCTGTTTCGAGAGCTGCTCCGCCTCGCGCGCCAGGACAGCCCCTTTGGACTTGTGCTCCCCCTCCAGCGCCGTCACGTTGACGCGGACGTTGTAGGCGGCGCCACGGCACGCCGCTTCGGCAAGCAGCGCCGCAACCCCGGCGTCGGTAACCGCATTGGCATTTCCGTTTTTGGCGACCGTCGCTGCGAGCTCGGCGACTTCTACACAGGCCCGGGCTGTCTCGAGCGGCACTTCCGCTGCTTCGAGCAGCGCACTCGTCACAGCCGCGGTGCGATCCGCTGCGGAAGCTGCGGGCTCTTTCGGCAGCTTGTGCGCTGCAGAAACCTTGGAGTACGCCTCGGCGTCGAGCTTGACCAGGGCCGCAAGCCTGTTGCCAAGCGCCGCCGCTGTGAGCGCGATCTCTTTCATCTCCGCATCGACGGCGGCGTATTTCTTCTTTCCGATGGTGAGGCCAGCCACCATCTGAGTGAGTGCCCCGGCCAGCGCGCCCGCATGCGCGGCAACGCTCCCTCCGCCGGGGACAGGGTCTGACGATGCTACGGCGCTGACGAATCCACTCAGAGTCTGACCGCCGCTCACCACCTCGCGAACCTGGCGCTCAAGGATCTGGGCCGGTGTGAACTCGCGCAACTGCAGATGCGCAACGGCGGTGTCTATCAGCGCTCTTTCGGGCACCAGTCCGACAATCTCGCTCCAGGTGACCTGCGCGCCCTGGGCCTCCGCTTTCAGCTTCACGAAATCAAATGCGTGGTGGAGAAGAGTCTTCTCCGTGTCCGTCAGGTTCATGGAGACCTGCGCCTGTCCATCGACATCGAGGCCGAGCCCCTTCACATAGCGGAAACCGCCCGACGAACCGCGCACGGCCCTGGCGACACTTTTCGCTATCGGCAAATTCGACGACGGTCCGAGATACACGTTGTAGGCGACCAGGAACGGCCGCGCGCCAATGGCGACCGCGCCGCAGGTGGGATGAATCCTGTTGGGACCGAAGTCAGGGTTGCGAGCGGGATTCTTTCCAAGCTCGTCGCGAAGACCCTCGAACTCGCCGCGCCGGACGTCGGCGAGGTTCTCACGGGACGGACTGGTAGCGGCCCGCTCGTAGAGGAAGACGGGGATCTGAAGCTCGCGGCCAACGCGCTCGCCCAACGCGCGCGCGAGCGCGATGCAGTCCTCCATGGTCGAGCCCTCGAGCGGAATGAAGGGCACGACATCGGTGGCGCCGATACGAGGGTGCTCGCCAGTGTGAGAGCACAGGTCGATTCGTTCTGCTGCCGCCTTTATTCCCGCGAATGCCGCATCAACGGCGTGCTCGACTGGCGCAACGAAAGTGATGACCGACCGGTTGTGAGAGGCATCGGAGGAAACATCGAGAACCGAGACGCCCTCGATCGCGGCGATCGCGTCGCGAATCGCCGCGACGACATCGAGGCGGCGACCCTCTGAGAAATTCGGAACGCACTCGACCAGCTTCATTCGGTAAGCCCCGTTGTCATGTCAGCCCGGCGCAACGTCTGCAACAGCCAGGCGTGCATCGCTGGATTTCCCGCGACATATGCTCCGGCGGCGAGATCCGGCCCAGTGCCGGCGAAATCGGTTACCACTCCACCGGCTTCCTGGACCAGCAGTATTCCTGCCGCCACATCCCATGGCGACAGTACCAGCTCCCAAAACGCGTCGAAGCGGCCGCAGGCGACGTTGGACATGTCGAGCGCGGCAGACCCGGCGCGGCGGATTCCAGCGGTTCCTTGCATCACCAAACTGAACTGCCCGAGATAGCGTGGCAACTTCTCGAGCGTCTTGAACGGGAAGCCAGTTCCGATCAGCGCACGGGCCGGCTCTCTCAAAGTCGATACCGTGATCCGTTCTCCGTCCCGGAACGCGCCCGCTCCCTTTCGCGCCGTGAACTCTTCGCCGCGCGCCACGTTCAGGACGACCGCGGCGCGAAGCAAGCCGTCGCGGGCAACGCCGATGGACGTAGAGTATTCGGGGTAGCCGTGAAGGAAATTCGTCGTGCCGTCGAGGGGATCCGCTATGAAGACCGTGCCCCCGCCTGAGAGCGCAAGCGGCGAAAGCTCTTCCCCAAGCATCGTCGCTCCGGCAACGCGGCGATCGACTATGTCGGCGATGCTCCGCTCAGCCGCCTTGTCCACCTCGCTGACGAAATCCGAGCGCCCCTTCGCCTCCCAGACCAGTCCTCCCCGTCGGGCCGTCGCGTCGCGAATCACCTTCGCCGCGGCGCAGGCCGCTTCGAGCGCGATGTCGAGCAGCTCCGCGTCGTCGTGATCGGCTACCGAGATTGCTTGCAAGTCTTCTCGCTCGCTCCTTAATTTGGCCCAATGTCCCGTGTCTTCAGCGGCATTCAGCCATCCGGTACGCTCCATATCGGAAACTATCTCGGAGCCGTAAAGAACTGGGCAGACTTGCAGTACATCCACGAGTCGTTCTTCTGCATCGTGGACTACCACGCCATCACTGTTCCCTACGATCCCGCCGATCTGCGCGCGCGCACCCGCGACATGGCGGTGTCGCTGCTCGCGGCGGGAATCGATCCATCCAAGTGCACGCTGTTCGTGCAATCGATGGTGCCGGAACATACCGAGCTGGCCTGGATATTCAACACGCTCACGCCGCTGGGCGAGCTCGAGCGCCAGACGCAGTTCAAGGAAAAGTCGAGCAGGGAAGAAAGCGTGCCGGCCGGATTGCTCAACTACCCGGTCCTGCAAGCCGCCGACATCCTGTTGTATCGCGCCGAATTCGTGCCGGTGGGTGACGACCAGCTCCAGCATCTGGAGCTTTCGCGGGAAATCGCGCGGAAATGGAACGCGCGGTTCGACGTGAGATCGCCGGTGGAAAACGTCGCCGCGGCGTTGAGCGGTGCGCGGCCGGGCTTTTTCCCCGAGCCCAAGCCGCTTCTGACGCCGACACGCCGCATAATGGGACTCGACGGCCAGGCGAAGATGTCGAAATCGCTCGGAAACACCGTCGGCCTGCTCGAGGAGCCGGACGAGATCTGGGCGAAGCTGCGCCCCGCGGTCACGGACCCGAAGCGACAGCGCCGCACTGATCCCGGGACTCCGGAGGTTTGCAACATCTACCACCTGCACAAGGCATTCAGTCCGCCCGAAACGGTGGAGCACGTCGCAGTTCAGTGTAGCACCGCGGGGTGGGGATGCATCGACTGCAAAAAAGTCCTGCACGAGTCTATGGAAACCGCACTGGTGCCGATCCGTGCGCGGGCGAAGGAAGTTGCCCGAGACCCCGCGATGGTTGTCGACACACTGCAAGCCGGAGCCGAGCACGCGCGCGCCGAGGCGAGACAGACCATGAAAGAGGTCAAGGAAAAGATGGGGCTCGCGTAGCTGCCGGCATGACTACCGCGAAGCTCACCGGCCAGGCTCGAGAACTGCTTGCGCAAGTTTCGCGGTCTCCGCGATTTGCCGGGAGCATGCCGGAAGGGGCGGCACGCCGCATCTGCAGGATTGAGCTCGAACGGCTCGGCTTCGCGTGTCGGGAAATCGATTTCGACTACTCGCAATGGCCAGGGCTCTGGGGGCCGCAGGTAGCGGCGGGAGCCCAGCTCGTCACCATCCTCATCGTGGCTACGATGGCGAGGAACGGCGACCCCGTCACTGCCCTTGCCCTGGGTGGGGTGCTCTTCGCCGCGCTGATGGTCGTATCGCGCATGATGCGTCGGAGCGGAATTCTGGGGCTACCCTTTCTGCGCTCGAGAGGAACCGACCTCGAAGCCTCCCGTGGGCAGCCCTCGATTTGGCTCGTCGCTCACCTCGACACGAAATCCCAGACCGTCCCAATGCTCTACCGGATCGCGAGCGCATTGGCGTTGAATCTTCTCACACTCGCCGCATTCGTCGCGGTGCTGCTTCAGGTCGCCGGAAACCAGGGAGTGCGATCCTACTGGCTGCTGATGTCGTTGGCGGCGGGGATGGCAGCACTGCCTTCCCTCTTGTGCATGGTGCGGAACGATTCTCCCGGCGCCGTCGACAACGGCAGTGGAGTCGCGGCCGTCCTGCTGGCGGCACGGCAGATTCCGCGCGAGAGGGCATTGGGTGTCCTGATTACGAGTGCGGAAGAGCTCGGCCTCGCGGGAGCGCGCGCGTGGGCCGAAACCGCCCCTGCCGAGAGTGCATTGGTGAATTGTGATACCGTCGACGACTCGGGCGTATGGCTCTGCATGCACACCGGTGCGAAGCCAGAATTGTCCACCCGCGCTGCAACAACGGCGCGGGGTCTGGGGTTGAAGCTCCGTACCCGGCGTCTGATACCTTGCATTCTGGCCGACAGCATTGCCTTCTCGGACCGGGGATTAGAGGCGGTTACTATCAGCCGCGGATCACTCTCGACACTCGCGCGCATCCATACTCGGCGCGATAATACCACTGCACTGACCGGCAGTGGAATCGCTGATGCAGCCGCCCTGCTGGCAGCGCTAACGATGGAGCCTGGTTGATGGCGCTACTGATACTCGCTGCTGTAATTCTTTTGTCGCTCATCCTGATCGTCCTCGGCTTGCCGGGGCTGTGGATCATGGTGGCGAGTGCTGTCGCCTACAACATGCTCGTGCCCGGCGATCCCATCGGATGGTTCACGCTGGTCGCGGTCACGATTCTCGGTGTAATCGCAGAAGTGCTGGAGTTCACGCTGTCAGGCAAGTACGCGCGGAAGTACGGCGGCTCGCGCCGCGCAGGTTGGGGAGCGATCATCGGCGGCATCGTCGGGGCGATCGTAGGAGTTCCGGTGCCGATCGTCGGGCCGGTGATCGGCGCCTTTTTGGGCTCCTTCGTCGGGGCGTTAGCGGCAGAGCTGAGCGTCGGCTCGGGCGCGGGCGATTCCACGCGCGCCGCCACGGGGGCGCTGATCGGACGCGCAGTCTCGACGGCACTCAAAATCGGAATCGGCTTTGCAATCGGAGTCTGGATCTTCATCGCGGCGATGGGCTGACCCCTTGATCCCGGGATACTCATGAGCGAGATGGACAGCTCGAATCGACGGGCATCGTCTTCGCCCGGCGCGAACTCGGCGGGCGGGAAGTACGTCTACTGCATCATCAGGCTGGATCGAACACGGGATTTCGGCGAGATCGGCATCGGTGGCGGTGCGCGCGTCTACACAGTCAATCATGACGATCTCGCGGCCGTCGTGAGCGATACGCCGATCGTGATCTACGATCCGACGCGCGAGAACGTCCTCGCTCACGAGTTCGTGAACGAGACGGTGATGCGGGAGTTCACCCTCATCCCGATGTCATTCGGTACCGTGTTCAGGTCGGAGAAGGACGTCGCCGCGCTGCTCAAGTCCACCTACCAGGCGTTCACCGACGTGCTGGAGAAAATGCAGGACAAGATCGAGTTCGGGCTCAAGATCCTCTGGGACCGCGACAAGGTTGTGGCGAGCATCGAGAGGGACAACGACGAGATTCGCCGTCTCAAGGACGAGATCACCCGGAACGCGGCGTCGTCGACGTATTTTGCGCGGATGCAGCTCGGACGCCTCGTCGAAGCGGCGATGGAAGAGGCGAGCAACAGGTACGTGGCCCACGTCCA
Source organism: Gemmatimonadaceae bacterium (assembly GCA_040902085.1). GTDB lineage: Bacteria > Gemmatimonadota > Gemmatimonadetes > Gemmatimonadales > Gemmatimonadaceae > UBA4720. The sequence continues at coordinate 18,860 of JBBDXY010000004.1, forward strand.
CGATCAGCTCAAGGACGTGTCGGTGGCGAGCCGGAGCAACAAGGTGATCGGCGATCGCATGATCCTGAACGCCGCTTTTCTGGTGGAACGCAAGGATGAGAAGTCATTCGACGAGAAGGTGAAGGACATCAGCCTGAAGTTCGAGGATCTGCTGACCTTCAAGTACACGGGGCCGTGGCCGCCGTACAATTTCGTCAACATCAAGCTCAAGCTGGAAAAGGCAACCTGATCGAGGTCGGCAATCATGGGACTGCTCACCAATATTCTGCTGGCACCGTTTCTCGGTCACGTCTGGGGGACTCAGTGGACGCTCGAGAAAATAGATCGGGTAGTCCGTGAAGAGCTGACTGACGACACTCCCATCAAGGAGGACTTGATGGCGCTACAGCTGGCGCTCGAGATGGGAGAGATCGACGACGCGGAGTACGTGCGCCGCGAGGCACAGATCATGGAGCGGCTGCGTGAGGTTCGGGAGTGGCGCGAGCGATTTGGAATGTCCACCGCCGGAGGCCCCGTGCGAGTGGCCGGTGGCGAGGAAGAAGGGTAGCGTCACGCCGGGGGACGGATGAGCGCGCGTCTATGCTACATCTACGGGGTGGTTGCCTCGAAGCTCGAGACAGCGAGCGCGCCCAAAGGCATCGACGGGGGCAAGGTCACCCTCATCCCGGGCGGCGAGCTCGCCGCACTCGCCACCGCAGTCGGCGCCGAGGATTATGCGCCTGACAGAGTCGAGGCTCTTACTGCTGATGTCGACTGGGTGAGTGAGCGTGCAATCGCGCACGACCGCGTTCTGACCTGGGCATCTGACCTGGGCGCGGTGATTCCGTTCCCGATGTGGACGCTCTTCCGCGATGCAAGGAAGGTGAAGGCAATGCTCGAGCAGCGCGGCGCCCAGCTGAAAGGGACGTTCGCCCGCCTCGGCGACGGAAAGGAGTTCATTGTCCGGGTGTATGTGCAGCCGGGTGTTCTCAAGGATCATCTGGCCGAGCAGAGCGGCGAGCTGCCAGCCCTTGAGGCCGAAGCGGCGAAGGCATCTCCAGGGCAGAGATACCTCCTGGAAAGGAAAATCGACAACCTGAGGCGCGATTCAGGTCGCGATGTCACCGGTCGCGTGGCGGGAGAGATACTCGAAGCCCTCAGTAGCGCCGCCAAGGAAACCGTTCGTGAGCAGCCCGTCAATTCGGGCGCGCCGCGCGAGCAGGGGCGCGCCATTCTGAACGCCTCTTTCCTCGTTGCCGCTCCGCGCGTGGTGGAATTCCAGCGCGCGCTAACCGAGATGGTCAACCAGCACGAGCCTTCTGGTTTCAAGTTCGACTTCACCGGACCGTGGCCGCCCTATCATTTCGTTGGCGAGCGTGATCAGTGAGGGGAGGGGACATATTCGGTGAGGAGCATCTCGATCTTGCCGATGTTCTCAACCACGTTCTCGACAAAGGGGTCGTTCTCAAAGGCGAAGTAATGCTCGCCGTCGCCGACATAGATCTGGTGAGTCTCGACTTGGGGTTCTTGCTCACCGCCGTGGAGACGGCAATGCGCCTCGGCGGAGGAGGCGTGAGCCCCCCGCGGTTCCCGCCGCTGGCGGCAGCGCCGATGATTCCCCGGGCGGAACACGATCGGGGTGAGGAAGTCGTGAGTGCACTGTCGGCTCCGTCCGGCGCATCGTCAGCGTCCCTCGCGACGGTCGCCGAGGCACTCCCGCCTCGTATCGACGCGGACCCGGAAAAAGTGGAGAATGGACTCGCCAAGCTCGTCTTGACGTTGATTGAGGTATTGCGTAAGGTCTTAGAGCACCAGGCGGTCCGGCGAATGGAGGGCGGAAATCTGAGCGCGGAAGAAGTAGAACGTCTCGGAGTCGCGCTCCTCCGCCTCAACGACAAGATGCAGGACATGAAGGGGATTTTCGGCTTGACCGACGAAGATCTCCAGATCGACCTGGGCCCCCTTGGCAGGTTACGCTAGCCCGGCGAAGAGCCGGACGGAGACCATTGCTTGGCAGACCTAGTATCGCCATCACGTACCTATGGGCTTGTCGATATCCTCGACCGGGTGCTCGACAAGGGCCTCGTGGTGGTGGGCGACATCAAGATAAACCTCGCCAACGTCGAGCTCCTCACGATTCAGGTTCGTCTCCTCATCTGCTCGATCGACAAAGCCGAGCAAATAGGAATGAATTGGTGGCGCAACGATCCGCGCCTCAATATGCCAGCACTGACTGTACCGGCGATCAACCCGCCCGCACCCGCCGCTACGGCACCAAAAAAACAGGAGTCAAGACATGGCCGTTGAACGTTCCCCGAGCGGCAGCTCGCTTATCGATGTCCTCGACAGAGTTCTCGACAAGGGCATAGTGATCGATGCGTGGGTTCGCGTCTCGCTGGTTGGCATCGATCTGGTCACCGTCGAAGCGCGCATTGTCGTGGCATCGATCGAGACCTACCTCAAGTACTCGGAGGCCATTGGACTCAGCACGGCAGGCTCGCGGCCACGTGAGCTGGGTGTGGGCGGCGCCGACGAGCTCGACCGGATGCGGCTCGAGAATGCAGATCTGAAGCGGCGTCTTGAGCGACTCGAGGCGTGAGAGCCCCCCGATAGCGCCGCACCAGCAGCTCAGCGGGGAGCGACTCGCCGAGCTGCTCTCCGTCATATCCGGTGCGCCTGATTTCGCAACCGCTGCCAAGTTTCTCACCGCCCAGTTCGCGGACCTTGCTGGCGCGCGGCGGGCCTTGGCGATCACGCTCGATTCGCCGCCGGATCGTTTTACCGCCATCGCCAGCGTGGGATTCGAGGCGGAGACGCTACCGGCGGTCACACTTCCCGTCGACGATCTCTCGAACCCGCTAGTCATCTCAGCGCTGTCCCTCCATCCGGTGACCTGCGAGGGACGCCCACCGCTCCCTACCGTGCCCTTCTCCGTATGGGTCTCGATTCCTTTTCCGCAGCCGCAGTTTCGGGGCGCGCCACGTGTACTCGCCGAGAACGAGCTGGACATGGTCAACCTTCACGGTTGCAATCTCCAGCGAAGCGGCGCCGTCGACAGAAGGCGGAAGCTGGGTTACGCGCCAGGTGGCGTAGTGCTGATCGAGGCAGCTCTCGACGATGATACGCTCGTCGCTCTCATGAACGCCGCATTGCTGGTCGGACCCGTACTCGCGAGAATGTCCGCTGTTGAAGAATTCCGGCTCTCGAGCGACCGACTCGATCAGCAGCGCGGTCTCCTCACCGCAATCGTGAACTCGCTGCCAGACCCGATTGTGATCATCAACGCGCAGCATGACATCGTCGTCCAGAATCGCCGGGCCGAGCACCTCCTGTCAGTCGGATCCAAGGATTCCGAGGGACGACGCCGCGCCGTCGAGATCAACAATCTTCTCTTTACGTCGCACCTGTCGAAAACCGCGATCGGCCTCAAGGAGGGTGGCGGATCGCGGGAGCTCAATCTCGTGGATCCCGACGAAGGCAACGATCTGTTGTTCGAAGTCCTGACCCACGACCTCGGCCGCGTCAACGGTACCGAAGAGGGATCAACCGTGTCGGTGCTGAGGGATGTGACCGACCTGCGCCGCGCCGCCAACGAGCTGGAGCGTCAGGTGCAGCGCGTGCGGCTCGCGGAGATCGAGGCGAAGCGCGAGCGGGACCGTCTCAACCTCATTCTCGAGAACGTAGCCGACCCGATCCTGGTGACCGACGACCGCTCCAACACGATCCTCATGAACAAGGAAGCCGAGCAGCTGTTCGAGGCCGATGACAGCGAAAGCTGGGAACGGGCGGCAGCCGTCCAGGCGAACGACACCAAGTTCACCACCTTCATCTCCGACTTCACGATCAGCCCGTCGCTGGCGCGCCGCGAGCAGATGAAGCTCCACATACCCGACACAGGAACCGAGCTGCCGGTCGAGGTCGTATCAGGCAAGATCCTCAACCGGCGCGGCGAGCCGCTCGCCATCGTTTCGGTCCTGCACGATCTCACCGAGCAGGTGGAGAACGAGCGGCTCTACGACGAGCTGAAGAAATTCTCGAGCGAGCTCGAAGCTCGCATCCAGGCGGCGACGGCAGATCTGGCCGAGCAGAACACTCGATTGCAATGGCAGTCGCGCGAGCTGGAGAAAGCGAACCGCCTCAAGTCTGAATTCCTGGCCAGTATGTCGCACGAGCTGCGGACGCCAATCAACGCGCTCATCGGCTACGCATCGTTGATGCTCGACCGCATCTACGGGGATCTGACCCCGCGGCAGGAGGAAGGGCTGCAGCGCATTCAATCCGCCGCCCAGCATCTCCTCGCTCTCATCAACGACATCCTCGACCTCGCCAAGATCGAAGCGGGACGCATGCCGCTCCATCTCGAGGATGTGACATTGGGCGCCATCATGACCGAGATCTCGCAGCAGATCGAGCCGATGGTGAAAAAGAAGGATCTGTCGTTCAACATCGAGCTGCCGTCCACGAATCTGGTTCTGCACACCGACCGCACCAAGGTGAAGCAGATTCTGCTCAATCTTCTCTCGAACGCAGTGAAGTTCACGCACACCGGCGGCATCTGGATCTCGGTGTCCAAGGACGAAGAGGACCTCCGATTCGATGTACGCGATACCGGTATCGGAATTCGCGCAGCCGATCTCGAGGCGATTTGGGAGGACTTCCGCCAGGTCGATCAGTCGCGTACAAGGGAGTTCGGGGGCACCGGGCTGGGTCTCAGCATCACCAGAAAGCTCGTGGACGGCCTGGGCGGGCACGTATTCGCCGAGAGCGTCTTCGGACAAGGATCGACGTTCACGGTGGTGCTTCCCATTCGCAGTGTGATCGGACCTGATGAACCGCCCCGGGTGGCGGATCAGGTCCCGCCGCCGCGTCCCGCAAAGTAGGAGCGATGTTCGACAACGATACGCGCACGATAGTCGTCGTAGGCGCGCAGTGGGGCGACGAAGGGAAAGGAAAGCTCGTTGACGTGATCGCGGAGCGCGCCGACTGGGTGGTTCGCTATCAGGGTGGAGCGAACGCAGGCCACACGGTTCATATCGGCGAGAAATCCTTCGTGCTGCACCAGATACCGAGCGGAATTCTTCAGCCCGGCGTGCGCTGCGCCATAGGAAACGGCGTAGTGCTCGACGTTGAGACGCTGTTCACGGAGATCGACGAGCTGGTGGCCGATGGGATCGACGTGGAGGGTCGGCTTTATGTCAGCGATCGCGCGCACCTGGTATTGCCCTACCACAAGCAGGTCGATGGCCAGAGCTCAGCCAGCAAGGAGATCGGAACGACACGACGGGGAATTGGGCCTGCGTACGAGGACAAGTTCGGGCGCCGCGGCATCCGGGTGCTCGATGTGCGGAATCCCGAGCGGCTGCGGAAGCTGGTGGAGCGCGGTGTCGCGCATGCCAATACCCAGCTGGCGATCTCCGGCGGGAAACCAGCGAGCGTCGACGAGACACTCGCGGTGCTGGAGCGATACAGGACACGCCTGCTGACGGTGGCTGACGATGTGGGATTGAAGATCCACCGCGCAATCTCGGGCGGGGCCGCTGTGCTGCTGGAAGGCGCCCAGGGATCGCTGCTCGACATCGATCATGGAACGTATCCGTATGTCACCTCGAGCAGCACGACGTCGGGAGGCGCCGCGACGGGCGTAGGCATCGCTCCGCGCGAGCTCGATTCCGTTGTCGGCGTGGTCAAGGCATATACCACACGAGTCGGCAACGGTCCTCTCCCCACGGAATTCGATGAGCCTCTTGCCACCCAGGTGCGCACCCTGGGAAACGAGTTCGGCGCTACGACCGGGCGTCCGCGCCGGTGCGGCTGGTTCGACGGGGTAGTGGTGCGTTACGCGGCCCGGGTGAATGGGTTGACCGACCTGGCCGTGACCAAGCTCGATGTGCTCGATACCCTGGACCGCATCGGACTCTGCACAGGCTACGAAGCCGATGGCGAGGTGTATGAAGAATTTCCCGGTGATCTGAGCGTGCTCGACCGCGCCATCCCGAGGTACGAGTGGTACGAGGGGTGGAAGAGCTCGACCGCCCACGCGCGGACTCTCTCGGAGCTTCCCGCCGAATCGCGTCGCTATCTGGACAGGATCGAGGCGCTGGTAGAAACGCCAATTACCTACGTTAGCGTCGGGACTCGTCGAGACCAAATCATAGGAATCTGAACTGCCGCGCTCTGCGTTGACCGTGTGTGTTTTTTCCGTTCATGCGTTTTACGACGATGGGTGCACGCGACGACGGAAAACGCGACAACGGTTAACGGACAGCGCGATCTTTCGTCAAAGAACCCATATTACCGATATGTCGCCCATTTCCACCGCGCCACCCGACGTAATGGAGAAGCTCGTTTCGCTCTGTAAGCGGCGCGGCTTCATCTTCCAGTCCTCGGAGATTTACGGCGGCACCGGCTCTGTCTGGGACTATGGCCCGCTCGGAGTCGAGGTCAAAAGGAATCTGAAGGAGCGATGGTGGCATTCGATGGTGCGCGCACGGGACGACATCGAGGGACTCGACGCGGCGATTCTCATGCACCCGCGAGTATGGGAAGCGAGCGGTCACGTAAGCGGGTTCGTCGACCCGCTCGTCGATTGCCGAAACTGCAAGAAGCGGTTTCGCGCCGACGACCCGAAAATCAAGGGAGTACCCGGAACGCCCACAGCGCAGTGTCCCGCCTGCGGCAGCAAGGGAACGCTGAGCGAAGCGCGCCAGTTCAACCTGATGTTCAAGACCTTCATGGGACCGGTCGAGGACTCGGCCGCCCTAGTCTACCTCCGGCCCGAGACGGCGCAGGGCATCTACGTGAACTTCGTCAACGTGCAGCAGTCCACGCGACAGAAGATTCCGTTCGGGATCGCTCAGATCGGGAAGGCGTTTCGCAACGAGATCACGCCGGGCAATTTCATCTTCAGAACCCGTGAGTTCGAGCAGATGGAGATGCAGTTCTTCGTCGAGCCCGGCACTGACATGAAGTGGTTCGAATACTGGAAGGCACAGCGGATGGAATGGCACCGTGAGCTGGGACTCGCGGAAAGCCGGCTTCAATTCCACGAGCATACGAAGGAGGAGCTCGCTCACTACGCGCGCGCCGCGTTCGACGTCCAGTTCGATTTCGGCGGTACGCTCGGATTCCAGGAGATCGAAGGTGTCCACAACCGCGGAGACTTCGATCTCACTCAGCATCAAACGTTCTCCGGCAAGAAGCTTGAGTACTTCGATCAGCCGAACAACAGGCGCTACGTACCGTTCGTAGTCGAGACGTCAGTGGGAGCCGACCGCACCGCGCTGGCGGTCCTCGCCAACGGATATCGCGAGGAAGTCGTCGAGGGCGAAACGGAAGGACGGACCGTGCTCGGGCTTCATGCGTCGATCGCGCCGATCAAGGCGGGTGTGTTCCCGCTGGTGAAGAAGGACGGGATGCCGGAGATGGCGCATCGGATAGCGGATGATCTGCGTCCGCGGCTAACCGTGTTCTACGACGATAGCGGCGCGATCGGCCGCCGCTACCGGCGGCAGGACGAGGTCGGAACGCCGTTCTGCATCACGGTGGATGGGGAATCGATCAGTGCCGGCACAGTGACCGTGCGCGACCGGGATACGCTCCAGCAGGAGCGTGTCGACGCCGCTCGGCTCGGCGAATACCTGGGGGAAAGACTCGAGTCGTGAGCGGCCTTACCCTCGAGCGCCTGCGATCGGAAGGGCAGGCGTTCATGGAAGCGATATCTCGGGAGGCCTATCTCGCCCATTCCGGTCACAAGCAGAGCGCCGAGCTGCAACCGATATACAAGCAGTATGAGCGAGCCCTCGACCGCGATGCGCTGGCTCTGACACTCGACGCCTTCACCAACAGCCCCGAGGCGAGCAAAGAGCGCCGATCCGCGCAGTACCTCCTTGAATGGGAGATCGAATCGCAGGCTTCCAGACCGCTTGCCCCGCTCGACGAGCGCGAGATCGAATGGGAGAACGCGGCAGTGGTGCGGTCGCCTGATGGCCGGGTCATCCACTACCAGGCGGCACCGATCGAGATCGCCAATACCATTGATCGCAAGTCGCGCCTCGCCCTCGATGCAGCGAGGACAAAGCTGGTGGCGAAGGAACACGCGCCGCTCAGGCAGGAGCGTCTCGAGCGCGAGAAGGAATACATCGAATCGATCGGCATTGCCGCCGACTACAACAAGTCATTCGAGGCGGTGACCGGCATCTCGCTCGCGGGCCTGGGGGCGGAGTGCGAGCGGTTCCTCCGCGACACTCAGGCGATGTGGGACGACACGCTTCCCCGTGTTCTGAAGAAGTCTCTCGGCATCAAGGCAACGGAGGCAAAGCGGGCCGACGCAATGGCCCTGTTCCGCGCATCGGAGTTCGATGACGCGTTTCCCGGCAGCGACATGGAAACGGTGATCAAACGCCAGGTCACTGAGATGGGTGTCGATCCGACGGCGCAGGGGCGGATCATTTTCGATCTGAGCGACCGTGAGGGAAAACGGGCCAGGGCTTTCTGCTCACCGGTGCGCATCCCGCAGGAGGTCTATCTCGTCCTTCGCCCGCACGGAGGACAGAGCGATTACAACACGCTGCTCCACGAGCTGGGTCACGCGCTCCACTTTGCCAACGCCCGAGCAGACTATCCCTTCGAGTTCCGCTGGCTGGGTGACAACTCGGTCACCGAATCGTACGCGATGCTGTTCGATCACCGCATGCAGGACAAGAGCTGGCTGCTGCGCTACACCCAGCTGGGGAAGAAGAGAGTGGGGAAATTCATTCGCACGGCGGGATTCGAGGAGCTTCACTTCCTTCGCCGTTACTGCGCCAAGCTCCTCTACGAGCGCGTGCTGTACGGCGGAGAGCTGACCTGGAGCCAGCTGTCGGAGCTTTATGTGTCGCTCCTCAGCAGCGCCACTGGATTCGAATACAGCCCCGCGGATGCATTCGTGGATGTGGATCCCGGCTACTACTCAGCGCGATACCTGCGAGCGTGGCAGCTGCAATCGGTGCTCGACGAGCACCTGGTGCGAGAATACGACGACGACTGGTTCAGGAATCCGAGAGCGGGGCGGTGGCTCGTCGATGAGCTGCTGGCGGAGGGCCAACGCGAGAAAGCGGAGGAAATCGCCAGACGCGCGGGAGCGCCGGAGCTCTCCTTTGCGCCGCTGGCGCGAAAGATCGAGCAACTTCTTGTCGCCTGACTGGAACACCACCGGGTCGGAGACGGTGGCACGGCTCCAGGACCTGATCCGTTTCGACACGAGTAACCCGCCCGGTAACGAGCTTCCCCTCGCGCGCTATCTCGAGAGCGCGTTGCAGACAGAAGGCATTGAGACGACACTGCTCGAGCCCACTCCCAATCGCGCCAACCTGATCGGCCGCATTCGGGGCACCGGGGCCGCCCGCCCGGTAATTCTGGTCGCCCACATGGACGTGGTGGGTGTCGAGCGGGCGAGCTGGTCGCTTGATCCGTTCGCTGGCTCCATTCGGGACGGCTATCTGTATGGACGCGGAGCCATCGACGACAAAGGAATGCTCGCAGCAAACCTGATGACGATGTTGTTGCTGCAGCGGGATCTCAAACGAACGGGCGGCCGCTTGTCGAGGGAAGTTGTCTTCCTCGCTACGTCGGACGAAGAGACTGGCGGGGAATGGGGGATGGGTTGGCTCGTCGACCATCATCCTCAGCTCCTAGACGCCGAGTTTGCCCTGAACGAGGGCGGCCGCACGCGGATCATCGAGGGAGGCCAGACATACCTTGCGGTCCAGAGTGCGGAAAAGATCTCGCACGTGGTGACGGTGACAGCACACGGTACTGCGGGCCACGCGGCCGTGCCCCTCGAGGATAACGCAATCTTCCGGTTGGGACAGGCGCTGGAGCGGCTGTCCGGTTACACGGAGCCGATGGTCTTGACGGACATCACAAGGCAGTTCTTTGCGGGGCTCGCCCAAATCTGGCCGGACGCTGGCGAGCGACAGGCGATGGTGGACCTGGCTTCCGCCGATAGAAAAAAAACCGAAAGAGGCGCGGCGGTGTTGTCGAGGACGCCGGTTTTCAACGCCGTGCTGAGAAACGGCATTTCACCGACTGTCATCGAGGGCGGTAGTCAGTTCAACGTGATCCCGGCTTCGGCGCGAACAATCGTCAACGTGCGGACGCTGCCCGGCCAGTCAGTCGATGCCGTGGTGGAGCGAATGCGCGCAGCTGTAGCCGACCCCAAAGTGACGCTCGAGATCACTCACCGCGGTGAGGAAGCACCAGCCTCCAATCCGGCTTCGGTGATGTTCACGGCGATCGCCGATGCGGGGCGCGAGCTGGATCCCAAGATCGCGGTGGTGCCATACCTCAGCACCGGTGTGACGGACAGCGCGCGCCTCAGGCGGCTTGGTGTTCAGGCGTACGGAGTCCTACCGTTCCCGATGCAGCAGTCCGACGAGCAACGAATGCACGGGCATGACGAGCGCGTGCCGCTCAAGTCGCTGCACTTCGGAACGCGTCTGATTTACGGCAGCATCGAAAGAATCGCGAAATAGCCCGTTTATCGTCCCTCCAGCTCGTCCGCGACGCTGGTGGCATCGTAGACCTTGCGGAGAGCTTCCGTAATTCCGCGAGAGTGGACGCTAACGGCACGCGCGACTTCGGTCGTGAACACGAACCGGTTTGCGACTCCCTCGATATTCGAGTCGAACGCGAGACCGACTATTTCTGCGTTCTTGTTGATGAGCGGACTGCCGGAGTTCCCTCCGATAAGATCGTTAGTCGATACGAAGTTGAACGGCGTGGCGAGCTCGAGCCTGTTCTTGCGCTCTGCCCACCGCGACGGGATCCTGAACGGGAACTTGTTGTCGAATGAGGCCGATCGCTCGTACAGCCCATAGAAGGTGGTCTTGTACGGCGCGATCGTCCCATTCATCGGGAAGCCCTTCACGATTCCATCGCTGATGCGCAGGGTAAACGTCGCATCAGGCGGCAGTGCGGTCCCGTAAGCAGCGAAGATCGCCCGGCCGATCTTCTCGGCGTTGGCGGCGATGATGGTGTTGAGCGCGGCAGCGCGCGCGGTAACGCTTCGGTTGATGGGATCGATGTTCCGTGCGAGCATCACCATCGGATCGTTGGAGGCAACGACCGCCGCCGCTCCACCATTGAGCAACGATACCCTGAACGTGGAATCTCCGATTCTCGTACCGCGCACAACCGACGCGGCTACCGCTTCAGGCGTGCGGCCAGCAAGCACAGCCCGCAGGAACGGATCGTCAGCAGGCAGCTCGCTCTGCGCAGCGCGCAGCTGCGCCGCCAGCGCGAGTCTCTCGAACGCCGTATCGATTGGCACGTTGCGAGTGACAGCTGCCCTCACCGTGTTGACGGCAGCGCCGCGATATCCGCTAAGACGTTCGGCATCTGGCTTTGCACTCTCCGATGCCAGCCGGACCACTTGGGACGCGAGCGTCAACAGCCTCGACCCGCCGCCAAAACCCTGATAACGCAGCTGGGGATTGAAGGTCGCCAGCTCGCGCTGTGCTGCCGCAATCGCGTCCCATGCGCCACCGTACTCTGCCTGCAGCCGCGGGTCAGCCGCGATCCGTGCGCGGAACTCGCGCTCAAAGGCGGCCTTCCTCGCCATCTGCAGCGAATCGAGCAGGCCGGTGCGGTACCCCGTCACCGCCTTGAAGGAGTTGGCGTTGCCGAACACGTCGTTCTGGTAGCGGCGCGCCGCCGAAGTGTCCCGCTTCGCCAGCTCGGCGTAGATGGCGAGGTTTCGCTGATAAGCCGCGAGGCTGGCCGGATAGCCGACGTCGCGCAAGAACTCCATCTGTGCCAGTGTGTTGAGACGTCCGGTCGACCCTGGATTACCAACGATGAAGATGAGCTCGTTCTCCACCGCGCCGTTCCTGCTCCAGCGGAGGTAATCGGGCGGATTGAAAGGCCGGTCGCTCTCGTAGACGCGAAGCAACGTTACGTCGAGATCGTACCGCGGAAATGTAAAGTTGTCCGGATCGCCGCCGAAGAAAGCGATCTCTCCCTCAGGCGCCATCACGAGGCGGATGTCGTTGAAGCGACGATATCGGTAAAGCGAGTAGATGCCCCCGTGGTAAAGCGTGACAACCTGACAGGTGAGCTGAGTCTGCTGGGTGCATTGGGATTGGATCTGATCGATCACCGCCGTTCGCTGTGCCGCTTGCTCCGCCGGAGTACTCGCGGTCAGCGCTGTGCGCACACGGTTCGTGATGTTTTCGATCGACTGGAGCTGATCGACGTAGAGCCCAGCGCATTTCCTTTCCTCCGCGATCGACTTGGCCGCAAATCCTGTCTCCATGTAGTTGGAATCGGAGGGGGATGTGCTCTCGATGCAAGCACGCGCACAGTGGTGATTGGTCATCACCAGACCGCGGGAGGAAACGAAGGACGCTGAGCAGTTGGGAAGGCGGATGGAAGCAAGTCGAACCTTGTCGAGCCAGCGCTGATCGGGCGCGAACCCATACGTGCGGCGCCAATAGTCGATCGGCGGGGCGTCGAACGTCCACATCGTCCCGAACTCGGGTTTGTAGCTCGCCTGAGCGGTAGATGCCGCGGAGACAGACGGCTGGGGGGTCGTCCCGACCTGCGCGGATGTCTGAGCGCACGCCAGCAGCGCGGTCGAGAGCGCTACGACGGTAATCTGTGATCTTCTCGTCGGCATTTTCAGCGGTCCTGTGAGTGGGGTTCGCCAACTACGGTTGCAAGATGTCTACCGCCATCATCGCTTGTCGCGCTACTCCTGCGGGTCTAGATTGCAGCACTCGCCGCGGGATCCCTCACAAGAATTCGATGTCTCAAACAACTCGCACTCTGCAGGAGACGGTTACGACGCTGACTCCGGCCGCGACTCTGGCGGAGGCCAAGGATTTCTTTTCCCGACAGAACGGCATCTACGCGGCGTTTCCCGAGCAGCAGAGTGCCACGCACCTGACCCTGCGGGGCCAGGGCGGGGAGGAGGTCGTGGTCGCGGTTGCTCCGATCGCCGGGGGCACGCGGGTGACGGCGTCGACGTATCTCTTCGATCAACAGGTGGCTCGGTTCTTCGCCACTTTGCCCAAGCCTCCTCAGGTCCCAGCCGTGGCTGGTGCCGCCTGAGCGTGCCGTTCGTGAGCGAGCTCCGCACTCGCGGTACCGCGGCCAGGCTCGGATCGCCGGTGGGCAAGTCGATGAGAGTGCGGGCCCAGGTGCTCGAGGCGTGGGACGCGATCCGTATCGATGCGGATCCTTCTGCATCGGTCAGGAGCCTCAAGCAACTCGCCTTGCGCGAGCTCTACCCGGCAAACATTCCTGAGGACGAATTCGTGGTGAAGCTCAACGGATTCGAGATTCTCGACGAAGACGCGCCTCTCTCGAAAACGGGCGCTCGGGACGGCTCGACTTTCCTAATCACCGACCGCCGCCGGCGTCCGGTGGACTGACGCCACCGGTACGTGCGGGCCGCGTTCATCTCTCACAGTGATTGCGGCAGGCACGACACCGGGTGGGGACATCCCGAGCACGTCGGACGCCTGCGCGCCATTACGCGCGCGCTTCGCGAAGATTCCGGCCTCTTTTCGACCATAGATCATCTCGAGGGTCGTCGCGCCACGATCGAGGAGCTGGAGCTCGCCCACGCCGGTGAGTACATCGAGCACATCAGGAAGATCTCAGAAAGTGGTGGCGGGCACCTCGACGCCGACACCGTCGTGAGTGCGGGATCGTGGGATGCCGCGACCGCCGGGGCAGGCTGCGTCCTCACCGCGGTTGACGTATCGATCTCAGGAGAGCACACGCGCAGCTTTTCCGCGGTCAGGCCTCCCGGGCACCACGCGGTGCGGGATCGGGCAATGGGATTCTGTCTCTTCGGAAACGTCGCGCTGGCAGCACACTACGCGCGGCGGACGCACGGACTGAACAGAATCCTCATCGTCGATTGGGATGTGCATCATGGCAATGGCACTCAGGCGCTCGTCGAGCATGAGCCGGAGATCCACTTCGTCTCCATGCACCAATGGCCCTGGTATCCGGGAACCGGTGCCTTGGACGATCGCGGCCTGCATCGGAACGTCTGGAACATCCCGATGCCACCCGGTCTAAACCCTGAGCAGTACGTCACCGCACTCGAGAAGGGAATAGACAGCGCCACTGCCGGCTTCATCCCTGATCTCGTCCTGATCTCCGCCGGATTTGATTCACTGGCTGGCGACCCGTTGGGAGGCTTCACCCTGGAGCTCGACCATTTTGACCAGCTCACACACTCGATTGTGGCGCGGGCAGATGCGTTGTGCGCAGGTCGTGTCGTGAGCGTGCTCGAAGGTGGATATACACCCGACAGGGTGGCTCGGGCGAGTGTCCGTCATCTGGCCGCCCTCGCCGCGGACTGAGTATCTTGACTCCATCGCCATGAAAACTCCATCGACGCCCCGCAAGAGGATCACGCCGTTCGGCCCGGTGCGGAGGATCACTCCCACGCGCCACCCGCAGCTCTGGAGCTGCTATTACGATGCGAAAGGCGAGGTCCACGAACGGTTGTCCCGAGACCAGATCGCCAACGCGCTCGCCTCCGGTGAAGGAACTCTCTGGGTAGACATCGATACCCGCATCCCGGAGCAGGTGGAGCTGTTGAAGGGAGTATTCAACTTCCATCCATTGGCGAGAGAGGACGCGCTCAACCCTGAATCACGTGTCAAGTTGGAGGAATACGACAAGTACCTGCTTTTGATCGTGCGTACCGTCGCCTTTGTGGAGGAAACAGAGGACCCGTATGACCTCGAGACGGTCAACATCACGTTCTTCCTCGGCAAGAACTTCGTTGTGAGCGTCCACGGGGCGGACACGACTCCCGTCGACAGTACCGCCGACATGCTGCGGCGGAAGCCGGAGCTGGCGGCGCGCGGTCCAGCGCGGCTGATGCATGCCATCGTGGACCGCGCGGTCGACGCCTATTTCCCGATCATCGACCAGCTCGACGAGTTCATGGACGGGCTCGAGGAGCGCATCTTCGCCAGCTTCGACCAGAGCTCGCTGCGGGACGTCTTCGCGGTAAAGCGCCTCGTTCTAACCCTCAGGCGCCACCTGGCCCCCCAACGGGACGCGTTGAACGTCCTGACGAATCGCCCGAGCACCCTGATGGCGCCGGAGACCCAGATCTACTTCCGGGACATCCACGACCACGTCCTGAGGATCTACGACTCGCTGGAGACCTACCGGGATCTCCTGGGCAGCACAATGGACAGCTATCTAACTCAGGTCTCCAATCGTCTAGGTATGGCGACCAAAGCGCTTGGAGTGGTCGCGACCTTCACTCTCCCCTTCGTAGTGGTAAGTGGGATGTGGGGAATGAACTTCGATCGTATCCCGTTGGCGTCACATCCCTATGGTTTCATGATCCTTCTTCTCGGGCAGCTCGCTCTCGGTTTGGCGATTCTCGCCGGTCTCAAGTGGCGCAAGCTTCTCTGAGCTCGTTGAAAGTCTACGGTGTCGGCGCGGTCGAACCCGGGCAGGCGACTCCTTCTCCCGAGGGGACGCAGTTCGTCCGGTACCGGTCGCTCGCCGCAATCGTCGAGCCCTCCGCCTATACCGCCGTCAGCCTGGATGACGGTGAGATGGACAGGTATCTGCGCGTCCTCGACGAGGTTCACGCCCACACAGCCGTCCTTCCGGCGCCGCCGGGAACCGTGTTCCGTTCCCTTGCGACCCTCACCGGGTGGCTCGAGCTCCATTACTTCACGCTCACCGAGGCGCTGTCCGTGGTTGAAGGTCACGCCTCGGCACGGGTAAGCATTTCGGCGGGGGCCAGGCAGGCAGAGGGAGAGACGCAAAAGAGCTTTTCGGCACTTGCCGCTGAAAGTCTGCGACTGTTGCGCGGTCAGGCAGCCGCGACTGTTACGTTCGCCGCGGCGGAGGATGACGAGGAGAGCGTAGTCGCGCGCGCTTCGTTCCTCGTCGACACCCAGCGGTGGCAGACTTTCGAGGAAGCGGTGTTGGAAGAGGCGAAGCGACAGCCCGCCCTCGAGTTCCGTATCACCGGACCGTGGCCGCCGTACGACTTCGTGCGCATGCAGTTCGGGGCTTGACTTAATGTTCTGCACTGACTGCGGGAGCTGGAATCGGGCGGAGGCAGCGCGCTGCGTGCGCTGCGGAATCCAGATGCCCGAAGGCACGGATAACCGGCAGGGTCCACCTGACGCTTCGATGACCGCCCTGAGGCAGCTTACGGGTGGACGCTACGCCATCATGCACCGCGTCGGCGAGGGCGGGATGGCCAGCGTCTACTACGCCATCAACGTCTCACTCGACTGCCCAGTGGTGATCAAGGTTCTGCACCCGCACCTGGCGCGCGAGCAGGAGATGCGGGAACGATTCCGTCGCGAAGCGGAGTCGGCGGCCCAGCTGGTTCACCCGCATATCTGCTCCATCATCGATTTCGGCATGGTTGGCGACCAGGTCTTCCTCGTGATGCCGTATCTCGCGCGCGGTACGCTGAGTGATCGGATTGGAGGGCACCGGTCTCTCCCGGCCGAGACGACAGCCGCGGTGGCGGCGCAGGTGTCGACTGGACTCGATTACGCCCATCGTCGTGGACTGGTGCATCGTGACATCAAACCCGACAATATCCTCTTCGATGAGGACGACAACGCACTCGTTACAGACTTCGGCATCGCGACCGGGCATTTCAGGAGCAGGATGACCGGCAGCGGCAACGTTATGGGGACGCCTCACTACATGTCGCCGGAACAGGCGCGCGGGAAACTGCTCGACGGGCGCAGCGACATTTACGGATTGGGCGTCGTGATGTACGAGACGCTGCTTGGATTCCCTCCATTCGATGGCGCCGACAGCTATTCGATCAGCTACAAGCACGTGACCGAAACCGCGGTCTCGCCCGACGTGGTCGACTCACGCGTTCCGCCGGCCCTGGCCGCGATCGTGATGCGGTGTCTCGAGAAGCACCCCGGAAGTCGCTACGAAAGGGGCAACGCTCTCGCCGACGCGTTGATTGGGTTCCTCTCCGGAGTTTCCGCTCCCGTCGAATTCCGGATGGCCCGCACCGCCCGCGCACAAGCGGCGGTCGCCGCCGGATGACGGCTGGATGAGGCTGTCGTACCAGACAATAGAGCTCAAGCCGACACACCCATTCGTCATCGCGCGCGGCGGCTACGCGCACCACCGTAACGTCATCGTGCGCCTCACCGACGACGAGGGCCAAGAAGGACTCGGAGAAGCGGCACCGAACAAATATTACGGGGAGTCGGTGGACTCCGTCCTTGCCGCACTCGCCCAATTCAAGACTGTGCTCGAGACCGCGGATCCACTGTCACTCGAGTCCACCGAGGCCTCCCTCGACCGCTTGCTGCGCGGGAACGCATCGGCCAAGAGCGCGGTGAGCTCTGCGCTGCACGATCTCGTAGGAAAGAGAATCAACTTGCCCGTGCATCGGATGTGGGGTCTCGATGCCGCGAGAGCGCCGCAATCGAGTTTCACCATCGCCATTGCCGACAACCGCGAGCTGGAGCGCCGTGTCGCGGAGGCGCGCGACTATCCGATTCTCAAGATCAAGCTCGGCACTGACAGGGACGAGGAGATCGTGCGAATCGTGCGGAGCGCTGCTCCCGACAAGCGGCTGCGCGTTGATGCGAACGCAGCCTGGACGGCCAAGCAGGCCGTCGGGATGAGCGATTTTCTGGCGGACCAGGGTGTAGAAATGTTGGAACAGCCTGTGGCTGCAAACGACATCGATGGACTCAGGTTTGTGCGGAAGCGCACCAAGTTGCCGGTCTTCGCCGATGAATCCTGCCTGGTCGCGTCTGACATCACCAAGCTTGCCGGCGCGGTGGACGGAATCAACATCAAGCTTGCCAAGTGCGGCAGCATGCGTGAGGCACTGCGCATGGTGCACGCGGCGCGTGCGCTGGACATGCAGGTGATGGCAGGATGCATGATCGAGAGCTCACTCGGGATTTCGGCGATCGCGCAGGTTTCGCCCCTGCTCGACTTCTCGGATCTCGACGGTGCCGCCCTCCTGTCGAGCGATCCCTTCAGCGGAGTCTCGATCAAAGGAGGCCAGGTTCGCCTCAGCGACCGGCCCGGGCTCGGCGCGTGCCCAACCAGCGGCGCTGATTTCAGCGCGGCGTTTCAAAGTGCATGACAAGTCCCCGCGCCTCGTCGAAGTCGCGCTACCGCTTCCGCTCTTCCAGACCTTCACCTATCTCGTCCCCGAAGGGCTAGCCAATCCGGTGGCGATCGGGTGCCGCGTGGTCGTCCCGTTCAGGAACCGCCGCGAGATCGGCATCTGCGTCGGCAGCGCCACGGGTGCACAGCTCAAAAGAGGTCCCAAGACCGTTCTCGAGTCGCCCGACAGGGAGCCCGCCATCGGAGCTTCCCTGCTCGAGCTGTGTCGATGGATGGCAGATTACTATGTAGTCCCGCTCGGTATTACGCTGCGGACCGCGCTTCCGGCGGGACTCACGGGGGCGGACGATCCGACTCCTGCTCGCAAGACGCAGCGTGTCGCACGTCTTGGCGTCGAGATGCCGTCGCTGCTTCACCGCGAGAAGGTGTTCGCGCGCGCGCCGCAACAGCGCGCGGTGTTCGAGCTGCTCGAGTCCCTGGGAGGACGGAGCACTGTTGAGGCGATTGAATCGCAGCTCGATTTTTCAGCTTCAGTCCTCAAGGGGCTCGAGAAGCGTGGCCTGATCATCATCGAGAACGAGGAAGTAGAGCGCGACCCATTCGCCGCACGCGGAGGGATCTCCCCGGTCAGGCTCACACCAACGCCGTCACAGCAGGCGGCGGTAGATGCAATGGCTGTCGCGAATCCGGGTGACGTCTTTCTCCTGCACGGGATTACCGGCAGTGGCAAGACGCTGGTGTACATCGAGCTGCTGCGTCGGGTTGTAGATGAGCGAAATCAGACGGCAATCGTGCTGGTCCCCGAGATCGCGCTGACGCCGCAGACGGTGGACCGATTCCGTGCCGCCTTCGGGGATCGCATCGCGGTTCTGCACTCTGCGCTCAGCGACGGAGAGCGGTACGATGCCTGGCTCGCGCTCAAGCGCGGGGAAAAGAGGATCGTTGTCGGCGCGCGTTCGGCGGTATTCGCGCCCCTCGAAAACATTGGCGCGATAATCGTGGATGAAGAGCACGAGGCGAGCTACAAGCAGGGCGAGACGCCGCGCTATCACGCGCGCGAGGTAGCGATCGTGCGCGCGCGCAACGAAGGCGCGATCACAGTCCTCGGCAGCGCCACGCCGTCGCTGGAGAGCTGGGCCAACGCCGCGGCCGGGAAGTCCACCCTGCTGACGCTGCCCGAGCGCGTGGGCGGCGGGCGCCTCCCGTCAATCGAGGTCATCGATCTGCGGAAGATCGCGGTCGACTACACGGGGATGGCGCAGGGAGGCGTGGACTATGGCGCGGTGATACGCGAGCCGCTCCACGACGCGATCGTGAATTGCCTGAGTCGCGGCGAGCAGAGCATTCTCCTCCTCAACCGCCGTGGCTATTCCTCGTTCGTCCAGTGCAACGATTGCGGGTCCGTGGCCACATGTCCGAACTGCAGCATCACGCTGACGCATCACCGGAATCCCGAGCGGCTGGTGTGCCACTACTGCCTTCACAAGGAGGACGCAAGACCGGACTGCCCCCGCTGCGGCGGCCGCAATCTCAAACAGCGCGGCCTGGGCACGCAGCAGGTCGAGCGCCTTCTCGGTGAACGATTTCCCGCCGCAAGAATCGCGCGGATGGACTTCGACACCACATCAGGGAAATGGGCGCATACGCGAATTCTCGACCGTGTCGCGTCCGGAGACATCGACATCCTCCTCGGCACCCAGATGATCGCAAAAGGGCTCGACTTTCCCAACGTGACTCTGGTCGGTGTGGTCGACGCTGACGTCGGCATCAACCTCCCCGATTTCCGCGCGTCGGAGCGGTGCTTTCAACTTCTGAGTCAGGTGTCGGGACGCGCCGGCCGAGGCGCCAAGGGAGGGCGAGTCCTCATTCAGACGCGAATACCCGCGCATCACGCTGTTCGTTACGCGGTGTCGCACGATTACAAGTCGTTCGTCGAGGAAGAAATGGCGGGTCGCGTCAACCCGCCGTACCCGCCCAACCTCCGTTTGGCAAACCTCGTCTTCAGCGGGCTCAGGGAGGATCCAACCGCGAAGCTCGCCATTCGCGCGGGTGATTGGCTCCGCGAGCTCATCTCCGCCCGTGCCGGCGAGGACATCACGGTCGTTGGCCCGGCGCCCTGTCCGATCGAGCGCATCAAGAATCGCTGGCGATGGCACGTCCTGCTCAAGACGGATCACCCAGGCGAGCTGACGCGGGTCGGTCGCTATTTCCTGGAGAAGTTCGAAATCCCCTCGGTCGCGCAGTTGCGCGTCACTCTCGACCGAGACCCCGTCGCTCTGCTCTGATACCTATCTTATAGCTGTGTCAGTCCTCCGCCATCCCGACTTCAACGCTCCCGAGCTGGCCCATGCCCCCGACGCGGAGTTCATCCCCGCGCCGGCCGATGGCGTTCTGCCCGAGAATTTCTTTTCGACCACCAACCTGCCGACTTACGTTCGGATCAAGGGCACGTGGCGGATGCCGCGCGAGCCACGGATGGATGCGGCACTCGTCCTGGACGACGACGGGCTGTGGATAAGGGAAGGTCGTCGCCTCAAAAAGGGAGACATGGTTGCCGTCGGCAGCGAGGAGGACGGCAGTCAGGGCATCTATGTCCATGTCGGCTCATTCATGGCCGAGGAAGAAGGCGAGTTCAAGTTCATGACGAGCGAGGTGTCGCGGGAAAAACCGATCGACTACTCGCTGATGGCGCAGATTCTGATCGCTGAGCGTGACCGTGGCGGGTATCCGATCTGGGTGACAGGACCGGCGCTCGTTCACTCACGGGCACGCGCGGACATGGTCTGGTTCATCGAGAACGGTTTCGTCTCGGCCCTCCTCGCCGGCAACGCCGTGGCGGTGCATGACATCGAAGCCTCGATATTCGGCACCACTCTCGGCATGAAGAAGACTGGTGAAGCGACTGAAGGTGGGCACGGATTGCACATGCGCGCGATCAACAAGGTGAGAGCGGCCGGATCGATTGCGAACGCGGTAGAGCGGGGAATCATCACCGACGGGATCATGCACGCCTGTATCGTACGCCAGGTTCCGTTCGTGCTCACCGGATCCATTCGTGATGACGGCCCCCTGCCGGAGGTGATCACCGACACGCTGGCCGCGCAGGACGCCATGAAACGTCACACCACTCGCGCCACAATGGCGATTCTCATCGCCACCGCGCTTCACGCGATCGCCACCGGCAACATGCTGCCGGCTTTCGTCACGGACGCCGACGGGTCGATGCGTGAGCTGCCCACGATCTGCGTCGACTCCTCGGAGTTCGTGGTGAGCAAGCTCAAGGACCGCGGCACGCATCAGGCTTTCGGCGTCGTTACAAACGCTCAGGACTTCATGCACATTCTCCGGCTGTACGTGGAGCGCGAGCTTACGGACAGGGCAGCTTCGAAGAACGAGCGCACGGCATCGGGAGCGAGAACTTGATCGAGACGACGGAGCGTTTTCTGAGGGACATCGCTGACCGCATCGGGGTGGAAGCGGTAGACGAAATCCGTCTCTTCCCGCCACTCCGCCAATCCGGAGTCGAGACCGGCCTCGCCGTCGTGGCGGCGATTCCGCTCCCGCCCGAGCCGGAGCACGTCCACGATCCCGAGGAGCCTCCGCCGGCGCTGACCGAGAGCGCGGGCGATGAGTTTCTCCCGATCGAGGAGGAGGATCGCGAAATCATCGTGCACCGTCATACGGTCTTCACGGCCCGTTACCGTCACACTCTCAAGGGTCCCGATCGAGGAAAGTGGGAAGTCGAGATGCAAGCCGAGGCCGACGCGCCGCTCGTGACGATCGATCACGTCGTGCGCGGGGTCATGAAACGCGCGGGCGATCCGTTCGAGCCCGAGCGTATCTCCGGCGCCGCGTTCAGAACGATCGTCGAGGGTTCTGCCGGAGCGGCGATCTAGCTTCGGCGCGCCCACTGGCATCTCTGTATGGGGGTCGGCAAGGGTATCCTCTTCGGCCGCTGGTCCTCGCCTGCCGGCACCACGACGAAACGCACCGCATACGAAACTCAGACCGCTGTTTGAGGGACAGCGGGAGTGAGCCGCGCCGCCTCGGGCGGTGCGCCGGGGGCGTTGGCGGCGGCGTAACGCGCGAGGACGGTGCGGTGGATGTCGCGCGCGTCTTCGAGGGCTTCGCTCGCGAGACCGAGATTTCGCGGCGAGATGATGAAGGGATAAACCTGATCCCCTCCGGCCGAGCCGTGGGCGCCCACCTGGTCGTCGAACGAGACGATGTCGTAGCCATCGTATGCACCGAAGAGCACAATGTCGCCCGCGTTTGGCTGACGCACGAGCGATTCGACCGCGCGCAACACGTAAGGCTCCGTCCCGAAGACATCGAGCGGGTTCTCGCCCGTTATTTCCGCGACCACCCCGTTTCGCAGCCTGCCGCGACCGTACTTGCTGGCGAGGTTCACACCATCATCGGTAAGAGTGGCGACGAGTCCTATTCCCGGGTGCGCAAGGAGGCGAGTGTAAAGCCGAGACCAGCGGAGGTCGGCCATGATCCGGTTGAGCGTGAGCCGCTGCTCGCTCGCGGCGAAGTAGACGAGCGCGAGGCACGAGCTGTAGGTCACGACGACATCGTTGACCCTGTCGACTCGATACTTCTCGGGGAAAATGATCTCTCGCAGTCCGTAACGGCTTCGCAGCCAGTCGCGGAATCTGCGAATTACCCTTCGCGCGCCGAACGAGGCTGGGGTGAGCTGAGCGACTGCTTCAACAACCTCGGGACCGATGTCCGAGTACTCCGTGTCTACCGCGTAGCTGGCGAGCGCGCGCGGCGATGGGGCGCCTGTCGGCGGCGCCTCATCCAGCAGGCGCTGCACCGTCGCGCCGAGCGATTCGCCGTAGCGCACCCGGTAGCTCAACGCGGGTGTCATTCCATGGTCGGAAAGAATCACCAGGTCGTAGCCACGGCCGCCGGCGAGCTGGGCCATGCGCCAGATCTCGCCGATGCGCGCGTCCGTGCGTCGCAGATCCGACAGCGCCTGCTTGCTCGAGGGGCCGAAATGGTGAGCGAGCTCGTCGTATTGCATGAACGTGCTGTAGACGACGGGAACGCCCAGGTATACATCGAGCAGAATCGCCATCGTCTGCAGCTCGCGAATCACCACGTTACTGAGGATTCGGATGAACGGAAAAATTCCCTCCGAGTGCGTGGCGCGCCCGGCGAGCTCGCCTCGCGTGCGCTCCCATTCCTCGAGGAACCATTCGCGCGCGCCCTGCAGCATCAGGCGAACCATGCGGATGGGATGCAGCAGAATGAGCAATCCCATGCGCGTCCCGCCGAGGCGGCGGTACACCGACATTTTGTCGCGTGTCGCGACGGTGAACGCGACCGTCTGCGCATCCCCGTCGAGAAGGTTCACGTAGCTCGATCCACCAGCCAGCGCGCCCGGAGCGTGAATACGGTCGCGTATGTACTGCACGCCGTGAGGCGCGTTGCACGTAATCACCTTTCGCGCCTTTCGATCGTAAAAGCGGAAAGCGGGAATGCCGTCGTTCTCGCCGTGAAACATTCCCGCCTGGCAGTACGGCGTCGCTGAAGGCAGGCCACAGAACCAGCGGCGCAGGTCGAAGCTTTCTCTCAGCAGTCGGGCAATGTTCGGACAGTAGCCGAGGTCGAGCGCACGTTTCAGATCGGAGTAGGCCAGCGCGTCGATCTGGAGCATGATCAGTCCGCGCTGAGGCGGCCGCGGTCGCTTTTCGCGCGCGAAGAGGCGGTACTTCGTCCGATAGTACCACCGCAAGAGCGGACCGGCTCGCGGGCGCGCCCGACGCTCCGTCAGGCCAGCAGGCGTTCGATCTGACGTAAGAGGTCGCGGATTGGGACCGGCTTGACCAGGATATCGGTACAGCCGGCCTCGAGGCATTTGCGGCGGGTGTCGGGATCGCTGTCCCCTGTCATGGCGAGAGTCGCGCGCGGAAGGCGGTCGGGCCCACGCAGGGCGTCCAACACCTCCAGCCCATTCCCATCGGGAAGTGTGAGGTCGAGCAGCATGACGTCAACCGACTTTCTCTTGCTGAGCTCAACCGCCTCGGCAACCGTCCGCGCGGAGTCGACCTCGTATCCCGCCTCTCCGAACAGGACCTCGAACGCGTCGGTCACCAGCGCACTGTCCTCGACGATCAGAATGCGGGCCGCCACTAATCGCGAGGCGGATTCAGAGGCAGCGTGAAGAAAAATCTGCTGCCCTTGCCGAGCTCGCTCTCCACCCAGATCATGCCGGAATGCAGCTCCACCAGCTTCCGTGCGATGGCGAGTCCGAGCCCGGTGCCGTGGTGCGGTCGTGAGGGTGACGAGTCCACTTGCGCGAACTCACGAAACACGAGCTCGTAGTGATCCCGCGCGATTCCTCTGCCGGTGTCGCCCACCTCGACGAGCAGCTCGTCGGCCTCCGCGCCGCGGCGCGACAAGCTGATCCAGATGCGGCCCCCGTCAGGAGTGAACTTTATCGCGTTGCCGATGAGATTCCCGAGCACGTGCTTCAGCTTGTCCCGGTCGGCGTAGACCGGGGGAATATCGTCTCCATTGACTCTCTCTATGGTCAGTCGCTTCCTGGCGGCGAGGGCTTCGTTGAGCAGACGCACCTGATCGACGACTTCGGTGATGCAGAACTCCGTGCGAACGAGAGTCACCTGATCGCTGGCGCTGCGAACGTAGGTAAGAATCTCGTCGATCATGTCGATGAGCTGCTGACCGCCGTTGACTATCCCCGAGACGCTGTCACGCTGACGCGGGTTGAGGTCGCCCAGCATGCCTTCGCGGAGTATCTCCGCGTGCGTGATTATCGCGGCGAGCGGCGTCCTGAGGTCGTGTGAGATGTTGGAAAGAAACTGGGTCTTGAGCGCGTCACGCGAATTCAGCTCGTCGATGGTCCGTTGCGCTTCCTCACGCTGCGCCTCGAGAGCCGACAGCCGCCTGCGCAACGCTGCGGAATCGGGACTGTCGGGCATGCTCATATTGTACTTGCGGTCACATCAGTTGCCAACGCGTCCGATGCGACGGCGTCGAGCAGCAGCTGCCGCCGCAACAGCGACCAGTACCGTCGCCGCAGCGCCATCAGGTCCGCGTGCTGCCCCTGCTCGATGAGCGCGCCCTTCTCCAGAACGATTATCCACGACGCATCGCGGATGGCGCTGATACGGTGCGAGGCGATGAGCGCAGTACGGCCCGCCAGCGCCTCTCGGAGGGCGTGGAGGATCTCCGCCTCCGTATGCGTGTCCACCGCCGACAGCGCGTCGTCCAGCAGCACGATGCTCGGCTTCCTCGCCAGGGCCCGCGCGAGCGAAGCTCGTTGTTTC
This sequence comes from Gemmatimonadaceae bacterium, assembly GCA_040902085.1. Taxonomy (GTDB): domain Bacteria; phylum Gemmatimonadota; class Gemmatimonadetes; order Gemmatimonadales; family Gemmatimonadaceae; genus UBA4720. The sequence continues at coordinate 44,245 of JBBDXY010000004.1, forward strand.
TGTCCCCCGGAAAGGTTGATCCCGCGCTCTCCCAGAACAGTCTCGTAGCCGCCCGGGAATTCCTCGATGGTATCAGCGAGCTGCGCGATGCCCGCGGCCCATCCGGCTGTGTCCGAGTCGCTGGTTCCGTAAGCGAGATTGGATTCGATCGTATCACTGAACAGGAGACTTTCCTGCGGCACGAAGCCGATCTCCCGGCGAATTTCCGCGGGAGAAACATTTCTCGTGGATACCCCATCAATGAGAATCTCCCCTTCCTGCGGATCGTACATGCGGGGAATGAGGTCGATGAGTGCACTCTTGCCGCTGCCCGTAGCTCCGACTACTCCAAGCGTTGCGCCAGCTGGAACGGAGAAGCTGATATTGCGCAGTACCCAGCGCGGCTCCTCGGAAGCCTCGGACGGATAATGAAAGCCGACGCTGCGGAACTCGATCGTGCGGCCCGAGGTCGTGGACGGGAGACGGAGCGGCGGGGACCTGGTGTCTATGGATGGCTTCTCGTTGAATATTTCGACGAGGCGTCCCATCGAGGCATCGCCGCGTTGAAACAGGTTCACCACCCAGCCAAGGGCGATGAGCGGCCAGGTGAGCATCGTGAGGTAGAGGCCGAACGCCACGAAGGATCCGATCGAGATCGTGCCGTCGATGGCGAGGGCGCCGCCGACACCGAGCGCGACCACCGCACCGAGCCCGCCGAAAAGCCCGAACAACGGGTTGAGAGTGCCCCACAGTCGCACCAGCGACATGTTCTTCGCCAGATACTCCTCGTTCACCGCGCCGAAGCGCGCGATCTCCGCCGCCTCCTGCCGGTAAGCGCGCACGATGCGCGCGCCGGTCAGGTTTTCCTGGGCGCGGGTGGTGAGAACGGAGAAATGCTCCTGAACGGCCTCGAAGCGGTCATGAATCGCCTTTCCCATGCGAATGGTCAGCACTGGAAGCGCTATCATCGGCAAGAGAGCGAGCAACGTCAGCGTCACGTCGATACGCAGCATGAAGTACAGTGCGAAGAGTCCACCGGTGATGGTATTCGCCAGGTACATCACAGCCGGACCAACTGCCTGGCGAACCGCGCCGAGGTCGTTGGTTAGTCGCGCCATGATATCCCCGGTGCGCGTGCGCGAGAAATAGGCTGCGTCCAGCGTCGCGAGGTGAGTGAACAGGTCGTTGCGCAGATCGTATTCGATCCTGCGGCTCACGCCGTTGATCAGCTCTCGCATCCAATAGCGGAGAGCTCCGCCGACGATGGCCGTGACAATTATCAGTCCTGCCAGCCGCCAGACGATGTCCAATGGCGCCTGGTTGCCAATTGCATCGATCCCTCGTCTCAATAGCCACGGGATTACGCTCGTGATTCCGGATGACAGCACGACGATCGCAAGCCCAACAGTGAACTGCCAGAGGTACGGTTTGTAGTATGGCGCAGCTAACCTGAGGTTCTTCATAATTGGCATGTGGATTGCCGTTTACTACCTATTGGCTTGGGCACTCCCGGCCAATCGTCACACGATGGAGGAGGCTTCATGTTCCAATATATTCCGCGACTGATTGTACCGCTCTCGCTTGCGCTCATGGTGGGAGCATGCGGGGACGCAAAGGACGACACCCTTGCGGAGGACACGTCGCTCAATCGTGACATTCAGCTCGCGAACCGCGATAGTGCGGCGCAGCCGGCACTGACGGACGTTCCGGCGGTCACTACACCGGCTCCGAGCACGTCGGCGCCACGCACGACCACACCGGCAAGGACTACGACCACGACACGCCCTCGCACCACCACGGGGACGACAGCGAGTGGCAACACCGTTACTACCAGCACTGGCGGGTCTGCGGGAAGAGTCGGCACTATCGCAGCGGGCTCGACGCTCAACCTCGCGTCCGGCACGAAGGTCTGCACCAACACCAACAGGGTCGGAGAGCGCTTCAACGCTACTCTGACTCAATCGGTGTCTGGCTCCAACGGAGCGGTCATTCCGGCTGGCGCCACGGCGACGATCGAAGTCACCGAGCTCAAGCGGAGTGAGAATGCCAACGACAATGTCGTGATGGGATTCCGCGTCGTGTCAGTCAGCTTCGGCGGCAAGACTTACCCGGTGAGCGCGACGACGCAGTACGCGCAGGTGAACAAGGTCAGGAACCAGCCGAAGAGCAAGGATGTGCAGAAGGTCGTCGGTGGCGCCGCCATTGGCGCAATCGCCGGCCAGATTCTTGGCAAGAGCACAAAAGCCACCGTGATCGGTGCAGCGGCTGGTGGAGCGGCGGGAGCGGCAGCGGCTGCCGCAACTGCGAACTACGAGGGATGCGTGAATTCGGGCGGACGGATCACGGCTACGCTCAACTCGTCGACGCAGGTACAGATCTAACTCTTTTTGGGGAAAAGGAAGGCCCGGCACTTTGGTGCCGGGCTTTTTTTTTGTAACTGATGACTACCGGCCGGGTGCTGTCGGCTTTGACGGCAGTGGGCTGCGGGCTTTCACGACGAGTTCAGTATCCAACCGCGCCGCCCGTCCCTCTCGGATCGTCCATTCCCTCGTAACCGCCTTTAACGCGCATGATGGACACGACTTTTCCCGATGTAAGGGCCTGTTCGTAGACGGTGTGACCCATTGCTTCGAGTGCGCGGATGACTGTCGGGTCCAGTCCTCCCGTCTCGACGCGAATGGAATCGGGGAGCGCCTGGTGGTGGATGCGTGGTGCGCTCATCGCGTCGGCGAGCGACATGCGGTGATCGATCACGTTGAGGATCACTTGCGAAGTTGCGGTGATGATCCGCGGACCGCCTCGCGCGCCGGTAATGAGCAGGAGCTTGCCGGCAGGATCGAGTACGATGGTCGGCGACATTGCGCTGAGCGCGCGCTTGCCCGGGGCAATCGCGTTCACTTCACCCTGCACCAGACCGAAGAGGTTGGCCCTTCCCGGCTGGGAAGCAAAATCGTCCATCGTGTTGTTCAGAAAGAAGCCGGCGCCGGATACGTACACACCCGATCCGAACAGATCGTTGATTGTCGTCGTGGTCGCGACCGCATTTCCCTGGCTGTCGACGACGGAGTAGTGCGTGGTCTCGCTTCCTTCGCGCATCTGTCTCGCGAGCTGGAGCGTCGGAGTGGCGCGGTCCTTTGCGATCGTGCGTGCAAGCTCGGCCGCGTACGACTTGCTGGTGAGCTGCGCGATTGGCAGCTCGGCGAACGCGGGATCACCAAGTCTGGAATTCCGGTCGATGAACGCGCGCTGAAACGCCGACGCAAGCGCGTGCACCCGCTCAGTGGAGCCGTACGGTGCCGGCGGGCCCAGCGCTTCGAGAATGTTGAGCGCCTCCGTCATCGTGGTTCCCCCTGACGATGAAGGCGGCATGCCGAGGAGAGTGTGGCGACGGTAGCTCGATTTGATTGGCTCGCGCCAAATGGGACGGTAGGCCGCCAGGTCCGCTTTGGTTATTAGGCCACCGCTACGCTTCATCTCGGCGACTATCGAGTCGGCGATGCTCCCGGTGTAGAAAGCGCTTGCGCCTTCAGCCGCGATCAGGCGGAGAGTACGCGCGAGCGCGGGCTGAGAGAACCGAGCTCCCGCGCGCGGGGCTTCTCCCCTCGGGAAGAACACCGACTTTCCGGCGAAGCCTTCGATGCGGTATTTCCCGTCCGAGATAGAAGCCGCAAGGCCGCTGTCCACCGTCAGGGCATCCGCGAGACGGATTGCCGGCTCGAGCACGTCGGCCAGAGGAAGCGTGCCGAACCTCCGCAGCGCCTCAGCGAGACCAGCCACGGCGGATGGCACGCCCGAAGCCAACGGGCCGATCAGGCTTCCACCCGTGGACTTTCCGTCGGGGCAGACGAACATGTCCCGCGATGCAGCCGCTGGAGCGGTCTCGCGGTAGTCGAGCGCGAAGCTGCGTCCGTCGGCCATCCGGATCACCATGTATCCGCCGCCGCCGATGTTTCCCGCTTCCGGGTAGGTGACAGCCAGCGCGAACCCGACGGCAACGGCGGCGTCTACGGCGTTACCGCCTCGCCTGAGGATCTCGACGCCAGCCTCGGAGGCGAGGCGACTGCTGCTGGCGACCATCGCGGTCGGCGCGAAGGTCGCGCGATTTCCCGTGGGGTCGTTGGAGCCCGCTTGTTGCTGGCTCGGCGCCTCGAGTGGAGCACACGCGGCGAGCACAGCCCCCGCCGTCACGATTAGCAGCAGCTTACTCAGAACTAGCGCGTCCTCACTCGCGACCCGAATCCGAATCGCGCCGTGAATCGGAGTGTGCGGACCGTATTGGTATTGCTGACGCCGTTGGCGAGTCCCTTTTTCTCGTGGAGAGCGATGCCGTAGTCCTGCACGAGATTTATCTGCGTGTTCTGACTGAGTCCGTAACCAAATCCGTAGCCGAATGAAAAGATCGGATCGAGATTTCCACTGGTCGGGGCGAGCGCGCCGCCATCCGAATCGCGTGTGAGATTGCGATACCAGGCCATCCCTGCATTTCCCTCGATCACCTGGTGAAATCCAACCCCGCCGCCCGCGTGAAACGTCGCGGAGAGCGTCATCATGTCGAGGTGCGCCTCACAGCGCCCACAACTTTCGGGCGGAGGGACCAATGCGGTGGATAAGTAGATGAAAGGAATCCGGACGTACGTACCGACCACCCCGAACGACGACTGATTTCCGATCGATCTTTCCAGCGAGACCCTATACTGGAAGTTCGTGGAGCTGCCGAAATCCCACGTGCTCTCCGTCGCGCCGTCATTCACGCCGTTTCCCGTGAAGAAGCCGATGCCGGCGCTGAGCCAGGAGGCGGACTCCGGAGTGCGCATGCCCGGAATGCGCCGCTGCGCATAAAGCGAAGGCGCGCACATCATCAACAGAATCAGAACGACCGAGATACGTCTCATCATCTTGCTCCAAGTTGTCTTGCCATTCGCGCGAAGCGTCCGGTAAGTTACGACGTGACTCACCGCTCGGCAGCACATTGATGCTGGATCCTCGCGAAACGGAGCGGCGCAACGTCCGGACCGCGTCGATCGATCTCGCGTCTGCGCTCGAGATCGTAGACCTCATAAACGCTGAAGATCGTCAGGTTCCCGATGTCGTCGCAACGCAGCGCGAGCAGATTGCGCGCGGCATCGAGCTGGCAGTGGCGACCTTTCGCGCCGGCGGGCACCTCTTCTACGTCGGAGCGGGGACGTCAGGCCGTCTCGGCGTTCTGGACGCGAGCGAGATTCCACCGACGTTCGGAGCCGATCCTTCGATGGTCCAGGGAATCATCGCCGGTGGACTTCCGGCGCTGACGCGGTCCCAGGAAGGGGCGGAAGACGTAGTGCAGAATGGCGCCCTGGCGATGGACGAGCACGGAGTGGACAAGAACGATTTCGTGGTGGGAATCGCGGCATCGGGGACGACGCCATACGTCCGCGCGGCGCTCGAGCGCGCGGCCACGCTAGGCGCACGCACCGCCATCGTCGCCTGCTCGCCGCCTCCCGCCGACCTGGTGGCAACCGTGGACGTCACCATCCTGCCGATCGTCGGGCCCGAAGTGGTGACAGGCTCGACACGCATGAAGGCGGGAACTGCGACCAAGCTGGTGTTGAACACCATCACGACGGGGGCAATGATCCGGCTCGGGAAGACCTACGGCAATCTGATGGTGGACCTGCGAGCGACGAACAACAAGCTCGTCGACCGCAGCCGGCGAATAGTGATGGAGGTGTGCGGAGTTTCCCGCGACGAGGCCAAACGGCTCCTCGAAGCCGCCGACAAGAGCGTCAAGGTCGCGATCGTGATGCACAAGAAAGGCGTGTCGCGCGAGATAGCCGAGAGCCTCCTTGCCGCCAACGGTGGCGTGATACGACGAGTCACCTCGGACCAGCCCCCGGCGATCAGAGAGCGCTGATGTCATCCGGGGTTGTCGTCGGACTCATGTCGGGGACCTCCCTCGACGGGATCAGCGCGGCGGTGGCGAGATTCAAGCCCGCGGGGGGTGACAAATCAACGACACGGCTCGACGCCGATCTCCTCGCCTTCACCTCGCGCTCGTACACGACTGCTCAGCGCGCACGACTGAGCGCCGCTCTCTCCGGCGCAACGCCGGCAGAGTACTGCCGGCTCAACTTCGACCTCGGTGGGTGGCTGGCCGAAGCGGCGATCGAGGTGATGGCTGAAGCGGGCGTCGCGCGCGACGACATCATGGCGATCGCATCACATGGGCAAACCATCTGGCACGAAGCTGGTCATTCGACCTGGCAGTCGGGCGAAGCCGCGGTGATCGCGGAACGGACGGGAATCAACGTCGTGAGTGATCTTCGCGTGCGGGATGTCGCCGCCGGTGGACAAGGCGCGCCGCTGGTTTCCACCGCCGACGCGATGCTTTTCTCGTCCGAAAGCAAGTGGCGAGGGCTGCAGAATCTGGGCGGCATCGGGAACGTGACTGTCGTGCCTCCCAACGGACAGCTCGGTGGCGTGCGCGCATTCGACACGGGGCCTGGAGTCGGGGTCATCGACGGCGTCACTCGCGCGCTCCGCCCAGAGCTGCCGTACGACGTCGATGGTAAGCTCGCCGCATCGGGTCGACCGAACGCGCGCATCGTGGCCCAGCTGCTGGCGGCGCCGTATTTCGCGGCGCCCCCACCCAAATCGACCGGGCGCGAGCTGTTCAACACGGCGTACATCGAGAACCTGATCAAGCTTTGCAGGGGAGAGGGCGCGGGAGACGAAGACGTTGTCGCCACCGCCGTCGAGCTCACCGCTCAGAGCGCAGCGGACGCCTACCGGCGCTTCATTCCCGAGCCGGTCAGCGAGATCCTCGTGTCGGGTGGCGGCGCGAGGAACCCCGCGCTTTTCGCGGCCCTGGCACGGGCGGCGAGCCCGTTGGCGATCAGGCAGTTCAGCGATGTCTTCTTCGATGGTGAGGCAAAGGAAGCCGTGGCCTTTGCATTGCTTGGATTTCTCCACGTGACAGGGCGGACGGCGAACGTTCCGGGGGCAACAGGAGCGCGGGGCCACCGCATCCTGGGCAAGCTCACTCCGGCGTAGGCCACACGGTAATTCCCCAGCGGAGAGGATTCGGATGACCGAGACAGAGAAACCATCGCCGTTCCGCATCTTCACCCAGCCGAAGATGGCGGTCCTCCTCGCCCTCGGCTTTTCCTCGGGATTGCCACTCTTTCTTACCAGCCGGACGCTCCAGGCGTGGATGACAACGGCCGAGGTCGATCTCACTACGATCGGCTTATTCAGCATGGTGGCGCTGCCTTATTCGCTCAAGTTCCTCTGGGCTCCGATCCTCGACCGCTACGTACCCCCGTTTCTCGGACGCCGGCGTGGCTGGCTGGTGATCACCCAGGCGTTGCTGCTGCTGTCGATTGCGGCGATGTCTATCCACAATCCGCGATTGGGTCTTCAGGCGCTGGCCGTCAATGCACTGCTGATTGCGTTCTTCAGCGCGAGTCAGGATATCGCGGTCGATGCGTACCGCGCCGACATCCTCCGGGAGCGCGAGATGGGTGCCGGTGCGGGTGCGTACGTGATTGGATATCGCATCGCTTTGATCGTCGTCGGCTCGCTCGCGCTCGTGCTCGCCGACCAGATGCCGTGGCCGGCGGTATATCTGCTCCTCTCCGTTCTGATGCTGGTCGGAATCGTCACGGCGTTTTTCGCGCCGGAGCCCGTTCTGAAGGATGCGCCCCCACCAACCATCGCGGCCGCGGTCACGCTTCCGTTCAAGGAATTCTTTCAACGCAGGGGAGCGGTGTCCGGCGCGATTGTCCTCCTCTTCATCGTGCTCTACAAGTACGCCGACGGGATTGCCAACAACATGGCAACGCCGTTCCTGCTCCAGACGGGGTTCAGTCAGACGGAGATCGGCGTCGTTCTCGGCGGCGTGGGAATATTCGCGACGATCGTCGGCGTGGTGGCGGCGGGCTGGGTCATTGCTCGAGCGGGAATCAACCGCTCGCTGTGGATATTTGCGGTACTTCAGGCCGGCAGCAATCTCGCGTACTACGTGCTCGCTCTGATCGGAAACAATCGTACGGCAATGGTGGTGACGATCGTAATCGAGAACTTTTGCGTCGGTCTGGTGACGGCCGGGTTCCTCGCGTTCATGATGAGTGTCACCAACAAGCGGTTCTCCGCTACCCAGTTCGCGCTGCTCTCCAGCTTGGCCGCGGCGAGCCGCGACGTGCTGGTGGCGCCGGCAGGAGCGCTTGCCGATACGCTCGGTTGGCCAGGATTCTGGCTGCTCACTGTCGCCGCGATTATTCCGGCGATGGTTCTCCTGCCTTTCGTGGCGCCGTGGGGCGCGGACCGGCCGACTGCAGCGGTTCCGCACGACGAGGAAGGAACGCCCGCCGCGGCAGCTTAGCAGCTATTTCTTGCCGGCGGCCTGGAGTTCCGCTTCCTGCGAGCGCAGACGGGCCGCGACGACGGTGATGTTGTCGGGAGCACCGGTGTGCATCGCTTCCTCGATCAGGGTCTCGCAGATCTCCGAGGGTTGGCCGGAGCCACGTGTGATTCGACCGATCTCGTCAGCCGACACCTGGTTGGACAACCCGTCGCTGCACAGGACGAGATAGTCGCCGCTCTTCAGCTCAAGGCGATAAAGATCGGTGACGACTTTTTCTTCCGGTCCAAGGGCCTGCAGGATAATGTTCCGGTGCTCGCTTTGTTCCGCTTCCTTCTTCGTCATGCGGCCTGCGTCGATGAGGCGCTGCACGAACGACTGGTCCTTGGTGAGCTGTCTGGATTCGTTCCCGCGCACGAGATAGGCGCGGCTGTCTCCCACCTGCGCGATGTACGCTTCGCCATCGAGCACGAGCGCGAGTGTGGTGGTGGTGCCCATGCCGTGGTGCTCGGGAGATTCGTGCGCCTTCGCGTAGATCGACTTGTTCGCGATCTCGATCGTCCGGCGCAGCGTTTTCTCGATTGTCTCGCGATCGCGCTTGGGGACTTTGTGCCACCACCGGTGCAGCTCGCTGAGTATCGTGTCGGTCGCCATCTGACTAGCCAAAGCGCCCGAGGCAGCGCCGCCGACGCCATCAGCCACCACCATGAAGAAAGGGGCGGTGTGGACGGAGACGACACCGGGCGCGGCCGCTGTGGCGATGTCGCCGGTCTCCAGATTGGCGATCATAAAGGAGTCCTGATTGTCGTGCCTGATCAGCCCGACATTGGTGCTCCCGAAGATTTCTGCGATCAATTAATGAGCTCTTTGAGCGTGTGCGTCCGGCGGTGCAGGACGTAGCCGATTCTTGTGCGGAAAAGATAGCCGAAGCATATCAGCGGGGCACTACCCATGCGTAGTAGGGGGATTCCCTTGGTTTCACCACTGCCGGAACGAAACGCCATGACTGTCTGGAAAATCAACGGCTTCACGTGTTGTGTACTGCTCATTGCATCTTGCAGGCCCGCGCCGCGTCCCGCTCCGGAGCCAGCAGTGCCCGTCATTCCGCGCGCACCGCTGCCGGCGCTGAATCCCAAGCTGCCTCCGGTGCCCGAGGTGCGTGGGCCGATCGAGATCAGCATTACTTACCCGAGAGCGGGGCAGCTGATTGCCTCGCGCGATTCGAATTTCATTTTCGGGTCGGTTGGCAGCGGAGACGCGGGCCTCCGCATCAACGGCTTTCCGGTTCCAGTCTGGCCCAATGGCGCCTTCATGGGCTGGCTCCCGGTTCCGCCCGACAGCGCACCTCACTATGAGATCGTTGCGTCGAACGGAACGCGTTACGCGCATCTGGTGCATCCGATAAAATTGCCGCCACCGCCGGACACGATCCCACGCGACACTCTGGTAGGCGACACGCTCGGTCGAGTGCCACCAAAACCGGATACGATGTCCGCTGCCACTGTTGTTCCGATCGCGCGACCCGTGTACGCACCGGTGGGCACGAGCGAGTCCGCGGTCAGCGACACTGACCGGGTGTCGATCGCGCGGCCTGCACCGGGCAGCGGCCAGTTGTATAAGTGGTTTCTGCTTCCGGGCACAGTGGTGAAGGTGACCGGCGACCGGAACGCCAACGACGGCCACTACGCGCGAATCGAGCTCGACTCAGAGCAGGAAGCCTGGGTTTTTAAGAGCGAGCTCGGGGAGCAGATGGATTCGGTCGCACCAACGCGACAGGTGGGCACGGTTCGCATTGAACCGGCGGCCGAATGGATCGACATCGTGATTCCAACGGGCTCGCCCCCGCCGTATCTGGCTGAAGAGACAGACCGCGCCATCTCGCTGCTGGTGTACGGTGTAACCGGCGCTCCGGTCGTCTCACTGATGCCTGAGCCGGCGGACCCTTATGTCGCCAGCGTGTCATCATCGACACCCGAGCCGACGCGGGTGAGATACACGATCAGTCTGACCAGCGCCCCGTACGGTTATCTGGCGCTTTGGGACAACGGCGCTCTCCGATTCAGAGTAAGGCGGCCGCCGCGCATTGCCGATCGAGCAGCGCCGCTCCGCGGGCTCACGATCGCGGTAGATCCTGGCCACCCGCCGGCGGGAGCGACTGGGCCGACGAAACTGTACGAGGGCGATGCGGTGCTCCCCGTTGGTCTGAAGCTGCGCGACATGCTGACGGCGAGGGGGGCAAACGTGGTGATGACGCGGACGACGCCCGATCCAGTCGATCTGGCGTTGCGACCCATCATCGGCCGCCGCGCCAATGCGCACGCGTTCGTCTCGATTCATCTCAACGCCTTCCCCGATGGAGTCAACCCGTTCGAGAACAACGGGACACTCACACTTTATTTCTGGCCGCATTCGCTTCCCCTCGGTAAGGCTACTCAGGCAGCGATGCTTGCCGAGATGGGGCTCCGCGACAACGGAACGAAATATCAGAACCTCGCCGTCGCGCGCGTGACCTGGATGCCGTCGATTCTCACTGAGGGCGCGTTCGTGATAATGCCGGATCAGGAGGCCGCGATCCGTACGCCGGAATACCAGGAAGCATACGCGCGTAGCATCATGCAGGGACTGGAGGCGTACTTCGCATCGCTCGCCCAGGCGCCGTGAGAGGCGCCGTTCTTGGAGGGGCGCTGCTGCTCTCACTCGCCCGGATCGGAAGTGCCCAGCTGATCCCCAACGATGACTGGCGCACTCTGCAAACCAAGCACTTCCGTGTCCACTTCACGCCGCAGCTCGAGGAACAGGCGAGACGTGCCGCAATAAACGCCGAGCGGGCTTATACGCAGCTCTCGGCGGAGCTCGTTGCGCCGAGAGGGACAATAGATCTCGTCATCGCCGACAACGTCGATTACGTCAACGGATACGCGACGCCGTTCCCATCGAACCGGATCGTGGTCTTCGCGCACCCTCCAACTGATGCGTCCGGGCTCAGACACTACGACGACTGGAACGCGCTCGTTCTCACCCACGAGCTCGCGCACATCTTCCATCTCGATCGCGCTCGTGGAATCTGGAGAGTGGGGCAGGCGATCTTCGGAAGGAACCCGCTCCTGTTTCCGAATGCGTACTCGCCAACGTGGGTGATAGAGGGGATCGCGGTGTATTTCGAATCCCGCGCCACGGGCACGGGCCGGCTCGAGGGCGGAGAGCACTCCATGATCGCGCGCGCCGCCGTACTCGAGGATCGCCTGCCGACACTTCAGGAGCTCTCACCCGGCACTTCGCGATTTCCGGGTGGCGGAGTGGTCTACGTGTACGGCTCGCTGCTGTTCGACTATCTCGCGCGAGTCAGGGGTCCGGAAAGCGTCAAGAATTTTGTCGAGGCCACCAGCAGTACCTGGTTTCCTTTCTGGCTCACGCCAACATCCCGGACGGCATTTGGAATGTCGTTCCAGACGGCGTGGGAGGAGTGGCGCGATTCGCTGCGAATACAGACGCGACCTGGAACCACAGTGTTGCCGGGGTGGCGTGAGCTGACCGCGGATGGCCGGATCGCGCTTTTCCCCCGCTGGCTCGAAGATACGACGCTCCTGTACGCGGCGAACAAGGGTAAGGAAGTGGGAGCGGCATACGAGGTGACACTCAGCGGTCGTGAGCGGAAGTTCGGCCGCCGCAACGCCTCGAGTCCGAACGTAAGGCTGCGGGACGGGGGCATTCTCTTCTCGCAACCCGACTTCCTCGACCTTTATCGGGTGCGCAACGATCTGTACGTCGAGCGCGACGGCAGGCAGCACCGTCTGACGCGCGGGGCGAGACTCTCGCACGCCGATGCGCGCGCCGACGGCGAGATCGTCGCAGTCCAGGCCACCTCCAATTCCACCCGACTGGTCAGGATCTCTCCAGATGGAAGGAGGATCACCGCTCTTACGCCAGCGGGTGTCGACATTCAGTGGGCAGATCCACGCTGGTCACCGGATGGCGCGCGGATATCCGCGGTTCGACAAAGTCGTGGCACTTCGGAGCTAGCGGTGCTGGATGCGAATGGCGGCGTGACGCTGACCTTCGGCGCCACACGCGCAATCAACGCGGGCCCGAGCTGGTCACCTGATGGACGCCGAATCTATTTCTCCTCAGAGCGGGGCGGCTCGGCGCAGATATACGTCGCCGATCTCGCCACATCGCCGGTCACGATAGGGCGGATGACGAATGCCGTCACCGGCGTGTTCTCGCCAGAGGCTTCTCCGGATGGGGACAACGTCGCTGCGGTGTTGTTCAAGGCGGACGGCTATCACATCGTCGCGACTTCGCTCGATGAGCCACCGCCAACCGGCCACGGCGACAGCGCGCGTGTTGGACCCCGTGCACCCTGTCCGGATTGCATTGCGAGCTTCGCCGGCCTGCCGCCGCTCGGCGCGAGCGACACAGCGCCGGCGAAAAAGTATTCACCGTGGGGGTCATTGCTTCCGCGCTACTGGCTACCAGTGGTTGAAGCCGCGACCGAGGATGGGCTCAGCATCGGAGCGGCAACCAGCGGCGCGGATATCGTCGGCCGTCACGACTACACAGTTCAAGCGCTTTACAACACGCGCTTTGACGAGATGTCGGGCTGGCTCTGGTACAGGTACGCCGGGCTGGGACTTCCGCTGCTCGATCTCTACGCGTCACAGAATTCGAGTCACGAGGCGATTAACAGTGGCGACGCCGGCGCAATCACCCGCGTGGGCACGTTCGCGGAGCGAACCGCGGTTGCATCGTTGAGTGCCACATTCGTGCGCCCGCGGTTTCGAACTTTCGCAATCGGCTCCATCGGCGCCGAAGTGGAGCGCCGCCGGTATTCGACCGATCCCGATACGCTTCTACCGCTGCTGTCCTCTTTCTACCGCACTTCGCCGACTTATCCGGCGATCACGGCAGCGGTGGGATGGTCCAACACGCGCCGTCCTGATCTGAGCATCTCCCCCGAAGACGGGATCGTCTTGAGCCTCTCAGGCCGGCAGCGATGGCAGAGCGGCTCGAGTGGAGCGTCCACACGCAGTGTGATCGGCGTCACGACCGGATACAAGTCGCTGGATCTTCCCGGCTTCGCGCATCACGTGCTCGCGTTGCGTGGCGCGGTCGGAATCACCGACGAGCGAAGTCCGAGCAGGTTTTCCGCCGGCGGAGTGAGCGGAACGCTGCTCGACATCTTCCCAGGCTATTCTCTGGGCGCGCAACGCAGGACCTTCGGCGTGCGCGGTTATCCCTCCGGATCCGAGGGCGGGATCAGGGCGTACGCGGCGTCGCTCGAATACCGCGCGCCGATCGCAGCGCCCTCGCGAGGCTTCCGCTACCTGCCGATTTTCATCGACAAGACATCGCTTGCTCTTTTCGGTGACATCGGACGGGCATACTGTCCCGCCGCGGCTGCGACCGGAACAGGCATCTGTCGCACGGCTGATGTCGGTACTCCGGTGATGCGCTCCGTCGGCACTGAATTGAACATCGACACTGGTGTCCAGCTGGACATACAGGCGCGAGTGCGTCTTGGAGTTGCGTTCCCAATCGCGGCGCGAGAGCGGCTTTCAGCAGAGCGTGCGCAGTTCTATGCCACGTTCGGCATGGCGTTCTAGCGTTCGTAGATCAAGACGGAAATGGCCCGCATTGGTATCGTGAATCCAGGCAAGCTCTCAAAATCACTGCATGGACTCGGATCGCGCGCTCGAGCGCTCTGCGCCGAAATCGAGGCGGCGCTCGAGCAGTTGCTCGGAGCTAAACCCAACCCTGTGGTGTAGTTACTTGGATGCGAGTTGCCGCGAAAACAGAGTCAGACGCATCTGGGCGTCAACCTCGTCCCTCGGAAAAACCCCGAAAGAAGAAAGTGGAAAAGCGGAGACTGAGCCGCGATTCGTGATGTGGATTCCGTAACTCGTTGTCCAATAACTGGTTACGTGTAGACTGGCGCGGACTCACGAATACCGGTACTATCCGTGCCCGCGTCGAAACGACTCGATGCCCAAGCTTGCTCAATCAAAGCTTTCTAAAGCTTTAGCGCCGCCCTTTTTTGTTGCTTGACAACCTATTTTTCATGCGGAGTGTTGTAACTGATGCCGATATCTGCCGTTCCGCCGCCAGGCGCCGCCCAGCTGAATGACAATGCGAGGACCGTTATCAAAAAGCGGTATCTCGTCAAGGATGCCACGGGCACTCCTGTGGAGCAGCCCGAGGACATGTTCTGGCGCGTTGCGTCGACGGTGGCAGAAGGCGACCGGCGCTATGGTGCGGGCGATTCCGCGGTCACCGCGATGGCGGAGGATTTCTATCGCCTGATGACCGAGCGGCGCTTCGAGCCCAATTCGCCAACACTGATGAACGCCGGGAGGCCCCTCGGACAGCTCTCTGCGTGTTTCGTGCTCCCGATCGAGGATGCCCTCTCAAACGGACGCGACGGGATTTACGACACGCTCCGCGCGATGGCCCTGATCCATCAGTCGGGTGGTGGAACCGGATTCGGATTCTCGAAGCTGCGCGGCAAAGGCTCCATGGTGCGCTCGACAACAGGCGTCGCTTCGGGACCGGTCTCGTTCATGAAGCTGTACGACGCCTCGACTGATGCCGTCAAGCAAGGCGGTACTCGACGCGGCGCCAACATGGGCATTCTGCGCGTCGACCATCCGGACATCATGGATTTCATCACCTGCAAGGAAGACCTGAGTCAGGTGACGAACTTCAACATCTCCGTCGCCGTCACGGACAAGTTCATGGCAGCGGTGAAGGCGGGAACAGAATACGACCTGGTCGAGCCCGGCACCAACAGGGTTACCGGCCAGCTGGACGCCCGCGCAGTGTGGGACAAGATGATCGATGGGGCGTGGCGCACCGGAGAGCCTGGATGTTTCTTCATCGACGAGGCCAACCGGCACAATCCGGTTCCGCACGTTGGACAATACGAAGCCACCAATCCGTGTGGCGAGCAGCCGCTGCTCCCGTACGACGTCTGCAACCTCGGCTCCATCAACGTCGGCTGCTATGTGAATGACGGGGTGATCGACTGGGAAGCGTTCAGACGCGACATCCACCTGTCCACGCATTTCCTCGACAACATCATCGACGTCAACAAATACCCGCTACCGGAGATCGATGCGCTCTCGAAGCGGATTCGCCGCATCGGATTCGGCGTCATGGGCTTCGCCGACGCCCTGGTCAGACTCGGCATCCCCTACGACAGCGCTGAGGGAATCGAGTTCGGCCGCAGGCTTCAGAAGTTCGTGGACGTCGAGTCGAAGCGTGAGAGCGAGCGGCTGGCCAGCGAGCGCGGGCCGTTCCCCGAGTGGGCGAGATCGATTTGGGGTCCGGACGAGACGTGCGCGCGTGACGCGAAGGGCAACCGCATCAGGCCGATGCAGCTGCTGCGCAACTGCAACGTCAACACGATCGCGCCGACCGGAACCATCTCCATCATTGCCGGCTGCTCATCGGGCATCGAGCCGCTCTTTGCCGTTGCGTTCATGCGCAATCAGGCGGGGGCGATGATGCCCGACGTGAACGAGGACTTCGTCGCCATCGCGAAGAGGGAAGGCTGGTATTCAGACGAGCTGATGGAGAGAATCGCCAGGGAAGGGCACATCCATTTCGACGAGGTGCCTGAGCGGTGGCAGCGTGTGTTCGTCACGGCCCACGACATCACTCCGGAGTGGCACGTCCGGATGCAAGCCGCCTTCCAGGAGAATTGCGATTCCGCGATCTCCAAGACGACCAACTTCCCGCACGTTGCGACGCCGGAAGATGTCCGCGCGATCTACGAGCTGGCGTATGAGCTCAAGTGCAAGGGAGTGACCGTCTATCGCGACGGCTCGCGCGACAACCAGGTCCTTTCCACCGGTGCGACGGAACAGGCGAAAGCAGAGCGCGAGGGGAAGGGCGAAGCCCGCCGCGCGCTGGGAGACCTGCACGGCACGATTGCCGAGCTGACCGCCGAAATAACGCGCCTCAAGGATGCGCTGTTCAGCGCCGAGGCTGAGAATCTGCAGCGGCGCGCCAAGCGAGCGCGTCCTGATACTCTGCGCGGCATCACCACCCGGATCGAGACTCCGCTCGGCACGATGTTCCTGAACATCACCGAGGACGACAGGGGACAGCCGTTCGAAGTGTTCATCAACCTCGGCAAGGCTGGTGGCGCGGCGATGGCGGATGCCGAAGCGATGGGCCGGTTGATCTCGCTGGCGCTGCGCTCCGGAATTCCGATTCGCGAGGTGCATCGCCAGCTGCGCGGCATCGCGTCGGACAAGGCGATCGGACTCGGGCCGAACAAGGTACTATCTGTGCCAGATGCAATAGGAATAGCGCTCGAGAAGTGGATGCGCGACAAGCAGGGAGTACAACAGGATTTGCTCAACGCTGCGGGCACCACGCCGCTTCCGGTCGAGTCGCTGCAGCCGAACTTGCCGGCTTCACCGGTGATGAACTCGGAGAGCGGGCAGGCGCAGTTCGGGTTCGACGCGGTCAACCGCAGCGAGTCCTTCATCGGCACGTGTCCGGACTGCGGGTCGTCGCTCGAGTTTGCCGAGGGTTGCGCGAAATGCCACGTCTGCGGATTCTCGGAGTGCGGGTGAAGTAGGTTTTTTCAACGAGCAAACAAAAACGCCGGCCTTTCCAGTCCGGCGTTTTTCTTTAAGCTCATGGCAACCACTCTTTTTGCGTTTTGAGTTTTCGGTTCTTGCGTTTTCCGTTATTGCGTTCCAGTCATTGGGGAGATGTCGTAACGCAATGACGCACAACGCAATGACGGTAAACTCAAAACGCAAAGGGCACCTTCACAAGTTTTTTTACCTGACTCCCCCAAACCACCTCAAACGCTTGATGCCCTTTTTTACCAGATCTTCGGGCCCGTACTGCTTCCCGCGCTTCCAGATGAAATCCATCTCCGCGTTGACCGCCGCCAGAGCGTAGCGCGATTCCTTGATCAGCAGGAACGCCGCGTAGAGAAGCAGCGCCGCCCCATACAACCCCAGAGCAATGGGGATGTAGAGCGTGTATTCGGAGCTGTTGGTGCCGGCGACGAGCCCGATCGCCACGCTCGTGCCGATGAAGAACGCAACTGCCGCGTAGAGGCGGGATAGCGCCCGCTGCAGCAGGCGCGACCTCGTCGTGACGAAATCGAGCTGCGTGAAGAGCATCCGCCTCTCCTCCTCGGTCTCCGGGTTCTCCAAATCGCTGGCGCGCGGCAGGAGTCGATCGGATATCTCGCGCGTCCGGGTCACCGCTTTGCTGAGGCGATCGGAGGTCGCAAGGATGAGCGAGCCGCACGCCGCGATGAGCACCGCGGGGGTGATCATGGCGGAGAGAACGGCGAGTGGATCTGGGAAGTTGTCCATGCGGGCAGTGGCAGGGCCGATAACCGAAGCCTGAAAGCTACACGGATGCGCCCTGCTTTCCCGCCCTTCGTGACGCGGCCCTGACCTCAATGACATATTTAGAGGCCAGGCATCACTCCACACTCAAACCAAGGACGGCGATGGACGACAAAAAAATTGCGGCTCTCGCGAAGAAGAACGCCGCCAAGGCCGCGGGATCCACCGGTCGAAAAGGCTTCGGAAAGAAGTACGACCCCAACTTGAAGGACCTGCCCACCGACGCCGCCACGCTCAAGGAGCGGCAGGAGCATGAGCGTTTCTTCAAGGAGATGCGCAAGCGGGATTTCTAGCTCGTCAGCCTGGTTCAACAATCCGTCGGGAGGCATCGATGTCTACTTCGCGCTACTTCGTGATCGCGTCACTCGCATTCGTTTGCGCCGAGTTGGGCGCGCAAGTACAGCCGCCCCCCGCTACGGGCGCGCGGCCGCAGCGTCCGGCAGTCCCACGCGCCGCCGCGAGCACGCGTGCCACCGTCGAAGTACTGATCAACCAGCGCCAGATTCGTGACTCGTGGGCGAACGTGGCCAGCGCGGCTGGACCGGCGAGGATCGCGATCGACTACAGCCAGCCGCACCTGCGTGGCCGCAACGTCATCGGAATGCCTGGTGTGGTTCCGTGGGACTCCGTGTGGCGCACCGGTGCCAACATGGCCACGCAGCTAACCGCTGAAGTCGACATGACGATAGGGAATACGTTCATCCCGCGTGGCTTCTACACGCTTTTCGCGCTGCCGAGCCGCAATGGCTGGAAGCTGATCGTGAGCAAGCGGGTGCTCATGTGGGGGACGGACTACGATCCGTCGCAGGACCTCGCACGCATCGACCTCCGCTCCCGCACTCTGGCCGAGCCGGTGGAGTCGCTCACGTTCTGGCTGGTTCCGGCACTCGAGCCCCAGACTTCGTCGACGCTTCCCCATGGCACTCTGAAGTTCGCGTGGGGCAACGTCGAGCTGTCCACGGATTGGCGGGTGGGACGGTAGCCTACGGTTCCGCCTCCAGGCGCGCGTCATTGACGCGCGCCTTTTTTGCGCGCGTGGCGAGCCTGCTCGGATCGGACACGGGCAGGTAGTTGAATTCCTTGCCGCTCGCGGCGCGCTTAAGGAGCATACCGCCCCGAGCCATGTCGCCGTGACCGAGGAATTCCCTCGGAAAACACAGCCTGGCACCGAAGATCGGCAACAGGATATCCACGTATTTTCCCGTCGCTATGCTTCCCAGCAGGACGACATCGCATTTTTCCCCCACTGCTTTGGACAATGCGTGCGCGTCATGATCGAGGGGGATCCGATAGCGCGGCTCGTCCGCGTCGATCGGCACTGCGGCAAAGCGCTCGAGATCGTCGAGCCTCGCCAGCGCCGCCGGCGCTCGCAGCCCGTCGGTCGGGGTGATGATGTGGATTCCCCCAACTCGTGCCGGCGGGTTCTGGAACGCCGTCGCGTAGGCCAGTTTTCCCCTGAAATACAGCCCACTCAGGAAGCTGAAAACCTCGCCCAGCGGAGCCCCCGGCTCGGCCCTTACCTTCTTTGCGACAGCGAAATCCGCGTGCTGGCTCAACAGAAGAGCGGCGCGCTTTCCGGCGCAGCTCGCCGGCGAAAGGAGGAAGATTTTTCGTCGCTCCATGCGGCCAACGACAAGCAATTCCTTCGCCGTCACCCCGCTGGACGTTCCGGTAAGGGGTTACCGCCGAGCGGAAGCGCGCCGGGCTCGTTAAAATTGAAGAGGGAGATCACATGGCAAAAAACAGATTGCGAGAGCTTCACGACGCCGGACAATCGATCTGGCTCGATAGCATAGATCGTACGATGCTGGAAAACGGTGGGCTCGAGCGTCGCATACGCGACGACGCGCTCACGGGAATGACGTCGAATCCGACCATCTTTCAGAAGGCGCTCGCCTCCGGAAGCGCGTACGACGAACAGCTTGCCGCCGCGGCCGACGACGGTTTGTCGAGCTGGGAGCTATTCGAGCTGGTTGAGACCACCGACGTGCGCACCGCCTGTGACATTTTTGCCGGTGTGTTCAGCTCGACACGGGGCGCCGACGGTTACGTGTCGATCGAGGTGTCGCCCGGTGTCTCGAGCAGTGTGGAAGAGACGGTTGAGGAAGCGCGCCGTCTGTGGAAAACAGTGGATCGCCCCAACGTGATGGTCAAGGTACCCGGTACCGAGCAGGGCGCGATCGCGGTGCGCAAGCTCATCGCGGCTGGGGTTAACGTGAACATTACGCTGCTGTTCGCGCTCAAGGCGCACGAGCGAGTGATCGAAGCCTATATGGCTGGCCTCGAGGACCGCGTAAAGGCAAATCAGCCAATCGACGGACTCTCATCGGTTGCCAGCTTCTTCGTGAGCAGAGTGGACACCGAGGTCGACAAGCGGCTCGATTCACTGGCGGCCAAGGCCTCACCCGCCGAGAAAGAGCGGCTGCGCTTGCTCAAGGGTCGTGCGGCAATCGCCAATGCTAAGCTGGCCTACCGCCTCTTCAGGCAGAAATTCTCCGGCCCGCGCTGGCAGGCTCTCGAAGCCAGGGGTGCGCGGGTGCAGCGTCCGCTGTGGGCCTCGACCAGTACCAAGAACCCGGAGTACCGGGACGTGATGTACGTCGAGGACCTGATCGGACCCGACACCGTCGATACGATGCCACCCGCGACCATTGAGGCGTTCGCCGATCACGGAGCGGTGGAGCGAACTGTCGACCGCAAGGTTGCGGCGGCGGAGGGACTCCTCAAGGAGATCGAAGCCGCCGGAATTTCAATGCGCGAGGTGACGGACAAGCTCCTCGTCGACGGAATCGCCAGCTTTCAGAAGTCGTTCGACGAGCTGATCTCCGGACTGGAGACCAAGCTTGGATCACTGGCGCCAGGCGGGAAGTGACAGGTCTCTACACCCCGCGCACGAAGATCGTCTGCACGCTCGGGCCCGCCACAAATACTGACGAAGCGATCAGGGGTTTGATCGAGGCGGGCATGAACGTCGCCCGCGTCAACTTCTCTCATGGCACCCACGAGCAGCACGCCGCTACCATTGCGATGGTTCGTCGTCTCGCCGACGAGATGGGTAAGCCGATCGCGATCCTGGGCGACCTGCAGGGACCGCGCATTCGCGTCGGCGACCTTCCACAACCCGTGACGCTCTCGGTCGGAGGGGACGTCACGCTCGTGCACGAAGGTCACGAGCGCCCCGGCGAAATTCCAGTCACGTACGATCAGCTTGCCAACGATGTGCGAGTCGGCGACCGGATTCTGATCGACGACGGGCTAATCGAGCTGTTGGCCGTCGACGTAGGAGACTCGCGCGTCAACGCGAAAGTGCTGAATGGCGGAGAGCTCAAGAGCCACAAGGGCCTCAACCTGCCCGGTATCCAGGTCTCGGCTCCTTCGATAACGGAAAAGGATAGCGCCGACATCCGGTTTGCCGTGGACCAGCAGGTTGATTTCATCGCGCTCAGCTTCGTGAGGCGCGGCGAGGACATCGATTCACTGCGGACGATGGTGCCCAAGTGGCTATTGATCATCGCGAAGATCGAGAAGGACGTCGCGCTGCTCAACATCGACGCGATCATCCGCGCCTCTGACGGGGTGATGGTCGCGCGCGGAGATCTCGGAGTCGAGCTTCCATTCGAGGCGGTGCCCGGTGCGCAGAAGCGCATCATCAGGCTCGCCAACAAGTATGGCCGTCCTGTGATCACCGCGACGCAGATGCTGGAATCGATGATCGAGCATCCGCGGCCCACGCGGGCCGAGGCGAGCGATGTGGCCAATGCCATAATGGATGGAACCGACGCTGTGATGCTTTCGGCGGAGACAGCGGCGGGTGCGTATCCCCGACTTGCCGTCGAGGCGATGACGCGCATCATCCGCGAGATCGAGCAGCGGCCTCCGTCCAAACCTTTCGCCGGCGCCGAACAGGGCGATGGCATCGTTACGACGGAAGTGGCGATCGCCGCGGCGACAGTTGCGGCCGTCGACATGCTTGGCGCCCCGCTGGTATGCGTGTTCACCAAGAGCGGATTCTCGGCCCGGGTCGTTGCGTCCAAGCGCCCGCCCGTCCCGATACTCGCGCTCACCGACGAGCCGAGAACTTTCCGCCAGCTGGCTCTCGTCTGGGGCGTCGTGCCGCAGCTCGTTCCGCACTGTGTGGATTATGACGAGATGATGCTCCGCGCCAAGGATACGGTCGTCGCCCGCGAGCTTGCTTCCAGCGGTGATCGTATCATCGTCACCGCCGGCTTTCCGTTCGACACGCCGGGGACGACGAACCTGCTCAAGGTGGAGATCATCTGAGGCTGACGTTCCTCGGCACGGGAACCAGTTTCGGCATTCCGCAGATCGGGTGCACGTGCGCGGTGTGCCGCTCTACCGATTCGCGGGACAAGAGAACGCGCGTCGGCGCACTGGTGGAGACCGACGGCGGCACACGCATCCTGATCGATACTCCGCCCGAGCTCAGGCTGCAGCTCATCTCGGCGGGCGTGGATCGCGTCGACGCCGTTCTTTTTACGCATGACCATGCGGATCACGTGCACGGCATCGACGACATCCGCGCCCTGTCCGTGCACGGTGACCTCCCGATCGACATGTACGGACCGCCGGACACGATGGCGAGACTGGCACAGCGATTCGCTTACATCTTCGACGATTCGATTCGACCGCTCCCCGGCACCAGCAAGCCGGAAGGGCGCTCACATCCGCTCCGTGCCGGCGAAACCATTCGCATCGGCGATGTCGATGTCCTGCCGGTGGAAGTGCCGCACGGACCGGTTACCGTTTACGGGTATCGCATTGGGCGACTTGGCTACATCACGGATGCCAAGGAGCTGCCGGAGCAGGCGTTGAAACTGTTTCGCGGGGTGACGGTGCTGGTAATAAATGCGCTGTTCAGAACGCCGCACCCCACGCATTTGAGCGTCTCAGAGGCCGTGACCGCCGCGGAGAGGGTCGGCGCGAGAGCGACCTATCTCACGCACCTTACGCACCGCACCGGGCATGCAGACCTCGCGCGGGAGCTGCCTGCCGGTATCGCTCCCGCGTATGACGGTCTCATCGTGAGCGTCGATTGAGATGACGCTGCGTCTCGACTATTCCAACATGATGATCTCGCCAGGCGGATTCGATCCCAAGGCGCTGACGTCCGCCGCAGCTCGTTTTACCGAGGCAAAGAGCCGGTTCGAGGACATGCGTCGCGCGGGCAAAGTCGGCTTCGTCGATCTGCCGGCCAACAGGGGCCTGGTCGAACAGGTAACGAGCTACGCGGGGAAAGCGCGAGGGCAATACGACGACGTCGTGATTCTCGGCATCGGCGGGTCGGCGCTGGGACCAATTGCGCTCCGAACCGCGCTTCGTCCGAGCGGGTGGAACATGCTCGACGACCGGGCGCGAAAGAATTACCCGCGCCTCCACGTTCTCGACAACGTGGATCCGGAGACGATTGCCGCGCTGCTCAACAGACTCCGTCTCGCGCGCACTTTGTTCATCGTCACGTCAAAGTCCGGCGGCACCGCCGAGACGATGGCACAGTTCCTCATCGTACACGAGCGTCTCGTGCGCGATGGGTTGGAAATAGCGAAGCACCTCGTGTTCATCACGGACCCGAAGACTGGCGCATTGCGGCCGCTGGCTCAGCGGCTCGGGGTGACGGCACTCGACATTCCGGCCAACATCGGTGGCCGTTTCAGCGTGCTCACGCCCGTCGGTACACTGCCCGCTGCGCTCACCGGCATTGACATCGAGTCACTCCTGGCCGGCGCGCAGATGATGGCCGAGCGATGTGAGACGTCCGACCTGATGAAGAATCCCGCCGGCGTGTACGCCGTTCTTCAATGGCTGGCGGACTCGACGCTACAAAAAAGAATCGCGGTGTTCATGCCCTACTCCGACCCGCTTCGCGACTTCGCCGCGTGGTTCGTACAGCTGTGGGCCGAGAGTCTGGGCAAGGCGCGGCCGAACGGCACGTCGGTCGGCTCGACTCCCGTTGCCGCTCTCGGCGCGACAGACCAGCACGCCCAGGTTCAGCTCTTCATGGAGGGCCCGGCTGACAAGACGGTCACGTTCGTGGCAGTCGACCAGCGGGCTACGGATGTCGAGATCCCGACGAAATTTCCGGACGTTACAGAGCTTGGCTACCTCGGGGGTCATACGCTCGGGGAGCTCATCGCCATCGAACATCGCGCCACCGCTGGTGCCCTGGCACGGCGCGGGCGGCCTAACATGACCATCCATCTGGAAAAAGTCGACGCCTCGCACGTTGGAGAGCTGATGATGTTTCTCGAGCTGGCTACCGCTTATGCGGGCGAGCTTTACGGCGTGGATGCATTCAATCAACCTGGCGTGGAGCTGGGAAAACAGTTCGCCTACGCCATGCTCGGCCGCGCCGGTGCCGACGCCGCACGGAAGGAGTGGGACTCCCTCCCCAAGAGCGATCCGCGGTGGAGCGTCTGACACCCTTGCGACACGCCCGCGCCACGACGAGTTTGCGACTGTCATGCTAGATACTCCATTCGGCAAATCGGTTTCCGTCCTGGACGGACGGGTAATGGTCCACGATGAGGCGGCGATCGCGTCGCCGGCGATGGACAGGCTGGTACGCACGGCGGTATTCGGGGGTGCGGAAGAGCGCGACGATGCGCGCTGGCTTTTGTGGGAGATCGGTCAGGCCATCGGTGTCCAGCCGTCCTCGATCCACGACCTGTACATGGCGCGGGGGCAGGGCAAAACGGGCGGGTTTACCGTCCCAGCGATGAACATCCGCGGGATGTCGTACGACACCGGCCGCGCACTGTTTCGCGCAGCGATCAAGCTCAAGGTCGGGGCCCTGATCCTAGAGATCGCGCGCTCCGAGATCGCCTACACCGACCAGCGTCCGGCGGAATACGTCTCCGTAATGCTCGCCGCCGCGCTGCGCGAAGGTTTTCGCGGGCCGCTGTTCATTCAGGGAGACCATTTCCAGATCAACTCGAAGAAGTTCGCCGTGGATCCCGTCACCGAAGTGAACGGCGTGAAGCAGCTGGTTCGGGAAGCGATAGCCGCCGGCTTCTACAACATCGATGTCGACACATCCACGCTCGTCGACCTGTCGAAGCCGAACCTCCAGGAACAGCAGCGCACAAACTACGAGCAGGCCGTCGAGCTGGCGCTGGCGGTCCGTGAGCTCGAGCCAGAAGGCGTCACCATCTCGATAGGTGGCGAGATCGGCGAAGTCGGCACGCAGAACTCGACGGTCGAGGAGCTCCGCGCGTACATGGACGGGTTCAACGCGACCCTGGCGAAGCGAGCGCGGGGCACTGTCGGTCTCTCCAAGATCAGCGTACAGTCGGGCACGACACACGGCGGAGTGGTGTTGGCCGACGGCAGCATCGCCGACGTGAAGATCGACTTCGACACACTCGCCACGCTGTCGAGGGTCGCGAAAGAGGAGTACGGGCTCTCGGGCGCGGTACAGCACGGAGCCTCGACCCTGCCCGATACCGCGTTCCACAACTTTCCGCGCACCGAGACGGCGGAGATCCATCTCGCCACGAACTTCCAGACGATGTTGTATGACAACATCTCCGCGGAATTCCGAAACGAGATCTACGAGTGGCTGCGCGTAAACGCCAAGGATGAGCGCAAGTCTTCGGACAGCGACGAGCAGTTCTTCTACAAGACGAGGAAGAAGGCGCTCGGACCGTTCAAGAACCGGTTCTGGGAGCTGCCCGCCGACGTGAAGGCGAGGCTTGCCAAAGCCTACGAGGAAAAGTTCAGCTTCCTGTTCACTCAGCTGGCGGTTGTGAACACCGCGGACACGGTACGGCGTTTCGTGAAGCCGGTCGAGCAGCACAAGCCGCCGCCACATCCGGATCTGGCGACGGTCGACGCCGCTCCCGATGACGCGGACCTGAGTGACTGACCTGAGTGACTGACACCACGGGCGCGCCGGATGCCGAAGCCCTGTCGGTCCTTAGGGAGATCATCCGGCGGTCCGGTCACGAGATCCGGAACTCTCTCAATGGAGTTTCGGTAAACGTAGAGGTCGTACGCAGCCGGAGCAAAGGGGCGAACAGCTCGGCGGAAGTCCGTTCCTTCGCCGAGCGCGCCTCGCGCGAGGTCTCCAACGCCAGCCGGCTGGCGGACGCGACCCTGGCGCTGGTCGACGGAGTACTCAAGGCGGCGGCGGCGGGATCACTCCGCCATGGCGCTGCAAGTGAAATAGAGGTAATGATTTATGGTGACGGGGCACCCATTTTTGTGTCCAGTATCAGACCACTCGCCGAGGCGATCGGAGTACGTGTCGAAGAGAGGGGTCCGTCGGTTATATTGAAGGTCTTGCCCGAGGATAGAAGCCATTCCGAAAACTGAGAAAACGCGCGCTAAAATACTGATAGCGGACGACGACCGTTCCATCACGGAAGGGTTGAGCGCGATACTGCGCGACGAAGGCTATGAAGTCGCGGTGGCGGTCGACGGCCAGAAGGCGCTCGATCAGCTTGCGGCAGAGGGCTACGGCGTGGTGCTCGCCGACCTCAAGATGCCGAAGATGGACGGTTTGGGGCTTCTCAAGGAGCTCCAGCGTCGCGCGATCCCGACGGAATGCATCATCGTCACCGGACAGGCCACCGTTGATTCAGCGGTGCAGGCAATGCGCGAGGGCGCCTACGACTACGTCGAGAAACCCCTCACTGCGGACAAGCTCAATCGCCTCAAGGCGCTGATCCCAAAGGCGCTGGAGAAGTTCAACGTCCAGCAGAAGAATCGCGAGCTGTCGTCCAAGCTCGAGGGGCTCACCCACTACGGAGAGCTGACGGGACAGTCCGAGGAGATGCGCGCGGTCTATCAGATCATCGAGGCCGTCGCACCCTCTAGCGCGAGCGTGTTCATCGTCGGTGAATCGGGCACCGGCAAGGAGCTCGTAGCGCGCGCGATCCACGCCAAGAGCGAACGGGTGAAGGGGCCCTTCTTCGCGCTCAATTGCGCGGCGCTGCCCAAGGACATCCTCGAGAACGAGCTGTTCGGTCACGAAAAAGGCGCGTTCACCGGCTCGACGAACGAGAAGCCCGGCGCGTTCGAAATGGCCGACGGTGGAACGATTTTCCTCGACGAGGTCGCGGAAATGCCGACCGACATCCAGGTAAAGTTGTTGCGCGCAATCGAGACCAGAAGCATTCGCAGGCTTGGCGGCAAGAAGGAGATCACAGTCGACATTCGCATTCTGGCCGCAACCAACCGCGACCTGCAGAAGGCGCTCACGGACAATGATCTGAGAGAGGATCTCTACTACCGTCTCGCGGTAGTCGAGCTTTTCCTCCCGCCGCTGCGCGAGCGCATCGGCGACATCAAGCTCCTCGCCAACGAGTTCCTCGCCCGCTTCGCCGAGCAGAATGCAAAACCGATTACCGGATTCGACGACGCCGCGTGGGAGTGGATCCTCTCGCACAACTGGCCGGGCAACGTTCGCGAGCTGAAGAACGCCGTCGAGCGCGCAGTGATCATGGGTCACGGTGACACGATCAAGGCGGCGGACATCATGCCTCGTCATTTGCGCCGCGGCGAGATATCGACGGGAATTACGCTTCAGCCGGGGGCTACCCTTGCTGATACGCGGCGTCAGCTCGTGCTGCGAGCTTTCGCGTCCACCAACGGGGATTATGCGCGCACGGCGACGATCGTCGGGATGTCGGCTGAGGACGTGCGCGCGGAGCTTGCATCACTCCTGAACGGCAACGGAAGGTCCGAAAGGGCGCCCGCTGCGAAACCGCCTTCACGACCCGCCGCTCTTCCGGCAAAGCCCAAAGCGAAGAAGCGGTAAGGATCTCGCAGCGCCGGTATTCTCGAAGAAGCGTCAGGATCAGGCAGGTCCAAACCAGCGGAGGCAGTCATGGACGAGGACGAATGGTACGACGATGAGCCTTACCCGGCGCCGTACGTGATCGTGGAGCGTCACGCTGCGGGAGTCGGATCATTCATCGTCGGCCTCGCGCTGGGAGTCGGTGTGGCGCTGCTGCTTGCGCCGCAAAGTGGTGAAGAAACCCGCCGCAGTCTTGCACGTCGCGCTCGCCGGGCGCAGGACGCCGCCCAGGAGCTGGTCGAGGACATGAGCGGAACCGTGGCCGACAAGTTCAACGACGTGCGCAATCGTGTCGAGGAGCGCATCGAAGAGACAATCGATGCGGTTGATGCGAAAACGCGAAAGGTGTCGAAGGGGTTCCAAGCCGGCCGTGCCGCGGCGCGTGAGTCTCGTGTGGAGCTCGAGGACCGCATCGCCGAGAGAAAAGCGGCGTATAAAGACGCCTAGTGCCTGAGCGCGGGCCGTTCGCCCGGCTCGGCTGGCTGCTTCGCGATTACGCGACGCGCGTCTGGGACAACAGCGGCGAAGACAACGTGCTCTTCCTGGCGGGCGGAATCGCCTTCAACATCCTGCTCGCCGTCGTCCCGTTCTTTCTGCTTCTCGCCACTGGCCTCGTCTACCTGCTCGATCACGCCCCTGACGCCACGTCGGCCGAGGTGTTGGCGATCGTCAACAATTTTCTTCCGCCCACTCCGGGTGGAGACCAGGGGCCAGCCGCTCAGATCCTGAACGAGGTGATCAAGCGAAGCGGGGCGCTCGGATTGTATAGCGCCATCGGCTTCATCTGGTTTTCGACTCGCTTGTTCGGCTCGCTCCGCACCGTCCTGTGCCAGATCTTCGACATCGATTCCGACCGCGGTATCATCGCCGGCAAGATCTTCGACATCGAGATCACGCTGGTGTCGAGTCTGCTGCTGGTCGCATATGTCTCGCTGAGCGCCTATCTGGCGATCGCCACATCCCGCGGGGTGACGGTCCTGACCGAGTTCGGGCTGCGGGAGGACATCATGGGTAACCTGGAGTACAATGTCGGTCAAATGCTCGCCTTCATCTTCATCGCCGCGATGTTTTTCTGCCTCTACAAGTTCCTCCCCAATCGGAAGATCCGGTGGAAAACCGCCTTTATCGCCTCGATCTTCACCACGGTGATGCTGGAGCTCGCCAAACGTGCGTTTGGGTACTATGCGGGCTCCTTCAACCCCGGTTCCTTCTACAGCGGCACGGTCGCTGCATTGGTATTGCTGGTCGTCTGGGTCTATTACGCCGCCCTAATCTTCATCCTGGGGGGCGAGGTGGCGCAGGTGTACGAGCTTCGGCGCGTGCGGAAACGCCAGCGCGAGGCGTTCGAGGATTGAGCATTGGGGATGGCGATGGGGATGGCCGGCCTACGGCAAACACACTTTTTGAGGGGGGCGTCTCGTGCGCAAATTAGTAGCGGTGGCGGCCGTGATGGCCGTAGTGTCGCTCGCAGCGTGCAAGAAAACGGGCGAGGGAGAGTATGAAGTTGAGAGGCCAGTGGTGGGAACGGTGACCGATACGATCAACACGCCGACGATCGGCACCGACACTACCAGTGTGGTGGTTCCGAAAGTGGTAAAGGATACGGTGCAGATCAAGACGCCGACGGTGAAGCGGTAACTAACCTACTGGGCGCGCGCAC
Source organism: Gemmatimonadaceae bacterium (assembly GCA_040902085.1). Lineage (GTDB taxonomy): Bacteria > Gemmatimonadota > Gemmatimonadetes > Gemmatimonadales > Gemmatimonadaceae > UBA4720. The sequence continues at coordinate 73,419 of JBBDXY010000004.1, forward strand.
CTCCGGCGTGCATAGTGGAAAGCCCCGTCAGAGATGGCGGGGCTTTTCGCAATCCCACCTGGCTCCGCAGCGGACTATATTTCGAGTGCCCCAGGTCCCGGAGGGCGTAAGCCCGCTAACTCCGTCAGGACCCCGAAGGTAGCAGCGGCACGCGGTGTCTAACGTTGCTCCGTCAGGCCTGGGGTACTCCCGCCCGCAATGTCTCTCGCACTCGCCCGCAAATACCGCCCGAAGAGCTTCGCTGACGTAGCCGTCCAGTCGCACGTGTCCAACACGCTGCGTGGTGCGATCGCCCGACAGCGAGTCGCGCACGGATACTTGCTCTGCGGACCTCGAGGGGTAGGGAAGACCACCCTCGCCCGCGTTCTCGCCATGGCGCTCAACTGCGAGAACAAGCGTGAGGACGGCGAGCCGTGCGGGCACTGCACCTCCTGCCAGCGGATTTGGAGCGGCTCGTCCAGTCTCGATGTGGTCGAGATCGATGCGGCATCGAACCGCGGCGTCGACGACGCGCGCGAGCTGCGCGAGCGTGCGATGTACGCGCCGTCGGGCGACGATCGCTACAAGGTCTACATCGTCGACGAAGCCCACATGCTCACGCGCGAAGCGTGGAACGCGCTGCTCAAGATTCTCGAAGAGCCGCCGGCACGAGTGGTTTTCGTTTTCGCCACGACCGAGCCGCAGAAGATTGCGCAGACTGCCGCTCCGGTCCTGAGCCGTCTGCAGAGATTCGACCTCAAGCGCATCGGAATCGCCGACATCACGCGCCGCCTCAGCTCGATCCTCGAGCAGGAGGGAGCGAAAGCATCCGAGGATGCGCTGGCGATGATCGCGCGAGCGGCCGACGGATCGATGCGCGATGCGCTCAGTCTCACCGATCAGGTGATCTCGATCGGCGAAGGTGAGATATCGGCTGAGCGCGTGCGCGACGCGCTTGGGCTCGTTCCGGAAGACGAGTTCCTGGCGATCCTCGACATCCTCGGCGAGAGACGCGCGGGAGACGTTTTCCCCGCGGTCGGCAAGCTCGCGGATGCTGGCGTCGACTTCGGCGTCTTCCTCTCGGGATTCGCCGACATTCTCCGCGCGCAGCTCACGATCGTGCTGAACGGAAAGGCGGACGGGGTCTCCGCATCCGTCGCTGCTGCGCTGCGACAACGGAAAGAGCTGTTCTCGACCGGCGATCTTGTGCGGATGCTGGGAGCCGTCAACGCACTCGAACCCACCTTCCGGAAAAGCGGCCAACAGCAGCTGCTGATCGAGATGCTCCTGGTGCGGATGGCGCTGCTCGACCGCACTGTCGCTCTCGAGGACCTGTTGAAGGAGATCGGCGGCGAAGGCATGTCCAGCGCCGGACGCGTTGAGGCCCCGGGCGTAGCGCAGCGCCAGAGCACACCGCCGCCGTCCGCGACGAGAACGGCCGAGCGTCAAACGCCGCCGACGCGGCCGGGCTACCCACCCCAGCTCGCGGCTCCCAACGCGCTGCCGGCCGCGATGTCAGCCAACAAGGGGCAGCTGCAGGAAATGAAGCGCGCGATGGAAGCTACGGCACAGGATTCGAACAGGAGCCGGATGACACCCGAAGCACTCAAGGAAGAGCGCATCGGAATGCTTCGGCGGAAGGATCCGGCGCTTGGCGCCGCGATCGACGAGCTTGACCTCGAGCTTCTCGACTGACTCACTTCATTCACAACGCACGGATAAATGGCTGACTTCAGCAAGATCTTCGAACAGGCGCAGCAGATGCAGGCGCGGATGCAGCAAATGCAATCCGAGCTGGAAAAGCAGACGGTGACGGCGGCGGCGGCGGGCGGAATGGTCACCGTCGAAGCCGACGGCAAGGGTACCATTACGCGAGTGAAAATCGACCCGAGTGTCGCCGATCCCAAGGATGTCGAGATGCTGGAGGACCTCGTCCTGGTTGCGGTGAACGAAGCCCAAAAAAAGGCTAGTGAACTCGCGAAGACAGAGATGTCGCGCCTGACCGGGGGGCTAGACCTCCCGTTCAAACTGCCTTTCTAGCGTGGGCGCGATCGACGACCTGGCCGCCGAGCTCTCGAAACTCCCCGGGATTGGGCGCAAGACGGCGCTCCGGCTCACTTACCACCTCCTGAAGCAATCTCCGGAGCAGAGCAAGCGCCTTGCGGGTGCGCTCACGACCCTCGCCGACAAGGTGAAGCCCTGTCCCCAGTGCTTCAACCTCACGGAGGAGGAATTGTGCTCCATTTGCCGTGACGCGCGCAGGGACACGGGAGTCATCTGCGCAGTAGAAGAAGCGTCCGATATCGGTGCTATCGAGCGGTCTGGCGAGTTCCGGGGTGTTTATCACGTCCTGGGCGGACGCCTCTCGCCACTCGATGGAATTGGACCAGAGGACCTCACGATTCCGCAGCTGGAGACACGCGTGTCTGCTGGAGTAGTTCGCGAAGTGATCATTGCCACCAACCCGAGCATTGAGGGTGAGACCACGGCGTTGTACGTTCAGCGCAAGCTGGCCCGCTACCCACTCACGGTCTCGAGGATCGCGCGCGGTTTGCCGGTGGGCGGCGACCTGGAGTACGCTGACGGAGTCACTATCGCACAAGCGCTCACTGCGCGGCGGGCAATGTCATGATCAGGGCTCGCGCACGGTACATGGCGTTTGGATTCGTCGGCGGAATGGCGGCCGGCTCTTTGGTCTGGAACCGGTTGCAGCACAATTGCCGGCGAGAGCTGTTCAGCCGCTCGGCACTGAGACGTGTGGCCGCGCTTGGGTACCTGAGAGCCCGCCCGACCATCACCACGGCGCAGCTCCTCAAGGAGTACATAGCGTGGGAGCCGCGTCCGATTCTCCGGCAGCGGGGAGCGCGGATTCTGAAGCACCTCGAGGCTACGCTGTGACCGGCGGAAAATGACCGCCGGCAACAAAAACTGGTCATTCACCCCCGACGACTTCAGCGCCATCACCGACTCGCTGAAGCGTTTCCTAGGCGAAACCAATTCTCTCTGTGCGCTGCTGGTCGACCGCTCGGGACAACTGGTCACGACCGTGGGTGACGCCTCCGGCCTCGACACCACCGCATTCGCCACCCTGACGGCGGCAGACTACAGCGCCAACGACCAGCTGGCGAAGCTCGTGGGCGAGAAGGATTTTGCCAGTCTCTTGCACCAGGGTGAAAAGTCCATCTACGTCGCCGATGTCGCGCGGCGATGGATACTCGTAATAGTCTTCGATTCGCGCACGACCGTCGGGCTCGTCAGACTGAGAATGAAAGCCGAGCTCGATGAGTTGACGCTGTTGGTCGACCGCATATTTTCGCGCGGACGGAACGGCGCCGAGCCCAAGCCTTTGCTAGCGGGCGCGGACGACGAAATCGACAAACTCTTCAACACCTGAGGAAGAGCTTCACGTGTCGATGATCAACTACGCCTCGCGCGAGATCAATTGTAAGATCGTTTACTATGGTCCCGGGCTAGGCGGTAAGACCACGAACCTCGAGCACATCTACGGCAAGGTGAAGCCGGAGACGAGAGGGAAGCTCATATCCCTCGCCACCGAGACCGAGCGCACCCTGTTCTTCGACTTCCTGCCCGTCGATCTGGGAACGATCAGGGGCTTCAAGACCCGGTTCCATCTTTACACCGTTCCGGGTCAGGTCTACTACAACGCCAGCCGCAAGCTCATTCTCAAGAACGTGGACGGCATCGTCTTCGTCGGTGATTCACAGGCCGAACGGATGGAAGCCAACCTGGAATCCATGCAGAACCTTTACGACAACATGTCCGAGTACGGGTACGACCTGACGAAGATGCCGTTCGTCATCCAGTACAACAAACGCGATCTGGCCAACGCGGCGCCGATTCCCGACCTGCAGGCGGCGCTCAATCCGGGGTGGGAAGTCGAGGACACGACGAAGTTCCGGGTCGCTCCCGATCCATACCACGCGGGTGAGAACCTCGTCGAGCAGCTTCCCGGCGGAGAATGGGTCGAGCGGGCGCCCTATTTCGAGGCGATCGCGGTGAGGGGAGACGGTGTTTTCGATACACTCAAGGCCGTCAGCAAGCTGGTGTTGAAGGCGCTCGCGTAGATCTGGAGGGCGGGTGAATCTCCCGAACACGATAACCTTCGGCCGCATCCTGGCGGCACCCTTCATCGCCGCTCTGCCTTTCATTGCCTCGCCCGAAGCACGGCTGATCGCGTTCGTGCTCTATATCGTCGCGGCGGTGACCGATTACTACGATGGGTGGCTCGCCCGCACCCGAAACCTCACTACTGATCTCGGTCGGCTGCTCGACCCCCTCGCGGACAAGCTGTTGCTGTTCGCGACGCTAATTCCGATGTTCGTCCTCATGGCGCCCCCCACTGATCCATTCGCTCCCAGCCGCGCGGAGAGCGCCGATGCGACCCTCCTGCCGTTCCTGACCCCGCTCGGTCCGGTCGGACTGCCATGGTGGATCGTTGGGATCGTGATTGGACGCGAGATCTTCATGACTGTATTCCGCCACGCCGCCGCGCGTCGAGGGGTCGTCATCGGTGCGATCGGACCGGCGAAGTGGAAGACGGGGTTTCAGTCAACGTGGGTTGGATGCGCCTACTTCTGGTTCTTCGCCGCAACGATTGCCGGGGTGAACGCGTGGACCGGTCCGGCGTGGCGCGCTTTCGCCTACTTCAACGGAATCGTCGGTACCGTCACTATGGTCGCCGCGGTCGTACTGACCATCTACTCGCTGGCACTCTATCTACGGCGCTACACCAAGGTATTCGCTTTTTGAAGCCGTTAAGGGTAGAGCTCGTCACGATCGGCGACGAGCTCCTCCTCGGCTTCACAATCGATACCAACGCAGCGCACTTGTCGCGGACGCTGGCGGCAAACGGTATCGAGGTCGTGCGCCGGACTACGGTGGGCGATGAGGCAGGGAGAATAGCCGCAGCGGTGCGCGAAGCATTGGATCGCACCGGAGCCGTGATTACCACCGGCGGGCTCGGACCAACGAGCGACGATCTCACCAAGCCTGCCATCGCCAAGCTGTTCGGCCAGGAAATGCGCCTCGATGCCGCGATCGCGGAGGCACTTGAAAAGCGCTGGCGCGCACGGTTTCCGACCAGCGTATTTCCCGCCTCCAACCGGTCTCAGGCCGAAATCCCGGCCGGGGCCAAGATTCTTACAAATCGCCATGGCACCGCACCCGGAATCTGGCTCGAGGATGATCGCGGCCGCTGGGTGGCGATGCTGCCCGGGGTTCCGCGAGAAATGCGGGGAATGCTGGAGGAGGAGCTGCTGCCCGCAGTCATCGCTCGCGCCGGCGCGGGCAGCGCGATCGTGTCGGGAACGCTCCGCACCACGGGAATCGCGGAATCCGCTCTCGCCGACCTCCTGGGGAAGGATTTTCTTGGTCCGCGTGACACGGAGCTCGGTTCTCTGCCGCTCGCGTATCTGCCCGGAGTAGCAGGTGTCGATCTGCGTGTAACAGTCAGGGGATTGCCGCGAGCACGCGCCGAACGGCTCGTCGAGGAAGCTGTCGTTAGGCTCCGCGAGCGCGTCGGTCGTTACGCCTATGGCGAGGACGACGCCGATCTCGCCGCTGTAGTCCTCGATAGATGCCGCTCGCGCCATCTTACTCTCGCAGTTGCCGAAAGCTGTACGGGCGGCATGCTTGGCGAGCGGATCACCAGCGTTGCGGGCTCCAGCGATGTATTCCGTGGCGGAGTGATCGCGTATCACGACGATATCAAGCGCCAGCGGCTCGGCGTCCGAAGGATCGATCTCGACAACCTCGGCGCGGTCAGCGAGACGGTGGCATTGCAGATGGCGGCCGGCGTTCGGGAGCGGTTCAGCTGTGACATCGGAGTCTCTATCACCGGCATCGCCGGGCCCGGCGGCGGCTCTGCGGAAAAACCTGTCGGGCTGATTTGGGTCGCAGTGCATTTCGCGGAAGGAAACGCGCGGCGCTTTCACGCCGGTGGAGACCGCGCCGAGATCAGGCAGCGCGCCGTGCAGGCGGCGCTCGAAATGCTGCGGCGCACCCTCCAAACTGGTTAATTTTGAAGAATGAAGAACCCGAGGAAGAAAGGCGAACGGAGCTCACATCCAGATCAGGATGTAATGGGATCAGAAGACGATTTCCCACCGGGCGGCAGCGCGCAGACCATTGAAGCCGACGATCGCGGGACCGATGCCGCGGGTGATGTCGAGGGCGGGCCATCAACCGGGGTCAGCGCAGAAACAGCCACGGGGTCGGAGCTGGCGAACGAAAGAGAGAAATATCTGCGCCTGGCAGCCGAGTATGACAACTATCGGAAGCGTTCGGCCAAGGAGCGCTCTGACGCCGGCGCGCGCGCACAGGCTGATCTCGTGCGACAGATGATCGAAGCGCTGGACGACATCGCCCGTTTCGCTCACATCGATCCGAGCTCGACTGATACCGCGACGATTGTGCAGGGCGTCGACATGGTCGAGAAGAAGATGATGAAGACGCTCGGATCCGCCGGTCTTCAGGTCATCAATCCCGTCGGCGAAACGTTCGATCCGTCACTGCATGAAGCCGTAGCGACCGAGTCCACATCCGCGCCTGAGGACGATCACGTCGTTTCCCGAGTCTATCAGCCCGGCTACATCTTCAACTCACAGCTGCTACGGCCAGCGCGAGTCGTCGTCAAGCAGTGGAACGGCTGACAGCCCCACTGGGCTGACTGTATGGCACCGACCAAGGATTACTACTCCGTTCTCGGCGTCAGCTCCAGCGCCACGCAGGACGAGATCAAGAAGGCCTACCGCAAGCTCGCCAAGAAGTATCATCCGGACGCAAACGCCAGCGACCAGAAGGCGGCGGAGCGATTCAAGGAGATCTCGGAATCAAACAACGTTCTGGGCGATCCTGCGAAACGGAAGCAGTACGACGAGATGCGGCGTCTGGGCGCCTTCGACGGCATGTTCAGCGGCGGCCGCGCGTCACGCTCCAGCGGACGGGCCGGAGCTCAGTCGGGATTCCAGGAATTCGACATCGGAGACATCGGCGGCCTTGGCGGGCTCGGCGATCTTTTCAGCTCGATGTTCGGTGGGTCGAGCAGCCGGCAGGGTACGCGCCGGTCAGGACCGGAAAAAGGTCAGAGCATTGAGACCTTGCTCGACATTCCGTTTCGCACGGCGGCGCGCGGTGGGAAGGTCCCGATCGAGCTCGAAGTGACGGAAGAGTGCGGCACCTGTCACGGCAACGGTGCCGCACCCGGAGCGAAGCTCACGGTCTGCACCGAATGTAATGGGCGAGGTGTGGTGTCATTCGGTCAGGGGGGCTTTGCGGTGAATCGTCCGTGTCCCGTTTGCCTCGGGCGGGGTCAGATACCTACCGAGCCGTGTCCGACGTGTCGCGGGACCGGCGAAGTGCGCGCGCGGAGAAAGGTCTTGATCAACGTTCCCCCGGGTGTGGACAGCGGCTCGAAGATTCGCCTCAAGGGCCAGGGCGGCAAGGGCTCGCTGAACGGTCCTCCGGGTGACCTGATCATCACCTTCAACGTGCTGCCTGATGCGTTCTATCGTCGTGACGGGCTCGACGTTATCGCAACAGTGCCGCTCAACATCGCGCAGGCGACACTGGGCACGAAGATCAGCGTGAAGACGCTGGACGGGAAAAAAGTGGCGATCAAAATTCCACCCGGCACGCCTTCAGGAAAGCGATTCCGCGTCAGAGGCCAGGGGATCGAGAAAGGCGGAAAGCGCGGCGATTTGATCGTGGAAGTCTCCATCTCCGTCCCGGAGCACCTATCGGAGGAGCAAGAACGGATGATGAAGGAGTTTGCCGACGCCGGCGGGCTCAAGTACTGATCGCGGGTCAGGGGCCGGGTACGCGAGCTCGGTCAGTCTCAACCTGTCAGGTCAGTTTTGATTCCACTTAAGAATCGTGTCGATCGTGCCGACTGACACGGAATGGTATGTCGGCCGGGCGCGCTGGTAGATATCCATTGCCATGGCCCGTCCCCAGTCGGTTTTTGCGAGATCGGTGTACAGCGGCGCCAGGAATTTCCGGCGGCCCTGCGACGTGAGGAAATTCTCGAGCGCGGGGAACGCCGGCTCGTAACGATTGGCTATTGCCTTCCTCAGCCACGCAAAGAGGATCTCGCTGTTACCGCTCGACGAGAGCTTGAACGTCCGATCGAGCTCGGCGAGCCGCGGCGCTGGAATCGTGTCTGGCAGCGCGCGCAGAAAGCGGAGCCACTCGTGCGTGGACCAGTCGCCTGTGGACAGCGTTGAAGCGGACGCCCCGGCCTTCCAGCTCTCAACCTGACGCTCGACTGCAGCAAACGCCTCGGAACGAACGGTGGGTACATTCGCCGGGATTCCGGGTTGATAGATCCAGGCAGAAGGATTGATGCGTGCTTCCTCTCCCGGTCTGAAAAGCATCTCTCTCATGTATGCAAGCATCATCTCCGACGTCATCGGCTGCAGGGCGAAGCGGGTGAAATAGTCGCGGAGAAAGCCGTCGAGACGCTCGCGCCCCACCACCGACTCGACAGTCTCGAGGAACGCGGCGCCCTTCTCATACGCAATGCTCGTGAGGCCTTCGTCGGGATCACGTCCCTTCAGGTCGAGGCGAAGCCGCGTGTCGGGTGCCTGTGGCCCGCCGAGCGCGGTTACCTCGTCGATCAGCGCCTGACGTCCGAGCTCTCGCAGCATGTCGGCGTATGGCTTTCCGCGCAGCGCCTCCATGATGCGCGCCTCTATGTACGTCGTGAACCCCTCGTTCAGCCAGAAATCGTCCCAGGTTGCATTGGTGACGAGGTTTCCCGACCATGAATGCGCGAGCTCGTGGGCGACGAGACTGACGAGTGACCGGTCCCCGGCGAGTATGGTCGGGGTGGCGAACGTGAGCGTCGGATTCTCCATTCCGCCGAAAGGAAACGACGGAGGCAGCACCAGAATGTCGTAGCGCCCCCAGCGGTAGGGGCCGTAGAGACGTTCGGCGGTCTCAATCATTTGATCGACTTCCACGAACTCAGCGGCGGCACGATCCACCACTGGCGGCTCGGCGTAGACCCCGGTCCGAGTACCGATCGGCCGGAAAGCGATATCGCCCGCGGCAAGCGCGATGAGATAGGGCGGAATGCGATTGTCCATGCGGAAACGGAAAACGGACCGCCCTTGCGGGTCGCGCTCGCCATCCCTGCCGACATGCGCCGCACTCATGACGGCGCGCATTCCCACCGGCACCCGGATCACGGCGTCGTATGTCTGCCGGATTCCGGGACCATCCTGTGTCGGAACCCAGGTGCGGGTCAGAATGGACTGGCCCTGGGTGAACATGAACGGAAGCTTCTTGCCCGCGGTTTGCTCGGGCGACAGCCACTGAACTGCCGCCGCTTCGGGTGACGTTTCGTAATCGATGACGATCGTGTCACCGCTCGCCGGCAGAGCGATTGTGAGGGGTGCGCCGAGAAACGGCTGGGATGCCCCGGTCCTGAAGGCGAGGGCGTTGCCACGCGAATCAGCGACACGCCTGATGGTGAGATCGCGCACGTCGAGCACGATGTTGTCCGCCCCCGGCGTACGAGCGACGGTGAGTCGCGCCGTTCCGCTGAGGCGTCGCGCTGCGAAGTCGGGCGCGAGATCGAGCGCCACATGCGTGACGCGGGCCTCTTCGGGCCGGGCGTACGAGTGCGGATCAACCGGCAGGGACGCGAGTGGGGCTTGCTGCGACGCTGGGACCGGCGGCATGCAGGCTGCCGCGAGCAGCGTGAAGAACAGCGCCGTCCTGGCGCTATGAAGGCTCCGGATCATTGGAATCGCTGAGATGAAGGGTTTGTTCAAGCTGCGAGCACCGGCAGTTCCGAGCGCCGCCTCATCGCGGTTTCGATGAATCCGCCACCGAGCACTCGCTGGCCCGCGTAGAGTACCAGTGACTGGCCGGGGCTGATCGCCGCCACGGGCTCATCGAGGGCGAGCTCGATCTCGTCGTGGTCGAGGCGAACGATTTCCGCGGGGGCGAGCTGAGCGCGGTGGCGTACGCGCACCGTTACTGTATCGCCCATGCGCGGCGCAGTGCCGAGCCAGTTCACCTCTCTGGCCACGATTCCGCTGCCGAGCAGCTCTTGACGGGTGCCGATGACGACGGCTCGATCATCAGGTCGAATTTCGATGACGTACATGGGCGTTGTAAACCCACCTGGCACCCCGCGCCGCTGACCGATCGTAAACCGCGCAAAGCCGTTGTGCTCACCAACGACGGCTCCGCTGGAGGTTACAATCGGGCCAGGCGACAACGCCGGCGCATCCGCGGGAAGACGCTGCTCGAGAATTCGCACGTAGTCGCCGTCCGGCACAAAGCAGATCTCCTGACTCTCAGGCTTCTCCGCGATGACCTCGAGGCCCATTACGTGAGCACGCGCGCGAGTCTGCGCCTTGTCCAGTGAGCCGATGGGGAGCATCAAACGAGACAGCACCGACCGATCGATTCCCCACAGGAAGTAGGTCTGATCTTTATTCTGGTCGACGCCCCGGTACAACTCTCCGTTCGTGACGCGCGCGTAATGGCCCGTCGCCACCCAGCGGGCGTCGATCACGTCAGCCTTCTTGAGAAAATCACGGAATTTCGTGAAAGTGTTGCAGCGGACGCACGGTATCGGCGTACGCCCGCGCGAGTATTCAGCGACGAAATTGTCGACCACGTCGTGGCCGAACCGGGTCTCGAGATTCAGAACGTAGTGAGGAATTCCCAGCTGCTCGCACACGCGTCGAGCGTCATTCACCGAGTCGAGCGAACAACAGGGCCTGTCAGGCACGTCTTCGCCGTGGCAGAACAGCTTCATCGTCGCGCCTACGACGTCATAACCCTGCTCCACCAGGATGCCGGCGGCGACCGAGGAATCGACGCCTCCGGACATTGCGACGAGAACTCGCTCGCGCTTCATGCCGACTCCGCGACCGTAAGCTGGCGCGCCTTCGCCACCAGGGACGGGAAAATCTCGAGCACGCGGTCGATGCATGCATCCGTTGTGAGCGCACCGAGACTCATGCGGACCGCCGCGGTCGCCAGATCCGGGCGGACGCCGAGCGCGGTGAGCACGTGCGATGGACTAATGCTGTCGCTCTGACACGCGGATCCCCCTGAAGCGGCGATGCCACGAAGATCGAGCGCCATCAGAAGTGATTCGCTGTCCGTACCGGGAACAGAGACGTTAACGATGTGCGGAGCTCTCTTCGCGCCACGGCCGTGAATCACCGCGTCGGGAACGCGCTCGAGAATCCCGGCTTCGAGCCTGAGCCGCAGCTTCTCCAGCCTTTCGCAGTGTTCCTCACGCTCAGCGACCGCGAGCTCCGCGGCGCGGGCAAGCCCGACGGCCGCGGCGACGTTCTCCGTCCCAGCTCGACGCCCACGCTCCTGCGTTCCTCCATGGATCAGCGGGTCGATCGTCGTCCCGCGCCTTATGAACATTGCGCCGATGCCTTTCGGAGCTCCGAACTTGTGACCGGAGATAGTGAGGAAATCGAACTGCTGCGAGCGCGCATCGATGGGAATCTTGCCGAACGCCTGAACCGCATCGGTGTGCACCAGAGCGCCGCGCTCCTTTGCTTTCGATGCCAGTTCCGGCAGGGGCTGAATGGAACCGATCTCGTTGTTCACCCACATCATCGAGCAGAGGGCGACGCGTTCATCGACCAGACGCTCGAATGAATCCCTGTCGATCAATCCGGCCGCCGTCATTCCGAGCATCCGCTCTACCGCGCCTTCACGCGCCGCCTGGTGGACGGCACCGAGTATCGCCTTGTGCTCGACGGGTGTGGTGGCAATGGCAGTCCGTGCTTTCTCCTTCCTTGCGCGCCACGATCCCAGGATAGCGAGGTTGTCGCCTTCAGTGCCACCGGAAGTGAAGCAGATCTCGTCGGCGCGGGCGCCGAGACATCGGCCAACGCGCTCCCGCGCCTCGTCGAGCGCAGCCCGCGCCTCGCGCCCCCAGCGGTGCGAGCTGGATGGGTTGCCGAAGCGTGGGCCGTAGAACGGCTTCATCGCCTCGAAGACCTCTTCGCGCACTGGCGTTGTGGCGGCGTGGTCGAGATAGACGAGAGGCGGGGAAGGGGACGCGGGCATACGGGCAATTTAGGGCAGGCGCGGAGCCCAAGGGAGGGTTGAAGCGCGTTCGTTGTGCGTTTACCGTCTACCCGTTTTCCGTTTATCCGTTCACGGGCTTACGCGGAACGGTTGAACGGAACACGCAAAACCAACGCGCTGCTCCCTTATCCCTGAAAGAACTTGCTACGGACTTCCCAGAGCTTGGGGAAGAACCTTGTCGAGACGGTCTTCTGCAGGTACTTGGAGCCGAGCGTGCCGCCGGTTCCGCTGGTCAGCGGGCCGATGATCCTTTCGACCAGCTGGACATGGAGGAAGCGCCACATCGCGAATCCCTGCTCGTATTCCAGCAGGCCTTCCGCCAACATCTGCAGCGGACGCTGGTTCGTTTCAGCGTAGATCTGCTCGACCGAGACTCCGTGCGCGTCGAGCAGCTGGTCGAAGAGCGCCTGGAGGGTCGGTTTCGCGAGCGCCTCCTGGACCAGGCTGGGAATCTCACCGTGTTGGCGAAGAACCTTGATGAAGTGCTCGTTGCGCATCCCCGACATTGCTTCGATGGCGCGGAACTGCACGCTCTGCGAGCCACTCGAGGTGCCAAGGTATCCGCGGAACTGGGCGAAGCGCTGCGGAGGGAGCGTCTCGAGGGCGGACAGCTGCCCGGTAACGATCCGGACGAGCGCGTTCACTCTCTTCACCGCGGTCAGCGCTCCGAGCGTGTCGTTGGCTTCGAGGAGGGAAACGAGAGCGGATAGCTCGTGGAGAATCAGTTTGAACCACAGCTCGCTCGCCTGGTGAACGATGATGAAGAGCAGCTCGTCCGGATGCTCGGGAGAAGAGCGAGGCCGCTGCAGGGTCAGCAGCTCCTTCAACGCCAGGTAGGATCCGTAATTGAGCTCGCTGTCCGGCTCGGCCGGTTTTGATTTACCGCTCAAAACGTGGATACCTCGAGCGTGCTCACGTCTTCGACCCGCATGGTTTCGGTGGTATGGAAAGGCTCGCCGTAGCGGCAGCGTATGAGCGAGCCATAGTGGGCGGAGTGGTGGCGCATCAGGTCAGCCAAAGGCTCACCGTTCGGATACACCTCTCCCGCCTGGACCGCATCGCCGAATTGCGAAGCGTAGGCGGCGACTGCCTGGAGCTTCTTCTCGAAAGCCTCGGTGATGTCAACCACGAACGTCGGCTTCTGATAGTCTTCGCGAAACGAGAGGGCGTGCAGCACTTTCCGCGGGCGGTGCGGTGGAGTACCCGGCTCGATTTTCTTGAGTCCGGCGACGAAACAGGAATCGCGAACGAGCTGTGCGACAACAGGATGGTCCGGGTGACGCCCGTGCAGGGAGTGCGTAATCACGATGCTCGGCTTGAGGCGCCGGATCACGACGGCGATTTTCGCTCGCGTCTCTGGCGTGTTGACGATCCCGCCATCGGGAAATCCAAGGTTCTCGCGCACGGATACGCCCATCAGCTTGCCCGCGCTCTCGGCTTCCCGCGCCCGGAGCTCGCGCGTGCCGCGGCTTCCGAGCTCGCCGGCGGAAAGATCGAGGATCCCGGTGCGACGACCCAGCATTTGCGCGCGAATGAGCGTGCCTCCGCAAATGAGCTCGATGTCGTCCGGATGTGCGCCGATCGCAAGGATGTCGACAGATGTCATCGCGGGAAATTTACGCTCGTACTCGATTCATTGTTCTCGCAACCCGAATCCTTGCTTCTGTCCTCTCGGATCTCTGTCGTTCTCCGTTGCAGTTCAGTGGTCATTCGTAGTGGAGCGCGTCGATCGGGTCGAGTCGTGCCGCGCGCTGAGCGGGAAGCATTCCGAAGATCACTCCGATGCCGACGGAGACCATTACCGCCACCGCCGTCAGCGCGACGGGGACCCCGGCATCGATGTTCATGAGCAGCGTCACGATGCGCCCGAACGTCAGCCCAACAACGATCCCGATCAGCCCGCCGAAACCGGTGAGGGTCGCAGCCTCGACCAGGAATTGAAAGAGGATTTCCCTCCTCGTCGCGCCCAGTGCCTTGCGGATGCCGATCTCGCGCGTGCGGCTCGTCACGGACACCATCATGATCGCCATCACGCCGATGCCGCCCACCAGCAGGCCGACGCTCGACAACACGATCATCACCAGAAAGAACACACCCGTGATCTTGTTGAACGTATCCAGAATCTGGTCCTGGGTGACGAAATCGAAATTGTTCTTGTCGGCGGGCCTGAGCCCGCGCATCTCCCGCATCGCGATCGTCACGGCTTCCTGCGCATCGGCGGTGGTGATTCCTCTCTTGGGCTTCACCGGGATGTAAAGCGCGTTGGTCTTATCGATGGTGAAATGCCGCAGCATCATGTGATAGGGGAGGACGGCGCCGATCTCCTGACCGGGCGGAGAGAAAATGTTGCCAGGCTGCGCGTAGAGGCCGATCACGCGCGAGGGGATTCCTCCCACGCGAATCGTCTTCTCGAGCGCGCTCTCCCGACCGAAGAGGCGGCGCGCTGCGTTCTCGTCGAGCACTACCACGCTGGCTCCCGAAGCCATTTCAGCGTGAGTGAACCACCTGCCATCGAGCAGCTCGCCGCCCTGGATTTCCATGTAGCGATCATCAGCACCCATGAGCAGCATCTGTTGCGTTCGTTGGGGGCCGAACGACAGCCGCCCGACCGTCTGAGCCCAGATCGCCGCGTAACCGACTTCGGGGAGCTGCGCGATCCGCTCCGCTTCGGCCGCGTCGAGGTCCGGCCTCACCCGAATCCATTTGGGAAGCTGGTCGGGATTGACCGGGGTCTGTGAGAATACCTTGATCACGTAGAACGTCGTCGGTCCGGCGATCTCGATGGTGCGTACGATCTGATCCTTGATGCCCTGAACTATCGCCGCCATGGTCATGACGGTCGAAACTCCGATCACGACGCCCAGGATTGTGAGCGCCGAGCGCAGCTTGTTGGCGCGAATCGTGTCGAGCGCGATCTGAACATTGCTCCTGATCCGTTCCGTAACGATCAAGGGCGGGCACCAGTTGAAGGGAGCGGTTTCATTCGGCGCGCAGCGCTGTGATTGGATCGAGCTGCGCCGCGCGCGAAGCTGGATAGACTCCGAAGAGGACTCCGACTCCGGCGCCCAGCGCGAGCGCAAGACTGATGGACCAGAGACTCACGCGAGCGGGAAGGGGTGACGCGAGACTGACGAGGCCAGCCAGTCCCCATCCCATGGCGACACCGAGGAGTCCGCCGATGGTGGCAAGAACCACAGCCTCTACAAGGAACTGCTTGCGGATGTCGGATGGCTTGGCACCGAGCGCCTTCCGGACGCCTATCTCGCGCGTCCGCTCTGTCACTGACATCAGCATGATGTTCATGATGACGATTCCGCCGACGACGACGCCAATGGCAACTATGGCGGGAATCACAGAGAAGAGAATCCGCGTGAGGCTCTTCCAGAACTGCACGAGGGCGTCGGCCGTCTCGATGGAGTAGTCGGGCTCCTGTCCGGGACGGAGGCGGTGAGCAATGCGCATCGCTTCATCAGCCTTCCCCATGCCACCCGCCACATCCTCAGCCGTAGGCATCTTCACCGAAACCGTGTTCGTTTTGCGCCGGCCGTAGAGCATCTCGAAATTGGTAAGCGGCATGAGAACGAATCCGTCGAAGGACTGTCCGAGCACGCGTCCCTTTTTCGCGACCGTTCCGATGATCGTGAAGCGGTGGCCCATGATGCGGACGTCCTGTCCAACCGGATCCACCTGCTCGAACAGTTTTTCGGCGACGTCGGCCCCGATCACAGCTACCGGGCGACGCTCACGTACATCGAGGTCGGTGATGGGCCTTCCGCTGGCAAAGACGTAGTCCTGCACGACCTGGTACGGCGCGGTGACGCCGAAGATGATGACATCGCCCAGAGTCTTGTTGCGCCAGAACACATCCGAGGTGGGAGTCGGCCACCCCGACTGGAGACTGACCGCGAGCGCCTCGGGAACAGCCGTCGCGACCGCCTCGGCGTCGGACTCGGTTATGCGCGGACGCCTTTGGATGCGGCGCCACTCTTCGTCGTCGAAGAGCCCGATCTGGATCGGCGACCGGCGAACCTGGAAGGTATTCTGGCCGATGAGAGCCCCGGCGAGATTCTCCTTCACGTACGCATTCATGCCGGAGATGATGGCCACGACGGCGACGAGGAACGCGACCGACACGATGATCCCGAGCAGTGTGAAAAACGACCGCAGCTTGTTGACGCGGATCTGCTCGATCGCGGTGGTCAGGACATCGAGGTAGTGCATGGCCTAATCTCGGGTCGTGCTGCTACGTGCGCCACAGGTGTTAGGCCGCACCACTGGAAACGCGTGTTAGCCCGTATCCTCGGCCGTAGCCATCCGCACAGCGATCATGATCGTTGCGAGAAGCGGAACCGCGACGAGGAGACCAAGGACCCCGAACACGATCGCCATCAGCGCCTGCATCACGATCGTGAGCGCGGGCGGCAGGTCGATCCCCTCCTTCATCAGGATCGGGATGAGCAAGTGGTTCTCGAGGAACTGGATGCCCACGTATGCGACGGTGACGGCCAAGGCTTTCTGAGGCGAGTCGACAAACCCCATCGCGATCGCCGGCAGGGCACTGAGGATGGGCCCGAGCGTAGGTACGAACTCGAGCAGTCCGGCAAGAATCCCAAGCGGTATGGCCGCACGCACGTTGAGCGCGAGCAGAACGGCCGTCGTGACTGAGCCGATCACGACCATCGCGATGAGCTGCGTGACGAGCCATTTCCTGAGGGTCCCGGCTATTGCGCCGAGCACCTCGTCCGTCTTCGGGCGCGAGCGGCGCGGTATGAGATGGAGCAGCCCGCGTCGATAGATCGACGGGTCGATCGACAGATAAATCGCGAGAAAAAGAACCAGAACGATCCCCGCCGCGACCGCCAGCGTCGAGCTGATCACGGGCAGGAAATAGCGTCCCACTCCGCCGAGCTGGGCAAGCAACCGGTCGCGAAGACTTGGTGCTGGCTTTTCCACCGGCGGCTGAACGGGCAATCCTACCGCGGCCGAGTCCAGTGGTGTGGGAGCCACGTTGGGAGGCGGACCCTTGGGAAGGCTTTCCTCACTGAGGCCGGTGATGGTCGCGATGATACCGCCGCCACGCGCACGAACCCAGAGCTCGAGCTTTCCCAAAGCCTCGGGCAGTTTCGTTCTCAGCTCTATCGATTGTTCGCGAACGGTGGGCCCGATCCAGGTACCGAAACCGGCGAGAAGCCCCACGAACAGGATGACGATTACCGGTGCCGCGACTCCTCGCGGAACGCGCCAGTGCTGCAGGCGGTCAACTCCCGCGCTCACTGCCAATGCGAACAGCACACCAAGAAAAACCGTGAGGACCAGTGTGCGCGTGTGCCAGAGAAGCAGAAGTACCAGTGCAAGTCCCACGACCATCACGGCGACTCGCAGCGATTCGTAACGCTGACCCGCTCCTGTTGCGCTCATGCGGAGAGTCTAGCGGCGGCGGGGCAATCCCGTAAGCGGACGGCGTCGCTGTCCGCAGCCAGGTCTTCGGGTGCTACTCGTACCTGAGCGCCTCGACCGGATCCAGTCGTGCCGCGCGCGCCGCTGGCAGAATGCCGAACAGAATCCCCGTGAACGCGCTGGTAGCGAGCGCGGCGATCACCGCCGATATCGGGGTCGAAGCGGGTATGGCAGGAAATGCGGTCTTGATTCCGTAAGCAACGAGGATACCCAGCACCAGTCCGATCGACGCGCCGATACTTGTGAGCGTCGCGGCCTCGACCAGAAACTGCCAGAGAATCGCGCTTCTCGTCGCACCGAGCGCTTTGCGAACTCCGATCTCGCGCGTGCGCTCGGTGACGCTGATCATCATGATCGCAATCACTCCGACACCGCCGACGAGCAGGCCGACCGAGGACAGCGCCAGGCCGACCACGAAGAACGTTCCGAACAGCTGGTTGTAGATCCCCATCAGACGATCCTGAGTGATGATCTCGAAGTTGTTCTTGGCGGTGGCCTTCAGGCCACGACGCCCCCGCATCAGCGCGGTCACGTCGTCAGTTGCCTCGGCGGTGGTGACGCCGGGCTCGGGCTTGACGATCAGATCGGTGCCGCGAATCCAGAGGTTGAGACTGCGCCGCGCCGATTCGTACGGAATGATCGCCTTCGCCTGGTCGCCTCCACCGGCTGACGTCGGCGTTCCCATCGGACTCGCCGTGTAGTGATATACGCCGATGACCTGGAACCCGACTCCATCGACGTTGACCACCTTGTCGATCGGATCGGACGTGCCGAAGAGCCGCTCAGCGAGCTTCGCGTTCACGATGATGACGCGTGCGCCCGTCATGTTTTCGGCGTAGGTGAAGCTCCGCCCCGGATAGATGTCTCCGCCGTCGACATCCACCCAGTTCGGCGTATACACCTCCATCCCGGTGCTCACCTGCTTGTCCTTGTAGGTGAACTTCGCGCCTGACCCGACGTGCGCGGTCACGGCTTTGATCGTGGGCAAACGCTCGATGGCGATTGCGTCGTCGGTCGTGAGAGCAGGATTACGACGCTCAGGGCAAGTCTCGTCAGAACCATCGCAAGCAGTGAATCCGCCGATCGGGCGACGGTAGATGTAGAACGAGGTCGGGCCAGCCGCTTCCAGATCCTTGGCGAAGCTCTCGTTGATGCCGCGCACCACGGAGGACATCGCGACCACGACGAAGACTCCGATAGCCACTCCCATGATGGTGAGAGCCGCACGGACCTTATTTGAGCGAAGCGCGTCGATTGCCATACCAACGCCCTCGAATGCACTGAGCACACGCTGGAAGAACATCGCTATTCCTTCCTCAGGGCTTCGATCGGGTCGAGCAATGCCGCCCGCCGCGCCGGATAAACGCCGGACACTATCCCCACGATGGTGCCGAGGAGCGTCGCCATCACGATCGACCACGGCGCAACGTCGGCTGGGAGCGGAGTCTTCCACTCGATCACTTTCGCTATTACCACGCCGAGAGCGATCCCGACCAGAGCTCCGAGCGTGCTCAAGGTGGCAGCTTCGACGAGGAACTGCCTGAGTATGTCGCGGCGACGCGCCCCGAGCGATTTCCTGATGCCGATCTCGCGCGTACGCTCGGCGACTGCGACCAGCATGATGTTCATGATTACCAGTCCGCCGACGATCAGTCCGATTGCCGGGAAAGCCGTGCCGGCCATGGTCATGACCTTCTTCAGCTTGTCCATGAACGCCAGCGCGCTGGCCGACGTCTCCATGAAGAAGTTGTCGGGCTGTCCCGGACGCAGCTTGCGCCGGCCTCGCATCACCTCGCGCACCGACTCCATTGCGTCACCCATGGTGATCGCGGTCGGAGCTTGCACCATGATCCCGTCCACATCCCCACGCGGGTTCGTGTGGTGGTGCAGCGGCGAGTTGTACGGGGCGATGGCGACTCGATCCAGCGAGAGTCCGAACACCGACCCCTGTTTCTCGAGGACACCCACAACCTGGTATGGCATCCCCCTGATGCGAAGGGATCGGCCGATCGGATCCAGGTCGCGGAAGAAATAACTCGCGACCTCGTCGCCGATGACGACGACCGGGGCGCCGGCGGTGGCCTCCTGCTGACTGAAAAGACGGCCGCGATTTACGTCGTACTTCTTGATCGTGAAGTAGTCGCCATCGACGGCGTGCGCCTCCACCTGCTTGGGACGGGCGTACTGCGAAGATGCCAGGAGGAACTCCTGACTCTCGACCGCGTAGCGCGCGCCCGGGGGCAGAGCGCTCGCCACGAGCGGAAGATCAGAGTGATAAATGCGCGGGCGGCGCAGCCACTGCCGCCACTCCTCCTCGGAGCTGGCACCATCGCCGAACCAGGGAAAGCGCCGCAGCGTGAAGGTGTTGACCCCGAGCAGTTTCGCCGCGAAGTCGTTCTCCATGTAGCTGCTCAGGCCCTGGACGATGGAGATGACGGCGATGAGGAACATCACGCCGATCGTCACGCCGAGCAGCGTGAAGAAGCTCTTCAGCTTCTGGACGCGGATTTGCGCCAGAGCGAGCCAGATTGCCTCGATGAAAGGCATCTAGCCCCGTGGTGTGACCAGGTGTCCGGTTGCCCTCTGGATTGCGGCGAAGCGCTCGGCGCGGTCGTCACTCGCGATGAGGCCGTCCTTGAGCACGACAACGCGCTTGGCATGCGCGGCGATGTCCGCCTCGTGGGTGACCATGATAACCGTCTGTCCCTCAGCGGAGAGACCTTCGAACACCTTCATGATCTCTTCCGAAGTGGTTGAGTCGAGGTTTCCCGTCGGCTCGTCGGCCAGCAGGATCGATGGCCGGTTGACGAGGGCGCGGGCAATGGCAACGCGCTGACGCTGTCCGCCGGAGAGCTCGTTGGGACGGTGATGGATTCTGTCACCGAGCTGCACGCGCTCGAGCGCTTCGGTCGCGCGCCGCTTGCGCTCCTCGGATGCGACCCCGGCGTAGACCAGCGGCAGCTCGACGTTGTGGAGAGCGCTAGCGCGGGGAAGCAGGTTGAACGTCTGGAAAACGAAGCCAATCTCGCGGTTTCTCACCCGTGCGAGCTCATCCTCGTCCTTCTCCGACACCATCATTCCGTTGAGCCAGTACTCACCCGCGTCAGGTGTGTCGAGGCAGCCGATGAGATTCATGAGAGTCGACTTGCCCGACCCCGACGGTCCCATGATCGCGACGTACTCGTTGCGGCGGATGGCGATGTCGACACCGCGCAATGCGCGCACGATCTCACCGCCCATGTCGTACTCGCGCTTCAAGCCGCGAGTGACGATGATCCAGTCCTTTTCCGGAGCGACTCCCGCCGCGCCCGTGATTACCTGCCGCTCAGCGGTCGTGCTGAGCGGAATCTCATCGGTGTGCATTACGATGTCGCCGCGGCCGAGCCCGGCTTCTTCGGATCAACTTTCTGTGCCCGCACCAGTGCGCCGTCCTTCAGCTCACGAATCGCCTGATATGTCCCGCCCACGATGTCCTCTCCCTCCTTGAGGCCGGTCAGCACCTCGAAGTACCTCTCGCCGGCTATACCGACCTTTACGGGGCGGAAGGAGACTTTGTTGTCTTTGCCGACGACGAACACACCCTCGACATCGCGCTTGCCGACTTCCTTTGCCGGAGGCTTGCGTCCGAGCGTGAGCGCGCCGCTGTCCTCCTTCGCCACCTTGTCCTCATCCTCGCGCACGGTGAGCGCAATGATCGGTATCGACAGCGCACCTTTTCTGATCTGGGTGACGATCTTGGCCGTGGCCGAGAAATCGGGACGCGTCTCTGGCGGGGCGTTCAAGAGCTGGATCGTCACCTCGTAATCGATCGCCTGATCGGCCGCCGACGCCATGCCGCCGGTGCTGGCCGCCTTCACGGAGCTGTTCGAGATCTCCGAGACTCGGCCGATGAAGGTCGTGTCCGGGAAGGCATCGAGCTGTACGACCGTCGAATCTCCGATCTTGATGCGCGAGACATCGGTCTCGTCGACCCTGACCTTCGTCTCGAGGAGGCTCATGTCGCTGACGGTGAGAAGCGTCGCCGCATCCTTGTTGAGGGTCCCCATGATCGCCGTCTCGCCCTCTTCGACGCTGAGACGCGTGATGCGCCCGCTCATGGGCGCGACGATCGTCGTCTTGCCGAGGCTGCTCCGCGCATCCCGCATGGAGGCGGTTGCCTGATCGACGGCGTGGTTTGCCGCCTCGAGCTGTGCCTGCGTGACTTCGACCTGCGTGCGCAGCTGCTCGATCTGCTCATCGGAAACGAGCGTCGGATTCGCCCTCTTGAGTGCCAGCAGCCTGTCGTAGTTGCGGACGGCCTGCGCGCGCGCAGGTTTTGCTTGTGCCACCTGTGAACGCGCTGACGCCACCGCGGCGGTCGCACGCTCGGCGTTGGCCCGGTACTGAGACGGGTCGATCTCCAGCAGGAACTGACCGCGGGTCACCATCTGGCCTTCCTGCACCGCGAGGCGGACGACCCGACCGGTGATGTCAGCGCTGACGTTGACCTTCGTATGCGGCTGGACCTGCCCGCTCGCCGTCACTGATGCGACTAGGTCGCGACGCTGAACCTTCTCGACTCTGACTTCGGTTGCCTTATTCCGGCCTTTCATGGCGCTCGTCACGCCGATGATGACGATGGCGACGACGATGACTCCGGCAACGGACCATTTAGTGCGCTTCTTCATATATCAATCCAATTAACGAAGGGGTTTGCCGACGGCGCTCTCGAGAACGGCGAAAGCCTTGTGGAAATCATAAACCGCGTTGATGCGGTCACTCTCGGCGCGCTCAAAGGTCGCGCGCGACTGAGCCAGATCCACGAACGTCGTGGCTCCGATTCTGTAACGGTCCTGCATCAGCTTGAGCTCCTGGCGCGCCTTGGCCGCATTCTGCTCTTGGAGCGCCACCGTCTTCTCGGCGGTTACGAGTGTAAGGTAGGCAGCTGTGACATCAGCGGTGAGCGCGAGCTCACGCGACCGCACGCTGTAGCGCGCATCGGAGCGGCTTGCCATCGCTTCCTGTACGCGCTGCTCGCGGGCAAAGCCATCGAAGAGCGGCAGCGACAGCATCGCGGTGAAAGAGCGCGGTTGCCTGCTAAAGTTGAACGGGAATCGGGAGTTGCTCTGACGAATCGCCTGCGCCTGAGCGTCGGTGAAAGTGATCGCGCTGCACCCCGCCAGATCGTTGGCGAGATTCAGCGCCGCGCGCACCTCTTCAGTGCGGATGCAGCCAAGACGCGCCGCCTCGGTCTGAACCATCGCCTGCTGGATCGGGAAATTGGAGTTCGTGTAACCGTAGGTGTAGCCACCGATCCCGGTGCTCAACGAGAGCGTAGGTGAATACTCACCCTGCTCGCGGCGCACGTTCAGGTTCGCAACTCTCTCGCGGGAGCGAAGCGCCAGCACGAGCGGATTCTGCCGCCGTGCAGCCTCGAGCAGGTCTTCCAGGCGCAGATTGGTCGGGGTGACCGGAAACTGGCTCACGAGCCTGACATTGGGCGGTTGGATGATCCCCATCAGCTCGAACAGTCTCAGCTTCTCGATCTCGATCTGGTTTCTCGCCTTGAGGACCTGCACCTGCTGCAGTCCGAGCGCGACTTCGGCGCGCTGGATGTCGAGCTGCGTACCGGAGCCGACGATCTCGCGCGCCTGCGCGAGCACCAGCTCGGTGCGGGACGCGACAACGAGGGAGTCCTGCAGATCGGCATTTGCTTCGGCCTGGAGCGTCTGCAGGTATTGCTGAATCACGTTGCTGCGCAGCGTTTCGGTCGCGCCGGTAATATCGGCCTCGACCGCGTCACGGTTTGCCCGTTGGAGCCTGGGGTTGATCAGCGACGCGCTGTTGAGCCGGTAATCAAACCCGATCTGATAGCTGGACTGGTTTACATCGGAATTGGCGCCGAGACTCGTCCCACCGAAAATCTGCTCACCACCCTGCTGGCGCTGGGCGCTCAGCGAAGCCTCTGCCCGGGGGAGTAGCGCTCCATAGGCGCTGCGTACCGCGGCGCGGGCTCCAACACGATTGTTGAGAGTCTGCTGGAGGTCGGGATTGTTGCGGCGGGCCTGATCAATTGCCTGTTCGATCGTGAGCGTGGTCTGCGCAGCCGAATCGCGCGGCAGCACCTGTGCAAATGCCTGCGGGGCAGCTGCAACTAGAGCTATGACAAGCAATGGTCGCATCATTATAGGGGGTCGGGTTTTCGACACGTACGTGCAACTATACAATAGAGTTTCAGGTGAGAAAACAACGAATTTGCTCAACTCCAATAAAGAAATGGTCAAGCGCACCGCCATCCTCTACCGATGCGGTCCCCCAGCTTCATTCCGCCGGCGCGGGGGCCAGGAAGATCCGGTCGCTGATCTTGGCGTAGATGCGCTCGTAGAGCCGCTTGCCTTTTTCGGCGGACGCCAAGGAAGGGCGTCCTATCGAGCCCGCGCTCCCGCTGGGCACCTTGAGTGTTCCGCGCCGATAACGTCGCAGCTGCTCGCGTGACATCATGTAGTCCTGCGCGATGTCCGGCTTCACCATCCCGGGCGCCAGGAACAGCATGATCGAGGTGTCCACCTCGTCACCGTGCATCGCCTCCTTCTGCCCTTCCAGCAAATCAGAGAGATTCACGCCGAAGATGTCCACGACGCGAACGCGGGCGCCGGCAGTGATCACGGTTGCCAGCGCTTCCTGGTGCGGATCGTGACCGTGCGCGGTAAGCAGGATGAATTCTCGTACGCCGGTCGCTTCCCATGAATCGATGAGGTCATTCAGCAGGCGGTGCAGCGTCTTCTTGCGCAGCGATGCATTGCCGGTGAACCCCTTCTCGGTATCCACATTTACCCCGTATTCGACCGTCGGCGCCCGCAGCACGCCATATTCCGCTGAGAGATCGTCGGCCATTCGCTCGACGATGATCGTGTCGCAGCCGAGCGGCATGTGAGGCCCATGCTGCTCACACGTTCCAACGGGAATGATGAGCCGCGGATCGTGACCAAGTATCGTCGCGACCTGCGACGGGTTGAGCTCCTTGACCCGAAGCGGGCCGGATTCTGGAAGGGAGGAGGTAAGGGTCATCGCATCAGCAAGTAGTATCAATGTAAGAAGCGCCGCGCTGAGACGCCGCGCAATCCTCGCCCTTGCCTCCGTTCCACTGTTCCTAATGGCGCTTTGGGTGAGGGCGCCTCTGCTGCCCCGGCCTGCCGGTGCGCCTCAAGGGACCGATGAGCGCGCGAGTGCCGCGGAAGGGGCGATCCGCGCTTTGGAGCGCGCGCTAGCGGAGGCGGTCGAGCGGCTCGATGCCCGTGCGGTTGCCGCCCTCGACGCTCCCAAGGACGCAATCGGAGCATTCGACTTTCTCGCTTCCCGCTCGCCGCAGCGAGATGGTGAATCGGTCGTGCTCTACGAGCAGGAGCAGCCGGTAGCGTGGAGCGGATCCCTTCGAGGCGATCCGGATTCCGCGCGACAACCGACCAGCGTGACGTTCAGTGAATTCTATTCGACGCTCAACGTGATGAGAGGGCGCGATAGCCGGCGCGCGGTTGCGTCGACCGTGGTCCACGCCGTCGCTCCCGCCAATGAGCTCACGCCGTCGCTCGCTTCGCGGATCGCGCTCTCGGGGGAGGTCGACTCGTACGTGCTCGCGCCGGGCGTCGACGCGAGTGGAGGCTCCATAGTGCTCGCTGCTGAAGGAACGCCGCTCCTGCGCGCTACCGCGCGCCTGGCGCCAGGTGAAGAAGTCCGCTTTCGAAAAACCGCAACCTGGCGGGGCAGAGTCACGGTGGTACTGGTGGCGGCGATGCTGGTGCTGCTCGCTTACGCATGGAAAGACCGGCGAGCGCTTCCCGAAAGATTATTCGCGATAGGTGTGGCACTCGCCATCACGGCGCTAGTCCCGTGGAACGCTTTCTCGAACACGTCGAGACTTTTCGATCCGGCGTTCTATTTTTCGCGGCTCGCCGGTGCCTTGACCGCAACCCCAGCGGCGTTGTTGATAAGCACGACGCTGATTCTGATGGCGGTGTACGCGATTCTACGCTCATGGCGCCGTACGCATTGGCCGCGCTGGTACGGTGCGGTTGGCGCGCTCCTCATCCTTGGCATCGGCCTTCCGCTCGCCTCCAACATTGTGCGTGGCATTGGGCAGCCTCCGTGGGGCAGCACTCCCGGTCTCTGGCTGTCCTGGGAGGTTCCGCTCTTTCTGTTCCTGTTCGCGGTTCTGCTGCTCGCTTACTGCATGGTGCGGATCGCGTTTGGCAGGCTGGCAAGAATTTCGTTTCGCGCGGCGCTTTTTCTCGCGTGTTTCTCCAGCACAGTCGCGATCGCGGCGCTGTGGTCGACGACGACGCGGCAGCGTGTGCGTCTCGCCGAGGAAGATGTCGCGCGGCTGTCGCGGGTGGACGACTACACGCTTCTTCTCACCCGGCGGTTTGCGTCCCTGCTCGCCGATTCGGCACAGCCGCTGACGCGCACGCGCCTGCTGCAGCTGTACGCCTCATCCGATCTGTCCTCGGCCGAGCTTCCGGCGACGTTGACAGCATGGGACCCGAGCGGGACGCGGATAGCCGAGTTCGCTATCGCCGATACGAACCCCGATTCGGGGCTTGTACTGAGGGCGGTCCGCGACGCGCTTGCCACCGGTCAAACAGTCACGCGGAACATTCTCGGTCCGACCGGCGTGCAGGTTTTCTCCGCCGTCGCGCATTCCGATGGCGGTGTGACTTCGGTTCTCGTGCTGCCCCGCACGCGTCTGCTGGCGCAGAACCCCTACGCCGCGCTGCTGGGAATGGACCGCGCCTCGGGCGGCGACCCGCCGTACGCAATTGCCTTGACCGATGTGTCGCCGATGATTGCCGCCGATACCGAGCGCCTGCAGTGGCATCGCATCGGCAACGAGCTGCACGGCGACCGTCTAGTTCCAACATCCAGCGGTACGATGCGGGCACACGTTGAGATCGATCTTCGATCTGTCTGGGCGCGGGCGCAGCGCGGCCTGCTGCTTCTCTTGCTGAATGTGATTCTCGCCGGCCTCCTCTGGCTGATTGGCGCGGCGGCGGAGCGGGGATTCGTGCGCTGGGTGCGCGCC
Organism: Gemmatimonadaceae bacterium; assembly: GCA_040902085.1. Taxonomy (GTDB): domain Bacteria; phylum Gemmatimonadota; class Gemmatimonadetes; order Gemmatimonadales; family Gemmatimonadaceae; genus UBA4720. The sequence goes on from JBBDXY010000004.1 coordinate 100,006, forward strand.
AGATCATCGCGCTGGATCTACACTTATCGGGCGCGACTGACATTGGCCCTGTTTACGTTTTTCGTGATACCGGCAGTAGCGTTCGCGGTGTGGTCGTATCAACGACTCCGCAGCGACGACGAGCAAACCCGCGAAGTTCTCGTGCGCGAGACTCTCAACGCCGTCGTCTCAGGCAGCGAGTACAACCAGCTCCCCGCCGCGGCACAGCGGTTCGATACTCCGCTTTTTCTTTACAGCAACGGGTTGCTGGAGCGAACGAGCGACGTGCTTCTCGACGCGCTGGCGCCGACGGGACGCACGCTGCCGCCGAAGGTGCAGCTTCGCCTCTCGACGGCAGGAGAGATAGCGGCCGCGTCGGTCGAGAAGCTCGGTCAGGCGAAGATGCTGTTTGGGTACAGCGCGGCGCTTGGTCCGGCGCGCGAACGTTTCGTTCTCTCCGCGCCGGCTCGCAGCGACGACCTGGTACTGGATCGACGACGCCGCGATCTCGGCATGCTCGTTCTGTTCGCGACAGCGGTGGGTGCGCTTGGAGCGCTGTGGCTGAGCGGCATCGCCGCCAAGCGTCTGGCCCGGGATCTCGAGTTGAGTCGCATCGAGGTCGCCCGTGCCGAGCGGGTATTGGCCTGGGGAGAGATGGCACGGCAAGTCGCGCACGAGATCAAAAACCCGCTGACCCCGATCAGACTCGGCGTGCAGCATCTGCGTCGCGCGCGCACGGACTCGCGCGTCGACTTCGATCGCGTCCTCAATGAAAACGTGGGCCGCATTCTGGCCGAGATCGACCGCCTGGACGAGATCGCGCGCTCGTTCAGTCGTTATGGAAGCGCACCCGCCGACCTGCCGCCGGCAGTTCCGATCGATGTCGCGGCCGTCGTGCGGGATGTGGTCGATCTGGAGACGATGGGCGACGGCGAGGTCAAGTGGCGCGTGCACGGTTCTGACCGGCCGGTCTGGGCGATGGGAAGAAAAGACGAGATGCGCGATGTGCTGCTGAACATCTTCGAGAACGCCCGGCTCGCCGGTGCCCGTCAAGTCGACGTGACGGTTCGCGAGGACGATAGGCGCGTCACGATCGAGACCATCGACGATGGCGCGGGCATAGCGCCAGCGGTGCTGCCCCGCATCTTCGAGCCGCATTTTTCGACGCGGACGACAGGCAGTGGGTTGGGACTGGCTGTCAGCCGCAGGTTGATTGAGGCATGGGGCGGTGAGATCGCGATTACGAGCGAAGGGGGGAGGGGAACGAGAGTGCTGATGGCGCTGGCAAGAGGCGTGATCGTCACATGACCGCACCTGATCGCGGCGTTGTCACGCCCCGCGCGACGAGAATGCTTCCGCCTCACATTGCCGAGTGGCAGCTGCCGCCTGAGTGGTCGTGGGGTGCGGGCGGAATGACCGGTGACTACCGGCATTACCAAGAAGTCATCGATGGTCTCGGCCGGTCGCTGTCGCTCGTCACGGCTCCCGATCCGGCGCACACGGCGTGGCTTTTTTCCGAGGCCAAGCAGCTCGCACAGCGCAGCCACCCTTCGATTCCAACGACCTATCACTATTGGACGTCGTATCGCGAAGGGGGTCGGGGTCCCGGATATTTGCGGCGCTGGATCACCGGTGAAACGGTGCGCTCACGGCTGGCGCGACTCGGGCCCGCTGACATTCCGTACGTCCTCCAGCTTCTGCGGGGCGCGTGCTCGACGCTCGCCTATCTTCACGACAGCGGTATCGCTCACGGCGGATTGAACGGCGATGCGCTGTGGACCACCCCGACGGGGCGGCTGTGGATGCTCGAGTGGCAGTGGGCAGTGCCGCGAGAGTCCGTGCCGCCGGGAGTGCGGCCCGGAAACGGTCCCATCGAAGTCCGCGCGCTGGACGCGCCGCGCATCGTTCGATCGGAGCTTCCGATGCCGCCCGAATGGGAATCCACCGAGTGGGTTCCAACCGCGGCGAGTGATCAGTGGCAGCTCGCGGCGATGTGCTTCACCGCGCTGACGGGCGAGGCGCCCCCCGTGCGCGAGATCCCTCCGGTCAAATGGCTGCGTCCCGAAGTTCCCGAGGTCGTCGCCGCCGCGATCGATCGCGCCCTGTCGGCCGATGCGGCCGACCGATTCCCGTCGGTGGCCGCGCTGCTCCGCGCCGTCGACCGGGGCGATCCCTCTCGCAGCGTGGTGATAGTCCGGGGAGAGCCGAACCGCCTGACCAACGAATCGGCCGAGGCACGTGTGCGCTGGGCAGTCGGCGATGACTACGAGATCCTGTCACCGCTCGGCAGCGGCGCCTTCGGCACCGTGTGGCGTGCACGCGACCTGTCGCTCGAGCGTGAGGTCGCGCTCAAGGCGCTGCATCCGTCGGTGGCTCGCGATGATCGCGCCGTTCGATCGTTCTGGCGGGAGGCCAAGCTGGCCGCGCAGCTCGCGCACCCAGCGATCGTTCCGATCTACGACTGGGATTCGAGCGGTGACCTGTCGTGGTACACGATGGAGCTCGCGGAAGAAGGATCGGTCGCGAGCCTGGTGGCGAGGAACGGACCGCGCCCCCTGTCGGAAGTCGCGCCCCAGCTCGAACAGGTGATCGATGCCCTCATCGTCGCGCACGCCCACGGAATTCTGCACCGCGACCTGAAACCGGAGAACATTCTCATCGACAGGTACAATCGCTGGCGCATCACCGATTTCGGCATCGCCAACGTCACCGGAGAGGACATCGCCGGCACCACCGGTACTCCTGCCTTCGCGGCCCCGGAACAACTCCTCGGCGAGCCTCAGGGTCCGGCGTCGGACTATTTCGCGCTGGCGGCAATCGTGATGTTCGCGCTGACCGGCCAGCCGCCATTCGGTGATGACGATGCGAAGACCATTCTCGCGCGCCAACTCGGTGAACGCGCCGACCTCAGTTCGTTTCCAATCGCGATCTGCCACTGGTTCCGCACTGCCTTCGCGCCCACGCCCGAGGATCGGTTCGCGGACGGCGCAGCCATGCGGGACGCATGGAAAACGGCGACATCGAAGGCGTTGGCGCGGAACCGTGGGAGCTGGTGGCGGCGGGTGATCCCGTAGACGGATGCGCGGACTTCGACCGCAGAAAACCGGGCCCGAATCGCAGCATTACGGGCTTTGCTGACTGTCATTCCATCTAAAGTTGTGTATTTTACCCGCCAATTGGGGGGTTGGCTGGCGTGGCCCTTGCAATCGGACCCCCACGACGAGACCGGCTACCATGGTGGCGTTTCACCGAGGCGGGACGCATGTTTGTCCTGTCACGAATAGGCGAGCATCACTAGCGCCCCTAAAAAGATTTGCTAGGTTTTGCGATTGTGTTAGGGATCATCTTGGAGAGCGCAGCGCGTTCACTGGGAATGCATCGTACCTCACCGCGCAGCATGCGACCGCGGTAACCGCTGGAAAGAAGTTCCACCTTTAAAGAGGAAACGCTCATGTTGAGAAGAAGTTTGACCGTCTGTTCGATGACGGCCTTGCTCCTCGGCGGAACGGCGGCAGCTCAGTCGCCCGGTACGTTGTTGATAGGCGGCTTCGGGCAGTACCAGTACTTTAACGACCAAAACAGAGAGAACGATTTCGAGTTCGATCGGCTTGGTTACGGCGGACGTATCGGCGCCTACATCATGCCGCAGTTGAATCTCGAGGCAGAGGGCTCCTACGCCCCGATTGCGCGTGCTGAAGGAGCAGCGGAAGAGAAGTACTCGGCGATGTCCGCCCGGCTCATGTACCACTTCCCGCTCGGCAACATGCCGTCCTTCCACATCGGCGCCGGCGCGGTGCTGAAGAATATCCGACTTGCTGACGCGCCGCGGACCGGGACGTACAACTTCGGAGGAGAAGCGGCGGCCGGACTCAACCTCGGGTTTGAAGGATTCGCGCTGCGCTTCGACGTCATCGGCGACTACTTCCCGGAGCCGAGCAACTTCGACGTTCGCGTTCAGGCGGGAATTCAGTTCTCGCCGGACATTGCCGCGCTGGCCGGCGGTACCAGCATGACGTCGACGAGCACCCTCTGGGCGCCGATCGTCTGGTGGGATGAGATGGACGCGCCGCTGCCGGGAACCGTGGAAATCGGCGCCTTCGGTCAGTGGACGATGTTCGACGACAACGCCGGCCGTCTCGGCTCGGTACCGAAGGACGGTATCGGCTACGGTGGTCGCGTCGGTGTGTTCCTGTCCGATCCGCGCTGGCAGGTGGAAGGCGACGGCTACTACTCGCCGCATGACAACGAAGATGAATCGCCTGGCGCTGGTCAGGCGGACGACATCAACGCACACGCTTTCGCGCTCCGCGCAAACTACAACTTCCCGCTCGGCAATCTGATGGGCAGGCAGAGCCAGTTCATCATCGGCGCTGGTCCCGTTCGCACGAGCTACAAGTTCAAACAGGAGCCGGCAGCTGACACCTACGGCTACAACTTCGGTGGCAGCGGACTCGTTGGCCTGCGTCTCGGTGTAGCGAACCGCACCGCGATTCGTATCGACGGTGTCATCGACTACATGCCGAATCACGAGCCCGATGCGAACATGAATCTTCATGCGCGCGCCGGCCTGAGCCTGCTGTTCGGTGGTGGGCGTCCGGAGGCAATGTGCACGTACCCCGGCCTCGAGAGCATTCCAGCTTCGAGCCCGAACTGCGTTGCTCCGCCGCCGCCGCCGCCACCGCCACCGCCGGCACCTTGCCCGTATGATGCCAGCATCACGGCGACCGACCCACGTTGCGTGGCCCCGGTTGTTGTGACGGTCGACACCACGGCAATCACTGGCCCGATCTACTTCGACTTCGACAAGTCGACAATCAGACCGGATGCCGCAGCGACACTCGATCGCAAGATTCCGTACCTCCAGGCCAACCCTGGCATGCGGATTCGTATCGAGGGTAACGCTGACGAGCGTGGCTCCGACGAGTACAACCTGGCCCTTGGCCAGCGCCGTGCGGCTTCGGCCAAGCGGTACCTCGTGGAGCGTGGTATCGCGGCAGATCGCTTCGACCTCGTGAGCTATGGCGAGGAGCGCCCGGTTTGCACCGAGCACAACGAAGCCTGCTGGCAGCAGAACCGTCGCGATGACTTCCGTATCGTGACGATCGGCGGCGACGGAGTGATCCGCGTACCGTAACGCCAAAGCACCTTCTCTGACCGGATCTCGAAAGGGGTCCGGCCAGGGAGAAGGGGCGGAGTGTCCCATAAGGGCACTCCGCCCTCTTTTTGCATACTGTACGCTCGGTGGGCATGCATCCTGCCGCAGAGGCAGAACGACCGCATAGCCGCTGAACAGAAGTTCCACCTTTGGGAGGAAACGACCATGTTGAGAAGAAGTTTGACCGTCTGTTCCATGACGGCCTTGCTCCTCGGCGGAACGGCGTCGGCCCAGTCGCCGGGTACTTTGTTGATAGGCGGGTTCGGGCAGTACACGTATTTTGGCGATCAGAACTGGGAGAACGACTTTGAATTCGACCGGCTCGGCTACGGCGGGCGAATCGGTGCTTTCATCACGCCGCAGCTGAACCTCGAAGCCGATGGGGTCTTCGCGGAGGTAGCCCCCTCTGAGGGCGCACCAGAATGGAAGTACTCGGCGCTCGCGGCCCGCCTCATGTACAGCTACCCGCGCGGCGGCGGCACCTCGTTCCACATCGGGGCGGGTGGCGTGCTCAAGAACATGCGGCTCGCCGATCCTCCAAACACCGGCGCATACGCCTTCGGAATGGAAGGCGGAGTCGGATTCAATCTGGGGTTTGGTGGAATCGCGCTGCGACTCGACGCTCTTTTCGATTACTTCCCCGGGCCCAGCAACTTCGACGTTCGCGCTCAGGCTGGCCTTCAGTTCGCGCCTGACCTGGGGGCAATGTTTGGAGGCGGAGACATGATGAGCTCTGGATCGGCATGGGCTCCCGTCTATTGGTGGGATGATCTGGATGGTCCCCGTCCCGGAACCGTCGAGCTCGGTGGCTTCGGTCAATGGACCTGGTTCGATGAGAATGCGGGTCGCCTGGGCTCGGTGCCGAAGGACGGTCTCGGGTTCGGCGGGCGTCTTGGCGTTTTCCTCTCCAACCCCCGCTGGCAGCTCGAAGGCGACGGCTATTACTCGCCGCACGACAACGAGGACGAGACGCCGGGCCCCGGAGAAGCCACCGACATCAATGTGCACGCATTGGCCCTTCGCCTGAACTACAACTTCCCGCTCAACCTGATGGGCAGGCAGAGCCAGTTCATCATCGGGGTCGGGGGGGTGCGCACCAACTACAGCTATCAGCCCAGTACCGTTGCCGACCCCGATGACGACTACACTTACGGATACGGTGTGAGCGGACTGGCTGGTCTGCGTCTCGGCGTCGCGAACCGCGTTGCGCTCCGTCTTGACGGCGTGGTCGACTACATGCCGAACTATGAACCGGACGCGAATCTGAACATTCATGGGCGCGCGGGCTTGAGCTTCCTGATTGGTGGAGCGCGTCCGGAACCGATGTGCACGTACGTCGGCCTCGAAAGCATTCCCGCTTCGAGTCCCAACTGCGTGCCTCCGCTCCCGCCGCCCCCGCCACCGACGGTTTGCCAGTACGACTCGAGCATCCTGGCGAGCGATCCACGCTGCATGGCTCCGACCGCGTTCGTTGACAGCTCGGCGATTACCGCACCTATCTACTTCGACTTCGACAGGTCAGTGATCAGACCGGATGCGGCTGCAACACTCGATCGCAAGATTCCGTGGCTCCAGGCCAACCCCGGGATGCGGATACGCATCGAGGGTAACGCCGACGAGCGTGGCTCCGACGAGTACAACCTGGCCCTTGGCCAGCGCCGTGCTGGTTCGGCCAAGCGGTACCTCACGGAGCGCGGTATCGCGGCAGACCGATTCGACCTTATTAGCCATGGTGAAGAGCGCCCAGTTTGCACGGAGCACAGCGAACCTTGCTGGCAGCAGAACCGGCGCGCGGACTTCTTTATCGTGAGGATCGGCGGCGACGGAGTGATTCGCGTACCGTAGCACCAAGCACCTGCTCTGACCGGATCTCGAAAGGAGGTCCGGCAGAGATCTAAAGGGGCGGAGTGTCCAGTGGGCACTCGGCCCTTTTTTACATCGAAAGGAGCGATTAATATTTTCCTCGTTCTGGCCAAAACGCGCACTGGGCATGCATCATGCGCACCGAGGCAACGCACGACCGCGTAAACCGCTGGAAAGCAATTCCCACTTATTGAGGAAACACTCATGTTGAGAAGAAGTTTGACCGTCTGTTCGATGACGGCCCTGCTCCTCGGCGGAACGGCGGCGGCACAGTCGCCCGGTACGTTGTTGGTCGGCGGCTTCGGACAGTACACCTATTTTGGCGACCAGAACTGGGAGAACAGCTTTGAGTTCGACCGGCTCGGTTACGGTGGACGCATTGGCGCCTACATCACGCCGCAGCTCAACCTCGAAGCCGAAGGGTCGTACACGCCAGCGGCTGCTTGCGAGGGCTGTCCGGACATGAAATACGGACCGATTTCCGCTCGGCTGATGTACAATATGCCGCTCGGCAACATGCCATCCTTCCACATCGGTGCTGGTGGCGTGCTCAAGAACATGCGCCGCGCTGATGCTCCGAGAACGGGCACCTACAATTTCGGTGTCGAAGGTGCGGCCGGAATCAACCTCGGGTTCAGCGGATTCGCGCTGCGCTTCGATGTGATCGGCGATTATTTTCCGGAGCCGAGCAACTTCGACATTCGCGCCCAGGCTGGCTTCCAGTTCTCGCCTGACATTGCCGCTATGTTCGGCGAAGGCGGCACGACGACCAGCACGAGCACTCTGTGGGCGCCGGTTGTCTGGTGGGATGACATGGACGCACCGCTTCCGGGAACCGTGGAGCTGGGTGGCTTCGCCCAATGGACATGGTTCGACGAGAACGCGGGCCGTCCCGGGTCCGTGCCGAAGGACGGTCTCGGCTACGGCGGGCGTCTCGGCGTGTTCCTTTCCGATCCCCGTTGGCAGCTCGAAGGGGATGGCTACTACTCGCCGCACGACAGAGATGACGATGAGTCGATTTGCTGCCTTGGCACGGAGGCGGACGACATCAACGCGCATGCATTTGCCCTTCGCATGAACTACAATTTCCCGCTCGGCAACTTGATGGGCAGGCAGAGCCAGTTCATCGTCGGTCTTGGGCCCGTGCGTACGAGCTACAAGTTCAAGGGTCCGGGCAGCGCTCCTGATTCGTACAACTACAACTACGGCGGAAGCGGGCTTGTTGGCTTGCGTCTGGGTGTCGCGAATCGCGTCGCCCTGCGCGTTGACGGCGTTCTTGACTACATGCCGACTCACGAGCCTGACGCGAACATGAACATTCACGCGCGTGGTGGCCTGAGTTTGCTGTTGGGTGGTGGTCGCCCGGAAGCGATGTGCACGTACCCCGGCTTGGAGAACATTCCTGCTTCGAGTCCGAACTGCGTCGCGCCGCCACCGCCGCCCCCACCGCCGCCGCCGGCACCTTGCCCGTATGATGCGAGCATCACGGCAACTGATCCGCGCTGCGTTGCGCCTGTTGTGGCTGTGGTCGACACCGCAGCGATCACTGGCCCGATCTACTTCGACTTCGACAAGTCGACGATCAGACCGGACGCGGCGGCGACACTCGATCGCAAGATTCCGTACCTCCAGGCCAACCCTGGCATGCGGATTCGTATCGAGGGTAACGCTGACGAGCGTGGCTCCGACGAGTACAACCTGGCCCTTGGCCAGCGCCGTGCGGCTTCGGCCAAGCGGTACCTCGTCGAGCGTGGCATCGCGGCAGATCGCTTCGACCTCGTGAGCTATGGCGAGGAGCGTCCGATTTGCACCGAGCACAACGAACCTTGTTGGCAGCAGAACCGTCGCGATGATTTCATTATCGTGACGATCGGCGGCGACGGAGTGATCCGTGTACCGTAACGCCAAAGCACCTTCTCTGACCGGATCTCGAAAGGGGTCCGGTCAGAGAGAGGGGCGGAGCGTCCTCGCCGGCGCGATTTGTGCCATATGGTACAATCGTGGCCGCGAGAATCGCCTACTGAAGCGATAGATCCGGGACGCCGAAACACGCTCACACAGCTTTCTGAAGGTCTTTGCGAACTTGCGCGCGTCCGCGCCCCTTCGCCTTACGCACCAGGTCTGAGGAGTTCGATGAGAAGCTACATGAAAAGCTGGATCGCACGAACGTGGGCGCCACGCGGCCCCATCGCGAGACCGTTCGCAGTATTGGCGTTTGCCGGAATCGCTGCGGCATGTAGCGACAGCAGCGGTCCCCGAAGGCTGGCGACGCTTACCATCACACCCGCTTCGGCGACGCTCGCGGCAAACGGCACCCAGCAATTCACAGTAGTTGGGACCGACGACGAAGGCGATGCCGTCACGGTCGACGCTGAAGTCTGGTCCGTGGTCAGCGGTGGCGGAACCATCAATGCCAGCACTGGATTCTTCACGGCGGGTACCGCAGCCGGGACGTTCACCAACACGGTCAGGGTGACGTGCAACGGTATCACGGCCCTGGCAACGGTCATCGTGACGCCCGGTGCGCTTGCGACGATCACGGTCACGCCGAATCCGGCGACAATGGCCATCAATGCCACGGCGCAGTACACCGCAGTGGGCAGAGACGCCAACAACAATGTGGTTGCGATCACGCCTGTCTGGTCAGTCACCGCTGGCGGCGGCACCATCGACCCCAGCACAGGACTGTTTACTGCGGGCTCGACGGCCGGCACGTTCAACAACACGGTTAGAGCGACGAGCGGCACAATCTTCGGAGAGGCGACAGCGATTGTGACTGCCGGTCCGCTGGCTTCGATCGAAGTGACGCCGGATCCGGCTACGGTTCCGACCGGTGGCACGCAGCAGTTCACGGCGGTAGGCAGAGATGCGAGCGGGAACGTCGTTTCAATCACGCCCGTATGGACGGTCGTCAACGGCGGAGGCACCATCAATTCCAGCTCCGGCCTCTTCACGGCCGGTGCGGTGCCGGGGACATATAACAACACGGTCGTCGCAACGAGCGGCTCTATCTCGGACAACGCGACCGTGCTGGTGACATCGAGCACTCCACCTGCTCCGATCGTGAATCTCGGGACGGCATCCACATACGGGATACTGGCGGGCTCGACCGTCACCTGCGCCAGCGCCCCAGGCACTGTCAACGCCGATGTCGGCGTCAGCCCCGGTAGCGCGATCACCGGGTTCCCACCGTGCGTGATCACGGGCACTACTCACCTTGCCGACGCAGCAGCGGCGACGGCTCAGGGCGATCTCACGACCGCGTACAACACGCTCGCTGGACTGCCGTGCGGTACTGTCATCGGTACGCCAAACATCGGCGGAACGACGAGAGCGGCCGGCGTCTACTGCAGCGCCAGCTCGATACTTGTCACTGGCGATCTGACCCTGGATGGCGGTGGAGATCTCAACTCCACCTTCGTCTTCCAGGCCGGCACCACGCTCACCACATCGGGGAACGTCATTCTGATCAATGGTGCGCAGGCCAAGAATGTGTACTGGCAGGTCGGCAGCTCGGCCACGCTGGGCGTCGGCCCGGCAACATGGCAGGGCAACATCCTCGCTCTCACGAGCATCACCCTCAATGACAACGTCACGCTGATCGGACGCGCCCTGGCGCGGAACGGCGGCGTGACGCTTGGGACGGGCAACACAATCACGCTGCCATAACATCGGCGGATGTGAAGCCACAAACAGGGAGGCGGAGTGTCCGACAAGGGCACTCCGCCTTTTTGCATCCTATCGGTTTGCACCGCCGCTGCCGGACGTCGCAAGACGGAGATGGTGGTTCGCGCTTTATGATTCCTGCAGAGCGACCGAGCCGCGGTTACAGTGCGAGATGCTTGCGGCTGTTCGCTCCGCTGCCCTCGTTGGCATCGACGCCTATGACGTGATCGTCGAAGTCGATGCGGCGCCCGGGCTGCCGCAATGGACGATCGTGGGACTCGCGGCAGGAGCGGTGAAGGAAAGCCGCGAGCGAGTCGGCGCCGCGCTGGTGAACTCCGGATTCGACGTGCCGCCGCGAAGGATCACAGTCAATCTCGCGCCGGCCGACATCAGAAAGGACGGCACAGCGTTCGATCTGCCAATCGCGCTCGGAATTCTGGTTGCCACCGGTCAGCTGGAAGCGAGCGCTATCGCAGGCCGCATGTTCGTCGGAGAGCTCGGCCTCGACGGCCGCCTCCGCACCATGCGGGGCGCGCTGTCCGTGGCTCGCCACGCGATACGGGAAAAAGTGAGCGCGCTGATACTGCCAGGCGGCAACGTCACTGAAGCATCACGGGTCAGCGCGCTCGAATTATCGGCGCCGGAGGCCCTGACCGACCTCGTCCTGCAGCTACGCAACGGTGCGCTCGTCAAGGCAGTAAGCAATGGCGCTCATGCGGCTGTGAGTACCGACGCCACGGACTTCGCGGATGTCATCGGTCAGCAGGCTGCAAAGCGCGCGCTCGAGGTGGCGGCGGCCGGTGGACACAACGTACTCCTTCCGTTAGCCAGAGACCTACCCAGGCGTTTTCTCTTTTATCGGCGGGGCGGCGGCGGGGGTCCCTGTCTCTTCTCGCCAGGGAAAGGTCCGTACGGTGTGGGCGGGCGAGGCGGCGGAGGCGGCGGTCGCGGTGGTGGCGGTGACGGAGGCTTCGGGGTCGGTTTCTGCTCAGGCATTAGGATGACCCGCGTGCGCGCTTTGGTGGAGGCGGGAATCCTCTGGCTTCGGGGGCTGTGAAGCGACCTGTCGAGGACTTCTTATGGCGAACTGATGACTTTCTTCCAGCGCTCTTTTTCGCGCTGCTCTTGCGTCCTCCACTCTTCCGACCAGCGGTCTTGCGGCCAGCGCTTTTCTTTCTCCCGCCTCGTTTTCTCGCGGCCATCAGCCCCCCTTTAATTGCTTCCGGTTCGCAGCTCTGATCGTGGTGAAGTAGCTATATAAATGTTCGTAGGACGCCTCATCGCCGCAACACTTTTGAAACTCGCGCAGGAACGTCTGCGAAATAACATTCTCGCTCACCACCGTCCTAACATATTCATCAACTGGACTTGAATCTACGAGTTTTTTCTGCACGGCGAACGCAAGCAGATCAAGGCTGTTCAACAGCGCTAGGAACGCCTTTGCTCCTTCGGTCAGATCGGTCCGCTCGCGTCGATAGTATGCGAGCACTTCTTCCTGAGCGACTTCAGTGGGCACTGCCCAAGCTGCTTGAATCCGCGTGTCGATCTCTCGAAGGTGCTCAAAGACAAGCCTGTTGTTAGCATCGCGCCGCGAGAAACGAATCTGAAAACCTGCAAACAGCGCAGAGAGGGCTGCGGCTGCTGCGCTAAAAAATGCGGTATCAAACATTTCTGTCTCCGAGCATCAGGCGGGAATCGCCGAGCCATGAAATGAGAGGATGTTCTTTCTGAAGCGCAACTCGCGCTCGTTTGCAACGGGGGGGAGCAGGAAGCTGAGCCGTAGCGGAATGTCCTGTGGATAATTCCGAGAATTGCATCAGCAGCCCGTTCCCCTGACATTTCAGGATGGCGCTGATCTTTCCGGAGTTTATCTCCGAGAACTACGACATAAGAGAATGGCGCCACGCATCGGCAATCCTAGCCGCCGATTATCCAGACGAGCTGAAAGACATTGTCGAAGTCCTATCCGATTTCCGCCTACACAAGAGCGAAATCATGGAGCCTGGCGGGGCAAAGAGTCTCATTGCCACGCGAATCGACGCTGCACTTGAAAGCAGGGGATGGCGCGAAAGGAAGTTTCACACGAAGATTGTCATAGACGAGCAAGAGCTGGAGTCTCCAACCCATAAGGTGGACTGCTTCAAGAACAAGATCGGGTTAGAAATTGAGTGGAATAACAAAGACCCGTTCTTCGACAGAGACCTTAATAACTTCAGATTGCTGTTCGATCTTCGCGCCCTTAGCGTAGGCGTGATTATCACCAGGTCTGACGAGTTACAAAAGATTTTCCTTTCTCTCGGTCGCGGTAAGTCGTACGGGGCATCGACCACGCACATGAGCAAACTCTTGCCCCGCCTGGAAGGTGGTAGCGGCGGCGGTTGTCCCATTCTCGTTTTCGGAATCAGGCCAAAACTCTATGTCGAAGACTAGTCCTGTGGCGAAAAGGAAGGCCCCTGTTGCGGGGATCCCCAATGCGGCAGATGATCTGCTGTCACTTGGACATGGACGCTTCGCAACGCTCCTTGCGGACCCGCCGTGGCGCTTCCAGAATCGGACAGGGAAGATGGCGCCGGAGCATCGGCGTTTGAGCCGGTACGGTACGATGTCGCTTACCGACATCATGGAACTGCCGGTAGCACAGATCGTTCAGCCTCGCGCCCATCTCTATCTATGGGTGCCTAATGCGCTCATCCTCGAAGGTCTCGAAGTGATGGAGCGCTGGGGCTTCACCTATAAGACCAACATTGTTTGGTACAAAACGCGGAAGGATGGCGGGCCTGATGGAAGGGGAGTCGGCTTCTACTTCCGAAACGTCACTGAGATTTTGCTCTTCGGAATTAGGGGGACCGGCAATCGGACTTTGCGGCCAGGACGTACGCAGACCAACATCATCGTGTCTCGGAAGCGCGAACACTCCCGCAAACCTGAAGAGCAATACTCGATTATCGAGCGGTGTTCCTCAGGGCCGTACCTAGAAATGTTTGCGCGCCATGAACGCGAGGGGTGGGCTCAGTGGGGAAATGAAGCGCCGGAGAGATCGGAACAGTTAAAGCTTCTTCGGTAATAACAACCTACTTATGGCAGCGACCGGAATTTTACTTCTTCAAGCCCTTCAGTCAGTGAAGGCAGCAAACGAAACCGTGAAATACCTTCGCGGTGTCGATGCGAAGCTCAATCAGGCGGAACTGAAGCTCAAGATTGCGGAGTTGGCTGACGTTCTCTCTGATGCGCGTGACAAGATAAACGATGCGAAGGATGAGAACGAATCTCTGCACGCTCGCATAAAGGAACTGGAAACTGCGCGAGACGTGAGATCGAAGCTCGTCCTCCGTAACAACGTCTATTTTCTTCGGGAAGAGTCCGGCGAGACGGGTCCGTACTGCCCGCGCTGTTTCGAGGTGGACAAGATTCTCATTCCATTGCCTAGACTCGCCGCTGCCTTTAACGCCATCGGCAACTACAAGTGCTCCAACTGTGGGGCGGTGTATGTGTAATGGGCTTAAGTGTCCAGCGACTCATCCCACTCGCGCCCCATCACCCAGGACAGCGCTGACATTCTGCCGCTGAGCAGACCCCACTCGTAGTCGTCCCAGCCGAGATTTTCTCTACCGTATTTCCTTTCGATTTCTCGCGCTGCTTTCTTCGCGGTTTCGAGCAGCGGCTTCGTTGCATCGGTGAGGGTTTCCTCTTCAGTGCCGAGCCTATGCAGCCAGTTCTGATGACGATTCCACCAAACTTTGTCCCACAACTCATTGTACATATCGAGAATCGCCTTATCGTTTCGCCGCAGCACCAGAGGCCATTCTCCGCCTGGCGATTCATCATCAGGGACCCACTCAACCTTGTCGCCATTTTCTAGGTAGCCGATTCGACCACCATTTGGCCCAATTTCGCCTGGCGGTACAGGGTCGCGGGTTTCGGCGGCGCTTCTCTTCCGCAGTTTTCCCGTCGAGCGATGCTGTCTGTAGAAATCGCGGTTGAGTTCCTCGATCTCCGGTGCAAGGTCGGAATCGAATAGCGCGACATGAATCCCCGCCTCGCGCAGCCGTAGCTGTCCCTTCCCGCTCACTCGCTTATTCGGGTCCAGGACTCCAATGAACACCTTTGCAATCTTGCGCTCGATGATTCGATCTACGCAGGGAATCTTCGGGTCGTTCCGCGAAGTGCAGGGTTCAAGCGTAGTGAAGAGCGTTGCTCCTGTGAGCGTCGTGTCGGGCATCTTTCGTTCGAGCAGTGTGTACTCAGCGTGCTCACCTTCACCCATCTCCCCGCGATAGGCTTCGCCTACCACCGCTCCGTTACGCACGACCACTGCGCCAACCTTCGGAGAAACCTTTCCCGCTTCGGACGTACACTGCTTTGCGAGTTCGATGGCTCGGACCATATGCGTCCGGTCTTGGCGCGGCGGACCCTGGCCCCCGTAGCTGGTTGCGGTATCAATTAGACGTGTCATCAGGTTTGCCTGCTGTTAATCCGAAGGGATGATTCGCGTCTCGCTTTCGAGCTGCGCTTCCCGCTGTTCAGCCTCTTCTCTTTCCAACTGCTTGCCCCGCGCCATGCCGCGAGCGAAGGCTCTCTCAATCTTTTCGGAGATGAGGCCGACGATCAGCAAAAGAGCCCCCATCGTTCCGAAGAAAAACCACATGCCGTGGCGTCGAACAAAACCGAACGGCGTTGTAACTGTATCGTAGGCGATCTTCCCGACGCCTTCTGAGTGAACGAGTTTGACAGCGTCGTAAGTCGAGCGTAAAAGTAGGGGCTCCCGCAGCCATATCCGTACTACTGCGGCCTCCAGTGGCGCGAAGTCGCCAAGCGCAATCATCGAGCTGGGCCCCTGACACTTCCATTCCACTGATTCCCGTTTGACGCACGCTGCTGCGGCTGCTGGAAACCGGAGAGCAACCTGCTTCAGCTCCTTTGACCCTTCGTTCTGAACGCGCCCACCGAGGTACGCGGCTGCTTCGTGATCGGTGACGATCAAACTGTCTGGAGCGGGGCGAAGGATGAAAGGCGAAGACTGCTTGACCACTGTCTCTTTTCCCTGGTGTGACTGGATGATGGGCAGAGCTTCGTGCTGGCTGGCGATGAAGTGACCCCTCAGCTTTCCCTTGGGCTCACTGCACGATTGCATAATCACCACCAGTGCCGCAGCGGTGGAGATCAAGCCGACAGCGATCTTCCCAGCCAAACTGATTCGGTTATCCATGAGTTTCCTGTTAGCTCGAAGCGAAGATCAGCTTCAGGGAAGCCCTCTTTCTTCTTTTCATATCTCAGCAAATCCGAAGCGCGCAGCGATGTCATCAGTGATCTGGAAGCCCCGCTCTTCCGGGTCATACCCATCAGCTTCGCGGATAACACGCCAGTCAATCCTCTCGAAGAAAACTCTTGGTTTCGCTGACAACGTTCGCCATTCGTTAATGAGTTGTTTAACGCACATAATGAACATCAGCGGCGCGACGACAAGATGATGCTGCGCGTTCCTAAAAACATATTCGTTAGGGTGAACGGCATCGCCATGTATAACATGGTTTCTCAAAGTGAAGAAACGGTCTGCCCAGATAGCTTTGAGGGTTCTGCTCTCAGATACTTTCTTATCCCACACCTGATACTTGTATCTGAACTTGCGCTCACCGCTCTTCGATAGCAGACGCTCGATCTCACTCTTAAACGCTCTTCGTGCTTCTCCCCGTAGCTCAAGAAGCATCTCGAACGCTGCAGCTTGCAATAGCACCCTTGCACGAAAGTCTACAGTTGGATTGTTGTAATAGCTTTCGAGAAACACGCCGGTGGCGTTCATGATTCGGCGATACAGCGCTCGATTTCGCCTGCGAATGAATCGCAGTTCACCCAGGAGGGTCTCATCGTACGCAAAGCGCGTGGGGCTATTGATATAAGCCGGCCTCGTGAAACTGACTTCCCCGATCTTCCGTCCGATCTTCGTCATCCTCACGAGAACGCCCGATGACTCGGCAAAGTTATCGTCACCAAGCACGAAGTTCTGCCGTACAACGTCGAAGTTCTCCGCAGTAAAGACCATGAAGCCGCCGTTCAGCGACGAGATGCGGGTGTTTTTCGCCAACGAGCACAGAAAAAGCGCAGACCGAAGTTCCTGCACATCGTCGGCCTCGCGCTGAGTCAAAGGCCGAAACCCATTTCCTGGCAGCGTGACGATTCCAATATTTCGTATTGGCGTACTGTTCGCCGCTAAGCGTCCTGGCTCTCGGTACATCTGGAGCAGTTCCGCCACGCGAGTCTTGATGGCGCCGTCAGCGATACGGTTCGGATTGGAATCAAAGTTCCAGATCGTGGCTCTCCCCACCTGTAATTCCGAGACGCCGCCGAGCGCGATATACGGGAAGAACACGAGGTGGTATTGGTCGGCCATTAGTGACTGGAAGCTACGCCTTAACTCTTCAATCGCCTATAGAATTACCAAGCTGGCGACAGCTTCGCTCGGAGTTACAATCGCGCCGGCGCCGAGGGAAGCTAAGGCAGACGCCTTGCTTAGGAAATCGGCATCGCTCGTAACGAAATAGTCTCTGCCGTTGTGAATGTGACTCCACATTGCTTGAACATCACACTTCGCGTTGCGCCACTTCGTCAGCGACGACGCTCCCTGAGCCTCGAACTCGATCTTAGGATGAACTATCGCGTGTATGCGTCTTTCGAGTTCTATGGCGTCCTCATCTGGGTAAATGCAGTGATCGAAAAAGGTTACGTCCCAATACGCCATTGGGTGCAATAGGTTTACGTCTGATAAATCCAACGAGTCGAGCCGGTGCTGGAACTGTGCAAAGTTGGTTATCAGCTCGCCCCGCTGGTTTTCCGAAGCGGCGATAGCTGGTACTGCGAGATCGAGCTGTCCACCGCGAAAAGCGGCGACTAGGGTCCGAAGGCTATCTGCGGCTGGCCTGTCTTCCTCCATGTCAATCAGACAGTTCATGTCTAGCGTGTACGAGAGCATTAACCTGCCCGAATCTGCAAAACAAAACAAACCGATGGAGAGCGGAAACGAACGCTCATGCTGCGCTGTTCAGGCGCGAGATTACCCGCGAAACCTGGACAGGCCGCCACTTCCCACCACGCGGAGCGGGAATCTTCCGCCTGTTGAGCGCTGCGGCGATCTGCGCCAGAGTGCTGGCACCTTCTGACTGAATCTCCGCAAGAGTCGGAGCGATGTCTTGCGCTCTGCGAGCTGCCTTAGCCGCTCTCACTCTATAGCTCTTGCCTGTTCCTTTCCGCCGTGCCTTGTGGGTCAGATTGCGCGGAGTACCGAGCTTCACGCCTCTCGCCTTCGCAGCTCTGAGGGCTGCTTTCGTTCGAGCGGAGATCATTCGCGCTTCTTCTTCCGCTACCATTGCGAGGATACCAACAGTAAGCCTGTTCGCTGCCGGCATGTCGCAAGCAACGAAATCGACGCCAGACTCTTGCAGTCCGAGAAGGAAGTACGCATTGCGAGCTAGACGATCTAGCTTCGCCACTAGAAGCGTTGCTCCGTGCAGTCTGCAAGCTCGCAGCGCTTTCTGAAGCTCAATGCGCTCGTTGTTCTTGCCGCTCTCCACTTCGATGAACTCATCGAGCAGCTTCCAGCGTCCGCCATTGAGGAAGTCCGCTACTGCTCTTTGCTGCGCCTCCAGTCCTAGTCCTGACGCGCCTTGCTGCTTAGTGCTGACTCGCAGGTATGAGATGAACTTTCCAGTCGCCATAAGCCTCTCCAGGTCTGATTTACGTTAGCATGACTGTTCGTTCGTGCGAATGTAAAAAACTAATCCGCTCCACGCAATACTTTTATTGTGTGTGCGGACTGTGGCCGTGCTCGCGTGCGGCTGGTGCCGGCGCGGTCTCAGGGGCGAACGCTTGGGGCGGGTAGGGCAGGCATCGCGCCGCGCTCCAGATCAGGACGGGCTACGGGGGGATTTGCGCGCCTGGCTGAGTGCGGAGGCCCGCTTAAATAATCGCGATAAAATTCTGAGAAAATGGCTGCGATGTTGCATCCCTCCACCTTCGGGGTTCGTCTACAATTCAACGGAGGATTTCGCTATGTCACGCAGAGGTGGAAGGAAAATCGGAAGAAATGCGAGGACCGGCAAATTCGCTAAGGTCTCTGTCGCGAGGAAGCATAAGAGCACTTACGTTGTCGAAACGATTCGCAAGGGACGGAGGCGGAGAGGCAGCTAACTGAGGACGTTGCGCTCTTGCGCTGTACTTGGTGCAGGAGCGCCGTTCTACCCCTCAGACCTACCGAGCATCCGGTAAGGGTGTCGCTCGCTGTACGGTGGCCTTCCGCTCAAATGCACGCCTATAGCGGTTTGCTATACAATCGCTATAGGTATTTGCAATCAGCTCCAGCGCATCGCTCGTTGACAGTCGAGGATTGCCCCGCCGCTCGGAAGTGAGCGGACGGTTTGGAACGGCAAAGTAGCGCCGACACGCTGAAGCTGACTGCTTTACTACCTACTGCTGCTGCAAAACGTTCTTAGCCTGTTCGTCGGAGACCTGTCGCAATTTCTTCACGACTCGTTGTGTCCCGACTGCCATCCATATCTGCCTGTCGCTGTCACCTTCGCTCGGCATTGCCAGCGGGAAGATTTTGCTCAGCCATTCAACGATCTCAGCAGGGACGAAAGGGGTTTTCTCCGGCATTACTGTTCTCTGCTCTGAAAGCCGTAGCCATCATCACGGCCAGGCAACTCCCGCTCGACCGGCTTCAGCTTCTCTCTCTGCGCCGGACTTAGGGACAACGGGCCATACTGTTCGAGGAAGGCTTGCTGAGCGCTTGCCTCTTCCTCGCGCATCCTGGCCTTTATGCTGCTGTCGCTTTCGAGGCTTCCCGAATCCTCGCGTTCTTCGACGGAGTACACAGTCGAAGTTGTGCCGGTGTTCGAGCTGATATGAACCTTCGCTTCGACGGCTTCGCGAAAGGCGCTGTTGCTGGGGTCTCGGTATTGCGGGTCGCGCATCGCTGCGATCATGTGCGCTTGTGACTCGAACGGAATACGACTCCATTCCGCGAGGTTTTCACGAATTGCCATTTTCTACAACTCCTTCAGGGTTGTGGTACGTATGTGTTGCGAGTGGTGGACTCGCGGCCAGTATATCGCTGCTAAGCAGTTGTGATGCGGCGAGCATCTTGTTCAGTAGATCGGTCGAGATGCCGATCACGCCCTGGAGTTTCCAGTCGGATGCGCGGAGCACCCAAAGCGCAGTTTGATACTCGTTCGGCGTCAGCGCGTCATTTTGGACTGCCTCGATCAGATCATCCGTGATGAGTGCGCGCCGCATTGCGTCTGTCACGGTGCGAACCCATGCGAAGGTGTCCCAGCCAATTGTCTGGCGGGCGCAAACTTCGCCATTCCTTGTACGGCTGCGAGTTTCAACTTCATTCCCGCACCGAACAGGTTGGAGTGATACGGTGCGAACTGAAAGGAGACGCGGACGTGCGCGCCTCTGATGATGCGAATGTCCGTTGTCGGGTTTGCAGTGGCGTCGTAGATGACTGGTGGGTCCTGCGGCCTCAGCCCTGTGCGAGTCCCAGCGGAAAGTTTGAAGGCGAATGTTACGGAGTCCCCATCGAGCGTATAGGGCGATGGTGCGAGCGCCGTGGCTCCGAGCACCTTCGCGTTTCGCTTCCTGTCCTCGATGTACTCTTCCAACCGTCGATCAATGTCCGCAATCAGCGATGATGCTTCCGCTGTTCCAAGTCGCAGCTCGATGTGATACAGGCCTGGCTTGGCGTGAGCGGTGTCCGGTTTGTCCAGAAATGGACGGGATGCCACTACTCCGAGCGGAGTGGTGTGGAAAGTGTGTTCCATGTTGCTGTGTAGTCCCTCGATGCGAGAAAGCCACTCTCCCTTGAGAGGGATGAGCGGCCAAATTGCCGGCAGGATTGCCGTGTGGAGAAGGTCCCGAACCAGCGTCAGCCCGAAGGCTCCGCTAGAAAATCGACCCTCTCTCTATAACGGTGGGTGATTAAATCGGCGGAGTGACAAGTGGCCGGCGTCTTCGCGTTCGTGGCGGTAGAATCGCGCTCGTCTGCACTCCGAGCAGCTCCAGGTAGACACCAGGACCTGCGCGGTATTCATGGCGCACCCCACAAGCCATACGGACGGTCGAGCCGAGAGGAGGGTGATAGAGTCTCGGGTAAGCCATGCTCTTCGCATCGCTCACGGTGAGTCGGCAACGGGTGAGGCTGCCATCGAACGGGCTGATACTGCGGGCCTGCTTGGTGAACCTGAAGATATACGTCCCACCCTCTTCCGGCTCGTACGGGCAATGCACGTCCGTGCTCTTGATCGCTTCGGAGATGTTGTCCATGCGTCCATCAATGGCCTGGACCATCCTCGCTGCGTCTGTGGCGCTTAGCCTGAGCGTGGCGCTGAAGTGACCTGATGTCCTGAACTTGAGTAGCGAGGACGTAAGATCGACCGAGACCAGTTCACCGAACGGTGTCAACGACAGTGGAGCGCGGTGAATGCTCTCAGACAGTGTGCCGAAAGTGTTCGAGATATTGCGATGCCTCGATTGTGGGTGGATTGGGCGCCGTGGTGTACACTGGCGGGAGATCGGTGGGTGTCTGCTGGTGTCTAGTTGTTACTCCTGTTGACGGCAACAACTAGGGAAACCCATCCCTCAACTCTGTTCATTATCAACAGGTGGGACCTGAAGACACTAGGCAGTCGAACCCATCAGCCCGTCAGCAGGTTTGTCTGCCTTGACCGCTTCAGGTCGAAGCTGTTATTCGACCAACAAACTTTGTTGGATTGGGTCCTGGTTGTTGCTGCCCAGCGGTGGCAACCGGAGCGATCATGTAGGCGATCATCTTAGGAATCGAGATGTTTTACAGCAGTTATCTCTTGTCCCTTTTAACCGATAAGACGAAAACCGAACGCTCTCTCTATAACGGTGGGTGATTAATTCGCCCCGTTCGGGTGACACTTTCCACCATAGTCCCCATAAAACACCCCACTAGAAATCTCATTCTACGGGAGTTCTAGGCGAAGAAGTATTCCGACGCTATCACCGATCCAGGGTCCAGGTTGCCGAGTTGCGGGGGTTCGGGACATTCCTCTGGCTGGTCCATCTGTTGTTGGAACTGGCGATAAAGCGAATCAATAGGAAGGGGCGTGCTCTCCTCTCGCGTGTCATCCAGGTTCCACTCTGCGCTGCTACGATACTCGACAACCGCCTGTCGCTGCGCTTCGGTGCTTGGCTCTACTTCAACAGGTCTACTGGTGTGGAGTCGATGGAAGCTCTGGCGGGTCAGCCGCGAAAGCAAAGCGCAGTCTCCCGCGACAGTTGCGTAACTATCGTGAACCGTTCCGAACGACGCCCGATGACGACTATTGGGATCGGAGAGCGGGTCGCCCATGCCCTCACGATAAGCCCGCACTACTGTGAGCATCAGCGCAGCAGCGTCAAGCGAGTGAATGAAGTTCGGGGCGAACGACCCCGCTTGCTTTTTGGTGTCGATCTTGCCCGTCTGTTCATAACCGCGTGGCCGACGGAGAAGCTTTCCGGCGAGCACCGTGTCGATTCGCTTGACCTTGCTAACAAAGTATTCCTGGCGGACGGGAAAGTTCGTCAGTGGAACTGTCCACCTCACGCACTTCCCCTCACTGGCGATCATGCGCGCACAGTCAGTCATCCACTGCATCGCCGTAAACGGCCCTGGCGCAAGGTCCTCCAGCGATCTCCATATCATGTCTGCCATCAGGGTGGCTGCGCTTCCAACCTTGCTCTCCCCTTCGGAGTTCGTAAACCTCGCCAGTATTGCCTTCCAGTCATCCCGACCAACCAGCTCCTCCATGATCTGCTCACCGAAGCCGAACTTTTTGCTGCCATAAGCGAAGGTCATCGTCGGACCCTTCGTTAGCTTGCGCGTCACGAGATCGGAGTCGAGCCATTGACGGGCGATCCACTTCTGTTCGTCTGTCCACTCATGTGGAGACCCTTCCGCGGTGGTCCACTTTCGTCCAGCAAGGCCCGCGCTGAGAAAGTCCTTCACCTTTTCAGCGGTGTCGTGATAAATGTCTTGCGGTGCGTCCATCGGAAGGAGGTTCACTTTCGCTCCACTTTTCTCGTCCCTGAGAAGAGCAGAGTAGTGCTGAAGCCCGTTGCACGAGCCGTCCTGTGAGATCGGCAGGCCGCTCACGAATTGCTCCGAGCGTCCTGATGCGACGTACCTGCTCCACTCTACGCAGAACGCGAAGAACTGAAGAGGCTTGTCGGCATCCGACCACCATTGATGTGTGAAAGGGTCCGCAGCTACGCGGCAGATGTCGTCACTTCGGAGATCAATCCATGCAACGCGCTCCGAGAACGGCATCCTGCTGATCTTGTCCCCTTCTGGCGTTACGCCCAGGCAGTTTGCTCCGTGAATGGCGAGCCACCTAGCTCCCTCACTGCCGACTGGCTTCGCATTAGCGAAGGTGAGCAACGCACGAGACAAATCATTGCCCTGCGGTGAGAGCGAGTCCGCGAGCGGATAGATGCGGCCCCTCCAATCGAGACTATGCGGGAAGTAGATGGCTTGTTCCTTTGCCATGCTCCGCGCAGCACTCACTACCTTCGTCTGCTCGACGGCGCGAACCTTACGCATGGCGTTCGTCTCGTGGATCGCGTGTGCCTTACGCCTCCACGCTTTCCGAGCCGTCTCGTTGGTATCCATGTCGTTCGGCTTGCTGGGCAGCGGATCGTCCTCATACGCAGCTAATCCAGCGATCATCCGGCCTGTCCGCTGAATCGCTTCGACAAGTTCTACCACATCGGCGTTGATCTTCCATGCGGTATTCTGAATCAGGTTGAGGGCTTCAAACACTTCTGGCCGCGCCGTGCTCGCAATTTTCTGTTGGTGCTCGGGGGACACACCAACCCCGCGCTTCCTCACCAGCGGGAATTTCTTACGCATGGCAAAGCGGTATCCGCCTTTTTGCTCTGGACTCCAGGGCAACGGTGGTACGACCATTGGCAGCCGCGCCGGAGACAGAAACTCCAGCGCGTCGTTGCGCTTAGTTATCCACTCGACCGTCTCTGAAGTGAGCGTGACGTAAACCTTATTCCGAACCTTACCGCCCTTGACAGTCTCCTCGGCTTTGACCTCTTCCACTAAATTCGTAGCATCTTCGAGCAGATGGATGAGCGTTACTCCTACCTGCACCGGCTCGTTGCCGATCATTGTTATGTCGGAGTCGTCAATCTCAGCGTACTTCACTGTCGCATCAAGCGAGCGTTTTCTGTGTACGTAGCTGTCGGTGTTGAACTTCTTCATGCGGAAGTTCAAGAGACCAGGCGCCTCCGCTTGGAGCTTGCGGTATCGGAGTTCATCCTGAAGGAGACCAGAAATTTGTCGCGCAGCCTCCGTTTCGTGGAGGCGCTTCCCCTTTCTTGACGCACCGTTGAGAACGACTAGTACTGTCATGTAGGCTGCCACATCGGCGCCAACTTTCTCGGCCCACACGGCTGCTATCGAGCGCATACCGCGATTACGGCGGTCGATTATCTCCTGTATCCGCGCCGCGAGAGGTTCAATATTAAGCTGCAACAGCTTGCGCGCTGCGCCAACGCTCGAACCCTTGCCGGCTGTCTCTGCGTCCGTAATTCTGCGTCTGAAGCGCTGGGCTCCGAGCGCCAGGGAGTTGTCTTCCAACTCGCGCTGTCGTTCCAACAGGCTTTCCTCTCGCGCCTCCTCCGCACTCTTCTGTTCCGGCAGGGCCGTAGTCGATTCCATTCAGCGCCCCTGCTGATTGTCGAGAACGTCAGCAGCTTTCAGCAACGTCCAGGCAAGTTCTCGCGCTGCGTCTGGCGGAAGTACAAGGCCATTGCAGCAGGTCTCGCCAAAGCCAACCGACAGGGTTATGTCGGCTGGAATGTCGCTGAACCCTTCATGCAGCGCGGCAGTCACGCGCACGCCATCCAGATCGGAATAGGTAAAGTCCGTTGCCATGATTGCTTCTATCTCGCCATCGGTAAGTGGTCGAACATCATCCCAGCGTTCCATTGAGCAAACTCCCGTAAGGTTGTTGATCGCATTAGCGTGCAACTCTCTTCTCAGTCCTGCTGCGCTTCCGGTCCTCTGCTCCAGTAGTTAGCTCGGGTCTGACCTTCTTCTCTTCCTTCGGCATTGCAAAGACCAGCTCTGATTCTCCACCGTGCTTCCAGTGGAACAGCAGCAACCCGTTCTCTGAGTCCACATCCACACTGGAAATCGTCTGACGCAGAAGTGAATTAACCAGCGTGCGGTTTAATGGCTCCGCCGTTGCTGCATCCCTGAGTTCGCTGAGCTTGCTCTGTACCAATCGTCCAGAGGTTTCGGCTCTGCGCTCTAACAACTCATCGCGCTGCTCGACAAGAGTGTCCCGCTCGATCTCCACGTCTCGAATGTGAGCAGCCAGCGCAGCGGAAGGCGCACGGACTAGACTCGTCCTTGCCTTCTCCCACATCGTTTCCAGCCCTTCTAGGTTGCGCTCGATCATCGCCATGTCCTTGTCGATCTGCTTCCCATTGTCTCCCGCTGGCGCAGTGCCAACCAAGTACTCGACGTTTCGCAGGAAAGCATCCTCAACCTGGCCGTAGCGGAGTAGCTCATACAGACATCCGGCGCCCGTCTTCGCAGCGGTGCAGACGAGATAATGCCACTGCGTAAGCCCCTTGCCCTTATTCATTCGCGTCATTGTTGCACCACATCGAGCGCAGCGCCCGAGGCCGCCGAGTATGTTGCTCACTTCCTTCCCCGAATGTTGGCCGCGCATTGGCGAGCGCTTGGACCTGCGAAGCTGCCTGACTCGCTCGAAGGTCTCTGCATCCACGACACTAGGGAAGTAATTGAAAACCGGCGTTAGTGGCTTGCGCTTCATCTTGCCGCCGACATAGTCAGATGTGTGTGGCGTCATCGTGCCTATGACTGCGGGGTTATCGAGAATCTTGATGATGTAGCTCCGATGCCAATGCTTCCCGCGCCCGAACATCGGAACACCCTCGACATTGAAGGCGAGCGCGAGACTATGCGGTGAACATCCCTGAAGAGTCTCATGGAAGATTCGCTGCACGACTGCTGCGCGCTCCGGTATCACGATGAACTTGCCAGCATTGCGGTCAAGTGTGAGCCATCCAGGGCAAGCGCCCGTCATCGTTTTATTGCCAGCGTTCGCTCTTTTATTCTCCCAGCTCGCCTTCAGTCTGCGTGCCTTCGTTGCGCTTTCCTCATTGGCTCGCATGAAAATGAGGATGGACATGAGAAGAGAAGTGGGGTCAGAGTTCAATGACTCTTGCGTGTACTCGCGGTTGTCGGACAGTGTCACGACAACAATGCCAGCATCGCATATGTCTTCGAGTGCTCTGAAAGCCCTGCGCGCAAACTGCCTGCTCAGTCTGTCCAGGCTTTCAACGAGCAGGTAACTACCTTTCTCTACAAGCCCGACTCTGACAGCCTCATGGAAAGCGGCGAGCTGGCCGGTCTCTACGTTGTCGCCGCGAAATGCAGAGACGCCAAGATCGTGGAACGTCAGTCGCTCATCGAGTTCCAAGCCTTTCTGAGCTGCGTAGTCAGTCGCTAGCTTTGCCTGCCGCCTGAAGCTGTCACCCTTCGACTGCTCAGGGGTACTGAAGCGGAGGTAGCTGTAAGCCTTCGGGCGTTTGACTGTCATTCCTGCGGCGCGGAAGAATGGAGCGTAAGGCGGGAGGCCTAACCTACAAGCGTGTAGGTCTCATGTCAATGACATGCTGCTCGTCGGCCCGCCCGGTGCGGGCAAGACAATGCTCGCGCGCCGAATGCCGACGATCCTTCCCGCTCTCACCGAGGACGAAGCGCTTGAAGTCATCGCGATCCATTCCGTTGCCGGTATGCTGGATCACAGCGCGCTTGCCAGTGGTGTCCGGCCGTTCCGCGCTCCGCACCACACGATCTCGAGCGCAGGACTGATCGGCGGAGGTGGCACTCCTCGCCCGGGGGAGGTGAGCCTCGCTCATCACGGAGTCCTTTTTCTGGACGAGATGCTCGAGTTTCCACGTCACGTTCTGGACGCTCTCCGTCAACCGATGGAAGATGCGAAAGTGGTGATCGCTCGGGCTGCGCAGGCTGTGAGCTATCCATCGCGATTCACGTTGATCGGAGCATCCAACCCCTGTCCGTGCGGGTTGGCCGGAGACCCGGGCGGTACGTGCAACTGCGCACCAGGCGACGTCGACCGCTACATGGAGCGTCTTTCCGGCCCGCTGGCGGACCGGATCGACATGCATGTCACAGTCGGAGCCGTCGCGCTGCGCGAGCTGAGCGGACGACCGACAGGCGATCAGTCCAGAGAGATTCGCGCGCGAGTCGAGCGCGCGCGGTTCCGCCAGCGACAGAGATTCGCCAAATCCCGCGGCGTGTCGTGCAACGCGTTCGCCAGCGGCCGCTGGATGGATTCGCACACCCCCGTTCATACCGACGCCAGATCGCTTCTCCAGTCAGCCGCCGAACGGTTGTCTCTCTCGGCGCGCGGCTATCACCGCGTGCTCAAGGTGGCGCGTACAATCGCTGATCTGGGCGGTGCCGCCGAGATCGCTCAACCGCACATCGGGGAAGCTCTCCGTTACCGCCCCATCGCGCGGCCAGGAAATTCAGGTCGAAGCAAGCGCTAGCGACACCTTAGCGGAAGGCCCACACCTTGCTCGAAGACGGCGGAAGCTGGTTTGCCTCTACCGGCGCCGCCGCGTATTCTCCCTTCCCACCGACACACATTACCCGATCACAATAGATATCGACCAATGCGACGATTCGGTTGCTTTCTGCTCGTTCTCCTTCTTCTCGCCGGAGCATGGTTCTGGTACGCCCGCGTGGAGACGCCACCGATACCGGCAACGCCAACGACCGCCGCATCGGCCAAGCTGTGGCAGCCGCTCACCACCGCTGACGCGGAGCGTGGCCGCGCGGCTGTGCAGTCGCTGAGCCAGACTTCAGGCCCGGTGTTCGTCAACCTCACGGCGTCGGAGGCTGCCTCGTACATCTTCCTCGTGCTCGCGAAGCAGCTCCCACCATCGCTCAAAAAAGCAGAGGCCGCCGTCGTAGGCAGCCGCCTTTACGTCCGGTCCGAGGTGGAGCTGAAGGAGCTGGGCGGGGCGGGTGCGCTCGGCGCGCTGGCCACACTTCTCGGGGACCGCGACAGCGTCACGCTCGGCGGCACCATCAACATGCTGAGTCCCGGACGCGGCGAGTTTCTGATTCAGGAGGTCAAAATAGGCCGCTCCCTCACGCTCCCATCGGCCCTAATTCCCCGTATTGTGACGCAGCTGAAGCGAGGAAGACAGACCGCAGGAGCCTCCGCCAACGGTTTGCCGATGATGATGCCCGCATACATTTCAGATGTGCGCATTGCCGACGGCAGGATTACCCTCTACAAGACCACGCGGTGAGCAGACGGATCCTCGTTATCGACGACGAGCAGGGGATTCGCGCCGCCCTCGGTCAGCTCCTCGAGTACGAGGGGTACGAGGTGCGCTCTGTCGCGAATGCCGCGGACGGGATCGCCGAGTACCAGAAGTGGCGGCCCCACCTGGTGTTCCTCGACGTGAAGATGGCCGGAATGGATGGGATGGAGGCGCTCAAGCGTCTTCGCGAGCTGGACCCGACCGCCACAATAGTGATGATCAGCGGTCATGCGACGATCCGGACGGCGGTGGAAGCGACGCAGCTCGGCGCCTATGAGATCCTGGAGAAGCCGCTCGACACCGATCGCATCCTGGTCATGCTCAGAAACGCGCTCTCGCGGCTGGACCTGCAGGAGGAGAATGCCCGCCTCAAGCAGTCGATCGAGGCGCCGTACGAGATCGTCGGTAAGACTCCCGTCATGCGCGCACTGATGGAGAAAGTCGAAAAGGTCGCTGCCACGCCTGCTCGCGTTCTCATCACGGGTGAGAACGGAACCGGGAAGGAGCTCGTCGCCCGCGCACTGCACCGCATGTCACCCCGCGCCAGCAAGCCATTCGTCGAGGTGAATTGCGCGGCCATCCCGGGTGAGCTGATCGAGAGCGAGCTGTTCGGACACATGAAAGGTTCGTTCACCGGCGCAATCGCCGATCGCGCCGGCAAGTTCGAGCAGGCAAACAGGGGCACGCTTTTCCTCGACGAGATCGGTGACATGAGTCTCGCCGCGCAGGCCAAAGTTCTCCGCGTGCTGCAGGACAACGTGATCACCAGAATCGGAGGGGCCAAGGCGATCTCGGTCGACGTCCGGGTGATCGCCGCCACCAACAAGACGCTCGAGACCGAGATCGCCGCCGGGAAATTCCGCGAGGACCTGTATTACCGGCTGAACGTCGTACCCATCCACGTCCCATCCATCAGAGAGCGCAGGGAAGACATACGGATGCTCGCGCAGTATTTCGCCACGACGCTCGCGGCGCGGGAAGGCATACCACCCCGCACGTTCACGCCCGATGCGCTGGAGACGCTGAGCGCGCTAGACTGGCCGGGAAACGTACGCGAGCTGCGCAACACGGTGGAGCGGCTGCTCATTCTCGCTCCCGACGCCGAGATTTCCTCGCGCGACATCGATCGTCTCGCCGGCCAGCGCGCGCTCGACGACGCCGGGCTCGCATCGCTGACGCAATGCCGGACCTTCGAGGAATTCAAGGACGCAGCGGAACGAGCGTTCCTGCTCAACAAGCTGCGCGAGTTCGACTGGAACGTCTCGGAGACCGCCCGGGCGGTCGAGATGCCAAGGTCGAATCTTTACAAGAAGATTGAGAGGTACTCGCTCTCGAGAGAGCATATGTGAACGTCAGAATCGAGAGCTTTTTCAGGGTGGAGCCCCTGCGCCCGTGGAAGGGAGAAGACTGCCTTTTGAGTTTACCGTTTTTGCGTTGTCCGTTGTTGCGTTAAGCGGATAAACGGACAACGCGACGACGGATAACGCACAGCGCAATGTTTGTAATGGGAGAGTAGCTTCGGAAACATGAAAAAATTCAGTAACTACATCGGGGCCAAATGGGTTCCCGCCGATTCGGGCGAGTACTTCGAGAACCGCAACCCGGCTGATCGCGGCGACGTCATCGGAAAGTTTCCGCTGTCCGAGCGGGCCGACGTCGATCTCGCCGTGGAGAGCGCCAAGCGCGGGTTCGCGCTTTGGCGTCAGACCCCGGCCCCAGCGCGGGGTGACGTGCTCCGAATCGTCGGCGACATCATGACGAAGCGGAAGGAAGAGATTGCCGACGCGATGACGCGTGAGATGGGCAAGCCGCTCACGGAGACGAGAGGGGACGTCCAGGAAGGGATCGACACTGCCTACTACGCGGCGAGCGAAGGACGCAGGCTCTTCGGAAAAACAGTTCCCAGCGAGCTGCGCAACAAGTGGGCGATGAGCTATCGAAGACCGATCGGCGTCGCTGGACTGATTTGTCCGTTCAACTTTCCAATGGCGATTCCAACCTGGAAGATGTTTCCGGCCCTCGTGTGCGGAAACGCCGTCGTTTTCAAACCCGCCGAGGATGTGCCGCATACGGGGACGCTGCTGGTGGAGATCCTTCTCGAAGCCGGCCTGCCGCGGGAAGTCATCCAGCTCGTCCATGGGCGGGGGGAGCAGGTCGGTGCCGCGATCGTCGAGCACCCGGAGATCCCCCTCATCTCATTCACGGGTTCCACGGCCACCGGCCGGATCGTAGGCGAAACCTGCGGCCGTATGCACAAGAGGCTCTCCCTCGAAATGGGCGGGAAGAACGCGCAGATCGTGCTCGATGATGCGGATCTGGATCTGGCCCTCGAAGGCGCCCTCTGGGGGGCGTTCGGAACTACGGGGCAACGTTGTACCGCCACCAGTCGTCTTATCCTACAGAAGAAGATCCACGACAAGTTTGTCGGAATGCTGGAGAAGCGAGTAAAAGGCCTCAAGCTGGGCGACGGGCGGAAGAAGGGAACCGACGTTGGTCCGCTCATCAACGAGGATTCGCTGCGAAAGGTCGAAACCTACGTCGATATCGGACAGTCCGAGGGCGCGGAGCTGGTCTGTGGGGGCGAGAGGCCTGCCAAGCTGGCGAAGGGAAATTTCTTCGAGCCTACGATTTTCAAGGGAGTGAAACCGGGATCGCGACTGGAGCAGGAGGAAATCTTCGGCCCCGTTCTCGCCGTAATAAGGGTTAACGACGCGGACGAGGCGTTCGCGGTGAACAACGATGTGAAGTATGGGCTGTCATCGTCGATCTATACGAGCGACGTCAACATAGCTTTCAGAGCGCTGAACGAGCTGGACAACGGAATTACCTATGTAAACGCGCCGACCATTGGCGCGGAGGCCCACCTCCCGTTCGGGGGTGTGAAGCAGACGGGGAATGGCCACCGGGAGGGCGGTTGGGAGGTCTACGAGTTCTATTCGGAGACCAAGGTCGGTTATGCCGACTTCTCAGGAACCCTCCAGCGCGCGCAGATCGACAACTACCTGGGAACGCCCGATTGAGAAACGCGGTAATAGACTGACATGATCGTATCCGAGAGAAAAATCGCCCATGCCCTCGAGCTGGCGAACAGGCGGCGCAGCCGCAAGCTCGCCTTCCTCGCTCATTGGGCCAAGATCATCGTGGTGTCGCTGGCGCTCTTCGTGGTGATTCGCGCCTTCGGCGTGGAGGCATTCAAGATCGCGAGCGGCAGCATGGAGCACACCCTCCTCGAGGGTGACTTCCTGCTGATCAACAAGCTGGTCTACGGTGCTGGAATTCCAGGTGTGGGCGGCAAGCTTCCGGCGATCCACCTCCCGCGTCATGGCGACGTCGTCGTGTTCACCTACCCGGTGGATCGGCGCCTGAACTACGTGAAGCGCATTGTCGGGCTTCCCGGCGATACTATCGAGATGCGTGACGCGACACTGATTCGAAATGGGAAGATGGTGCGCGAGGACTACCTTCAGCGCAACTCGAAGGAGCCCGATCAATCCGACGGAGACTTTCGGTGGCAGAAGGCCTTTCTCGTGGGTGACGCCGAGACCGAGAACTACCATCCATCGCGAAACAACTGGGGCCCGCTGGTCGTCCCTCCACATGAGTACTTCGTCCTCGGTGACAACCGCGACAATTCGTCGGATTCGAGGTACTGGGGTTTCGTCGCGGACTCACTTGTGCGTGGCCAGCCGCTGGTGGTCTATTATAGCTACGCGCCCGATACAGGCCGCCGGCTCGATTGGCTCACGCGCGTGCGGTGGAAGCGCTTCGGGGAGATCGTTCACTAGAGCGCTCCCGATTTCGGAGAGGATGATGCTATCGCTATGAAGGCTTCGACGAATCGGAAATCGACCGTCGACGAAGGATCGCTCGACCAGTACCTGCGCGACATCAGCGTCTTTCCCCTCATAAATCGCGAGAAGGAAGTAGAGCTCGCGAAGCTGATCAGACTGAAGGACCAGGAAGCGCTCGACACACTCGTGCGCTCCAATCTCCGGTTCGTCGTGTCGGTGGCCAAGAAGTATCAGAATCAGGGCGTGTCGCTTTCCGACCTGATCAACGAGGGCAACCTCGGCCTCATTCGCGCCGCCCACAAGTTCGACGAGACCAAGGG
Organism: Gemmatimonadaceae bacterium; assembly: GCA_040902085.1. Taxonomy (GTDB): domain Bacteria; phylum Gemmatimonadota; class Gemmatimonadetes; order Gemmatimonadales; family Gemmatimonadaceae; genus UBA4720. The sequence continues at coordinate 132,183 of JBBDXY010000004.1, forward strand.
CATCAAGTTCATCTCGTACGCAGTGTGGTGGATCCGCCAGTCCATTCTGCAGGCGCTGGCCGAGCAGTCGCGGATCGTGCGCGTACCGTTAAACCGTGCCGGAACGCTACACCGCATTGGGAAGCGGGCGAGCAGCCTGCTGCAGGAGCTCGGGCGTCAGCCAACGAACCTCGAGATCGCCGACGGGATGGACATCAGCGAGGACGAAGTCGCAAAGACGATGATGATCTCGCAGGTGCATTTGTCGCTCGATGCGCCGATGACGCCGGGAGAAGACAACCGCCTGCTCGACTATCTCCCGGACAACCAGAATCCGACGCCGGATGAGATCACGTTCGAGAAGGCGCTGTCGGAAGCCATTGAGGAGTCGCTGTCATCGCTCAAGGAGCGCGAGTCGAAGATTCTGCGTTTGTATTTCGGACTCGATGGGGCGGATCCAATGACGCTCGAGGACATTGGCACGCTGCTCCAAATCACGCGCGAGCGCGTACGGCAGATCAAGGAGAAGGCGCTTCTCAAGCTGCGGCACAACTCGCGGCGCCGGTCGCTGGAGTCGTTTCTGGGGTGAGGTAGCACACGATTCTGTCCCGTACTTCGTGGATATGAATACAACGATCGTCAAACCACTCGACCCCGCTCTTCTCTCGCTGCGATCAGAGCTCGAACACCTCGATTACGTGGTCGTCCCTCACGGCGATCACATCTGCGTGCGTCTCCCGCTCATCTCGAGCGTACGCATTCGCCACGACGGAGACAGGTTTCGCTTCACGCCGCAGTTCGGGCCCTTCCGGCGAAGCGGCGGTCTTCTTCTTACCTCAGGTGTATCCGTCGCAGCAGTCGCAGGCGCCGCGTTCACGGTTGGACTGGCGCCGCTCACGCTCGTCGTCGGCTTTCTCGGCGTAATGGCGCTGGCGCACGACGCCTGCCGCTTCGTAATCACCGAGGGCTGTCTCACCCGCCTCCAGCAGATCATCGCCACCACAATCGGACTTCATAGTGCTCCCGATCGGACGTTCACGCGCGGTCAGCAGACTCCACTTATCGGCGCCTGATGTATCTCGCCCTCAAGTTTCTCCATATCGTCGGAGTCATCCTCTTTCTGGGGAACATCACGACTGGAGTGTTCTGGAAGGCGCACGCTGATCGGACGCGGGATCCGCGACTGATTGCTCACGTACTCGACGGAATCATCCGCAGCGACCGGCTGTTCACGATTCCAGGCGTGGTCATCATCCTCGTGACTGGTATTGCCGCAGCTCTGACAGCAGGCCTTCCGCTCTTGCGTACAGCCTGGATCGCGGGGGGAATAGCTCTTTTCATATTCGCCGGCGTTGCTTTCATGGCCCGTGTTGCGCCCCGGCAGCGGCAGATGTTGGCGCTGGCGCGATCCAGCACCGACCCCGCTACTTTCGACTGGGCCGCTTACGAGAGGCTGTCGCGTAGCTGGGCGATCTGGGGCGCTGCCGCGCTCCTCTCTCCGCTTATCGCCGCCGCCCTCATGGTGTTCAAGCCGACCTGGTAGAAGGCTGGTCGAGAGCCAAGCGGGGGCGGTTAGATTTACCCCATGGCACAACAGGCTTCGTTCGACGTGACGACGGGGGTCGACCTCCAGGAGGTCGACAACGCCGTGAACCAGGCCCAGAAGGAGATCTCCCAGCGCTACGACTTCAAGGGCTCGCCAGCCACCATCGAGCTAAAGCGCGCTGAAGGCAAGATCGCGCTCACCGCCGAGAACGACTACAAGATGCAGGCGGTGTGGGACGTCCTTCAGGGCAAGCTGATCAGGCGTGGGGTGTCGGTGAAGAATCTCGATCCGGGCGAAATCGAGCCAGCCGGCGGCGATACGGTCCGCCGCGATATCGCGCTCAAGATGTCGCTCGACGGCGATACCGCTAAGAAAGTAGCGGCCGCCATCAAGGAGGCAAAGCTCAGGAAGGTGCAGGCGGCGATACAGGGTGAGCAGGTCCGCGTGACATCGCCCTCGCGGGACGACCTTCAGGAAGCGATGGCCCTGCTGCGCGGCAAGGATTTCGGCGTCGAGCTCAAGTTCGGCAACTACCGATGAAAGTTGGCGTCATCACGCTGGGCTGCGACAAGAACACCGTCGACACCGAGCGATACCTGGCGCAGCTGTCGGACTACTCGGCCGAGTATACCGCCGATCTGGGCGAAGCCGAGGTGATCATCGTCAACACCTGCGGCTTCATCGATGCCGCCAAGAAGGAATCGATCGACGCGATGATAGAAGCGGCGCGATTCAAGACCGATGGACGCTGCCACGCTGTCGTCGCGGTCGGATGCATGATCGAACGACATAAAGCCGAGCTGGAATCGGCGCTCCCGGAAGTGGATGTCTTTCTCGGATCATCGGAGATGCAGCGGCTCGTTCCCGAGCTCACCGCGCGAGGATTCCTTGGGGAAGAGAGTGAGGCGCTGCACCCGGGCGTCCGCCTGTACACAGGCGACCTGCCGCACGTCCGCTACCTCAAGATCAGCGAAGGATGCGACCACGGCTGTGCGTTCTGCGCGATACCGCTCATGCGCGGGAAGCACCGTTCCTTCTCGCTCGACGAGATCGTGCGCGAGGCGCAGATACTGGAGCTGCAGGGCGCGCGCGAGATAAATCTCGTCGCGCAGGATTTGGCGCATTACGGGCGAGACCGGCGAGACGGAATCAAGCTGCCCGAAGTACTGGAGGCGCTGGTCGCAGAGACTTCGATTCCCTGGATACGGATGCTGTATTTGTACTCCACCGGTATCACCGACCGCCTACTAGAGGTCGTTGCTCGGGAACAGCGAGTTATGCCCTATGTGGACATGCCGATTCAACACGGCTCCGATCTGGTTCTCGCACGTATGAGGCGCCCGGAGCGGAAGCGCACGATTCGCGAGCGCGTGAAGCGATTCCGTGATGCGGTGCCTGAGCTCGCACTCCGCACCACGTGCATCGTCGGTTTCCCCGGCGAGACCAACGAGCAGTTCGAGGAGCTCCTCGGGTTCCTGGAAGAGATGCAGTTCGACCGGGTGGGCGCTTTCAGCTATTCGCCGCAGGAGGGGACGCGTGCCGCGCAGTTTGGCGACGACGTGCACGACAGCGTGAAGCGCGAGCGACTGGAGAGGCTGACGGAGCTGCAGCGGGGAATCACCTCCGAACGCTACGAAACGAGAATCGGCAGGACTGCGTTGGCGCTGGTAGATCGAATCGACCATGAGAGCGGGACATCGCAGGCGCGGCTGCCGTGGCAGGCGGACGACATCGATGGCGTGACGCACCTCGACGAAGCGCTCGCGCCGGGCACACTCGCTGAAGTCGCGATCGAGGAGGTCGTGGACGATTACGACTTCCGCGCATCGCTCATTCGGGTCGCGCTGCCGGTGGGGGCGACCGAGCAGCGGCGAGTGCGGCGGGAGCTGCCCATGGGTCAGGTCACGATCGGAAGCTACGGGCGGTAAATGGCAACTCCACTCGCCCGATTGTGCTCGACTGAAGTCATGGAGCGTGCGCGCGAGATTTTCCCCGGCGGAGTCAACTCGCCTGTGCGCGCCTTCAGGGGCGTCGGCGGGGAGCCGATCGTGGCCGCTCGAGGAGAAGGCCCGCGCATTTGGGACGCGGACGGAAAGGAGTACATCGACTTCGTACTCTCCTGGGGGGCGCTCGTGCTGGGCCATGCTTCGCCGATCGTGCTCGAAGCACTGGAAAAGGCAATGCAGTCGGGAACCAGTTTCGGAATGCCGACGCTGCTCGAAGTCGAGCTGGCTGAAGCAATTCGGGAGCGCATGCCTCATCTGGAAATGATGCGATTCGTCTCCAGCGGGACCGAGGCGACCATGAGCGCTGTACGCCTGGCGAGAGCGTTCACGAAACGAGATGCGATTCTCAAGTTCGAAGGCTGTTATCACGGGCACGCTGATTCATTTCTCGTGCGGGCCGGCTCGGGCGTCGCGACGCTCGGTCTTCCCGATTCCCCCGGAGTCCCGGCCGCGCTGGCAGCGCTGACGCTCACCGCGCCGTTCAACGATCTCGATGTCGCGAGAGGTGTCGTGAAGTCGAATTCAAAGCGCTTGGCCGCAATCATTGTCGAGCCTGTGGTGGGGAATTCAGGCTTCATCGCGCCAATTCCTGGTTTTCTCGAGGGGTTGCGAGCGCTTGCTGACGAGAATGGAGCGCTTCTCATCTTCGACGAAGTGATGACTGGATTCCGCATCGCACCCGGCGGCGCCCGCGAGCGCTTCGGCGTAACAGCGGATCTGACCACGCTGGGCAAAGTGATCGGCGGAGGCCTGCCCGTCGCGGCCTACGGGGGCCGGCGCGACATCATGGAGCTCATCGCCCCCGAGGGTCCCGTGTATCAGGGCGGAACTCTCTCCGGAAATCCGCTCGCCATGGCCGCCGGGCTGGCGACACTGTCCGCCCTTACGCCGGCACTACACAGACGGATCGAGAAACGGACAGCCACGATGGTCGAAGGATTGCTTAGGATAGCCAGCGACCTCGCCATTCCGCTCATGTGCGGCAGTGCGGGATCGATGTGGGGCTTTTTCTTTGCGGCGAACCCGGTCCGGAACTTCGCCGAGGCAAAAGCGTCCGACGTGGACTTTTTCCGGAGATTTTTCCACGCTGCATTGGAGCGGGGCGTGTACCTGGCGCCATCACCTTTTGAAGCGGCTTTCATGTCAGCCGCGCACGGCGATCAGGAGATCGCCACCGCGCTCGACAGACTGCGAGACGCTATGGAGCAGGCAGTTGCGTAAAGGCATCTCGGTCATGGTTGTACTCGGCGTAGGCGCATGCGTCTCAGTCAGCGCCCCGCGGGCCGGCACGGATAGTCCCGTCACCACACCGGGGAAGTACAAGCGTGGCGCTGACCAGATGGTACGGATCGCGCTCGCGACAGCTGCCCCTCTGGGAAGTGTCAGCACACCCGGTGTGATACGGCCCCCGGCCGGCGAACAGTTCGTCACCTGGAACGGCAAGCGATATCGGGGTGAGCTGGTTATTAGCGCGACCGACTCGGGCTTCCTCGTCGTAAATGTCCTCCCGATGGATTCGTACCTGCGCGGAGTGGTAGGTCCCGAGATTGGCGCCCGCACGGCCGGCGAGTTTGCCGCGGTTCAGGTGCAAGCCGTAGCCGCGCGTACCTACGCCTATACCCGCCTCACGAGCACACGCGCGTTCGACATGTATGCGACGGTGCAGGACCAGGTTTACGGCGGAGCGGATGCGGAGAAGCCACAGGCGGATTCGGCGCTTCTCACGACGCGCGATGTCGTCATCGCCTTCGCCGGTCAGCCGATCAACGCCTACTATTCCTCGACGTGCGGCGGAAGTACGGCTGGGGTCACGGAGGTGTGGAACGACAGGCCCGATGAGCCGTATCTTCGGCCCGTGAGCGACAGAATTCCCGGCACCGATAAGTACTATTGCGATCCCTCACCACGTTTCAGCTGGACACAGACGTGGGACGGACCTGCACTGCGCGCCGTAATGGAAAAGTATCTCGCGAACTATACCAACGCTCCGAAAACCGGACTCGGCCGCATCACGGGTATCACCGAGCAGGGCAGGACAGCATCCGACCGTGTCGCCGCGCTGCTGATAGGGACTGAAAGCGGCACGTACACTTTACGCCGGAACGACATCCGCTTCGTGCTGCGAAATCCGCAAGGTGCGATTATGAACAGCACGTACTTCAGGCATGTTACGACGACCAACGGCGGCGAAGTGACGGGCCTCACCGTGACCGGACGCGGCTTTGGCCACGGAATCGGCATGTGTCAGTGGGGCGTGATTGGCCGCGCGCGAGCGGGGCAGAACTATCGCACGATTCTGCAGACGTACTATCCGGGGACTACAGTTGGACCGATCGCAGGGTAAGAGAGCACTGGGAAAGAGAGCACTCGCGTCGTGACTAAGGCCAACTGCCGTCTGGGCCTGGTCGGCGCCGGCGCGATCGCGCAGCTGGCGCACCTGCCGGTGTTGTCCAAGATCAAGGGCGCACAGCTCGTTGCGCTGTGCGACAACGACGGCCCCAAGGCGAGCGCAATCGCCGAACGCCTCGGAATTCCGGACGTGTTCACGGACTTCGAGGATCTGCTCGAGCTGGATCAGGTCGACGCTGTCGTCATCGCGACGCCCAACCATTTGCACGAGCCTCACGTGCTCCGTGCGCTCAAGTCCAAGGTGGACGTGCTCTGTGAGCGCCCACTGTCGCTCACATCGCGCGGCGTCGAACGGATTCTTGCCGCCGGCAAGCAGGCTGGGCGCAAGGTGGTGGTGGGGAACAACCACCGCTTTCGCAGCGATGTTCAGCAGCTCAATCGTTTCATCCAGGGCGGGGAGCTTGGACGGCTGATCGGCGTTCGATCCGGCCAGTACCAGTTCGCGACGAGCCGCACCGGCTGGCGCTTTCGCCGCCCGGAAGCGGGCGGCGGAGCGTTCTTCGAGCACGGATTTCCTCTCGTCGATCTCGCTCTCTGGCTTGCTGACTTCGCGGAGCCGGTGCGAGTGAGCGCTCACATGGATCGGGGCCGCGGCGTCGGCGCCGTAGAGGACGCGATGGTCGTGCTCGTGGAGTGCGCGGGAGGGATCAGCCTCACCTTCGACATCTCGTGGGCATACGTCGGGCAGGAGGAACGGTGGTGGTTCGAGGTGCTCTCCGCGCGGGGAAGCGCCCGACTGGCCCCGCTGAGGGTGGTGAAGATGCTGAACGGGAAGCCGACCGACGTTTCGCCCAGTGGAGCAGCCGCGCGCGAGAGTGTGTTCCTACAGTCCTATCGCGCCGAGCTCGCGCACTTCATCGCCGTGGTCAACGAGGAGACTCCGTATGACCCGCCTGACGACCAGCTGGTGGTAATGAAGCTTATAGAAGCGATCTACAAGGCGGCGGAGGACGGCAAGGAGGTCCGTCTGTAGGACGTCAGACGGTACACGGTCCAAACCACGGCGAGGTTGAGCGGCAGAGCGAGCGCGATGATCTCGCCGTTCGACTGGTCGAAAAAAGGAACTCCCTGCGCGATGAAACCGAAGAGTGAGAGCGCCGCAATCAGCGCGCTCAGCTTTCGCGCCCTCGTGACACTGCGCAAGCCGAAGATCGAAAGCGGAATCAGTACCACCAGCGCGATGGAAAGCGGACTGAAGTGCAGCAGATTCTCGTTCCGGCTCATGAAGTGATGCTGCGTGAACAACCAGGCAGCGACGAGCGCCGTCCCTGCGAGTCCGGAAACAAGACTCCAGAGCGTCGCCATCGCCGCAGCCGCGTATAGCGCCACTCGGCTCCCCATTTCGGCGCGGCTAACGAGCGCGATCAACGCGCCGGCCAGGACGATTCCAATCGCTACATACCAGGGCAGGTAATTCGGCGGAATCGCTCGCTCTGGCGCGCGCCCGGCGGTGAACAACGCCATCTCGGAGCGCACGAGCGGAATTCTCGCGCCGACGCTGTCGGTCAGGCTCACGGCCCTGAAGTGATTTGCCATTCTCACCGGCAGGAACATTTCGTCCCACCTGGAGATAGGCCAGTCTGCAGGATGCCCAAGAGCGAGTGTGATCCCGGTGTAAATGGGCACGTCCCCGGTGGTGAGGCGCTGGGTGTGAGTGCGGTAGGTCTCCGATGTCATGCGCGTGGTCGTCGCCGTTTGCAGCTGACCGCCGAGCGCGCGGTCGAGCATGTCCCGCAGCCGCGTCGAGCAGTTGTCGCGATAATAGTCGTACCGATAAAACTTGTTTTGCGGCAGGGAGTTCACCTCGAGGGATTCCCTGAGGCGGAGGCGCTGCGCCGGGGTGAGGTTCAGCTCCTGCGCGAGGATGGAACGATTGCGCTGGGTGTAGGTCTGGAGCGTCGACTCGAGGTCGATCCCATCCATCCAGTACCGCGTGTTCCCGGTGAGAAATCGCCCTACGAAGTTCGGCTGATTGAAGTCGAACATTCCCCAGTTGTAAGTGATGTCTGTGCCCTTCGCGCGGTCCTTGATCCAGATCGCGTTGTGTCCGAAAAACTCCCACACCTCGTCTCCCTGTCCGAACGTCAGGAGATATACGATGAGCTCGGAGCCTGCCTCTCCCGCGGGCGGGCGCGGCGCGAACGGAATCATCTGCGAGCGCGCAGGCGACGGAGCAAGGGTGGCGAGCGCGCCGCAGAGGGCCAAAACAAGAAATGCGCGTGGAAGCATCACACCAAGTTAGCGGAATGCGGCTATGCCTTTCGGGCGATTATCTCGAGAACCGCCGGCGTTACCATGCGTGTGTCCGGTGACGCCGCCGCCCGGCGGAACAGCTCCTTGATCTGAGCGGCGCGCTCGTGGGAGAAATGCCCGAGAGCGGCCATCCGCGAGAGTCCGACGTCCACAAAAGTGCTCGGCCACTGCCAGACGAAGTTGTCGGGAGAGACAACGTCTACGATCGGCCGAGTCTCCTCGATTCGCAATCCGTGTTGAGGTAACCAGGCGAGGAGGTCGAGTGCGATGTCGGGCTCGCCCCCCGTGGAGCGCCAGCTCGACATCACGACCTGGACAAACTCCTCCAGGTCTGGTTGGCGGGGAGTGAGTCGCCAGCTCGCGTAATTGAAGTACTCATGAATCACGATCGGCGCTCCGGGTTTGAGCGCGTCGCTGATGCGCGCCAACAGCCCGCGTGGATTCTTCAGAAAGGCGAACACCCATCTGCACCAAGCGCCGTCCGCGCTGAGCCGGGGCAGCGCGCCGGAATCCAGGTCGAGCTGGACGCGTTCGATGTTCGAAATGCCAGCCCTGGCGGCGCGGTCGGCGAGTCGTTCCAGAAAGCGGGGGGATTGATCGAGCGCGGTAATGCGACCGCTCCGGCCAACGATCGCTGCCAGATCGACGCTCGCGTAACCGGGTCCGCAGCCGACGTCCAGGAGGTGCTGGCCGGTTGTAAATCCAGCGCGGCGCCAGGCGTCGGACGCGCGCGGTCGCCAGACCAGGTGCTGCAGACCGAGCCTCTCGACTTCGGCGTCCTCGGTGCCGAGCACGTAGTCGTCGGCGGGGAGAGGGGGCACGGGGCTCCTTTGGCGCGGGTTTGGGTATTAAGTCGGCGAAAATTTAGCTATATTTCAAGGTTCCATACGAGCAACCACGAGATACCGATGAAACCCGACATCCATCCAGTTTACGCAACGGCAACCGTCAGGTGTGCCTGCGGCACTACATATCAGACACGCTCCACCCAGGCGGAGATCCACACCGACATCTGCGCCAACTGCCACCCCTTCTTCACGGGCAAGCAGAAGCTCGTCGATACCGCGGGACGCGTCGAGCGTTTCCGTCAGAAGTACGGCAAGCAAGGCTCTGCGCGTAGCACCGAAAGCTGAGTCTCCGCGACCGGCTCACGGACGCGCTCGAGCGTGCCGCTGAGGTAGAGCGAGAGCTCTCCGATCCGAAGACTGTCCGCGACCAGCAGCGCATGGCCGCGCTGGGGCGGGAGCACAGACGTCTCGAATCACTTGTCGAGATGGGCAACAGGCTGCAGAGATACGAGCAGGAGCTCGCGGAAACCCGCGAGCTTTTGCGTTCTGACGACGCCGACATGGTTGCGGAAGCCACGGCCGAACAGGCGCGTCTCGAAAGCTCCATCGATGCGCTACTCGCCGAGATCAAGCCGGAGCTCATCCCGCACGATCCGCTGGATGATCGTCCCGCCATCGTCGAGATCCGCGGCGGCGCCGGCGGTGACGAGGCCGCCATCTTCGCCGCAGATCTCTACCGCATGTACACGCGCTTTGCCGAAGGGCGTGGCTGGCGGGTCGAGGTCATTTCCCAGTCAGACGGATCACTCGGTGGCGTCAAGGAAGCGATCTTCAAGGTGAAAGGTGAAGGCGCGTTCGGTGCAATGCGGTGGGAGTCAGGCGTGCACCGCGTGCAGCGTGTGCCCGTGACGGAGAGTCAGGGTCGCATTCACACGTCGGCCGCCACCGTTGCCGTCCTCCCGGAAGCCGAGGAAATCGACATGAAGATCGAGGACAAGGATCTGCGCATCGATGTCTTCCGCTCCTCAGGTCCGGGTGGCCAGAGTGTGAACACCACCGACTCCGCTGTTCGCATCACGCACATTCCCAGTGGAATCGTCGTCAGCCAGCAGGATCAGAAATCGCAGCTGCAGAACAAGCTCAAGGGAATGGAAGTCCTGCGTGCGCGCCTGCTGGACGCCAGGATCGCGGAGCAGGAGGCGGCGCGGGCGAGACTGAGAAAAACACAAGTCGGCACCGGCGACCGGTCGGCGAAGATCCGCACCTACAACTATCCGCAGAACCGTGTCACCGATCACCGCATCAACCTCACTCTGCACGAGCTCACGAGAGTGCTGAACGGTGAGATCGATCCGTTCATAGAAGCGCTGAAGGTGACGGATGTCGAGGAGAAGCTGGGTGAATAAATCCGCGACAGTGCTGGCTGCGGGCGACGCACAAGTCCACACGATTGGTCAACTTCTCAAGGCAGTTACTGCGCAACTCGAGACGAGCGAAATGCTGGAGGCACAGGGCGAGGCAAAGGATATCGTCGCGGCGCTGCTCGACGTCCCGCGCTTCTGGCCGGCGGCCAACATGGAAAACGAAGCGCCAGCGGCGTTGATCGAGTCGGCGATTCGAGCAGCAGGAAAACGGGGCACCGGCGCGCCACTCGTATATGCTGTCGGGCGCGCGTCATTCCGTCACCTGACGCTCGAGGTGGATGAGAACGTCCTCATCCCGCGTGTAGAAACGGAGAGACTGGTCGACGTGATACTCGAGCGATGCACCCCATCGGTCCGCACAATCGCAGACATCGGTACCGGATCGGGTGCGATCGCGCTTTCTCTCGCTTATGAGAGCGATTTCGACATCGTCATCGGGACAGACATATCGCGCGGAGCCCTCGCGACCGCCGAGAACAACGCCAGGCTGCTCGCCAGCGCGCTGCGGTCGCCGGTAGAGTTTCTGAACGGCGCCGTTCTGGCCCCGCTCGTTGGACGGCGCGTTGATGCGATCGTCTCGAATCCGCCGTACATCGCGTACTCCGAGGGACAGGGGCTACCGCGCTCGGTACGCGACTGGGAGCCGGCCGTGGCTTTACTCTCCGGAGACGACGGCCTGGCCGTTACGAGGCGTATCATCGCCCAGGCGTCGGGTGTTCTCGCGCGGGGAGGTATTCTTGCGCTGGAAGTCGATACCCGTCGCGCGGGATCGGTCGCGGAGATGATAGCGGTTGACGGCCGCTACATCGACATAGAAGTGCTGCCTGACCTCACCGGGCGCGAAAGATTCGTGTTCGCGTGGCGCAGCTGACAGCCTCTTCGGAATAACGGGAGAAACGATGCTGGAAGAAAAGGCGAAGGAGCTCGGCAGGCTGATTGGGCAAAGCCCCGAGTATCAGGCGCTCAAGCGGTCGAGCGAAGGCTTGAACGAAGATCGGGACGCAGTCGCGTTGCTGAAGGAGATGGAGCGGCTGAGAGGCGAAGCACAACAAATGATCCAGCGCGGTGAGAACCCGACGCCCGAGATGGAGCAACAGCTCGATTCGATGCTCGAGAAGATCCAGATCCAGCCCGCATACCAGCGTGCGGTGACGGCACAGGAGAACTTCGACAAAGTGATGATGCGTGTTAATCAGTGGATCATGGATGGAATGAAGAAGGGCGCGGCAAGCCCGATCATCACGCTGGGCTGAAATGGGCGCCGGAAAGCTGATCGTATTCGAAGGCGCGGAGGGCGCGGGCAAGACGACACAGATAAAGAGGCTGGCCGAGCGCCTGGCGCAGGCTGGAATTCCCTGTGTCGCGGTCCGGGAGCCCGGTGGCACCCCAGTCGGCGACGCCATCAGGGAGATTCTCCTCGACCGCGAGTGGCACGTTACGGACGCAACCGAGGCTTTGCTCTTTATGGCATCCCGCGCCGAGCTGATCGCACGTGAGATAGGCCCGGCCCTGGCCGCGGGCAAAGTCGTGCTGCTCGACCGGTTTTTTCTCTCTACCTACGCCTACCAGATCGCCGGACGCGGACTGCCGGAGCCAGAGGTGCGGGCCGCCAACAGGCTGGCGACGGGAGGCCTGGTGCCTGATTTCACGCTGCTGCTCGACATTCCGGCCAAAGAGGGGTTGGCGCGGGCCGATGCGCGCGGTGGCCGCGACCGGATGGAGAAATCCGGGGCCGAATTCCACGATCAGGTCGGCAAAGCGTTCAGAAAGTTCACCGACAGGGCGTGGCAGGACTCCCATCCGGAGTGCGGACCTATCACTTTGATAGATGGTACTGGAGACGAGGACGCGGTGTCCACTCGCGTCGTCCGCGCTCTGTCCAAGGCGTTTCCGAAACTGCTGGCCCTCTAGAGAGCTAAGAACACGAATGCGCATGAAGCTTCCCGGAATTGACTCGCCAGGTCCTGCCCGCACGATGATCGTCGCTGGGGCGATTCTCGTCGCCCTCGTGGCCGGAGGCGCATTCGTCCATCGCGGCGCCCGCACGGGAACGTTCACGACATTCGAGGGCGCGCGTCTTTTCGAGAGCGTCTTCCGCCACGTGCAAAACGATTTCGTCGACCCGGTCACCGACTCGGCGCTATACCGGAAGTCGGTTGACGGCATGCTCTTCGAGCTCAACGATCCGTACTCCACGTTCCTGCCGCCGGATCGATTCGCGCGGCTGCACGAGTCGACGAGCGGCAATTACGCGGGGCTCGGTGTGGAAGTCGACCTGAGGGATGGCTGGTTGATCGTGGTAGCGCCGATCGTCGGAGGCCCCGCCGAACGGGCCGGAATTCAACCCGGTGACCGTATCGTCGAGATAATGGGCAAGCCGACAAGAGGCTGGACGAACGAAGAAGCGGCGAGGCTGCTGCGGGGCAAGGCAGGAACCCCGGTGAGTCTCAAGATCGAGCGGCCCGGCGTCGTCGAGCCGATCGCCCTTACCATCTCGCGCACGACCATTCATCAGAGCGCCGTGCGGCGGGCGTCGATGCTGAGGGAAGGTGTCGGTTACATCGACCTCAAGGCTTTCAGCGACTCGACGGTCAAGGAAGTGATAGGAGCGATTTCGAGCCTCCTTTCGAAGGGGATGAAGACACTCGTTCTCGATCTCAGAACGAATCCCGGTGGCTTGTTGAGACAGGGCGTACACGTTTCGGATCTGTTCCTGAATCCGGGCCAGAAGATCGTGAGCATGCGTGGCAGGTTGCCCGAAGCGAATCGGGAATACTCCGATACGCTTCCGCAGCGGTGGCCGCAGTTGCCGCTCATGATCCTGGTTGACGGCCGCAGCGCCAGCGCCGCCGAAATCGTCGCCGGCGCGCTGCAGGACCATGATCGCGCGGTGATCATCGGTACTCCGACCTACGGCAAGGGGAGCGCGCAGAGCGTCGTCTCTTTCGGGCCCGCCGGCGGATTGAGGATTACTACGGCGCGCTGGTTCACTCCTGCCGGCCGCTCGATCACGCGCCCGTTGAGCGACGACGAGTCCGGCGACCCTCCTCCGCTCAAACGCGAGAAGTTCCGCACCCAATCGGGACGCATAGTCTACGGTGGTGGAGGTATCACCCCTGATGTGATCTCGGGTGATACCGTTAGACCCCTCCCGGAAGTGAACCTCATGCGCGCTCTCGGCGCTAACGCGCGGCAATTTCGCGACGCGGTGACCGAATACGCTCTCCATCTCAAGGGCAGGCAGGCAATTGCCAGCCCGGATTTCGAGGTTACGCCGGCTATGCGCGACGAAGTGTGGCGGCGGATGGCGGAGCGCGGAGTAGACATTCCCCGATCGGTCTTCGACGAAGCCGAAGAAATGGTCTCCCGCTTCATCGCATCCGACATCGCGCGGTACGTATTCGGCGGCGAGGCCGAGTTTCGCCGCCGCGCGGCGGTGGACAGGCCACTCCAGAAGGCACTCGAGCTGGCTCGCGGGTCGCGTACCGAGCAGGACCTGTTGCGAAAGGCCGCCGCTGCGGCTCCGCCCCCGGAAGCGCAAGTGATTCAGTGAGCGAACGCGTCTTCATCATTGGACCGGGACACGTGGGGCGCGGGCTTTCCCGCGCCTTTCGCGCATCAGGGGTGAAGTTGGTCGGCCTGCACGGCAAGCGACCCTCGGGTATCGCGACATCCAGCGGTCCGCTTCCCGCCGAGATCTCGAGCGCCAATGTGATCATCGTTGCGGTCCGTGATCCTCAGCTCGACGATGCGATCCAGGAGCTGATCGATGCGGCGGCCGGCCGGCGGCTGGGATCAGGCACAGTGATTCTGCATACCTCCGCGATCGCCGAGCCGGCGGGTTTGGCTACACTGCGGGACGCGGGTTTTTCTGGCGGAACCTTTCATCCGCTCGTTCCCTTTGCCGATCCCGAAGTATCAGCCGAGCTGCTGCGGCGCGGCTGGATCGGCGTGGACGGGGACAACGCCGCCCGAAATATCTCGCGTCGACTCGCAGGACAGCTCGGCGCGCGCACGCTGGAGATCCCCGCAGGAAAGAAGCCCGCCTATCACGCCGCCGCCGTCATCTCATCGAACTTTCCCGTCGTGCTCGCTTCCGTCGCCACGCACCTGCTGCGCGACATCGGCATCGCCGAGGCAAGCGCTCACCAGGCAGTGGAGAGTCTGATGAGCGGCGCGCTATCGAATATGCGACAGACGCTTCCCGACGACGCGCTGACGGGGCCAGTCGTACGCGGGGACACTGAGACCGTCGGTAAGCATCTTCGCGCGCTTACAACTCATGGTGACGCGCTGAGTGTATATCGCGCCGTGTCCGCGGCGGCGGTGCATATCGCGCAGCGTCGAGGAACCGATGCGAAAAAACTCGCGGCGCTGACCGGGATGCTGCACCCGGTTTCGCGGCGCGACGCATGACGGCGACAGCGCGATAATGGCATCGGATCATTTCCGGCTTCTTTAGAATGCGTCGATCGTGTTTTGATCGACCACCTTGGCCCCCCGCGGAACGTTGAAACGAAACCGGGAGCGCTCGAGACTCGGGTTGGCGGTGAAGCTCGTGATCACGACTTTTCGCCTCAGTCCGTTGGCGCTCTCGACCTCGAATTGCCGGAGGGTATAGTCCCGGTCGTCGATCCACAGCTTTGCCCGTGCCACCACGTCGTTCTTGCGCTTCGGCATAAGACTTAGCACATGCGTCGCGCGCCCACCAACCCTAGCCGCTCCGGCCGGAGTGACCGTGTAGCGAGTGCGCGGTGAATCGAGGAACTGATCGGCCGGATCGACTGATCCCGCGTTTCCGCCCGTGTATGGCATTTTTATCACCTGTCCCGGAACGCTACTCGGCAGGTAGACCCAAAGACTGGAGCCGTCGGCGGCGACGCGGTCGCCGTTGTTGAAGTTGATGCTCATCAGGTTCGGCTTCCTTCGAATTATCTCGCCAGTCGTTGTCTGCGTGCTGCCGGTGAGGGGATTCGTGAGAGTCTGCCGGAACTCAGCCCGCATGGTGTTGAGACCTTTATAGGCCGCGACGGCGCGGTCGATTATCGTCTCGGCGCTTTGCGCCCGGGCTGCTGGCGGGAGAGCGAGCAGGGCCATGGTGGAGATGTAGAATTGTCGTCTCATCTCTCAATATACTCCCATGGTGGCTCAATGATCCGGTGTTTCACCAGTAGAACAGCGCGTTCGTTGTGCGTGTTCCGTTTCTCCGTTTTCTGTTTGTCCGTGAACACTGGCGGGTAAGGGAATAGATGCCAGCACCCTATTCCGAAGCCTGCACAGCATGCGCCGAACATCGCTCGTCTCCACGCTCAGCGAGTGCCACTCGCGTGGGGGTAGTACCTCGTAGTCTCTAGCCAGTTCGAGCTGATATTGGAGCTCTGTGGTCGACCTGCGACACCCAAACCTTTCTACCCCGCCCGAAAGAACTCCCGATGTGCTCGGCCTTACTCGAAGCTAACGGAAAACGGAAAACGGAAAAACGGGCGACGCACAACGGCCCCACGCGACTCACTTGCCGGAGCGTTCAACGCGCCTGCGGAATTCTCCTTCCGATAGCAGCCGCAACCGCTCTCAACTGACGCACCAGCTCAGCAAACTGATCCGGATAAAGCGACTGTGCCCCATCCGATAACGCCCGATCCGGATCAGGATGCACTTCAATCAGAACGCCGTCAGCTCCTGCCGCCACTGCCGCGCGCGCCATGGGCGTCACTTTGTCCCGCAGGCCCGTGCCATGACTGGGATCGGCGATGATCGGAAGGTGCGAGAGGCGGTGCACGATCGGAATCGCCGTCAGATCGAGAAGGTTGCGCGCGGCAGGATCGAAGCCGCGTACGCCGCGCTCGCAGAGAATCACGTTCTCGTTTCCTTCCGCGAGAATGTACTCCGCACTCAGCAACAGGTCGGTTATGGTGGCAGCCATGCCGCGCTTGAGCAGCACCGGCTTGTTCAGCTTGCCGACTGTCTTCAGGAGCGAATAGTTCTGCATGTTGCGGGCGCCGATCTGGATGCAATCGGCAACTTCCGCCACCAGCTCCGCGCCCTCGGGGTCCATCGCCTCGGTGACGATCGGCAGTCCGGTCTCCTTCCTCGCCCGTGCCAGATACGCCAGTCCCTTCTTGCCGATGCCTTGAAACGAATACGGAGAGCTGCGCGGCTTGAACGCGCCGCCCCGGAGGGCTGTGCCGCCCGAGGCCTTGACGATTCGCGCCGCCGCCATGATCTGCTCTTCCGACTCTACGGCGCACGGCCCCCCGATCACGGCCACAGTGTCGCCACCAATGGTGACGCCTGGGGCGATCGTCACGACTGTGTTCTCCTCGCGCCACTCGCGCGAAGCCTGCTTGTACGGCTGCGTGACGTGAATGACCTGCGCGACGCCGGGAAGAGCCTCAATGCGCGACGAATCGATGCGGCCGTCGTTGCCGACGACCCCGATAGCCGTTCGCTGGGCGCCCGGCATTGGCCGCGCTTCGTAGCCCATCTCGCCGATGATCGTGACGACGCGGTCGACGTCTTTCGCCGACGCGCCGTGCTGCATTACCACTAGCATTTTAGGCGATTAGTGGGGCCGTGTCGTCGGCAGCCGGAACCGTCGCGGCGGGCGGGGCGTGGCGATGTGGCGCATGGGTCGGGGACGGCGGCCCGACGGTCTCATCGACTGTCTTGCCGCGCATTCGCACACTGACGAGGGATGAAACGCCAGGCTCCTGCATCGTCACGCCGTAGACCGCGTCGGCCGCCTCCGTAGTCGTGCGCGGATTGTGGGTGATCACGATGAACTGGGTGTTGCTCTTGAAGCGATTGAGCATTCTCACGAAATGGCCGATGTTCTGGTCGTCGAGTGGGGCGTCCACCTCGTCGAGCAGGCAGAACGGACTCGGTTTCGTCAGAAAAATTCCGAAGAGGAGCGAGAGTGCGACGAGCGCCTTCTCGCCACTCGACAGGAGATGTATGCGCTGGGTCCGCTTGCCGCGCGGGGAGGCGTGGATCTCGATGTCGCCTTCGAGCGGACTCTCGGGGTTCTCGAGTCGCAGCTCGCATTCTCCGCCGCCGAACAGCGTCATGAAGATGTTCCGGAAATTCTCGCGTACCTGAACGAACGTCTGCAGGAACAGCTCGCGGGCGGTAGTGTCGATCTCCCTGATCGCCTGATGCAGTGATGCCTTGGCGGAGTTGAGGTCGTCGCGCTGGGTGGTGAGGAACTCTAGGCGCTTGGTCTCCTCGTCATATTCTTCGATCGCGAGCGGGTTGACGGGGCCGAGCGCTTCCAGCTGCTCCCGTACCAGGGCTGCTTCGGCGCGCAGCTCTTCGTCTTCCAGCTCGAGAACCTCGGCGCCAGCCAACAACTCGTCGACCGGCTTTTTCCATTCGGCTTCCAATCTCTCGCGGATCGCGGCTCTTCGTCCCGATAGCTCGGTGTAGCGGAGCTCGGAGGCGTGGAGCTCCTCGCTCCTGGCCAACGTGTTGCGACGCAGCTCAGTGAGAGTGTGCTCCGTATTGGCGAGCTGCTCGTCAACATGTCTCACCGCCTGTTCGGCGTCCGCGAGCTGCAACTCAGCATCCTCGAGCGTCGTCTGCCTGACATCGAGATCCATCTCCCATTGCGACAATTGCTCAGTGAGCTGCGCATCGGCGCTCGACAGCGTGGAAAGCTCCAGCACCAGCGAGTCGAGGCGGCCGCTGGCCGAATGGAACTCTTCACTCAGGTGTCGCTGGCGCCCGCTAGCTACCTCCAGCTGCGCGTGCGCTTGAGCGCGGCGGACCTGGCTGGCACTGCGATGCTCGCGTGCTTCATCCTGTCGGCGCTCCGCCGCCTCCAGCGTCTCTCTTGCTCTTGCTACGATCGCCTCGTGCGCGGCGATTTTCACCTTGAGTTCCGCTGCGGCGGCGACAAGAGCCTCGATCCGCGTGTTTGCCGCAGTCTCACGTTCCAGCAGGCGCTCGATCAGTGCCCGCGCCTCAGTCGCCTCACGTACCGCACGCTGGTGCTGCCTTCCGAGGGCAGCCGACAATTCGGAGGCCTCGCCGTTGATGCGTGCGGCGTGGGAAACCGCTTCCTGCGCGACAACCGAGGCGCGCTCAGCTGACGACAGGGCCGCCTTCTCCGATTCGGCCGTGGCCAGTGCGGCCTGCCTCGCGGACGCGCTGTGCGTAACTCCCCGTCCGAGCTCCGCGATCTCGGCGCGTCGACGCAGCGGTCCACGACCGGATTCTGCGGCGGGGAGCCAGATCGCGCCGCGGGCGTCGATGAACGCGGTGCCGCTCTCCATCGAAGTGACGCGGCCGAGCAGCGAGCGCACCCACTCGCTCGCTGGCGAAGCGGACTCGACCAGACCCGCGAGGTCGGCGGCAGCGGCGGAGCCAGCGTCCGCAGCGGCGTGCGCACAATCGATCGGGAGCAACAGGAGTGGACCGGGCGACGTCGACGCATGCCAGGCGCGGACCGCTTCGGCGACGGCACGATCCCGGACGAGGACCGCATGCACCGTGGCTCCGAGAAAGCTCTCGACCAATCCAGCCGATGCTGCATCGGTGCTGATGAAATCGCTGAGCGGCCCCAGTACGGCACCTTCGCCGAAAACCGCGCGCTCTTTGAGGAGCTGTGCAGCGGCGGGGGCGAGGCCGACCCTTTCGCGCTCGAGATTCTCAAGCGCATTCAGCCTGGCGGCAAGTGAAGCGTGCAGCTCCTCGGCGCGGACGAGGTCCGCTCGCGCCGACGCGGCGCGCGCACGCGCTTGCTGAAGCAGATCCTGAGCGACCTCCGCGCCGCTCGTCGCGGCGCTCAGGCCCGCGACCGCAATGCCGGCCGCATCCTCGGCTGCCGCGAAATCACGACGCGCGGCCTCGGCTGCGTCATGAAGCTGTACCTGTTCGCGCTCGAGCGCGGCTCTCCTCGCCACCAGGTCGTCGCGCTCGCGCACGCTGCCCTGTTGATCCAGCTCAACGCGATGCAGCTCTTCGCGCAGCTCGCGGAGCGCACGGTCGCTCTGCTCGAGCTGCGTGCGTGAGGTAACGAGTCCGGCACGCACATCCTCTTCGTGTCGGGCGTGTTCGGCCAATGCATTGTCCGCCGCCGTGAGCGCGGCTTGCAACTGTGCCAGCTCGATTGCCGCGCGCTCGAGCTCACTGCTGACGCGTCCAGCGACCGCATCGCCCTCCCGCCGCTCCTCCTCGGCCCGCTCGCGACGCGAAGTCGCGTTGCGCAGCCGTTCCTGGGCTACCGCGATCTCGCCGCGAAGCGCCTGGGTGCTCTCCCGTTGATCGGAGACGAGCCGCGTCAGCTCCGTTCGTCTGGCCTCGGCGGCGGTGCGTTCGACGAGCGCCGCATCTCTCGACAACTCGGCGGCGTGAAGGTGCTCTTCTTCCGCCGGAAGTTCAGCGCGCAAGGTCTTGAGTCGGTCTTCGAGGCGGGACAGCTCACCACGCCAGGCATTCATCTCGCGAGATGCGTGTGCTACCTCTAGCGTCAACCGCCGCGCCATCAGCTCAGTATGCCGTTCGGCCCGCTTTCGCTGCCGGGCGAGGGATCGGACCTGGCTCTGCACTTCGGCGATCAAGTCGTCGATGCGCGAAAGATCCGTGGTTGTCTCCTCAAGCCGGCGCTCGGCGCTCCGCTTGCGGTCGCGATAGAGTCCGACTCCCGCCGCTTCCTCGAACAGCTCGCGCCTTTCGTCGGGCCTGTCGGAGAGCAATGCGTCCACCATCCTCGCTTCGATCACTACACCCGAGTCGGCTCCGAGGCCAGTGCCACGCACCATGTCGTGAATGTCACGAAGGCGGCAAGGCGCATTGTTCAGGAAATAGTCACTCTCGCCCGAGCGACTGAGCCGCCGCGTTATCACAACTTCGCGAAACGGGATGTCGAGTGCGCCGTCGTCGTTTTCGAAGTGCAGCGAGACTTCGGCGAGATTGACGGCGCGACGCGCGGAAGATCCCTGGAAGATCACCTCCTCCATCTTCGCCCCGCGCAGCGCGCGTGCCTTTTGCTCGCCGAGGACCCAGCGCACCGCGTCCGAGACATTCGACTTGCCGCAGCCGTTAGGGCCGACGATGGCGGTCACACCCGCCTCGAACAGCATCTCGGTTTGATCGGCGAACGACTTGAAGCCGTGGATCTCGAGTTTTGTCAGACGCACTACGGCGTTCTCCCCGTCCGGTAAGCGAGCACGGGTCGGATCCCCGCATCGCGCAATGTCTTCAGCAGCTCGCCCGCATCGTTGGGGCGGTCGAATGCGCCCGCGTACAACCTGGCGCCTCCATCATCCTGCATCAGGGCGTAGACGGGCAGGCCGCGCGCCGTGTATTTCCTGACGGCAGCCGTTACAGCAGCGTCGATCCCGCCCTGAGTGCCGACGCTGTCTACGAGCAGCGCCAACGGCACCTCCAGGATGCTACCCGCGGAATCGTTGAGAACTTTCGCAGCTCTGAGCGCGCTCAGGAGTGAATCAGCCTCGGATCTCCGTGTGTAGGCGCCTGCTATCACCTTGTACCACGTCGTGCGCTCCACGCCGATAGGAATTGGAGCCACGGTCGCGGCAGGCAGCGACGCGTTGTCCTTCCGCAGCACAAAGTTAGCACCTTCGGGGGTGTTTGCTACAAGCAGCTCGACCGCGAATGCGGAGGCGGCTGCGGATTCGGCGACATTTGCCGGTGGCGCGACGAAAAAACTATCCGCGACGGTCGGACCTCCCGCCACGGCCGGTGTATCTGTGAGAGTTTGCGATTCCCGATTGTCGCGGACGCGGAGCAGAGCAAATACGGACGCCACAACGATCATGATGGCCAATGCCACAGTGCTTGGAGTGAGCCACCGCCTCGCAGAGCCGAACCGCGGGATCTCGACGTCCCTCAGGAACGGAACCTTCAGCGTCCTCGTCGGTGAGGCGACGCGCGCGAGTATCAGCGCACCGGGCGCAGCGGGGAGCTCTGAATCCCTGACGACGACCACACCATCGAGCTGATCGGCGAGCACGCCAAGTCCGGGAGAGTCGCTCCGGGCCACTAACAGGAGGAGTGCCCCGACTTTGGTGAATCCCTCGGCGATCTGCTTCCATCGCCCGCTGGCGAAGATATCCTCACTCATCACCTGCTCGGTGCCGCTCGGCATCACGAACAGGTTCTCCGTTCCCGCTACCGGTCGTCCGATCCTGGTGATCGACACGCCATAGAGAATGCTGTCGGAGATTCCGTGCGGATCGTCGTCCGTAATCAGTGATGCGAGCGGAGCGAGATCGCCAACGAGGTCTCCCACGACGACGCGGCGACGAGAAGCTTCAGCGCTGGCGATTCCCAGCGCGACGTGAGCCGCCACCGACGGGTTGCTCGAGCTCACCAGGACCGCTGAATAACTGCCAATAATGGGTGCGATCTGGCGACCTGCATCCTCCCAGGCTACTGGTCGTCCGCCAGCAGCCCTCCCATTCAAGGGCTTCCCTCGTATACCCAGTAATCACGCCGCGACTGTTTCCCGATCTTGTCGGCTTCCGCGCGGGTGGGGTAGGGACCCATCACGACGCGAAATATCGGCGACCCGGCGGTGTTGGTCGCGACAACGTGCGCGGGAGCTCCGTTGATGATGATCGCGGCGGCGAGATCGCGCGCCTTTTCTTCACTGAGAAGCGCGGCGAACGAAACAGAAAACGAGCCGGGAGAGCCCGCACTGGGCTGGCGCGATGCAGAGTCGGCTGTCGGGACAGGCGAGCCCGCGGCGGTGTCAACCGCGCGGATGGCTCCGAGTGAATCCTCGAAGGTGCTGTCGTCCGCGAACGTGACCGGATCGTCAATGCCCCGAGCACGCGGACGGAATCCGTCCCACGCGAAGAAGTACCAGAAGTCCCTGGCGCCGCCGGCAATCGTATTCTTGAGCTCGAGGGTTTCGGGAGAGACCAACATCACGTCGCGGGTGCCGAGCAGGGCGACGTTGCCGTCCGGAGTCATCGCCGGCAAGTCGGCCTCCCACTTCGTCGCCAGCGCGCCGATCAGCTCGTTCGTTCCGATGTTGATGACCCAGACCGAATCCACCTTGGGAAACTTCGCGAACAGGTATCTGCCGAGCGCATCCATGCGAAGATCGCTTGGCGCATCAGGCAATGGTATTTGCGCTTTCACAAGCTCGGTGTAGCGGTCGACGACAGCGATCTCCTTCTCCGTCGTGGTGGCGACGTACAGCCTGTCACCGCTGGGAGTCGGAGCGAGCGCGCGCACAGGGCTGCCGAACTTCACCGCGCCGACAGGCGAAAGATCCCGCGCCTTCACGCCCACCAGTCCGCTGTCGACCGTGAAATAAATCCTGTCGCCAACCTGGGTGCTGACGCCACGGCCGGAGAGGGGAAGGACGGTGCTATCGTCGACGAGCTCGTCAGGTGGACGGAGCTTCCAGAGAATCGTCTGCGCGCCCTTGTTCGCCGCGACGATGAGATCCCCGTTAGGCTGAGCGAATACTCCGCGAGCCGGCACGGGCGGCTCGAACTTCCAGTCAGCGCTGACCGGATGGAGGCGGGTTACAACGCCCTTGGAGGTAACCCCGAATATGTCGGTGCCGTTCGCCGACGAAAGGGACGTGAGCTTTGCACGCGAGGCCGTTCTGACATCAGTCTCACGGAGATCTATGCGTCCGGGGAGGCCTTTCCCATCGACAAATGCGATTGTGCCCTGCTGCGCGTCGAAGGCAAGGATCCGGGCGATGCGAGGCGCCTCGTCCACGACCCACACCGTGGAATCGAGATTCGGGTAGAGGTAAACGCGGCCGGTCCCTCCAGCGCGTGGGACACGCAGGAGGAGGTGGTCGGTGCCCTGGCTTTCCCTCGCCGCCGGAGAAATACTCTTCGGCGCTGCCTTTTCATCCGAGCAGGCGCCGCAAAACAGCGCCAGCAATAGGAGTCGACGCAACGGTTAGTAGCTCGCTCCCAACGAGAAAGTCACGTTCGGATCGCGGTCCGCGTCGAGCGGGATCGCGTAATCCCAGCGCAGGATCGCGAGGTTGAAGAGATTCACCCGCAATCCCGCTCCCCAGCTGCGCAGTGGATAGCGCTGGGTGTCCGGATTGTAGTTCTCGGGCTTCGTGAGTGACGCCTTTTGATTCTTGCTCCAGGCGAGACCCACGTCGTAGAAAATCAGGCCGTCCACCGGCGGCAGTCCAAAGGTGCTCCCGATATCGAAGCGACGAATGATCGGGAAGCGTAGCTCGGCGTTCGCGACAGCGACGCGGCTTCCGGCCAGCTGCGCGTTGTTGCATTCGACCTGCGAGCCGATCACGTCAGTGCAGTCGACGAGGCTGAAGTTCGCCCTGTCATAGCCGCGCACGAAGTCGGGACGCCCGATGTATTTCTGGAAGAAGGTCTCGTCGCGGCCAACCGACAGCGAGCTTACAAACCGCGTCGCGAAGGTCAACCGGTTGAAGATGATGGGATCGTAGCGGCGATAATCGGCGAGGTAATCCGTGAACCACAGCTTGCCCAGATTTTGCGACACCTGGAACCGCATCCGGCGGCCGCTGATAGGTCCGGTCGTCCCGAAGAGTGAATTGTCCGAGACGAAAGCCACGTTCGGCGTCACGTAGCTGATCGTCGGGAGACTCCCCCCGGAGCTCGAACGCACTTGATCGCAGAAGCCGCCATTGGCGCAATCCTGGAAGAACCTGACCAGACCCTGAGAGATGCTGTTGAATTGCAGACCGGTCTCGAAACGCGTGAACCGGTTGAACGGGTACTGCCCCACCACGAACACGTTACGGACGACGTAACGCAGGTACTCGGACTGGCAGGTAAAGAACGAGCCATTAGGGACACAACCGTAACTGAGCGGGACGTAGACAGGGTCCTGCGACACTCCGAGGGTGTACTGTAGGCGACGACTCAGGTTCGCGTAGCCGAGGAACACACTCGCGTCGCTGATTCTCCCGTAGATGTTCGCGGCGACGGCGATATTATGGTTGCCGAGCAGGTCGCTGAAGACAAAAGCAGTCCCGCCGGCGAATGTGCCGTAGGTAGAGTAGCCGACCGATGGATCCGCGATGTAATCGGGGTGGAACGAGATGCGATACGGGAATTCCTTGAATCGCGTCGTGTCGGGCAGCGCGAACATGGGATCTGCGTTGAGCGCCGCAACGCTTGCCGGCGCGGCTTCCACGATTTCACTGGGCGGCAGCAGCGACGACTGGCGCGCTCCCGCGGTACCACGATAGGTCGACGTCGGCTCTCCGGCGCGAGGCCGGAGAGTGAGCGAATCGAGTCTGGTGCGCGACGTTACTGTGTCGACCAAAGTCACACGTGCGACTCGTTCGACGCTGCCCTCACGGAATGCCAGACCTTTGCGCGCACGTGGATTGTCGAACGTCCACACGGTGTAATCACCGCGCTCAAAGTAGGTGAACGCAACCTTGTCGGCGCTGCGCGCCCAGGTGACGGCGGGACTGTATTCGGTGATCGCGGAAATGCCGCCCAGAACGTTGGTGATCTGGTAGTGCTCGCGATTGGAGAAATCGAACAGGAACAGGTTGGGGATGCCTGTGCGATCGGAAATGAACGCCAGCTCCCGCCCATCGGGAGACCATACGGGATTCAGGTTGAGTCCGCCCTGGTTGGGCAGCACTTCAATTGCGCCGGACCGCAGGTCATAGACCGAAATCCGCCATTTGCCGAGCTTGAGCACTGCGAGATCCGTCTCCGGACCGCGATCGCTGGCGAACGCGATCCGGGCGCCATCGGGCGACCACGAAGGCTGGAGATCGCCGTACTCGTCGTTGGTCAGCTGACGCAGGTTCTTGCCGGTCGTATCGACGATGAAGAGATCGCTGATTCCGCCGCGCGTGCCGCTGAAGGCGAGCTGCCGGTCGTCCGGCGACCAGACGGGACTCGTCACTCCGTCGATCGGCAGGTCGATGGAGCGAGTCTTTCCGTTGGCCACGTTGAGGAGATAGAGAACATCTTTGCCCTTTCGCTGCGCCGTGAAGGCCAACGTCCGGCCGCTGTTCGAGAACGAGCTCTGCGAATACAGGAGTCGAAGCTCCTCGAAATTCGGATTGGTAGTGCTCTCGACCAGGCGCTTCATGCGCTTGCCGGTACGGGCGTCCGCGAGCCACAGATCGATGAACACCTCACCCCTCGTCTCCTCCCCATTCGACAGGAAGGCGATGAGCCGGCCGTCGCTGGAGAGGGCCGGTGCCAGGAAGATCTGGCCGCCGCTGCGTCTCTCGGTGAGCAGCGGCTGCGCGAAGGTGCGCGGCCGATCGAGCTGCGCCGCCTGCGGCAGATACTTGGCGTTGATTGATTCGCGCCATTCGTCGCTCAACTCGTGCAGGGTGAGGCCGAGCTGCCGCTGAAAGGCCCGCGCGACGCCTTGCGTCGTAGCGTTGTTAAGGATCTCACCGATGGCCGCGTCGCCCCAGCGCTCGCCGACCCATTGCCAGAAGGACTGACCGTAGCGGTACGGGAAATACCTGTCCGGACGCTCGGTCATCTGTTCGATCGTCGGCACCGCCCCGTTGACCGCCGCGTCCCGGAGCCACGAATCGGTGAGCGGGTGCACCGGACCAATGGCCAGGTATTCGGCCATTCCTTCCATGAACCAGAGCGGGGGGTTGATCTGACTCATGGTCTGGAGGCCGGCCCCGGCTTTTCCGCGCGCAAAAATGTCATACTGGAACTCGTGCACCATCTCGTGGGCCAGTACGCGCTCGAAGCTGCCGAGGTCACCGGTGAACGGCATTACGAGGCGGTGACGCAGGGCTTCGGTGAAGCCACTCGTTCCTTCACCGGGGTCACCAAAGATGTTGTTCTGACCGAACTCTGAGCGCGAAGCGTAGAGGATGATCGGCTTCTTCTCGCGGAACTGGTGGTTGAGGATTCGGGACAGGCGAGAGTAGGAGCGCTCCGCCATGCGTGCCGCGTCCATCGCTCCGGCTCTCTCCTCGGGGTAGTAGTGCACGAGGAAGTGCTCGGTCTCGATGACACGCCACTTGAAGTGCTTGTACTGGACCTGGTTCTGACCGAAGTACTGTTGCGCGTCGAGGCGTGCCCCGCCGAGCAGAACCGCCGCGATGGTAAGACAACGAAGTCTCATTTTCAGCTACTCCTGTTGGCCCAGGTTGACCGCTTCAGCGTCGCTCCAGAGCCGCTCGATCTGGTAGAAAGATCGCAGCGTCGGGTGGAAGACATGAACTACGAAATCGAAGAAATCGAGCAGCACCCAGCGGCCCTGCTGCAATCCTTCGGTGTGGTGCACGCTCAATCCCGATTTCTTCATTTCCGCAATCACATGTTCGCCGATCGATCTGACGTGAGTGTCGGAGGTTCCGCTCGCGATGACGAAGTAATCTGTCATGTCGGTGACGCCGCGCAGGTCGAGCAGCAGGACGTCGTTCGCTTTCATATCCAGGCAGAGCTGGGCAGCGCGCTGTACTCGTTGCGCGCCTTCGCGGGCGGGGACGGAAGATAGGGATGTAGCCATGCGGTTGAGTAAAGGGTGAAGCGGCGATCGCCTAGCTGATATGTAGCTTAGTTGCGGTACTAAAGTTCCGTCAGGGTTCCGCTCGCATTTCGCACGCCAACCTGGGCCAGAAGGTCCGATGTTGCGGTGAGGGGATCCAAGTACCGAGTGGACAGCGTCGAGTTCAAGTCATCAGTGGTGATCAGTGGCGCGGCGACCGTCTGATAAATCACTGATAACTTGAACCGTCCGACTCACCACTCAAGACTTGGATCCCGCGTAGGCGCCCTCATGGGTGGTGCCTACTGCTTGATGACCCAAACCTTGATCTCGGGATGGACGTCGGCGTGGAGCCGGATGGGAACGCGGTAGACTCCAAGTGCGCGGATCGGCTCGTGCAGCTCGATCTGCCGCTTCTCGATCGCGAATCCCTGCGCTTCCAGCTGGTGCGCGATATCGGAGGACGTCACCGAGCCGAACAGCTTGCCTTCATCCCCGACTCGCGCGGAGAAGGTGAGCGAGACCTGTTCGAGCTTCGTAGCCTGCTCCTGCGCCGATCCGCGGCGAACCTCTTCAGCCTGCTCGAGCCGCTCCCGCTCGCGCTCGATCCGTTTCCGGTTGCCCGGCGTCGCCTCGTAGGCGAATCCGCGCGGCAGGAGATAGTTGCGTGCGTACCCGGCGGAGACCTTCACGATGTCGCCCGGATGGCCGAGCTTTTCGACTGCCTGTCTGAGAATGACTTCCATCGGTGGATTCCTTGATGTGATCGTTTGAACCGGAGAGTACGTGAATCCCCGGGGTTGTCGTAATTCAGGTGGCGCGAGCCCGGCGACGCCAATCTAGCCAGGTATCGCCGAGGCCAAGAGCGATGGCCAGCACGCCGACGATGGCTAGCGGCACTATCAGAGCCATCAAAACCATTGCGATGATCAGCATCCTGCCACGAGACATCCACGCCATGACGCCGAGTCCACGTGTCAGGTAGAGCGCCCCGAAAAAGAGCAGCAGATTCAGGCCCGCGTTCTTTCCTTCTACGAACGGCGGAAGCAGGTAGAGCGTCGCGCCGACGGCGAGACCCCACACCAGCTGGTCGTTGAATCGGAACTCCTTGAGCGGTCCGAGCGGCGGCCCGACCGGGACGGGAGAAAGCCGATGGTATAACGCCCAGGCCAGCGCCAGCGCGGCAAGCGACTCGAGCGCGAGGAGAGCCGGCAGCAGATTAGCCGCATGCTGCGGCGCGGCGCGCAGCTCGTTCTCACTCCGCTCGGCGACCTCCTCGAGGACGGGCGACTTGGCCGACCACGCGACCCAGGTGGGAGTCGAAGTCAGCTGGTGTAACGCTTCAATCGATGCCCCACTGCGTCTGGTGAGCTCGTCACCCACAGCGTGCTTGACTCTGGAGATTCCTCCCGGTGAAGCAATCGCGATCGTGAATCCCACCGCGGCTGCGAGGCCAATCGCTGCCAGCGCGCGAACGAAGAAAGCGGTCGTGGTGTTCCACAGGCTCACGGCGCCAAAACTGGCCGCCAGGAGCATCACCCAGCCGCGGGACATCCAGTCATATGGAGTTCCCGCCAGTCCAGCAGGCTGAAGCAGCATCCAGACGGCGAGCACCAGCCAGATCAACGCGAGCGCAGCACGGCCGCCGAGCTTCCAGCCGACGAGAGCGGAGACCGCCACTGCCGGCACGATCATAACGAGCGTCTGCTCGATGGGGATCGTCGAGCGGATTATCGGGATGAGGGGCAGGAGCAGAAACCCAGCCAGCGCGAACCCCAGCTGCCGCCACGATCCCGGCTTTTGATCGGCCGCGACGGCGACGGTCATTTACGCCTGGTGTCCACGGATGTACGGAATGAGCGCCAGGAAGCGCGCTCTCTTGATCGCCGTCGAAAGCTGCCGCTGGTGACGGGCGCACGAGCCGCTCAGCCGGGACGGGAGAATCTTCCCCTGGTCGGTGATGAAGCGCCCAAGCGTGCGATCGTCTTTGTAGTCGATCCAGCGAACGCGACTCTCGCAGAACGGGCAGCTCTTTTGTGGTCTTCTCATTTGTCAATCCTCGTCGTCGTCATCGTCGTCACGGCGGGTGGCCGCGGCCAGATCTTCCTCGGACTGCGGTGGAGCGCCGACTTCGTGCTCGTGCAGCGTGATGAGGTAGCGGATGACTCCGTCGTCGAGCTTGAGCGCGCGCTCGTACTCGGGAAGCGTCGTTGGCTCGGTGGCGAACTTGGATACCACGTAGTATCCGTTGTCGCGCGGGCCGATCGAGTAGGCGAGCTGGCGGCGGCCCCAATGCGCGACCTCAGGCTGCTCTTTGGTGTCGAGCATCCCGTGGAAGCGGTTGATCTTGTCGGAAATGGCGGCGTCTTCGAGTGTAGAGTCGAAGATGTACACCGCCTCGTATGTGCGAGGCACGCTGGCAATCCTCCCTGTGGTCGTGATCCGCCCCCCAACTGGTTGCCGAAGTGGGAGGAAGGTGTGAAGGCCGCGGGCGCGGCCGTTGTGAGAGCGAGAAAACTAATCTGGTGGCCCCTTCGAATCAATCGTTCGCCGCTCTCGAACGGTCATTGGCCCGCGTCGCCTGTGGCACGCCAGTAGCAGTGTCTAGGTTGGACCCTGCACCCTTCCTGGAGGCTTATATGCTTCACATAGTGCGTATTGCCGCTGGAGTTGCCACAGCGGCGGCCGTAGTCCTGTTTGCTGCGAGCTGCGACGATGATGATGACGGCGACATCTTCGGACCCGGAGTCCGGACCTATCAGGCCAATCTCTTTGGCGCCAACGAACGTCCGAATGGGACAACGGAGGACGGCACCGGCGTGGCGATCTTCATCGACCGAGGAGACCGCATCGACTGGACCCTCACGGTGGACGACATCACAGCGGTCATAGCGTCGCACATTCACGGTCCGGCCAATCCCGATGGCAATGCTGCGGTGATCGTCGATCTGTTCATGCCCGCCGCTGCGACTGGGGAGCTCAACAACCATACCGTAACCGGCAGTTTTACGGCTACCAACAGCAATCAGAACGTGACGATCGATGAGCTTCGCACCCACCTCAACAGCACCCGCGCCTACGTAAACGTTCACACTACGGAGTTTGCGCCCGGCGCGATCCGCGGCCAAGTCATTCGGACGAGGTAGCGCGCAGGCATCTAGTGCTGTCGCAGTCGTTAGACGTTGAATCGGAAGAGGAGTACGTCGCCGTCCTGGACGACGTACTCCTTTCCTTCTGACCGCACCGTGCCCTTCTCTCGCGCGCCTTTCCACCCTTCGTTATCGACGAAGGAGTCGTAAGAAACAGTTTCCGCGCGGATGAATCCGCGCTCGAAATCCGTGTGTATTACTGCCGCCGCCTTGGGGGCGGTGTCACCGCGGTGGATCGTCCACGCTCGCACTTCCTGCTCCCCGGCAGTGAAATAGGTCTCCAGGCCGAGGAGGTTGTATCCGGCCTGGATCAGCCTGTCGAGCCCCGCTGATTCCAGACCCAGCGAACCGAGAAAATCAGCTCGATCTTCCGCCGGCAGCTCGGCGAGCTCGGCTTCGATCTTGGCGGAGAAGGGAACTACCTCGGCCTGCTCGCCGCTCGATTGCACCGTGGCGCGCAGCGCTTTGAGGTGGGGACCTTCGTTACCGGCGAGCTCGGCATCGCTCACATTTGCCGCGTACAGGACGGGCTTCACGGTAAGCAATGTGAGCGGCGCGAGCACCCCTTTTTCTGCGGCTGACAGGCGCGCTTCCCAGAGGCCCTTTCCTTCTTTCAGGAATCCGTAGGCCTTCTCCAGGACAGGCAGCTCGGCGACCGCTTCCTTGTCGCCGGTGCGTGCCGAACGGCGCGTCTTGTCCAGCCGCTTGTCGAGCGACGCGAGGTCGGAGAGCGCCAGCTCGAACTCGATCACTTCGCGGTCGCGAACCGGATCCACTGCACCCATCACGTGGGCCACGTCAGGATCCTCGAAACACCGGACGACGTGAACGATCGCATCCGTCTCACGGATGTTGGAGAGGAACTTGTTGCCAAGACCTTCGCCTTCGGCGGCGCCTTTCACGAGGCCGGCGATGTCGACGAACTGCACGACCGCGGGCACCGTCCGCCTGGGCTGCACGACCCGCGTGAGTTCGACCAGACGCGCGTCGGGAACTTCCACCATCCCCACGTTCGGCTCCACCGTGCAGAACGGGTAGTTGGCGGCCTCCGCTTTCGCCGCGGTTAGCGCGTTGAACAACGTCGACTTCCCGACGTTTGGAAGCCCGACGATTCCCAGTTTCAGCATTTGCGTGTGAACCTAATCAGGCGGGCGCGTCGGAATCGGGATCGGATGCAGTCGCGCGATTGTGAAGGTTCATCGCCTTCTCGGCTCCGTCCCTGAGCCAGGTTTCGCAGGCCGCTGCAATGTCAGGCAGGAGCGCCAGGACATCGTCGCGCTCGTCGCGCGCGAAGGGGGCGAGCACGAAATCAGCGAGGTCCCTGTAGAGTCCCTTCCGCTCTTCACTGGGCCCGACGCCAATGCGGAGGCGCGCGTATTCCTGGGACCCGAGCGCCTGCTCCACGCTCTTCAACCCGTTGTGCCCACCGGCACTTCCGCGCGCGCGAATACGGAACCGTCCCACTGGGAGCTGCACCTCGTCGACCACCACCAGCATGTCCTTGGCGGCGCTCCAGAACGGACGCCTGACGTATTTTCTGAGCGCAAGGCCGCTCAGATTCATGAAAGTCTGCGGCTTCACGAGCCGCGTCTTGACGCCCGCGACGACGCCATTCGAGACGTGAGAGTCGCCGTCTCTTTTCCACCCGTCGAAATGCCAAACGTCGACCAGGTGGTCTGCCAACCACCAGCCGACATTGTGACGTGTCGCAGCGTACTCTCGGCCCGGATTGCCGAGGCCGAGTATGACTTTCACGGTCTATCCGATAACTACTTCTTGGATGAGTCGCCCCCCCCGCCGCCTTTCTTGGGAGCCTCGCCGGCGTCCTCGCCTTCTTCCTCTTCCTTGCCCCTGCCGATGACCTCAGGTTCCGCATCCGCGGCGCCGGCGTCACCTTCCACCGCCTCCGGCGCGACAACTTCCTCGATGACGGCGCGAGGGGCGGCGCAGACGCAGACCGATGCTTCCATATCGTCCAGGACCTCTACGCCATCCGGTACCTTGATGTCGCTCACGTGCAGCGAGTCACCGACCATGAGGTTAGTGACGTCGACTTCGACGTGATTGGGTATGTGTGCGGGATCGACCTTGATCTCGAGCTCACGCAGGGTGTGATCGAGGACTCCGCCTCCAAGACGCACACCTTCGGGGACTCCCATCAGCACGATCGGAATATTGACGACGACCTTTTCTCCGGCGACCAGCGCCTGGAAGTCGACGTGGAGGATCTGGCGCTTGAAGGGATGCCGCTGGATCTCACGGATCAAGGTCTTCGATGTTTCGTCGCCGACCTTTACCTCGATGACCGTGCTCTCCGCGACGATGTGCTCGAGCAGCTTGTCGAGGTCGCGCGCATTGAGAGTGAGCGGCTGAGGGTTGCGTCCGTGTCCGTAGATTACGGCCGGGATCTGTCCCTGACTGCGGAGCTTACGCGCGGAGCCTTTCCCCGCCGTGTCACGCGGTTCGGCGTCCAGGTTCACTGTTGCCATTCTAATTCATCCTGTAGAGGCGACGGATCGTTCCGCGCCTTCATAATGTTCAGCCGCTATTGCTCGAACAGAGAGCTAACCGATTGCTCACTGTGGATGTAGCGGATCGCCTTCGCCAGCAGCTCGCCCACCGACAACACACACAACGTCGCGAACCTCTTCTCCGGCGGGATCTTGACGGTATCAGTGACCGTCACTTCCCTGATCGGAGCCTTCGACAATCGTTCCACCGCCGGACCTGAAAGGAGAGCATGCGTCGCGCATATGTACACATCGCGCGCGCCTAGATCCTTCAGAGCCTTTGCCGCCTCGGACACCGTGCCAGCGGTATCGATCATGTCGTCCGCAAGCAAACAGTCCCTTCCTTCCACCTCACCGACGACATTGACGACTTCCGAGACATTGGCTTTCGGCCGTCTCTTGTCGATGATCGCCAGCGATCCGTTCAGCCTCTTCGCGAAACCTCTCGCCATCTTCGCCGACCCGACATCAGGGGCGACGACGACGAGGTCGTGCAGATTCTTCTTCCGGTAGTGTGAAACGAACACCGGCGCCGCGTACAGGTGGTCCACGGGCACATCGAAGAATCCCTGCAGCGCGTGCTGGTGAAAATCAATTCCCAGAACACGGTTTGCACCGGCTACCGTGATCATGTTCGCGAGCAGCTTGGCGCCGATAGCCACTCGCGGCTGGTCCTTGCGGTCCTGTCGCGAGTATCCGTAGTACGGCATGACGCACGTGACCCGAGCCGCGGAAGCCCTCCGGGCGGCATCGATCATGAGCAGAAGCTCCATGATGTTGTCGGCCGGCGCATTCGTCGGCTGCACGATGAAGACGTCATTGCCGCGGACGTTCTCATCAATGCGCACGAAAATCTCGCCATCTGCGAACCGGGTGACCGTCGACTTGCAAAACGGCACATCCAGCGTTCGAGCAATCTCGGTGCAGAGATCCGGGTTTCCGGGGCCGCAGAGAAGCTTGAACCCATGAGCGGGTACGGACAATCCGTCCATGCAGCCTTACAAGTTAAGTGACTAAAGGAGTTGGATCAATTGCCCCCGGTGGATTCGAACCACCATTATCGGATCCAAAGACCGAGGTCCTGCCATTGGACGAGGGGGCAGCGGGTTGCGAAAGCTAGTCCAGAATCTCCACCGGGACAACGCTCGCGGCGGTGCTCGTTCGAATGACTGTCGCATCCGCATCGAGCGCGAGTGAAGCGATCGCCGCCTGAAGGGAATCCTTGGTTCCAGTGTCGACCATGAACACCGTCGAGCCGGATCCGCTGAGCCGAGTGAGAATGCCGAGCCGCGCTCCAACCTCGAGCCAAGAGCGGATCTCGGGAATCTCATCACCGACGAGCGGCTCGAATTCATTTACGGAATGCCTGGCCACGGTGTCCCATGACCGGAACATCTCCGCCGTCAGCGTTTTCGAGCGGGGCTGGTAGGTTCCGCGGGTTGCGGCCACTCTCGCGTACGCATCCGCCGTCGACATTTCTCGCGACGGCGCCAGCAGCACCAGTTTGCGTGCCGGCAGTGGCGGCAGCGGCGTCATTATTTCTCCTCGGCCCGTAGCCAAAGCCATCAGGTAGCCACTGGTGAGGAATGGCACGTCAGACCCGAGCTGGGCCGCCATTCCAAGCAACCGCTCCGCGGAAACCGGTTGCGGAGCGAGCGTGTTCAATATTCTGAGCACAGCCGCTGCATCCGCGCTCCCGCCGCCGAGTCCACCGCCAATCGGAATGTGCTTCTCGATGTCGATTTCAAAGCCCCGCGGCCACCCCCTTTCCGCTGCAAACAACGTCGCCGCTCGAAAGCCGAGATTGCTCTCGGGGTCAGCACCGGCCATCGACTCGCAACGGAGGGAACGAGCTCTCTCGGTCAGTCTCACGACGATCGAATCGGCGAGCTCCAGTCGGAGGAAGACCGTTTCTATCGAGTGATAACCATCCGCGTTTCTGCCCAGGATTCGCAGTGCGAGATTGACCTTCGCCTGGGCGAAAGTCCGCCCCGTCTTGCTCACCATCGTCTGGGCGGGCTGCGCGGAACTGTTGCCTTCTTCATTACGCTGCCGCCTCGGCAGGCGACCGCAGCTCACTCATGCGGACGCCAAGTCGCGTGAAGTAGTAGGCGCCGATCAACGTGATGGGAATGAAAGAGAGAACGTGGAATCCGATCGCCCAGGTGGCACCCTGTTGCTGGCCCACTCCGTAAACTGCGAGCGCTTGCACCGACATGTACTCGAACACGCCGAAGAATCCCGGCAGTGCCGGGACTGCCGTGCCGAGAGCGATGAAAGCCTGAAGAAAGAGTGCGGCGGAAAACGGCGCCGTAATTCCGACCGCGCGGAACGCGAGCCAGAAGCCGATGGCGTTCAGAAGCCAGTGCGCGAGTGTCCAGCCGAATACAGCGGCGAAGCGCCCGGGGCTGCGCAGCACACTGAGGCCGGCGATGAAGGTCTCGAGCATCCGGCGGCCGCGCTCCTCGACTCTGGGCGAGATCCGCACGGTGAAGCGGCCGAACAAACGCAGCAGCGGCGTCGGGAAGAAAACGAGCAGATAGAGGACTACGACGAGCGAGACCACCAGTGCTCCGGCGCCATACGCGAACGAGGACACGGGACGCCCGGCGAGCGTCTCGCCAGTGGAAAGAACGGGGTCGAGCAGAGCGATGGCCGCGAGCATGAGCAGCACGATCGCATCGAACAATCGATCGACGACCAGAGATGCGAGTGCGGCAGGAAACGGAACCGGCGCTTCCTTGGTGAGAGCGTACGCGCGTGCCACCTCACCCGCACGGGCGGGGACGACATTATTCACCATCATTCCGATGGCCGTCGCACGCCAGAGCGGACCAAGCGGAATGCGATTCACACCCGGCTCGAGAATGGTCTGCCAGCGGCGCGCGCGCAGGCCGAAAATCGCCGTCGCGCAGAAGATCGAGGCGAAGAAAAGCAATGGATCCGCGTCCGAGAGGCGCTGGGCAACTTCGCTTGGCGAGATTCCCCGCAGCGTCAGGTAGATCAGCGCGCCGCTCAGGACGAGCCCGAGCACGGCACGCCAGCTTGACCTCAACTTCTACTCTGGTGTCGCGAGCTCGACCAGATCGACGAGCTCATCGACGAGCGCGCGGGTCGGAGCAGTTCCACTCTTGTTGAGCGCTCTCCTGATCTCGGCGGCGCGCTCGATGGCGCGTTGTCCCCGATACAGGAGCTGCTCAATGGGCACAGGCTCGGCGGATACTGGGTGCGGACCGGAGCGTCGGTTTTCCAGGCCCTGCATCGTGGCGAGGCTGGATTTGAGGACGTCGCGCAGCTCCTGGCCGCGCGGTGGAGTTGTGCCGGGGGCCGCGGCTCTCCCGCGCTGCGGCGTTGCCGGACGGGCTGGAGTGGGGACGCGGTCGGCGGTGGCTCGCGGCGGAGTAGGTATGCGCTCGACCGTCGGCGAAAGAGTTCCCGGGCCGACGCCGGCCTGCTCCCTCAGCTGCTGTTCGTAATGCGTCTTCGGATTTGCCGCGACTTGAACGATGTGCTGGCCAGTGTCGTTGAAAAAAAGCTGGGAGATGGGAAGAATCAGGTCTTCAGGCTTCTCGTCGTGGGATGGCGCGTAACGCACAAGGCGCTTGAGCGATTCCTCGACCCGCGCGTCCTGCTCCGCGCTCCAGTCTCGCACGCCGCGGACGACAAGCTTGAGGTCTTCGATTGCCCCGACGAGGGCGCGCTGCAGCTCTGGCTCCCAGGCAGTCGCCCCCCGAACTACGCTGCTCGCGATCCGCTCGACCGTCAGCGCCAGTTTCGAAATACCGATCGCCTTCGCCATCGTCGCGCTACCCCTCAGCCCGCGCGCCGCCGCCGCGAACTGTGTCGCATCAGAAGGTTGCAAACTGTTTTTGGTAACGATGGTCTCGAGACGCGTGAGATAATCCCCCGCCTCGAGAATGAAAAAATCAAGCAGCCGTGCCGGCGTCGTCATTCAACTTTCTCCAAAGAGCTACCCGAAAGGTCACCTGTCGGGCCCATTGCAGTCAAAGTCCAGTTCCCCGACCTAAGGACGACCGAGCTTGCTGCATCGCTTCTCGCATCTCTCGCACCGCGCTCTCGAGACCGATGAACACCGCCCTGCTGACGATCGAATGGCCGATGTTGAGCTCCTCGATCTCCGGAATCGCCGCAACCTTGGCGACGTTGGCAACGGTGAGTCCGTGACCGGCGTGTACGGCCAGTCCGAGCTTCGCGCCAAGACGCGCGGCCTCACACAAAGCTGCGATCGGCGCGGGGGATAATACGGCGTGCGCGTAACGCCCGGTGTGGAGCTCGATGGCAGGGACGCCGAGCTTGGCCGACTGTTCGACCGCGGCTCTCGTCGGATCGATGAAAAGACTGACTCTGATCCCCACTGTTGATAGAGCGTCGATTGCGCTTTTGATACGGGATGGGTCGATCGCGACGTCGAGGCCTCCTTCGGTCGTCACCTCCTCGCGTTTCTCGGGAACGAGGGTGACCTGCTGAGGGCGAATCTTTCTGGCAAGCTCGACCATGGCGGGAATAGCCGCCATCTCGAGGTTGAAATAGGTTCGCACGCTCTCTTTCAGGCGCCGGATGTCGGCGTCCTGGATGTGGCGGCGGTCCTCCCGAAGGTGAGCGGTAATGCCGTCACATCCCGCGGCTTCGCAGGCGCTGGCTGCTGCCACCGGGTCCGGCTCAGCCGCGCGCCGAGCCTGCCGTAGCGTCGCGACGTGATCGATATTGATATAGAGCCGTTGTTGCTTTGCCGGCATTGCCACCGTCCGTAAGTGTCTACGCGGTCCGCAGTCCGCAGTTAGTCCGCAGTCCGCAGTTAGTCCGCAGTCCGCAGTTAGTCCGCAGTCCGCAATGTATTTCCTCGCAGTTCCATTACTTGGAGAATCGTATGGCGTCCTTCCGACTCGTCGCTGTCATAGCTCTTCTGTCCGCGTGCTCGAGCGCAACCCAAAGGTCCGCCTCCGGTGGACCGGCCCCTGGTGCCGTCACCCCCAGGCTCGCGGTCGAGCAGTTCCTGAAGGGGGCGAAAGCGACCGACATCCAGGCGATGTCGGCCGTGTTCGGAACCAAGAACGGCCCTGCACGGGAGACGATGGACCGCACCGAACTGGAAAAGCGGCAGGTGATTCTCGCGTGCTTCTTCACCCACGACTCCTATCGCATCCTCGGGGAAGCTCCGGGTCTTGGTGGACACCGCGACATCCGCGTCGAGCTCAAGAAAGGCAAGGTGACGCGGCAGCCGACTTTCTACGTCATTCAAGGCCCCGCCGAGAGATGGTACGTCTCCAATATGGACATCGCAGCCGTGCGGGACTTCTGCGGCAATCCCGATCCGTCCCTCAGGGAGAATCAGAAGACTCAGTGATCTGAAAGCTCGACCAGCACTCCCCCTGTCGACCTGGGGTGCAGAAACGCTATTCGCTTTCCCTCCGCGCCGATGCGCGGCACATCGTCAATGAGCTGGACGCCTGCCTGACGGCAGCGCTCCAGCGCTCCGTCGAGATCGTCGACCGCAAAGCAGATGTGATGGATTCCCGCCCCGCGCTTGGCCACGAAGCGAGCGATTGGCGAGTCGGGATCGTCCGCTTCGAGTAGCTCCACCAGGGGTTCCCCCGCGTTGAACCCCACAATGCGGGCGCCATCGGCATCATCGAGCTCGACTTCGTCCAAACCGAGCACATCGCGGAAAAACGGGAGACTCTCATCGAGCGTCCGCACGGCGATTCCAATGTGGGATACGCGGGTTCCGCGCGGAGTTGGAGGGGTCATTAAATTGCAATGGTAGGGGAGGTGCTCCCCTACGAAAGCTAACCGACGAAGCTCCACGGCGTGCCGTGGACTGGAGATTTTGCAATGTCCAACGCTCTTGAGGTAACCGATTCCGATTTCGAGGCCCAGATCGAGCAGCATAAGGGTCTCGCCGTGGTCGACTTCTGGGCGGCGTGGTGTGCGCCGTGCCGCATGATCGCCCCCGTCCTCGACCAGCTCGCGATCGAGTATCAGGGAAAGGCGAAAGTCGCCAAGGTCGATGTCGATACCAACATCAAGACGTCCACCAAGTTCAACGTCCGCTCCATTCCGGCGATCCTGTTCTTCAAGGACGGGAAGCTGGTGGACCAAGTCATCGGCTTCGTCGGCAAGCCCGCGCTCGCGGAGAAGTTCGAGAAGCACGCCGCTTAATTGGGCACACTGTTTCTCGTCAGCACGCCCATCGGCAACCTGGGCGACATGTCACACCGCGCGGTCGAGGTGCTCTCCTCGGCCGCTCTCATTTTGGCCGAGGACACACGGCACTCGCGTCCACTCCTCGAACATTTCGGGATTTCCACTCCCGTCAGCTCGTATCACGAGCACAATGAAGCCAAGGAGACTCCTCGACTCGTGGCCGCGTTGAAAAAAGGAAAATCGATCGCGCTCATCTCCGATGCCGGCACTCCGCTCATCTCGGATCCCGGATCGCGTCTCGTGGCGGCGTGCGTAGAGGCGGGGGTGCCAGTGGTTCCCATACCCGGGGCATCGTCGGTGATGGCGGCGGTCGTCGCATCAGGATTTCCGCTCGACCGGTTCACCTTCTTCGGATTCATTCCCCGGAAAGGAAAGGACCGGACCGCGGCGATCGCGGAGATTGTGAGATCGCAGGCGACGACAGTGCTGTTCGAAGCAGCGAACCGAGTGGGGGCTACGCTATCCGACCTCTCTGGTGCGGGAGCCAGCGGGCGGAGAGCGGTCGTCGCGCGGGAGCTGACGAAGCGGTTCGAGGAATTCCGGCGCGGCACTGTCGCCGAGCTCGCGAAAGCGTCCGAGAAAGCTGCTCCGCGCGGAGAGGTCGTGCTGATCATCGAGGGAGCGGCTGACGAGGCTGAGCTTTCGGAGACGGATTTCGCGCGCGCCGCCAAACAGGGTCGCGACGATGGACTTACATCGCGCGACATCATGCAACACTTGATGAAAGACCTCGGCGCGTCCAGAAATCTCGCCTACAAGCTCGCCCACGGAGACGAAGAGTGACCGGCAGCCACTTTCACGTGACTAACTGAGATGACGTCGAAGAAATTCCGTCCCGGAAAGATCGTGTGCATCGGTCGCAATTACCGGGAGCACGCGAAGGAGCTCGGAAACGAGGTTCCCAAGGAGCCGCTGATCTTCCTCAAGCCCCCGTCGAGCGTGGTTTGGGAAAGCGACGCCATCGAGCTTCCCGTCGCCTCTGAAAAGGTTGAATTCGAAGGAGAGATTGGAATCATCATCGGAAAGAGAATGCGAGGAATCTCCGAAGCCGGCGCGGCGACAGGGATTCGCTCGGTAATCGCCGTCAACGATGTCACCGCGCGAGACCTGCAAAAGACCGACGGGCAATGGACTCGGGCCAAGGGTTTTGATACCTTCTGCCCTCTGGGAGAGGAGTCGTCGAGCGTTCCCGAGCTGGGCAGCCTGAGCGTCGTCACGCGCGTTAACGGCACCGTGCGCCAGCGCGGAAAAACGACCGAGATGGTCTTCTCGATCCCGTTCCTGCTCGCCTACATCTCGCGGATAATGACACTCGAACCCGGAGATCTCGTGGCAACTGGAACGCCGTCCGGGGTGGGCCCGCTCGCCCCAGGGGACGTCGTCGAAGTCGAGATCCCGGGTGTCAGCCGCGTAAGCAACCCCGTCCGAGGGAGTCGCTAGTGCCCGCATACACAGAACGCCTGCTCAGCCTGCCCGAATATCCGCTGGCGAAGATTCCGGAACAGAAGCGCCAGCTGATCGCGCGCGGCGTCGATGTCATCGATCTCGGAGCCGGGGACGCCGATCTCGCTCCGCCGCCGAAAGTGATAGAGCGCATCTCGGCGGCGGTGAGAATTCCGACAATGAGTCGCTACGGATTCGCACTCGGTCTGGTGGAATACCGGGAGGCCGTCGCCCGCTTCATGAAGCGAAGGTTCGGCCAGGATTTCGATCCGCTGAAGGAGATAATCCCTCTCATCGGCTCGAAGGAAGGAATCTCTCACCTCGCGCTGGCGTATCTGGAGAAGGGAGACTACTCGATCGTCCCCGAGCCTGGGTACAACTCCTACCTGGGCGGGTCGTTCCTATCCGATGCGATTCCCTACAAGTATCCGCTGCGCCCCGAGAACGGCTTCCTCATTGACCTCGACAAAGTGCCGCGCGACATCCTCAAGAAGTCGAAGATCCTCTACCTCAACTACCCAAATAATCCGACTTCCGCGATCGCACCGCCGGAGTACCTGGAAGAAATGGTGAGGCGCTGCAAGGAACTCGATATCCTGCTGGTGTATGACAACGCGTACTCCGAGCTCGCGTACGATGGCTACGTGCCGCCGAGTATCTTCGAGATCAAGGGAGCGCGAGAAGTCGCGATCGAGTTCCACTCGATGTCCAAGACGTACAACATGACTGGGTGGCGCTGCGGCTGGGCCTGCGGAAGGCAGGAGATCGTGGGCGCGTTGGCCAAAGTGAAATCTTTCATCGACACCGGGACGTTCATGGCGATTCAGGCCGCCGCCGCAACAGCACTGGACGAATGCGCAGACTGGATCCCGCAGAACGTCGCCGCCTTCAAGGAGCGTCGTGATGCGGCAGTCGACGCGTTCTGCGCGGCCGGGTTTCCCTGCGTAAAGCCGAAGGCCACGATGTACCTCTGGCTGCCGCTGCCGAAGAACATCCCCAGCGCCGTGTTCGGCGAGCGACTGCTCCAGGACGAGGGAGTGATCGTGCTGCCCGGCTCGCTGTTCGGCCCCGGCGGCGAAGGATTCTTCAGGGTCTCCTTCATAGTTTCGTCTGACCGTCTGCGCGAGGCCGCGACGCGCGCAGGGAGGGTGCTCAAGCGACTCATCGCTCAGGCGGGCGAAGAAGTGCGCGTAGGCCGCGGCGGAGACGAGCGACCAAGCGTCGCGCGCGCCTGATGATATTTCGGCACGCTGGTGAAGAGCCAAAGATGAGGAACCGGCCGTCGGCCGCGTTTCTCCTCTCGGTCGGCGTGCACGCCGTGGTGGCGATCGCACTGATGCGGATGCTGATCGTCAACATGGATCTGTCGTATGGTTCGAAACGACAGTCAACGATTGCGGAACGAGTTAGTTACGTCACTCTCGGAACTCCGGGAACGAAGGCGGTGACGCCTGGGAAGAGCGGCGGCGATGGGCGGCCGATCCAGTCACGCGAGATTCGGGTCGTCGCTCCCGAAGTAGTTCCTGAAGGTATTCCCGCTCCGAAAGCGACCGTCACCGAGCCGGAAGCGAAGGGAGGCACGGGCTCGCTCGTCGGCACCGGTGGACCGGCGCGTGGCGTGCGGCCGTCATACTCGGACCCACGGTTGTGGGGACCGCCTCAGAAGATCATCGCGCCTCCGCCAACAGTTGCCGAGACCATCGACGGGCTGATAGCGGAAGGAATTCGGCCGTACAACGACTCTCTAGCTAAGGCAGCAGAAAGGCGCGACCCGACTGATTGGACCGTCGAGAAGGGAGGCTACAAGTGGGGCATCGACAAGCGCGCGATCAGGTTGGGCCCAGTGTCCATTCCGACCGCGCTTCTGGCGCTGCTGCCGCTCAATCTGCAAGGCAACCCCATGACGATGGAGCGTGACCGTACGTATGCCGCCATGCGGCGCGACATCTACTGGCACGCGCAGCAGGGTGTCAACGAGGCCGATTTCGCCAAGGCCGTACGGAGCATTCGGGAGCGAAAAGAGCGTGAGCGCGCCGCGGCGCTGGCGGCTACAGGCGAAGCGTCTAAGAATCAGCCCCGGCAGTAGACGCGCCGCGCGTCCCGGCTAGTTGTTCGCCGAGGGGCCGCGCGCCGAGAGATCGATCTGCCGAATGGCGCCGACGTGATAGGCGAGGTGCGCGATGCTGCCGATCACGCTATTGAGATCGGTTTCCATGATCTCGCGCGGCTTCCGCAATGCTTCGAGCCAGCGATGCGATTCGTCCGCCAGCCGCGCGCGCAGCTCCTTCCATTCGACCGCGGAAACGCGGGTCTTGCGCCAGCTGGCGCTCCAGTCAGCGTCGTCGAACGGGTTTTCCCCCGCGGCCCAGCGATTCATCAGCGACAATCCATAGCGCAGGTGGTCGACATGCGCAGCGATCGATGAACCGTTCGGCGTGAGCTTCGACGCGGCCGTGGCCGACAGCTTGTCGAGTGATCTCAGCAGGCCCGCGTCGCCGCGATTGATCATGTAGGCTTCGGTCAGCGAAGCACCATCGACCAGCTCACCGAACAGCGTGGGCAGAGTGTTACCCAGCTCGCGCGTGTTCATGCCGATCTCGTGAACCGCTCAGGAGAACTGCGCGAAGCCGACGATATTGCCGCCGGGCTCGCGAACGTAGATCTCACTACTGCCGTAGAAGGTCTTGTGCCGAGGGCGCACGACGGGAGCACCACTGATTGCTTTCTCCACCGCGTCGAGGTCATCGACGCTGATGAACAGCGTCACTGAATGGCCATTGAGCTCGTTCTGCGTGGCGGGAAGATCGTGCATCACGCTCGCGCGCGTCTGATACATGATCTCGATGGGGCCTTTCTGCACACTGACGAAGACGAGCTTTCCGTCATCACCGGGAACTTGGTTCGTCACTTGGAACC
Organism: Gemmatimonadaceae bacterium; assembly: GCA_040902085.1. Classification (GTDB taxonomy): domain Bacteria; phylum Gemmatimonadota; class Gemmatimonadetes; order Gemmatimonadales; family Gemmatimonadaceae; genus UBA4720. The sequence continues at coordinate 175,259 of JBBDXY010000004.1, forward strand.
CTAGTCGCCGAATCCAGAAGTCGAGGCACGGCTCGACTCTGTCTACGATCAGGACCGGTGTGAGCTGCTTGAGCGCGGGGAGTTTCTCCCCAGAGACTTTCTTTGGCAGCTTACGACGGCAGTGAGCCTTCGCCCATCTTGGCGTCGAAGCTCGGGCGGAAAACCCCGCACACGACGCCAAGAACCGCGAAATCGGTACCGGGCGTAATCGCGATTTCCCGCTCGTCCGGATTGGCGGGCTCCAGAACGACAGTGCCGCCGCGACGCGTGTAAATCTTGACGGTCGCCTCCTCACCAATGCGGGCTGCTACGATGTCCTGATTCTTGGGCTCCGCCCTCGGGTTGATCATCACGTAGTCTCCGTCACTGATGCAGCGGCCGATCATGCTGTCACCTTTGACCTTGAGGAAGTACACGTCCTCCGAAGGAGTGAAGCGGCGATCGAGGGTGATGAAGTCCTGACGGTGCTCGGGCAGCAGCGCGGGCTCGCCGGCGTGGATCTTTCCGTAGAACGGCACCGGCTGCGTTCGCAGCGCGCCACCGAATCCCAGAAGGTTGACGCCGCGCGATCTGGCGGGGTCCCGTTCGATATATCCCTTCTTGGCGAGTGATTGGAGCAGGTCGGAGACAGTCTTCGTCGACTTGATCTTGAACTGCTTGCCGATATCGCGAATGCTCGGCTGGTAGGTATGCTCAGCCGTAAAGTCCAGAAGGTAGTGATACACCGAGCTTTCGAGCGTCGTTAAGTGCTCGGCCATTTGGCTATTCCTTGGTAGTAGCGGTACCGGCGTCGCGAATCAGCCGGAGACCTGTGTAGAACTATTAATTTGCGTGCGAAATCGTAAACGGGCAACCATTTGATTGCCGCCGTTACAGTGCGCTACCCGCCCAGCGTAGCCAAAGCGGCGTCAATCCTTTTCAGGCTCAACTCCCGCCCCATTTGGAGGAGCATTTCGAAGATGCCGGGGCTGACGGTAAGTCCGGTAAGGGCTACACGAAGGGGCTGAAAGACCTTGCCGGCGGCGACCCCTCTCGCCTCGGCCAGCGACCGGAGGGAGGCCTCCAGAGGTTGAGCGTCCCACACCGGCGCGGCGGCGAGCGCTTCTCGGGTTGCGCGGAGCAGCGACGCCGCCTCGGCTGGATCCTTCCAGTTCTTGGCTATGGCGGCTGGATCGTACTCGATTTTGTCGAGGAAATACGGGCCAGCCTGGTGGACCATGTCGTCCATCGTCCGGGAGCGCACGCGCAGCAAATCGAGGAGGCGAAAATACCATTCCTGGCGCTCCTCGAGGTCCTTTTTCGTGGCCAACCCCGCCTCGATAATGAGCGGCGTAACACGCGGCTCGAGCTCACGTAACGGAATCATCGACAGATGCTGTCCGTTCATCCACTCGAGTTTCCGGGGGTCGAAGATCGCCGCTTTTTTTTGCAGGCCCTCGACACTGAACAGCTCGACCATCTCGTCGAGAGTCATCACTTCACGGTCGCCGCCGGGCGACCAGCCGATGAGGGCGAGAAAGTTGAGCATGGCTCCGGGCAGAAGCCCCTGGTGCTGGTAATCGCCGACCGCCGTCGCGCCGTGACGTTTGCTCAACTTCTTTCCGTCCATTCCGTGGATCATCGGCAGGTGCGCGAAGGTCGGCAGCTTCGCGTTCAGCGCACGGTAGAGGAGAATCTGTTTCGGAGTGTTGGAGATGTGGTCGTCGCCGCGCATGACGATCGTGATTCCCATCGCTATGTCGTCGGAGACGACAGCGAGGTTGTAGATCGGCGTAGCATCGGAACGAAGGACGACAAAGTCCTCGATGTCCTTGTTTGGGAAGGCGATGCGGTCGTGGACGAGGTCATCCCACTCCGTCGTCCCCTCGGGAACACGGAAGCGGATCACGAACGGCTCTCCGGCCGCAGCTCTCCGCTCGACTTCGTCGCGAGGAAGCCTGTCACATCTGCGGTCGTACTTGAAAGCTTCCTTGCGCGCCTCTGCTTTGCGGCGACGCTCTTCCAGCTCCGCCGGGGTGCAGAAGCAGCGATACGCCGCTCCGGCCTCGAGCAGGCGTCGAGCATCGGCCTGATGCCGAGCGAGATTGGGGCCCTGATAAACGACCTCGCCGTCCCATCCCAGTCCCAGCCACTCGAGTCCCTCGAAGATCGCGCGCGTGCTCTCGACCGTGCTGCGCGCTTTGTCGGTGTCTTCGATCCGCAATAGGAATTCGCCACCGAATTTGCGGGCGTACAGCCAGTTGTAGAGCGCGGTACGAGCACCACCGACGTGCAGGTACCCTGTCGGGGAGGGGGCGAATCTCAGTCTGGGTTTGGGAGGGGCGGTCATGTAGAGCTCAAAAAGACAAGGTGAGAGCCGTCAGAAGTATAGAGTCCAGGTTCCGGTGGTATCCCCCACCTGTTCTTTGCGCCGTGAGACTGTGGCCGTGACGGAAAAGCAGAAAAAACGGGCCCCAACTTACCGCTCTGGGACCCGTCGTACGGAGAGAGAGGGATTCGAACCCTCGATACGCGTTTCCGCGTATGCCGGTTTAGCAAACCGGTGCCTTCAGCCTCTCGGCCATCTCTCCCAGGAGCGTGCAAGCTATTGTGTGACGGCAACTTCTTCAACTTCGACGCTCGTACGGCGCTCGATGAAATCGCGCCGAGATGTGAGATCACAACATTTGTATCTCGATGAAAGAAATATGTAAGAAGAGTCACAATTTCTTCGCTTTTTGGCACCCACCCTGCAAAGCAATTTGCAGCGGGATAGCGGCACCAAAACCTTAACCCTTCCACCGAGGAGCTGAGAATGAGTTATCGGACGTTTCTCGACTCAGCGGGGCGAAGGTGGGAGGTCTGGCTGGTGACTCCAGCCGCTGCGGAGCGGAGAAAAGTGGACCGTCGGGCCGTCACTGGAGGCGGTTTTGAGGGAACCTCCGAACGACGGAGAACGCCCGATCGTCGCAAGAGTCCATTGCGAAGGAGCGTTGCCGTGGCCAGCGAATACAACAATGGCTGGCTCTGCTTCGAGAGCGAGGGAGAGAAGCGCCGCCTCGTGCCGGTTCCCGAAGGATGGGTCGAGATGGGTCCCGACCGACTATCTACGCTGCTCCAGGCCGCCAAGCGCGTGGTGAAGTGCGGGCCGTGAAGTAACGAAGACGAACTTCCCGCGCCCGGAGCCCGCTTACCGACGAAATACTTTGGCGAGAAGGAAACCGGCACCGAGCGCCACCAGCAGCGAGCGGCCCGGATGCTCCTTTACCTGCTTCTCGACACCTTCCTTGAGCTTGTCGATATCCGCATCGCGCAGCCAATCCGCGCTCGTCTGCATTCCCGCGGCAAGCGTATCACTCACGGGCGCGAGAGATGGGTCATTCACAAGTGCCGTCACACGTGACGTGCCGCCGGAGGCTGGAGCGAGACGGCGCTGCCGCAGCGCATCGGCGCCGGCCTCGAGCCCATCGGCTAGCATCTCCGGAAATCCGGCGACTTTCCTCTTTCCGCTTCCTTCCATTTTGATTCCTCGGGTGGTTTGAGCCGCTATCAGCAGCAAAAGTCATACATGCATTAGGCGCGCCGGAGTGAGGCCTCGGCGAGCTGACGAATGGTATGCAAATCCGAGACGCGTCGTCGGGTCGCGCGCTGACTTTGCTCAATGGTGATGAGCTCGAACCGCACTATATCGCCAGGCTGGCATTGAGCGAGGATCGGAAGATCGGCTTCCGACACCACCGCGATTTTTGGATACCCTCCAACGGTTGGTGCATCAGCCATCAGCGCGATCGGCTTGCCATCTCCCGGAACCTGTATCGCACCCTGACAGCCAGCCTCCGACGGTAAGCTCGGGACGGAATGCGCGAGTGTGGGTCCCTCCAGCCTGTACCCGGTTCGATCTGAAGCGCTGGAGACCCGATACTCTCCTTCGAGCAGCGTTCCCCACGCATCATCGTTGAAGAGATCTGCCTGCGGACCGCGGGTGACGTGAACCACGCCCGCCGTGTACGCGGGTGTCAGCTCACCAGGCACGTGAAATCCGGCCATTGGAGCAGATCCGCTCGAGGGTGCGAATTGGAGCGCATCGCCGTGGCGAAGAAGGCGTCCATCCAGTCCGCCGAACCGCCCCGGCAGATACGTCGACCTGCTGTGCAGGACGATCGGCACATCAATGCTTCCGCGACCTGCTACATAGAGAAATCGGCCGGAGTCGAACTGATCGACGGTCAGCTCGTCACCCGCACGGGCGTGAATGGTGGTGAATGGCGCGATTGGCGATCCATTGAGAGTCGCGGCCGTCATCGCTCCTCCGAGCGCGAGAACGCAGTCCGAGTCGAACCGGAGTGAGCCACCGCCCAATGCCCATTCGAGCCCGGCGGCGTTGAGCGCGTTCCCGACGATCGCGTTGGCGGCGCCGAGCGCAAAGCGGTCCATCGCGCCCCCGCGTGGGACTCCCACTGAGCGCGATCGCCTTCGCCCGGCATCCTGCACCGTGAGGTACGGCGGCGCGCGGGTGATGGTGATCATTTCACTGGCTCGAATCGCACCCGGTCTCCTGGACGCAGCAACGCCGGCTCGGCGCGCAGCGGATCGAACATGACGACGTCGGTCGTGCCGATGATGTGCCATCCGCCCGGTGTGACGAGAGGGTATACCGCCGTTTGCGGACCGGCAATGGCGACGCTTCCCGCCGCTACGCGCGGGCGCGGCTGCTCGCGACGCGGCAGCTCGAGCGCCTTATCGAGCTCGCTGAGATAGGCGAAGCCCGGGACGAAGCCCATTATGTCGACACGATAGACCCGACCGATGTGGCGGGCGACGACCTCTTCGACCGAGAGTCCGGTCGCAGCTGCGACATCTGGAAGATCGATACCGTCATACTTCGTCCGCAGCACGTGCTCGCGAGCGGGAGGAAGCCCCGTGTTCGCATCAGTTGCCCTATCGCACAGGGCGAGCAGCTCGGAGGCGAGATCAGCATAGGATCGGTCGAGGCAATCGTAGAATACCGTGATCCCGAGATAGGCCGGCACGAGGTCTTCGACGGCCGCGATGTTGGCCGCAGCGAGCACTCTCGACGTAGCGTGGATACGAGCGAGAAGGGCAGGGCTTCGCTCAGCTCCGAAGCTGATGGTTACCGCCGAATCGCCGAGTGGGTGGGCCGTCGGCGAGGAGTCCATCAGGACACGAAAGGGGCGATGCGAACTCCGGCTGATTCGAGCCCTGATTTCAGCTCGCGGAGGATGCTCAACGCATTCGGGTTGTCGCCGTGAACGCAGAGGGAAACAGCGTCGAGGGGGAGCTCGACACCATCGACAGTCTTGACGGTTCGCTGCTGCACGATCGCGATCGCTCGCCTCACGGCGCCGCCAACGTCATCGATCAGCGCTCCTGGCTGGTCGCGCGGAACGAGCAACAGGCCTGACGTATATGCCCGGTCCACGAATGCCTCACTGGCAAAAGGGATTCCCGCTCGCAGTGCTGCGCGCATCATCTCGCTGCCGGCCAGCCCCAGCAGAATCAGGTCGCGATCGATTCCTCGAATGGCATCCGCCACCGCGCGAGCGGCCCTCGGGTCGTGCGCGGCGCGATTGTACAGCGCTCCGTGCGGCTTGACGTACATGAGCCGCGCCCGCTCCGCGTGGCAGACATCGCTCAGCGCGCTGACTTGTGTGCCAACGTGCCGCGCGATTTCTCTTGCATCGAGGCCCAGCTCGCGGCGGCCGAAGCCTGGAACGTCGGGATACGAGGGATGCGCGCCGATCGCGACGCGGCGGTCTCGGGCGGCGCGCACCGTCTCGCGCATGGATGTCGCATCACCGGCGTGAAATCCGCAGGCGATGTTTGCGGACGAGATGAAGTCGAGAATGCGCTCGTCCTCGGCGAGGCGGGAAGTGCCGACTCCTTCGCCAAGGTCGGCGTTGATGTCGATCGTCGCGGGCAGAGGGGAGAAGGAGAGGGCCCGCTACTTCTTCTTTTTCTTGCTCTCGCCGGCGATCGGCTTCGCCTCGACGACCTCCCAGACTTCTTCTTCGTGCTCGAACCCGCCCCGGCCCATCTTGGGCAGCAGCTTCTCACGCACGACGACTCTGCTCAGCCAATACGTATAGCCATCATCGGCATCGATGGGCGTCCACGCGAATTTTGTACGCACTCGCTCGTCGCCAATCTTGCCGTCGGAATCGCGCCGACTTTTCCACTTCACGTTTGTTCCTCCACTGGTTCTAAACGCGGTCGTCGATGCCGCGGACGCCTGATACCGTCGCGCAATGCGCACAACAGTAGAAGGTGCCGCTGCTCTCGACGCCGTGACCGATGATCTTACAGCCGCAATGGGCGCACTTCGGTGCCAACGCATGAATCGCACATTCGAACGAGTCGAAGGTGTGTGCCTTACCCTTCATGGTGACTGTGAACGACTTGTCGTAGTCGTTGCCGCAGACGTCGCATTTCGCCACGGTTTCACTCCTGAGCGGGCCAACTCGACTTCACGCCGGACTCTACGGCGAATCTAGTGCCGCCGCGCTCGGGACTTCAACGAAATGCCTTGCGCAGCGATCCGGATTTCATCGAAAGACCTTCCGCATCTTGGTATCGGGGTCGCGCGCGAAACGGAAGGTGAACCAGGCGAGGTCGGTGACGAGCTCATCGTAGGCCTGCGGATCCATTTTGTCGGCGACGATGTTGAGCCGACCCCCAATCTGGGTCTTTAGGTGCTCGATCCATTCCTTGGTGAAGTCAGCCATGTGGGGCGAGCCTCGATGGGAGTCAAAAAACCTATCGAGCGAAAAATTGCTGGAGCAATGGCACAACCGCCAGCCACCGCCAGCCTATTTCGGACGGATACGAAATGGAATGACCGCTGACTCGAGCGTGGAAATCCCATCCGATAGAATCACGCCGCGTAGAGTGTAAGCCCCTGGGGGAACAAGGTCGCCGGCGTTATCGTGCTGATCCCAGCTGTCGCGGAATTCGACTATCTGCCCTGGATTGATGATTTCGATGCGCAGGATTGCGAACACAATTTCGCCCGCGAGCCGGCGCCATACCACCTTGCCGCTCGCGGCCGTTACGACAAAGTCGTACGCTGGCTCGCGACCGCGTAAAATCAGCTCCAGCGGTTCGGGGGTCGTGTTCTCAAACTGCATCCTGATTGGAACCGGAATTCCGCGCGGGACTGTTACCGGAACGATCAGGGTAACGGCGGGATTTCCGTCGATCAATGGTGGCATCCCGGAAAATACTCGCAGCTGATAACGGAAACTGGGGGCAGAGCTAACGCCTGCCCCCAGTTCTATTCCGAGTGTCGCGGGCTAATTCGTTGCGGTAACCGCTCCCAACTCCTGCACGACCTGGCTGAGCGGGCTCATGACGAAGTTGACGACCCCGCCGACACTCCCGCCGCCCCAGAGAATTCCCACGAGTTCCACCTTGTTGCCGTGAGTGATCCTGAAGACGGGTGACCCGCTGTCTCCACCCGCGACGTTAGCGGCGACGAAGGTTTGACACAGCTGGTGGACTCGGGACCTGAACACATTCGTGTTGACGCAGGTCATGGTGACGCCTCCCTGCGACCAGCCGGAGGTGCGACCAACTTTGTTGAGGATGGTGCCGGACTCGAAATGGGTTGTCGTATTGTCCTGGCTGTCTATTGTGAACGACCTGTCGACGGTGATGCTGTTGTCATTGACGCCTGTCGTTTTGGCAATCTCGCCACGCGTCGACGCGACTGTTGGCGCGTACGCCGCGCGTGACGCATCGCTAAAACGGCAGATCTTGCCTCTCGGGCAGATACCGCCTTTGAAGTACTCGGGATCGTCGGCTTCAGTGGCAATTACAGTGGGATCGACAAAGCGCGTGGGTTGCGCGTAGGTCGTACCCTCGGTGCCGCCCTGCGTGTTCGTGCAATGCGAGTTCGTGATGAACGACCGACCTGCAGAGTGGTCCACATTGAATCCCATGGTGCACAGGAAACCGCCGAAGTGGATCTGAATCCCACCCTGAGTGGGGCGGAACCTGTCTCGCAGAGTGACGAGCTGCTCAATCGGCTCCGTGATTGTTACGGAATAGTCAGCGCTCGGTACGCCAAGCGCCGCGAGCGCTCTCTTAACTCCGGCTGCAGCCCTATCGTTCTCCACTCCGAATACGAGCTTGTTCGATTTCTCGTCGTGGTCGGCGAAGACTGTCCCTTCCAGTGCCATTACGGCTGGTGACGCCTTCTTGAAGTGGGCGCCGACCCGGTCCTGAGCTGCGCTTCGGGCGAGCGAAGCGTCAGCGGGCGGCGCGGGCGTAGCCATCGGCTCGACAGGATTGGGAGAATCGGCGCAGGCAAACAGAGTGAGGGCTGATGCGGCGATCAGCAACCGTGATGCGTTGTTCTCGAAAACCATGTGCGACCCCATGCGCTATGCGCGATATAGGATGAACGCCCGCAAAGGGAAGCAGTGGCAGGCATTCTCACGCCTCCGTGGGGGCGCCCAAACACTTGGGTCGCGGCCGCGATCTGTCAATAGCGATGCACCTGGCGAGGACTACTGAGTGCGAACGGAGGGTGGTGGACGGAGGGTGAGGGACTCGAACCCCCAAGCCCTTGCGGGCGCCAGTTTTCAAGACTGGTGCAATAGCCATTCTGCCAACCCTCCACTCTCAAGATACGAGCGCGGGACTAGTGCCGGAACTGCCTCTTGCCGGTGAAGACCATCGCGATGTTGTACTCATCCGCGGCCTGCACCACTTCCTCGTCACGCACGGACCCTCCGGGCTGAACGATTGCGGAGACACCCGCTTCAGCGGCCTGCTCGACGCCATCGCGGAAGGGGAAGAACGCATCCGATCCCATGACGGAGCCGCGCGTGTCGTGGCCAGCGACCTTGGCCTTGTGCACCGAGAGGAACGCGGCGTCCACACGTGACATCTGCCCCGCCCCGATACCAATAGTTGCGCCGTCGCGCGCCAGCACGATCGCGTTCGATTTGACGCTGCCCACGGCGCGCCACGCGAACCGCAGATCGCTCAGCTCCTGTTCCGTCGGCTGCCGCCTCGTCACGGTTCGCCACTCGTCTTCACCTCCGGTCGCCTCGCGCGCGGCGCGCTCCTGGGCCAGAAATCCTCCTCGCACCCGCTTGTAGTCCAACGCGTGCGCGCGCCACTGCGCCCGGCCCTCGAGGACGCGGAGATTTTTCTTCTCCCCCAGAATCCCGAGGGCACCCGCGCTGAACTGGGGCGCAACCACGCATTCAACGAACAGGCTCGACACGGCGGCGGCCGTTTCATCGTCCACGGGGACGGTAAACGAAATGACGGATCCGAAAGCCGAGACCGGATCGCAGGCGAGCGCTTTTCTGTACGCTTCGAGCGCGGTCGGAGCGGTTGCCAGACCGCAGGGTGTAGTGTGCTTTACGATCGCGCAGCACGTCTCGCCCGCGAACGGATCCGACGCGAACAACGCACCCTCGAGATCGAGCAGATTGTTGAAGGAAAGTTCCTTGCCGCCCTTCTGGGTCAGGGCTGCAATCCCATCGCCTTGCCGGTCCACGTAAAATGCGGCCCGCTGGCCCGGGTTCTCGCCGTAACGGAGTGTCTTGGCGCGCTCGAGCGGGAGAGTGAGGCGATCGGGAAACGTCTCCTGCCGCTCGCAGCTGAACCAGTACGCAATCGCAGCGTCGTATGCTGCCGTACGGGCAAAAACTTTCTCCGCCAGGAGACGGCGCAGGTCGAGATCGTTGTCATCAGCCTGAAGCGAAGCCAGGACACGCGCGTAATCGGCGGGGTCGACGACCACAGTAACAGACGAAAAATTCTTCGCGGCGGAGCGAAGCATCGACGGACCGCCAATGTCGATTTGCTCGATTACGGCCTCGGCTCTCTCGCCGGGTTTGGCTGCCGTTTCCTCGAACGGATAGAGATTTACTGCAACCAGGTCGATCGGTGCGATTCCATGCTCAGTGAGTGCGTCCACGTGCTCCGGAAGGTCCCGGCGTGCGAGCAATCCGGCGTGAACGGCTGGGTGCAGTGTCTTCACGCGTCCGTCCAGCATCTCCGGAAACTGCGTGAAATCGCTGACGTCGCGGATGGTCAAGCCCGCCGCGCGGAGCGCCTTGGCGGTGCCGCCGGTAGAGACAAGGCTCCACCCGAGACCGGCCAGACCTCGCGCGAAATCCACGAGTCCGGTCTTGTCTGAAACCGAGAGCAGCGCGGTGGGCATCAGCCGGACCGGATGAAACCGTGCTGGTGGAGCGCGGCCACCATCTCCACCGCGCGCGGATACACCACGTGCTCCACCTGGAGCACCCGCGCTGCGAGCGCCTCCGCGTCGTCGCCCACGAGCACTGGCACGACCCACTGGGCGACGATCGGCCCGCGATCGTAATCGTCCTCGACGAGATGCACGGTCACGCCGGTTTCCGTAGCCTTGGCGGCGAGCACTGCTTCGTGGACGCGCGCGCCATACATGCCTTCACCGCCGAAAGCAGGGAGCAATGCAGGGTGGACGTTGAGGATGCGGCCCGCGAACGCCGCGATCACGCTCGAGGGAATCCGCTTCAGATATCCCGCCAGTACCACCAAATCGATCCGGAATTTCCGCAGCAGTGAGAGCAGCTCGGTGCCGTCGTCGCTCGGATTGAAGTTCGCAATGTCGATCGAAGCCGTCGCCGCTCTCAGCAGGGCCGGCGAATCGGCGCGATTGGACGCCACCAGCACGACCTTGGCGACTCCCTCGCGTCCGAGATCATCGAAGTGCTCGATGATCGCCTGGAGATTGGAGCCGCGGCCCGAAGCAAGCACGGCGAGTCGAGAAGGGGAGGCCATGCCGCGATTTTACTCTGCCTGCTTCGTCTCAGTAAGGCCGAGTAGAATGTCAACCGCGGCGTTGAGGGTCGGGGCAAACCCCACGCCTTCCTCACGCGCCTGTCGCCGATCCTCGGCAGTCGTCATCGCCGACGGAACGATGATTCCGCGTCCACCGAGCTTCTTGGCGGCGGCGACGTCACGCCACCTGTCGCCTACGTAAGCACAGCGGGCCGGCACCAGCGAAAAGTCTCGCATCGCCTGCTCGAACAAGAGAGTACCGGGCTTCCTGCACTCGCACGAGCCGTCGACAGTGGGATGATGCGGGCAATAATAGCTGGCGTCGATGTGTGCTCCGCTCTTCGCCAGCAACGCTTCGTAATGCTCGCGCACCGACTCATAGTCCTCGACGGTTGAATACCCGCGCGCGATTCCCGACTGGTTGGTGACGACGATGACGAGCGACCCGTCGCTGTTGATGCGGCGGATTGCCTCGGGGGCGCCCGGAATGACTTTCACCTGCGCCGGCGAGTTGATGAAATGGACATCTTCGATGATCGTCCCGTCGCGGTCGAGGAACACCGCGTCGGGAGGGGGCGTATCGCTCAACTCAGGGCCTGCACGACGGCCTCGGCGAGAGCCGTGTCCTCGCGCGGCATGACGCTGCGCAGATCGAGAAGCACCTGGTCGTCCATTATGCGGCCCACGACGGGGATTTCGCCGAGTCGAAGCCGCTCCTCGATCGACGCGGCATCCCTCTCCCGGCGGTGGCCAATCGCGACCGCGCAGGAGGGAATTTCCGTAGTCGGAAATGCGCCTCCGCCCACGCTCGAATTAGTGGGAATCACGGTCGCTTCGATGCCCGCCCTCCGCATCGCAGCCGCAAATGACGCGGCCCGAGCGGCGATCTCCTCGACTGGAGTCGTCAGCATCGCGAGCACTGGAATCTCCCGACGTGCGCGCTCGGGCTCCAGGTAAAGCCGCAGCGTCGCTTCCAGCGCGGAGAGGGTGAGCTTGTCCACGCGCAATGCTCTCGCCAGGGGGTTCTTTCTGATTCTGCTGATCGCGGTGCTCGCTCCTGCCATGATCCCGGCCTGCGGCCCACCCAGCAGCTTGTCGCCGCTCATGAGGACCAGCGTCGCTCCGGCGGCCACCGCTGCCATCGCAGTCGGCTCGCCGGTCAAGCCGTATTCGTCGAGGGAAACGAGCAACCCGCTGCCGATGTCGTGGATGACCGGCAGTCCGTGCTCGGCGGCGATGAATGCGAGCGACTCGACACTGACTTCGCTGGTGAACCCTTCGATGGAAAAATTGCTGCGGTGCACCTTCACGATCGCGCCGCTCTTCGGCGTGATCGCGCGGCGGTAATCATCGTCATGCGTACGGTTCGTCGTCCCGACCTCCACCAGGCGCACACCGGCGCTCGCCATGATGTCGGGGATGCGAAAGCTGCCACCGATCTCCACCAGCTCCCCGCGCGAAACCAGGACTTCCTTTTTTCTCGCCAGCGTTGCGAGCGCGAGGACGAGGGCGGCAGCACAGTTGTTGACGACCAGCGCGTCTTCGGCGCCGGTGAGTCGTTTCAGAAGGTCGGCACAGTGGGAATAGCGGGATCCCCGCCGGCCGGTCTCGACGTCGTATTCGAGGTTGGAGAATCCTTCCGCCACTTCGCGCATTGCGCGCAGCGCGACATCGGCGAGCGGAGCGCGGCCAAGGTTGGTGTGGAGTACCACTCCGGTCGCGTTGAACACTCGCCGCAAAGAAGGAACTGCGTCGGTTCGTATGGCGGCACTGATGCGATCAGTCCATTCATCGGATGTCATTACTCTCGATCCCCCCGTGCCGCGACGCACCTCGTCTACAGCAGATCGCACGGCGTCGACGACGACGCGTCGCGGATGGAGCGCGAGCAATGCTTTCACGGGCTCCGACTCGAGCAGCACGTTGATGCTGGGCAGATCACGTCGGGGGTCGGTCATCGCCTGGGCAGCTGGGGCGGTGGAGGAGCAGCCTGACGCGAGACGGTATCGGGCTGCGCGGGAGGCGCCGCGGCCGGCACGGCGTACACTCGCTCGCTATCGCCGGTTATCCCGAGTAATCCCCGCAATCCGAGCGCGCGGACTCGGTACGTGCCACCCGGAACGAGAGGCCGCGCGAGCCGGATAACGATCTGAGTAATCGGCATCGGCCTCGACATCGCTGGCGGGACGACGGTGATCGTATCGCGCGCGGGTGGAGCGACACCGGCCGCGGGAGTCGTATCGCGCGTGGGGGGAGAAACACTTACGATGGTGAGTGGAACCGAATCGCGCCCTACGATCGTGAAATTGGCGACGGATAATTGCTGCGTTGGATCGACCGGCTTGTCGAATGCAACGCGCAGAGAGAGTGAGTCGACGCTCGCGACTTCCCGTATGCGTGGGGCAACGGAGTCCCGGGTGAAGACCAGTAGCTCCACCGCCGAGCTGTCAGTGAGACTTACCGAAGCACTGTCCCATTGTTCGCCCTCGTCGATGCCGCGATTCCGATTGCGATCGACGAATCCGCGGACCAGGTACCGACCCGGCGGAAGGTGCTGCAGTGTGAAGGCGCCGGTCGTATCCGTGATTGCGACGTAAGCGTGCGTGCTGTCAGGTGCAATGAAGGACTCGACGACCGCGTTAGGCGCGGGGGAGCCGGTCACCCAGTCGAACACGCGGCCGGTGATCCGCGTGCGCGGCACCGTCGGGCCGGTAGAGAAAAATGTCGAGGCACCTGCATTCCTTACATTCCCCCGAATATCGGAAATGCCGCGGAGCATGGTGACCGTGTAAGCGGTGTTGGGCCGCCATCCGCTACGAGGTCGAACCGCAATCTCATCGCGATTCCACGAAACTCGAGGTGTGCCGTCCCTGGGCGAAATCAGAAACAGATCGGCAAGATCGGTTGCGGATGCGGACCGCTCGGCTACCACCTCATTAAAGCGGAAAACGACTTCCTTTGGCCTGACCTGAGTGGTTCCCGAATCGGGCGCGGTGCCAATCAACTCGGGAGCGGCGATGTCCGGCGGTCCTCCCGGAGGCATGCCGGGCGAAGCGCACGCCGCCGCGATCAGCACCGCGGCGCTCACCCGCCGCACAGCGCTTTTACCTTGTCCGTGAGGTGTTCACGCCTCTTGAGCCAGTCCTCTTCCTTCCTTCGTTCGGCCTCGACCACGCTCGCCGGCGCGCGGCCCGTGAATCCCTCATTCCTGAGTCGCTTGGATAGCGAGTGAAGCTGGATCTCCAGCTGTTCCAGTTCGGTGCGCAGCCTCCCGCATTCCTTCGTCAGGTCGACGACTCCGCCGAGTGGAATGATGACCTCGCTGCCGTCGGCAAGGAGCACGTGCGCAGCACCGGCGGCCGGTGCTTTGCCACCCACGCGTATGGATGCCCGCGCCAGACGGCCGATCAACTGATCGTGCGCCTGGAAAAGCGATTCATTCTCTCGTGCGCGAATGATCGCGTCGATGGATTTGCCGGGAGGAATCGCGTAGTCCGAGCGCACCTGCCGGAGCGCGGTCACTGCCTCGCGCACGATGTCGAACTGCGCAGTGGCGCGCTCTTCCTCCGTAGACGCCGGATGCGCAACCGGCCATTCGGCAATCGCCAGAAACTCGGCGCGCTCGGCCGCGATCGGCGTCGGCAGGCGCTGCCAGAGAGTCTCGGTGATGAATGGCATTATCGGATGCAGCAATCGAAGCGCGGTATCGAATGCGTGCGTGAGAACCGCGCGCGCGACTTCACTGTCCACTCCGCCCGCGGCCGGAGCGATGCGGCCTTTGGTCGTCTCGAGATACCAGTCGGCGATGTCGTTCCACACCAGACGTCGCGCAGCCTCCGCGTATTCGCTCAGCCTCAGCCCGGAATACCGCTCCTCGGCCCGCCATTTTCCTTTCCCGGGCCGCGCCGGACCAAGAGCAAGATCACATTCCCTTATCGTCGAGTTGAGGCGGCCCAATATCCAGCGGTCGGGAAGCGAGAGGTCCTTGTCCGTCAGCTCGTGGACGCTCCGAACCGGAGCGCTGCCGACGTTGGTAAGCAGGAACCGTCCGATGTTCCACAGCTTGGTAGCGAAGTTCCTGCCCGGAGCAAACGACCTCTCGAGATCCCGGTGGTCGAGAATGAGATCCGCGCCCATCCCCATCCCGGCAATCACCGTATAACGGAGCGCATCGGCACCGTAGTTATTGACCACGTCGAGCGGATCGATCCCGTTGCCCAACGATTTCGACATCTTCACGTGATCGGTGTCGCGGACGGTGCCGTGCAGATAAACGGTGTGAAAAGGCGCGGCGTCCATGAACGCATATCCGGCCATGATCATCCGCGACACCCAGAAAAAGAGAATCTCGGGAGCGGTGATCAAGTCGTCGGTGGGGTAGAACGCCACCAGGGCGGCGCCGCTCTTATCGGGCCAGCCGAGCGTGGAGATAGGGAAGAGCCACGAGGAGAACCAGGTGTCGAGCACGTCCTCGTCCTGCCGCACCGGTCCGCCGCACGAATCGCACGCCGACACGTCAGTGCGGCTCACGATCTGCTTGCCGCACGAGTCGCAGTACCAGACAGGCACGCGATGACCCCACCACAGTTGCCGCGAGATGTTCCAGTCGCGGATGTTCTCCAGCCAGTCGACGTAGACGGCTTCCCATCTCTCCGGCAGAATGCGGATGGTGCCGTCGCGCACGGCTTTGAGCGCGGGCTTCGCGAGTGGCTCCATGCGGACAAACCACTGGTCCGAGAGACGCGGCTCGACCACGGTGTCGCAACGATAGCAATGACGCACTCCATGCTGGTGCGGCTCTGCGCGCACCAGCTGTCCGGATCGTTTGAGCAGCTCGACGATCCTGCGGCGAGCTTCGAAGCGATCGAGTCCCGCGAGGTCGGGCGGTACTCGCACTTCGGCGTCGGCGCCGTTGGCCATAGTGCCTTCGGGCGTCATGATGACGGGCGTGGGCAGCTTGTGTCTCGTGCCGACTTCGAAGTCGTTCGCGTCGTGCGCCGGCGTGATCTTGACCACCCCGGTTCCGAAAGCGGGATCGACGTATTCGTCGGCGATGATCGGGATCCTGATGTTCGAGATTGGCAGAATCGCCGACTTACCGAGGAGGTGCCTGTACCGGGAATCATCAGGATGGACGGCGAGGGCGACATCGCCGAGCATGGTCTCGGGCCGCGTAGTGGCGACGGCGAGAGTCTCATCGCCGCGTGAATCGGCGAGGCGATATGCGATGTGATAGAGCTGCCCCTGCTCTTCGCCGTGCTGCGCCTCTTCGTCGCTGAGCGAAGTGAGACAGCGCGGACACCAGTGAATGACCCGGTGACCCCGATAGATGAGACCGCGCTCGTGAAGCTGCACGAAAGCTTCGCGCACCGCGCGCGACAATGTCGGTGAGAGCGTGTAGGCCGTCCGATTCCAGTCGCACGATGCTCCGATGGAGCGGAGCTGCTGGAGAATCTCTCCGCCCGTCCGCTCCACGAACTCCGTGGTTCGCACCACGAATGCTTCACGTCCGAGGTCATCGCGCGACTTTCCTTCGGCGGCCAGCTGTTTCTCGATGATGTTCTGCGTAGCGATTCCGGCGTGGTCGAGACCGGGAATCCAGAGCGCCTCGTCGCCGCGCATCCGTCGCCAGCGGATGACCACATCCTGCACGGAGTTGTTGAGACCGTGGCCCATGTGAAGCACGGATGTCACGTTGGGCGGTGGCATGACTATCACGAACGGCTCGCGGTCGCCGCCGTTTCGTCGGCTGCGCTTCTCGTCCGCGCTGAAAATCCCGGCCTCGACCCAGCGTTCGTAAATGCCGCGCTCGGTTTGGCCGGCGTCATACTGCGCCGGTAGCTCGTGAAGTTGCTGGGTTGTGGTCATGCCCCGGAAGTTAACGCGGGACTCTAGCGACGGTGGGCAAGCACAGCACCGAGTGGGCGGGTGAGCGGCTTTCGAGTTTTGAGTTGACCGTTTTTGCGTTTTCGGTTGTTGCGTTCAGTGCGCCAAGAGGCAGGGGGAAACAACTCGGACTGAACGACGCGCCTTCGCGGTGAAACGCAAAAACGGACAACGCAACAACAGTAAACTCAAAACGCGAAAAGCAACCGGTGAACCCGAATCCACTCTATTGCCGTCGTACGCTTTTGAGGCAGTAAAAGCATATGGTGCTGAGGGGCGAGCCGGCCGGACCGGCGAAAAATGCCGCGTCGCGGCCGGCTGTACTCCCCCAGCACCGGGGCGATAATCTAAGTGGTTGGACGCTGGCGGGTAGTGTCCGGTGGCGCGCTCTCCTGGTCGGCGACGTGGTCTGCCTTGGGCACACCGGTCGGCGCGAGCGGAGACCCGTCAGTGCGTCCGCCTCGCGCTGCCTTCTTCGTCCTGGTGCGGCGCTCGGCGGCGGGGATGTCGTCGGCCGCCGACATGAAAGCCTTGTCGGCGCTCATCGACCGCTCCTCCAGAACGGTGTGCGGATCGGCGTGGCGGTCGATCTCGGTGGAGTTCCCCTGGCGCCGCCGTCCAGTGCCGACCAGCTGGCCTTCCCAGTGCGCTTCCGTCAGTGTAGGGTCCCCATTCTCGTATCGCTGCGCGGCATCGTCGAGCAGGTCTTCCTCGCTCCGGATGGCGAGACGATTCACGACTGTCTCCACGCCGGGCACACCGCGCGCAACCGCGACCGCCTGGTGCGCTTCGTCATCGGAATTCACCCAGCCGGTGAGCTCGATGATTCTCTCTTCGACTGCTCCAATGTCCACAGCGCGCTCGCTCAGGATCGGATCGTTCCTGAACGCTTCCAGGACGCGCTCCTCCAGCTCTTCTTCGCCGTTGAGCGATGCCGCGGGAGTGTCGAAATCGTCGTCGAAGTCCAGATCGACGTCGTCATCGTCGTCGAGTCCTTCGTAATCGAAATCGTCCTCTTCGCTGCCCGTGCCCCCGCCGAAGCTGTCGCGAACCCGGTCCGTCAATCCCTTGAAGCCGCCGAAGCGCTCCGCCATCAGGACGCCGGCGGCAAAACCAGCCGCGGCCCCGATCGCAATGTAGAGTGCGCTACGCGAGGAGGATTCTTCTTCTTCGGCGTAGATGTACGGCGGCTCGTCACGATAACGGAAGGGGAACATAGAATGCCTGTGGCGAAGGGTATCTGCAAACGATAGCTTCTGAGGGAGCAAAATAAAGGCCATCCGCAGTACTCGAAATAATACGAAAAATGTTGACGCTGAGGCTCCCCGACGGCGCCACCCGTGAAGCTCCCGAAGGCGCCATCGCGCGCGACATCGTCGCATCGATAGGGTCGCGCCTGCTCCGCGACGCGATTGCGGTCGAAATAGACGGAGAGGTGCAGGACCTCGCCACACCCCTCCGCAAGAGTGGGAGCTTCAGGGTCCTTACGGAGAAGGATCCGGCGGCGTTGGCAGTGCTCCGGCATTCCGGCGCCCACATTCTGGCCACCGCCGTCCGCCGGCTGCGTCCCGACGCCAAGATCGGATTCGGCCCCGCAATCGAGGATGGGTTCTACTACGACTTCGAGGTAAAGGAGCCGTTCACTCCCGAAGACCTCGAGAAATTCGAGGCGGAGATGAGGAAAGTCATCGCCGAGAAATTTCCATTCGTGCGGGAAGAAGTGTCACAGAGCGAGGCGCGAAAGCGCTTCTCCGACGATCCGCTCAAGCTCGAGCGACTCGCAGAGTTCTCGGACGACGAGATCATCTCCACCTACACCGACGGGCCTTTCGTCGACCTGTGCAAGGGCCCACACGTGCCCGACACCTCGTATCTCAAGCATTACCAGCTTCTGCATACGGCTGGCGCGTACTGGCGCGGCGATGAGCATCGTCAGATGCTGCAGCGCATCTACGCCACTGCCTTCTTCAAAAAGGAGGACCTCGATGCTCACCTGCACCGGCTCGAAGAGGCGAAGCGGCGCGATCATCGCGTGCTGGCGCAGCAGCTCGATCTGTATTCGACCGATGCGCGGGTCGGTCCAGGCCTGATACTGTGGCACCCCAAAGGCTCCATCATCCGCAACGAGATCGAAAACTACGAGCGCGCGCTGATTCTTCGGCACGGATACGATCTGGTGTACACTCCGCACATCGTGAGCGAGAAGCTGTTTCAGATCTCGGGACACCTCGAGAACTTCAAGGAGAATATGTTCGGCGCGATGGACGTCGAAGGCGCGGCGTACCGTCCGAAGCCGATGAATTGTCCGGGCCACATCTGCATTTACCAGTCGCGCCAGCGTTCATATCGCGATCTGCCGATCCGGTACGCGGAATTCGGCGCTGTGTACCGATACGAGCGCAGCGGCGTACTGCACGGGATGATGCGGGTCCGCGGATTCACGCAGGACGATGCGCACGTGTTCTGTACTCCCGAGCAGGTACCGTCCGAGATCGAGAGGCTACTCGATCTGTGCGACGAGATGCTCAAGACCTTCGGGTACCCGTACACCATCGAGCTTGCTACGCGCCCGGACAAGGCGCTCGGCAGCCCAGAGATGTGGACGTTGGGGCAGAACACTCTGGCT
Source organism: Gemmatimonadaceae bacterium (assembly GCA_040902085.1). Classification (GTDB taxonomy): domain Bacteria; phylum Gemmatimonadota; class Gemmatimonadetes; order Gemmatimonadales; family Gemmatimonadaceae; genus UBA4720. Next base: position 194,556 of record JBBDXY010000004.1, read on the forward strand.
GATGTCCTGAAGAAACGCGGGCAGGCTTATGAGGTGGATGAAGGAGGCGGCGCCTTTTACGGGCCGAAGCTGGACTTCAAGCTTATCGACGCGATTGGGCGCAAATGGCAGGGCCCGACGGTGCAGCTCGACTTCAATCTTCCGGAGCGTTTCGGGCTCGAGTACACCGGCGCCGACAACACACCGCACCGGCCCACAATGCTGCATCGCGTGCTGGTCGGCTCGATGGAGCGCTTCGTCGGCGGGTTGATCGAGCATTTCGCCGGGGCGTTTCCACTCTGGCTGGCACCGGAGCAGGTACGCGTCATTCCGATCGCCGATGAGGTGAAGGACTTCGCCGCGTCGGTGGTGAAGAGGCTGGCGGCACGCGGCGTCCGCGTACATCTCGACGAGCGCTCGGAGACGCTCAACTATCGTATCCGTGATGGCGAGATGATGAAGATCCCCTACATGGCGGTCGTCGGAAAACGCGAGGCCGAAGCCGATTCCATTGCACTCAGAGTGCGTGGGGCCGGAAAGAAGCAGGAGATCATGACCGTCGCCGATTTCATGGCGCGAGTGGAAGACGAGCTCGCCACACGCGCACTCAACCCGTAGCCATCGTCTTATGTCGCAAATCACCGGGCTTCATCACGTCACCGCAATCGCGGGCGATGCACAGGAGAACGTCGACTTCTACTCGGCTGTGCTCGGCATGCGTCTGGTGAAGAAGAGCGTGAATCAGGACTCGCCGGGCACGTATCATCTCTTCTACGCCGACGGAGTGGGGCACCCTGGCACGGACATCACTTTCTTCCCGTGGCCGGAGATGTCCGCTGCACTGCCGGGTGTCGGCCTGAGCATGGAGGTGTCACTGGCCGTGCCTTTGGACAGCCTCGAGTTCTGGGCGCAGCGATTCACAGAGCTGGGCTTGCGGCACCAGCCGATCGAATCGAGAAGAGGAGCGAGAGCGCTCCCTTTCAGGGATTCGCATGGACTACCGCTCGCTCTCGTCGAGACGGGAGATGCGAGAGAATTCACGGCGTGGCCGGAGAGTCCTGTTCTCCCAGCGCGCCAGATTCTCGGGCTGCATTCCGTTCGGTTGTGGGAGCGCGATCTAGGACAGACCGCCGCTTTCCTCACCGGTACGCTTGGCTTCGAGCCGATGCGTGTGGAAGGCGAGTGGACGGGATTCGCTCTCAACGGCGGAGGATCGGGCCGGTACCTGGAGATCCGCGAAATCCCGGATATGGCCCGCGGCAAGTGGGGAACCGGTGGCGTTCACCACGTGGCGTGGCGCGTTCCGGACGATGCCACCGAGCTCGAAGTAAGAGAGCGGATCGAGCAAGCACGGAGGCGGCCGACCGAAGTGATCGACCGATTCTGGTTCAAGTCAGTCTACTTTCTCGAACCTGGCGGCGTGCTCTTCGAAATCGCTACTGACGGACCTGGATTCACCGCCGATGAAGACGTATCGACGCTCGGCGAGCGTCTTGTCCTGCCGCCATGGCTGGAACCGCAGCGTGCCGAGATCGAAGCGAGCCTTCCCGAACTATCTGTCTCTGGCGTCTCTCAGCGCGGATCGTAGCTCGCTGGTGATGAGATTGGACGATGACTCCATCAGCTGATTCAATGCCTGCTGGAAATCCGCGACCGAAACGGTGCCGAGCGTGGCAGCGGTAATGACGGACCCGGGCACGGGGCTCGTGCTCGATACAAATGGAGTAAGCCTGTCGCGGCCATGGACATTGATGTTCCAGATTTCCCGCCCAGTGCGCCGGTCGAGCAGGACTGCCTCGGCAAAGGTGAACAGGTAGGCGGCGTGATCTGCTTTCGCATTGATCCCGAACCGCTCCATGTGCACCTCTAACAAGTAGTCGGCTCCGTTCGCATCTGAGACCGGCTGAGTGCCGAGATATCGACTGGCGCGTTCGAGCGTGCGCTGGGCGAGAACAGCCGGGATGTTGACCCGCGCCGTGGCGCTGTCGAGCCGCGCCGCTGCCCGCCGCGCCTCTCGCTCTCTCGCGGCTCCGGTACCGGCGCGCACGACGGCGTCGATGGCGTCCCTGGTGGTCGTTCCCCGCACATCGTAGTAGGCCGTGAGCAGCTCTGGAGCCGGCGGCGCGATATATACGACGGCGAGCGTGCGGTTCGCGAATGGATATTCCGCGAGATGATGTTTAGTGCCGCAGGCCCCGAGAAATGCCAGTCCGGCGAGGCCCAATGAAAGCCGCTTCTTGGATGTCATAATCACAGGACGACACGAAAGGTTGGGAGTTACACTCCCAACCTCAAAAAAGAAAACTCCGTGTGTGAAACGCCTGTTGTTTACGGCGCTCGGCTGGCCGTGACGCGGAACCTCTGGACCGAATCCACTCCTTTCGTTGCGTAACGCGCGAGGCTCGTGCCAGCGAGGGTTCCGTCCGGCTGAAGTCTGAATGCGCCATTAACGCGTACCTGGACGCCTTTGCGACGCACGCTTTCATAGGGCCCCGTATCAGTAATAACGCTGTCACCGTCGAAGGTGACGCCCGTCGAAAGCGGTGGGCGGTTCGGATAGGTGAGCGTCCACCCATCCGTGCTGTTGGTTGCAATCAGGGTGAACGTGGTTGGCGTAGTGTCTCCGGAGAACGGCACCGCGCGTGCGTTCCACGTTCCAGCGACATCGGCGGGTGACAGCCCCGCGGCGTCGGCGCTTTCCGCGGAGGTATCGTCGCTTTTGCCGCATCCAAGGAGCAAAATGCCGGCGCCGCAGAGCGCGAGAGTGAGTGGGCGTTTCAACGTAAACATTGGACCTCCTGTCTCAGTGCAGTAAAGTCGTCCTATCCCGTGCTGCTCGTCCAGTCTCGATAAATAACCGAAGGTTGTATGTCGTGAACCGAATCATCCGCGCTTACTCATGCGACGTCCGCTTGCCGGGAAGAGATCGATCATCAGCGCGACTACCAGACCGGCCACTGGCCAGAAAGTCCAGCGCCCGCCGAACCAGTTGTGGACCGCCGAGTACCAGAGCAGCGTGGTCGGGAGGAACACGAAGCCGAGGATCGGCCACAGGACATTGTCGAATACGCCGCGGAACCACGTTGTGAAAAACCAGAGCAGCGCGGCGCAGAGACGCGGTGCTGCGAGCGCGAGGATTGAGAGCAGGCACGGCATCGTTACGGCCTCCGCTTGAGAAACATCACGCCGAAGTCAGAAGAATATACATACCACCAATACGCAGTCACGCTTCTGCCGGATTCTGCGATCCGTTAACTTGCTCAGCAGAAAGAGTACCGTTCATCTCCCAACATGCCTGACAAAGCACGCACTCCGGTCATAGTCGGCGCCGCTCGGACCCCGATCGGCAAGTTCCTTGGTGGTCTCTCTTCGCTCAGCGCGCCTGAGCTCGGCGCAATCGCGATTCGCGAAGCGGTGAGAAGGTCCGGGGTCTCGGCCGCGGATATCCAGGAAGTGATCATGGGGCACGTCATCCAGGGAGGCACAGGTCAGGCTCCCGCCCGGCAGGCCGCGCTCAAAGCCGGCCTTCCGCCGACGATCTCGGCGGTGACGGTCAACAAGGTGTGCGGCTCGGGACTGAAAGCGGTGATGCTGGCGTCGCAGGCCATCAAAGCCGGCGATGCTCAGGTAATTGTCGCCGGAGGTCAGGAGTCGATGTCCAACGCTCCCTACTACGTCTACGGAATGCGGAACGGCGTCAAGCTCACCGATCAGACGATGGTTGACGGCATGATCAAGGACGGCCTCTGGTGCGCGTCCTGTGACGTGCACATGGGTGGGCACGCCGAGTACACGGCGAAAAAGGCGGGCGTGACACGCGGGCAACAGGATGATTTTGCGGCTACCTCACATCGGAAGGCCATCGAAGCGATAGAGCAGGGCCGATTCAAGGACGAAATCGTGCCCGTGGAGATCGCTGGCAAGAAGGGATCAACCGTCGTGGATACAGACGAAGGGCCGCGCAAGGACACGACCCTCGACGTCCTCACCAAGCTGCGACCCGCGTTTCCGGGGGAGGGGAAGGGCAGCGACCTGAGCGTGACGGCCGGCAACGCATCGAGCCTGAATGACGGCGCCGCGGCGCTCGTGGTCGTCTCGGAGGAATACGCGACGGCCCACCGGCTGGAGATCCTGGGCCGCGTCGCCGGCTACGCGACGGGGGCCACTCCACCTCAGGATCTCTTCTTCGCGCCAATCGTCGCGGTGAAGAATCTGTTGAAGAAAACGAGTATGAAAATCGGGGACTACGATCTGATCGAGGCCAACGAAGCGTTTGCGTCGCAGGCGCTGGCCGACGGCGCCGGGCTGGAGTGGGATTGGGATCGCGTCAACGTGAATGGCGGCGCGATCGCGCTCGGACATCCAATCGGCGCCAGTGGCGCACGCGTGTTGACGACGCTCCTCTACGCGATGAAGCACCGCGGCGCGAAAAGAGGGCTTGCCACACTTTGTCTCGGCGGGGGAGACGCCGTGGCACTGAGTGTCGAGCGCGCGAATTAGCGCCGGTTGAGCACTCCCGCCCTCACACCCGCCCCGCCGCCCGCCCCGCCGCCTTCCAGGTTCAAGCGGTCGCTTCGGCCGCTGGGCCTGATCGTGGGATTCTATCTCCTTTGCTTCGTCATAATCGCCGTCTTCCAGATCGCGGCTGAAGCAGTCTTCGGAGCAGGCGCCGCCGACGCGCAAGGAGCCTCGGCACAATGGGTCACGCTTGTGAGCGTCGTCATCGCGACGTACGTGATGCTTAGGCGGGTCGAGAAGCTGCCGTGGTCAACGGTCGGATTGCATCGGACCGCGGCGTCACCTTCAGCGTTGGTAAGAGGTACAGCCTTCGGGGCGCTTCCGATCGGGTTGGCGTCGCTGCTCCTGATTGGCGTGCAGCAGCTTCAGGTCAGTCCGGCTCCCGATGGCAGCTGGTGGGGAGCAGCTGGAAGCGCGCTGGCCCTTCTACTTCCCGCTGCGTTCTTCGAAGAGCTGTTCATCCGGGGCTACGCGTTCTCCGTTCTCAGGCGAATGGCTGGCTGGAAGCTGGCCCTCATCGTCACGAGCGTGGTATTCGGGCTTCTCCACGCCGGGAATCCTGGCGCCAACGCTCAATCGATTCTGGCCGTGATCGTCGCTGGATTCTTCCTCGGGGCCGTGTTTCTAGCGACCGGAAGTCTGTATGCGGTCGGTGCCGCGCATTTTGCGTGGAACTGGACGATGGTTGCGCTGCTGCACACTCCCGTCAGCGGGCTGGTCATGCCGTCGCCTGACTATCGGACCGTCGATGCCGGTCCGGACTGGCTCACCGGTGGCGCGTGGGGGCCCGAGTCGGGTCTCGCCGCAGCGGGTGCCGAATTCGTCCTTCTTTTCATTCTGTACGGGCGCTACCTGCGCCGCATGGAGTCGTACGCATGACCGACCGCATCTCGGTTGTCGGAGCTGGTCAAATGGGAAACGGGATCGCGCACGTCTTCGCGCAAGCTGGCTATCCGGTCACCATGATCGACATCTCGCAGGAAGCGCTGGACAAGGGGCGGTCGAACATTCGGAAAAATCTCGAGCGCCAGGCCAAGAAAGGCATAATCGCCGCGGACGAGGCCGAGAAGATTCTTTCCCGGATCGGGTTGGATCAGGACATGGCGGGGGTCGCAGAATCATCATTGGTGATCGAGGCAGCGACCGAAGACTCCGCTCTCAAGTTCAAGATCTTTACCGAGCTCGATCGGCTCACCAAGCCCGATGCGATTCTCGCATCGAATACCAGCTCGATCTCGATCACGGAGATCGCGCGTCGGACGACCCGCCCCGAGAAAGTCGTCGGCATGCATTTCATGAATCCGGTGCCGGTGATGAAGCTCGTCGAAATCATTCGTGGTCTCGCCACCTCGGACGAAACGACCAAGCGCGTCGTCGATCTGAGCAAGGCGCTGGGCAAGACGCCGGTCGAAGTAAACGATTTTCCCGGCTTCGTCTCCAATCGCGTTCTGATGCCCATGATCAACGAAGCGGTCTACTGTCTTATGGAGGGCGTAGGAAAGCCGGAGGCAATCGACCAGGTAATGACGCTGGGGATGAATCATCCGATGGGACCGCTGGCGCTCGCGGACCTGATTGGCCTCGATACGTGCGTGGCGATCCTCGAGGTCCTGCAAACCGGCCTCGGCGACCCCAAGTACAGGCCGTGCCCGCTGCTGAGAAAGTATGTCGCCGCGGGATGGCTGGGTCGCAAGACCGGGCGCGGCTTCTATACCTACGAGTAGCGCTTAAGTGTCCTGGGCCCTGCATCCGCTTACCGAGGAGCAGTCTGAGGTCCAGAAGCTGGCCCGGGAATTCGCGCGCGCCGAGATCGCCCCCCACGCTGCGGAGTGGGATGAGAATGCGCATTTCGAGCCGTCGCTCGTCACGAAGCTCGGCGCGCTCGGATTCCTCGGCATGATGCTGCCCGAGAAATACGAAGGGCTCGGAGCGGACACCGGCACCTATCTCATCGCGCTGGAGGAGATCGCCGCCGCCGATGCGTCAGTCGCGGTGCTCATGAGCGTCCACAACTCACTGCCGACGCAGATGATCCTGCGTTACGGCACCGATGCGCAGAAGGATCGCTTTCTCAAGCCGATGGCGCGGGGAGAGCTGCTGGGCGCCTTCGCCCTCTCGGAGCCCGAGGCCGGATCCGATGCCGCGGCGCTGTCTACCCAGGCGACGAAGGACGGCGACGCATGGATTCTCAACGGCACCAAGAGCTGGGTGACCAATGGCAACACCGCGGGCCTGATCATCGTGATGGCGCGCACCGACACGAGCGCGGCCCGTCGGGGCGGGCGCGGCATCGGCGCGTTTATCGTGACCCCCGATCTTTCCGGCTTCAACGTCGGGAAGAAAGAGGACAAGATGGGTCTCCGCGCCTCGCCGACCGTGCAGCTCAACTTCGACAACATGCGCGTTCCCACGGCCAACATGCTCGGCGACGAGACGCAGGGATTCGTCTACGCGATGCAGTCGCTCGACAACGGCAGGCTCGGCATCGCGGCACAGGCGATCGGAATAGCGCGCGCCGCGCTCGAGCACTCGGTCGCTTACGCCGCCGAGCGAAAGCAGTTCGGAAAGGCGATCAAGGAATTCGAGGCGATTCAGTTCAAGCTCGCCGACATGGCGATGCGCGTCGCGGCGGCACGCGCGCTCCTGCACGCGGCAGCGGCGGCCAAGGACCGCGGCCAGAGCGTACGCCAGTTCAGCTCGATGGCGAAATTGATGGCGAGCGAGACCGCGATGTGGGTGACGACCCAGGCGGTGCAGATATTCGGCGGATACGGATACGTGAAGGACTATCCGGTCGAGCGCCTGTTCCGCGATGCGAAAGTGACCGAGATTTACGAGGGCACATCGGAGATCCAGCGAATCGTGATCGCCCGTGCTCTCTATGGACAATCCTGAATCCACTCTCGACAATCAATGAAAGTTTTCGACATGCTGGCGGAGATGGGACACGAGCAGGTCATGCTTTGCAGCGATCCCGGATGCGGGTACAGGGGGATCATCGCTGTTCACAGTACGAGGCTCGGTCCGGCGTTGGGCGGGACGAGGTTCTGGACTTACGAGACTGACGAAGAGGCGATCACCGACGCGCTCCGTCTCTCGCGCGGGATGACCTACAAGAACGCCGTTGCCGGCCTCCACCTCGGCGGTGGCAAGTCGATCATCATCGGCGACAACAAAACCAAGGATCGGGAGAACGTCTTCCGCGCGCACGGTCGCTTCGTAGAGAGCCTGGGCGGCCGCTACATTACGGCCGAGGACGTCGGGACATCCACAAAGGATATGGACTACGTCCACATGGAGACGGGGCACGTCGCCGGGCTCGCTGGAAAATCGGGAGATCCATCTCCGGTAACCGCGCATGGTGTGTTCCGTGCCGTTCAGGCATCCGCGAACAGATGCTGGGGATCGGACAGCCTCGAGGGAAAGACGGTCTCCATTCAGGGGTGCGGAAACGTCGGCCGATATCTGGCGAAGGAGCTTCACGAGGCGGGTGCAAGCCTCATCGTATCGGACATTGACCCGGCCAAGACGGCTCGAGTCGCCCAGATGACCGGAGCCAGGGTAGTCGAGGGCGATGCGATCTACTCCACCCAGGCCGACATATTTTCACCATGCGCACTGGGTGGAATCATCAATGACGAGACGATACCGCTGCTGAAAGTGAAGGTGGTCGCGGGCGGCGCGAACAATCAGCTCCTCGAGGAGCGTCACGGTGACGCGCTCGAGGCGAAGGGCATTCTTTACGCGCCGGACTACGTCGCCAACGCCGGTGGAGTCATCAATGTGTACGGCGAAGTCGAGGGCTGGGATGCCCAGCGCGCCCTCGACAAGGCTGACGACATCTACGATACGGTGCTGCGCGTGTTCGAGATCGCAGAGGCGCACAAGATCCCCGCTTACGAGGCGGCGGATCGCGTTGCCGAGCAACGACTGGCGGCGGCGCGCTGAGCGCGGCCAATACCGTCACAACCGAGGAGAGCAGCAGTGAGTGAGCAGATACCGGTCGCGTCCGATCACGCAGGCGTTGAGATGAAGGAGCGTCTCATCGCGGAGCTGAAGAAGCTCGGCTACGACGCGCGGGACATCGGAGCGCGCGACTCCAGCACTCCCGACGATTATCCGGATTACGCGCACCAGGTGGCAAGAGATGTCGCCAGTGGCAAGGTGAAGCGCGGCATCCTGCTCTGTGGAAGCGGCATCGGGATGGACATCGTGGCGAACCGTTATCGCGGCGTGCGCGCGGCGCTGGCCTGGAAGCCGGAGATCGGCGGGCTGTCCCGCCGGCACAACGACGCCAACGTTCTGGTTCTCCCGTCCCGGTTCATGTCGAACGACGAGGGGGTCGCGACGATGAAGGAGTGGCTTAATGCTAAATTTGAGGGTGGCCGCCACGAGCGGCGAGTGAAGAAGATCGAACCAGAGGCTAATTGATGGCGCAGATCCAGACTGCTTCGGAACGGCCGGGAACGGTCGCGAAAACCGGAATGCCGCTCGGCACACTTGCCGACTCGGATCCGGAAGTCGCGCGCCTCATCGACAACGAGGTCGACCGGCAGCGGACCGGTCTCGAGCTCATCGCCAGCGAGAACTTCGTTTCTCCGGCGGTGATGGCAGCCATGGGAACTCCCCTCACCAACAAGTACGCTGAGGGTTTGCCCGGCAAGCGGTATTACGGCGGCTGCGAGTTCGTGGACATGATCGAGCAGTGCGCCATCGACCGCGTGAAGAAGCTCTTCTCGGCCGATCACGCCAACGTGCAGCCGCATTCGGGCGCCCAGGCAAACGCATCGGTCTACCTCGCGTTCCTCAAGCCTGGCGACACCATTCTCGGACTCGATCTGTCGCAGGGTGGTCACCTTACGCACGGCTCGCCGGTGAATTTCTCCGGTCTGCTTTACAACGCCATCCACTACGGCGTCGGGGATGATGGCCGAATCGATTATGCCGCGATGCAGCGCATCGGGCGCGAGCGTCGACCCAAGATGATCGTCGCGGGCGCAAGCGCCTACGCGCGGATCATCGATTTCGAGCCATTCGCCGAAGTTGCAAAGGAGATCGGAGCCAAGTTCGTGGTGGACATGGCTCATTTCGCGGGACTCGTGGCTACGGGTTTCCACCCTTCGCCGATCCTGCTCGCCGATGCGGTGACGAGCACGACGCACAAGACTTTGCGTGGGCCGCGTGGCGGGTTGATCCTCTGCAAGGCCGAGCACGCCAAGGCGATCGACAAAGCGGTGTTTCCGGGAACGCAGGGCGGTCCGCTCGAGCACGTGATCGCCGCGAAAGCGGTCGCGTTCAAGGAAGCGCTCGAGCCGTCTTTCCGGGACTACTGCGCGCAGGTGTTGGGCAACGCGCGAGCCCTCGCCGCAGCGCTTGGGGAGCACGGTTTCAACATCGTCTCGGGCGGCACCGACAATCACCTGATGCTGGTGGATCTCCGCAACAAGGATGTCACCGGGAAGATCGCCGAGAAGGCACTCGACGCGGCCGGGATCACCGTTAACAAGAACACCGTTCCGAAAGAGACCCAGTCGCCCTTCGTCACCAGCGGAATTCGCATTGGCACGCCGGCCGTGACGACGCGTGGAATGCGGGAGCGGGAGATGCAGCATATCGCGCGCCTGATCGACAGGGTCATCGCCAGCGGCGGTGACGCCGGGGTCGCGACATCAGTCAGAGAGGAAGTACTCGACTTGACGAATCGATTCCCCCTCTACAAATCCTTTCCTTCAATGGCGAAGACTCGATAGAAAATGGCAGAGTTGGCATTTCGTGAAGGCATTATGGACCGGATTCGCATCCGCGAGCCGCGGTTCGACGAGCAGGCATACCTGTTCGTCCTGTCCGCGCTCGAGCTGTGTCAGGCGCAGCTTGCCGCGCGGCGGCACATCAGCGGTACCGAGCTCGCCAACGCCTGCCGCAACCTCGCGCTCGATCGCTACGGCGTGATGGCGCGCGTGGTTCTCGAGCATTGGGGCATTTCGGCGACGGCCGACATCGGCGACATAGTCTTCACGCTCGTCGACCTCGGGTTTCTGCTGAGCCAGCCACAGGACACCCGCGACGAGTTCATCGGGGTTTTCGACTTCGACACCGCCTTCGAGCGCGATTACCCCTGGAACTGCGCCCACCGGGCATAGACTCACAACTCTTCAAGCAATGCCCGTCCGGGTGGTCAGCGCGCAGGAATCAGCGGAGCGCGATCGGGCAGCCATCGACAGAGGGACACCGTCGCGGACGCTGATGCAGCGCGCTGGTAAGGCGGCTGCCGAAGAAATCATTCGACGCTTCGGCCAGCTGTTGAATTTGGGGGCTAGCGTTTTTGTTGGACCTGGCAACAATGGCGGCGATGGCTGGGTGGTGGCCGGACACCTCGTGCGCGAGGGCGTTTCCGTCACCATGTTCGAAGTCGGTGAGGCAAGAACGCCGGATGCCATCGCCGAGCGGGCCGCTGTTGTCGAATCGGTTTCTCTGCCTGGCGACACTGTCATCGGCGGCGTAGCGGTGGACGCGTTACTCGGCACGGGCTTCCGCGGCGTCCCTCACGGACACGTCGCGCAATCAATTGCGGAAATCAACGTGCTTGGTGAAGCAGGATGGGGTGTTGCTTCGCTCGATGTGCCGAGCGGACTCGATGCGACCACCGGCGAACACGGTGAGTGTGTCGCCGCCGATGTCACTATCAGCTTCGGTGGATTGAAGCGAGGCACGCTGCTCGCTCGCGACTGCTGCGGAGAGATTGTCGTGATCGACATCGGGCTCGATGAAGCCATGTCGAGCGCAGATGATCGGCTACCGATGCTAATCGATCGGACGTGGGTCGCATCCCGCCTTCCCGTACTCCGGTACGATTCGCACAAAGGCGAGCGAAAGCACCTTGCGATCGTCGGCGGCGGAATTGGAATGCCTGGTGCCGTCGCTCTCGCTGCTCGCGGTGCGCAGAGAAGCGGCATCGGGCTGGTGCGCGCCGTCGTCGCCGCTGAAAACACCGCAGCCGTTGTTGGTGCGGCTCCATCAGCGCTCGTCGCAGCGTGGCCGGGCGACGCCAAGACAGCAAAGCGCGACATCGGCGAATGGGCGGACGCGGTGGTGATCGGTCCGGGGATGGGCCAATCTCGCGACGCGAGAAAACTCGTCGAGCTGTCGCTCTCCTCGTCCCGACATCCCGTTCTCCTCGACGCCGACGCCCTCAACGTTTTCCAGACTGATGTCAACGACCTCCGCGACCTGCTCGGCGGGCGACCAGCTGTGATAACTCCGCATGCCGCTGAATTCGCGCGGCTTGCGGGTACGGATGTGAAAACCGTATTGGCCGAAAGATTCGACGTCGGCTCATCACTCGCTGCTACCCTCGGCGCCACCGTGCTACTCAAAGGAACGCCGACCGTGATTTTCACTCCCACAGGAGAGCGCCTCGTGTCGCCGCGTGGAACCGCGGCGCTGGGCACGGGGGGAAGCGGAGACATCCTGGCGGGGATTGCTGGGACACTCCTCGCACAGACAAACGATCCCACGACTGCCGCGGCATGCGCGGCGTGGGTTCACGGACGCGCGGCGGAATTATGCGAGTATGTGCGCGGGACGACTCTTGAAGATGTACTCTACGCTTTGCCGCGGGCATGGAACGAGGACGACTTGCCACTCGATCCATCGGTAACGGCGCGACTTCCCGCCGTAGAGCGATGACCGTGAAGAAGATCGTCAAGCCGGAAAAGCACATCGACCTCGGGCCGGGGAAGGAGTTCGATCTCATCCGCGCACTGCTCGCCAAATGGGGACAATCATCGAGCGGGGTTGGCGACGATGCCGCCATCCTGCAGGTGCCGGCGAATGAGAAGCTGGTCGTCACCACGGATACGTCGGTGGACGGCGTTCACTTCAAGCGCGAGTGGCTCAACCATTCCGAAATCGGGTACCGCGCAACCGCGGCGGCACTGAGCGATTTGGCGGCGATGGCTGCACGACCGCTCGGAGTGGTGATCGCGCTCACACTTCCCAAGGCTGACCGCGACAATGCGACTGAATTGGCGGCCGGAATCCAGGAGGCTGCGTCTGCCAGCCATTGCCCAATCGTCGGTGGAGATATCACCTCCGGTCATACTCTTTCACTCACCATAACCGCCTTCGGCAGCGCGGTGACCCCGCTGACGCGCTCGGGTGCCACGCCCGGGGACCGTGTGTACGTGACGGGATTGCTCGGCGGTCCAGGAGCAGCGGTGCGAGCGTGGCTGGCAGGCAAACATCCCAACGCTCACGACCGAGCGCGGTTCGCGCATCCAGCTCCACGAATTCAGGCTGCTCTCGCGCTTGCTTCGCGCGGCGCGACGGCGGGGATCGACATCTCCGATGGCCTGATGGGTGATCTTGCACACATCGTGGCTGCCAGCGGAATCCGGATCGAAGTGGATCTCGAGCGCATTCCGCGTGTGCCAGGCGTTTCCGCGCTCCAGGCCGCCAGCTCCGGTGAGGAATACGAGCTCGCGGTGACAGCTCCTGACATCGATGTCCGGTCTTTCCATGAGGAGCTCGGGATGCAGCTGACGGAGATCGGCCGGATTGTTGCCGGTCCACAGGGAGTCGAGCTGCGCGAAGCGGGGAAGAAAATCGCGACACCCGCCGGGTACGACCACTTCAATCGCAAATGATTTCCTTCATTAGAACAGGTATGCTGCTCCTGACGGCGGCGGTGGTGACGACCGTCCTCGGGGCGATGCTCATGACCGCCGCTCTCCTCCGCGTCCACGACCGCCCGGGCGGTCTTTACGACAAGATTCCACGCTGGTGGTCGAAAGCCATGCTGTGGGCGGCGGGAGTGAAACTGCGCGTCCACGGGTGGGAAAACGCCGGGTCGGGAGACCCGCACATTTTCGCCGCCAACCATGTCAGCTGGTTCGACGTGCCGGCGCTGGCCGCGGTGCTGCCCCGCTACAAGTTCGTAGCGAAGGCGGAGCTGTTCAAAGTGCCCGTGTTCGGCGGCGGAATCAGGGCGGCGGGAATGATCGAGATCCAGCGAGACAACAGAAAGGCTGCGTTCGGGGCGTACGACCTCGCCGCCAAGAGCATTCAGGCCGGCAACTCGGTCGTCGTCTATCCCGAGGGAACGCGCGGCTACGACTACCGGCTGCGCCCGTTCAAGAAAGGGCCGTTCGTGTTGGCGATCGCGGCCGAGGTGCCGATCGTTCCGGTCATTCTGCATGGCACCATCGAGGTTCTGAAACGAGACTCCCTGTGGGTCCACCCGGGAACGATTGATATACATTTGCTCGAGCCGGTTCCCACCGCGGGCGTCGGTTACGATGGTCGTGACGAGCTGATGGCGAAGGTCCGCCGTCGAATGGCGGATGCGATGCGCGAGCTTTATGGCGTAGAGCCGCTGCGAGTATCAGCCTCACGCGTGCCGAGCGGTTCAGAACTCCTTTCTTCGGAAACTCAGCCCACCGAGACACGCTGAAGACCCAGCAAATCAACCCGGAATCATGTCGACAATAGCCGAGATCAGCGCACGAGAGATTCTGGACAGCCGCGGCAATCCGACTGTGGAAGCCGATGTTCTTCTGGAGAGCGGGGCGTTTGGCCGCGCCGCAGTGCCGAGCGGCGCGTCGACGGGCGAGCACGAAGCGCTCGAGCTGAGGGACGGTGACGCCGAGCGGTATCTCGGGAAAGGGGTGGAGCAGGCGGTGCAGAGCGTGGAGGAGCGGATCGGCCCGGCGTTGAGCGGCATGTCGGCCGCCGACCAGATGGCAATCGATCGGGCGATGATCGATCTCGACGGCACCGCCAACAAGGGGAAGCTTGGGGCGAACGCGATCCTCGCCGTGTCCATGGCCACGGCGCGCGCCGCGGCGATGGACGTCGGACTTCCGCTTTACAGGTATCTCGGCGGACCGATGGCGCGCACAATGCCGGTGCCGATGATGAACATCCTCAACGGCGGGGCGCACGCAACCAACACCGTGGATTTCCAGGAGTTCATGATCGTCCCCGTGGGCGCGACGAGCTTTCGCGAGGCGCTCAGAATGGGGACTGAAGTCTTTCACGCGCTGAAGAAGGTGCTGGTGAAACGAAAGCTTTCCACCGGCGTTGGCGACGAAGGCGGTTTTGCTCCCGATCTCAAGGATGACGAAGAAGCTCTGCGCGTCGTGGTCGAGGCGATCCAGGCCGCGGGTTATGCGCCGGGTCGCGAGATCGCCGTAGCGCTCGATGTCGCCGCTTCCGAGCTGTACAAGGGCGGCACCTATCACTTCAAGAAGAGCGGGGCGGGCACGCGCGACGCGGCCGGGATGATCGACCTGTATCGGAAGTGGCTCGACGAATATCCAATCGTATCAATCGAGGACGGGCTCGCTGAGAACGACTGGGAGGGTTGGGCTAAGCTGACGGCGGAGCTCGGAGATCGCGTTCAGCTCGTGGGCGACGATCTTTTCGTCACGAACACCGAGCGGCTCGCCCGCGGCATCGAATCCGACACCGCCAACGCCATTCTGATCAAGCTGAATCAGATCGGCACGCTCACCGAGACGCTCGAGTCCATCGAGATGGCGCGCGCGAACGGATATCAGTCGATCATCTCGCATCGATCTGGCGAGACGGAAGACACGTTCATCGCGGACCTGGCGGTCGCCGTCGGCGCCGGGCAGATCAAGACCGGCTCGGCCAGCCGCACTGACAGGGTAGCGAAATACAACCAGCTGCTTCGCATCGAAGAGCAGCTGGGAGCGGTGGCGGAGTATCCGGGCGGGGCGGTTTACGGACTGTAGCCGGCGGGCGGGGACGTGAAGCGGATCTTATGGGTCCTGCTCATCGCGATCGCGCTCTTCTTCGCGCTGCAGGGTGGCGAGTACAGCAGCCGCGATCTTTACCTGCTCAAGGTTCGCAGCGAGACTATCCAGCATGACGTCGATTCGCTGCAGCGTGAGGTGGACTCGCTCACGCGATACCTGCGCGCGGTGAAGACAGATAGCGCTACTCAGGAGAGGATTGCGCGCGAAGAATTCGGGATGGTGCGCGGGAACAGGGAGATGCTCTACCGGTTTGGGGAGCCGGCCGACACCTCGAAGCCTTGACGGTCGCAAGGGACCCATTTGCGCTATGAGTTTTCCGTTGTTGCGTTATCCGTTAATGCGTTGGGTTCTAGCTTGACTAACCACCTCATGCGGATAGATTCACTCTCTCATCGCGGGGTGGAGCAGCCTGGTAGCTCGTCGGGCTCATAACCCGAAGGTCGCGG
>JBBDXY010000005.1:0-188518 GCA_040902085.1 Gemmatimonadaceae bacterium
AGCGAAATTCCTTGTCGGGTAAGTTCCGACCTGCACGAATGGCGTAACGACTTGAGCACTGTCTCGACCACGTGCTCGGCGAAATTGCAGTCTCGGTGAGGATTCCGAGTCCCCGCAGCAGGACAAAAAGACCCCATGCACCTTTACTGCAACTTGTCATTGCTCGTTGCACGGTGCTGTGTAGCATAGGTGGGAGCCGTTGATCCCTGGGCGCTAGCCCAGGGGGAGGCAACAGTGAAATACCACCCTGCGCCGTGCGACGTGCTCACCAGAGCGAGGCAAACCCTCCTTGGGACCGTGGCAGGCGGGCAGTTTGACTGGGGCGGTCGCCTCCGAAAGAGTAACGGAGGCGCGCGCATGGTGCTCTCAGCGCGGTCGGTAATCGCGCCTTAAGAGTGTAACGGCAGAAGAGCGCCTGACGGTGAGACAGACATGTCGAACCGGTACGAAAGTAGGTCGTAGTGATCCGGTAGTACCGCGTGGGCGGGCTATCGCGCAACGGATAAAAGGTACGCTGGGGATAACAGGCTTATCGCGCCCGAGAGTTCACATCGACGGCGCGGTTTGGCACCTCGATGTCGGCTTATCACATCCTGGGGCTGGAGAAGGTCCCAAGGGTCCGGCTGTTCGCCGGTTAAAGTGGTACATGAGCTGGGTTCAGAACGTCGTGAGACAGTTCGGTCTGTATCCGCTGTGGGCGTTGGAAGATTGAGGGGCGCGGACCCTAGTACGAGAGGACCGGGTCGGATTGCCCGCTCGTGTACCGGCTGTGGTGCCAACTGCAGCGCCGGGTAGCGAGGGCAAGCGCAGATAACCGCTGAATGCATCTAAGTGGGAAGCTGCCCCCAAGATGAATCTTCCCTGGAGCCTCGAGCTCCCTGAAGGGCCGGGAGAGACCATCCCGTCAAGAGGTCGCACGTGGACGTCGGGCAACCGATTTCAAGCGAAGCGATCCTCATCGCCCGTGAGGCTTGATCTTCTTATATGGTTCCAGTTTCCTCTTTATGACTGGAGCCGACTAGCAGTAAACCAAGCGATCTAACGGTTGATTCGAACATCACACGATCACTACTACGCTCCACTGTCTTTGCATTATGTTGTCCGCGGCCTGTTCCTACTTGGGGTGTAGGTCAACTGGCAGACCGCCGGACTGTTAATCCGGAAGTTGCAGGTTCGAATCCTGCCGCCCCAGCTTTCGATTTTTGACAACCGACTTTCGCTGGCGACTAGAGCGCAGGGGCCACACCCGTTCCCATTCCGAACACGGTCGTTAAGACCTGCAGCGCCGATGGTACTCCGTCCGAGAGGACGCGGGAGAGTAGGCCGTCGCCGGCACCTCATCGAAAAAGCCGTCCAGGAATTCCTGGGCGGCTTTTTCATTGACTGCAACTGCAAACGGCGACAGACGTGTCACTAGCTGCTAGCTGGAAAGCCGCATGCCTCCTGCCGTACTACTGGACGACGGTTCGATCGCGTCCCAGGAAAAAACCGACTCGGTTCCTTTCATCCCGGGGGAATCGTCGCCGCAGTCGTGAGCCAGGTGGCTTGCAGCTCTCAGGCTTACAGTTAGCGGCCCGTCAATCGCCGTTCTCACCAATCCTTCCCAAACGCTTCCTTCCACGCGAAAGACTAACTTGATTGATGCCCCGCACCGGAATTGTGACCGTCGTCGGAAAACCAAACGTCGGTAAATCGACGCTCCTCAACCGCATCGTCGGCCAGAAGCTGAGCATCACAAGCTCCAAGCCGCAATCCACGCGCGATCGCATCGTCGGGATCTATACGAACGATGATTCGCAGATGGTCATCCTGGACACTCCGGGGCTGCTCGATCCCAAGTATCCGCTTCAGGAATCGATGCGCACGACCGCCGTCCGCGCGCTCGATGAAGCCGATGTCATCGTCTATCTGACCGATGCGACAGAGGGCGAACCGCCTCCGCTCGTCGAGGCGGCCAAGCTCGCGCAAAGTCCGAGCGCGCCGGTGATAATTGCGCTCAACAAATCCGACCAGCTCCCAGGCGTGCGCCGTGACCAGCTCGCTTCGCACGACGACGCGATTCTCGTATCCGCGCTCACGGGCGAAGGATTTCCGGAGTTGATGCAGCGCATCGGCGAGCGTCTGCCCGAAAGCCCTTTTCTCTATCCGGAAGACGAGATCTCCACGCAACCGGTGCGATTCTTCGTCGCCGAGCTGGTGCGGGAGACGGTGCTCGAGCAGCTGCACGACGAGGTGCCGTACGCGGTCGCGGTGCAGATCGACGAATATCGCGAGGGCCGCTCCCCTCTGTACATCCGCGCGGTAATTTATGTCGAGCGCGACAGCCAGAAGGCGATCATCATCGGCAACAAGGGATCGCAGATCAAAAAGCTCGGCGAGGCGGCGCGCAAGAAAATCGAAACGTTAGTCGGCGAGAAGGTGTATCTCGACCTGTGGGTCAAGGTGCTCGCCAACTGGCGCAAGAGTCCCGGCAGCTTGTCGAGACTCGGATATCAACTGGCATCGGGGAAGGGGAAATGAGCTTGTCACCGCGTCTGCTCGAGATTCTGGTGTGCCCAAAGTGCAAGAGCGAGCTCGAGTATCGCGAGACCGAGCAGACGCTAATCTGCCACAAGTGCAAGCTGCGCTACGCCGTCCGCGACGACATTCCCATTATGCTGATCGATGAGGCGACTCCGCTTTAGCCTGGCGGGCCTCATCGCGCTTCTCGCCGCAACAGCACAAGGTCAGGCCGGCAGCGAAGGCGCTCTGTTCCTTCTGCTTCCCACCGGAGCGCAGGCTGTGGGAATGGGCCAGGCGATGGTGGCGGGAAATCCCGGAAGCGAAGGCATTTGGTGGAATCCGTCTTCGATCGCGGGTCAGAAGAAGCGCGAGCTGGCAATCCACCACTCGACCACACTCGCCGGCGTGGGTGACGCGCTGAGCTTCGTGCTGCCATCGCGCACCCGCGGCACCGCTGCGGTCTCGATCAACATCCTCAACCTTGGTGAGCAGCAGATCACAGACGACCAGGGCAACGTGATCGGCCTCATTCTGCCACGCGATATCGTGTTTGCTGCCACCTACGCTGGGAGGCTGAGCAAGCGATTCAGCACTGGCCTCACCTACAAAATCATACAGATCCGCGTCGATTGCTCCGGACAATGCGCGACCGCCGGGACGCTCTCGGAGAGCTCGAGCGCCGCCGACGTTGGAGCGCAGTATCACATGGAAGCCGGGGCGCCCCTCACCCTTGGCATCGCGGTTCGAAACCTTGGTGGCAAGCTCAACACGGACGGCACCAATGCGCGAACGCCCTTGCCGACGCAGCTCGAGATCGGCGCCCTATACCGGCTGCGGTTCGTCGACCGGTATGTGAAGGACATCGCGGTCCTCGCCGCGGCGAGCTGGCTCGATTCCCGGAGTTACGGAGGAAAAGCGGCGCGCATCGGCACTGACATCGTTTATCAGGACAAGGTTCACCTGCGCGCTGGCTACGTCGGTCACGACCGGCGCGGTGAAGCCAGCGCATCCCTTGGCCTGGGCTTGGAGAGCGGTCCTTTCGTATTCGACATCGCGCGCATGTTTGGGGGGATTCCGGACGACAAGGGACAGCCACCCACCTATCTCTCTCTGCGGTACCTGTTCTGATGGGGCCAAGAACCCGATCTCAGCGGCGATTTTCCCCCGGCGCGGACGCATCACGAAAGTGACTCCACCCTCGGCGAGGTCGTCAACAGAGGCATCGGACACCACCGTCTCCCCCGGCCCACGGAACAGCCCCAACTTGCAGCAGCCCAACGCAATCCGCTTCGTACCGGACGGTGCATCCCTGCCGGCGCACATCAGCGCCTGGATTGGGGCGCAGGACGCGTCAGTCGTGACCCTCAGCTCTGCTGACGAGCTGATGTCGATCGGACTCCGCACGCGCCCGCGTTTCGCCGTGTTCGATGCGCGTCGTGACCCCGCCGCCGCGCTCGCCGCGGTGCAGAGAGTGAAGCGCGATTCCTACACCGCCGTCGTTCCGTGCGCGGTGCTCACCGGCAAGAAATCCGAAGCGCTTTCGGCGGCGTTCGACGCGGGCGCTGACGAAGTGATCAGGGATGGGATGCAGGCGCCTGAGGCGACGCGGCGGCTCACCGCTATGCTGATCCGATCCGAGCGGGACCTGATCGTTCACCCCTCGACGCGTTTGGCCGGCACGTCGGCGATCGAGGCGGAGATCGGCCGCCGTCTCGCCATTGGAGACTACTTTGCGGTGTGCTATGCCGACCTCGATCATTTCAAGGAATTCAACGACCGCTACAGTTACAACGAGGGCGACCGGGTAATCCGTATTCTGGCCAAGCTGCTGCATGACGTGGTGAAGGGAACATGCGGCGAGAACGGATTCATCGGACACATCGGCGGCGATGATTTTATCTTCATCATTCCTTACAATGCGATTCCATCGGTGTGTGGTGAGATTGTCGCGACTTTCGACCTCCTGGCACCCTATCAGTATTCGGAGCAGGATAGGCGTGCGGGATATTTCTTCGGGAAGGACCGCCGGGGGCACCTCGACCGCGTTCCGCTCATGACTCTCTCGATCGGCGTCGTCACGAATTTGCGCCGCACATTGACCTCGGCACGTCAGGCAAGCCAGCTTGCTACTGAGATGAAAACCTACGCCAAGAGCCTTCCCGGCTCGGTCTATACCGTTGACCGCCGGAGCGACGACAGAATCACGCCGCAGGAACCGCTGCCGGCGATTCGCGACGCGCGGATTATCGGAGAAGCTGAATGAACGTCAGCTGCCCCGATTGCCGGTCTGTCTTTCGTGTAGACCCCGCCAAGGTTCCGCCCGGCGGCGTGCGCTCTCGCTGCTCGGTGTGCAGTGGGATCATTTCGATTCCCGGTCCGACGGGAACGAACACTCCTTCCGCTCCCGCTCAGCGCGCTACTCCAGCGACTGAGACATCGGCCGCGCCACCCCCGCCCCCCCCGGCACCGCGCCCGCGTCCCAGCCCCGATCCACAGGGCGCGTGGGACTCACCGCCGTTCTCGACTCCCACTGTTCCCAAGGCGCCTGTTCCAGCTCCACCGCCGGCCTCGGCTCCAACGGTGGCACCTCCGTACGTCCCCGCCGCGCGCGGCTCGGCGCCAGCGGCCGCCTCAACCGCCAGGCCCGCGACTACACGGACCGCCACACCAGCGGCTGCTTCAGCCGTGAGTACCAGCACGCCTCCCGGAGCGCGGCGCCCACTCAACCCGTTTCTCTCCAAGGATCCGAACCAGCGCGCCAAGCGACTCGCGCGAGCCCTGGTCTCCGACATCATCACCTACCACCCGTCAAAGCACGCCGAGGGACTTCGCGACGGAACTCTCAAGCAGCTGTTCCGAGAGGAGATCAAGAAGAGCTTTGAAGAGTATATTGCTCAGGTGGGGCAACAGCTGGCGGAGAGCACCACCTACTTCCAGGAAGCACTGAACGAAGTGCTCGGTGGCGGCAAGAAAATCTTCTAGGGAACGGGTTCAATGGCGGACAGCGAACGCAGTCGCGATCTGAGGCAAGCGAGCGACCGGCTGGCGGAGTTGCGGAGGTATCTTTGACATCGACGGGAAGCGCGCGCGGCTGACCCATCTCGACGAGCAGATGGCCGATGCCGGCTTCTGGAACAACCAGGAGAAAGCGCAGGCCGTCCTTCAGGAATCGAAATCCCTTCGCAACTGGATTGAACCCTACGACAAGCTGCTCGGCCGCGCCGCCAGTGCTCTCGAGCTGGATGAGATGCTGCCGGAAGGATCCGAGCCGGAAATGCAGAGCGAGCTCGACGCCGAAGCGGCGCAGCTCCGCGACGACCTCGATCTGTTCGAGGTGAGATCGCTCCTCCGCGGTCCCGACGATTTCAGAGATGCACAGCTCGAGATCAGCGCCGGCGCCGGTGGCACCGAGGCGCAGGACTGGGCGCAGATGCTGATGCGAATGTACGTGCGTTGGGCGGACCGGCGCGGGTTCGAGGTGTCGGTGCTCGACGAAAGCGAGGGCGAGGAAGCGGGGATAAAGGGAGCTGTGCTCGAGATCCGCGGACAATACGCTTACGGATTTCTTCGACCCGAGACCGGAGTACACCGGCTCGTGAGAATCTCGCCGTTCGACGCGAACGCCAGGCGCCACACCAGCTTCGCTTCGGTGTTCGTCTATCCGGTCGTCAACGAAGAGATCAACATCGAGATCAATGACGAGGATCTGCGGATCGACGTTTACCGCGCGTCGGGCGCTGGTGGGCAGCACGTCAACAAGACGAGCTCTGCGGTGCGCATCACCCACATTCCGACCAACACCGTCGTCGCCTCGCAGGCGGAGCGGTCGCAGTTCAAGAACAAGGCGACCGCGATGAAGATGCTGAAGAACAAGCTCTATCAGGCGGAAGTGGAAAAGCGCGACGCGCACAAGGCGGAGCTGGACGCGACGAAATCCGATGTCAGCTTCGGCAGCCAGATCAGGAGCTACGTCTTCCAGCCCTACACGATGGTCAACGATCACCGTACCGAGCTCAAGATTCCCGATGTTCAGAAGGTGATGGACGGGGGGATCGATCCATTCATCGAAGCGTATCTGAAGCAGGGCGGCTCGAAGACGGCGGCGGCGTGAGCGAAGAGCTCAACTTCGTCCGCCAGGCCCGCCGAGAGAAGCTGGAAGCGCTGGAGGCGGCAGGAGTAGCTCCGTACGCCTATTCCTTCGACCGCGACCACACCACCGCCGAAGCGCTCAAGCTGATGGGGGACGCGAGCGAAAGCCCGCCGGTCAAGCTTGCCGGGCGTATCGTCGCGTGGCGCTCCCATGGTAAGACTACATTCGCACACCTCGCCGACTCCGCGGGGAAGATTCAGCTCTACTTCCGTAAGGACCAGCTCGGAGACGAGCGCTACGCGCTGCTCGCTCACTTCGATCTCGGAGACATCGTCGGCGTGCACGGGCCTCTCTTCCGGACACGCACGGGTGAGGCGACGGTGCGGGTCGACGCGGTGGAGCTTCTCGCCAAGTCGCTCCGTCCGCTGCCGTTCGGAAAGGAGGAAGAAGTGAACGGGCAAGTGGTGCGGCACTCCGGCTTCGCCGACCCCGAGCAGCGGTATCGGCAGCGGTATGCCGACCTCGCCGTGCATCCGGAGGTGCGCGCGCTTTTCGTCGCCCGATCGCGGATGACGCGCGCGATGCGCGCCTTTCTCGACGCGCGCGATTTCCTGGAAGTCGAGACGCCCGTTCTGCAGCCGCTGTACGGCGGCGCGGCAGCGCGGCCTTTCACCACGGTGCACAACGCGCTCGACATGCCGCTCTATCTCCGCATCGCCGACGAGCTGTACCTGAAGCGGCTGGTGGTCGGTGGCCTGGAGCGCGTGTACGAGATCGGCCACGACTTCCGGAACGAGGGAATCGACCGCACTCACAATCCCGAGTTCACGATGCTCGAGTTCTATCAGGCGTACGCTGACTACACCGGGATGATGGAGCTAGTCGAGGAGCTGCTGGTGCATACCGCTGACGCGGTGCGATCGGTGCCGGAGATTGCTCCCCAGGTACCCGTGTTCAAGCGTCCATTCAAGCGGATCGAATGGGTTCCGTCACTCAACGCGGCGGCCGGCATCGACGTCACCGCCGCGGACGAAGCGACGCTGCGCGCTTTGGCGGAACGAATCGGTGTAGAATCACCGGCCAAACTCTCCAGGGCCAAGATCCTCGATGAGATGTTTCAGACGCTCGTGGAGTCGAAGCTTCAGGAGCCGACGTTCGTTGTGGATTACCCCGTGGAGCTCTCGCCGCTTGCCAAGCCAAAGAGGGGAAATCCGTTTCTCTCCGAGCGATTCGAGCTGTTCGTCAGTGGCAAGGAAGTGGCGAACGCGTTCAGCGAGCTGAACGACCCCCTCGATCAACGGCGCCGTTTCGAGACGCAGGCGGCAGCGCTCGCCGCCGGCGACGAGGAAGCCGGAAACGTGGACGAAGATTATCTTCGAGCTATGGAGTATGGGATGCCCCCGATGGGCGGAGCTGGCATCGGCGTCGACAGACTCTTCATGTATCTGTCGGGGTCGACGAACATCCGCGACGTGATTCTGTTTCCAACGATGAGGCCGGAGTGACGAAGCTCGAGCTGCAAATTGCGTGGAGATACCTGCGGAGTCGGCGCGGATCCAAGCTGCTCTCATTGATCAGCATCATCGCCATCGGTGGCGTGCTGGTCGGTGTCAGCGCGCTCATCGTCATCATCGGTGTAATGAACGGGCTTCAGCACGACTTGCGGGAGAAAATTCTCGTCGGCAGTCCCGACATTCGCGTCCTCAAGTACGGCGAAGGATTGAAGATCACCGAGTGGCAGCAGGCTCTCGACAAGGTTCGCAAGCAGCCGGGGGTCGTGGCCGCGGCTCCCTTCGTTCTCACCGAAGCGCTGATGACTGGCGGCCGCGACTACGTCGGCGGCGTCTACGTCGTCGGGATTCTGCCGGCCGGTCGCGGTGTTCCCGACGTCACGACCATTCGCTCGCACGCGATTGAAGGCGACTTCCGCTTCGCCAGCACCGACCGCCAGCGACGGGGTGTCGTGCTCGGCAAGCTGCTCGCGCATCGCTTCAACAAATTGGTGGGTGACACGATCAATCTGGTGTCCGCTGGTGGAGCGAAAATGAACGCCGTGACTGGGGGAATCGTACCCAGGTACGAGCAGTTCGAAGTGACAGGAGTTCTTTCGACCGGCATGTACGAGTACGACAACGCCTACGTCTTCATTGCGCTGGACAAGGCGCAGGAGCTGGCGGGCCTCGGTGATGGTGTCACCGGTATTGAGGTGAGGACCGAGGATCGCTGGCAGGCATCGGTCGTAGCGCCACAGCTCAGCGCGGCGCTTGGCTGGCCCTACCGCACGGTCGATTGGCAGGAGCAGAACAGCTCACTCTTCCAGGCGCTGAAGCTGGAGAAGCTCGCGATGGGCGTGATATTGCTTCTCATTGTCCTGGTCGCCGCCTTCAACATCGTCAGCACTCTGACGATGGTGGTGGCCGACAAGACGAAAGAGATTGGAATCCTCAAGGCGATGGGCATGCCCGCAAAGTCCATTCGCAAGATCTTCTTTGCTCAAGGCGTGGTGATCGGAGTGGTCGGCACCGTGCTGGGGACGATCCTCGGCTTTGCCGCGGCGATCGGTCTCGACAAGTACAAGTTCATCAAGCTCGATCCGCAGGTGTATTTCATCGACCACCTGCCAGTCACGACGCAGCCCGGGGATGTGATAATGATCGTCCTCGCCAGCATCGCGATCGCAGCCATCGCCACGGTTTATCCGTCGATCCAGGCGTCACGCCTGTTCCCCCTCGAGGCGATCAGACACGAATGACGACCACCGTCCTCGAGGCACACGACCTCCACAAGACTTTCGTCGGCGGCGACGGTAGCATCATCCCCGTGCTCACCGGCGTCGATCTCGCCATCCAGCGGCGCGAGATGGTCGCCGTCGTCGGCGCCAGCGGTGCGGGGAAGAGTACGCTGCTGCACGTGCTTGGAGCGCTCGACAAGCCGACGCGCGGATATGTCGTCATCGGCGGCGAGCCCGTACACGGACGGGATGAGACCGCGCTCGGACTGCTGAGGAACCGGACCGTCGGGTTCGTGTTTCAATTTCATCACCTGCTGCGCGAGTTTTCCGCGCTGGAGAACGTGATGATGCCGTTGCGCATCGGAGGAAAATCGGAAGATGAAGCGCGGGGACGCGCCTCCGAGCTGCTGGCCCGCGTCGGGCTGAGCGCGCGCATGACGCATCGGCCCGCCGAGCTCTCGGGCGGCGAGCAGCAGCGCACGGCGGTAGCGCGAGCGCTGGCCATGGATCCCAAGGTGCTGCTGGCGGACGAGCCGTCGGGAAACCTGGACCGCGCCAATGCCGAAGTGTTGCACGAGCTGTTGACCGAAGTGGTCAATGACCTCGAGATCGGGATGGTCGTCGTAACACATAACCGGAGTCTCGCCGCACGCGCCAACAGGGTGCTGCTGCTCGAGGGTGGCCGGTTGACGCAGACGGTGGTTGACGAGGTCGTCGTATAAATGGTGTGCGATCTGTGCAAAGATGGCGAAGCGGTGATCCAGCTCACTGAGATTCAGGGGGGCGGGGTCAGACAGCTGCATCTATGCGAGAAGTGCGCGGCGGAGCGCGGAGTCGAGACGACCATCAATGCCGCGAAGCCCCAGATCAACAATTTTCTGCAGACGCTTCACGAGCAGATGCCGGGCGCCAAGGGCGAGCCCGTCAACTGCCCGTTCTGCTCGGGCACACTCGCAGACTTCAGGGCCACCGGCCGGCTTGGCTGCGCGCACTGCTATGACACCTTCGAGACGAGCCTTCGCGATCTGTTGCGCCGCGTCCACGGAAACTCGCGACACATCGGGCGGCGCTACGTGGCGCCCCTGCCTACGGATCTACCTCACGTCTCCACCGCCGCCGAGCTGCGCGACCGGCTGAAGCTCGCCGTGGCGGCGGAACAGTTCGAGCTGGCGGCCGACATTCGCGACAAGCTCCGCGGAATAGAGTGATGCTGGACCTCTCGCTTCTCCCCGACGGCGGCGCTGGCTGGCTCGACGCTTCGGGCGAGCACGCGGACATCGTCATCTCGACGCGAATTCGCCTGGCGCGGAATCTCGAAGGCTATGCCTTCACGCCGCGCGCGCGCGATGGCGAGCGCCTGCGCATCCTGACGCAGGTGCGCGAAGCGTTCGCCAGCCTGCACTCGATCGCGGATGGAGTGCTCGTCCGCGTCGACGAGCTAGCCCCCGAGGACCGGCTGCTGTTGCACGAGCGCCACCTGGTGAGCAAGGAGCTGGCGGGCCTGAACGAGCAGCCGGTGCGAACGGGCGCGGCCGTCTACCTGTCGCGCGGCGTCGGAATAATGGTGAACGAGGAGGACCACCTTC
This sequence comes from Gemmatimonadaceae bacterium, assembly GCA_040902085.1. GTDB lineage: Bacteria > Gemmatimonadota > Gemmatimonadetes > Gemmatimonadales > Gemmatimonadaceae > UBA4720. The sequence goes on from JBBDXY010000005.1 coordinate 10,910, forward strand.
GCCTGCAGGCGCTCCATTCCGGGTTCCACGTCGCCGATGCGTTTGCAATCGTGGAGCGGCTCGACGCCGAGCTGGGGAACCGGGTCCCTTACGCCTTCCACCAAGAATTCGGGTACCTAACCGCCTGCCCGACGAACGTCGGAACCGGTCTGCGCGCGTCGGTGCTGATCCACCTGCCGGGGCTGGTGCTGACCAAGGAGATCGGGAAGGTCCTGGCGGGCCTCCAGCAGGTCGGTCTCACTTACCGCGGGATGTACGGGGAAGGGAGCGAAGTGGTCGGGAATTTCTTCCAGATTTCGAACCAGACGACCCTCGGCCGGTCCGAAGGTGAGTTACTGGATTACCTCGTACGCGTCGTTAGACATGTAATCGAGCGCGAAGAAGAAGCGCGGCGCGTTCTGCTGCGCGATGCGGGTTATATTATGGAAGACAAGTTGTGGCGAGCATTCGGTACGCTCCGCTATGCACGCAGCTTGAGCTTCGACGAAGCGATGAACTACCTGAGCGGCGTGCGACTGGCTGTCGGTTTGAAACTGATAAGCGGTCTCAGTGTATATACCCTCAACAAGCTCCTGGTTTTTAGTCAGTTGGCGCACCTCGGACATTCCGAGGGAAGAGCGCTGGCGGAAGGCGAAGCGAATGTCGCACGCGCTCGTTACGTGCGGGAAACGTTAGCCGATGAGGCGGTATAAAAAGGTTAGCGGACAAAGACGCGGGTACGGTCACCTGACGGTTAGCACCGTGCTCACACGCAAACCGCACTGAGGAAAGCAGAGATGAACGGGTACAACTTCACGGAGCGAGTTCGAAAGGTTCTGGCCATGGCGCGTGAAGAGGCGGCACGCCTCCACCACGAGTACGTCGGCACGGAGCATATCCTCCTCGGCCTGATCCGAGAGGGCGAAGGAGTCGCTGCCGCGGTCCTGCAAAACCTCAGCGTCGACCTCGACGAGATTCAGCAGAAGATCGAGGAGACGGTAAAGAAGGGGAAAGCGGCTGCCGCGACTGGCCCCGATTTGCCCTATACCTCCCGCGCCAAGAAGGTTCTCGAGCTCGCCATGGGCGAGGCTCGTGACCTGAGTCATGGCTATGTCGGGACCGAGCACCTGCTGCTGGGTCTGCTGCGCGAGGAAAAGGGAATCGCCGCGCAGGTCCTGACCGATGCGGGGGTGAATCTCGACGCCGCCAAGGCGGAGACGCTGCGACTGCTCGGCACTGAAATGCCGCAGGGTGGAACCCCCGCTGGCCAGCAGGGCAGCACCGGTACGACGCAGACACAGACCGGAAAGGGCGAGAAGAAGTCCAAGACTCCCGCCCTCGATCACTTCTGCCGCGACCTGACCCAGCTCGCCGCCGACAACCAGCTCGATCCGACAATCGGTCGCGCCAAGGAAATCGAGCGCGTGATGGAGATCCTCACGCGCCGCAAGAAAAACAACCCGGTCCTCATCGGCGAGCCTGGCGTCGGCAAGACCGCGATCGTCGAAGGTCTCGCTCAGCTCATCGCCAACGGCGAGTGCCCGGATTCGCTGCGCGACAATCGCGTGCTGTCGCTCGACATGGCGGCGGTGATTGCCGGCACGAAGTACCGGGGTCAGTTCGAAGAGCGCCTCAAGGCGGTCATGAACGAGATCGCGCAGAACAAGAACATCATCCTCTTCATCGACGAGCTGCACACGCTAGTCGGCGCAGGGGCAGCGGAAGGCGCGATCGACGCCAGCAACATGCTCAAGCCCGCGCTGGCGCGCGGCGAGCTGCAGTGCGTCGGTGCATCGACCCTCAACGAGTACCGCAAGTACATCGAGAAGGACGGCGCCCTCGAGCGCCGCTTCCAGACAGTCATCGTCGAGCCGCCTTCGGTGGTCGAGACGATCGACATCCTGAAAGGACTCCGCAAGAAGTACGAGGAGCACCACAAGGTCACGATCCCGGATTCGACACTTGAATCGGCCGCGAAGCTGTCGGAGCGCTACATCACCGACAGATTCCTGCCCGACAAGGCGATCGATGTGATCGATGAAGCCGGAGCGCGCGCGCGTCTGGCGACGCAGTCGCCGCCGCCGGCGGTCGCCGAGCTGAAAGGCCAGCTCGACGCCGTGAACGTCGACAAGGAAGCAGCCGTCCGCGATCAGAACTTCGAGCGCGCGGCGTCCCTCCGTGATCGCGAGCGTGAGCTACAGGGCGACATCCGGCGCAAGCAGGAAGAGTGGGAGAAGCACCGCCAGTCGCACCGTCCGGTGCTCGGTGAAGAGGAAGTCTCGTTCATCGTGAGCCGCTGGACGGGAATTCCCGTGATGCGCCTTCAGGAAGCCGAGACGGCAAGACTGCTGCGCATGGAAGAGGAGCTCCACGTCTCCGTCGTCGCGCAGGAAGAGGCGATCAAGGCTTTGGCCCGGTCGATCCGCCGCAGTCGCGCGGGTCTCAAGGATCCAAACCGTCCGATCGGATCGTTCATCTTCTCCGGCCCCACCGGTGTCGGAAAGACCGAAGTGGCGCGGTCACTGGCGAAGTTCCTTTTCGCCGATCCGTCTGCGCTCATTCGCGTCGACATGAGCGAGTACATGGAGAAGTTCTCCGTGTCCCGCCTGATCGGCGCGCCTCCGGGCTACGTCGGCTACGAGGATTCCGGAACGCTCACCAAAGCCGTGCGGCGCAAGCCGTACAGCGTAGTCCTGCTCGACGAGATCGAGAAGGCGCACCCTGACGTGTTCAACATTCTGCTCCAGGTTCTCGACGAGGGTCATCTCACCGACAACTACGGGCGCGTCATCGACTTCAAGAACACGGTCGTGATCATGACGTCGAACGTCGGAGCGCGAGAGATCACCAAAGGGCGCGGTCTGGGCTTCCATGCTCCGGACGTCAAGTCCAGCTTCGAGCGGATGTCGGAAAAGGTGAAGGAAGAGATGCAGCGCACCTTCAACCCCGAGTTCCTGAACCGGCTCGATGACGTGATCGTCTTTCACCCGCTCTCAGAGGCGCACATCGCCGAGATCGTCGCAATTCTGCTGAGGGACGTGCAGAAGCGGCTCGGGGACGAGGAGCTCACGCTCAAGCTCACCGAGGCCGGATCAGCTTTCCTGGTCAAGCACGGCTACGACGAGAAGTTCGGAGCGCGGCCACTGAAGCGCGCGATCCAGAAGTACATCGAGGATCCGCTCTCCGAGAAGATCCTCCTCGCCGAGTTCGCCAAGGGTGACGAGCTCGAGGTTGACGTTACCGCCGATGGCGAGAAGCTCGAGTTCCGCGTGCTGAGCGGTACAGCCAAAGCCTGACGCTCGTCGCCACAGACAGGGAGCCGCCCGGGAGGAAGCAACTCTCGGGCGGCTTTTTTGTCTAATCGATTGTCGATTTGGGCGAGGACCTATGAAAAACCGATTGGTGTATATTTGTGCGATGCGTAGACTAGCAACTCCGTTCATCGCGCTCGCGATTCTGGGCGCCCCTGCACTTGCTCAGGAAGCCGCTCCAGGGGCGTGCTCCACGCCGGGGGCGATTATCGTGTCCGGCAACTCGAGGGTAGATAGCGCCGCCCTCCGGGCTGCCAGCGGGCTGGTTACGGGCGCGGCCCTCAACGTCCCTGATGTTCAGCGCGCGATAAAGTCCATCTACGGGACGGCGCAGTTCGACGACGTTCAGATCGTATGCCGCGTGTCCCCTGGCACCCCGGCGACGCTCGCGATTCAGGTCAAGGAGCGCCCCTTACTGACAGCATACAGCGTCGTTGGAGCCGACAAGGTTTCTCCGAAGGACGTGCGCGAGCGGCTGAGCTTTGCCACTGGCGTCCCCCTCGATCCGGCCAAGATCGCCAGCGCAATCGAGCGTACGGACTCTCTTTACGAGAGCAAGGGCTACTATCTCGCCAGAGTGCAGCCCGAGTCGACCATCGTGGACGGCCGGCTCACCATGACATTCCGTATCGACGAAGGCAGGAGGCTCGCGGTCTCGGGCATCCGTATCAACGGAAATACCCGCGTGTCGGACAGCGATATCGTCGGCGCCATGGACACGAAGCCGGAAGGGTTTCTCTGGACCCGCGACGGCGAGTTCGACGACGCTGTGTACGCGGCCGACCTCGCGGAGCGCATTCCACAGTTGTATGGGAGTCGCGGCTACATCGACTTCAGGATTCTCAGCGACACGCTCATAGTCGACCGGGAGCGGGGCAAGGGACTGATCGACATCACGGTGAGCGAAGGGCCGCGTTATGTCGTCGGCGGCTTCGAGGTCATCGGTAACCGTCGCTTCTCCTCGGACCAGATCGCGCTGTTCTATCCATTCGGCAAGAATCAGCAGGCAACGCTGACCCAGCGGGCAGCGGGGTTGCTCCGGCGCAGCTACGTCAATCCGCCCAACACCTTCGACGTCGCCCGCTGGGAAGAGGCGCAGCAGAAGCTGAACGAGGCTTACAACGACGAAGGCTACATCTACGCCCAGATACGTCCCGTGACCGAGCGCGTTCCCGGCGGCGATTCCGTGCGGACGGTGAACCTGCGCTGGGAAATCGAGGAGAGGTCTCCGGCGATCGTGAACCGTATCGAGATCGCTGGCAACGACTACACACACGAGTCGTGCATCCGTGAGCAGATCGTGCTGGCTCCAGGACAGGTGTTCAACAGGAACTACCTGATTCGGAGCTACCAGAACATCGGCAATCTGAACTTCTTCGAGACGCCGCTGGCGGCGCCTGAGACGCGTCCCAGCGGCGATCAGGGCGACGTCGACATCGTCTTCACCGTGAAGGAGAAGCGGACCGGAAACGTGAATTTCGGCGCGTCGATGGGGCAGGGCACCGGACTTGGCGGATTCATCGGGCTCGACCAACCGAATCTGCTCGGCCGCTGCAAGAGAGCTCAGATCCAGTGGCAGTTCGGAAGCTACATCAACGATTTCAACGGAACCTACAGCGATCCGAACGTGCGCGGCTCCCGCATTTCGGGAAGCTTCACCGCCTATCACACCCGGTCGCGCTTCCAGATCGCCGACCTTGGAACGGCCACGCGCAGCGGCGGCCAGATCCAGGCAGGGTTCCCGGTGCCGAATTCGCTGTACACCCGGCTCTTCGTATCGTATGGCGGGGAGAGGGTCAAGTACGGCACAGAAGGCACGCTAGCAGCCGTCCGGACCGACTGCAACAACTGCTTCCGTTCCACCCTCGGCTTCACCGCCCAGCATGACACCAGAACTGGACTTCCATTCCCGGCTGACGGTGGACTGCAATCCCTCAACGCGCAATTCAACGGGGGACCGCTGGGAGGCTCCGCGTCCTTCCAGCGCTACACCGGCGAGTTTCGCTCATACTCGCCGATCGGTCGGATCGGGGGCTCGATTCTCGGGTCCGAGCCGATGATCTTCGTCGCGGGCCTCAGCGCGAGGGCGGGCGCCGTGTTCGGGAGCACCGGCCCGTTCTTCTACTCACAGTCGTTCTCGCTTGGCGGCACGCAGTACGGCGAGGCCTTACGCGGATACGACGAGTTCTCGATTACGCCCCGGGGTTTCAACCCGGCCGGAGACGCGGAGCGAGCGTCACGAGACTCGTTCGGCAATGCTTTTTTTGTCGGCACCGCGGAGCTCGGGCTCAGGGTCAACCAGTCTCTGTACTTGAACACTTTCTTCGAAGGAGGCAATGTTTGGAACAGGCCGCGCGAGTTTGATCCGACGCGACTGTTCAGGAGCGCGGGTTTTGGGGCGAGCACGCTCAGTCCGCTTGGACCTTTGGGTGTGGATATCGGGTATGGATTCGACAAGACTGATGCCGCGGGCCGTCCGGCGCCCGGGTGGAAGCTCCACTTCAAACTCGGACAGTTCTTCTAACACCGGAGTAACAATGCGCGTGCTGTTTCGTGCGAGCTTGCTCGCGTCCGTTCTATCGTTGATGTTGGTCGTGACCGCGACCGCACAGACGCAGCCGGCGGCGCCGATGAAGATCGCATATATCAATTCAGCTCTTCTCCTGCAGCAGGCGCCGGGTCGGGCGGAAGCCGAGGCCCAGTTCGACAAGGAGGTCGTGGTATACCGTCAGCAGCTCCAGCGCATGAACGACTCGCTGACTGGGCTGATGGCGTCGTTCGACCGTGATGCCGCGAAACTCGACACCACCACGCGCAATACGCGCGCGAAAGCTATCCGTGATCGCGAGCTGGAATATCAGACGCGGGCCCGCGGACTGGACTCGACGATGCAGGCGCGCCAGGCGCAGCTGGTGAAGCCGATCATGGAGCGGGTGCAGGCCGTCATCGAGGCCATTCGAACGGAAGATGGGTATGCGATGATCCTGGACGTTGGCGCGCAAGCGAGCGTGGTCGTCGCCGCCGACAAGCGACTCGACCTGACCGAGCGCGTGCTGGCGCGGCTGAAATCACAGGGGCCGGCACCCGCTGCCCCCGTCGGCGCCGTGCCACAACCGGCGGGAGTGACCCGGCCGAGGCGGTGACCTCTCCCGGCTCTCCGAAGCGGTCGATCAGCGGTGATGGTGCTAGCACTATCACCGCTGCGGCCATCGCGGACCTTGTTGCCGGGACGCTGGAGGGCGATGGACAGGCGGTTGTAAGCGGCGTTGCTCCGCTCGACCGCGCGGAGCCGTTCCACCTCAGCATTCTCGCCAGCGCCAGATACGCGCCGCTGCTGGCTGCTTCGAGAGCGGGGGTGGTGCTGATCGATCCACAGTTCCGTGATGCAGCCGGAACGCCGCGCGCACGCATCGTGGTTGCCCAGCCTCTCGAAAAGCTCCTGGCGGTACTGCCGCAGCTGTACCCTGAAGAAAAGGCGGTGCCCAGGATCGCGGCGTCGGCGCAGATCGGGACGAACGTGCGCCTCGGCGAGCGAGCGTCGATTGGAGAAAACGTCGTACTCGGGAAAGGAGCACAGGTCGGAGACGACGTGGTCATCGGAGACAACTGTGTCGTCGGCGAGGGAGCACGCATCGGCGTTGGCTCGCGCTTGAGGCCGGGAGTAACGATCTACCCGGGGTCGATTCTCGGCGCGCGCGTCCTCGTGCACTCCGGCGCCCGCATTGGCTGCGATGGTTTCGGGTACATCTTCAAAGACGGGGCGCACAACAAAATCCCGCACGTGGGCGGCTGTACCGTCGGGGACGACGTTGAAATCGGAGCCAACACGGCGATCGACCGGGGCAGCATCGACGATACCGTGATCGGCAAGGGAACGAAGATCGACAACCTCGTTCACATCGCGCACAACGTCCGCATTGGTGAGCGTTGCCTGCTGATGGCGCAAGTCGGAATCGCGGGGTCCGCGCAGATCGGCAACGACTGCATCATCGCCGGACAGGCAGGCCTCGGAGGTCACATCACCATCGGAGCCGGAGCCCGAATTGGCGCCCAGGCGGGAGTGTTCGGCGACGTTCCCGCCGGTGAAGCATGGTCCGGCTATCCGGCGCGCCCACACCGCGAATCGTTACGTGCCTCGGGTGCCATGCTTAAATTGGCGGGGATGATGCGTCGCCTGGAGAAGCTGTTGGAAGATCCAGCCACCAAGTGAGCCGTAGAACACTCGCGCGCCCCGCAGTGCTGGAGGGGATCGGCCTGCACCTTGGCGTGCCGTGCCGCGTCACTTTTCAACCGGCAAAGTCGCGACAGGGAATCGTCTTTCGGCGTACGGACCAGTCGGGCTCTCCGAGAATCAGGGCGCACGTGAGCGAAGTGAGCGGCAGTGATCGCCACACGCGGCTGGGAAAGGGCGACTATGCGGTGCATACAGTGGAGCACGTGCTGGCGGCGGTAACCGGCATCGGAATCGACGACGTCACCATCGACATGGACGGTCCCGAGCCCCCGATTCTCGACGGCAGCGCGGCGCCGTTCCTGGCGGCCTTCCGCGAAGCGGGCCTTGCGACTCTAGACGGAGAGCCGGAGTTTTTGCACGTCACCGAGCCGCTGCGGATCATCGACGGGGCGTCGGTCTACGAGGCTTATCCGTGCGAGCGGCTCGAGCTGGATGTGACCATCGAGTTCCCGCATCCCTTGATCGGCAGGCAGTCGCGCTGTTTCAACGTGACGGAAGACTCCTTCGCCAGCGAGCTCTCCTCGGCGCGCACGTTCGGTTTTGTCCATGAAGTGGATGCTCTGCGCGCCAAGGGACTGATCAAGGGCGCGTCGCTGGAGAACGCCGTCGTGCTGGACGACACTGACGTGCTGAGCGGTGAGTTGCGCTGGACCGACGAGTTCGTACGCCACAAGGCGATGGATTGTGTGGGAGATCTCGCGCTCGCGGGCGCGCGTGTGCGGGCGCGGATAATCGCGGTGAAGCCGAGCCATCGGGGCACGGTTACGCTTGTTCGCGAGATGGTCAAAGCCGGACGAAAGGAGACGGGGATGTACACGATTGAAGACATCATGAAGGTCCTGCCCCATCGCTATCCGTTCCTGCTGGTGGACCGGATCCTCGAGATCGAGGCCAACAAGCGTATCGTCGGGCTGAAGAACGTCACCATCAACGAGCCGTTCTTTCAGGGCCACTTTCCGGGCCACCCCATAATGCCAGGAGTTCTCATCATCGAAGCGATGGCGCAGGTGGGCGGCATGCTGCTGATGGGATCCGTCGAAGCGCCTGACAGGAAGGTGGTTTACTTCATGTCGCTCGACAACGTGAAGTTCCGGCGCCCTGTGAAGCCGGGAGATCAGATACGCTTCGAGCTCGACGTCGTCCAGCTGCGCGGGAGCGTTTGCAAGATGCGCGGTGTGGGAAAGGTCGACGGTGAGGTGGTCGTCGAAGCCGACATGGCTGCGATGGTGCGGGACCGATGACGCGCTCCCGGATTCACCCGACGGCCATCGTCTCGACCGACGCGGAGCTTGGCGCGGACGTGGAGATTGGCGCTTTCGCGATAGTCGGCGAGGGTTGCACGATCGGCGACGGATGCGTTATTGCGCCGCGAGCCACGCTCGAGCGCAACGTGACGCTCGGCACCGAAGTGAAGGTTGGAATCGGCACCGTTCTCGGGGGCGCGCCGCAGGACCTCAAGTACGCCGGTGAAGAGACAACGGTCGAGATCGGCGACGGAACTGTGATACGGGAGTACGCAACCATCAATCGCGGCACCGCGCATTCGTTCAAGACCACCGTTGGACGCAACTGCCTCCTGATGTCGTATGTCCATCTGGCGCATGACTGCCGTGTCGGCGACGGCGTCATCCTCTCCAACGTCGTGCAGCTGGCCGGACACGTCACCATCGAGGACAAGGCAATCCTCTCAGGTCTCTCCGCCGTCCACCAGTTCGCGCGCATCGGACGCCACGCTTTCATTGGGGGAATGGCGAGGGTATCGAAGGATATTCCTCCTTTCCTCAAGGCGGTGGGGAATCCCGTCAAGTTGTACGGCCTCAACACCGTCGGGCTGCAGCGGAGCGGAATGGACGAAGATACGATTCGCGAGCTCAAGCGCGCGTACCGGTTGTTCTTCCGCTCCGATCTCAATGTCTCACAGGCGATAGAGCGCGCGCACACGGAGCTCGAGCTGTTTCCCGAGGTCAAGGAGCTCATACGCTTCGTCGAGGCCAGCGAGCGTGGAGTAGTGATTTGACGGTCACTCCGCGCATCGGTGTCGTCGGCGCGGGCAGTCTCGGGTTTCACCACATAAGAATTCTGCGCGACCTGCCCGGGCTCCGTTTTGCCGGGTTCGTCGAGACCAGCCGTGACCGCGCTGCGAAGGTGGAGCAGGAGCTAGGCGTCAAGGCGCATGCCTCGCTGCCCGAGCTTCTTGCGGTCGCCGATGCTGTGATCATCGTCGTGCCGACACCGGCGCATTTCGCAGTCGCGAGCGAAGCGATCGATCAGGGCAAGCACGTCTTCATCGAAAAGCCGATGACGACGACCATCGAGGAAGCTGACTCGCTGCTCGCGCTCGCGACGAAGCGCGGTGTCATCGTCCAGATCGGGCATATCGAGCGCTTCAATCGCGCCGTGCGCGCAGCGCTCCCATTCGTGAAGCTGCCGCGGTTCATCGACAGCGAACGGCTGGCACCGTTCAGTCCTCGCGGCTCCGATGTGGCGGTAGTGCTCGACCTGATGATCCACGACATCGACCTTCTGCTCACGCTCGTCGGCTCGGCCGCGAAAGACATTGCCGCGGTTGGAGTTCCGGTGCTCACTCCAATGCTGGACATCGCGAATGCGCGCGTGACTTTCACCTCGGGAGCGGTGGCGAACATCACCTCCAGCCGCATTTCGCGGGAGCGCAAGCGGAAGATCCGAATCTTCCAGCAGAGCGGATACTTGTCGCTCGACCTCGCCGCCGGGACGGGGGAATTCTTCCGGCTGAAATCCGACATTGATCCGCTGATGGTCCGCACGGCGCCGGTCGACATCGCGGCCTTCGTCGACAGGATTCCTCTCGAAGCGCCCGAAGGCGAGCCGCTTCGCCTGGAGCTGGAGAGCTTTGTGGCCGCCGTCACGGGCGAAGGACCTGTAGTCGTGACGGGCGAGGAGGGCAGGCTCGCGCTGGGAGTGGCGCTCCGCATAGTGAAGGAGATCGAGCGGACGCTTCCCTCATTGAAAGGCGCAACTCCGCCCCATGCGTAAAATATTGTTCGTCGCCGGAGAAGCTTCCGGCGACCTTCACGCGGCAGGCGTCGCGGCCGCTCTGCGTCACATCAGACCTGAGCTGAGCTTGGCGGCTGTGGGCGGCTCGCGACTAGCGGAACAGGGCGTGGAGCTGGTTCACCGCGATCACCAGCAGGGAGTCATGGGTTTTGCCGAAGTGCTCCGCCACATTCCGCGACACTTCCTGCTGCTGCGCACGCTTACGAAGATGCTCCAGCGCGGGGAGGTCGCAGTGGTCGTCCTCATCGACTATCCCGGGTTCAACATGAAGGTTGCCGCGGCCGCCAAGCGTGCCGGCGTGCCCGTCGTCTACTATGTCACGCCGCAGGTTTGGGCGTGGGGCGGCGCGCGGCTGCCCAGGCTCGCACGGTACGTGACGAAGGCGGCAGTCATCCTTCCGTTCGAGGAAGCGCTGCTCCGTGGATACGGAATCGATGCGACGTTCGTAGGCCACCCGCTGCTCGATCGCGCCGTTGGAATGCCAACCAAGCTGGAAGCGCGGGAAGCCCTTTCGCTGCCACAGAATGTCTCGGTGCTCGCACTGTTTCCGGGCAGCCGCCAGCAGGAAATCGATCGGCACATCGACGACTTCGTCGCTACGGCCAGGGAGCTTCAGCGGCGGCGAAAGAACCTCGAAGTCATAGTGAGCGTGGCGTCGACGGTCGCTCTTGATTCGGCGCGCTGCCCATTCAGGCTCGTACACTCTGCCTCTCTGAGTGTGCTGCGAGCAGCAGACGCGGCGCTATGCAAGAGCGGCACGACCACGCTCGAGGCCGCCATCACGGATTGCCCGCTGGTTGTAGCCTACCGCACCGGCAAGATCTCGTTCGCGCTGGCAAAGAGAGTCGTGAAGATCACCAACATCGGCCTCGTCAACGTCGTCGCCGGTCGCGAAGTAGCGGAAGAATTCATACAGGACGAGATCGTCCCCGGGACGATGGCAAACTCGATCGAGCAGCTGCTCGACCCGGGGTCGCCTCGACGTATCGAGGTGATGCGTGGCTTGGCGGACGTGCGGTCGAAGCTGGGAACTCCCGGCGCCGCCGATCGCGTCGCTCGAATGGTCAGCGAGATCGTTACTTAGCGAACGTGAAACAGAGCGAAGACAGTCTAGCCTGGCGCTCCCGCCTTACGCTTCTTCTCGGCAAAGGAGTGCTGGGCGCTCTCGCCCGAACCTGGCGCTTTCGTGTGCTCAATGGCGCGCCAGTCCGAGACCTCCGCGCCGCCCGCCAGCCCTTCATCTTTTCCCTTTGGCACGGACATCTCCTCCCCCTCCTCTGGCTTCACAAGGGAGAGGGCGTTTCCATACTCATCAGCGAGCATCGTGACGGTGAGCTCATTGCGCGGACGGCCCAATGGCTGGGGTACGGACTCATTCGCGGCTCGACGACTCGCGGCGCCGAGCGGGCGCTCTTGTCGTTGGTGCGAGAGCTGGAAGCCGGACGCGAGGTGGCGATAACGCCGGATGGCCCGCGCGGACCAGCGCGAAAGTTTGCTCCCGGTGCGCTCATCGCCGCGCAAAGGTCGGGTGCTCCGATTCTTCCCGTCGCTGCTTCAGCCGATCGCGCGTGGCGTTTGGGCAGCTGGGACAGGTTCGTCATCCCGAAGCCGTTCGCGCGCATCACCGTCGCCTATGGAGATCCGACGACGGTCGACGCCGCGTCTGCCCGTGCCGCGGCGAATGAAGGACCGCGGTTCGAGGCACTGATGAATGCGGCGGCGGAGCGGGCGGGTGACTGAGGTGCGCCGCGCTGCGGCCGCTCTGTGGAGCGGCAAGAGTACTGGCGCTCGAGTGAGCAGGGCGTTGTTAGCGCCGGCACAGGCGGTTTATCGGGCGGCGGTGATGGGCCGCGCCTTTCTGTATGACCACAGAATACTGAAAGCAGGTGCGATGTCGGTTCCCGTCGTCAGCGTCGGGAATCTGAGCGTCGGCGGAACCGGTAAAACTCCCGTGGCCGCGTGGCTGGCGGGACAGCTTCTGGAGCGTGGACTCGCCCCGGCGATCGTGCTGCGCGGGTACGGTGGTGATGAGACTCTCGTTCACAAGCGCCTCAACAGCGGTGTCACGGTCATCGAGTCCGCCGATCGCCTGCGCGGAATGAGGGAAGCACTGGCCGAAGGCATCGATGTCATCGTGCTGGACGACGCATTTCAGCATCGTCGCGCGGCGCGAGACGCGGACATAGTTCTCATCGACGCCGACACATGGACGGGAACCACTAGACTGCTCCCCGCCGGTCCGTGGCGCGAGCCACTCAGTGCGCTGCGAAGAGCGTCGCTGGTGGTCGTCACCCGAAAGATGGCACACGAGGATTCGGTGTCAGCGGTCAAGCGAGCCGCCGGGAATGCTGCTTCCGGGGTTCCTATTGCGACTGTGCGCCTGTTTCCCGGAGAGCTGCGCAGCACGGTGACGGGGCAGACGCTGCCGCTCCACGCCATGGAGGGGGCCGATGTCACGGCGATCGCTGGCATTGCGCAGCCGGACGCTTTTTTCAGGCAGCTTACATCGCTTGGTGCTGTCGTGCGACCGCACGCCTTTCGCGATCATCACGCGTTTACCGTGCGTGATGCGGAGCTTCTGGCCGAGTCCGCGCGGGCTTCGGATTTCGCCGTCTGTACTCTCAAAGATGCAGTCAAGCTCGAGTCGCTTTGGCCTCCCGATGAGGGGTCATTATGGTATGTTTCACAGCGCTTGAAGGTCGAGGATGGGAAGCACCACATCGACCGGTTGCTGGACGATTTGCTCGCAGCGAAACAGTGAATCTCGGGCTCCCCACGAAACGCTGATCCACAGATCATGGCCACGGATTATCGCATACCTGCACACAAGCTCGTCCGACCGGATAAAGACCGTTTTCTGGATGAGGAGAACCCGTTCGAGGCGATGATGTCCCGCTTCGACAAGGCCGCCGACCTGCTCGACCTGGAGCCCGGGATGTACAAGGTCCTGCGTCAGGCGGAGAAGCAGGTCATCGTGTCGATCCCGGTGATGATGGACAACGGCGAAGTGAGCGTCTATGAAGGCTACCGCGTGCTGTACAACACGTCGCGCGGACCGGCCAAGGGGGGAATTCGCTTCGATCTCAATGTCACACTCGAGGAAGTGAAAGCACTTGCGGCATGGATGACCTGGAAGTGCGCCGTCGTCAACATCCCCTTCGGCGGCGCTAAGGGCGGAGTCAGGTGCGACCCGCTGTCGATGAGCGCGACCGAGCTGGAGAAGCTGACGCGGCGCTACACTTCGGGCATCATTAGCCTGCTCGGCCCTGATTCCGACATCCCCGCTCCCGATGTGAATACCAACGAGCGGGTGATGGCATGGGTGATGGACACCTACTCGATGCACGTTGGCCACACAAGTACCGCGGTGGTGACTGGAAAGCCGCTCGAGCTGGGTGGGTCGCTCGGCAGACGCGAGGCAACCGGCCGGGGCTGCATGATCGTCACGCGCGATGCGCTGCAGCACCTCGGGATGCCGGTGAAGGGAACCACCGTTGCAGTTCAGGGTTTTGGCAACGTCGGATCCGTAGCCGCCGAGCTACTCACCCGTGAAGGCTGTAAGGTAGTCGCGATCGGAGACCGCTCGGTCTCGCTGTACAACAAGAACGGAATCGACATCGACGACGCGATCGCGCATGTCAAGAAGCATCGATCTCTCGATGGCTACAAGAGCGGCGATCACATATCCGGAGCCGACCTGCTGACACTCGAGGTGGACGTGCTGCTGCCGGCAGCGCTCGAGAACGTCATCACCACCAAGAACGCCAGCGACATCCGCGCCCGCATCATCTGCGAAGGGGCGAATGGTCCCACTACCGCCGCGGCTGATTCGATTCTCGACGAGAAGGGCGTGTTCGTCATTCCCGACATCCTGGCCAACGCCGGAGGCGTCACGGTGTCGTACTTCGAGTGGGTCCAGGACCGCGGCGGGTACTTCTGGACCGAGGAGCTCGTCAACGACAGGCTCGAAGCGATCATGCGCCGAAGCTTCAGGGACGTTCTCGATCTGTCCCGGCAGCACAGAGTGAACATGCGCACGGCCGCTTACATGCTCTCGATCAGCAGGGTCGCCAACGTTCACAGACTTCGCGGCATCTACGCTTAGATGCGGCTGGTCGTCGCGGTCGTTGGGAAGGCGCGAAACAAGGCGTTGGGCGAAGCGATTCGTGACTACGAGACTCGAGCGGCGCGCTACTGGCCGCTCGAAGTTCATGAAGTGCGGGAGGAGCGGGCGGGGGCCGGAGCGGATTCACGGGAACGCGTGCGTGAGCGAGAGGGAGCGCGCCTCGCTGAGAAGATTCCGGAGGGTGTGCGCACCGTCGCGTGTGAAGTGGGAGGACGCGCGCTCGATTCGGAGCGGTTTGCCGAGCTGCTGCGGAGTGCGCGTGAGCAGGATCGGGACCTTGCATTTCTGATCGGTGGAGCGTTCGGACTTGCGGCCGACTTGTCGACACGATCCCAGATGCGCCTCTCGCTCGCTCCGTGGACGCTTCCGCACGAGCTCGCGCGGCTGGTACTCGCCGAACAGATCTACCGCGCCGGTACGATCGTGCGCGGCGAGCCGTACCACAAATGACTTCGACTGATGTCGGGCGGTCGATCCCGAGACCTACGGAACAGGCTGATTGGTTCGAGCACTGGTTCGGCGAAGAGTATCTTCGACTCTATCCTCACCGTGACGAGACGGACGCGGCCCAGGCGATCGATCTCGTTGCCGCGCACGTGGCGGGCAGGCGGATCGACTCCGTGCTCGACCTTGCCTGCGGTGCCGGCAGGCACTCGAGGCTTCTCTGCGATCGATGGTGGACGGTCGGTCTCGATCTGTCGAGGGCGCTGTTGAAGGTCGCGCGCCGCGAGTCGCCGGAAGCACCGTACGTGCGCGCTGACATGCGCGAGCTGCCGTTCGCCGCGGAAAGCTTCGACCTCGCGGTGAATCTTTTCACCAGCTTCGGATATTTCGACGACGACCTCGCGCATGCGCAGGTGTTGAAGTGCGTCGGCGTCGCGACGAAGCGCGGCGGGACGTTCGTCCTCGACTTTCTCAATCCCGAAGACGTTCGCAGGAATCTGGTCGCCTACGACGAGCACGTGGTCGGCGGTTCGACGGTGGAGCAGATCCGCTCGATCAGTACGGACCGGAAATATGTCGAGAAGACGATTCGTGTCCGCAACATGGAGTACCAGGAGCGCGTTCGCTTGTTCTCGCGCAACGAGCTGGAGGAAATGCTCGAGGCGGCGGGATTCGAGGTGGTCAGGCGTGCCGGCGACTACGTCGGGACACTTTGGACCGACGACTCACCACGCACGATTCTTTTCGCGAGCCGGCGATGAAGCCTCGCGTCGTGACGGAGCCGATTGCGGGGAGTCCTCTGGCGATCGCGGTTGCCGAGGGCAGAGTCCCGGCGAGCTGGTACGAAGTGCGGGCGCCGGATGCGGAGGGATGGCGCGCGCGACTCGACGCAGTGCGTTCCGAGCCGCCGAAGGATTGGTTGTCGATTCTGAGTCCGGCGCTCGGCGCGACCGGAGCCGCCGCGGAGCGCCTCAGCGCGGTGGCGGATGGTCGTGGCGTAGTCATCACGACCGGGCAGCAGCCAGGCTTGTTCGGCGGCCCCGTCTACACTCTGAGCAAAGCTCTGAGTGCACTCGCGCTGGCGGACGAGCTGCAGGAGCTAACCGGAATTCCGGTCGCGCCGGTCTTCTGGGCGGCGACCGACGACGCCGATTTCAAGGAAGCGAGCAGCACTGCGATTGCCGTCACCGGTGGCGCGCAGTTGTTGCATATCGAGCATAGCCAGCCGCTTGGCCGCTCGATGGCCGACATGCTGCTCGGCGATGTGTCCGCTGAGCTCGATGCCCTCGCGCGGTCGACGGGATCCACGATCGATCCGGTTCCGCTCGAGCTGTTGAAGAAGTCCTATACATCCCGCGCGACAATTGGATCCGCTTACGTCTCGTTCCTGCGCGCCCTCTTCGAGCCACTGGGAATCGCCGTTCTCGACGCGGCGCATCCAGCCACTCGCGACGCCGCTCGGCCGGTGTTGGCTGGCGCGTTGGAGAAGGCGAGGGAAATATCCCAGGCAATAGCGGCGCGGAATCGGGAGATCGAAGCGGCGGGGTACAAGCAGCAGGTTCAGGAAGTTGCCGGCCTGTCACTCGTTTTCAGCGCCAAGGCGAGCGAGCGCAAGCGAGTACCGATCAACGCCACGGGGAAAGTGTCGGCGACTGCGGACCTCGGGCCTAATGTGCTTCTGCGGCCCGTCGTGGAACGCGCAATCCTCCCTACTGCAACTTATGTCGGCGGACCCGCGGAGATCGCGTACTTCGCGCAAGTTGCGCCGATCGCCGACGTGCTCGGCGTTCCGCGTCCGGCCATCGTGCCTCGCTGGTCCTGCACGATCATCGAGCCCCACGTAGAGCGTATTGTGGAAAAGCTCTATCTCCTGCCCGAGGACTTGCGGGATCCGCACGAGGTGGAGCGCAGGGTTGCGCGCTCGCATCTCCCGAAGCCGGTGATGACCGAGCTCAACGCGACGCGCGTATTGTTGAATGAGCGGCTCGACGCATTGACCGCAGCCGTCGAGCGCGAGCACGCACCGATACCACCGTCAGTCATCGGTGGCCTGCGGGCCAATCTGATGCGCCGCCTGGATCGATTCGAGCGGCGTCTCATTGCTGCGGCAAAGAGGGAGCATACCGAGGTCATGCAGGAGATCGCGACCGCGCGCGGATCACTTTTCCCATTCGGAACGCCGCAGGAGCGCATTCTGAATTTCGTGCCGTTACTCGCCCGTTACGGCCCCATGCTGCAGGCCGAGATGCTGAGCGAGGCACGGCGACACGCTTCATGGCTGACCGGGTCCGATAAAGCGAGCCCTGACTCCCACGCGGCAAGACAGCCCGCCGAGCGCGCACCGTGAGCGAGGATCAAAAAGACTCCGACGCACCGCGGGAAAGGGATCGCTCGCTCCCTGAATTTCTCCCGCCTCAACCGGATGAAGTAACCGAATCAGCAACCCCAATCGAGCGTCGCGCCGCGATTCGGACCGGCGAGACCATAGCGCGATCGAAGAGCGCGGCCCTCTTGGTAGGACTCGGCATTCTGCTCAGCCGCTTCGCCGGTCTGATCAGACAGACCATGATGGCGCGCTACCTGGGAGTGGGTCTCGCCGCCGACGCATTCAGCGCCGCGTTCCGTATCCCGAACATGTTGCAGAATCTGTTCGGAGAGGGCGTGCTCTCCGCTTCGTTCATTCCGGAGTACGCAGGCCTCCTCGGCAAGGGAGACGAGAAGGAAGCGACGAGGCTCGCGGGAGCCGTCGCCGGGATGCTCGCCCTCGTTGCTTCCATTCTCGTTTTGCTCGGAATACTGGGGGCACCGTACCTCGTTGCCGCGATTGCCAATGGCTTCACCGGCGAGAAGCGAGAGCTCACGGTCAGACTCACGAGGATTCTGTTTCCGGGCGCGATGCTCCTCGTGTTTTCGGCGTGGTGCCTCGGCGTTCTCAACAGCCATCGCCGGTTCTTCATGTCGTACGCGGCGCCGGTGGTTTGGAATTTCGCGATGGTGGCGAGCCTCCTCTTCTTTCACGAAGGGCGCACTCCCGAACAGCTGGTGTTCTACTTGGCGATCGGATCGGTGGTGGGAAGCGCGCTTCAGTTTGGAATCCAGCTGCCGCTCGTCATCAGGATGGCGCGCGGAGTTCGCCCGCGCATCGACACCGCTGCTCAAAGTGTCCGTAACGTCTTCCGAAATTTTGTTCCGGCGTTTATTGGCCGCGGCGTGGTGCAGCTCAGTGCGTACGTCGACGCCTGGCTGGCGAGCTACCTGCCCAACGGAGCCGTCGCCGCGTTCACCTTCGCGCAGGGAATCTTCGTTCTGCCTATCAGCCTGTTCGGTATGGCCATATCCGCAGCCGAGCTCCCGACGATGTCGCGAGCGGTGGGCAGCGCGGTGGAAATAGCCGGCTACCTGCGCGGGCGGCTCAGCGATGGACTCGATCGCATCGCCTACTTCATTGTGCCAAGCTCCGTTGCGCTCTTCGCCCTTGGCGACCTCATCGTTCATCTACTGTATGAAAGTGGGGAGTTCAGCCGCGGCGACACGTTATGGGTCTGGCAGATTCTCATCGGCTCGACCGTCGGTCTTCTCGCTTCCACGATGGGGAGACTCTACTCGTCGACGTTCTATGCACTACGCGACACGCGAACGCCGCTGCGATATGCCGTCGTGCGCGTTGTGCTCACCACTGTCCTTGGGTACTTCTTCGCGCTGGTACTGCCGGGGCTCCTCGGCATCGATCGAAGACTTGGTGCGGCGGGCCTCACGTTCTCGGCCGGAATGGCGGGGTGGGTCGAGTTCTACTTCCTGCGTCGGGCGCTGGACATGAGGATCGGCCGCACGCGTCTCGTGCCGTCACGGATGGCGCGCCTCTGGGGCGCGGCAATCGTGAGCGCCGCGATTCCGTGGGCTTACAAGCTGTTCGTCGATCGCGGTGGGGCGCTGATCTCCATTCATTCGACTGCCGTGCAGTCGAAGCTCCTCGCCTTCATCCTGCTCGCCGCCTATGGACTTTCCTATCTGGCGATCACGGCCGCTTTCCGCATTCCGGAAGCGAGTAACGTCGTGGATCGCGCGCTGAGGGTGCTGACACTGGGCCGCTCAAAGAGGTAGTCACGCCACCTCGGCCGTCGTGGTCCCGCCGCGCCAGGCCAGGGTATAATTACGCATGCTCTCCGTTCCTGACGCTGTTGCCGCAAAGCTGGCTCACCTGCCTGATGGGCCCGGTGTTTACCTCTGGAAGGGAAAGGACGGGACTACCCTCTATGTCGGCAAAGCGAAGCGACTTCGCTCGAGGGTAAGGAGCTACTTCGCGAACGATCAGCTCGAGAGCGTCAAGACGAGACACCTGGTCGCACTGGTCGCGGATGTCGAGACAATCGTGGTTCCAACGGAATCGCATGCGCTGATTCTCGAGGCGAACCTGATCAAGGAGTACCGACCGCGCTTCAACATCGCGCTGCGTGACGACAAATCGTATCCGTACATCAAGGTCACCGTGCAGGAGCCTTTCCCGCGCGTCCAAGTCACGCGACGTGTCGAAGATGACGGCGCCAGCTACTTCGGGCCCTACACGGACGTCGGCGCAATGCGCCGGGCGCTCAATGTCGTCAAGCGGATATTCACCGTGCGAAGCTGCAACTACGACATGCCGGCGCAGATGCCCGAAAGGCCGTGTCTCGACTACTACATCAAGCGGTGCAAGGCGCCCTGCATACTCGCCCAGTCGCAGCACGACTACCGCGCGATGATCGACGAGGTGGTGCTGTTTCTCTCCGGTCGGCCCGACGAGGTCGTTCGCCGCGTGACCGAGCGAATGGATCTCGCTTCCGAGCAGCTTGATTTCGAGCGGGCCGCGGAGCTGCGCGATGTGCTCCACCATCTCGAGCGCATGGAGGAGCCGACGGTGGTGCTGGAGGTCGAGGGCGGGGACCGCGACGTCATCGGTTACGCCCGCGACGGTGACGATGCGTGCGTGACGATCCTTCGCATCAGAAGCGGCAAGCTCCTCTCGCGTGAGCACCGTTTTGTCGAGAACATCGATGGGGAGGAAGACGCGGAAGTCCTTTCCATCTTCCTCGCGGGCAGCTACGTGGGCATGCAGGAGCGAGCGCGTCAGGTCTTGCTGCCGTTCGATTTTCCCGACCGCGAGCTGCTGGAGCAGGCACTTCCCGACACCAAGGTTCACATTCCTCAGCGTGGCTCGCGTCGCGAGCTGATTGCGCTTGCGGAGCAAAACGCGCGGCATTTGTTGGAGGAGCTCAAGCTGTCGTCGATGGAAGTTGACGAGCGGGCCGGTGATCCCGTTTATGAGCTGGGCCGCGAGCTCGAGCTGCAGCGGTTGCCACGGACCCTGGTGTGTTTTGACATCTCGACTACGCAGGGCACCGACACGGTGGGCTCTGCCGTATGGTTCGAGAACGGGCGCGCCAGGAGATCCGAGTATCGGAAGTTCAAGGTCAAAACCGTCGAAGGGAGCGACGATTTCGCGTCGATGCGCGAGGTGGTGCGCCGGTACTTCGACCGGCGGCTCAGGGACGAGAAGCCGCTGCCGGATCTCGTCGTAATCGATGGAGGGAAGGGTCAACTCTCGGCGGCCTCGACCGCGCTGGCTGAGCTCGGAATCGTCGACCGGCCTCTGATCAGTCTTGCCAAGCGCGACGAGGAAATCTTCGTGTGGGGAAGGGCGGAGCCGCTCAAGCTTTCTCGCCGCTCCCCCGCGCTGAGGATGCTTCAGCAGGCCCGTGATGAGGCGCACCGGTTCGCGGTGACGTACAACCGGAAGCGCCGCAGCATGCGAACGGTGACCTCGGAGCTGCTCAAAGTGCCAGGGATCGGGCCAGTGAAACGTCGTCAGCTGCTACAGGAATTCGGCAGTGTTCAGGGAGTTCGCGACGCCGGCGAGGACGCTATCGCCAAGCTGCCTGGCTTCAACGCCGAGCGCGCGCGGAAGCTGCTCGAGTCCCTCGCCGCAACGGCACCGGTTTAGGGCAGCGCCTGGGGGCTAAAGCGCGGCAATTCCTTGCTTTCCGTCACTTTGCCTCTAAATTACTTTAGCTATGGTAAAGGTCGCCCGCATCGAGCAGGAGAGCATCGCCGCGTCTCTTGGAATTGAGACCGGAACAGAGCTGCTCGTCGTCAACGGTCGACCCGTGGCTGATTTCCTCGACTGGGAATTTCTCACCGCCGACGAAGAGCTCGTCATCGAAGCCCGCCAACCCAATGGCGAGCCGGTTATCTACGAGCTCGAGCGACTGGATGGCGAGCCCCTGGGCCTCACGCTGCAGCCGCCCCCGGTGCGGCGCTGCGCGAACCGCTGCGAGTTCTGTTTTATCGAAGGACTGCCGCCCGGTCTCCGCAAGCCACTCTACATCCGTGACGACGACTATCGTCTCTCCTTCGCGTACGGAAACTTCGCGACGCTCTCCAACGTGAAGGACAAGGACATCGAGCGGATTTTGGAGTACCGTCTGTCGCCGCTCTACGTGTCGGTTCACGCCACGAATCATGAAGCGCGGAAGGTGCTTCTCAACAATTCGCGCGTTCCCGATATCAAGGCGCAGCTCACGCGGCTCGCGGCCGGCGGTATTCAGTTCCATTGTCAAATGGTCGTAGTTCCGGGTCTCAACGACGGAGCCGTGCTCGAGGAATCTCTGCGCGACCTGTGGGAAATGGGCGAGGCAGTTTTGTCATCGGCAGTAGTGCCGGTCGGGCTCACGCAGTTCTCGCATTTGTACTCTGGCAGGGGGATGGATCCCGCTACAGCGGACGTCATTCTCAATCAGGTGGAACAGTGGGGCGAGCGTAGCGTGGCCGAGCGGAACGACACGTGGGTGTTCGGCTCCGACGAGCTGTACCTGCTCGCCGGGCGCGAGCTTCCTGGTCCCGCGCACTACGGCGAATTTGCGCAAATCGAGAACGGCGTCGGCGCTGTGACCTCGCTGCGTATGCGCATCGCGGAAGGGCTTGCGAGCATTGGCAGGCGCGATGGTCAGCGGATAGGCGTGGTGACGGGCGTTGCCATGGCTCCGCTGATGCAGCCGCTGCTCGACAGCCTGGCCAGCGTGAGTGGTGCACGCTTCGAGCTGATCACCGCGACCAACTCGTTGTTTGGACCTACCATCACGACTGCGGGATTACTCGTTGGGAAGGACATTCTTGCCGCGCTTCAGGATCGCTTCGATCTCGAAATGGCTTTAATCCCCGCCGAGACGATAAACGAAGACGGGGTCTTCCTCGACGACTATGCTCTCCAGAGCGTGCGCGAAGTTCTGCCAATGCCCGTGTTCCCCTCATATGACTTCATCGATGTCCTGCAACAGGAACCGAGCGGAGTACCGGCGTGAGCATTCCCGTGATCGCCCTCATCGGTCGGCCGAACGTAGGCAAGTCGGCGCTCTTCAATCGAATCATCGGTGAGAACAGCGCGATCGTCAGCGAGGAGGCGGGAACCACCCGCGACCGCCATTTTGCCCGCGCCGAATGGAACGGCCGGCAGTTCTGGCTGGTGGACACCGGCGGT
The DNA here is from genome assembly GCA_040902085.1 of Gemmatimonadaceae bacterium. Lineage (GTDB taxonomy): Bacteria > Gemmatimonadota > Gemmatimonadetes > Gemmatimonadales > Gemmatimonadaceae > UBA4720. The sequence continues at coordinate 33,550 of JBBDXY010000005.1, forward strand.
CTGACCGACGACCCGCGCATTCCGATTGATGTCGAGATCAAGCGGCAGGTAATGGAGGCAATCGGCGAGTCCGATCTGCTCATGCTCGTCGTCGACGCCAAGAACGGACTTCATCCGAGCGATTCGCGCGTGGTCGAGCTGCTTCGCGAGTCGCGCAAACCGTGGGTACTCGTTGCCAACAAGGTCGATGACCCGGCCACCACCGATTTCTACGAATTCTACGAGCTGGGAGCGGGCGACCCGGTGCCGGTTTCGGCGGTGAACGGGAAGAACTCAGGCGACATGCTCGACGTCGTCGTGGATCGCATTCCGGTAGTCGCGGAAGAGATTCCCGACGCGTTACGCGTCGCCGTCGTGGGACGGCCCAATGTGGGCAAGTCGTCGATCATCAATCGACTCCTTGGCGAGGAGCGGCTCGTGGTAGCGGATGAGGCGGGCACCACGCGCGACGCGATCGACACACCGATGTCGTTCCATGGCCGCCAGATCGTGTTCGTCGATACGGCGGGCCTCAGACGGCAATCAAAGGTTCAGGATGGAATCGAGTTCTATTCGTCGCTGCGTACACGTCGCGCGATTGAACGATCGGACATCTCCATCCTCATTCTCGACGCGGTCGAGGGCCTGCATAACCAGGATCTCAAGATCGCGGCACTGGCGTGGGAGAGTGGGCGCGGGCTGATCGTCGTGGTCAACAAGTGGGATCTGAAGGAGAAGGAGAACAACACCGCCGCCAAGTTCGAGGCCGAGTGTCACGAGAAGGCGCCGTTTCTCAAATTCGTCCCATTCGTCTTCACCTCGGCGCTCAGCGGACAGCGGGTGACGAAGGTGCTCGAGCTGCTACTCGAGGTCGATGCGGAACGTCACAAGAGGATCAGCACATCGGTGGTGAACACGACGCTCGAAGCAATCGTCGGACGGCGACAGCCGCCTCAGGCTGCCGGGCGTGAGATCAAGCTCAATTACGCGACACAGGTCGAGACTGCTCCGCCGGTGATCGCCGTTTTCGGCAACAATCCCGACCTGGTTCAGGAGCACTATGTTCGCTACCTGCACAACGGCTTTCGTGAAGCCTGGGGATTCCGGGGCAATCCGTTGCGGATAATCATGCGCCGGAAATCAGCGTAAATGCCGGGGATCGTCGGCATCCTGATCGCCTACCTGGCGGGCTCGATACCAACCGCCTACCTCGCCGCGAAAGCTCGTGGCGTCGACCTCCGCACGCAGGGGTCCGGAAATCTCGGCGCAACGAACGTAGCTCGCATTCTTGGCACCAAGACTGGGGTCGCGGTCTTTTTCGCCGACCTGCTCAAGGGCTTCCTGCCCGTGTGGATTCTTCCTCGCTACGTTGACACGCTCGACCCGGAGCTTTGGGCGGTCATCTTCGGAGCGGCCGCGATACTCGGGCACGTGAAGTCGATCTTTCTGCGCGGCAAGGGAGGCGGGAAGGGAGTTGCCACGGCCAGCGGAGTTTTCCTTGCGCTGGCGTTCGTGCCGCTGCTCATAGCGCAGGCAATCTGGGCGGTCATTTTCTATTTCACTCGCTATGTCAGTCTCGCGTCCATCATCAGCGCGGCTATTCTCCCGATCGCAATACTTACCTGGTGGCGAGATCCGACGTCTCCGGTCTTCATCGCCAGCATGCTCGTCGCAATCTTCGTGTTCTGGACACATCGGGCGAATATCGGCCGTCTGCGCCGGGGTGAGGAACATCGTTTCGTGAAGAAACCGGACGAGCGCTGATGCGTTGCGCGGTCGTGGGCGCAGGGGCATGGGGGACGGCGCTCGCCGATCTGCTAGCCCGAAACGGGCACCAGGTGCGGCTCTGGGCGTACGAGCCGGACGTCGCCGCGTCGATAAACGATCGCCACGAGAACACGAGGTTTCTGGCTGGATACAAGCTGGCGCCCGCGGTCGTCGCCGACAACGATCTGCCCCGCACTCTCGCCAACGTGGAGTTCGTCACGATCGCGACGCCGTCACAAGTGCTGCGATCGATCGCCAGGACGGCTCGCTCGACTCTTTCGCGGGCCGTACCAGTCGTAATCGCCAGCAAGGGGATCGAGCGGGGCACTCTCTCACTGATGACCGATGTGGCTGAGGAGGAGCTTCCCGACAACACCGTGGTCGCTCTCTCGGGTCCCAGCTTCGCAGCTGAGGTCGCGAGCTGTCAGCCAACCGCGGTCGTGGCCGCGTCCGAGTCGACAGATGCGGCCGAGCTGACCCAGCGCGCGCTCAGCTCGCCTTATTTCCGCGTCTACACCCACACCGACGTGATCGGTGTGGAGCTGGGCGGAGCATTGAAGAACGTCATGGCGGTCGCAACCGGCATCGCTGAGGGACTCGGCCTCGGGTTCAACGCACGTGCGGCCCTCGTCACCAGAGGCCTCGCCGAAATGACTCGGCTCGGCGTTGCGCTTGGTGCCGAACAGAGCACGTTCGCCGGACTCGCCGGTCTCGGTGATCTCGTCCTCACGTGCACCGGCTCGCTCAGCCGCAATCGCGCGATTGGTGTGGAGCTGGGGAAGGGGAAATCCCTGGATGAAGCTCTGGCGAAGAGGGAAACCGTGGCGGAGGGCGTAGTAACCGCGCAAAGCGCGCGCGAGCTCGCCGCGCGCAAAGGAGTGGCGATGCCAATCGTCGATACAGTAAACCGAGTACTCTTCGAGGGCCAGCCAGCCCGCAGCGCGATCGCGGCCCTCATGACCAGGGAGCTCCGAGCAGAGGTGGACGGATGAAAGCAAAAGAGCCGGTTCAGGAGTTCTTCTCCATTGGAGATGTCTGTACCCTCACAGACCTCAAGCCGCACGTACTGCGCTACTGGGAAAGCCAGTTCAAGTTTCTTCACCCGGCGAAAAACCGCTCGGGAAACCGGGTTTATCAGCGGCGGGAGATCGAGCTCATAATGCTGGTGAAGCAGCTCCTGTACACGGAGAAGTACACCATCGACGGCGCGCGCCAGAAGATCGACGAGTACAAGAAGAGCGGCGAGCTGCGAACAGTTGCTCGGCAGGCTCTGGATTCGCAAGCAGTCGAGGCAATGGAGAGCGACCTGCGCTCCATCCTCGCCATCATCAACGGACAGCCAGTCGAAGAACGGGAGAGTGAAAGTTGATCGAGCCGCTGGTGGTGCTGGTGCCAGCATACAACGCGGAGCCATCGCTGGCCAAGGTCGTCAAGGACGTGAGGCGCAACCTTCCACGCGCGTGGATCATTGGCATCGATGATGGCTCGACGGATGCGTCACGTCAGCTCCTACGCACCGTGTGTGACGACACCATTGAATTCGACAAGAATCGAGGGAAGGGCGCCGCGCTGCGGGCCGGCTTCGATGCCGCGCTCAAGAAGGGAGCTGCCGCCGTGCTCACCATCGATTCGGATGGCCAGCATGACGCGGCGTTCGCGCCCGCGTTGGTCGGGGGCCTGGACCGCGCCGACATCGTCATCGGCACACGCGACCTTTCCGGAGAGTCCGTCCCAAAGCACCGCCGCATCGCGAACGCCATCTCTTCCGCCGCGACGCGAGCAGTGTCGGGAGGCAAAGTCCGCGACAGTCAGTCGGGCTATCGTGCGTTCAAGGCTGACGTGCTGCGCAAGGTCAAGGGAGAGGGCGATCGATACGAGTACGAAACGGATTTCATCATCCGCGCCGCACGACAGGGTTTCACGACCGCCAACGTCCCGATCTCCACGATCTATGGTGCGCCCAGTTATTTCCGGGAGTTCAGGGATGCGTGGCTCGTGATCAAGGTTCTCTGGCGGCACCGCGCGGGGATCTTCCACCGTTGAGACTGCTGTGCACGAATGACGATGGAATTCTCGCCTACGGCCTGCAGTGTCTCATCGAAGCGGCGGAGCCGCTTGGCGAGATAACCGTCGTGGCTCCCGACCGTGAACAGAGCGCGACAAGCCATTCGCTCACGCTGCACCATCCTGTCCGCCCCATCGAGCGGGGAGAAAGAAGATTTCAGGTCGACGGAACGCCCACGGACTGCGTGATGCTGGCGGTCGAAGCGCTGATGCCGGAGCGGCCCAACTTCGTCCTCAGCGGAATCAATCATGGGCAGAACATGGGCGAGGACGTGCTTTACTCGGGTACCGTCGCCGCGGCGATGGAAGGACTATCGCTGGGGATTCCTTCGCTGGCCATTTCTTTCGCCGGCGGCGATCTCCGTGCCGACGTCACCATGTTGCACGATCAGATAGAGCCGCTTCGCAACCTTCTCCACCACGTGCTCGCGCTACCGGCGTTTCCGGAGAATACGCTCCTCAACATCAATCTTCCTCCGTTGAAAGGAGACGACATCAAGGGCGTTCGTCTCACAAGGCTGGGCCGCCGCGTCTACTCGGATTCGCTGAAGCCGATGCAGGATCCCTGGGGCCGCCAGATCTACTGGATCGGAGGCGGCTCAATCGAGTGGTCAGGCGAAGAAACCTCGGACTTCCGCGCCATTCAGGAAGGATACATTTCGGTCACACCGCTCCATCTCGACCTCACGCACCATGCGATGCTCGCCGCTGCGGAGACCTGGTGGCAGCACCTGTAGAGCACGAGTTTCGCGGGCCTCGCCGCCGGCTCGTGGAGATGCTACAGGACAACGGCATAAGGGACCTCTCGGTTCTCCACGCGATCGACGTGACTCCACGCCACCTGTTCGTGCCCACCGGTGTGCGTCACCGTGCGTACGAAGACTCCGCGCTGCCGATCGGGAGCGGTCAAACTATCTCTCAGCCTTCGATTCACGCGCGTTATCTGGAGTTGCTCAAGCTCACCGGCAAGGAAAAGGTTTTGGAGATCGGTACCGGGTCGGGATATCAGACAGCGCTGCTCGCACAGCTCGCGGGCCAGGTGTTCTCGATCGAGCGGATCCCCGCGCTGCTCGATGGGGCGAGAGAGATCATCCGTCAGATCGGCGCGCGGAACGTCTCCTTCCTGCTCGGCGACGGGACGCTGGGCTGGCGGCAGTATGCTCCGTATGATGCGATACTTGTCGGTGCAGGAGCGCCCGAAGTTCCATCGACCTATCGCGATCAGCTTGCCGAAGGCGGTAAGATTGTTATACCGCTCGGAGACAAGGAAGAGCAAACGCTGTTCATGTTCACCCGCCGCGGCGACACTCTCGAGAAGATGGAAATCGCCCCGGTGCGTTTCGTGCCGCTCGTGGGCAAGTACAGTTGGGAGGGCATGTAGTGCAGCACACGCCACAACGTCCGTTCATCCCTGGCCGCACGCCGAGTGCACCAGGCAAGGCCGGTCCAGCCGCTTTCAAGCTCGCGCGACCGTTCGTGCACGGCGTCAAGCGCATTGAGCTCCAGACGCGGAATCGCACAGCGCTTGATGAAGTTCCGCCTCCATCGACAACGGTGCGATCCGCACCTCCACCACTGCCGCTCCGGTATGACCCGCCTCTGGAAGCGATGCCCGCGGCTAGCAGCGTAACAGAGGCTCCCCGCGCAATTACATCTTCTCCGTCGAGCGTATTTGCAGAACCGGAATCGTTGGCGCCGATAGAGCAGTACCTCCAGACTGAGCCCGTTTACTCACGAGATGCTTCAGTTTTCGGCGACGACTCCTACGAGCTTCCTCCGGTTGAGCATTTCATGGATGCGGTTGGCGAAGGCGGAGTGGGTGCGTTGCTCGGCAACGGAGAGCTGGTCACCCAGGAACCAGGCCTCGAGCAGACCGAGGCAGATGCACTGGCTCCGGAATGGGGAGACACCGACTGGGCGCAATACGACTGGCGCTCTGCGGCAGCGCTTGGGGAGGCCGCTGACCCCGCAGCAAGCAGCGCGTGGTCTGAGACGGACTGGGAGAATGCATCGCTACCGGCCAGAGACGTTCGGGAAACTGCCGCGAAGGCCATTGCCGATGCGCTGGACGGCATCGCTCGGCGTATCAGGGATGGGGAGCTGGTAGTCCCATCTACGGGCGAGGGTGCCAATCCAGCGGCCATTGCCGCAACTCTCGCTGCATTGCTCGGAGTCAAGCGCTAGGGCGGAATGGACTCTATTCACCTCGAGATCCGCGGCCGTGTTCAGGGCATCGGCTTTCGATGGTTCGTGCGCGAGACAGCGCGGGCGCTCGATCTGAGTGGATGGGTCAGCAACAAGGCCAATGGTAACGTCGAGCTTGCGGCCGCTGGCGATGCGACGGCGCTGAAAAAGTTCGCGGCAGCGGTGGGGAAGGGGCCGCCCGGAGCACAGGTGGAAGAAGTTCGAGCGCTCTCCGCGATCGATGGTGCCTCACTCCCGAAGCCGTTTGGCATCGTTCATTTGCAGCGTCTCTGACAGGGGTTTGACGTCGGGATTCAGGCCATTCGTTACTTCTAGATGCCCGCCAGACAGTGTAGATTCACCACGCGGATCCGCGCGGCTGATTCGGCCAGGTGGTTCTGCCCCCGTAGCTCAGGTGGATAGAGCAGCGGTTTCCTAAACCGTTGGCCGGGTGTTCGAGTCACCCCGGGGGCGCTCCACAGCTCAAGCTTTCGTCGCCCTTTGCAAGAGAAAATGACCAATCCAATACCCAGGTCTGGAAGATCGTACGGCTCCGACGAGTCCATGACCGATTGGCTGCTGCTTCATAAGCGCCAAGTGTCGTGGGCGGTTCTCGCGCTCGCGATCGCCATCGGCAGCCTCTGGTTCTATCAGCGCTCGCGCGCGCTGCGCCAACAGAACGCCGAGAAGGCCTATTTCCAGGCGCGCCAGTCCGCGGCGGCAGGGAATCTCCCCCTCGCTGTGTCCGATCTGAAGAAGGTCGTCACCCGGTATGAGGGAACGACGGCCGGAACGCAGGCTGCGATGTTCCTGGCCCAGGCCCTATATGACCAGAAGAAGCATAGGGAAGGGATAGCGGAGCTTGAGAAGGTGTTGGGCAAGGCGCCGGATGATCTCATTCCCTCGATTCATGCATTGATCGCGGCCGGGCACGAGGAGCTTAAGGACTTCGCAGCCGCGGCCTCAGCGTATAGGGCTGCCTCGACAGCGACCAGGTTTCCGGCCGAAAAGGCGCAATATCTGGCAGCGGCGGGCAGGGCGTTCATGGCCGGAGGAAAGACAGCGGAAGCGAGGGCGATCTGGACGGAGCTGGCTGCGGACGAAACCGGTCCAATGGCCGCCGAGGCACGCGTCAGACTGGGCGAGCTCACGGCCAAGCCGATGAGTATTTAGGGAGTTTTCGGGAGTAGGGAAGGTCACTTCATCTTCTCGAGGAGGACAGCATGGCGGTGAACATCAACAGACAGAAGCTGCTGGTCGGAGGGTTGGCTGCGGGGCTGGTGTTGAACGTCATCGACTTCCTGGCGCACGCGGTGATCCTGGCAGACCGCATGCAGGCCGATGCCAATGCGTTCAAGCCGGGGCTGGGAGACCAGTTTGCGGCCATGGGCGTAGGTCAGATCGCGATGTACGTCTTCTTCGACTTCATCATCGGAATACTCCTGGTTTGGACGTACGCGGCAATTCGACCCCGCTTCGGCCCTGGCGTCCGCACGGCGGCATATGCCGGACTCCTTTTCTTTGTATTTGGATTCATTCTCAATTACGGATACAAGGATATGGGAATCATGTCGGCGGGCCTCTGGTGGTCGTTCACGGTCATCTGGTTCGTAAACCTGCTGTTGGCGTCTTCGGTTGGCGCTTGGCTGTACTCTGAGGACGAGGCTCGAACGGCCTAGCGGCCATCTAGAAGGGGGCGGAGTCACCCAGGCAGCCGTGGCCCGCACCCCAAGATTGGGCCGACCCTTACCTCGGGTTACTGTCCTACCAAGTCCATCCCGCGCTGCCGTTTCCCGTTCAACCGTTCCGCGTTTGACCGTTAGACGGAATCCAAACGGAAAAGCGACGGGCGCCTACGCACGTGCCTGTTCGGCGACGCCGCGGTGAACCTGCGCGACGCCCTGCGACTACTGGATCGCTATGGTGACATCGACCTCGACGTATCCCGCCTGCTGGGGTCCCTCGACTCGCGCGCCGTAGCTGGGCTGCCCGAGGAGGACGCTCTTCGAACCGTCCTTGACTTGCCAATCGAAAAACGCTGCCATGTAATCGCTCGCGATTCGAATGACTCGATCAGGATCGACCTCGTATCTGTGCCGCGTACGCCAAGCCCGGTCCGCGTACGCTCGGTAAAAGTGAATGAGGTCGGAAAAATATGCGTGGCCCGTGCCGTTAACGATCGCGGTGATCACCGGCGCGTGGCGGCCAGGTGTATAGCTCGCCCGCTCGAGCTCCAGCCGATTGTAACCACCCACAAGGTGAAGCAGCGGCACTGCCACTTGCACCGAGCCGCGCGAGTCCGCGGCATCCGTCTCGCGAACTTCGCCTTCCATCACCGCCACAGCCGCTAGCGTCGTGTCTCGGGAAAGCTTGCCCGCCGCGGTACCTCCCAGCGAGTGGCCGGCGACGGCGACGCGCGAGCGATCGACAGTAAGTCCGGCGGGAATCCTTCCGGCGCGGATTGCCGCGATCACCGCGGACAGGTCCGCTGCCCACTCGTCGCCGGCCCTGGCGAGCATGCGCTGGCGCTCCACTTCGATCGAAACCCGCGGCCATCGCGACATGTCCAACGACGCGCCGTCCGGATACTCGATCAACGCCGCTCCATGTGGATGGCTCACGGCAAAAACCGCATAGCCGCGACTCGCGAGATCCTCGAAGAAGCTTTGGTAAAGAGTAGGGGGAAAAGAGAGGCCGTGGCTGAATACAATAGCGGGCATCGCCGTCGCGACCGGTCTCGCGTCGAGCCAGGTATGCGTCCCGATATTCGAATGAAATCCCTTCGGGAAAGGAAAGCTGCCGGATAAAGCTGCCCCCATCGCTCCCGACGCCCACGGCTTCCGCCTGGTCCCGCTCGACTGCGCCGGGAACCAGGTCTCCACCAACAGGCGGCGTCGGTCCCGCGGTTCGGGCGTCAACTCATCCGCGCCCGCCTCGACCACGAAGTTCAGATACCCAATGGGCGCTTCACCTGAGTGGGGGACGGTAGTGAGCGTCTGGGCGGCAGCGGTCCCCCAGCACAGGAACACAAACACCGCTATCGATACCCCGTTGCGTGCGGACATTTATCATCCCCTCAGTGGAAAACCTTCCCGGCATTATATACCGCTCTTAGATGCGAGGTTACCCCTAAAATCGAAGGTCCACCGGCTCCGCAGTGGGGCATATGCCTACTCGCTTACTCAATCGTGTACATATATGCGTATAACAGAGATTATGTAAACTACACCACCCCTGTTATTGTGGAGAAGTTGATTAGTGGCGGTCTGCGCCCCGCGAACCTCAGCGGCTGCTTGCTGTTACGGGCTGAGACCTGAGAAAGTACTGCATGAGCTTGGCAGCAAACACACGCAGAACGCCTTAGCGACAGTCTGTCAGTCGATGTCGCGCAACCGGCCCTCAAAAACGATCCTTCCCTCTCCCCTGAGCGAGGGCATCCAGCTCGAACCTTCCCGCCTGGTGGTGACGGTCAGCGGCAGGCCGGAACGGGTCCAAAGCACCGTCTCGGAACCTGATTCTCCCCAGCTCGCCAGCAGGATTGCGGTGGCCACCGCGCCCGTTCCACAGGCCAGGGTTTCGGCCTCCACGCCGCGCTCATAAGTGCGGTAAGTCCAGCTGCCGTCCGGCCGCCGAGCGACCCAGTTCACGTTGGCCCCATCGGCGAGCTTTGGGTGATTGCGGAGCTCACGACCCCGGACCGTCACGGCGGCGGGCTCGACATCGGCGACCTCAACCACTACATGAGGTACGCCGGCACTGACGTACCCCAGACGCTGCTCCCCGGTTTGGATGCCTAGTTCATTTGCGTCCGGTCGCACATCGGTCACGGCCTCGAGATCGACTTCGGGCAGCCCGTCCCGGAGCCTGGCGCCGAGGGCGCCCGCAGCCGTGTGTAGAATGAACCCTCCGCCCTGGGCCATCCCGAGCTCCACAGCCAGACGCACGCTGCAAAGGCTGGCATTGCCGCAGAGGGCCGCCTCGGATCCGTCGCTGTTGTAATAGCGCATCCGGACATCACCTTTGGCGGCCTTTTCCAGGAAAACGACCCCGTCGGCGCCAACCCCTGTGCCCCTGCTGGAGAGCGCCCGGATGGTTTCAGGGTTCTCGAGTTCCGTGTCAGCGCCGGAGGTGCTATCGAAAACGACGAAATCATTCCCTGAGCCCGTCATCTTGAAAAAGCGGCGGCCTTCCAGATGCCCAGCCATCAGATCCTCCCGGTCAGACTCCACCAGCGCAGACGCCAGACCATCCATACGGCCTCGCGAACGATGCGCTTGGACATCTTGCTGACGCCTTCCGTCCGATCCACGAAGACAATCGGAATCTCCACCAAGCGAAATCCCTTCTTCCAGGCACGATAGGACATCTCGATTTGAAACGCGTAACCGTTTGATTTTACAGCGCTTAAATCGATCGATTCAAGTACATTCCGGCGGAAGCACTTGAACCCTCCCGTCGTGTCGAAGATGGGAAGGCCAGTTACCGCTCTCGCGTATATGTTCGCTGCATAACTCAGAAAAAGCCTGCTCATCGGCCAGTTCACCACGTTCACATGACCGTCCTGGTAGCGGGAGCCCAGCACCAGATCCGCTTCCTCGATCTTCTCCAGGAACTCGGGCAGGCGGTCGGGATTGTGGGAGAAGTCCGCGTCCATCTCGAACACGACGTCGTATTTGCGCTCCAGTGCCCAGCGGAACCCGGTGATGTAGGCGGTGCCTAGTCCGAGCTTTTCGGCGCGGTGGATCACATGAACGCGTCTGTCACCGGCCGCGATGCCGTCCGCGATCGCCCCGGTTCCATCGGGCGAGCCATCGTCGACGATTAGCACCTCGAGCGACGGATCCTGGGCGAGGATCGCGGGAATCAGCTTCGCAATGTTGAACCGTTCGTTGTAGGTGGGAACGATGACCAGGCTCCGATCAGGCAAGGCGCCTCCGATCGCGCCAAATACCGGCCGCCAGCGCAACGAGCCCGATCACGATTGCTATCCAGGTAATGGTCTTCCCCGTTTCATAGCTTGGACTGGTGAATTCCAGCTCCACTCTTCTTGCGCCCTCGGGCAGCTCGACCCCGATCAGACTCAGATTCGCACGGCCGATCCGGGCGGGTTTTCCATCAACTTGCGCCCGCCAGCCGGGATAAAAGTTTTCGGAAACTATCAGAGCCGCGCCTTTGGGCGCGGGGACGCTGAGATCGATCTCGACCTTTCCCGGCTCGTAACGCCGGACTGTGGCGGTGATGGGAAGGGGCTCGGGCAAGGCTCGCACCGCGTCGGCGACTGATACATCGGCGGTGTTGTCGAAGAGCGCGGCGCGCCTGACGTCAAAGCGCGGATCCAGCAACGTCGCCAGCACCTGCTCGTCGTTCGCCTTGACGGCGACAGGAGTGAGCCAGGCGTAAGGGTGCACGCCGTCGAGTTGAAACAGATATGTCTCTTCTCCCGATGCGTCTCGCACCGGGCCCTTCACCAGCTTCGCGTTCGGGAGAAACGGGATCTGCGGGATGTTGGTCAGGACGAACTTGGTGTTCGTCAGCTGAAGAACATTCGGGGTGATCATCCGCCCTCGTGCTTCCGGCCTGCCAATCAGCTGGTTGTACCGAGCGAGCTGATTCCCGTGATACCCTTCCACGCTTCTCACACGATGAGACATCAGAGCGTCACCCGTGAGCAATGCGTCCGACTGCATCGTCTCTTTCAGAGGTAATGCGAGCACTCGGGCAGGCTGTGGCTCTGCTTTGATCGTTTCGACGATCTCGTTGCTGGCGTAGATCGCGCTGGCCGGAGGGGAGAACATCCAGTACAGCCGCTCAATGCTCCAGAGATCCACCGCGAGCAATGCAGCGAGTCCCCATCCAGCGTACCTCGCGGGAATCCTCTGACGCAGCAGGGCGAAACCAAGTCCGGCGGTGAGCCCCACAAAGACAAACGAGCGCCACGCACCAACGATGAGGCCGCCTTTGTTCGCCTCGAGCCTGTCGAGCTGTGCTCCTTCGGCAAATGACGCCGCGAACGCCGTCAGGACACTAGCGGACGCGAGCAATCCCATTGCGCCGGCGAAAGCCAGCCACCCGATCAGATATTTACGAGTGACGCGGAGCTGGAGAAACCGTTCGGTGCCCGCGCTCGCGAGAACCGAAATAGCGAGAGCGCCCACGAAAAAGATTGTCGCCGGAGCGCGGAAGTATTTGGTGCCGGGAACGATCGCGTACGGGATGCGATAGAACGGCGTCGCGCTTCCGAGCGACCAGAGTACCGCGACAAAGAGCGTCGCGGACCAGAAAATGATGTGCCGGCGTCGAGGATCGGCGCGCAATCCAAGAAACGCAGCACCCGCCAGCACCAGGACGACGGCGCCGACATAATCGCTGTGGAGGTGAAAAAAGTTGCGCCCCCAATACGCGTCCAGCAGTCCGGAGAACTGCGGCAGGTACGTGTTGAGAAGCTCCTCGGGGCGCCAGGCGTACGATGTCGCGGTCTCATAGTTCGCGAGGCCGCCGGCCCTTGGCGACCATGGTACGTATTCGCGTACGGGTAAATACTGGACCGCGCCCATCGCGAGCCCGACCATCACTGCTCCCAACGCGGCAGCAAGGCGCTTCACCGCGAATTCGTGCGGGAACGGACCGGGATCGGCGTCGAGCTTCGCGAGCGAGAGGAACAGCGCGTAAGCGCCACATGCGAGCAGCATGTATTGAAGCAGCTGCGGGTGCGGACTCAGCACCGCCAACCCGATGATCAGAGCGAGCGCGCCCCAGCTCGAGGCGCGTCCACCGCGGATGCCGCGATGCAACATCCAGAGAGCCAGCGGGAAGAGAGCGCTCACGAACAGCTTTCCGTCGTGACCCGGGGAGACGTATGACGCGATCTGCCCGCTCATCATGTACGCGAGCCCGCCCGCGAGCGCTCCCGGAAAGCTGAAGCCGGTGGCTCTCAGAAAGCCGAACGTAAAAATCCCGGCGAGGAAAAGGTGGATGATGAAGCCCCACGTCATCGCGACGTCCGTCGGGAGTATCAGCCGCAGCAGGAACGTCGGATAGAAAATATCGCCGTGCATTGCCGCGACGTACGGCATTCCCCCGAACAGGTACGGGTTCCAGAGCGGGAACTGTCCCGTGGCGCGCAATGTGGCGGCCGCGAACTCACGGAACGCGTAGCCGGCGATGTACTGATCGCTGTGAGGATTGACCAGAAACTTTCCGGCGAGCGCCGGCCACGCGAGCGAGAAAGTGCAGATGAGATACACGAGTGACGCCCACCCGAATGCGAAGCGCGGCGCTTCGAGCGCCGCGGGTGGATTGTCGGTTTGACTGGCGTGCTTTGTCTGTTCTCGTGCTCGAGCCATGGAGATCAATTCGGTAATGACTTTCTCTTCGCCCCAGCGGCGATGTACAATCCGCTCGGCACCAGCTCCGCGACGGTCAGCCACAACCGTGCCGCAATCGCCGCGAGTGCCGCGTCAGCCTCGTTCGCGAGCCCGAGCTGCGTCATGAAAGCAGCCAGCGTGATCTCCCGGACGCCCAGACCCGCGGGTGCAATCGGCGAGATGAAACCAAGTATGTACGCGGCAGTATATACTGCGATGTAAGAGCTGATTTCGCCAGGCGCGGCACCCAGCAATCCGCGCACGAACAATTGGAACGCCAGCCCGTAGAGAAGCCAGGACGCGGTGCTCGCCAACGCCGCCGTCCAGATGCCACCCGCAGGAATCGAAGGCGTTTCGATTTCCCTGCCGGTCAGATTGGCCGCCCACACCGCGAGCCGCGGCATAAAGCGCGGGGCAGTAAGGACGCCCACCACGAGTAACAGAACCGCCGCGCCAACGAGGAGCGGCTGGCCGAGCAGCTTCGCGCTGGTGACCATCACGATCGCTGTCCCAGTCGCCAGACTCACAGACTGCATAATCACCGACGAACCGGCGGCGGCGAGACCCGACAGTCCTCGTTCCCTCGCCATTACGCCCATGGCGGTCAGGGACCAAATGTTACCGGGAACGTATCTACCGAGGTTGGAAAGAAACCAAATCCGGGCGGCGGGGCGGAACGCGAGGTTTGAATCCCAGCCGCTGAGAATTCGCCGCCAACCTTCGATGAGGAGGGCATAGGTGACGAATATGAGTACGGTGGCGGAAGCGATATGCTGCCAACCGAACTGAATGTGGAGGAGTCGGGAGCCGACCTGGGCCCACTGTCCCTCCAGCGCCCTGACGGCGAAAAAAAGAACGAGGGCGGCGAAAACCCATTGCGCCGCCCTGAACAGGTTACGACGCGATACCGCCAAGAACCTGTCGGTAAATACCGGCGTAGCGGCGTGCCGCTGACTCCGGCGCGAAGGCGGAGAGTGCGTAAAGGCGCCCTGCCCTGCCGAGGTCCGAGCCGCGCCCATCGCGTGCGAGCAAATCATCCAGCGTCTTCGCGAGAGCGGCACGATCCCCAGGCGCGACCAATAGTCCTGTCTTCTCGTGCTGGATTATGTCTCTTAGTCCGCCCGAATCGAAGGCGACGACGGGCGCTTCGCAAAGCAGGGCTTCAACGGCCACCATACCGAGCCCTTCATCCACGGAAGGAACCACGACTGCGGCCGCTCGTTGATACATCGTGGCAAGCTCCGGTTGCGGCAGCTGTCCGTGCCACCGCACGCGATCGGCGATACCAATCTCGCTGGAAAGCCGCTGCAGCGAATCGCGAGTCGAGCCATCGCCCACAACATCCAGCTCAGCACGCGTCTTCATTGCTGCCAGCGCTTGCAGAAGGTGCTCGATCCCCTTCTGGGCGCTGAGGCGCCCGACGAAAAGAAGTCGGCGCGCATCGCGCGTACTGCCCGGCGCGAACATCTCGGTCGCCACCGGCATTGGGGCTACTGTCGCTTCAATTCCGGGCGCCAATGCCTCGGTCTCTTCCTGTAGCCAGCGCGACACCGTCGTGACCGCAGCTGAATGTTTCAACACATGGTTGAAGAGCGGCTTTGCCACTCCTACCGTCCGGGCAAGCCGCACATCGGTTCCGTGCAGGGTCGTGACTACCGGAATGTGGGAGAGGCTGCCAAGCCATGTTCCCACCACCCCATTGGGAAACCACCAGTGCGCGTGCACGACATCCGGCTCGAAGCTGCGTCTGGCGCGGACCGCATGCACGAAATCCGATCCAAGAAATCCCACCATGGCCAGCTTGGCGCTCCATGAGGAGGCGAAATCGCCAGCCATGTTGCCGGTATAGGCCAGCTTCTCATAGCGGCGCGGAGCGTAGCGAAAGCGATCCACACGGATGCCCTCGATCTCCTCGGAGGCGGGGACGCCCGCGGCAGCTGGTGCTACCACATGCACGTCCACGTCCTCGGCGCGGAGAGCTACTGCCAGCCGCAGCACGAATGATCCGGCGGCATCCCCTTCCTTTCGTGGGAAGGAGTGAGTCAGAAAAAGTACCTTCATCCCGTCAGCGGCGGGACGGCGGTTCACGGTCCTGCGAGATGTCCTCCAGCCGCTTTCGCAACTGACTCAGCTCGGCGCGCTGCGCGGCGATGAGCTCTCCGATCATCCCGGTAGCGAAGAAGACGCTCCCGACCGTCAGACACACTTCGACGAGACTGATGAGCGGCCGGAAGCCGACACCGCCGAACACGCGCCAGAGAATCGCCCCGATTCCAACCAACACGCCGAGCGTGAAGAGGGCGGCGCCCATCATTCCGAACAGCAGGAGGGGCTTCCGGGCGAATCTGAGCTCGAACCAAACCGCCAGCATGTCGAGCACTCCGACGGGAATTCGTCCCACTCCGAACTTCGATTGGCCGGCGTTGCGTGGATAGAGAGGCACGGGGACCTCTGAAACGCTGAAGCCATCGGCCGCCGCCATCACGACCATGTACCGGTGCCAGTCCGGCCGATTGGGAAGCGCATCCATCACCTCTCTGCGGTACGCCTTTACTGAATTGAGATCGCGAACCGGGACCTTGAACAGCGAGCGGCTCAACCCGTTGTAGATACCGGAAACGAACGCCCTCTCGTACTTCCCTTCCTTGTAGCCGGTTACGATGTCCGACCTCCCGGCGAAGATCGGCGCGACAAGACGTGGAATGTCCTCCGGCTTGTACTGCAGGTCGGCGGGATAGAACACGAGCACGCTGCCACGCGAATGCAGGTAGCCTGTGCGCAGTGCGTCCGCTATTCCACGACGGATGCCGTGACGCACAGGTTTCAGGAACGGGTATTCCGCGGAGAGTCGCTCCAGCACCTCCCACGTTCCGTCCACAGACCCGTCGTCGACCACCACGACTTCGTAGCGCTGTGGCGCCCCGAGAAAAGCTGCACGGGCCTGCTCCATGAAAATCGGAAGATTCTCCGCTTCGTCCTTGGCGGGCACAAGGACGCTGACATCCGGCCGCGCACTCGTGGAATCACGATCCACGCCCCTGAACTGCGGCGCGACATCCTTCTGGGCTGGCGTCGTCATACGCGCTTGCGCATGCGCGCGGACAGCACGCCCAGCTGATCGCGATACTTTGCCACCGTTCTGCGGGCGATCTGCACGCCGCTCTCCCGGAGGATGTTCACGATCGCCTGGTCGGTGAGCGGATGCTTCGGATCCTCCTCCTGCACCAGTTTCTGCAGCTGCGCCTTGATGCCCCGCGCGGAGACGTCTTCCCCGTCCGACGTCGCCAGACCGGAAGAGAAGAAAAACTTGAGCGGCAGCACGCCCCTCGGCGTCTGAACGAATTTCTCGTTGGTGACGCGGCTGACGGTGGATTCGTGCATGTTGATCACTTCGGCGACTTCCCGCAGGGTCAGCGGCTTCAGGTGCTGGATTCCCTTCTCGAAGAATTCGCGCTGCCGTTCGACGATGTAGTTCATGACCTTGAGCATCGTCTGGCGGCGCTGCTCGATCGCCTGGATCATCCAGTTCGCGGAGTTCAGCTTGTTGGAGATGAACTCCTTGTTCTCACCGTCGAACTTCTTTTTGTCGCGCGCTATCTCCTGGTAGGCGCGGCTCAGCTTGAGTCGCGGCAGATTTGCGTCATTCAGAAAGACGTGATACCGGTCGTCGATCTTCTCGACGATGAGATCGGGGATGATGTAGTTGTCGTCCCGTGAGCCGTACTGCAGGCCGGGCTTGGGATCGAGCTTGGCGATCTCGTCGGCGGCTTTCTGGACGTCGGCGGCGCTGATCCCGAATCGCTTTGAGATCTCACTCCAGCGGTGGTTGATCAGCTCTTCGAAACAGTCGCGGACGAGGCGGTACGGCACTGACTGCTCAAGCCCGGCCTCCTTGAGCTGGAGCAACAGGCATTCTCTGAGATCCTGCGCTCCGACGCCCGGGGGGTCGAGGCTCTGGACCGTGGCAAGCATCTTCTGCCCTTCCTCGATGGTGTAGAGGGGCAGGTCGTCGCTCTCACGCCCGGCGTCCTCGGCGGCCTTGGTGACGACCTCATTGAGCGTCCGGACGATGTCCTCGACGCCACAGGCGAGATAACCGTCGTCATTGATGTTGCCGATGAATTCGTCGGCAAGAAATGTCTGGCGCGGCGTGAGCTCGAGCAGACTGACCTGGTCGCGCAAATGGTCGCTGAGGTCGCGGGTGGCAACAGTCACCGGCTCGAAGTATTCGCGCTCCTCGTGCTCCTCCCTTCGCCCACCGGCTGTATCGAAGCCGTCGAGCAGGATTTCCTCCCAGTCGATCTCTCCCGACCGTTCGTCCTCCGGCTCTGTCTGTGCCGGCTCGTCAGCCTCCCCTTCCTGCTCCTCCTCTTCGTCGTCCTCCGTGTCCACCAGGTCGAGAAACGGATTGTTGAGAAGCTCCTGCTTGAGATGTTGCTGGAGGTCCAGCAGGGGCATGTAGAGAAGATCCATCGCCTGATAAAGGCGTGGATTTATCTTGAGCTCCTGACGGAGCTGAGTCGATTGATTGAGGCCGGGCTTCACGAGATCATTGCCTCATCCCGCGTACGGGAGAACCTCTCGCGCAGCCGTGCCGTAAGTGTTGGACCCAGATAGATATCAGCCACCGTATCGTCGAAAACCAGCTCCCGGACCGTTCCGGAAACCTTCACCTGCCCATCGAACATAATGTACGCACGATCGACTATGTCGAGCGTCTGCTCGACGTTGTGATCGCTGATAAGGACGCCGATCCCGCGATGGCGCAGCCCGGCCACAATTGTCTGGATGTCGTGCACGGCAATCGGATCAACGCCGGCGAAGGGCTCATCGAGCATCATGAACTTCGGGTCGGTCACCAGCGCCCGCGTGATTTCCAGCCGACGGCGCTCACCGCCGGAAAGCGCATATGCCTTGCTCTTGCGAAGCCGTTTGATGGCCAGCTCGTCGAGGAGCTTTTCGAGGCGGGCGCTCAGCTCCGCAGCCGAGAGAGGTAGCGTCTCCAGAATCGCAAGGATGTTGTCCTCAACCGAGAGCTTGCGAAAGATCGACGGCTCCTGCGAAAGGTAGCCAATCCCGCGCCGTGCCCGTTGGTACATCGGCAGCTCGGTTATGTCTCCGCCGTCGAGCAGGATTCGGCCCGCCTGCGGCTGAATCAATCCTACGATCATATAAAACGTCGTAGTCTTCCCCGCCCCATTCGGCCCCAGCAAGCCGACGATCTCACCTTGTCGCAAGCGCAGCGCTACGTCATTTACGACTTTGCGCCCTCTGTATGTCTTCGTCAGCCCCTCGGCCTCGAGCAGGCTGCCGCTGACAACAGGGGTGCCGGCGGGCGTGGCGAGTGCGAGCCTCGAGTGCTCGCCCGTCTCCCGCATCACCTCTGCGAATTCTTCGCGGTTCGGCGCTATGTCCCGCCATAGGGTCGGAGCTACGGTAACGGTCGCAGCATCGCTTTCCAGGTCCCCGCCGAGTGGAAGCAGCACACCGCTCTCGGCCAGCCGCGGCAGGATGGACGTGGCGAGGTAGCTCCTGACTTCGTCCTGCGCCAGTCGCCCCGCTTCCCGTTCGGCGTCATGGCCTCTCGCGCGCAACGCCCGCAGGTGGTCTTCGCGATAGTTGGCTGCGACGTCGCGGACGCGCGATACTCCGTTAGCGTCGGCTGCCCTGACGATCGCGTCGAGCGCGAAGCCATCGAGGCGGTTGTTCTCCGTCATGCCGGCGATCATGGCGCGGATGCCTTCAGGCAGGTGGCCCGCGAGGCTCATGGTCGAATTGCCGGAGGACGGACCGGCGCCGCTGGCCGCGGCGGACCGGCGGAGGGAGTGGCAACGGGCGTTGCTGATGCCTCCGCTGGCTCGATCAGGATTCCACTCGCCTGGTCGACGACAGTAACAGTCGCGACGCGCTTGTCTTCGAAATCGATGTCGATAATCCGCCCGCGAACGTAGTTCACAGTCGGCTGAGTAGACTGGCCGCGCGAGTTTTTCATTTGGTAATACGATCTGGCATTGCCACTTGCGACTATTTCTCGCACCTGCGCACGGCTTGCGGAATCACCACTGACGGCGGAATCGAAACGGGCTACGATAGTATCTCCACTCAGCCAGTCGCGCTCGGTGGTGACGACGCCTGAATCAGGCGCCGAGTTGGCAAACGCGCTGCCCACTGCCCGGACTTCCCGGACCCGTTGGCCAGGCATGATTGCGTCGATCGAATCGGCAATGATCTCTCTCTCCGGGGAAAGTGCACGTGCGCGCTTGCTCCCCCAAGCTATGGCGCGCTGCAGCTGATTTGCCTCGAGTCGGAGGTCGATCGTGTCGGCCACCAGCTCCAGATCCTGACTGAGAGCGTGCCCATTCGGCGTCGCCACGACCCGCTCCAGCTGGCGGTTCCGGGAGAACAGATCGATCACTCCGCCTGTCAGCGTGAACGGCCGTTCTCCCTTCCCTTCAATGCTCGGCGATACCATCAATCGCGCGAAGTCTTGACCAGTGTCCATGAACGCGGAGTCACCCTTGGCGGTCAGATCGGGACGCGTTATCTCGACGCGTAGCGAGGCGTAGATCAGGCTGTCTCCATCCATAACTATTTGATTTGCGACGATGTGCGTCGTGTCGGGCGGCCTGCCGCGGCCAGTCGTGTCCTGCTGGACGACGGTGACCCGTGGTCGGCTTGGTGCTATCAGACGCGCGATGGGACGCTGCGGCGTGCTCCGGTAGTAGTCCACCACGGGACCACGCAGCGTGCTCCCGTTCGACATAACCGCGACGACATCTCCTTCCGCGTGCAGGTGATCTGTTCTCTGGTAGTACGTCATGGTGCGGGACGTCACCGTCGCGCGTGGCTCGGTGTAACGGACGTTGCCGATGAGGTATAGGCGTCCCTCAGCTTCGTAGTGTTCGGCACTATCAGCTGTGAGCAAGTTGCCTTGACCGATGCAGCGCGCGACGACACCGCGCCCCAGGAACGTAGTCCTCACACCTCCCGGCCCTTCTCTTATGGTTGCCGTCGTTCCGGGAGTATTGGGGAGCTCCATGTCGCAATTCTGTGGCACCTGCTGCGCGGACGTTGTGCTGGTCGCAAAGGCCGCCGCCGAGGTTATCGCTAGCAGGTATCGCATCTCAGCGCTGGGGCGTGGTGCTGGAGGTGTCGCTCGGCGCAGGGCTCGTCGGAATACTGCGTGCGACTCCGCTCGCGCCCTTTAGGATACGAATATTGTTCATGTTCGGATCGGACTTGAATCCAATTCCTTCCAGGCGGCGGTTCGGCTCAGTCATTACGAAGGCGCTGTCGCTCGAGATTTCGTTCCGGGGCTGATCGTAAACGAGATGGGACGTAGTGAGCCGCCGTCCATCCTGCGAGACGACCACGACGTTCTCCCGGGCGACCATGTTTCCCAGGCGCGTATTGTAAGTCCCCCGCCGCGAGGTGAGGACCGCATCGTGCGCCCCGACCGTGTTGAAGAACGTCGTGTGCACGTTTTCCAACTCGACGCGTGTGTTGTCGTCGAAAAAGTATGCTGTATCCGCTCTGAGTCTGGCGCGATTCATACCCTCGTGGTTGAGCGCGAACTTCGTTCCGAACATGATCTGGTCAGCTGAGTCCGCGAGCGGCGATCCGCCCGCGCGTGCGGTGGGCAGCGCTTTCTTGTCCGCGCACGCGGCAAAGACGACCACCGCAGCCGTGACGAGCAGGGCGACACGCACTATATCACCCCGGCGCGCATCAGGTCATGGAGATGGATCACGCCAACGACCTGATCGTCCTTGCCCACCACCGGCATCGAGATGATCCCGTGCGTTTCCATGCGATACACCACTGCGCTTCCCAGCTCGTCCGCCTGCGCCACCTTCGGATGTGTGTTCATCACTTTCTTGACTGAAATCGGGAAGACGTTCTCCTCGTGCTCCATCAGCCGGGTCAGGTCGCCGCTGGTGATGACCCCCGACACCTGACGCTTTTTTCCGACGACGATTGCGATTCCACGGCGCTCGGCCAGCAGGACCACGGCTTCGCGCATCGTTGAATCTTCTGTCAGCAAGGGGATGTTATCTATGACCATCACATCTGATACCCGGGTGAGGAGCCGGCGGCCCAGCGCGCCACCCGGGTGGAGCTTGGCGAAGTCCTCGGCGTCGAAGCCTTTCTCTTCCAGGAGGGCAATCGCGAGTGCATCGCCGAGAGCCAGCGCGACCGTGGTGCTCGTCGTAGGCGCGAGGTCGTGCGGGCAAGCCTCCTCCTTTACCCACGCATCCAGGACCACGTCGCTGTGGCGCGCCAGCGCGGACTTCGCATTGCTCGTGAGCGCGATGGCGCTGACTCCGAGGCGTTTGAGGTGCTCGAGCAGATAGAGGACTTCGCTGGACTCTCCGCTTTTTGAAATCAGGATCGCGACGTCGGACTCACCGACCATACCGAGATCGCCGTGCACGCTGTCGGCTGGGTGAAGGAAGTTGGCGGGCGTCCCAGTGGACGTGAGTGTCGCCGCAATCTTCCGTCCGATGAGTCCGGACTTTCCAACCCCCGACACGATCACGCGGCCTGTCGAGCGCGCAATGGTCTCCACCGCTCTAGCGAAATCGTCACCGATGCGGCGCTCCGCCTCGCCGAGTGCTTCTGTTTCCATGCGCAGCACACGGCGTCCGCGATCTACGATCTGCTGTCGAGTCATTGGCTCACGTGCCACCAGATCTCGACGGCCCGCCTGATCAAGTCATCGAGTGCGGAGAGCGGCAGCATGTTGGGTCCATCGCTTGGAGCAGAATCGGGATTGGGGTGTGTCTCGAGAAACAGGCCCTGTGCGCCGGCCGCGATAGCCGACAGGGCGAGCACGGGGACGAATTCG
This sequence comes from Gemmatimonadaceae bacterium, assembly GCA_040902085.1. GTDB lineage: Bacteria > Gemmatimonadota > Gemmatimonadetes > Gemmatimonadales > Gemmatimonadaceae > UBA4720. The sequence continues at coordinate 55,756 of JBBDXY010000005.1, forward strand.
CGCGAGCCGCCACTCGAGCCGTCAGCGCCCTGACCCGGCTTCTGCACGCTGTGAGTGGCGTCGAAGATCACCGGCGCGCCGCAGGCTTCTCTCAACCGGGTGAAGGATCGCATGTCGACTACCAGATCACCGTAACCAAAAAACGTTCCCCGCTCGGTTACCGCCACATCGCGCGTTCGCGCTGTCCCCTTCCCGTCGCCGCGGATCTTTTGCACGGCGCCGCGCATCCCTTCCGGCTGAATCCACTGCCCTTTCTTCACGTTGACGGGTTTTCCGGTTGCGCCCGCGGCTTCGAGCAGGTCGGTCTGCCTGCAAAGGAAGGCGGGAATCTGCAGCACATCTACGACCTCGGCGGCCGGCGCACACTGATCCGGGGCGTGGACATCCGTCAGTACCGGGAGGCCGGTCGCTTTCCTCACCCGCTCCAAGGCGGCGAGACCGACATCGATCCCGGGCCCGCGCGCGGCCGCACGATTGGAGCGGTTGGCCTTGTCGAAGCTCGCCTTATAGATGATCCCGCCCGGGACGCGCTCGGCGAGCCTAGCGAGGGCTTCGCCTACGCGGAGGTTGAGCTCGTCACTCTCGAGAACACAAGGTCCGGCGATCAGGAAAAGCTTGGCCGCCGGAAACAATTCCGCCACGCTATTCCGTCGCTTTCTGGGGCGCTCGCGGGCGGCTGCTTTTCGTCGGCGCCTTGGACTTGATGGCGGCCCCGATGAACGAAGCGAACAACGGATGCGGCCGTGTGGGTCGCGACTGAAGCTCCGGATGGAACTGGCAGCCGATGTACCAGGGATGCGTTTGCAGCTCGACGATCTCGACCAGTGAGCCATCCGGAGAGAGCCCGCTCAGATTGAGGCCGTGCTCAATGAACCGTTCCCGATACTTGTTGTTCACCTCGTATCTGTGACGATGCCGCTCGCTCACCTGCGGCGCACCATAGATACCTGCCGCCAGCGTTCCCGCTCCCAGTTTGCACGGGTAAGCGCCGAGACGCATGGTGCCGCCCATGTCGGTGACGTGCTGCTGACCTTCCATCAACGAGATCACCGCGTTGTCACACTCCGGCGCGAACTCGCTGGAATGGCTGTCTGGAAGCTCCAGCACATTGCGCGCAAACTCGATGATCGCTGTCTGCATGCCGAGGCAGATGCCGAAGAACGGCAACCCGGACTCGCGCGCATACCTAATTGCCTCGAGCATTCCTTCTACGCCGCGCACTCCGAATCCACCGGGAACGAGAACTCCCTGCATTTCAGCGAGCAGCTCGCGCGTGCGCTCCCTGCTGGTGAAGAGATCACTTGCAAGCCAGGAAATCTCCACGCCCACATCGTTGGCGATGCCACCGTGGATCAGCGCTTCCTGGACACTCTTGTAGCTGTCGATGAGATCCGTGTACTTGCCGATCACGGCGATCCTGACGCGGCCATGTGGGCGAAGGATCCGCTCGACCATGGTTCTCCATTGTGAGAGATCGGGCGCGCGGCGGCCGAGCAGGGCAAGACGATGCATCACTCGCTCGTCGAGACCTTGCTCGTGAAAGAGCAGCGGAATCTGATAGATCGTGGGGACGTCCCGACTCTCGATGACCGCCCCGAACTCGACGTTGCAGAACAGGGCGATCTTTCGCTTCACTTCCTCTGAGAGCGTGCGCTCCGTGCGACAGATGAGAATATCCGGCTGAATTCCGATCTCCATGAGCTCCCGCACCGAGTGCTGCGTCGGCTTCGTTTTCACTTCCCCGACGGCGGCGATGTACGGGACGAGCGTTAGATGGATGAAGATCGCGTTCTCGCGTCCGATCTCGTGGCGGAACTGGCGGATCGCCTCCAGGAAAGGCAGCGACTCGATGTCTCCGACCGTCCCCCCGATCTCGACGATCACCACGTCGCTTTCCGGAGCGAGGCGCTTCATCGCTCCCTTGATCTCGTCGGTCACGTGCGGAATTACTTGGACCGTCGAGCCGAGGTACTCGCCGCGCCGCTCCTTCGTGATCACGCTCAGGTATATGCGTCCAGTCGTGATGTTGTTCGCCTGTGCAAGCGATCGGTCGATGAACCTCTCGTAATGCCCGAGGTCGAGGTCCGTTTCCGCACCGTCGTCGGTGACGAACACCTCACCGTGCTGGAACGGCGACATGGTGCCGGGGTCGACGTTGAGGTAGGGGTCGAATTTCATGATCGTGACGCGCATCCCGCGCTCCACCAGGAGTCGTCCCATCGAAGCCGCCGCGATCCCCTTCCCGAGCGAGGAGACTACTCCGCCGGTGACGAAGATGTAGCGCGTCTGCTGATTGGAACTAGCTCGCATGTTTCACCATTCCCGCCCCCGCCATGAATGCGTCCCAGCCCGCGTTGGCGCGTGCCAGGTCATCTTCGGTATCGATACCGCTTGCCGCCGCTTCTTTCGTGACCGCGACTCCTATCGGAATTCCGGCCGCCAGCGGGCGCAGCTGCTCCAGCCGCTCCACCTCTTCCAAAGGATGGGCCGGGAGGCTCACCCATTTGGCCAGCGCGTCTCTCGCGTAAGCATACACTCCAATGTGCTGCAGAGTGCGCTCTTCCTGTCGGGCGGCGTCCGCCTCGTCTCTGAGAAAAGGAATTGGCCCGCGCGAGAAGTACATTGCGCGGCCATCATCGGCGACCACGACCTTGACCAGGCTCGGCATGCCGAGGATCTGGGTGCCGGCGTGCGACGCCGCAGTACCGAGCGGGAACCGGCCGCTCGAGACCAGCGCGGCTGCCCCGCTGACGGCGCCCGGTCCGATGAAGGGCTCGTCGCCTTGCACGTTCACAATCGTTTCATAAGCGCGGAATCGTGGGGTTTCCGCTACTTCGGCGACCCTTTCCGTGCCCGACGTATGGCCGGGACTCGTCATCACGCAGTCGGCGCCGGCCTTCCGGACCGTGGATGCGACTGAATCGTCGTCCGTGGCAACGACTACCGCGTCAGCGAGATTCATTTGAGAGATTCTTTGCCAGACCCGGACTATGAGGGGGAGTCCGGAGAGGAGACGGAGGGGCTTGCGGGGCAGGCGCATGGCGCCGATGCGGGCCGGGATCACCACCAACGTCCGCATCACCCGCTCATTTTTGCGCGACACGACGGAAAAGTCACGCCTTGTAATATACCGCCGGCGAGGGGCCGGGGCAAACATTTTCGACGCTGTTAGCGCGGAATTGAAAGCCCGAACGAAATGGCCGACCGATCCGAGAACACTGAGCGATTGCTCGCCGGATCGATGTGGTAATCGACACGCAGGACGCTAAGCCCCAAGCCGATTCCCAGATTCTGTGTCAGCGAAGGCAAGTCGCGCACGCCGGCGGTTCCTGCAGCGTAGCGGAGCGCGATGAAAGGGCTTCCGAAGCGCATGATCATGATCCGCTCCAGTGGAATCATGTATTCCGCCTCGACGAAGAAAAGGCGGTCGCCACCGAAAGCGAGGAGATCGACTGTCGGCAGCGAGCCCGTTCCCCCCAAATACGCGTAGCGCTGCGGTGGCACCGTGTCCGTTGACAATATCGCGTGCGTGCGAAACGCAAAAGTCTGCGCCCCAAACGTCGGAAAATTCGCGGTGCCGTGGATCGTACCCTGCGTGAAAGACCCACGGTCGATCGTGCAGACTGGTCCTCCGGGAGGGATCGTGCATGTCTCCACCGGCGCTCTGAAAGCGTGCTCGACTGTGGTACCCAACTTCGCTTCCATCTCCCCGCGGAACAGCTCGAGCCCAATTCCGCCGAGAACCGAGTTGATCTGTCCCTTCAGAACGGCTGGATTCGGACGCCGCATCTTGAGCGTGTCCGTCCGGCCGAACGCGCTCCACGGAGTCTTGACGGGTGTGAGCGATCCCGTCGACCACCCCTTCTCCACGCTTCCTCCGATGAACGGAGCAATGGTGGCCGCCGATGTCGTGAAGTTTCTGGTGTAGCGCAGCGCGCCACGATCGGCGCGATAGTAGTTTCGCGCATCGCTCCCCACGACCAATGACGCTGCCGAGTTCATGAGATCGGCACGAATCCAGTCATCGTTGCTGAAGGTGCCACGTCCCACGAACAGTCTTATCTCGTTGCCGTAGCCGGGCCGGAAAGATCCCTGGACCGAGGGGTCCCAGTTGCCAAGGTGCGACCGGTAGCTGACGAGAGCATCCAGGTCGATCTTGTCGTATCCGATTATTAGCTTGGGTCCCCACGGGACCGTCAGGCCATTGACGCGGTCATATGAAGGCACACGCAGCCCGACTCCGAGTGGCAGGCTAATTGGTGGATCAGCGTACTCCACGTAGGACGTATCGGGCGCCGTCGCCGTCGTGTCCTGCGCGAGCGCGCCCGGCGCAGCGAGTGCCGCGACGCACGGAAACAGAACGAGATATTTCATCGAGCCAGCGTCAGAAAATTTCGCAGGATCTCCTTTCCGTTTTGTGTCAGGATCGACTCCGGATGAAATTGAACGCCCCACACCGGGTGTTCGCTATGCCTGATGGCGTGAATCTCGTTCGGATTATCCACACTCCTGGCGATGACGTCGAGCTCGGGAGGCAGCGATTGCGGTTCGACTACGAGCGAGTGATACCGCATTACCTCCAGCGGGCTCGGAACGCCGGCGAACAATCCTGTCCCGTCATGAGCGATTCGGGAAGTCCTGCCGTGCATGAGTTTTTTGGCGCGGACCACTTTGCCCCCATACGCCTCTCCGATAGCCTGATGCCCAAGGCAGACGCCAAGGGTAGGGATCCGGCTCCCCCACCGCCTGATAGCGTCGACGGTGATTCCCGCCTCCGACGGCGTGCAGGGCCCAGGCGAGATGACCATGCGCGTCACCCCCATCGAGCCAATGTCTTCGACGGAGATCTCGTCATTGCGCTTCACGACCGGCTCTTCGCCGAGCTCGCCCAGGTACTGCACGAGGTTATACGTGAACGAATCGTAGTTGTCGAGCACGAGCAGCATCGGGTAATTCTACCAGCTTCAGCTCACGAGCGCGGATGAAACTGCTTGTGGACGCTGCGCAGATATTCACGGTCGATGTGAGTGTAGATCTGGGTCGTGGAGATGTCCACGTGTCCGAGCATCTCCTGCACGGCTCGCAGGTCCGCGCCCCCTTCCAGGAGATGGGTCGCAAAGGAATGCCGCAGCGTGTGCGGAGAGACTGGTTTGGTGATCCCTACCTGGTCGACGTATTTCCTGAGGATTTTCCACGCTCCCATTCGTGACAGCGGCTGTCCGCGCGCGCTGAGGAAGAGGATTCCCTTCCCCTCACCCCGTTCGAGCGTCGGGCGTAGCTCACGAAGGTAGATGGCGATAGCTCCGATGGCGCGGCGTCCGATCGGAACGAGCCGCTCCTTCGCACCCTTGCCGAAGACCCGAACGAGGTGGTCCTGCAGCATCGCATCACGCACGGCGAGCGATATCCATTCTGATACGCGCAGGCCGGCTCCGTACGCCACCTCCAGCATCGCCCGGTCGCGGAAGGCGAGCGGCTCGTCGAGCGAAGGCGCGGCAAGCAAACGCTCTACCTCGTCGACCGTCAAAACCTCAGGCAGCGTTCGCCAGCGTTTCGGCGTCTCGAGCCGCTCACTAGGATCGCGCACGACGTGCCCTTCCCCGAGCAGGAACTTGAAGTAGGTCCGCACTGCCGAGATGTTGCGGCGGATCGAGGCTGCCGCGAGCCCCAGATCCTTGAGGTGATAGATGTACTCGCGAAGAGAGCGCGAGCCAACCTCGCTCGGCGAGGCGGCTCCTTTCACCTGTTCATAGGTGACGAAGCGCTCGATATCGAGCTTATAGGCTTTGCTGGTCTCGACCGACGCGCCCTGTTCGAGCGCGAGAAAGTCGTCGAACCTCTCTGTGAAAAAGGCTCGTGCAACGGCGTCGTCGAGGGCCGCTCTACTCACGCGCCTGCCTCGCGCGGCGGCGGAGGAGCCACACTCCCAGTCCGAGCGCGACGATCCCTGTCGCTATCAAACCGGCCCACTGACCCGAGCGGGTCATGTAGCGCTGCAGCAGCTCCCAGTTGTCACCGGCGCGGAACGCCAGATAGGTGATCACTCCGAACCAGACGGCCGAGGCGCTGGCGATGGCGAAAAAAACCTTGAACGCGCCGAGCCGCATTGCCCCGGCGAAAGGAGGGACGATGGCGCGGACCCCTGGAAGGAAGCGGCTCACGAAGAGACCGCCGAATCCGTACCGCGCGATGAGATCCATCATCTTGATCTCCGCCGACGGCCCGGCGTACTTCTCGAGGCGACGCAGAATCATGTCGGAGCCGAAACGGCGCGCGATCGTGTAGGTGACCATCGCTCCGACCACGTTTCCCGCCCACCCAACGAGGAATACCGTCACCGGCGAGCCCTGTGCCCTGGAGGCGAGAAAGCTTCCGAAGGCGATCACACCGTCCGAAGGAAACGGCGGAAAGAAATTCTCGAACGCCGACAACGCCGCGATCGCGACGTAAAGTGTGCCGACCGGCAGGTTTCCCAGCCAGGTGATAATCGTGTCGAGCATTTATTTGTGCTTCCCTACCAGAGTAGCAACCGCGATACAGGCCAATCCCTCGCTGCGACCGATCCAGCCCATGCCTTCGTTGCTTTTGCCTTTGACGCTCACGGCCGAGGAATCGATACCGAGTGCCGTCGCCAGGCGGGTTCGGATTCTCTCGCGTTGCGGCGCGAGCCGCGGAGTCTCGGCGACAACGGTGACGTCGACGTTGCGAACGACATATCCTGAAGTGGAAATCCGCCTGATTGCAGCCTCGAGCATCCCAACGGAATCACGATCCTTGTTGGCCGGATCGGTGTCGGGGAACATCTCGCCGATGTCACCAAGCCCCGCCGCGCCCAGAACGGCGTCAGTGATGGCGTGGCAAATCGCATCGGCATCGGAATGGCCGGCGAGCCCTACTGGCGATTCGATGGGAACGCCGCCGAGGATGAGCGGACGCCCCGGAGCGAACCGGTGAGAATCGTAGCCTATCCCGACTCGGTAGTCGGCGACTGATTCCCCTCCGGAAGGCGCACCACCGCCGTCACGCGGCATCTGCTCGCCCCGACACGCCCGGGTCGAGCAACGAGTAGTCCTGCCGCCGGCGGGCGGGAACGAAGCCGGCGTCCCTGATCAGCCGCTCCATTTCGTCGGTCGTCGTGCGGTTGGTGGTGTTCGCGGCCGACACGACGTTCTCCTCGATCATGAGCGATCCGAAGTCGTTGCAGCCGAAGCGCAGCGCGATTTGCCCGACTTTCATCCCCATCGTCACCCAGCTCGATTGCAGGTTGGGAACGTTGTCGAGGACGATTCTCGCGAAGGCCACGGTCCGCAGATACTCCGTCGCGCCCGTTTTGGGCTGATGCGACATGGTGGGAGTGTTCTCCGGCTGGAGCGGCCAGCAAATGAAGGCGGTGAACCCGCCTGTCCGCGACTGCACTTCCTTTACTCTCTGTAGATGCTCAAGCCGTTCCGCCAGCGTTTCGCCGAGCCCGTACATCATCGTCACCGATGTCTTCATTCCCTCGTTGTGCGCGAGCTCCATGATCTCGAGCCACCGGTCGGCGCCGGCTTTTTTTGGCGCGACGATGTCGCGCACGCGTTGCACCAGAATCTCTCCACCGCCACCGGGTATCGAATCAAGTCCGGCTTTGCGCAGCTCTCTGATGACTTCGAGCGCATCCATCCGGAACAGCTTGGCGAAGAAATCGACTTCGCTGGGGCTAAAGCCGTGTATGTGGATGGGATGATTGCGCTTGATGTACTTCATGAGGTCGAGGTACCACTCGAACGGGATGTACGGATTGTGTCCACCCTGAATGAGGATCTGCACGCCTCCCAGTGCCTTCAATTCCTCGATCTTCTCGCCGATCTGCTCGAATGAGAGCGTGTACCCTTCACCGTGCTTCGGCCTGCGCGCGAATGCGCAGAAGCCGCAGTCAGCCACGCACACGTTGGTGTAGTTGATGTTACGGTCGATGATGTAGGTGACAGTGTTGCCGGGGTGGATGGCCTGCCGTACGCGATCCGCCTCGATGCCAAGCTCGAGCAGAGGAGCGTGGGTGTAGAAGTCGAGGAGCTCCTGTATTTCGCTCATGCGGCAGGCAGGAAAGTAAGAGTACCGTTCGGAATTCGTCCGCGCTCGAGCAACCGCCGATAGAATTCGGTAAGACCCGCCAGGTGCGGGTATGACAGACCGTAATCCAGTCCCGAAAGGTACTCCCTACACACAACTTCCTCGACACCTGTCGTCCGGTGCGCCTGCCGCGCCAGCTCGTTGAGGTGCGCCAGCCCCCAGGCTCGTGATTCGAGGAGCGCGGAATGTGCGAGCAGCGCCTCCTTCACACTCGCCGTGCGCTGCGCAACCCAGACCGCGAACACGAACGGCTGTCCCGTCCACTCCTTCCACACTTCTCCGAGATCGTAAGCGTGCGGATAGCGAGCAGGATCTCGCGAGCCAAGAAGGAGCGCGGCGTCTCCGATCACCAGGCGCGCATCCACATCGGCAGCATCCTCCGCGACCACATCACTCAGCTCGGCATCGCCAGCGACCAATTGAGGCTTAGCTCGCCAAACGTGCTCGAAGAGGAGCTCGAGGAGTGCTATGCTGGTCATGGAGCTGCGGCTGATTCTGACACGTTTCTTCGCCAGCTCGGTCGCGGGCCGCTTGGAGAAGAGCATGACACTCCGAACCGGCCCGTCGCACGAGATGGCAAGATCGGGGAGCAGCAAGTAGCGCCCGGAGTCGCGGGCGTACTCGACCGCCGAAACTACGCTGATGTCGAGATCTCCCGCCGCCATGCGGCGATTCAGCTCGGTGGGAACGCCGTCGACGAGCTGAGCATTGAGATCGACGAGCCCGCGATCGAGCGCCCCGTACACCGGGTAGCAGTTGATATAGGGAATGCGACCGATGCGCATCACGCTGCCACCGCTGCCGATGCCGTCCGCTCGAAGACGCGGAGGATGTTATAGAAGGAATCCCGCTCGGCCGGAACCTTCCCCGCCGATCTGATCAGGTCGAGAATCTCGTCAAGCCTGAGACCCTGCGCCGTGTGGGCGCCTGCCTCGTGATAGATCTTCTCCCGCACTACGGTTCCCTCGAGGTCGTTCACGCCGAATGCGAGCGCCGTCTGCGACAGGAACGGCGTGACCATGATCCAGTGAGTCTTGATGTGATCGAAGTTGTCGAGGAAGAGACGGCCAACGGCGAGGTTGCGCAGGTCATCGAAGCCAGTGGTGGCGGTCCCCTGCCGGCCGAGCTCGATGCCCAGCTCGTTGTTGTCCGGGTGATACGCGAGCGGGATGTAGGCCAGAAACCCTCCCGACTCGTCCTGGAGATCGCGCAGCATGCCGAGGTGATCGACGCGATCCTGAATAGTTTCGACATGCCCGTACAGCATGGTGCAGTTCGAGCGAATGCCCAATCGATGCGCGGTACGATGGACGTCGATCCAGTCTTCAGCGGCGAGCTTCTTGTCCGCAATCGCCATCCGGACGCCACGTCCGAAAACTTCCGCTCCTCCACCCGGTAGCGTGTCCAGTCCCGCCTCACGCAATGCCGTGAGCACATCCTCGATCGACAATTTGTCGATGCGCGCGATGTGTGCGATCTCGACCGCGGTTAGCGCCTTAATGTGGACTTGAGGGTGGCGTGCCTTGAGCCCGCGAAACATCTCGCTGTAGTACTGAAGCCCGGCTTTCATGTCGAGACCGCCGACAATGTGGAATTCCCGGGTGAGCCCATTGGCGGCGGCTTCAGCTTCGGCATAGACCTCGTCGAGGCTGTAGTGATATGCCCCCTCTTCTTTCGGAAGCCGCGCGAACGAGCAGAAGACGCAGGTCTTCCGCAGGTAGCACACGTTGGTGGGATTTATGTGCTGGTTCGCCGCGAACGTTACGACATCGCCGTGCTTGCGCCGATTCGCGTAGTCGGCGAGGAGTCCGACACCGAGCAGCTCGGAAGTGGTGAAAAGGAAATGCGCGTCAGCCTGGGACAGGCGTGTGCCGCCCAAGACTTTCTCGCCGATCGCCCGCAAATCCCTGTTCGCGATCCTGCCGAGGTCGAGTGTGACCTCCTGCTTCATTTCGTCAGCTTTCGAAGCGCTTGACGGCGAGGGTGGTATTGTGCCCACCGAAGCCGAAGCTGTTGCTGAGAACCGCGCTTACCTCGCGGTCGACGCAGGTGTTCGGAGTGAAGTTCAGATCCAGCTCAGGATCGGGATGCTGGTAGTTGATCGTGGGCGGGATCACTCCCTTGCCGACTACGAGCGAGCTGATGATGAACTCGACTGCGCCAGCCGCGCCCAGCATGTGACCGGTGGCAGATTTGGTGGAGCTGACGTTGAGTTTCTTGGCGTGGTCGCCAAAAACCGCCTTGATCGCTCGCGTCTCGTTGAAGTCGTTGGCCGGAGTCGAGGTGCCATGCGCGTTTATGTATTGCACGTCGGCTGGCGTCAGTCCGGCATCCTTGAGGGCGCGCTTCATCGCCCTTTGCGCGCCTTCGCCATCCGGCGCCGGAGCGGTGAGGTGATAGGCGTCTCCAGTGGCCCCGTATCCGGCAATTTCAGCGTAGATCCTGGCGCCGCGCTTCAGCGCGTGCTCCAGCTCTTCCAGGATCACGATGCCTGAGCCCTCGCCCATTACGAACCCATCGCGGGTTGCATCGAAGGGACGAGACGCGGTCTCCGGGCTGTCGTTCCGCTCCGACAGGGCTTTCATGTTGGCGAACCCGCCGATTGCCATCGGCGTCACGGTCGCCTCTGCGCCGCCGCTGATCATGATGTCGGCGTCGCCGTACTGAATGGTCCTGTACGCATCACCTATTGCATGAGCACTGGTGGCGCAAGCCGATACAGTGGCGTAGTTTGGCCCTTTTGCATTGAACTGCATCGAGACGATGCCAGCGGCGATGTCGGCGATGAACATGGGGATGAAGAAAGGAGAAATCTTTCCTACCCCGCGCTCCCGGTAAACGTCGTGCTGCTCTTCGAAGCTCTTGAGGCCGCCGATTCCGCTGCCGATGATGACACCGATTCGATCGGGATCCATGCCGTTGCTGCCGTTGGAGAGTCCGGCATCACCCATAGCCTGGCGCGCACCAGCCACGGCGTATTGGGTGTAGTGGTCGGCCCGCTTCGCTTCCTTGCGATCCATGAAGTCGAGAGCGTTGAATCCCTTCACCTCCGCCGCGAATCGCACCGGAAAGGTGGAGGCGTCGAACTTGGTGATAGGGGCAGTGCCCGACTTGCCCGCGATGAGCGCCTGCCACGTCGTCGCCACGTCGTTGCCTACCGGGGTAATGGCCCCCATGCCAGTGACGACGACTCTACGCTTCATTACGCTCCGACCTTCTGGTTCAGATATCCGAGCGCATCTCCGACCGTGCGAAGCTTCTCGGCATCCTCATCGGGGATGTCGATGTTGAACTCCTTCTCGAACTCCATCACGAGTTCCACGATGTCCAGGCTGTCCGCACCGAGATCCTCGATGAAGCTGGCCTCGTTGGTAAGCTTCTCGCGCTCGACACCGAGCTCTTTCTCGATGATGTCTTTGACCTTGTTGGAATTGTCGGCCATTTGATGGATTTCCTCGTGTTTATGGGGTGTCCCGAAATATACCTAAGCGAATATCTGACAGAAAGTTACATGACCATCCCACCGTCTACGACGAAAACCTGACCTGTGATGTAGGAAGCTAGATCGGAAGCGAGGAACGCAACGGCGGCGGCCACATCCTGCGCCGACCCAAGCCTTTCAAGTGCAATCTGTTTGCCTAGTGCGTCGCGTGCCTCAGCAGTCATGGCTGCGGTCATCTCGGTGTCGATGAAGCCCGGAGCCACCGCGTTGACGAGGATGTTCCGCGATCCGAGCTCCTTTGCCACCGTTTTTGTGAGCGCAATGAGCCCCGCCTTGCTCGCGGCGTAGTTCGCCTGACCTTTGTTCCCGATCAGGCCAACGATGCTGGCGACGCTGATGATCCGGCCCGTTCGTCGCTTCATCATCCCTCTCGATACGGCCCGGATGGCAGCAAAAGCGCCGCGAAGATTTGCGTTCTGTACGGCGTCCCAGTCTTCGTCCTTCAGCCGCATCACCAGGTTGTCACGTGTGATGCCGGCATTGTTGACGAGGATGTCGATCGAGCCGAACGCTGCTTCGACGTCCGCGACAAGCTTGGCGACAGCGCTGGTGTCGGTGACGTCGCAGGCGAAGCCAGCGGCTCCCCGGCCGATGTCCTTCGCTGCCGCCTCCGCACGCGCCAAGTCCCGGCCGACTACAGCGACCCTTGCACCCGCGGACGCGAAAGTCTCGGCAATTGCGCGACCAATGCCGCGCGTGCTGCCAGTGACCAGTGCGTTTTTGCCGCTCAGATCGATGCTGATCATGCTACGAGCTTGAGCACCGCCTCGACCTCGGCGGTGGTACCGCAACTCACGGTCTGAGCCCCCGGCATGAGCCGGGCGACGAGGCCGCGCAATACCTGGCCGGGCCCCATCTCGATGTAAGTCGCGTTGGGATAGCGTTCGGCGATATTCTTGACCTGCGTCGACCAGCGCACGGGAGATGTCAGCTGGCGAATGAGAAGTTCTTTCGCGGTGTTCGCATCGGTGCACTGTTCCGCGGTGACGTTCGAATAGACGGGAAACGTCGGATCGATGAACGCGGTGGTGGCGCACGCATCGGTGAGTCCGACGGCGGCGGGCTCCATGAGTGGTGAATGAAATGCGCCGCTCACTGCGATCCTGATCGCGCGCTTGGCCCCGGCTTCCTTCGCCATTTCCATGAGGCGCTCGACCCCGGAGATTTCTCCCGAGACGACCACCTGATCGTCAGTGTTGAAGTTGGCCGGCACGACGAGCCCGGCTTCGCGTGTCGCGCGCTCACAAAGCTCCGCCACCGGGGTAGTCGTTCTCCCGACGATGGCAGCCATCGTCCCGGGGCGGGCTTCACCCGCGGCCTGCATCAGCTCTCCGCGGCGTCTCACCAGTTTTACCCCGCCCGTGAGCCCAACGGCGTCAGCGGCGTGGTAAGCGGTGAACTCACCGAGCGAATGCCCCGCGGCAGCACGAACGTGGGGGCGAAGCGCTTCCTTGGTGACTGCCCACACGGCCGCCCCGTGCGCGAACAGCGCGGGCTGCGCATTGCTGGTAAAGGTGAGCTGCTCGGCAGGCCCCTCGAAGCAAAGCTTGCTCAGCTCGGTTCCGATCGCCGCGTCCACCTCGCCGAATATCGAGCGCGCGAGCGGATACGCCTCAACGAGATCTTTTCCCATACCGGGTTTCTGAGAACCCTGGCCCGGGAACAGCAGGACGATATCCACTGATCAGAAGCGGACGATCATCGACGCCCACGTGAAGCCGGCGCCAAACGCCACCAGCATCACCGTGGACCCATCCTTGATTCTTCCGTTCTCGATCGCCTCGTCGAGGGCGATGGGAATGGATGCGGATGACGTGTTGCCGTACCGGTCGACGTTGACGTAGACCTTGTCCATCGAGATTCCCGCGTGCTTGGCGGTGGCTTCGATGATCCGGACATTCGCCTGGTGCGGGATGAGCAAATCGATGTCGGAGCCGGTCAGCTTGGCTCCGTCGAGCGCGCGATCCGCTGCATCCGCCATCGAGCGCACCGCGTGCTTGAAGACCTCGCGTCCCGCCATGCGTACGAGATGCGACCGATCCTCCAGGATCGCGGCCGACATCGGAGTGGTGGCACCGCCATTAGGGCGGTAAAGAAGGTCGGCCAGCTTTCCATCGCTTCGCATGTACGCGGAAAGAATTCCCTTGCCGTGCTTGCTCTTCCTGAGCACCGCCGCGCCGGCGCCATCGCCGAAGAGCACACACGTCGAGCGGTCCTTCCAGTCGACGATGGCGCTCATCTTTTCCGATCCGATCACGAGCGCCGTCTCTGCCACGCCCGACATGATCAGTCCTTCGGCGGTGGTCATTGCGTAGAGCCAGCCAGCGCATGCCGCGCCGAGGTCGAACGCCGCCGCGCGCGTCGCGCCCAGCTCGGCCTGAATGTCCACTGCCGTGGCAGGCAGCAGACGATCCGGCGTCGCGGTGCTCAGCACGATTACGTCGATCTCGCCCGGGTGCACACCGGCGACGGACATCGCCTGCTTCCCCGCCTCGGACGCCATCGAGCACGTCGTCTCGCCGTTCTTGGCGATGCGTCGCTCGACGATGCCGCTGCGCTCATGAATCCATTCGTGCGACGTCTCGATGCCAATTGCCGCGAAGTCGTGATTCGTCATCACGTGCGCGGGAAGGCCGCGACCCGTGCCAGCGATGGCGGCGTAGGGTCTTTTCACGCCGACCTCGCCGCCGCCTCGATCGCCGGACCGGCTGACTCCAGCCGGATCCCGATCTGATCGCTCATGCGTGTCTCCACCGCGCGTACTGCCATCTTGATCGCATTCTTGATCGCACGCGGGGAGGAATTGCCGTGACAGATGATGCTGACGCCGCGCACACCGAGCAGCGGCGCGCCGCCGTACTCGCTGGAATCCAGCGTCTTGAGGGCGGAACGCACATCCTCAGGGTCGATTCCCGGGTGCTCGCCGAGCAGCCGCAGAATCATCGGCGAGACGGCTTCATAAAATTTCAAAACGACGTTGCCGACGAACCCGTCGCAGACGACCACATCGAACGCACCACGATCGCTCGCCCCAGCGGGCAGATCGCGGCCTTCCACGTTGCCGTGAAAGTTGAAACCGGCTTTCTCGAACAGCACGTGAGCCTCTTTGACCACCGCGTTCCCCTTCTCCGGCTCCTCACCGATCGACAACAATCCAATCGACGGATTGGAGCGGCCAAAGATGCATTCAGCGTAAACCGCGCCAAGCCACGCGAACTGAAGAAGCTCTTTGGTGGAACAGTCCACGTTCGCTCCCGAGTCGAGAACGATGACGGGGTTGCGAGCAGTGGGAAAGACGGTGGCGATGGCTGGACGCGTCAGTCCCGGCTGGAGCTTCAAGAGCATCGCCGAGGCGGCCATCTGCGCGCCCGTACTGCCGGCGGAAACGAACGCATCCGACTTTCCGTCGAGCTGCAGCCTGAGGCCGACGACCATCGAGCTCTTTGGCTTTTTGCGCAGCGCCGTGGTCGGCTTGGCCGACATCTCGATGACGTCGGGGGCTTCGACTATCTCGATTCGGTGTCGCTGGGCCGCGGCCGCGGAATGCGCGCCAGCCAGCAGACTGGCGAGGTGGGACTCGACAACCGCAGTTTGGCCGACGAGCTGTAGCCGGTGTGCGGCGTCGAGTTCCTGAAGGGCGAGCAGACCGCCCGCGATTGTTGCTTTGGGAGCAAAATCTCCGCCCATCGCGTCCAACGCGATCCGCGCCAACTACGCTTCCTTAGGTTCCACTCGCTGTTCGCCCGCGTAGTACCCGCACTCTTCGCAAACGTGGTGCGGCCGCTTCATGCTCTGGCAGCGCGGACACTTCTGAATCACAATCGCGGGCGCGATCTTGTGCGTGTTGCGGGCGCGCTTCTTCCGCTTGGAGGTTCGTCTCTTCGGGACAGCCATTGATCTAATTCCTGAATAGTTGTGTGAGTGCTAGTGCGCGTCGCTCTGGTGCTTGAGCAGCGTGCCCCAGCGCGTATCAGCCTTTGTTGGTGTGCAGCTGCACGACGCCTCGTTGAGGTTGGTGCCGCAGGTGGCGCAAAGCCCTTTGCAATCCTCGCGGCATTGCACGAATGCGGGAGCCGTAATAAGCCACGTTTCTCTTACTGCCGCACGAAGGTCGAGCATCCGCGCCGACGGGTCATAAAGAAACACATCCGGATCGTCAGCCTCCTCCGCGCCAATTTCTGCCAAAAGAAAATGGACGTCTTCCTCAACAGGAACCTCGACGTCCTCGAGACAGAGCCGGCACGCCAGCTCGAGTCGACCGGCAATGCGTCCACTCAGATAGAATCGCCCATCACCCGCGCTCGAAAACCTGCCGGTCACCCGGATAGGACTTGAGGGACGAATATCGCCCTCCTCCCAGACGGGATCATCGGGCTGCAATGAGCCGTCCACCTGCGCGGCCTTCGTTTCCAGCAAACGAATGTCGAAAGACAGCATAAGCCCTTTAACCTAGCGGGTTTATGACATCGATTCCAGCCCCGCGCGGTCCGATTTCCCCTCGGACGCGCGCTCTAAACCAGCTCGGCCTCGGAAAAGAAAAACCGGGCTTCGCGCTCCGCGTTCTCGTCGGAGTCTGACGCGTGAATTGCGTTTCGTTCCTTCGATTCAGCATAGAGCTTTCGAACGGTTCCAGCTTCAGCTTCCGCGGGATCAGTTGCTCCAATTGTCTTACGGAGTGCCGCCACCGCGTCCGACCGGTCAAGCACCAGCGGCATGCACTTCCCCGACGTCATGAATCGGGTGAGCGATGCAAAGAACGGCCGCTCGCGATGTACCGCATAGAAAGCAGCCGCCTGCTCGTGATTCAGTCGCATCACTCGAGCGGCGACGACCTTGAAGCCTGCCTTCTCAAGATGCGCAACGATGAGCCCTGCTTTTCCCGAGCTGAATGCATCCGGCTTGATGATAGCCAGTGTTCTCTTTCCTGTCATTCTATTGATCTGTCCTATCGTATCACGCGTTTGAGTAGCTCGACCACGTCGATTGGCCGTTTTGCTACGGCGATGCCGTTCTCCTCGAATGCCTGCATCTTTTCCGCGGCGGTTCCCGTCGAACCCGAGATGATTGCGCCGGCGTGTCCCATCCGCCGTCCCGGCGGCGCTGTTTGTCCGGCGATGAAGCCGACCACTGGCTTGGTCATCTTTTCTTTGACGAACCGCGCGGCTTCCTGTTCGTCGGTCCCTCCGATCTCTCCGATCATCACGACTGCTTTCGTGGCGGGATCCTTCTCGAATGCGTCAAGACAGTCGATGAAGCTCGAGCCGTTGATCGGGTCTCCACCGATGCCGACGCAAGTCGTCTGTCCCATCTTGGCGCGCGTCATCTGGTATACGACTTCGTAGGTGAGCGTACCGGATCTGCTCACCAGCCCTACCGGCCCGGGCGCGCAGATCCGACCCGGTATGATTCCGATCTTCGATTGTCCTGGCGAGATGAGACCGGGACAATTCGGTCCGAGGAGCCGCGATCCGTTCTCCGTGACGAACGGATAGACCCGCGTCATGTCGAGGACTGGAACGCCTTCGGTGATGCAAACGATGAAGGCAATTGCAGCGTCGGCAGCTTCCATCATGGCATCCGCCGCGAAAGCGGGCGGGACGTAGATCACCGTCGCATCCGGCCGGGTGGCTTTAACGGCGTCTTCGACCGTGTTGAAGATCGGGACTGAGCCCTCGAAGGTCTGGCCGCCTTTGCCGGGCGTGACGCCTGCGACAACCTGCGTCCCATACTCCATCATCTGCCTGGCGTGGAACGAGCCGTCGCGCCCTGTGATTCCCTGCACCACCAGGCGTGTCTTCCTGTCGATGAAGATGCTCACGAGCCTTTTCCTTTACCGGTGGCAAGCGCCACTGCCTTTTTCACCGCTTCGTCCATGTCGGTCATGGCCGTCATGCCCGCCCTTTTCAGAATCTCGACCGCGATCTCCTCATTGGTCCCGGTCAGCCGGATTACCAACGGGACCTTGAGCGGATTCCGATCCGTCGCGGTCACGATGCCGTTGGCCACATCGTCAGTCCGCGTAATCCCGCCGAAGATGTTGAAGAGGATCGCCTTCACGTTCGGGTCTGAAGTGATGATCCGGAGGGCGCTTACCACCTTCTCCGGATTGGATGAGCCGCCTATGTCCAGAAAGTTGGCCGGCTCTCCTCCGTAATACTTGACGAGATCCATCGTCGCCATCGCCAGACCAGCGCCGTTGACGACGCAGCCGACGTTGCCATCGAGCTTGATGAAAGTGAGGTTGGCGTTACGCGCTTCCACCTCGCTCGCGTCTTCCGACGATTCGTCGCGCAGCGCGGCTATGTCCGGGCGCCGGTCGATCTCGTTGTCGTCGATCACCATCTTGGCGTCCAGCGCCAGAACATCTCCCGCCGGGGTCGTGACCAGCGGATTGATCTCCGCCAGCGACGCGCCGCTCTTCGTGAACGCCTTGTAGAGCTGCTGCAGGATCTTGGCGGCGGGACGCGCCTGCTCCACGTCGGGATAGAGGAAGAACGCCAGCTGCATCGCCTCGTACGCCTGGAGCCCGTATCGTGGGTCGACGGCGTGGCGCCGGATTTTCTCCGGAGTTTTTGCGGCCACCTCCTCAATGTCGATACCGCCCGCCGGACTCACCATGAAGACGGCCCGCTTCGAGGCGCGGTCGATGATGATGCCGACATAGGCTTCCGATGCGATGTCGGCGGCCGGCGTCACCAGAACTTTCTTCACCGGGAGGTCTTTGATCCTGAGCTTGAGGATCTGGGCGGCAATGCTCTTCACGTCGGCGGGTGTGCGGGCGAGCTTCACTCCTCCCGCCTTTCCGCGCCCTCCCGCGTGAACCTGCGCTTTTACGACGACCGTCCCGCCGAATTTGCGGGCGATCGCTTCCGCTTCCTCAGGAGTGGTGGCAACCTCGCCGGGCGGAATCGGGATGCCGTTCTTCCGAAAGATTTCCTTGGCCTGGTACTCGTGGATGTTCACTCTTGCTCCGAACGCGTGCGGGCACGCGGGTTGTCAAAACAGAAAGACGGCACTTATGGAGTGATCTCCGTGCCGCCCGAGCCTCGCACCGCGGCTCTTCCACTGCTTAGCTCCGTAATAATGGCACGTCCTCCAGTCTCACGCACGTAGCTCACCGCCGCGGCGACTTTCGGTCCCATGCTTCCCTCACCGAACGCTCCTGACCCCGCGAGACGCTCGGCTTCGCTCACCGACATCGAGTCGATCGCTTTCTGCTCCGGAGTCCCCCACCCGGTGTAAACCGCGTCTACGTCGGTGAGAATCAGAAGGAGCTCCGCTTCGAGCTCGCGCGCCAGCACTGCAGCAGCCAGGTCCTTGTCGACCACGGCATCGACGCCTTCGAGTCCGAGCTTCGGGTCACGGTAGACGGGAATTCCACCTCCGCCACACGCAATGACGAGCGTGTCTCGCGCCACCAGATTCCGAATCGTTGGCAGCTCGTGAATCGCGAGCGGTCGCGGGCTGCCGACGACGCGCCTGAAGCGCCCTTTCGCGTCCTTCTTCACCGGGTGTCCATCGTTTCTCAGCTCCCGCGCGCGGGCGACTGAGAGTCCGTGTCCGATGAATTTCTTTGGATCCTTCAGGGCAGGATCATCAGCGGAGACCTCCACCTGGGTGAGAATCGTCACGACATCGCGTGAGCTTCCCGCTTTCCGTAGTGCGTTCTCAAGCGACTGTTGCAGCATGTAGCCGATCCAGCCCGCCGTGCCGGCGACGAGCACGCCGAGTGGAAGGGGTGCAACCTCGGAGCGGGCCTTTTCGTTCCGCACCAGCTCGTCCCCGACCTGCGGCCCATTGCCGTGGACGACAACCACCCGCCAGCCGTCGAGCGCGAAATCGACGATCGGTCCCAGACTTTCGCGGCTATGGCGGAACTGGTCGGCAATTGTGGCGTGCTCTCCCGGTGGAGAGAGAGCGTTCCCGCCGACGGCAATCACCGCGGTTTTGGGCTCAGAGGTCACTTGCGGGATTGTCCGAGTATCAAGCCAAGCGAATCATAGGCGGTGCTGAATTCTTTCAGGCTACCCGCGGCCAGTGAAGCGCGCATCATGTTGTAGAGTCGCGTGACCTGGGCGCGAAAAGTCGAATCATTCAACGCCGCGTTCGCATTCGACTCAGCGGGAGTGAGCGGTGTTTCCGACAGCCTGCTCAAGATTGCGGGGCCTCGTTGGTCAGCCGTGTTGGGAAACACCCGCATCCACTCGCGCGCGATCGGGTCGGGACTTGGTGAGGCCGCGATGATTACGCGCGCCGTTCGGGCGTTGACGAGTGCAGTCGCCGCGTGCCTGAAATAATTGCGGTGAGCACCGGCCAGAACGCGGGCCTGGCTGAGAGGATAGTCCGACGAGGCAGAGTAGAGCTCCACCTTCCAGTACAATGTGTCGGCGTTATATAGCTGCCGCGTGGTGCTTCCCTGAATGAAAGCGGGCGCCAACCGCTCGACTCTTCTTCGCACATCGCGCACCGTAACGATGCGCGCGCGCCGTGGCACTGAGTCGGAGAGCAATCCGAGCGACTGATACGCCCACGCGTACCCAAGCCTTGAAAGACCATCACCGAGCCGCGGCGCCGCGACATCGAGCTGGGGGTCGGCGATCACTACCAGCCCTTCCGCATCCGGATACACGAGGGAATCCGGTCCGGGAGAGGATAGCATTTGCCCACCAAGCCCCGTTGTGTCCCCATCAGCTGGCTCACGACGTCCGGTCCCTCCGTCAATCGCCGGCCCGAGGTCGTACGCGCGACGGGTAAACTCAGCGCGGGTCGCCGTGTAGGGGCGCTCGTTCGCAGCGAGTGCCTCGGGCGCGGTGAATCGCCTGACGATGAGCGGAGCAACTTCCTGCACCGCAATGGAGAGAATGATCATGCCCGTCACGGCGACCAGACTCGTGCGCAGCTGTCCTGTCCAGCCGCTGATCAGCACGGTCGCAGCAACGGCAACCGTCGCGATGGAAAGAATCAGGAGCCCGGGCAGCAGCCATTGATGCTCCACGAACGAAAACGTCGCGGACTCTCCGGCGGTCTGAATCAGCAGATCATACGATGCGAGCCTGTAGCTCCACATCGTCAGGAGCAGAATGATCGCGGCAAGAGCGCTCAGATGCTGCCGCACACGCGCGCTCATGCGCAATCCAGCCTGTTCCCAGCGAAGGCCAGGGGTGAGCGAGTAGAGGGCGACGACGATGAGCGACACGGTTACGATCAACAGCATCGCCCACACATAAAACGATCGCTCGAACGGAAGCCACGTCGTGTAAAACGCGAGATCGTGGTGGAAGTAGGGATCGCTTTCGCGAAAAGTCACGTCAAGGCGCGCCAGCGCCAGGGACGTCCAGTCTGGCAGCAACGGGAGGAGCGCTGCAGCGATGCCAAGAGAAAGCACGAGCGCAAACCGGTCGAGGTATCGCCTCGGGAGGGCCTCGCCGAATTCCACGTTGGCAAGGCGACGCGGCAGCGTCAGCGCGCCGATGCTCCTTGTCAACGCCGACAGGTTGGCGAGCGCAACGGAGAACGAGAGGGCGAAGCCGGCACCATATATGAGGACCATGTCGCTGATGCGCTCGCTCCAGACAGGCGAGGCGCCCATCGCGCGATACCAGGTGTAATCCGCATAGACGGCGGAGACCGCCCGTCCGGCCACCAGCAGTGCAGCCGCCATGACGACCCCAAGAAGGAGACGCCGGCGAGGCATCACATCAGACCTTTACGCCCTTGGAGCGAATCCACCCCTGCATCTCGGATTGAATTCGGTCGAGCTGCTCCTTCGTTCGCGCCTCGAACCGCATGACGAGCACGGGTTGCGTGTTCGACGCACGAATCAGTCCCCACCCGTCTCCGAACAGCACTCGCACGCCGTCGACGGTGATCACCTGGTATTTCGCGGAAAAGAACTTCTTTGCCTCTTCGACGATTCCGAACTTCTTGTCGTCCGGGCAATCGACGCGAATCTCCGGCGTCGAGACGAAACGCGGCACATCGGCCAGCAGCTGGCGCACCGTCTTGCCCGAGCTGGCCACGATCTGCAGCAGCCTGGCGGCGCCGTAAAGCGCATCGTCGAAGCCGTAGAACCCCTCCGAGAAGAACATGTGACCCGACATCTCTCCGCCGACCGGCGCATGTGTCTCGTGCATCTTCTCTTCGATCAGCGAGTGGCCCGTCTTCCACATAACCGGCTTGCCGCCCGCTTTCTCCACCGCTTCCGGAAGCGCCTGCGACGCCTTGACGTCGAACACAATCGACTGGCCCTTTCCGGTCCGCGCCAGAGCGTCGCGGGCATAGACGATCAGGAGATAGTCACCCCAGATCATCTCGCCGGTCTCATCGATCACTCCGATGCGGTCGGCGTCCCCGTCGAATGCGATTCCGATCTCCGCGCCATCTCGCTCCACCGCCGCGATGAGGTCCTCGACGTTCTTTGGAACGGTCGGATCGGGATGGTGGTTGGGGAACGTCCCGTCACTCTCGCAGAAAAGGCAGCGCGGCTTGATGCCCAATCGCGGAAACAGTTTTGGTGCGACAAGGGCTCCAGCCCCGTTTCCGCAGTCGAGGACCGTCTTCACGTCGCGCCCGAGCTTCCCTACTCGCCCGGCAATGTCATCGATGTAGCGGTCGATGACGGGCTCCTTGCGAAGAATGCCTCTGCCAACGGGAAACTTCTTCGCGGTGGCCAGCTCGTAGATGTGCTGGATGTCGGAGCCGTAAACCGGCTTGGTCCCCAGACCGAGCTTGAAGCCGTTGTACTCTGGCGGATTGTGGGACCCGGTAATCTGGATGCCGCCAACGACGTCGAGCTTGTGTTGAGACCAGTATGCGACTGGCGTGGGGACGATTCCAATGTCGACGACATCGACGCCGCTGGCGAGAAGACCCGCGACCAGCGCGCGATGCAGCCCTTCTCCACTCGGACGATTGTCACGCCCCACCGCCAGCGCGCCCTTCACTTGGCGCTCGGCCATGAACGCGGCGTACGCGCCCGCGATCGCCGTCGCGGCTTCCTCCGTGAGATCCCGGCCGGCTACGCCGCGAACGTCATACTCGCGAAAAATCGTGCGCGACAGCGCCATCGGCGTCAGCGTTTGGTGACGACCGCGGGCGCTCCCCTCACAACGCCAGGCGTGCTCCGCTTGGCAAAGGAGACGAGAACATCCGGAAACAGTCCGAACACGAGTATGATCGCCGCCGATGCCCAGACTACAGCGCCCGTCCAGCGCGGAGTGCGTGACGGTACGACCGCGGTGCTCGCTCGAGGCTTCATGAACATCACCATCACCACGTACAGATAGTAGCCGGCGCTCAGCAGGCTGGTGAGAACGAGAATCACAGCCAGCCGCGTCTGCGGCGCCGGAGCCTGCAGCGCCGCCTGCAGCACGTACCATTTGGCGAAGAAGCCAATCCCACCGAAGATGGGAAACCCGAGAAGGGCGAGCATGAACACGGCCATCGCCACCGCCATGCCGGGTCGGATGCTGAACAGCCCTGAGTACTCTTCAACGCCCATCTTGTCCTCGCCCGCCGCGCCCATCGCCACAATTACCGCAAATGCACCGAGAGTTGCCAGGGTATATGCGAATAGATAGAACATGAACGCCGAGCTGCCGAGCGCGGTACCCACCACAATTGCCACGAGTATGTAGCCGGCATGCGCAATGCTCGAATAGGCGAGAAGGCGCTTGATGTTCCGCTGCGCGAGCGCGATCAGGTTGCCAACGACCATCGTGACGACCGCCAGCCACCATAGCGGGTCGTGCCACGTGGCGATCAGTTGCGGAAACCCCTCGAGCCAGAGGCGGAAGAACGAGGCAAATGCCGCGGCCTTGACTGCAGCCGCCATGTACGCTGTGATCGGCGTCGGCGCGCCCTCGTAGACATCGGGCGCCCACATGTGAAACGGCGCGGCCGCCACCTTGAATCCAAACCCGACGACGACGAGCGCCAGACCAACGAGCAGCAATCC
The DNA here is from genome assembly GCA_040902085.1 of Gemmatimonadaceae bacterium. GTDB lineage: Bacteria > Gemmatimonadota > Gemmatimonadetes > Gemmatimonadales > Gemmatimonadaceae > UBA4720. The sequence continues at coordinate 79,326 of JBBDXY010000005.1, forward strand.
GCTCGTAGCGAGGTTCAGCCGCTCGATGTTGGCTGCAATTGCCGCAAAGTTTGTCTCACCCGTCGCGCCATAAACGAGGGCGATCCCATAGAGCAGAAACGCCGTGGAGAAAGCGCCGAGCAGGAAGTACTTGATCGCTCCTTCGGCTGACCGCTCGCGGCGACGGTTGATCCCCACCAGCACATAGATGGCGACCGACATCAGCTCGATCCCAAGAAAGACGATGATGAGGTCGCGCGCCGCGGCCAGGATCATCATTCCCGACGTCGCCAGCAGCAGCAACACGTGCGACTCCCCCGCCAGTATTCCTTCGCGCGGGTTGTAATCGAGCGACATCGCAATGGTGCCGATCGTCGCGATCAGGAAGATCTCGTCGGCCACCCAACGGAAATTGTCGACCGCGATGACTCCGTTTCCCGATGTAGCTCCGCGAAACCCGTAATAGCCGACGGCGATCATCACGACCACACAGAGGGCGATGCTCGCAATGCCCACCTGGCGCTGGTTGGCATCGGTCTCCGGCCGCCACGCCGACCAGAGCAGGAGAAGCATCGCGCCGCCCATTAGCAGCAAGTCGGGGCCAAGCGCAGCCGCGAGATCGCCTGGCCGAGTGAGATCGAAGTTCATCGGGTCGCGACCGGCAAAGGAGCGAGGGGACTCTGTCGGGCTTCAACGCGGTTAACGAGCGCCTTGCTCGTCGCTTCCATCCGCCGGAGGACGGGTTGCGGATAAATCCCCAGCCAGATAATCGCCGCAACCAGTGGAGCGAGCAGCGCCAGCTCCCGGCGGTTCAGATCAGGTATGTGGGCGTTCTCTTTCTTGTCCAGCGAGTTGAACAGAATGCGCTGAATCGCCCACAACAAATAGGCGGCTGCGAAAATCACCCCGGTTGTCGCAATGGTCGACAGGAGGGGGTAGGTCCGGAATGATCCGACCAGCACGAGGAATTCGCCGACGAACCCGTTCGTACCGGGCAGGCCGATGCTGCTCAGCGAGACGAAGGTCAAAATTGCCGCGAACATTGGGACGACCCTAGCAATCCCCCCGTACGAGTCGATCATCCGGGAGTGCTTGCGCTCGTAGATCATGCCGACCAACAGGAACAGCGCGCCGGTAGAGATGCCGTGATTGATCATTACCATCATCGCGCCCTGTACGCTCTGGAGTGTGAGAGCGAAGATCCCCAGCATTACGAAGCCGAGGTGACTGACCGACGAGTACGCGACGAGCTTCTTGAAGTCGGGTTGCACCATTGCCACCAGCGCGCCGTACACGATGCCGATCACAGCCAGCACGAGTATGAGCGTGCGAACAGTCGGATGCATCGCCGCGCCCGGAAACAGCGGTAAGGCGAAGCGGAGGAAACCGAAGGTTCCCATCTTCAGCATGATTCCGGCAAGAATCACCGACCCGGCGGTGGGTGCCTCGACGTGCGCGTCAGGAAGCCAGGTGTGGAACGGAAACATCGGGACCTTTACCGCGAACGCGAAGGCGAACGCCCCGAACAGCCACAGCGCTGCCTTCGGAGTAACGCCCGACATTGTCAGCAAATTGTCGTAGCTGAAGTTCGGAGTGCCAGTCGTGTCGCGCGCGTGCAGCCCGAGATAGATGATAGCCACCAGCATCAGCAGCGACGGCAGCATCGTGTAGATGAAGAACTTGAGGCTCGCGTAGATCCGTCGTTCACCACCCCAGATCCCGATGATGAAATACATCGGCACCAGCATCACTTCCCACATCACATAGAAGAGAAACAGGTCGCGCGCCACGAACACGCCGAGCATGCCGGTGGTCAGTATGAGCAGCAAGGCATAGTAGCTCCGGACTCTCGTCCGGACGCTCGTCCAGCTGCCGAGAACCGTGAGCGGCATGATGAAGGTGGTGAGCAGCAGCATCATCAGCGCGATTCCATCGACCCCCAGGGTGAAGCGCACGCCCCAGGTTGGGATCCACGGCAGATCGATCGTCGCTTGCCAGCCGGCACTGGCGGGATCGAAGGACCACCACAATCCGAGCGAGACGATGAATTCGAGCAGAAACGAGTAGAACGCGATCTGACGTGGGCGTCCGTCTTCCAGGGTGTCCCCGTGTCCGGCCGCGGCGCGCGGGCGGATGGCGAGAATGACCGCGGCGCCGACCAGCGGCAGCAGCAGCAGCGCCGGCAGCACCCAGTCGTTGTAGCCAATGGAATTGAGGAAGGTCGTCATTGGTCAGATCACCTGAGCGTGAAAGCGCCGAGCATCGCCACGACTCCAATGACGAGAACCCATGCATAAATCCCGGTGTTCCCCGTCTGCAGCCTCGAGCCCATCCAGCCGAACCCACGTGCTACCGCGGCGCTGCCATTCACCATCACACCGTCGATGAGCCCGTTGTCGATCAGCTTCCACAACACGTTTCGCGAGATGGCATAGGTCGGAGTGACGATCGCACGGTCGAGGGCCTCGTCGACGAAATACTTCTCCGCCACGACTCTCTCGAAGCCTTCCTCCGGGACCCAGTCCCGCTTGGGGACGAGGCGGGCGGGCTTGAGGCGCGCCCATGCGAACACGATTCCGGCTGCAGCAACGAAGACGGCAGCCACGATCAGCAACTCCTCGACCCTGGCCGACGCGTGAATCTCTCCCGCGCTCACCCGCGCGGTCGATGCTCCTACCACCGGCTCCAGCCAATGCCCAATCAGGTCGCGCGGTCCCAGCGGCACGAGGTCTGTGATGACCTCCGGCAGATTGAGCCACCCACCAATCACACTGAGAACGGCTAGCACGAACAGCGGTGCCGTCATGATCGACGGCGCCTCGTGCAGATGCTTCGCCTCATCCGCGCCGGTTCTGTTCGGACCATGGAAGGTGTAGAGCATCATCCGGGTCATGTAGATCGCCGTGAGAAGCGCCGAGAGGAGCCCAATTCCGTAGATGACGTACAGGAGAGTGCTGCCGGGAACGCCGAGCCAGCTGGCCGTCGCCAGCGTCGAGCCGTGGGCGCGCTCGAACGCAGTGGCAAGTATCTCGTCCTTGGAGAAGAACCCGGCGAACGGCGGAATGCCCGCGATCGCCAGTGTCGCGATCCACATCAACACGGATGTGACCGGCATGAAGCTCCGGAGCCCACCCATGTTGCGCATGTCCTGCGCGTCCTCGTCGCTGTGAGTTCGATGATACGCCGCGTGCATGACGTGAATCACGGATCCCGCCCCGAGGAACAGGAGCGCCTTGAAGAACGAGTGGGTCACGAGGTGGAAGATCCCCGAGACGTAGGCGCCCACTCCGACGCCGATGAACATGTATCCCAGCTGCGAGATGGTCGAATATGCGAGGACCTTCTTGATGTCCCACTGCTTGAGGCCGATCGTGGCGGCGAAAAGCGCGGTTACCGCTCCGACCAACGCGACTGTCAGTGATGCGACCGGTGAGAGAGAGAACAGCACGGCGCTCCGCGCGATCAGATAGACGCCTGCCGTCACCATCGTTGCCGCGTGGATGAGTGCGGACACCGGTGTCGGTCCCGCCATCGCATCGGGCAGCCAGATGTAGAGCGGAATCTGCGCGCTCTTCCCCGCGCAGCCCAGAAACATGAACAGGCAGATCGCGGTTATCAAAACACCGCCCACCGGCAGCTTCAGCGCGCCCGCGTTGACGCCGCTGAAATCGAGGACTCCGAGATTGGCGAAGAGGAGGAACATCGCCACCAGGAAGCCGAAGTCCCCGATGCGATTGACGATGAACGCCTTCTTTCCCGCGTCGGCGTTGACCTTCTCGGAAAACCAGAAGCCGATCAGCAGGTAGGAGCAGAGGCCGACTCCCTCCCATCCAACGAACAGAACTGGATAATTCGCGCCCAGCACCAGCACCAGCATGAAGAACACGAACAGGTTCAGGTAGGCGAAATAGCGCGGGTAGCCGGGGTCCTCGCGCATGTAGCCCACGCTGAAGACGTGGATCAGGCTGCCCACCCCCGTGACCACCAGTACCATCACCATTGACAGCTGGTCGAGCTGGAGCGCGGCGTCGATGGACAGGTCTCCCGTCGCCATCCACTGGAAGTAGCTCTGGATGAATGGCGACTCCATTGTTACGCCGCGCATCGCGGAGAACATCGCCAACGCGAGTCCGAACGAGAGGAGCAGCACACCGGGTCCGACGATGCTGACCACTCCGGCCCAGCGGTGGCGGTTGGTGGCGTGGTGATCATCTCCAACGGCTCCGGAATGTTCCGCGTGAGACAGCGCCGCCGCTTCATCCGCCCTTCCGGAGTACGTGTGATGCTCGGGAGTGGTCGGATCGTTCGGCCCGAGCCGCGCGCTGTTCAGAGAGAGGATGCCGTTGATTACGAAGCCGACGAGCGGAAGCAGCGGCAACAGCCACAACAGCTCCGCCGCGCCCCCCGACAAAGGATGCGACGTGGCTGTCACCGAGCTCGCTGCCTGCAGGAAAGCGACGATCATCCTCTCAGCAGATTGATGTCCTTGAGATTGATCGTCTGGCGGTGTCGAAAAATCGCGATGATGATGGCGAGCCCAACCGCCGCTTCAGCTGCCGAAACGGTCATGACGAATATCACGAAAACCTGACCTGGCGCCCCATAAAATCTCGAGAAGGCGACGAACGTCAGATTCACCGCCGTGAGCATCAGCTCCACGCACATGAAGATGATAATGGCGTTCCGGTGGACCAGCACGCCGATGACGCCGATCGTGAACAGCGCAGCGGTGAGAGCGAGAGACTCAGCTAGCACGGACTGCCTTACCTCTTCCCAGCACGACGGCTCCCGCTATGGCGACCAGCAGCAGAACGCTCGTCAGCTCGAACGCGAGCAGATATTCGTTGAACAGCGGCTTGGCGATTCTCCCGACAGCGTTGAGCTCCTGCAGCTGCTGCTGGTTGTACCCCGGTGGCACCACGAGCGATGGCGGCAATCCGCCGCGTGAGATGACCATCAGCTCGGCCAGCAGCACCAAGCCGACGACACCCGCGACGAGCTTCCAGCGCTTGCCGCGCGCGTAAGCGAACTCCCGGGGATGGCCGAGATTGAGTAGCATGATCACGAACACGAACACCACCATGATCGCACCGGCGTAAACGAACACCTGGATGACTCCAATGAACTCGGCATCGAGCATCACGAACAGCGCCGCCAGGCTGAACATCGTATTCACGAGCCAGAGCGCCGCCGCGACCGGACTCTTCCGAGTCACGAAGGCGATCGCCGACGTGAGCCCGATGACACCGAATAGGTAGAAGTGGAAGGTGTAGAACAGCGGGTAATGGGGCTCCATCACTCGCCTTTTGGATCTTCGGGGTCCCACATCTCGCAAACGGGATGGGACTGGTCCATCAACCGCTGCAGATCATAGACGAACCCATCCCTGCTGTACTCCGAATTCTCGTAGTGACGACCGACGTGAATCGCTTCCTCGGGACAGACTTCCTGGCAGTAGCCGCAGAAGATGCAGCGGAATTCGTCGATCTCGAACACCAGCGGATACCGGTTCCCTTCCTCGTCCTCGCCGGGAACGAGCTTGATGCAATTGGCGGGACAAACAGTCGGGCACAGACCGCACGCCACGCACTTCGCTTTGCCAGTCTCTGTGGTCAGCATCCGGTGCGTGCCACGCCAGCGCGGAGAAAGCGGCACTTTCTCCTCGGGGTACTGGACCGTAGCTCTTTCACTGAACTTCAACAGGTGGCTCAACGTGCGCCCCATTCCCTTGAGAGTCGCCCGAATGTAGCTGACGTCTTCGACCGGACGCTCCACGAGCTTCACCTTGATCGCCATTATCTGTTCGCCTCCGCCGCCAACTGTGCGCGCCGCGTCACCTGCCGCATGCGCTCGATCTCTCTTGGGTGCATTCGACCGTATGCCGGGCTGATGATTCGACCGCGATCCAGAATCGCGAAGAGAATGATCATGATTGCTACGTTGATCGAGCCGAGAATCGTCGCGTAGAGCATTCCCGGCTCTATGGCGGCCGCGCTCAGGCCCAGCATTACCGCCGCGATGAGAACGATGTAAGCGAGCGCCAGCGGCAGCATGAACTTCCACCCGAGCGACATGAGCTGGTCGTAGCGGAACCGCGGCAGCGTCCAGCGTATCCACATGAACACGAAGACGAAGAAGAGGATCTTGAACAGGAAGATTCCCACCGAGAGCAAGCTCAGCCAGCCGCTGTATGGCCCGACGTTGTCTTGCGACGTGAAGGGTACGTCCCAGCCGCCGAAGAAGAGCGTCGCCATCAGGGCACTCGCCGTCACCATGTTCGCGTATTCGGAGATGAAGAAGAGCGAAAACTTCATCGCGCTGTACTCGGTGTGGTAGCCGGCGATCAGCTCCGCCTCCGCCTCAGGCAGGTCGAAAGGAAGCCGATTCGTCTCCGCGAACGCGGCAACCATGAAGATCAGGAACGCGACGGTGAGGTTGACCACGTTCCAGCCGCCCCACGCCTGCTGGTTGATGATGCTGTTCAGGCTGACGTTCCCGGCCAGCAAAAGGATGGGAATTGTCGACATGCCCATGGAGATCTCGTACGAGACCATCTGCGCGCTCGAGCGAAGCCCACCGAGCAGGGCGTATTTGTTGTTCGAGGACCAGCCAGCCAGCACGATGCCATACACGCCGAGGGACGTCAGGGCGAGGATGAACAGGAATCCGACTGGAAGGTCAGCGACTACGAGATCGATTCTTCCCCACCGTGTCGCGACTGGAGCGCCAAACGGAATCACACACCACGCGGTGAGCGCCGGAATGAAGGAGATGATTGGCGCCAGGACGAAGAGCGGCTTGTTCACGCCCGCGGGCATCGTCTCCTCCTTCATGATGTTCTTCAGTCCGTCCGCCGCTGGCTGAAGCCACCCCTTCCCGACGCGATTGGGGCCATGACGGTCCTGGATCCACGCTGAGATCTTGCGTTCGGCGAGAGTGAGCATCGCCACGCCCACCATGTATATCGTAAAAATGACGATCATCTTAAGGACCGTGAACAGATAGAACGGCATTCCGCTAATCGGCGGTTGATTCGGATCCGCGGCCTGCAGGAGCGCGTACACTCCGGAAAGCACGTTCACGCGGCGCCCATCGCCAGCGGGGCTTTCGGTCCGGTCGCCTTCGCTGTCGCCAGCGGCAATCCCTTGAAGCCGATGGTGTCGTAGTTGAGCCCGGCGAACGCGCCGTTGCTTGCGGCAAGCTGGGCGAAGACATCGGAAGGAAGAAAAAAGCTTGACTGCTTACCCATTGCGCCGAGCAGATCACCCAGTACCAGCCAGCTCGGACGCGTCTCGCCAGGCGCCTGTCTCGCCTGCGTGAACCGCTGCACTCGTCCGCGCAGGTTCGTCACCGTTCCCTCTTCCTCGGCGAAATTCGCGATCGGCAGCACGACAGCCGCGTTCGTCGCCGTCGCCGGGAGCACGGAGCTGATGACGACGACCGCGCTCGCCCGTGCCATTACCGTGGCGTCGACCTCCTCCATATCCTCACCCGCGATAAGGAGCACGTCACCCTGCTTCAATCCACCGAGCAAGTCGCTGGTCCTGGTGAACCCAAGCGCTTCAGCGCCATGAACGTTCGCCGCCCGCTCGCGGCGCAGCGCCAGGTCTTCGATACCGGGAAGCGGAGCTTCATCCCCCTCGGCTACGCGAAAAGCCCCGGTCTGCATCAATTGAGTGAGCAGGAACAAAGATTCGTTGGACAGCATGGGAGATGCAGCTACGAATACGTTCTTGCCCTTTAGCGTCGCCGCGGCAGCGGCAATCGCCCTTTCCCAACTCGTCTCCGCCAGCACTGTTCCCTGCCGGACCATCGGCACCTCGACGCGGCTTTTCTCGTTCATCCAGCGGTAGTTGAGGCGGCCCCAATCACACATGAAGAACGAGTTCACGAACTCGTTCGGACGCGGGCGCATGCGCACCACCTGGTTCTCGCGGGTCTCCATCGTCACGTTGCAGCCCTGTGTGCAGTTAGGGCATATCGAGGCCGTGCGATCGAGCTCCCAGGCGCGCGCCTTGTTGAGGAAATCCTTTGAAAGGAGCGCACCCACCGGACAGAGGTCGACGACGTTTGCCGCCCACGGATGCGTCAGGTCGTGCCCCTCGAATTTTCCGATCAGCGCCCGATCACCACGTTCGCTGACGTTGAGCGCGGGGTCGTGCGCGAGATCGTCCATGAACCTGACGCAGCGGGTGCAGAGGATGCAGCGGTTGGGAACGTAGACGACGTCGCCGCCGAAGTCTTCGGCCGGGTTGAAGCGCTTTGGCTCGCGGTACCGCGAATCTTCGCGGCCTTCCTGAAAGGTGTAGTCCTGTAGCTCGCACTCTCCCGACTGATCGCAGATCGGACAGTCGAGCGGGTGGTTGATGAGAAGCATCTCGAGCACTCCTTTCCGTGCCTCGAGTGATTTCTCATTGTGCACGTGCACCACCTGTCCCTCGGCCACTGTAGTGGCGCAGGACGGCGCGAGTTTCGGCGCCTTCTCCACGTCTACAAGGCACATGCGGCAGACACCGGCGACGGGCAGACCCGGGTGATAGCAGTAGTGCGGGATGAGCACACCCACCTGCTTCGCGGCCTCGAGGATCGTCGTCCCTTCGGCCACCGTAACCTGCCGCCCCTCGATCGTCAGCGTGATCATCTTGGCTTCGGCCGGCGGCATCAGGCTACCGCCGAGACGACTGGATGGAAACGGCGGCCCTGAATCAATTCCTCGAACTCACTCCGGAACTTCTTGATGCCGGAAACGACCGGAGTCGCGCACGAATCGCTGAGCACGCAGATGGTCTTGCCGGTCATTTGCTCGGCGATGTCCAGCAGTGTATCGAGATCTTCAGTAGTTCCATGCCCGTCCCGAATCCGCTCCATGATCTTCGTGGTCCAGGCGGTGCCTTCACGACACTGCGTGCACTGGGCACAGCTCTCGTGCGCGAAGAAGCGCGCGATCCGCGCGATGACGGCGACCATGGATTGGGCATTGTCGATCACGATCACGCCGCCCGAGCCGAGCATGGACCCCTGAGCGACAAACCCCTCGTAGTCCATCAGCGTTGCGTCGGCTTCCTCCATCGACTGAATCGGCACGGATACTCCGCCGGGTATCACCGCCTTGAACTTTTTACTGGGGAGCGGACCACCGCAGACGTCGTAGAGGAAGTCCCGGAAGGGAAAACCCATCACGACTTCGTAAGTGCCCGGACGTGCAATGTTTCCGCACACCGAGTACAGCTTGGTCCCGGTGCTCTTCGGGTTCGAGAGCGACATCTTCTTATACCAATCGGCGCCATTCATGAGGATTGGAATGGCCGCGATGAGCGTCTCGACGTTATTGATGGTGGTCGGCATCCCGAAGACCCCGGAGACCGCAGGGAACGGCGGCTTGATGCGCGGATTGCCGCGCCGCCCCTCCAGCGACTCCATGAGCGCGGTCTCTTCACCGCAGATGTACGCGCCCGCGCCCTTGTGGACATGAACATCGATTCGCTTGCCCGTTCCCATCGCGTTCTTGCCGATGAGTCCCGCGGCGTACGCTTCCTTTATCGCCTCGTTCATCCAGTGCAGCGGCTCGGTGAACTCACCGCGAATGTAGACGTAGGCGGTCTCCGCCCCGATGGCGTAGGCCGCGATGGCACAGCCTTCCACGAGCGCGTGAGGCGTCCAGCGCATCAGCTCGCGATCCTTGAACGTCCCAGGCTCGGACTCGTCGGCGTTGCAGCAGAGATAGTGCGGCTTGCCGTCTCCCTGCTTCATGAACGACCATTTCATCCCGGTCGGAAAGCCGGCGCCTCCTCGGCCACGGAGACCAGATTCCTTCACGACGTTGACGATGTCGGCCGGTGCCATTCCAAGCGCCTTCTCCAGCGCCTGGTATCCACCGCGCTTCTTCCATCCGTCGAGGGTGCGCGCCTCGGCTACACCGAAGTATTGAGACAGCACCGTCGTTTCCCGGTGATGCGGCTGGTAGGGATATCCCATTATGCCAGCCGCGAGAGGAGTTGCGGCACTTTCTCCGGAGTAACGGATTCTATGAACTCTTCGTTGATCATCACCGGCGTCGCAAAACCGCACGCGCCGAGGCACTCGACCTCGATCACGGTGAATCTCCCGTCGGCGGAAGTCACGCCCAGCTCGCCGGCCTTGGTGTGGCGGAGAAACGCCTTGGCGACTTCCTCAGCGCCGCTGATCGCGCACGGCGACGTGGTACAGACCTGAACGAAGTATTTTCCGACCGGATGCTGGTGATACATGGTGTAGAACGTGACGACGCCCTTCACGTAGGCAGGTGTGAGGTCGAGCAGTGCGGCCACCTCCGCCATTCCCTCTTCACTCACCCAACCCCGCTCGCGCTGCAGTATCCAAAGAGCTGGCAGTAGCGTTGCCATTTTGTGCGGATAACGTGGCATCAGCTCGTCGAGCTCGCGGCGCGCCGCGCTGCCCGCGACGAACACAGGGGCATAAGGTGCGTGCGCAGCGCGGTCGTGTGACGCGTACTCCGGCGATTCCAGTCCGCCGAGAATCTCAGGAGGGGGCGTCAACGGTCGATCTCCCCCATGACGATGTCGATGCTCGCGTTGATCGCGATTACATCCGAGAGCAGGTGTCCTTCCACCATCTTCGGAATGGCGGCGAGATTCACGAATGAGGGCGGTCGGATGCGCCAGCGTACCGGTTTCGCCGTTCCGTCGGATACCATATAGTAGCCCTTCTCTCCCTTGGGGCTCTCGACCGCGACATAGGATTCGCCGACCGGTGGGCGCGGACCCTCCATCACGACTTTGAAGTGGTGGATCATCGACTCCATCTCGCTCGTCGCTTTCGATTTGGGCGGGAGGATTATTCGTGGGTCGTCGATATTGACCGGACCATCGGGCAGGCGATCAGCTGCCTGATTCAGGATTCGCACCGACTGGCGCATCTCCTCGAATCGCACCAGGTAGCGGTCGTACACGTCTCCGCTCGTGCCGACCGGCACGTCGAAGTCGTAGGTCTCATAATCCATGTACGGGAAATCCTTGCGCACATCGAAGTCGACTCCGGACGCACGCAGCATCGGGCCGGACAATCCCCAGTTGACGGCTTCCGCCGGCGTCATGACTCCGAGTCCAACGGTGCGACCGACCCAGATGGCGTTCTTCGTCAGAACGCGATCGATCTCATCGAGCGTCTGCGGGAACGAGCGCGTGAATTGGCGCAGCCCATCCATCCATCCAGAGGGAATATCCGCGGCCAGGCCTCCCACGCGGGTAGCGGAGGTTGTCAGACGCGCTCCTACCCACTTCTCGATCAACCGGTAGATCTCCTCGCGACGCTGGAATGCCCAGAGAAACGGCGTGAACGCACCGATGTCGATGCAGAAAGTGCCGAGCCAGACCAGATGGGACATGATCCGCGACAGCTCCGAGGCGATCACTCGCAGCACCGTGCACCGCTCGGGGACCTCGATTCCGAACAACCGCTCCGCGCCCAGCGAGAATGCGACGTTGTTGCCGAGCGAGTTCAGATAGTCTTCGCGGTCCGTCCAGCAGATAATCTGGTTGTACTGGCGGTACTCACCCATTTTCTCGAAGCCGCAGTGCAGGTAGCCGATATGCGGGATGCAGCGAACGACCGTCTCGCCATCCAGCTCCAGCACAAGACGCAAGACGCCGTGCGTCGCCGGATGCTGCGGTCCGATGTTGATGAGCATGTGCTCGCCATCGAGATCAGGCTCCATGCTCGGTGGTGCCTCGAGGGCGAGCGCGTCACCGCCATCGCTGGTAACGAGCGGAACGCGCTGCGGCCTGCCGTGCTTATCCAGCCCGGACGTCGACAGCTCGACTTCGATCGTACGCTTCGACATTTACTCGCCGGTTCTCTCGCCCTTGTCCAGGCGCTTGCGCATTTCCTCCGGAAGCTCGGCGAACGCATCCGCTATCGAGAGCTCCTCCATCGAGTAGCGCGCTTCGGGGTTCTGAGCGAGCGCCTGCCGCAGCTGTTCGGACCGGCTGAACCGGCCGCGCAGCGGGAAATCCTTGCGCAGCGGAAAACCTTCCTTGTACGACTCCCACATGAGGAGGCGGCGCAGATCGGGGTGCCCGCGAAACTTGATCCCGAACATGTCGTAGCACTCGCGCTCGAGCCAATCGGCGGCGCGATAGATGTCGTACACGCTGTCGACTTCCAGCGGCTCGCCTTTGATGAGCTCAGTCTTGATGCGGAGGAAGCGTCTATACGGGAGCGAGCGCAGGTGCCAAACAACCTCGATGGGCACCTCGGCGTCACGGTACTCGACTGCAGTGATGTCACTGAGGAAATCGTATTGTTGAGATGCGTCGTCGTGGAGCCAGCGAATGACTTCTTTCACCGACGCTGGCTCGACATAGACAACAGTCTCGCCCCAGACGACCTCGGCGCGCTCGACCGCCCAGCCGAATTTGTCCTGGAGCGCCTTGGCCGAAGGATTCGCATCGCCGCCATGGTGCGGCAGATTTTTCGGAGTAACGGGCGGCGGACCGGATGCGAGCGCGCCGGTTGCGACGACTTCGAACGGACTCACGGCGCTGACCTTGTCTGATTCACAGAATTCCCGAACGGCTCACCGAGCTCGTCGATCAGCTGAGGCGGGATGTAGAACTGGCTGGAAGGATCGGGCTCCATCTCGTCGCGCGTGCGCGTGTCCGCGCCGCGTTCGTTCATCACCTTCTCCTGCAGCATCCGGATCCCATAGATGAGACCCTCCGGCCGCGGGGGGCAGCCGGGAACATAGACATCGACAGGAATGATCGTGTCGATTCCCTGCACCACCGCGTAATTGTCGAACATTCCTCCCGTCGACGCGCACGCGCCCATCGAGATGCACCACTTCGGCTGCGGCATCTGCTGCCAGATGCGACGGATAATCGGTGCCAGCTTGAACGGTACCCGGCCCGCGCAGATCAGCACGTCGGCCTGTCGCGGCGAGTAGCTCATGCGCTCCATGCCGAACCGCGCGAGGTCAAAATCGCTGGCCGCGGTCGCCATGAACTCGATGGCACAGCAGGCGGTGCCGAACGGCATCGGCCAGAGCGAGTTGGCGCGACCCCAGTTGACCAGGAAGTCGAGCCGCGTCGCGACCCACCCTTCCTGAGATTCGGGTATGTAAGAGACCGTCGTCCGCTCTCCTGGCGCCATCAATCCCATTGCAGCGCGCCTTTCTTCCACACGTAAATGAAGCCGACGAGCAGAATCAGCATGAAAACGAGCATCTCACCAAGGCCGAAGAACGAGATGTTGCCGACGGGACAGACATCGTTCACGAGCGGGACGAAGCAGGAGAGCTGCTTGTAGTAGACAGCCCATGGAATCATGAACACGGTCTCGATGTCGAAGATGATGAACAGGATGGCGACGAGGTAGAAACGGACGGAGAACCGCTCGCGTGCATCGCCAAGGGCGGGCACGCCGGACTCGTATGCTTGCTGCTTCACCGGAGTCGGCCTCGCACGAAGCAGCAGAGTCGAAATCGCGACCAACAGCACCGCGTTGATGGCGACGAAACCGAGCAGCATTAGAACCGGGAAGTACGCGCGGGCCATGGGGTTCCAGACTTCGTGAAAAATTTCACTAGTGCGATTTTGGGGAATTTACCGTCGGCTACCTGCTAATTCAACGGCTCCGATTCGGTAGCGACAGCAGTGCGAAAATCGTACATTCACGACGAAAACCATTGGGTTACCCGGCGCATACCAGCGCCGCCCTCCCGCTACCAATCTCACAATCAATGTCAATTCAATCGGATCGCTGGATCACCCGCATGGCTAAGGAGCACCGGATGATCGAGCCCTTCGAGAACAGTCAGGTGCGAGCCGGCGTCATCTCCTACGGCGTCAGCTCCTACGGTTACGACATGCGCGTCGCGCGTGAATTCCGGATCTTCACCAACGTTCTCAACTCGATCGTCGATCCCAAGAATTTCGATCCCAAGTCGTTCGTCGAGTTCGAGGGCGACGTTTGCATAGTTCCCCCCAACTCGTTTGCGCTTGCCCGGTCTGTGGAGTATTTCCGGATACCGCGTGACGTCGTGACCATCACAGTAGGTAAGTCCACCTACGCGCGGTGCGGGATCATCACGAACGTCACACCCTTCGAGCCGGAGTGGGAAGGATTTGTAACCCTGGAGATTTCGAACACTACTCCACTGCCGGCCAAGATCTACGCCAATGAAGGCATTGCTCAGGTTCTGTTCTTCAAGGGCGATGAGCCACCGGAGGTGTCATACAAGGACAAGAAGGGGAAGTATCAGGGTCAGCAGGGAGTAACCCTGCCGCGATTGTAGCGTGGCCTCCGGCTTGCCGGAGTATGATGTAACCGCAATGGAGGAAGCAACGCTGATGCAGAACAAGGACGGAGTGCAGAAAGGCCCGCAGGACCATGCGGAGGGAGGGCATGGAGCAAAGACCAGAAGCAAAATTCTCGAGCAGCTACACTCAGGCAACAGCGCCGTACGCCGACGAAATGGAACCGGAACCGACCGCAACGGCTCGCACAGATTGGTCGAGGACCGGCAGCAGCACGATGACGGGGAGAAGAAGAGCGAGAAGACTCGCTTAAAGCGCTAGAGGCGACTACCTCAACAAGCCAGCGGCATACGCCAGTATCAAGCCCAGGACAATCACAACGGGGATCCAGATCAGCCGCTTGCCGGCGCTCTTTCGCGTCGGCGCGACGACCTTGAACGGTGGCGGTTCCTCCATCTAGAGCTTGACTGCGCCCATCGGCTCGCGCACGGCGTCAGCGCTCTTCGCCAGGGCGCTGCGCTCTTCGCGGGTCAACTCCACCTCGATGATCTTCTCAAGCCCGCGTCGGCCGAGCTTGCACGGGACGCCGAGGAAGAGCCCTTTCATTCCGTACTCGCCTTCGAGCCACGCCGCGCAGGGCAGAATGCGTTTCTGATCGTTCACGATTGCCTCGCACATCTGCACGGCGGCCGAAGCAGGCGCGTAATACGCCGAGCCGGTCTTGAGATGCTTGACGATTTCGGCGCCACCCCCGCGAGTGCGCTCCACGATCGCATCCAGCTTAGCCTGGGACATTAGCTGCGTGATCGGTATTCCGCTGACCGACGTATACGAGATGAGTGGAACCATTGTGTCTCCGTGTCCGCCGAGGACCATCGCCTGAATGTCTCGCACCGACACGTCGAGCGCTTCGGCGAGAAATGCACGATACCTGGCAGTGTCCAGAACGCCCGCCATGCCCAGCACCCGCTCGCGCGGAAAGCCGGTCACCTTCATCGCGACGTACGACATCACGTCGAGGGGGTTGGAGACCACGATGAGAATGGCATTCGGTGAGGTGCCCTTGATCTGCTCGGAGACCTGTTTGACGATTCCGGCGTTGGTATTGAGGAGGTCGTCGCGCGACATGCCGGGCTTGCGCGCGATGCCGGCCGTGATCACGACTATCTCGCTATCGCGAGTCTCCTCGTACCCGTTCGTTCCGATGACGCGAGTGTCGAAGCCTTCGATCGGCGCGGACTGCCACTGGTCGAGTCCTTTGCCCTGCGGAATTCCTTCCTGAATGTCGACGAGCACCACCGAACGCGAGAGCTCTTTCTCGGCAATGCGCTGCGCCGTCGTGGCGCCGACGTTGCCCGCACCTACTACTGTGATCTTGTTGACCATTGACTTGGTTGCTCTTGGGCGGAAGTGCGCGAAAGTTATCCGCGGCCACTACCACGAGCAATCGTTTGTCAGCTGCGAGAGGAGAGTTAACCTCGTTCTCAGTTGTAGTCAGGTCCGAGATTCAACCCCCAACCTGCGACAGAGCGCGGAGCCCTCCAACCTTCATCTGCAGGAGATGGTGTTCCTCGGGCTTTTCCCTGAGCGCGGCGCGGAAGAACGGCTCGAGTGGCAGTCCATCACGCAATGGCGAGCGAAGATCGGTTTCGGCGTCGCCGAACAGGCAGGTGCGGAGCCTTCCATCCGCCGTAAGACGAACACGGTTGCAGCTGCCGCAGTAGGTGTGAGTCATGGGCGTGATGAGCCCCACACTGCCCCGCCCGCCGGCGAATCGGAAATAGCGCGCTGGTCCGTTGCTGCGAGCGGGACCTTCGGCGGGCTCGAGCGGAGCAACCGACTCGAGACGGCGTAACACCTCGTCGCTGGGCACGATGTGATCCCATGTCAGATCGCGGAGCTCCCCGACCGGCATGAGCTCGATGAATCTCACGTGCCAGGGAAGCTCGATGGTGAGGCGCGCGAAATCGCAGAGCTCGTCGTCGTTGATTCCGCGCATCACCACGACGTTGATCTTGATCGGTGAGAGCCCTGCCCTTTCAGCCGCGGCAGCCGCACGAACGGGATCGAACTCGAGACTTCGGCGAGAGATCGCCTTGATCCGGTCGGGCATGAGGGAATCGGCGCTCATGTTGACGCGATCGAGTCCCGCTGCCTTCAGCTCAGGAGCAAGCTCGGCGAGACGAACGCCATTGGTTGAAAGAGAAATGTCTTCGATGTCCGGAACCGCGCGAAGCATCGCGATGAGGCGATGGAGATCCGGACGAATCGTCGGCTCGCCACCCGTGATTCGCAGCCGCCTCAGTCCAAGCGGGGCAAGCTGCTCGACGATGCTTGCGATCTCCTCATAAGAGAGGATGTCGGACTTTGGCAGCCATTGAAGGCCCGCGACCGGCATGCAGTAGAGACAGCGAAAGTTGCAGCGATCGGTTACCGAGATGCGAAGGTACTCGATGCTGCGTCCGAAACCGTCCTTCAGTGCTTCGCTCATCCGCTCACATCCGCTTCAGCGCGCACTCCGGCGGGATCGACCCATTCCCGGGTGCCGTCGGAGTAATGCTCCATCTTCCAGATCGGCACGCGCTTCTTGATCTCGTCGATTACGTACCGAACAGAATCGAGCGCCGGCTCGCGGTGCGCGTGCGCGGCAGCGATCGCCACGCTCGCGTCTCCGATCGCGAGCGCGCCGATTCTGTGTTCGACCACGAGGGACTTCACGCCAAAGCGTTCTTCGGCTTCATCCAGGATGCGCTCGAGCTCAGCTTCGGCCATCACCGTGTATGCTGTGTAGTCGATCGCGTCGACAGAGCGGCCATCGTTGGTGTCACGCACGGTACCAACAAAGAGCGATACCGCGCCGCATTCGGCGCCCGACACTTCCGCCATCAATGAAGCTGCGTCGATCGGGCGATCAACGATCGCGGATCGCCTCATCCGCCTGCGACCGGGGGAATGATCGCGATCTCGTCAGTCGAGCTGAGGGGGGTATCCACCCCGGCGAACGCCCGGTTCACTGCGACTCGCGAGATCGGCGGCAGTCCGGACGCGGATGGAAGAGATCTAATTGTGTCGAGGAGATCGCCCACTGTATCTCCGTGCGCGAGCGGCACATCGAGCATTGAGCTGCCGACGAGATCAGCGTAGGACGCGAACAATTGCACCGTCACTACTGGCATGCGCCCCTCCGATCGGGTGAAGCGGGCTAAGTCGTTACGCTTCCGACATCTGCGAGAGGTCAACCCCAGCCACCAGGGCACGCAGCTCCTTCGAGGGCTTGAACACTGGAACAGGGCGCGCGGACACTTCTACCGGCGAGCCAGTGCGCGGGTTGCGCGCCATCCGGGTCTTTCGATTTCTGATCTTGAAGGTGCCGAAACCGCGGACCTCGATGTTCTCCTGCGTCTGGAGCGATTCCTTGATTGCTTCGAGGAAGGCGTCCACGACGCGAGCGCAGTCCTTCTTCGAAATCATCGGCCCGGCGGTGCGTGAAATCTGGGCCGTGACACGCTCGACGAGGTCGGCTTTTGTCATTGAAAAATCCCGGGATGGAGACCCGCTAAATAGCGTAAGTGCTTAGAAGTTATGGCTTTACTGAAATACTGTCAAGCGAGCGAAACTACCTCGCGGCAGCCCTCAGGGCACTCAGGAACTCCTGGAACAGCGGCCTTGCGTCGTGCGGCCCAGGCGCCGCCTCGGGGTGATACTGGACACCGAAAACGGGCAGCTCCCGGTGTCGCAGGCCCTCGATCGACCCGTCATTGAGGTTGACGTGCGTCACCTCAAGATCTCCCGCGCCACTTACCGCATGTTCGTCGCCCTCCACAGCGAATCCGTGATTCTGCGAGGTGATGAGAACTCGCCCGGTTTCGACTTCCTTCACCGGATGATTCCCACCTCGGTGACCATAGGGCATTTTAGCCGTGGTGCCGCCGAAGGTCAGTCCAAGGAGCTGGTGTCCCAGGCAGATCCCGAACGTGGGCACACCGGTGGCAGTGAGAGAGCGGATTGTCTCCTGCGCGTAACCAATGGCAGCCGGGTCTCCGGGCCCGTTGGAAAGAAAGATTCCATCCGGCTCGAGGGCGAGCGCCGCCTCAGCGGCGGTGTCCGCCGTCACGACCGTCACCTGGCAATCATTCTCCCCGAACAGTCGGAGGATGTTGCGCTTGATGCCATAATCGTAGGCGACGATGTGGTGTCGGGCGCGCGGGTCGCCCCAGGTGTAGGTCTCCTTGGTTGTGACACGCGAAGCGAGATCGAGACCCTCCATCGACGGGCATGCTTCGAGTGCAGCGCGACTGGATTCGTCCGGATCCAAGCCGGCACCGATGACCCCGCGCATCACCCCAGCTGACCTCAGGTGTCGCGTGAGACGCCTTGTGTCAACATCTTGAATGATAGGTACTTGCGCTGCGGCAAGCCAAGCACCCAATCCGCCGGTGGCGCGCCAGTTGGAGTGAGTGGCGGACAGCTCGCGGACGACCACGCCGGCAATCTGCGGCGCGGCCGATTCGGGATCCTCCGTGTTGATTCCGTAGTTGCCGATCTGGGGCGCGGTCATCACCACTATCTGGCCCCGATACGATGGGTCAGTGAAGACCTCCTGGTAGCCGGTCATGTTCGTCGTGAAGACGACTTCAGCGACGGCCTGTGGGGCGGCAGCGCCAGGAGCGACGCTCAAGCGGCCACGAAAAAGGGTTCCGTCCTCGAGGAGGAGAAACCCTGGTTCCGACGATCTCACGTTGGAGATCAACTTAGCGTCGAGGGGTGGCCGGAGGTGGAGTTGTAGTCGGCGCGGGCGCCGTCTGCGCTGGCGTAGTGGTCGGCAGCGGCTCGAGAGGCACGGCTGGAGCAGAGGTCGGCGGCGCGGCGGTGTTAGCCGGCTGGCTGCCTAGCCCCTGTTCCAGTACAGAGCGCGGAGCCCCTGTCCTCGACGACATCAGCTGAAGCACGAATGCGAGCGCGAGGAACGCGCCGCCGCCCCACCAGCTCGTCTTGGTAAGAAGGTTGCCCGCCTGACGGATGCCGATGAAAGCGTCGGGAGACGAGCTCGCGCCTCCGAAGCTCGCGGCGAGTCCACCGCCCTTACCGCTCTGGAGAAGTACCGCGCCGATCACGACGATGCAGTCGATGATCAGCAGAGTAAGAAGAAAGGTGTAAAGCATTGATAGATTTGAGGTTCAGCCTTTCAATATCTGCTGGTTCGAGAAGTGAGTCAAGGCTGAACGATCTTGATCCAGGATGCCGCGTCGAGGCTTGCTCCACCGACAAGAAGGCCGTCGATCTCGGGCGCCGCCAGCAGGCTCGCTGCATTGCCGGCGTTTACGCTTCCACCATACAGAATGGGAATCGCGTCGGCGCGGGTCCCCATCATCGCGCTCAGCTCCGAGCGCAGCAGCGTGTGAACCGCCGAGGCGTCGACGGCGGTCGCCGTGAGTCCAGTGCCGATTGCCCATACCGGCTCGTACGCGAGGAGAAATTCCGCGGAAATGAGATTGGAAACCTGGGATACTCCTTCTCGCAGCTGGCGCGTAACCACGGCTGACGTCTCCCCCGCTTCCCGCTGCTCGATTTTTTCTCCGACACACAGCACGAACGGGAGCCCGACTCGCGTCGCGGCGACGCATTTCCTGGCGCACTGTGCGTCGGTCTCCCCAAATACGTGGCGGCGCTCGGAATGGCCGACGAGGATGATGCGCGCCCCGGCGTCCTTGGCCATCTCCGCGGAAACCTCGCCCGTGAATGCTCCCTTCTCCGCCCAATGGATGTTCTGTGCTCCGACCAGTACGTCCGATCGTCCTGTTGCGGCCGCTGCCGCAGTAGCGAGGGAAACTGCCGGCGGAAAAAACACGACCGTGCGATCCGTGCGCGGCCGGTAGGCTCCCAGAAATTCCTTTATGAACGCCTCAGCCACAGTCGGACCGTGGTGCATCTTCCAGTTCGCGGCGAGCACCGGGCGCTGCAGCATCAAGCGTCGTCCAGCGCTTCGACTCCAGGAAGTGGCTTCCCCTCGAGAAATTCGAGTGACGCGCCTCCACCGGTGGATACGTGGCTCATCTTGTCTTCCAGTCCCGCCTCCGCGACTGCCCTCGCTGAGTCACCGCCACCGACGATGGTGGTCGCGCCCCTGGCGGTTGCCGCTGCCATCGCCTGCGCCACGGCCCGCGTGCCGGCATCGAAAGGCGGCGTCTCGAACACGCCCATCGGTCCGTTCCAGATCACCGTTCGGGCGGCGGCAATCGCGCGAGAGTAGGACGCAGCCGTTTGTGGTCCGATGTCGAACATCGCCTGATCCCTGGGAATGGCGTTCTTGGGGACCGGTTGAGCGGAGCGCGCGTCGTCGAGCGATGGGGCGACCACCGCATCGTGCGGCAGTATCAGCCGTGTCCCGCCCCGAGCGAGGAGATCCTTGGCCATGTTCACGCGATCAGGCTCGACCAACGACTTGCCGGCCTCAAGTCCCATCGCCTTGTAGAACGTGCACGCCATTGCTCCGCCGATGAGCAGTGCGTCCACCTTCGGCAATAGCGCCTCGATCACGTCGATCTTTCCCGAGATCTTGGCGCCACCGAGTATCGCGACGAACGGTTTCTTGGGATTGTCGAGGGCATCACCGAGGTAGTCGAGCTCCTTCTGCATGAGGAGGCCAGCCACTGCCGGCCGGAGATGTTCGGCGACGCCGGCGGTCGACGCGTGCGCCCGGTGCGCAGCCCCGAACGCATCGTTGACGAAAAAGTCCCCCAGCTCACTGAGCGCTCGCGCCAGGCGGGGGTCGTTCTTCTCTTCACCGCCCAGGAACCGCGTGTTCTCGAGCACCAGCACTTCTCCAGGCCGGAGCTTGTGGGTGGCCTTGAGGGCCTCGTCCGAGTCGGTGGACTCGACGAAGGCCACCTTTTTTCCCATCAACTCGCCGAGCCGGCGAGCCACCGGCTGTAGCGAGTATTTCTGCTCGGGCTTTCCTTTCGGGCGGCCAAGGTGAGAGAGAATTACCTGGCGCGCGCCGCGATCAAGCAGGAGCTCGAGCGTCGGAAGCGCGGCGCGAATGCGACTATCGTCCGTGATTCCGCCCTTCTCGTCGAGCGGGACGTTGAAGTCCACGCGTACCAGAGCCCGCTTCCCGCGGATCACGGACTCGGGAAGATCCCGGACGGTCTTCTTTCTCACGTTGTCTCGCCGATTAAAGGCGCGTGCCCATGAAACGCAGCATGTCTACGCAGCGCGACGCGTAACCCCACTCGTTGTCGTACCAGCCCTGCACTGTCACGAGAGTGCCATCGATGACATTGGTCGTCTTCGCGTCGAGGATGCAGGAAGCCGGGTCACCGATGTAATCGGCTGACACCAGCTCTTCCTCGGTGTACCGGATGATCCCCTGAAGCGGACCGTCGGCGGCTTTGCGAAAGGCAGCATTCACTGCCTCGACCGTGATGCCGGATTTCTCCACTTCGACTGTGAGACAGGTGAGCGAGACGTCCGGAGTCGGCACCCGGATGGCGCTGCCATCGATCTTTCCCTTCACCTCCGGGATAACGAGCGACGTCGCCTTCGCGGCCCCCGTCGTCGTGGGAATCATCGACAGCGCTGCTGCTCGCGCGCGACGCAGGTCTTTGTGCGGAAGGTCGAGAATCTGCTGGTCGTTGGTGTAGCTGTGGATCGTAACCATCGAGGCGTGACGAAATCCAAAAGCGTCGCGGATCACCTTCACCATTGGAACCAGACAGTTGGTGGTGCACGACGCGTTCGACACGATGGTGTGTTTAGCCGAGTCGTACTTGTCGCTGTTCACTCCCATGACGATGGTGATGTCCTCGCCCTTGGCGGGGGCGGAGATCAGTACCTTCTTCGCTCCTCCGTCGATGTGCTTCCGTGCCTGCGGGGCATCGGTGAACCGTCCGGTCGATTCGAGCACGATGTCGACGCCCAGGTCCCGCCACGGCAGCGCCGCAGGATCCTTGTGGGTGAGAACCTTTACTTCGTCGCCGTCGACGGTGATCGAGTCCTTCCCGGCCTCCACATCACCCTGGTACGCGCCGTGGACCGAATCGTACTTGAACAAATGCGCGAGCGTGCGGGTGTCGGTGAGGTCGTTCACCGCCACGAAATCCAGGTCGGCTACTCCCTGCTCCTTCGCGGCGCGCAGAACCTGTCGCCCGATGCGACCGAACCCGTTGATGCCCACCCTTGTTGCCATTTCCCCTTGCTCCTTCGGTTACAGCCGGTCGCCGCTCGCGCGAGCCCGGCCGAAAGTCATGTAGCTGATTATCCGCGCGCCCTCTGCATAAAGCACGCGCGCGCATTCGTTGAGAGTCGCGGCGGTCGTCACGACATCGTCGACGAGCATGACGTGGCTTCCACGGATCTGCTCGCGATGCCGCTCGTCGAGTTGGAACGAGCCTGCAACGTTGCCCAGTCGCTGCTCGGGTGTCAACTCCGTCTGTGAGCGAGTGGCGCGCGACCGAACGAGGGTGGCGGGCATGACTGGAATCTGCCAGTGTTTTCCCAGCTCGCCCGCCAAGAGCGAGCTCTGGTTGTAGCCGCGCTCTCGCATTCGTGCCGCGGCGAGAGGTACGGGAACGAGCGACGCTCTCTCTTCGACTACGTCGCGCGGCCAGGGAAGCCGGCTCATGCGCTCCGCCATACCCACAGCCACTTTTTTCCAGCCGGCGTACTTGAGAGCGTGGACGATCGCCGACGCGGGCTCAGCCGGCACCCAGCACACGGACCGCACTGCTCGCACGTATGGAGGGAGCAGCTCGCACCAGCGACAGGTCGCGGACCGAAGCGGGTGGCCACAGCGATCACATCGGGGAGACGGAAGCAGCGGCAGCCGCGACCAGCACAGGCCGCAGACGATTCCGTTTTCCCCCGCTGACATCAGGCTGTCGCACGACACGCACGCGATTGGGAGCAGCAGGTCGAGCGCTCCGGCCAGGTGCGCACGAACCGCAGTTCTGATTTCGCTTGTCAAAGCAGCGAACGGCGCATTGCCTCCCTGTCCGGCTCCTTTCCGAACCATTGCCTGAACGAGAGCGCTCCCTGCTCGAGCAGCATCGGCAATCCGTCCTGGGCCGGATTCCCCTGCTCTCGCAGCGCTCTCACCCACGGAGTTCCTCCCTGTCGGTAGACGAGATCCATCACCGCCGTGTCCCGCGGGATCGCCGACGCCTCCAGCGGATGCAAATCGTCGTGCTGGCCGACCGGAGTGGCATTGACGACCAATCTCGCGCGAGCGACCGCGCGGCGAGCATCCGTTTCGACACGCGCGACATCCGGATACCGTTGCGCCAATCGCGTGGCGCGGTCCGGGTTGCGGCTGACGATGGTGGCGTTGGCGTGGGGCCAATGCTCCAGTGCCGCCAGCACCGCGGATGCGGCACCGCCCGCACCCAGCACGACAATGTCCAGCGCCGATGTGTCGTTTCTCAGGAGCACGCGGGCGGCGACGTCGAATCCTTCGACATCGGTGTTGTCCCCATGGAGCTGTTCGTCTTCAACCCAGAAGGTGTTGACGGCTCCGACTCTGCGAGCGATTGGCGCCAATGTATCACACGCATCATGGAAGGTGATCTTGTGGGGACGGGTGACGTTCCCAGCGGTATTGGACTTCCTGATCTCTTCGATTAGACCAGGGAGTCGATCCGGTTTGACATCGAGAGCCTCGTACGACAATCGAATCCCCGCTGCAGCCAGGGCTGCGCGCTGAAGGATTGGCGAAAGCGATTTGTGAACCGGACTCCCCAGCAGCACGAGCCGGGCAGGAATTTTCTTCATGGCCCTCGATTCTCAGCTGGCCAGACGGTCGAAGACTTTCTCGAGGTGTTGCTCCAGCGCGTCGGCGGTCTCGCGGTAGACGGAGAGGTCACCGCCATAGGGGTCATCGATCCCACTGCCGGCGGGTCCTGAAGCATATGCGTCGAGCACGTGGGCCTTGCCCCGGCCTCCCATCTGCCTCACTTGCTCGAGATGCGCGGGCGTCATCACGAAGATGAGATCGGCCTCCGACACGATGGCGGGAGTGAGCTTTCGCGAGCGGTGTCCGGTAAGGTCCACCTGACGCTCCATCCCGACCAATAGGGCTTCATCAGAAGCAGGCGCGTTGTCCCATGCATTGGTTCCCGCGCTCGAGATCTTCACGTCCCCGATCCCCCTTCGCTCGGCGATGCGGCGCGCCAGGACTTCGGCCAGCGGGCTGCGGCACGTGTTCCCACTGCAGACGAAAAGGATATTCATCGATTATGCATCGCCAATGAGGTCGGGCACGCTTTCTCTGAGCTTGTCAGCCGGGATCGCGCCGGGACGGATGACGCGGGGGCGGCGGCCGGTGCAGTCGACGACCGTCGACGGCTGGGACTCTCGGAGGCGGCCACCGTCCAGCACGCGCAGCGTTCCGCGCGCGATTGCATCACTCCACTGCGATACGATCTGATCCGCGGCCGTCGCCGGAGCCACACCGGGGCGATTGGCACTGGTAGACGTTATCGGCTGGCCGTGCGCGAGAATCAATCGCGCGAGGGAACGGTGAGGCGTCCATCGCACTGCCACTCCGCCTTCCGGGCCGCGCAACCGGTCCGGGATCCGGCGCTCACCGCCCGGAAGGACGAGGGTAAGAGCGCCGGGCCAGAAGCGAGCTGCGAGCGTTGATGCATAGCTGGTGAGCTTCAGCTCGAGGCGGGTAATCATCTCACTCGCGGCTACGAGCAGAAGAAACGGCTTGCCCGGCGGCCTGCCCTTCAGCTCCACGAGTGTATTCACTGACCGCTCATCAACCGCGCCGCCAAAGCCGTAAACCGTTTCCGTCGGATAAGCGAGCACTCTTCCGGCCGCCAGATGCGCGAGCGCCCCGTTGATCGCAGCCTCTACTTCCTCGGGCGACCAGAACGGCACGACGAGCGGAGGTAGCGTCATTCGCGGAAGATACTCAGCGCCTCCACCAACGCGAAGTCAGACTCAGTGGTGATTTTCGCCGCGCGCTCACTGCCGGGGACGACGACGATCTGCACGTTCAGGTGCTCGCACAACGCGGCATCGTCACTCGCTGTTCGGTGAACCTCGCGGGCGTCGCGGTGCGCCTGCTCGAGAATCTTTCGCGGAAATGCCTGTGGTGTCTGCGCCCGCCACAAACCGTCGCGGTTAACCGTGATGACCACTTTGTTCTGTGAGTCGACGCGCTTGAGCGTATCCGTCACCGGCAGCGCCGCAACGGCGACGTTGCCGGCGCGGGCCTCGTCGATGACTCGCGAGATCGTTTCACCGGAGACGAGCGGGCGCGCCGCATCGTGAACGATCACGATCTCGCACTCGGCGGGAAGATCCTCCACACCGTTCATCACGGATTCCGTGCGGTGGCGTCCACCGACGGAGAGCAGCAGCCGATCAGGATCGCTCTGAAAGATCCACGGCGGCGGGTCGCCGACGCGCCCCGGCGGCAGAACGCACACGACCATTGCTACGTCTTTCCGCGCCTGGAACGTCTGCAGGCTGTGAAGAAGCATCGGCTTCCCCGCAACCCAGCGAAACTGCTTGAGCTCAGTCGATTCGGTCCGCGAGCCGCTGCCCGCAGCAACGATGATGACGCCGACGTCGCGCTTCATTCAGGAAGTGAACAGCCGGCGGAAGAGATGGTCCACCGTCCTCACGCCGATGACTTCGATGCCCTTGGTCGCGCGTTTGGGAATGCCGCGCTCCGCCATGTAGGCGGTTGTCATTCCCATTTTCGCGGCCTCGCCCAGGCGGCGCTCGGTCTGCGAAACGGGCCGGATTTCTCCTCCTAAACCGACTTCTCCCAGAAAAATCGCGGAGCTGGCGAGTGCCCGGTCGTATACGCTCGAGGCCAGCGCGGTCGCCACCGCCAGATCGCCAGCCGGCTCCTGCATTCGCACCCCGCCCACCACGTTGAGAAAGACGTCGAGCTGTGAGAACGACACTCCTGCGCGCTTGTCCAGCACCGCGAGAAGGAGCGCCAGTCGCCGCCCATCGAAACCGGTGGTCACACGTTGCGGCGTTCCATAACCCGCTTTGGCGGCGAGACCCTGAATCTCGATCAGGACGGGACGCGATCCTTCGATCAGCGCCGTCACCGCGCTCCCTGATGCATCGTTGAGCCGGTCGCCGAGGAACAGATCGGAAGGATTGTCGACGGCCATAAGGCCCTGCTCCGTCATGCGGAATACGCCGATCTCGTCGACGCTTCCAAACCGGTTCTTCGTGGCGCGCAGAACACGGTGCTCGAGCATGCCTTCACCCTCGAAATAAAGGACCGTGTCGACAATATGCTCGAGCGTCTTCGGCCCCGCGATTCCTCCGCCCTTGGTGACGTGTCCGACGGCAAAGATCGTGGTCTCAGTCTCCTTCGCGAATCGCATCAGCCGCGCGGCGCATTCCCTCACCTGCCCCACGTTTCCCGGCGCGCCCTCCAGGTCGCTCGTGAAAACGGTTTGAATCGAGTCGATGACGACTGCGTCGAGCTCGAGAGAGCCGGCGGTCGCCAGAATTGTCTCGAGCAACGTCTCGTTGAGAAGCGCTACATCCTCCGCCGATCCGTCGAGCCGCTCCGCACGCATCTTCACCTGGAGCGCGGATTCCTCGCCCGACACGTAAAGAACGTTGTGCCCTTTCTCCTGGAGCTTGCCCGCGACCTGCAAGAGCAGCGTCGACTTGCCGATTCCCGGCTCCCCTCCCACCAGGACCATCGATCCGGGAACGATTCCACCGCCGAGAACGAAGTCGAACTCCTTGATCCCGGTCTTGAGCCGACGGCCCTGTGAGGTCTTGATCTCGCGGAGTCGCGGCGTCGGCGCGACGCTGCCTCCTTCGGCCATCGACCTCTGGCCCTGAAGGCGACGACCAGATGCCGAAGCCGCCGCACGCGACATAGCCATCTCTTCCACGAGCGAGTTCCACTCACCGCAGGCATCGCACCGGCCTGCCCACTTGGGATGATCAGCGCCGCAATTGGTGCAGCGGTAGACGGTCTTCGCCCTGGGGCTCACTGCGTCGCGAGGCGAGGCGAAAGGTTTTCGAAGCGGGTGTAGGTCTTGTTGAAGTACAGGTTGACGAAGCCCGTCGGGCCGTTGCGCTGCTTTCCGACGATGATCTCCGCGCGGCCTTCGAGGGAGTTGCCGTCCTTGTCGGTTGGACCGTCGTACACTTCCTGCCTGTAGATGAACATCACGAGATCGGCGTCCTGCTCGATCGCGCCCGATTCGCGCAGATCAGACAGTTGCGGACGCTTGTTCTCGCCGGTGCGCTGCTCCGGCGCCCGCGACAGCTGCGAGAGCGCGACGACCGGAACGCGCAGCTCGCGGGAGAGAGCCTTGAGTGAGCGCGAGATGTAGCTGATCTCCTGTTGTCTGCTTTCGGTGTTGGTTGGCCCCTGCATCAGCTGCAGATAGTCGATGACGACCATTCCGATGTTGTGCTCCATCTTCAGACGTCGTGCCTTGGATCGCATCTCGAGCAGCGTCATGCCGGGAGTGTCGTCGATCCAGATCGGCGCGTGACTGAGAATCCCCGCCGCGCGGCCAAGGCGGACAAATTCCTCATCGTGCAGCTTGCCCTTGCGAAGCCGCTGTGCGTCGACACGGCCCTCGGAGGTGAGAAGACGCTGCACCAGCTGCTCCTTGCTCATTTCGAGCGAGAAGAATGCAACCGGGACGTTGTGATCGAGCGCGGCGTTCTGCGCGATGTTGAGCACGAATGCCGTTTTCCCCATCGAGGGACGGCCGGCGACGATGACGAGATCGGATGGCTGGAAACCTGCCGTCAGCTCGTCCAGGTCCTTGAATCCGCTGGCGACGCCCGTAATCGAACCGCCGCCGCGCTGGATCTCCTCGATGCGCTCCATCGTCGGCCAGAGCAGCTCCTTGATGCGCATGAAGTTTTCGGAGCCCCGACTCTGGTTGACTTCGAAGATCTTGTGCTCGGCTTCGTCGAGAAGCTCCGTCGCGGGCGCCGCCGACTCGAACGCTTCGGTGACGATCGCGGTCGACGCTTCGATCAGCCGGCGACGCAATGCCTTTTCGCGGACGATCTTGGCGTGGTACTCGATGTTCGCCGCGGTGGGAACCGCGTCGACGAGGAACCCGATGTAATCCTTGCCGCCGCTCGACTCGAGCGAGCCTGCTCGCGCCAGCTCCTCGGAGAGCGTGAGCGGATCGACTACATCGCCGCGCTCGGAGAGGGCGACCATCGCGCGGTAGATCCGACGGTGGCCCTCGCGATAGAACATCGAATCGTCGACGAACTCGGTGGCGCGAAGAATCGCGTCGGGATCCATGAGCATGGCCGACAGCACCGCCTGCTCCGCGTCTTCAGAGTAGGGCGGCCGCCGGTCGCGGTACGGATCACGAACGGGTGGCGCTATCGAGAACTCTACGGGCGAGCTTGACATCTTCCCAAGTGGGGCGTTTCCAGGACGGATTACGGAGCAGCGCCGCCGGGTGGTAGGTGACTACCAGTGGCGTGCCATGATATCGATGGACGAGCCCACGAAGTTGTCCCAGAGGGGTCTTCGTTTGCAATAGCGTTTGTGCCGCAAACGTTCCGAACGCGACGATGACCTTCGGTTTGATCAGCTCCAGCTGTCGGATGAGGTAAGGACTGCACGCCTCCACCTCTTCGGCCTGGGGGTTCCTGTTGCCGGGCGGCCGGTGCTTGAGGACGTTGACGATGAAGACTTTCTCCCGTGTCAGGTCGATGGCAGCGAGAATCCTCGTGAGGAGCTGTCCCGCCCGACCCACGAATGGCCGGCCGGTCGCGTCCTCGGTGCCACCCGGGGCTTCCCCGACGCACACGAGGTCGGCGTTCGGATCGCCCTCGCCAGGAACGCCGTTGGTAGCCGTCGCGTAGAGTGGGCAGCGGGTGCACTTCTGTACCTTCTCCGCAATCGCAGCCAGAGAGGGGAGCTTCGCGATCGGGCCCGGAATCAGCTCCGCTTCTGTTTGGCCAACGACCAGCCCTTTCCTGAACGCCACTTCTTCGGTTCCCTCGCCCGATGAGGGGACAGGAGCAAAATCCAGACGACCGACACGCTGCGCCGGCGGCTGCGGCGTTTGAGGGGGCGAAGTTACCTCGGGCTCACGAGCGAATGGTGCGCTCGTCTGGTCGACTTCGATCCCGGCCTCTCGAAAAGCCGCCCTCCAATCCCCCGCTTGTATTTCAGGCGCAGCACCCGACCTCGCGCGCGCCCTCGCAGTAGCAGGTTGTCCTGCCGCGCCCAGCAAACGCATCACCTCTTCCACGTGCAGCGAATCGAGCACGAGCTCGGTCTCGCCGACTTCGCGTCGCTGCTCGATGTAGCGACGCAGGAGGTCTCTAGCGTCCACGCAGCTTCTCCTCGACGCGGTCGAGCAGAACTTCGGCCAGCTCGGTCTTGGACATCAGCGCCAGCGCTTCCTCCTTTCCAGCCCGGTCGATGAGCGTAACGCGATTGGTGTCGACGCCGAACCCCGCGCCGGGCTCCGTCGCATCGTTCATCACTACGATGTCGAGTTGCTTGTCGGCGAGCTTCCCGCGGGCATTGGAAACGCCGTTGCCAGTCTCGAGGGCGAATCCGACGATGATGCTGCCGTGCCGACGCTTGTTGATAGTTGACTGCAGAATATCTGGCGCATGCTCGAGCGTGAGCGGCGGCGGAGCGCCAAACTTTTTCATCTTGGTCGGAGCAACCGACACAGCGCGAAAATCCGCTGGAGCCGCGGCCATGAAGAGCACATCGGCCGCAGGAAGCGCATCGGCAACTGCATTGGCCATCTCCTCCACCGATTGAGTCTGAATCACATCCAGCTCGCCGGGCAGCGGAACGTCGACGTGGCCCGCGATCAGCATGACGTCCGCACCACGGCGCCAGGCGGCGCGCGCGATAGCTATCCCCATTTTGCCACTGCTGTGATTGGAGATGAAACGTACCGGGTCGATCGATTCGCGTGTCGCCCCTGCCGTTACGACCACGCGCTTGCCGGTGAGTGGCGCGTCTCGTTCCAGCAGCCGGCCGACGTGACTCATGATCGTTTCCGGCTCCGGCATGCGGCCGGGGCCGCTGCCCTCGCCCACGGCCAACGGTCCCTCGCCTGGATCCAGCACGGTATAGCCGATCGAGCGCGCCTGCTCGACGTTACGCACTGTTTGCGCATGCAACCACATGCGGTCGTTCATTGCCGGAACGAGCAGTACTTTCGCCTCGGTCGCCAGGAGACAGGCCGTGAGAAGATCGTCGGCAAGACCGTGAGCAGCCCGGCCGATGAAATCGGCAGTGGCCGGAGCCACTACAATCGCGTCGGCGCCACGGGCGAGCGTGATGTGGTCGAGCGCGTGACCGGGACCAAAAATCTCCGAGTGCACCGGCCGGCCAGTCACTGCTTCGAACGTAATCGGGCCGACGAACTCTCGCGCCGCGCGGGTCATCACCACATCCACCTCGGCGCCCGCCTGTGTAAGCAAACGCGCCAGCCACACTGATTTGTAGCTGGCGATTCCCCCGGTTATGCCGAGGAGGATCCGTGTACCCGCGAACGGCCGCGCGGCAACTACTCCGAGCGGCGGCGGGGAATGACGCGGTACTCGACCTGCCCGTTGGTCAGCTCCTCGAGAGCGCGAGTCGTCAGCTTCTTCTCGCCGGGAGCGGAGCGGTCGCGCGGAAACTCATTGAGCACGCGCGCGTACTTGGCCGCGACGAGAACGCCCAGATACTTGTTGGTCGCATGCCGTGCAACTTCGGTCGGAATGAAGACCTGCATTTACATCCTCTCTGAATAATGGTCGATAGCGCGCTGTATTCCGTCCATGACCTCGGCAACTTTGGCCTGGAGCGCTCCATCGCGCGAGCTCTTCACACCTTTGCCGTCGATGATGCGGGAAACAGCTTTGACCGCCGATTCCACTTCATCGTTAACGACCAGGTATGGATACAAATCTACCGCTTTCATCTCCTGTTTGGCACTTCTCAGGCGGCGAATCAGCGATTCGTCGCTTTCGGTCTTGCGGGCTTTCAACCGCTCGATCAGCACCTCTGCCGACGGGGGGAGGATGAAGATCAGCACTGAGTCAGGGAAAACCTCCTTGAACTGCCGCGTGCCCTGGACGTCGATGTCCATCACGACGTGCCGCCCGGATTTGAGGACCTTGTCGACCTCCGATCGCAGGGTCCCATAGAGGTGCCCGTGCACCTCGGCCGATTCGGCGAATTCGCCCGCTTTCCTGCCAGCCTCGAACCGGTCGCGCGATCTGAAGTAGTAGTCGCGTCCCTCTACCTCGCCTTCGCGCGGGGGCCGGGTCGTACACGACACCGAGTAACCGACGTCGTCCCTCACTTCCAGCAGCCTCTTCGCGATCGTGGTCTTACCGCCCCCCGAGGGTGACGCGAGAATGATCGGGAACGGTTTCACTCGAGGTTCTCGACCTGTTCCCGAATTCGCTCGAGCTCTTCCTTGATGGCGATGACATCGTCCTGAATCGGAGCATCGCTCGCCTTGCTGCCGATGGTGTTGGCCTCGCGCACCATCTCCTGCAGAATGAAGCCCAGCCGTTTCCCTACCGGCTCGTTCGTTTTCGCACGCGTGGTCTCGCGGAACGCCGATAGGTGGGAGCGAAACCGGTCCAGCTCCTCGGCGACGTCGAGGCGATCCGCGAGGATGGCGACTTCCTGTGCGATCCGCTGCGGATCTGCCCCGGCGCCGCCCATGAGCTCGCTGACGGTCCGCCGCACGCGCTCGTGGTGCTCCTTGAGGCGAATCGGGGCCCGCTTCTCTACCCGTGCGAGCGCGGCCTCCACCGCCGACACCCGGTCCAGAAGAAAAGCTGCCAGCTGCGTCCCCTCGGCCTGGCGCATCTTCACGAGAGCATCTACCGCTTTCCCGACGATCGTCCCCAGTACTTGGCCCGCGTCGGCGTCGACGCCCTCGCTCTGGGCGGCGACCACATCGGGAAGTCTCAGGATCGTGGCAGCGTCGACACCGCCTGCCAGTGAGTGCTTTTTCTCGAGGCTCCTGATCGCGTTCAAGTACTGCGCGAAGCGGGTCTCATCGATCGTCGTTGCAGTTGCCGAAGCGTCGCGCTCGATCCGCATGGTGAGCGTGACGTGTCCGCGCGCAATGCGCTGTCGCAGCAGCTCCCGGATCTCCGCCTCCCATCGGCTATAGGCGGCCGGGATTTTCAGATTCGGACTGAAAAAGCGATGATTGACGGCGCGGACTTCGACACTCACTCGAGTGCTTCCGGCGACACCATCCGCCGCGCCGAATCCCGTCATGCTGCTTATCATGTGAAGTGGGCTAACCTACGGTCTGACAAGGACATTTGTCAATTCCAAAACTCCCAGCGGACCCCGTAGATGGCCAGCACTCGCGGCATCTCAAAGCCGGGTATGATCTGGTGCTGGTATGCCAGGATGTTCCGCTGCTGGTAAGTGATCACCGCTCTCATGATCCGAATCTCGAGCAGCGCGGAGATGGTCTTGGCCGCCATGAGTCCGATGTCTCCGGCTGCCAGGGGGAACGTGTTATGGCCGCGGTATTCGTAAACGCCAGCAAAGCGCAGCTCGAAGTTCCCGCTTGGAAAACGCCTAGGAAAGGAGTTGACGAAGTTGATCTCGGACCGGCTCTGATAGCGGGGACGGTAAGGCTGCGCGGATTCCCAGCGCGTCACAAAGGCGTCGATCCCAAAGCCGCGCCCGAGTGGGCCTCTGATTGCGGCTGTGGCGCCTGTCGAACGACCCAGTGAGATCGGCGAGAGGAGCGTGTCGTACACTATCGGTGGTGGAATTTCCACGGTGTCGAGCGACACGGCGCCCACAGAGACCCAGGGACCAAATACCTTCAGGCCGATCTCTCCGCGCGCCGACCGGCTGCTCGGGAAAGTGTTGTTCCCTTCCCGGGCTGAGGTCTGAGCGAGAGATCCCGACAGCGCGATGAAGAACAACGGCTGTAACCGCACGCCCACGTCGGCGTTGGTCGAATGGCGGAACCCGTCGTTCTCGATGAACCCGCTGACGAGAGCGAAGCGAGTCACGAGATCGAGTCGAGCGGAGATCGAGCTAAAGGTCGCACCGCCCATGGAGCGGAGCCTGTCTCTCACCTCGAGCCTGATGGGTCCCTGGGTGTAGCCGCCACTCAGATCGTACTGTGCTTCGGAGATGGACAACGGCACTGTGTCAGTTACAGCGGCGCCAATCGAATCGATGGTCGTCACCGCCTCTTGGCCCTTGAACCGAAGCGAAGCTGCCGTAACCTGCGCCCAAGGACCGCTGCTGACTCCGCCCACCGCGGCTCGGATGTACGCCGTCGTGTGCGTCGCATCGAGGGCGGGAATCTCTGGACGGCCAACAATTGGACGCTGGATTGTCCTCGTCGGATGCGTTCGGTTCACGAACGCGTCCAGGCTCCAGTTCCGGCGGCCGACTCCGACGCGACCGAGAAGTGAGAGCGCATCTCCGCTTCCCGCGAAGCGAGAGCTGGTCACTCCGTGCTGCTGCGCGGCGACCTGCAATACCTGGCCACGATCGAACCGCTTGCCGTAATAGCCTCGGTAGAGATTGGTCTCTTCGTTCCCCGTCGCGACATCCACGCGCGTATACGGCGTCGTGTTGTCGACGCGCCAGCTGCGTAGATAAACCCGCGCCTCGCTGGCAGTTCGCTCGATGCTCACGTGTTCGAGGGTCCAGAGCTGCACCGTCGAGAGATCCAGAATGCCGCCGTTGGCCGGATCGAGGTTATCCAGCTCGATGCCGTCGTAGAAAATCCGCATTCGCTGGAAGTCGCCGTTGAACGCGGCCACGTGCGGCGTGGCGAGCCATCCCGACCTGTACGTCGTGACCTGAGGAATTCGGTCCAATAGATCGGCAACCGTCAGAGCGCCGGTCGCGAACAGCTCCTTCCGATTCCAATGGTATTGCGGTCCGATTTCGGACGTGACCGGGTCGGCGAACCGACTGAACGGAGGCTGGATCGAGTCGGCTTTTGCTCGCAGCGTGTCGCTACCGGAGTCGGTCGGCGGCTTCGGCGGCAGAGGTATCGCGCTGACATCGGGCGGAACGATTTGCGCCGTGAGATCCGAGCGAGCCACGAACAAAAGCGCCCCGGCCATCAAGCCGAGGCGTGCGGAGCTCCACCGGCGGCCGGCGAATGTTTTCAGCGCACTCTCCCGCGAATGAACTCGATGAAGGTACCCGTCGGAACTCCGGTCGGTCCCTTCGCAATAGTGACGAGATCTGTCTCGGAGTACGCCGTGCCCGCGATATCGAGGTGGACCCAGGGGAAGCCATCGACGAATTCCTTGAGAAAAAGTGCCGCTGTAACGGCGCCAGCGGGTCGCCCGCCGGAGTTCTTCACATCCGCGACGTCGGATTTGATCAGCTCCTTGTACTCGTCCCACATCGGGAGCGGCCAAGCCGGCTCGCCGGCGCGCTTCCCCGCCGCCAGGACCTCGGCGATGAGCGCCTCGTCAGTCGAGAACACCCCACTGGCACTGTGGCCAAGGGCGATCACGCATGCGCCGGTGAGTGTAGCTGCATCGATCACCACCGCTGGCTCATACCGCCTGACGTACGAGAGCAGGTCAGCGAGCACGAGACGCCCTTCCGCATCGGTGTTGATGATCTCGATCGACTTTCCGAGGTGACTGCGAACCACGTCGCCCGGATTGATCGCGGTGCCGGACGGCATGTTGGTGGTCGCTCCGATAACTCCGACCACGTTTATTTCGGGCTTCATCTGGCCGACCGCTTCGAACGCTCCCAACACCGCGGCTGCTCCACACATGTCGAACTTCATGAACTCCATGCTCTGAGCGGGCTTGATCGAGATGCCGCCGCTGTCGAAGCAAAGTCCCTTTCCGATGAGCGTGACCGGCTTGCTCGTCTGCTTCCCGCCCTTGTACTCGAGCACGATCAGCTTCGGGTCCTGCGGCGTTCCCTGCGCTACGGCGAGAAAGGACCCCATTCTTTCCGCTTCGAGCTCGCTTCTGCCGAGCACGGTGATTCCCATTCCATGCTTCCGCGCGATCTCAGCGGCGGTCTGGGCCAGCAGCTCCGGCGTGCAGATGTTGCCCGGCATCATCGATAGGCGCCGCGCCAGAGCGTGGCCATCCCCGATCGCTTTGCCGCTCGCGAGGCCGCGGCGGCTGTCATCGGTATTGCTGGTGAGAATGGTCGCCTGCTCCAGCGGCTTCCTTCGCTCGGCCTCCGGCAGCTGCGCCTTGAGGTCCGCGTATTCCCACGCGCCAGCCATGACGCCGATCGTTATCGCTTCGGTTTCTTCCGGGGTGATCTGGCCCGAGTACCACGTCATCTCGCCCACGCCCAAGCGATGGGCATTGCGTCCGGCCAGAGTGGCAGCGCGCTTGAACGCGGCGCGGCGGTCGGTTACCGGTCCCATGCCCACCAGAAACAGTCGACGCGGACCTTTCGCGAATCCAGAAAGGTGGAGCGTCTCGTCTCTGGCGCCGCGGAAATCCTTGCTCTCGATGATGCGGGTCAGCGCACCCTGCGACGCGGTGTCGAGCGCGGCAATTCCGGCGAGCGTCGGATTCTCGGGAAGCGCAATGACGAGGAGCGCGGTTCCGACTTCCGCCGGATTCGCCGCGTTGATCGTGACGCTGAGCACGAGCTAGTTCTTCATTCCGGCGATGACCTGATCCCCGAAGCCGGATGTCGACACTTCGGTTGCGCCCGGCATCTGACGCGCAAGATCGTAGGTGACGCGCTTCGACTTGATCGCATTTTCCATCCCTTTCACGATCAGATCGGCGGCTTCGTTCCAGCCCATGAACTCGAGCATCATCACGCCGGAGAGAATCACGCTGCCGGGGTTGATCTTGTCGAGATTGGCGTACTTGGGCGCCGTTCCGTGAGTCGCTTCGAACACGGCCACGCCGTCGCCGACGTTCCCACCCGGCGCGATTCCGAGCCCTCCCACCTGCGCGGCGGCCGCGTCCGACAGGTAGTCGCCGTTGAGGTTGGGCGTCGCGATCACCGAGTACTCGGCCGGACGCAGTAGCAGCTGCTGGAACATCGAATCGGCGATGCGGTCGCGAATCACGACCGCGTCCGCGCGCGCGGTCGCGCCTCCCTTCCCCAGCTCCGCCTCGGTGCACGTGTCATCCCCGAATTTCTCGCGCGCGACTTCGTAACCCCAATCCCTGAAGGCGCCTTCGGTGAATTTCATGATGTTGCCTTTGTGCACGAGCGTGACGGACTCGCGGCATTTCGCGATGGCGTAGCCGATTGCCATCGCCACCAGGCGCTTCGATCCGAACTCGGACATCGGCTTGACGCCGAGCGCCGACTTCTCGCGAATCTCGGCGCCGAACTCCTTGCGCAGGTAAGTCCCGAGCTTTTCTGCTTCCGGCGACCCGGCCTTCCACTCGATCCCGGCGTAGACGTCCTCTGTGTTTTCCCGAAAGATCACGACGTTGACCTTTTCGGGCTCTTTCACCGGAGCACCGACGCCCTCGAAATAACGAACCGGGCGGATGCAGGCGTACAGATCCAGAACCTGACGCAGAGTTACGTTGAGCGAGCGGATCCCTCCTCCGACAGGAGTTGTGAGCGGACCCTTGATCGAGACGCGGAATTCCTGCATCGCGTTGATCGTTTCCTGGGGAAGCCAATCCTTGAACTGGCTGAACGACTTCTCGCCGGCGAACACTTCCATCCAGGCAATTTTGCGCTGCTCCTGGTATGCCCTCTCGACCGCGGCGTCGAAAACTCGGACCGACGCGCGCCAAATATCCGGTCCCGTTCCGTCGCCTTCGACGAATGGGATGATTGGAATGTCGGGGACTTTTAGCTTTCCACGCTCAAACGCGATTTTGTCCCCTTTGGAGGGGACCTTCGCGTGTTTATACGTCGCCATTCAACGTCCTGTGGGTGGGCGTATTTCGGAGCACCAAATGTAGTGGATGCGGTGCGCAGCGACCACACCCAATCGCTGCGCGCGCACTCCGAAGTCAGGCTACGTCCGATCGGTCCTTCTTCTCGAACCTGTAGACTCCAGCGGGCTCGGTCGCCGTCGCCGGCCGCGTAGGGGGTGTGACCGGTCGCGGCGTGCGGAATCCTCTACGCACCAGCGCTGGCAGCTCGTGCCTGACGTATGCCACGCCATCCTCGAGTAGCGTGTACATCACCGGCACCACCACGAGCGTGAGCAGCGTCGATGTGATCAGCCCTCCAATTACTGCTCTTGCCATCGGGGCGCGTTGCTCCGCTCCGGCGCCGAGCGCAAGCGCGAGTGGCATCATGCCGAAGACCATGGCCGCCGTAGTCATGATGATCGGCCGCAAACGGATCCGACCGGCGACGAGCAACGCGTCCAGTCGCTCCTTTCCCGCGGCGCGCTGCTGATTCGTGAAATCGACGAGCAGAATTCCATTCTTGGTCACCAGTCCCATCAGCATGATGATGCCGATCATCGTCATCACGTTGATGCTTCCGTTGGTGAGGAGAAGCGCGAGCGCGACACCGATGAAGCTGAGTGGCAGCGCCAGCATGATTGCCGCCGGCTGGAAGAACGAGCCGAAGAGCGAGGCGAGAATGAGATAGATGAACACCACGGCAAGCGCGAGCGCGGCGAGTACATAGCCCTTCGTCTCGTCCAGGTTCTGGACGTCGCCGGTGAACTGCGCATGATAACCCACGGGCAGGCCAAGCGAGTCGATCGCGGTCTTCACTCTGTCCGCGACATCTCCCATTGAGAAGCCGGGGAGGACGCCGGCGGAAATCGAAACCTGCTGCTCGAGATTGCGGCGCTCGATCTGCTGGGGGGCCAGGCTGGTTTTGACGGTCGCCACCTGCACAAGCGGAATCATGGTCGGCTGACCCGTACCGCTCGATACTCCGGATGGAATCGGAATGTTTGCGATATCAGCGGCGCTCTTCCGCAGCGAATCCGGATATACGACTACGACATCGTGCGAGAAGCCCTTCTCGTCCTCCCACCGTGTCGAGCGCTGGCCCGCGAAGAGCGGAGCGAGGGTTCCGGCAATGCTGTTGATTCCAAGTCCGGCCGCCCACGCCTGCTGGCGATCAACCTCAACATCGAGCTGCGGCAGCTGCCCCTCGTCGCTCGAGTTCGGGTCGGCCACTCCTGGCATGGAGCGCATCATGGACAACACCTGATCGGCGGCAACCTTCAGCTGTCTGATCTCCGGCCCCTGAACGTTGACGGTGATGGGCTGTCTGAAGCCGCCGAAGATCGACGGAGTACCGGTGATCGATGGGCTCACTCCGGGGATCCGACGCAACGCGCCGCGGAGCGCTGTCTGAATCTCTTCCTGCGATCTGTCGCGCTGCGATTTGGGCACCAGGCGCACGTAAACCCGGCCGTTGTTGGGCGACCCCCGGAAGCCGCCACCCACAGTGGTGTAGGTGAACTCCACTTCGGGCTGCGTGCGCAGGAACGCACTCACTTCCTGCGCCTTCTCTACGGTGTACTCGAGGCTCGATCCCGGGGCGGTGCGAAGGTTCACGTTGAACTCCCCACCGTCGACCTCGGGGAG
Source organism: Gemmatimonadaceae bacterium (assembly GCA_040902085.1). Classification (GTDB taxonomy): domain Bacteria; phylum Gemmatimonadota; class Gemmatimonadetes; order Gemmatimonadales; family Gemmatimonadaceae; genus UBA4720. Next base: position 118,043 of record JBBDXY010000005.1, read on the forward strand.
CCAGGTGAAGCCGAGGAAGGGATAAATAAGAGCCGCTACGACGATCGAGCCGAGGGCGCCACCCATCACTATCAACCGGTGATGCAGCGCCCAGCGCAGCCCGTTCGGATAGCGGTCAGACAGGCGCTCGAACCAGCTGTCGAACGCGAGGCCAATTCGGCGGATGGGATTTCTCGACCTCGGCGGGGGCGGCCCGTGATGCCCGCCTTCGGCCTCAGGATCGGGCCACACGCTCGAAAGCATCGGATCGAGAGTGAACGAAACGAAGAGCGAGACCAGAACCGCGAACGTCACAGTCACGCCGAACTGGAAGAATATCTTCCCGATCATTCCGCCCATGAACGCCACGGGGATGAACACTGCCACGACAGCCAGTGACGTCGAGGTAACGGCAAGTCCGATCTCATCCGTGCCCTCCTTCGCGGCGCGGACGTGATCTTTGCCCATACGCACATGACGCACGATGTTCTCCCGAACCACGATCGCGTCGTCGATGAGGAGCCCGATCGCCAGCGACAGTGCGAGCAGGGTCATCGTGTTCACCGTGAAGTCGAACACCCACATGATGAAAAACGCCGAGATAATGCTCACCGGAAGCGTGAGTCCGGTGATGATCGTGGATCGCCAGGAGTTCAGGAACAGGTAGATGATGGCGATGGTGAGAATCGCGCCGAGAACGATCGTCAGCTGCACATCGTGGAGCGATTCACGAATCCGCTCCGAGTCGTCACGAATGACTCTGAGATTCACATCCGACGGAAGGCGTCTCTCGAGCTCGGCGGCCGCGGCCCGGACGGAATCGGCGACCGCCACGGTGTTCGAGCCGGAAATCTTGAGGATGTCGAGTGCGAGGGCCGGCTTGTCGTCGAGGAGGGCTGCTGTGCGCTTGTCCGCGGACCCGTCGACGACCTTCGCGACATCAGCGAGTCTGACCGGGACTCCCTGACGAACAGCCACGACGATTGCAGCGAAGTCCGCCGGATTGATAATGCGTCCGGTCACGCGGATCACCTGCTCGGTGGGCCCTCTCACGACGCGCCCGGCGGGAACTTCCTGATTCTCGCGCCTCAGCGCTTCGATGACGTCCTGAGGCGAGATCCCGTAAGATCGAAGACCCTCGGGATTGAGCTCGATCCTGATCTGACGTGTCTCTTCGCCGGCGGTGTTGATGGCGCCAACGCCCGGGATCGCCTGGAGTCTCTGGATCACCACCTCGTCGGCAAGACTCGTGAGCTCGCGGATCGGCCGGTTGCCGCTCTGGATCAACACCGAGATGATCGGCCGATCGTTTGGATCGAAGTGACGCGTGATCGGCTCCTCGATTTCCGGCGGGAGATCCCGGCGAATGCGAGCGATCTTGGCCTGGACATCCTGCTGAGCGGCGAGGACGTCGACATCCAGGTTCAGCACAAGCCGTACGATGGAGCTGCCGTTGAAGGAGGTCGAACCGATCTCCTTCAGTCCCTGCACGGTATTGAGTGCCTGTTCTATCGGTCGCGTGACGTCGCGCTCCATCACTTCCGGAGAGGCACCGGGATAGCTGGTTTGAGCGATGACGATCGGATAGGTGATGTCGGGGTACTCGTCAATCGCGAGACGCCCGTACGAAACGACACCCAGCACCACGAGCGCTGCCATCATCATGGTGGCGAATACGGGCCGCTTGATTGAGACGTCGGAGAGGAACATTGCGCGCTACCGTGTAGAGGTCTGTGGTTGTCCGGCTGCCGGAGCGGCGGCAGCCGTCCCTGCGCCACCGGCGGCGCCTTTACCCGTATTGAGTATCTGGACTTTCATTCCCGCTGCAAGGCTGCCGACGTTTCCGGCGATGAGGCTGTCCCCGTCAGAAACCCCGCTCAATGCCTCAACGATGCCAAGGCGGTCGTTGACGACGCCGACCTCTACGGTTGCCGTATCCAGAGAGCCTTTCTCGATCTTGTACGCGAGCTGGTTGCCGGCGGCGGTCTGGCGGAGCGCCGACTGCGGAATGACCATCGCGTTACTGATCGTACGCGAGAGCACCGTACCAGTTGCGAATGTGCCACCCTTGATCGCTCCGTTGGCGTTGGGGACCTGAACGTAAACCGTTATCGAGCGCGACGTGGGATCGATGGTCGGACTGAGACGGGCGACTCTTCCAACCACGTTGGTGCCACTCGCCTGGAACTCAACGCTCTGACCGACGCGAACCGCGTTGGCACGACGTTCGGGCACCGCCGCGGCCAACTCGAGAATGTCATTCCGCACCAGAGTGAACATGGCGCCGCCACGCGTGATATGCTCGCCGTTTTCGACGAGGCGTTTCTCGATCACGCCCGATGTCGGGGCAACGACACGCGTGTCGCGCGCGCTCATCGAGGTCGTGCGTAACCTCGAATTGGTCGCTGCCAGACGCGCTCTTGCCGTCGCCACCGCGTTTCGCGCCGCACGAAGATCGGTTTCCGGAATCGCCCCGGCCTGGAACAGCTGTTGGGACTGCTCGAGGTTCCACTCCGCGGTGGCGAGCTCTCCCTGAGCGGCGACGCGGTCGGCGACCGCGCTCTGTGCCGTGCTCTCCTGCTCGGTCGATTCGAATCGTGCCAGAAGCTGTCCGGCGCGAACGAAATCCCCCTCGCGAACGTAGACGCCTTGCAGATCACCATCGAGGCGGGCGCGAATCTGGACCGTCTCGATCGGACGGAGCGTGCCGGTGATCGGCACTCCATCTACGAGCGTCGCGCGTCGCGCGATCGTGATGTCGGATGCGGAAACTGTGAGAGTCTGTGTCGCTCTGCCGCCCGCGCGCGCGGGTCCGCCACTCGCGGGTCCGGCTTCCGCGCTCGGCTCGGAGCATGATGCACCGGCGAGGATCGCGGCACCCACCGCGAAGTACCCAGGGAGGCTAAGGCGCATTTGTCGGGGCCAAGGGGAGCGAGAGAGGGGTGGGACTATCGACATCAAATCCGTGAGGAGGTCTCCCCAGTGCGCGGGCGTATGAGGCAGCCGCCAGATAGAGGTCGTAGACGGCGCGCGCTTCATTTGTGCGCGCGATCGTCAGGGCCAGCTGTGCGTCGGCGACTTCGAGCTGCGTTGCCAATCCGCGAGTTTGACGCAGCTCGGCGAGCCGGAACGCCTCGAGAGCCTGCTCGGCGTTCTGGCCGCGCGCCGCGAATGCGGCTTGGGCGCGATCGAGCTCGGCGCGCGCGGCGGCCCCTTCACTTGCTACGCTCTCCCTGATCTGGGCGAGCTCCAGGTCGGCGAGGCGCGCCTGGGCAGACGCAAGGTCGATTGCGCCTTTCGCCCGGAATCCGTCGAATAGTGGCAGCCCGATCTGAATACCGAACGACCTGTCGCCGAACCATCCGCCGTTCTGTGCGGTGCAGACACGGTCGGCGGGCGAGTCCGCCGGGCATGGCACGGTCTCGAATCGACCGCGTGTTCTCGGAAAGCCGTTCAGCGGGAAAGCTTGCGCGCCGACGAGACCGGTGAACGTAATGCTCGGGAGCAGGTCTGCCTTCGCCACGCGAACTCCCGCGTGTCGCGCATCGGCCACCAGCTCGGCGGCTCTCACCGCGGGGCGTTCCGTCGGAGCAGGATCCTGAAGCAAACGGTCTACCCAGGCGACGACAGATGCGGTATCGATGACGGTGGTGAGCTTGATCGGCTGGTCGAAAGGGATGTTGATCAGTCTCTTCAGCTCGATCAGCGCGAGCTCGACGTCGCTGCGCGCCTGTATCGCGGCGGGCTCAATGTTGGCGCGCTCGACTCCGGCGCGAAGGACATCGTATCGAGATGCGCGCCCGGCTCTGAGGAATTCCTGCACCTGCGCAAGGCGCGCGCTGGCGAGGGCGAGCGACGTGTCCTGGATGTCAGCGAGGTTTCGCGCGAACAGCGCGTCGAGATACGCGCGCTGGACATCCAAAGATACCTGCGCCGTGGTCTCGGCCCTATTCAGGCGAGCCGCGCCCCTCACCTGCCGTGCGGCGCGCGAGGCAGCCATGATCCTTCCGCCTTGGAAGAGAGTCTGACTGAGCGTGGCGTTGGCGGTGTAGGTATTGGGCTGGTTGAAAATGGCACCCACGGCGCTGGCACGGGCGCTCTGCATCACGTGCGACTGACTGCCGTTGAAACGGAGCTGGGGCAGTCCCGCCGCCCTGGCGATCGTTACCTGCGCATCGGCAACATCGACCTGCGTCGCCGCTGATCTAGCCTCGTCACCAAGGAGGAGTCCGCGCTGGACCGCGGCCGGCAAGGAAACCGCAACCGTATCGCGTGGCGCAAGCCGCTGAATTTCGGCGTTCCCTTGCGGCACACCCTGAAGGGCGAGAATGAGCAGAAAAAGGGGCATTACTTAGGAATACGGATAGGGCCGATGAAGTGTTCGGCTTTTGCGCGCGGGCGAGGTACCTAGGTACCCGGGACGAGACTCGAACTCGTAAGGCCTTAAGGCCGGGGGATTTTGAGTCCCCTGCGTCTACCGATTCCGCCACCCGGGCACTCCACCAATTTAGCGGGCCGGAAGGCGGTTGTCCTAGCGCGGCTTTTCCGCTCCAGGACGATTGCGACGCATCCCGCCCCGCCTACCTTGCCCTTGGCGATACAGCTGCTCGGCGCGGTTCCGGAACTGGGCCTGAAGCGCGATGTAGCGAGCCCGCTGCACAGGAGTCAGGAACGTGGCGAGCTCCCTCTGCTCGGCCTCGATCAAACTGATCCGCTGTTTCTGCAGATTCAATGAGCTGTCGATGAGTCCACTCACTCGGGACTGGTTCGCCTGCCCGCCGGCCATCATCTCCTGACGTAGCTGTCGACGGGTCTCACGTTCCCGTGTCGCTATTGCACTAAGCTGCGGCGCAAAGCGGCTGTTGACCAGTTGGAGCTGTTGCATCTGCGAATCATTGAGGCCAAGACGCTTTCTTGTGATCTGTGCCGTGCGCTCGCGCAGCTGACGCTCCAGCGCCGCGCGATCTGGAGTCCGCTGTTGGGCCACCTGCTGCCCCGACAACGCCGGAGCGACGACAAACGCGGCAGCGATCGCGAGATGAACTCTCCTCACAACGAATCCTGTTCAGAAGCGCCGAGGAGGTCGACAGCAAAAACCGGCTCCGGCTCGGCGGCCGGCAGCGCGTCGAAGTCACTCATCTCATTCATCAGCTGCACCAGTCCTCCGTCGGACAATCCGTCTACTCCGGAGGCGAGCGCCAGGCCCTGACCAACCGGGACGGCGACCGATGGAGCTGCGCCCCGGTCTGCTTCCCGCATGAGTACGGAGCCGCCGCCCGCTACTACAAACGCGAGGCTGGCCGCAACCAGCCAACCGACCATTCTTCGGGAAGGGGCTGGCCGTTCCACTACTGGCGTGATTATCCCGTGCGGAGGAATCTGCCGCACCACCCGCTCGATGTCGATCGAAGGAGCGAACACGGCTGCGCCGTGCACCAGCCGCAATACTTCCAGCTCCTGCCTGCACTGATCACACGTGGCCAGATGCTTTTCGATGCGCGCCTGCTCGGTCGGAACCAGTGTCCCGTGCAGTACATCGGGCAGCATCTCCCGGATCTCACGCTTCATGCACTCATTCATCCTTCAAAAACTCCTTTACCTTCCGCAACGCATTGTGATAATGAACTCTCGCCGCCCCTTCGGTGCTATCGACTACTTCGGCGATCTCCCTGAACGACAATCCGTGTTGAATTCTCAGCGTGAAGACCTCCCGCTGCGTCGGTGACAACGCGTCCAGCGATTTCCTGACCCTTTCCTGCGCTTCTTCGGCTATCAACGTATCCAGTGCCCCGTACTCGCTAACGCGATCGGATTCTTCGATTGGAACCGTCTCCCGATTCCGTCTTTCCGAGCGCCTCCGGTCCAGCATCAGGCGCCGCTCGATCGTGAAGAGCCACGTCCGCAGCGAGCTCTCCCTCCGGAACGAGTCGAGAGAAGCGAACGCCCGCACCAAGGTATCCTGGACGAGCTCCTCGATCCCCTCCCGCTCGCCGGAGCTCGCCGCGAACCTGGCAAGCGCCTGCGAGTGTCTCGCCACCAGCATCGTCGCCGCACGGCTGTCCCCCGCCATCCAGCGCTCGATCAGCTCGACGTCGGTCGGCTCGGTGCCGGCTTCACCCCGCTGGGTCATCAAGTCTCGGAAGGTAGACGCGCCGGAGACCTCACCGTTAAGGCTGATTGACCGTGTCGTTGACAACTCATAGGTTCGCCTTTCCAAGAGCAGCTTTCCGGAGGAAGCCCTGAACGAACGACGTCGCGCCCCGCTCAAAATCTCTCACCGCGGCGCACACGATTCCCTGCCCGAAAACTCGATACCGGCCTTCATGCGGGCGATCGAGCTGGGAGCGGACGCAATAGAGCTCGATGTTCACGCGACCGCGGACGGAATAGTAGTCGTTCATCACGATCCGGTCATTTACCCGAGAGGTGTGCCGAAATCAACGGGCATCCCCATGGCGACCACGTCCGCTGCTGATCTCAGAGCCCACCCACTCGCTGATGGCGTGCCGATCCCCACCCTCGTGGAGACTCTCGACCACATAGGAACCCGGGCGGGCGTTTTCGTCGAGATCAAAGCGAAGGACATCGAGCCGCTCGTCGTCAGATGCATACGCGAATCCGGCGCCGACTGCGCCGTTCACTCGTTCGACCACCGCATTATGAATTCGGTAAAGAAGATCTTTCCCGCCATCAGGTGTGGTGTGCTCGAGGTTGCCCGGCACATGGACCCGGTGGCCTCGCTCGAGGCGACGGGCGCCGAAGATCTCTGGCAGCACGTCGACTACATCGACGAGGAGCTGGTCGCGATCGCGCATTCAAGAGGCGCTCGGGTGATCGCGTGGACCGCCAACGATGCCGCGCAATGGCAAGCGTTGTTTCGCATGGGTGTCGACGGTATTTGCACGGACAATATTCGTGAGCTCGCGGCAGCGACTTCGTAAGTGGGCTATTTTTTCACCGCGTCATTCGACTTCCGGAGGATTCTCTTCCCCATGCGTGCTCTTCTCTACGTAGCTCTCGTGGGAGCGGCGGCTTGTGCCACTGCTTCCCCGCGCCCATCCACGGATCCCGCCAGGTCCCGTGCCGATTCGACCGCGGCAATCGGCCGTGGCGCAGCGTCCGTGCCCAACGCTGATCCGTTTCCCAGCACCTACGTCCCCTATCCAGCTCGCACTACGGTAATTCGCGGCGTCAACATCTTCACCGCAGCTGGACCGCTCATTCGGAACGGAGCGATTCTGTTGCAGAACGGAAAGGTCGCCGCAGTTGGGCAGAGTGTCGATGCGCCGGCCGACGCACTGGTGATCGATGGCGCCGGAAAGTATGTAACGCCCGGCATCATCGACAGCCACTCGCACCTCGGTGTCTACGCCTCGCCAGGCGGTCAGGCGCTGAGCGACGGAAATGAGGCGACCAACCCCAGCACGCCGCACGTCTGGGCGGAGCACTCCGTGTGGCCGCAGGATCCGCAGTTTCCGCGCAATCTTGCGGGAGGCGTAACGACACTTCAGGTCCTCCCCGGATCCGCAAATCTCATCGGTGGACGCAGCGTGGTGCTCAAGGTCGTGCCATCACGCACTGTTCAGGGAATGAAATTCCCGGGCGCCAAGTACGGGCTGAAGATGGCATGTGGTGAGAATCCGAAGAGGGTGTATCAGACCCGCGGGCCGTCTACCCGCATGGGCAACGTCGCAGGGTACCGCGCGGCGTGGATCGGGGCCGAGGGTTATCGCCGCCGCTGGGACAAGTGGAACGCGGACAAGAAGGGGGATCCGCCAACGCGTGATCTTGGCAACGAGACCCTGGCCGAAGTGCTGCGCGGCAACATCCTCATCCACAACCACTGCTACCGCGCCGATGAAATGGCGCAGATGATCGACATCGCCAAGGAATTCGGCTACAAAATCCGCTCGTTCCACCACGGCGTCGAGGCGTACAAGGTCGCCGACATCCTCGCGCGCGAAGAGATTTCCGGATCGCTTTGGTCCGATTGGGGCGCTTTCAAGATGGAAGCGCTCGACGCCGTGAAGGCGAATCTGGCTCTGGTCGATCGCGCCGGCGCGAGAGCGATCGTGCACTCGGACGATGCGTTGGGTTCGCAGCGCCTTACGCAGGAAGCAGCAAAGGCAATGGCTGCGGGGATCGCGGCCGGCGTACCGCTCACCGAAGAACAGGTGATCAAATGGGTGACCATCAATCCCGCCTGGGCGCTGGGCCTCGAGGACAGGATCGGGTCGCTAGAGCCGGGTAAGAATGCCGATCTCGTCCTTTGGTCGGCCAACCCGTTCAGCGTTTACTCACGGCCGGAGAAGGTCTGGGTCGATGGTGCTATGCTCTACGACCGCCTCGATCCAGCCCAACAGTGGCGCACGGATTTCGAGCTTGGCTTCGTACCGTTTAACCGGAATTGATGATGCAGATACGTTCACTCGGACTTTGCCCACGGATGCTCGCGGCAACGGCGCTCGTGTTTACTGCCTGGCTTCCGCTACAGGCACAGACCATTGCCATCACTGGCGGGAGAGTTTTCCCCGTCAGCGGCCCACCGATCGAAGGCGGAACAGTCATCGTGACGAATGGACGGATCACAGCGGTCGGCACCAATGTTACGATTCCCGCCGGCGCGCAGCGCATCGATGCTACGGGAAAGTGGGTGACTCCCGGCTTCATCAATTCCTCCACCCAGCTGGGTGTCATCGAGGTCTCAGGGGTAGCCGGCACGCGCGACATGATCGCCGCCGGCAAGGACAACATTGCGGCTGCCTTCACGGTGTGGGAGGGACTCAATCCGAATTCCGTCATGTTCGCGCCGGCGCGCAATGAAGGGATCACCACCATCGCCGTCATTCCGGCCGGAGGTCTGGTCTCAGGGCAAGCGGCGTTGCTGAACATCGTTCCGGGTACGACGACGGACATGATCATCAGGGCGCCTGTCGCGATGGTCGCGCAGATCGGCAACGCAAGTTCGGCCGGCGTCAGGGCACGCGGTGAGCTCATCGTGAAGCTTCGCGAGCTTCTCGAAGACACGAAGTTCTTCCAGACTCGCCGCGCCGCCTACGAGCGCGCTGAGACGAGGGATTTCGCGGCGAGCCGGCTCGATCTGCAGGCGATGATTCCGGTAGTCGAAGGACGGTTGCCTCTGATTATTGCGGTGGACCGCGCGTCAGACATCGATGCCGCGCTCAGAGTTGCGCGCGAGTACAACCTCAAGATCATTATCGGCGGAGGCGCGGAAGCCTGGATGCTCGCGGACAGACTCGCCGCAGCGCGCGTTCCCATACTGACAGGCGCGATGAACAACATTCCTGGCGGGTTTGCGGCCCTCGGTCAGCGGCAGGAAAACGCAGGGATCTTGCGGCGTGCTGGAGTCAGCGTCGCGTTGATCGGCAACGCGGGGGGAGATGAAGAAGCCTTCAACGCGCGTAACCTGAAGTTCGAAGCGGGCAACGCAGTCGCATACGGCATGACGTGGGCCGAGGCCCTGCGCGCAGTGACGCTCAGCCCTGCCGAGATTTTCGGTGTCTCCGACCGGCTCGGCACACTCCAGGCGGGACGTGACGGAAACCTGGTTATATGGAGCGGCGATCCTTTCGAGTTTGCCAGCCGCGCCGAACGTGTGTTCATCCGCGGTCGGGAGTATCCAGGCATGACTCGGCAGGACATGCTTACGGAGCGCTACAAGCGGTTACCGAATACGTACAATCAACCGGCGGGTCCGTAGCCAGTTCGGGAACGGCAACTGAACAAGAGGTGAGCCTGCGGCTTTCAAGCTGACAGCTTGTAGCCTTAGAACGTCGCGACCCGAACGATCGCAGCTGAAAGCGGGCAGCGTTAAGCGGGAAGCTCGCAGCGTTTCAGTTGCAGTTGTTTCGTTCACCGACTGCGCGGACAATCAGTTTTACGACGGCGAGCTCGGGTAAACGTCATCCGCTGCCGAGCTGGCCGTGGATGGGCGCGCTGGCGCCGGTTCCTGACGTCTCAGCTCGATCTCAGCCTCGAGCTTAGCAGCATCGGTGTCGTGCGTCTCAAGGGTTGCGCGAAGGCGGTCGTAGGTCGCGGCGTCGAGATCCGCTCCACCCTTCTTGGCGCGATAGACCGCGTATCCCAGCGACTGAGCAGCCTTGTCGGCGAGCTGCCTCAACCGAAACGCCTCGAGTCTAGTCTTGCCATCATCAAAAGCGTCCTGGGCGACTTTGCCCGCCCGGTCCAGCTCCTGTTTAAGCCTGTCGAGTAATGCCATTGCCGTCTCTTGAAAGGGGTTACCGCTAGCGTTCATTACGGAATCGGGCTCGGGCTGGTTTCGCTTCAGTATGTCGTGAATCGCTTGCAGGTGCAACAAAAAAGGCCCCCGAAAGGGCCCCTTTTTTTGATCGCGACACGCCTACGCGGCGTTGGTCTCGCTGGTTGCGTCCGGATACACGCTCACTTTGTAGCGAGTCCGGCTCTTGTGCTCGAATTTCACCACGCCGTCTATGAGCGAATAGATCGTGAAATCGGTGCCGAGGCCGACGTTGCGGCCCGGGTGCCACTTGGTCCCGCACTGGCGGACGATGATGTTGCCGGCCACCACCTTCTCGCCGCCGAACTTCTTGACGCCGCGATACTGTGGATTGCTGTCGCGCCCGTTACGCGAGGAGCCGACGCCTTTCTTGTGTGCCATTTATTTGTCTCCCCCGCCCTTCTTGCCGAACGATATGTCGTTGATTCGGACTTCGGTGAATCCCTGCCGATGTCCCTGCTTCTTCGCGTAGTTCTTACGGCGCTTCATCTTGAAGACGACGATCTTGTCGCCCTTCCCCTGCTTCACGATCTCGCCGGTGACATTCGCGCCCTTGAGCGCCGGCACCCCAACGTGCGTCTTCCCGCCGTCGGAGCCGAGGATGACATCGCTGAACGTCACCTTGGACCCGGCGTCACCGGGAAGCGAGGGGATTCTTATTGTCTTGCCCGACTCGGCGCGGTACTGTTTGCCGCCGGTTCTTATGATCGCGTAAGTCATGAAGTTTGCTACGGTTAGGTGGTGCAGTACAGCCTTTAAAGCTAGTCGTGAAGGACGTTTGGGTCAATCCGGGTAGGTCAACTGGCTTTCTTTCCGCGTTATGAGTTAACCGTTGTTGAGTTCACCGTTCTTGCGTTTGCGTTTCGGCTTGCAGTAACGCAAAAACGGATAACGCAACGACAGTAAACTCAAAACGCAAAATGGCCTCATCCTAAGCAAGAGCGTATTGCTGCGTAACATCCCTCCCCTGCGCCTTGACCACCAGCTTGAACTCGTCCGGCTTGAGCAGCGGATCGTCGCGGAACTCCAGCGAAAAGTTCGCGGCCTTCTGTAGCTTCTGCGCGAGATCGCGCTCCTGCTCCAAAACGTACATGGCCACGTCCGGATGCAGCTTGACCAGCAGGTTGTCGCGCCGGCCTTCGACGGCCATCCGCTTCACCGATCTCTCCATGCGGCGCACTATCGTTTCCGGGGTGAGAACCCGGCCCGTCCCATTGCAGGTCTGACAGGCTTCGGTTGAGCTCTGGTAGTGACTCTGGCGCACACGCTGGCGGGTCATCTCGATGAGGCCGAGATCGCTCACGGCGAAGGCCTTGGTCCGCGCACGGTCGCGTGACAGGTGTTGCCGTAGCTCCTGAAGAACCCGGTCTCGATTCGTCTTCGTTTCCATGTCGATGAAATCGCAGACGATGATTCCGCCCACATCACGGAGCCGAAGCTGCCTCGCCACTTCCTGCGCGGCTTCTATGTTCGTCCGGAGGACAGTCTTTTCCGGATCCTTCTTGCCGGTGTAGCGGCCCGAGTTGACGTCGATCGAGACTAGCGCTTCCGTTGGCTCGACGATCAAATAGCCACCGGACGGGAGGTCGCAGCGGCGCTTGAAAATGTCCCTGATCTCCGACTCGATGTCCGCCGTGTCGAAAAGGGGCACCTGCGACTCGTGCAGCTTCACGCGCGGAATCAGGTCGGGCGCGATGTCCTTCAAGTAGCCTGTGATCTCGTTGAACACCTGCCTTGAATCCACCGTCAGGCTGTCGACCTTGTCGCTGAACAGGTCGCGAACGAGGCCACGGGTGAGGCCGGTCTCGCGGTGGACGAGCGACGGCGCCTTCTGGAAGCGGGTCTTGCGGTTGATCTTCTTCCACTGGGCCATCAGGCTGTTGAGCTCGCGCTGCAGCATCTCCGGCGTCACGTCTTCGCTCACCGTCCGAACGATCACACCGCCCGATTTGTCCGGGAGTATGTTCTGGACCTGTTCCTTGAGGCGGGAGCGTTCGGGGCCCGACCCGATCTTCCGACTGACTCCGACCTTGGAAGAGTCGGGTATGTAGACGAGGAATCGGCCGGCGAGGGAGATCTGGGCGGTAACCCGCGGGCCCTTCGTGGAAATCGGCTCCTTGGAGATCTGGACCAGAATCTCCTGTCCCCGCTTCAAGGCTTCCTGGATGGGCGGGGCTTTCCCCCGCCGCCCGCCCCCCGAGCCGTTGCTGCCGTTACCGTTGCCGTTCTTCCTGGCTCCCGGCTCGTCGATCTCGTCATCTTCTTCTTCGTCATCATCGTCGTCCTCGGCTTCGTCGGCGGTTTGACGGACGAGGTCTGAGGCGTGAAGGAAGGCACTTTTCTCGGTCCCGATATCGACGAAAGCGGCCTGGATGCCGGGGAGTACTGCGTCGACCCGGCCGAGGTAGATGTCCCCGACCATGCGTCGGGCGTCTGGACGGTCTACGAGGAGCTCAACGAGCTTCTCGTCCTCCAGAATCGCGATCCGCGTTTCGCGCGGAGCCGCGTTGATGAGGATTTCTCTTTTCATTGTTACCCGCTTCCTCTCAGCAAACGGCGACTCGGCGTCTGGAGAGGAAGCGGTTCCAAAAAGTCAGCGCGGTCGTACTACAGGGCCGCGTTATGAGTTCCAGGGATATTTCACTTTCGGCGCGCTTCAATCCATGTGTTCGGGACCCGCGAGTCGCACGGGTACCCCATGCATGAGGCGCAACAGTCAGTGACACAATCTACCCGCTGTCGGCGCGTTTACGCAATACTGACAACAACTTACGCGACGCAACCCAAGTCCTGCATGAACGTGGGACGCGAGACAATTATGTGACGCCCGGACTCAGAGTCCGGTCACGGTCCGCCAAACGAGCCACCCCATCACCAGCACGTACGTCAGTCCCGCCTTCCACTCCCCGTGCTTCATATAGAGGTTGAGGCTGAACCCTCCGTCCGGCTCAGCCCCGTTTACGGTGTCGCCTTGCCACGCAGTCGGCCGCGGCAGGAAGGCGGGTACGTTCGCCGCATAGGTCTCGTACACACCCGGAAACCGTCCCGCGATGTTGGCCCTCTCTCTCTCCATCGTCGGCGCGTAGATCAGGACGAAAAACGCCGCCACCGGCAGCAGCAGGCCCCAGTGGGCGGCAATAGCAAAACCCGCGGCGATTAGAAAGCTCCCGAAATAGAGGGGGTTTCTGGTGTGGGCATACGGGCCGGTCGTAGCAAGCCGCTCATTCTTGGAGATGTGCCCGGACGCCCAGGCCCGGACGATCACGCCTACGAAGGCGATCGCCCCACCCACCGACAGCGTAAGCGGGGTCGGCCGCGCGAAGAGCAGATAGGTGATGCCGAACAGGAAACCGAGTGGCAGCCGGAGTCTCTTCGCGACCTCTGAGTATGTCAATCGGCCAGTTCCTTGAGAAGGTGGCGGGCAATCACCAGCCGCTGGATCTCTGACGTGCCTTCTCCGATTTCGCAAATCTTGGCATCGCGGAACATCCGTTCGACCGGATACTCCTTGGTGTAGCCGTAGCCGCCGTGGATCTGGATCGCCTTAATGGTGGTGCGCATCGCCAGCTCGGAGCAGAAAAGCTTGGCGATCGCCGCCTGCTTGGCGAAAGGCTGCTTGTTCTGCGCCAGCCATGCGCCGTGGAACATCAGGTGCTTGCCGGCCTCGATCTCCGTCGCGATGTCAGCCAGCTGAAACTGGATTCCCTGAAAGTTCGAGATCGCCTGACCGAACTGCCTGCGCAGCATCGAATAGCGGAGCGCCTGCTCGAACGCGCCCTCCGCGATTCCGAGAGAAAGCGCGGCGATGCCGACGCGGCCGGAATCGAGAGTGCGCATGAAATTGTTGAAGCCCTCTCCCTCGGGTCCCAGGAGGTTCTCGGCGGGCACCTCGACGTCCTCGAACAACAGTGACCGGGTATCGGACGCTCTCCAGCCAAGCTTGTCTTCTTTTCGTCCAGCGGTAAACCCGGCGAGCGCGGTAAGCGAAGGATCGTGTCCGATGCCGAGGCCTTTTGTCTTGTCGAGATCGCTCGTCGCCTTCGTGACGATGAATGCGCTGATGCCTTTGGCTCCGGCGCCGGGCTCGGTCACGGCGGTGACGACAAAGATCTCGCCCACCCCCCCATGAGTGATGAAGATCTTCGATCCGTTGAGCACATAATGAGAGTTCTTGCGGACCGCGGTCGACCGCATGCTCGCCGCGTCGCTGCCCGCGCTCGGCTCGGTGAGCCCGAATCCGCCTAGCACTTTACCGCTGGCGAGGAGAGGCACGTACCTCTTTCGCTGCTCCGGCGTGCCGAAATTCACGATCGGTGAGGTGCCAAGGGTGGTGTGCGCGGAAATCGTGATAGCGTGAGATGCATCGACCTTTGCCATCTCGTTGATCACGATCATGTAGCTGAGGATGTCGAGTCCGGCACCTCCCAGCTCCTCGGGCCACGGGATCCCCAGCAGCCCGAGCTCGCCCATCTTCTTCACGTTGGCCCAGGGGAATTCGGCCTTGGCGTCCAGCTCCGCGGCTACCGGCGCCACTTCGTCGCGCGCGAACTCGCGAACCATGTTCCGCACCGCGATGTGCTGCTCGGAGAAATAGAGAGCGTCGTCCATCGCTGATCTACTCCTTTGGCGCTACCGCCGGATGGCTCTCCGGATAGAGCGAGACTCTCACGTAATTGTCGGTCCGCAGGTACTTGGTCGCTGCCTGCCGCAGGTCATACGACGTGAGTGCCATGATCAGCTTGTCAGCGTCGGGGATCGTTGCCAACGGCCAACCGGACTGATCGAATGACTGGATCTGGCTCACCCAGTAGTTGTTCTGCTTGCGTGCGGTCTCAAGACTTCTGAGCGCGCCTTGCTTCACTTTGGTGAGATAGTCCGCGCTGGCGCCCGACGTCTTGACACTGTCGATCTGAGCGAGCGCGGCAACGGTCAGCGCCTCGAGCCGGTCGGGCGCGGCGCCGAATCCAAATGAAAAGCTGTAAGCCGGAATCGGCTCGCGGGATACCGACAGGCCGACCGAGACGCCGTACGTACCGCCCAGGTTCTCACGCAAAACCTCGCGGAGCTTGATGTCCAGGAGCTCGGCAAGCGCCGTCAGGTGAAACCGATTCTGTCGTGTGTACTCGAACGGGCCGGTAAAGATGATCGCAGTACGGGCCTTGGGCTCGACCCCCTTTTTCACTACGCGCTCAACGACGCCGGTGGGCGGACGGATCCCGGTATCACGCCAAGTCTCCTTCCGCCCCGTGGACGGGAGACTTCCCAGCCACTTCGCGATCTGCGGCTTCACCGAATCGGGCTGCAGGTTACCGACGAACACGAACGTAAAGTCGCCGGCATCCGCGAAGCGATCCTTATAGAAGTCGAACGACTTCGAAAGGCTGATTCGGTCGACGAGCGCGGACGACACGGGCTGGGCGCGAAGCGAGTGCTGTGTCATCGTGACCTGCAGCGTGTCGGAGAACGCAACCTCGGGACTCGAATGACGGTTGGCGATCGAGCTCTTGTAGCGTTGCAGGAAGGTCGTGGCGGCAGTCGTATCGAGACGTGGCTCGGTGAAATACAGGTACACGAGCTCCAGCATTGTCTCCAGGTCGCGCGGCGATCCGCCCCCTGAAACCCCCTCGCCGAGATCGCCGATCGAGGTCCTCACCGCTGCCATTTTGCCAGCGAGAAATTTCTGCAGGTCGACCATGGTGAACTTCCCCACTCCACTGACGGCCGAAATGAAGTCGGCCCCGCTGGCCGGGATGAACGTCGAATCCGGAAGGAGGGATGCGCCGCCAGGACTGTACGCGGTGAACAGGATCTGATCGGCTTTGAAGTCAGTGGGCTTGAGCAGCACCCGCACGCCGTTCGACAGCCTCCACTCGGTGACGCCGATCTCCTTGATTTGGCGCTCTTCTACTACCGACCCTCCCGTAGGCGGTTTGTCCACGAGGCGCGTCCCCAGGCTCGCTTCCGAGTATGGCGTCATGCCGGCGCCACTCACACGATCGAGGATAGCGAGGAGCTGGGTGCGAGTGGGATTTACGATCTCTGGCTTTTCCGGCGACGTAGTTGCGATCGCTCGGTTCTTACCGCTCATCCACTCGCCCGCCAACCCGTTCACGTCCGAAAGTGAAATCGAAGGAAGCAGCCGTCGCGTCGTAGCGAGGCGGTACTCGATCCCCGGCGCAGGCTCGCCCTGCAGGAACGCATTCATGTACGCGCCGGCGTACACCTCGGAGTTCGTCTTTTCACGTTCCGCGTGTGCCTGCTCCAACCCGCGCAGCATGTCCTTTTTCGCGCGCTCGAGCTCCGCGTGCAGGAACCCGAACCGCCGCACCCGCTCGCCCTCGCTGAGAAGTGCTTCCAGACCTCGAGCGATCCCGTTGTCGGCCACGACGGCTGTCAGCGAGAATGATTCGGCCGAGCGCACGAGGTCGCCCTGCCCCGCAAACGCGGTTATGAACGGCGGATTCGGCTTCTGCGTGATCTCGGAAAAGCGGTCGTTCAGGATGGAGCCGAAAAGCTGCTCCACGAGATTCTGGCGAAAGGAAGCAACAGTCGTGTTGACGCGCTTCGGCTGCTTGTACAACAACCGCACGGTAGATCGAGTTGCCTCTTTGTCGGTGGTGATCGAGACGAGGGTGCTGTCGTGCGAGGGCACCGGAAATACAGTACGCGGTCTCGGGTTCCTCACGCGGGGCACCGCACCGAGGTGACGCTTGATGAGTGCCTCGATCGTCTTCTTGTCGAAATCCCCGACGGCCACCACTGCCATTAGATCCGCGCGGTACCAGGCGTCGTAATACCTGCGCAGCGTCCGCGCCGAATAGGTTTCGAGAACCGTCTTGTCCCCGATCGGCAAACGCGACGCGTATCTCGAGCCCGAGAAGAGCACAGGGAACCACCGGTTCAGCATCCGGTTCTCCGCCCCTTGACCGAGACGCCATTCCTCGATCACAACTGGTCGTTCCCTCTCGATCTGCGCGGAATCGAATACCACGTTGTGGGCCCATTCGGAAAGGATCTCGAAGCCCCTGTCGACGATCGCCGCCGTGTCGGTGGGGAGCGTCAGCATGTACACGGTCTCGTCGAAGCTCGTGAACGCGTTGATGTCGGGGCCAAAGCGCATTCCGATCGACTCGAGATAGCTCGTGATCTCGTTGCCCGCGAACTTTCCAGTTCCACGGAACGCCATGTGCTCGACCATGTGGGCGAGACCCCGCTGGTCTTCGTCCTCGAGCACGGAGCCGGCGTTCAACACCAGGCGCAGCTCGGCCCGTTTCTCCGGCCTATGATTCTCCCTGATGTAATAGCGCAGTCCATTGGGCAGTCTGCCGATTGTGACCGCTGGGTCAAATGGAACTGGCTCGGAGTCGGTTCGTGCGGAAGGAAGCGCCTGAGCGAACGATGTCGCGGGAAGAAAGAGCGCCGTCAATGACAGCAGTAGGGTTCTCACGCGGCCTCGGTATCGTCGCAGTGGGTGATTGCCTCCAGAAAGCGAGCGCCATAACGCTCGAGCTTCATCGGCCCGACCCCGTGCACGTCCTTGAGCGCGGCCATCGACTGCGGGCGGCGTGCGGCGAGCTCGGCCAGGGTACGATCGGAGAATACAATATACGCGGGCACTTGTTCCTCGCGTGCAATGGCGGTGCGCACAGTTTTCAGCGCGACAAAGACTCGCTCCCCCGCCGGATCCAAGGCGATGTCATCAGAAGCAACGGTGGCCGCGGGTCGCCGAGAAGATGCTGTGTTGTGCGTGGCTTTCCGCCGCTTCGAGGCGTGTGCGCGATCAGCCGCGACCGCGGTGATACCCAGGCAGTTGTCACATCCCTCGCAGCGCGAACGCGCCGCGGGATCGCCGAAGTACCGCAAGACGAATCCACGGCGACAGTCCTTCGTGTACGCGTACCTCTGAACCGCTTGAAGCTTTGCCAGGTCGGCGGCACGACGGCGGTCGATGAGCGCCCAATCAATTGCGAACTTCGACAGCGGCGCATTCCGGTCGGCGAGGTGCAAGCCGCTATTCAGCCTCTCCCAGACGAGGAACTGTCGCTCCTCCAGCGCTTCGAGGAGCGGCACACAGCCCGCCGCTCCACCCAACCCCGGTGGGAGTCCGTCCAGATCGATGTTGGCTCCCAAGCCGAGGTTGGACCCGACACCCCTCCACAACGCGCGCAAAAGCCCGAGCTCTTGATTGGCCTCGCCGACGAGCTCACGTTTGATTCGCTCCGGTGTGGCGAGCAGCCTCACGTGCACGCGTGAATGTTCGCCGCTGCTCTGTGTGATCGCACGACGCTTCTCGAGAATCCTGATCGCTCCTTCGACCTCCTTGGTCGATGCCTTCGCCTTGATCGAGCCCGGAAGGTCTGCCGGCTCCAGAGTCACCAGCCCCTGCTTGTCCGAGCGCTTTCGCAGCGCGTCGTACGTTTGCTCGACGATCTCGCGCTCGGGGTAGGATCCCTTGATGAAGAATTCGTGCGTGAAGCGGTCCGGAAACGCGTGCAGGAGAAACACGTCTGAGTGCTTCCCGTCACGCCCTGCCCGACCAGCCTCCTGATAGTAGGCCTCGAGCGTTCCCGGCATCGCGTAATGGATGACGAGGCGGACATTCGGCTTGTCGATTCCCATGCCGAAAGCGTTGGTAGCGACGATCGCCCGGATCTTCTCCGACATGAACGCTTCCTGCACTTCGCGCCGTCGCGCGTCGTCCAGGCCGGCGTGATAGCCGGCGGCGGAAATCCCTGCTCGACCCAGTATCCCGCTCAGCTGGTCGACGGCCTTTCGCGTCGACGCGTAGATCACCGCCAGGCCTTCATGACGGTTGAGGATCTCGACGAGCCGCTCCTCCTTATCCGCGTCGTTATTCACTGGAATGACGTAATACGTCAGGTTCGGCCGGTCGAACCCGGTGATGATCGTCTCGGGATCAGTGAGCCCCAACTGGCGAATGATGTCGCGCCGTACGTCTGGTGTTGCTGTCGCGGTCAGGGCGATTGTGGTCGGCGAGCCCAAGGCGGTGCGGACATCCTTCACCCGGAGGTAGCTCGGCCGGAAATCATGGCCCCATTGGCTGATGCAGTGCGCCTCATCGATCGCCAGCAGCGACACTCCGACCGAACGCAACCGCTCCGCCGTGCGCCCGTAATCGAATCGTTCCGGAGCGACGTAGATGAGCTTCAGCTCTCCGCGATCCACTTTCGCAAGTCGGTCCGAAACCTGGGCCGCGGACAGGCTGCTGTTGATGAATCCCGCCGGGAGGCCTCGGGCGACGAGCGCGTCCACCTGATCTTTCATCAGGGAAATCAGCGGTGAGACGACTACGGTGAGTGCAGGCATGAGCAAGGCCGGGACCTGAAAGCAGAGCGACTTTCCGCCGCCTGTCGGAAGGACGACCACCGTGTCACGACCGGCCAGTACTGCCGAGACGGCAGCTTCCTGTCCCGGGCGGAATTTGTCGTAGCCGAATGCGGTCTTGAGTAGATCGCTCGCGTCGGAGAGCGTTGCAGTCTTCGGGGGCATCGCTGAAAGCTAGCGCAAACTTGATGTTTCGAGACGCGCGCCTTTTCAGCCGTAATTGTTTGCGCCGCCCGTCAGATCCCTTTCACCAGCTCCGCGTACGCTGCCGGATCCGCGTTGCCCCCACTGATCACACAACAGACGCGCTTGCCGGCAAACCGCTTTGGCTCGGCGAGGACAGCACCGAGTGCAAGTGCTCCCGTCGGCTCCGCCTTGAGATTGGCGAGAGCGAACAACAATCGGACTCCCTCCTTTATCTGCTCCTCCGAAACTTCGATGACAGCGGCGAGACCATCCTTGAGGATCTCCCAATTCTTGTCTCCCATGCGCAGCATGCGCGCGCCGTCGGCAATGGTGGACGATTCCTCCGAGTGTGCCACGATGTGTCCGGCGCGGAATGATTCCGCTGCGTCGTTCGCGAGTGTAGGCTCAGCCGCGAGCACCTTTGTTTTCGCGCCGCTCTGCTTCACCGCCTTGACGAGTCCCGACGTCAGCCCACCCCCGCCAATCGGCGCGATGATGAAATCGAGCTCCAGCTCGAGCGCGAAAAGCTCCTTCGCCAGACCGGCGTTTCCTTCGATCACCAGCGGATCGTCGTAGGGACTTGCCACATACGCCGAGGGGAACTTAAGGGCGAGCTCGGCTAAGCGCTCGAGCCTTCCTTTCACTTTCACATCGACGAGATCGACCTCAGCTCCGTACTCCCTCACGGCGTCGACTTTGATCCTGGGTGCCGTCTTGGGCATCACGACGGTGCAGCGTTTTCGAAAGAGCGAGCATGCATAAGCGATCGCCTGCCCGAAATTTCCGGACGACGCAGTGATGACGTGATCCTGCTTAACATGAGCGGCCACGTTGTACGCCGCGCGGAATTTGAAGCTTCCCGTGTACTGTAGAGTCTCGCTGGCAAGCACCAGATCCACGCCCAGCTTACGTGACAGGCGGGGCGCGTCGACGATGGTGGTGGGGCGCGGCGGCGTCAGACTCGGCCTTTCGGCTGGAAGAAACGCAGCACGAGGGCGATGAAGAGAAACGCCATTCCCGCCCAGCGGAGCGCACTGTCGTCGTTTCTGATCCCCCACGCGAGGAGGATCGCGGCCGCCAGCGCCAGCGCCACCTTCGCGATCGTAAAGGGTCCCATCAGGTCTTCTTCCTGTCGGTGAACCGTTTGACTCCTGCGCGGAAATCGGCGGTGGAGCGCGCATCGGCGTTGGCAATGATTCCGGCAGAAATGCTGTCGAGAAAACCCATGCTGTCGATTTTGTAGAACAGCGTCTTGGTCGCTGCCATTGAGGAGGCGGGCGCCACCGCGAGCTGCTGAAGAAACGCTGTGGATGCCTGCTCGAATTCGGCGGTCGAGAAAACGCGCGAAACCAGTCCGATCCGTTCCGCGTCTGAGGCCGACAGCACTCTGCCCGTCGTCACCAGGTCGAACGCGTGCTTTTCCCCTACTGAGCGCCGCAGCATCGTCATCACCATCGCCGGGACGAATCCGATGCCGACTTCCGGATACGCAAAGCGTGCATCCTCGCGCGCCAAAACGATGTCGCACGCGGACGCGAGTCCCGCTCCACCCGCGAACGCCCGGCCTTTGACAAGCGCAACGACCGGCTTTTCCATCTTGCGAATGGTATGGAAGACGTGGCCCAGCGCTTTCGCGTCCTCGATGTGTGCCTGCCGGTCGGAATCGAGCATTGCTTCGAGCGCCTCGAGGTCTGCTCCCGCGCAGAAATCCGGACCCTCGCCGTCCAATGCCACGACCCGGACCGGCGATTCGCTGAGGGCGAAAAGCGCTTCCGCCAGTTCGTCAGCGGTGGCGCGGTCGAGCGCGTTCCTCTTCTCCGGTCTGGCGAGCGTGATTCTGCCGACAGCGCCGGAGGCGCTCCACCTGACGCGATTCACGCCGTCCTCTCCAGAGCCGGAGGAAGCCGAAGCTGCCTCGCTTCTGCGTCAGGAACATCGATGGTCATCCGCAACAACGCCGTCGAATACACTTTGCCCTGCGCGTCCGTCTTGAGAGACAGCGTGCCCCCACCGTCGAGCGCGCCGTGCAGCAGAAAGTTGAGCGCGTTCAGGTTGGGCAGCTCGAAGCGCTCTACATCGCCATTAATCATACCGTGAAAATGGCGGGTGACAGCGTCGCGCGTGACGAACTTGTTCAGCACCTGGTACCAACGCGCTTCCAGTGCGATGACGCCCACATTTGCCGTATCGCCCTTGTCCCCTGAACGGGCGTGCGCGATGTCCACCAGCCTGATTTTCACGAGACGATGTCTACCCTGGTTCGCACTACTCGTTTATCAACGAGGGCCGGCCAGTAGGCAACGATCTCTTCTACTTTCGGGCGACCACCGGCGAATCCGGTCACACTTGGCGGGCCATTCAACACCAGTGGGGCTATCTCGCGCGTGAAGCGCTCAACCGCGGCCTTGTCGTGCCCGCGCACACCGAATCGCAGCTGGACCTCCGGAGCGCCCCGTTGGTCTCCGGCAAGGCGTCCATGTGTTGCCGTCGCACCCACGAATTCCGAGAGAATGCTGTCGAACCTGAGCCCGGCTCGCTCGAGGCGCTGGCGCAGAACGCGATCCGCGAGCTCTGCTTTCTCCAGCGCATCCGGCCAGGCGTACACGAGTGTACCAACCGCCTTGAAGCCGGCGCGGTACGCGACAGACACCTTGAGCTTGTCGGTGGGAGGCTTACCCTTGATCCCGCTGACGCGCACTCGATTCTCGCCCTGTTGCTCGAGGCGGATAGTCGTGAAATCGGCGATCACGTCCGGCGTGATATACGATCTCGGATCGCCCATCTCGTACACCAGCTGCTCCGTGATCGTCGGCACCGAGACCCGGCCCCCGGTGTTGGGATGCTTCGTCACCACGAACGCGCCATCCGCCGTCGCTTCAACGAGCGGGTAACCAACATTGGCCAGGTCGGGAATTGCCTTCCAGTCGTAGAGGCAATTACCCCCCGAGCACTGCGCGCCGCATTCGATGATGTGCCCGGCCACGATGCCTGATGCAAGCTGGTTCCAGCTGTCTCCCGACCATCCGAATTCGTGGCGAAGCGGCGCCATCGTCAGTGCGGTATCGGTGGACCGACCGGTGATAACGACGTTCGCTCCCTGCTTAAGCGCCTCAACTATTGGCTCCGAGCCAATGTAGGCGTTGGCCGATAGGACTTTGTCTCGCACAGCGGCGAGTGGCTTGCCCGTGTCCATGTTGTCGAGCGCGTGTCCCGCCTCGACGAGCTCGTCGAGGCGTCCGAGCAGGTCGTCCCCAGTGACGACACCAATGCTGAGACGGCCTCCGCTCTTTTTGCCAGCCAGGTCTCTTACGGCCGACGCGCAAGCGGGCGGATTTACGCCTCCGGCGTTGGCCACCACTTTCACGCCGCGCTCGAGCACCGCCGGGAGAACACTTTCCATAGCGCCGACGAAATCTCTCGCGTAACCGAGCGCGGGATCCCGCTCCTTCTGCTTTTGCAGAATCGACATCGTCACCTCGGCCAGGTAATCCAGCATGAGGTAGTCGATCGGACCGCCTTCAACCTGTCGCCGCGGCGCATCGAGATCATCGCCCCAGAAGCCCTGGCCTGCCGCTACACGCACGACCTTCGTCACGCTGACTCGCCGAGGTGTGGCGGCAGGACGAAAGGTCCGAGGTGGGGGCCGCGATTGTTGAGAGCCGCGCGAAGCGCAAGGCTCAGCATCTCTCGCGTGGTTTCGGGATACACAATCGCATCGACGAATCCGCGAGCGGCGGCATAGCGCGCATCGAGCTGGTGCTCATAGTCGGCGCGCATCTCGTCCACGGCCTCGGTCGTCTCCGACGGCGGAGATTTCCCGCTCTTCTTGGCTGTCTCGAGTGCCGGGCCGTGCACGGCCTGGATCGCCGACTCACCTTCCATCACTCCCATCCGCCCGGTCGGCCAGCTGAGAATGAAATCCGGGTCGAAGCCCTGCCCAGCCATCGCGTAGTAGCCGGCGCCGGATGCGTGATTCACCGTCAGGACGATCTTGGGAACTTTTGCCGTCGCCATCGCTTCGACGAATCGCGCTCCCGCCCTGATGATCCCTTCCTGCTCCGCTTCGGCGCCCACCATGAAACCGGAAACATCCTGGACGAACAGGAGCGGAATGCCCAGTCGATCGCAGCGATCGATGAAGTAGGCGACCTTCTCGGCGCTTTCGGTATACACGATTCCGCCGAAGCGCGGCTTCTCGCCTTTCCTGCCCTTGACCAGGCCCCGCTGATTTGCGATCACGCCGACCACCATGCCATCGATGCGCGCATCACCGCAGATCATCTCCTTGGCGAGAGATGCCTGGAACTCGTCAACCTCGCCCTTGTCGACGATTGCGCGCAATACAGCGTGCATGTCGTACGACATTCGGTGGTCGGCCGGCAGCAGGTCGTACAGCGTCTCATCCTGCTTCGCCGCGCGTACTGATTTGATTTTCTGTTTGGTGCCCTCTTCCGACCATGACATAACCGGATTCCGATTGGGAAGCCGCTCCACGATGTCGCGAATCTTGGCGAGGCACGCTTTGTCGTCGTCGACAGCATAGTGCGCGACGCCGCTGATCTCGGTATGTGTCGACGCGCCGCCCAAGGTTTCCGAATCGACCACCTCGCCAGTCGCTCCCTTCACGAGGTTGGGACCAGCGAGACCCATGAACGAAGTGCCTTTCACCATCAGAATGACGTCCGACAGGGCCGGCAGGTAGGCGCCCCCGGCCACGCACTGTCCCATCACCGCGGCGATCTGGGGGACGTGCAGGTAGCGTCGCATTATAGAGTTGTAATAGAAGATCCTGGCCGCGCCGTACTGTCCGGGAAAGACTCCGCCCTGGTACGGCAGGTTGACCCCGGCTGAGTCAACGAGGTAAACGATCGGGATGCGGCAGCGCATGGCGATTTCCTGCGCGCGAAGAATCTTCTTGATCGTTTCGGGCCACCATGACCCAGCCTTGACGGTGGCGTCGTTGGCGACGACTACCACTTCGCGGCCGTGAACCCGAATCACGGCCGTCACGACGCCGGCGGCGGGAGCCTGACCGTCGTATTGGTCGTAGGCCATTAGCAGGCCTACTTCGAGCATTGTCGTGTCGGGATCGCGAAGCCGCTCGACTCTCTCCCTGGCGGAGAGCTTGCCCTGATCGTGCAGCTTCTGGATTTTTTTGGCGCCGCCCGCTTCGCGCAACTTCTCTTCCAGGACGCGCACTTCCGCGCTGAGCTGGCGGAGACGGTGGGTCCCTGTTGCGGCCATTACGCTTCCTGCTTTTCGCGCGCCTGAAACCACTCCTTGATGTAAGCGATCAGCTCGCCGGTCGGAGTTCCCGGACCGAACAGGCGTCCGACACCCTGCGCCTGGAGTGACTCTACGTCTTCCTTGGGAATGATTCCCCCGCCCGTGATCAGGATGTCGTCGCGCCCCTGCGCCCTCACCAGCTCGTGAACCCGGGGTATGAGCGTCATGTGTGCTCCGCTCAGGATCGACAATCCGATCACGTCGACATCCTCCTGCACTGCCGCGGTGGCGATCATTTCCGGCGTCTGATGAAGACCCGTGTAGATCACTTCCATCCCGGCGTCGCGGAGCGCGGCAGCGACGACCTTGGCACCGCGGTCGTGACCATCCAGACCGGGCTTCGCAACTAGAACTCGAATTGGTCTCATTCAGGGATCAAAGTTAGCCGCGGCGGAGCGTACGCGGCAATGCGGGAGCTGAAGTAGCGATCAGTCATGAGATCACATAGAACGATCTCTGTCGTTCTCAGTTTCTGTACTTCTCCCCCTCTCAATCTCTGGTCTTCCGTGCGACGAGCAGCATTTCTGAAGAAGTCCGGCGGAGCGGCCGGTCGGTGAAACCATCGAAGGTTTCCTCGACCAAAAGCCCCGCATCGGCGCAAAGCTCCGCCAATCTCGTCGCCGTGTAGAGCCGAAGCCCGTGCCGTCGCACTCCGGTTTTTCTTCCGCGCCGCCAGGTCGAGGTCACGCTCAGAATACCGGAGAGCGGATCGAAATCTCTTTCCTGAGCAAAGAGCGTCTCGTCCGTGGAGGACCACCAGTCACGGGCGAGGAACCGCGCCATGACACCGTCTCTGCTCGCACCGTGCCATATGAGTTTTCCTCCGGGCTTAAGAACTCGCGCGAACTCGGTGATGACTCTGGCGTCGTCGCGTGGGTGGGCAAAGAAGCCAAAGGACGTGAACAGGTTGAGCACCGCATCGAATCGGTTCGCCCAGCGCGCCGGCATGCGTCTCATGTCGCCGAGGGTGTATCGGAGGGTGGCACCTTTCCCACGCTTCCGCGCGACTTTCAGCAGCGCCTCGGAATAGTCGAGGGCGTCAACATGGTAGCCCGCCTCCATGAGCAGGTGCGCGTGTCGCCCCTGCCCGCACGGTACGTCCAGCACTCGGGATCCAACAGGAAGACCGAGCAGATCGACCAGTCGCGAGACTTCGCGGCGCGCTCCTGCCGGTGTGAATAGCGGACCGTACTCGAGGAGATAGTGGGCGTCGAAGGCCGACTCCCACCACTCGGGTGTCTTTTTCAGAAGAACACTGGCTCGCGATAGGCGCCGAAGACGGACTCCATCGCGGCGCGAATCTCATAGAGCGTGCAATAGGCGCGCGCGCAGTCGAGGATGTAAGGCATCAGGTTCTGGTCGGTTGCGGCGGCCTTGCGCAGGTCTGCCAGTCTGCGCTCCACGAGCGTCTTGTCCCGACTCGCCCGCATTTTCGCCATACGCTCGCGCTGGTCGCGCTCTGTTTCTTCGGATATCTTGAGCAGCTCGATGTCGAGCCCGGGCTGGTCGGTCACGAAATCGTTGACGCCGACGATCACACGCCGGTGCTGCTCTATCTCCCACTGCTGCCGCGCCGCCGACTCGTTGATCTTCCGCTGGAGCCAACCCGTCTCGAGCCCGCGTACAACGCCTCCGATCTCTTCGATCTGCCGGAAGAGAAATTCCGCCTCACGTTCCAGCTCTGTCGTAAGTGTCTCGACGTAATGAGATCCGCCGAGCGGGTCGATCACGTTCGGGATGCCTGTCTCGTAGGCGAGCACTTGCTGCGTGCGCAGAGCGAGCTGCACCGACTCCTCGGTTGGGAGGGCGAGGGTTTCGTCCATCGAATTGGTATGTAGTGACTGCGTGCCACCGAGCACGGCAGCCATCGCCTGATAAGCGACGCGCACCACGTTGTTCATCGGCTGCTGCGCGGTGAGAGTCACACCCGCGGTCTGGGAGTGGAAGCGCATCACCAGCGAGCGCGGGTCCTTCGCGCCGTAGCGGTCGCGCATGTGGCGCGCCCAGATGCGGCGGGCGGCGCGCAGTTTGGCGATCTCCTCGAAGAAATCGTTGTGAATGTCCCAGAAGAACGAGAGCCGCGGAGCAAAGCTGTCGACATCCAGGCCGCGCGCGATTCCACGCTCCACATATGTGAATCCATCCGCCAGCGTGAAGGCGAGCTCCTGTGCGGCCGTTGCCCCTGCCTCCCGGATATGGTACCCGGAAATCGAGATTGTATTCCACTGCGGGACGTGCTCCGCGGACCACTCGAAGCAATCGATGATCAGTCTGAGCGCGGGCTCGATGGGATAGACCCACGCGTGCTGCGCCATGTACTCCTTGAGGATGTCGTTCTGGATCGTGCCGCGCAGCTTCTTCGAGTCGATGCCCTGTTTCTCCGCCGCCGCGATGTAGAAGCAGTAGAGAATCACGGCCGGACCATTGATGGTCATCGAGGTCGAGACCTGATCGAGCGGAATGCCGTCGAACAGGACCTCCATGTCGGCCAGACTCGAGATTGCGACGCCGCATTTGCCGACCTCACCCTCCGAGCGGGGGTGGTCGGAGTCGTAACCCATCAGGGTCGGAAAATCGAATGCTACCGAGAGGCCAGTCTGTCCGTGGGCGAGAAGAAACTTGTAGCGCTCATTGGTGTCGCGTGCGCTGCCGAACCCTGCGAACTGACGCATCGTCCACAGACGGCCTCGATATCCGGTCGGGTGGATTCCCCGGGTATAGGGGAAAAACCCGGGCATCCCCAGTGCTTCTGCATCTGTCTCAGCGGCGTCCAGGGCCGTGTAGATCGGCCTTACTTCCTTCGCCGAGTTGGTGAAGGCGATGTCACGCTGCTCGCCTTTCTCGTATCTCTTGCGCCACTCCTCGACTTCCTTGCGCAGCAGCCGCAACTCGGCGCTCTGCTCTTCGACCGTCGCAATGAGCTCGCTGTCCGGCGCTCCTTCGGAACGAGGGCTCCTCAGTTTGGTCATGTCTTGTCGTCTCCCTCTCCACGTACGAGCTCGCCACTTTGACGAAGCAGGCGGTCGGCCACCGCAAACGGTGTCGCCTTTCCTTCTTCGACGGAAGGAAGGTGCTCCTCCAGCCATGCCACCGTGCGCCGATCCTTCCACAAGCGGTCGCTGACCTTCCGCTCGACCACATCCTTCACGCGCTCGCGCATTCGCTCACGGCGCCTCACGCGCAGGTTGCCGGTGCGCTGAAGATAAGCGAAGTGACGGTCGAGCGCGGCGAGAAGCGTGTCGATTCCCTCCTGCTTCACAGCGACGGCGCTGAGCACCGGCGGCGTCCACTCAGATGGATTCTCCGCCGCGGCCGCTTCGCGCGCGGCCTTGGCCGGGTTCACTCTCTTGAGGTCGACTCCGTGGTGCGCGGGCATGCTGCCGAAGCTCACGCCCTTTCTCAGCCCGAGCATCAACTCCACATCGTTGCGCAGCCGGTCGGCCCCCGGTCGGTCCGCCTTGTTCACGACGAACACGTCGGCGATCTCCATCACGCCGGCCTTGAGCGTCTGGATCGAGTCGCCCGATTCGGGGACAAGGACGAGCAGCGTTGAATCAGCGGTTTTTGCGACGTCGAGCTCGGATTGGCCGACCCCTACCGTCTCGATCAGGAGTCTGTCGAAGCCGAACGCGTCGAGCACATCGGCGACCTCGCGCGTCGCCGCGGCCAATCCTCCGAGCGAGCCTCGTGTCGCCATCGAGCGGATGAACACGCCCGGATCCAGCGCCACGTTTTCCATCCGCACTCTGTCTCCGAGCAGCGCGCCACCAGTGAATGGAGACGTCGGATCCACCGCGATGACACCCACCCTGAGTCCCGCATCGCGATAGCCCTTCACCAGAAGCGCGGTGATCGTGCTCTTCCCCGCGCCCGGCGGGCCCGTCAGGCCAATGCGGCGGGCGCGACCGGTCCGCGCGTGCAGCGATCCCAGTATCTGTTCGAATCCATCGCGGTGGTTCTCGACGATGCTGACCACGCGCGCCAGCGCAGCGGGCTTGCCAGCGTTGAAATCCGCCATGAGGGCTTCAGAGGACACGAGCGAGGATCCTCTCCTGTTTCCGCCACATCGGCCCTTCAGTCCACGGTTCGTCCTCCGGATGTTCGTATCCCAGTACGTGAAGCGTGCCGTGGATTACGAGTCGCAACAGCTCCTCTCCGGGACGAACGTTCTGGCGACGGGCGTTGGCGCGGGCGACTTCCGGACAGATGTAGATGTCACCCACCACTGCACGCGCCTTGCCGATTCGTTCCAGTCCGAAGGAGATGACGTCGGTCGGTCCGGCATGTCCGAGGTAGCGGTGATTGAGCGCCGAGATAGCCGCGCGTCCGACGAAGGTGATCGAGATCATCGCGTCTCTGACTTTTTCGGCGTCAAGAGCTGCGACCGCGGCTTCTCTGACGCGACCGCGGGAGATGTTGAGCCGACGCACACTCGATGAAATATCGATCGCATGGGAGGTGGTACGGCGCGGTCGCCTCACTTCGGGTGCGGCGAGGTGCGGGTCAGATGCCAGAATCCTCCGCGTACGCCTTGATGATCTCCCGCACGAGGCGGTGGCGTACGACATCGGCATCGGTGAGATAGTAGAAGCCGATGCCATCGATGCCGGGCAGAATGCGCTCGATCTGCACCAGACCCGAGTCCTCGCGCTTGGGCAGATCGATCTGCGTTTTGTCACCGGTGATGACCGCTTTCGAATTCACTCCAAGGCGCGTCAGGAACATCTTCATCTGCGCGTTCGTCGCGTTCTGCGCTTCGTCGAGAATGACGAACGCATCCGCCAGGGTGCGCCCGCGCATGTACGCCAACGGCGCTATCTCGATCGTGCGAGTCTCGAGCGCCTTCTGCACGCGCTCGTGCGGCATCATGTCCTCGAGCGCGTCGTAGAGCGGGCGCAGATACGGATCGACCTTGGCCTGCATGTCACCTGGCAGGAACCCGAGACTTTCGCCGGCCTCGACAGCCGGACGGGCAAGTACGATGCGCCGAACCCGCTTGCGCGCCAGCGATTCAACTGCGGCGGCCACCGCGAGATAAGTCTTTCCAGTTCCCGCCGGGCCGATACCGACGACGATGTCGTTCTCGGCCATGAGCTTCATGTACTCGGCCTGTCCGCTCGTCTTGGCCTGGATGATCTTCCGAACACCGGGAAGAACTATCCGGGTGTCGCTGTCCGCACCGTTTCCGTTTCCTTCGCGCGGTCCTTCAATGCTCATGCGCAGCACGTCGTCCGCGGTGAGCGGCATGTGCTGCTTGGCGGTGTCGATCATCCGTTGCGCGATCGGGAGGGCGCGTGCAACGGCGTCGGGGCTGCCGCTGACCGCGAGTGTCTCACCTCTCAGGGCGATCTTGGCCCCGGTCTGCCGCGCCAGCTCCACCAGATTCTCGTCGTTGACGCCGGCAAGCGTGAGCATGTCGGCCCCTTCGGTCGAGAGGCGCTGAATGGTCGTTTCCTCGGTCACTTCAGTTTGACGCCCTCTGCAAGTGGAGGTCACGCAGATCAGCTTCAGGGACCGCCGTCGGAGCGTCCTCGAACAGAGCCCGCGCCGCCGTGGTTTTCGGGAATGCAATGACGTCGCGCAACGAGCCCGCACCCGCCAGCATCATGGCGATGCGGTCGAAGCCGAACGCGATGCCTCCGTGCGGTGGCGCGCCAGCGCTCAGCGCATCGAGCAGAAATCCGAACCTGGTCTGCGCCGAGCGCTCATCGACGCCGAGCAAAGCGAGGACCTTCCGCTGAAGCGCGGGGTCGTTGATGCGAATGCTGCCACCTCCGAGCTCGGTTCCGTTGAGCACGACGTCGTAGGCGAGCGCCCGAACCTTCTCAGGCTTGCTGTCCAGCAGGTGCAGGTCCTCCGGGTTCGGCGCCGTGAATGGATGGTGAACCGAGCTCAGATTTCCGTTCTGCTCACGAATGAAGAGCGGAAAGTCCGTGATCCATAACAGCGATCGCACGTTCGGGGGAACGAGATCGAGGCGAGCGGCTACGTCCTGCCTGACGCGATCGAGCGCGGGATTGCTGACATGCTCAGCCCCGGCAACCAGCAGACATAGCTGCCCCTCTTCGAGCGCGAGACGCTCCGCGGCGGATGCGCTCAAAAATTTCGCGGCAGCGCCCTCGAGGCCACCCGAACCTCGCTTCAGCCGGATCAGTCCGCCGGCACCAGCAGACTTGGCAATCCCTTCGACTTCGTCCACCTGTTTCCGCGAAAGCGCGGCACCGCCCGGGATTCTCATCCCCCGGACCCGCCCGCCGGCATTGATCGCGCCGGTCGCAATTCCGAAGTCTGATCCGCGAAATGCTTCGGTCGCATCGAAGACCTCGAGGGAGTATCTGGTGTCAGGACGGTCGGATCCGAAACGTTCCATCGCTTCGGCGTAAGTGAGACGCTTGAAGGTCGACGGGATCTCGATACCGGCTTCGGCGAAGAGACGCTGCAACAACCCTTCACTCACGGTAATGATGTCTTCCTGACCGATGAACGCGGCCTCAATGTCGATCTGCGTGAACTCGGGCTGCCTGTCCGCGCGAAGGTCTTCGTCGCGGAAGCAGCGCGCGATCTGGAAATACCTGTCGAAGCCCGAGATCATCAGCAGCTGCTTGTATAGCTGCGGCGACTGCGGCAGAGCGTAGAATTCGCCGGGATGCACCCTGCTCGGAACGAGATAATCGCGCGCGCCTTCCGGGGTCGGCTTGGTGAGAATGGGCGTCTCGACCTCCAGAAATCCGCGCTCATCGAGATAGCGTCGTGTCGCCTGCTGCAGCTGGTGGCGAAGGATCAGATTCTGCTGCAGCTCCGGGCGGCGAAGATCCAGGTGCCGGTGCTTCAGCCGCAACTCTTCGGCGGGAAGTTTCTCTCCCCGACCACGGGCCACCGGAATGGCAGGAGTCTCAGCTGGTCCGACGACCGCAACATTTCGGGCACGAACTTCAACGTCGCCGGTTCCCATCTCGGCGTTTCTCATCTCCGCTGGCCGGGCCGCGACTGTTCCCTCGATCACTACGACAGTCTCGAGACCCAGCTTGCCCGCGCGCTCGATCATTTCGGGTGAGGCCCACTCCGGATTGAACGAGACCTGGATGATTCCCGCCCGATCCCGCAGGTCGAGAAAAACGATCCCACCCAGATTGCGAGTCCGATGCACCCAGCCTCCCAGTCTGACCTCTGAACCGACGTGGAAGGGCCTCAGCTCACCACAAAGGTGAGATCGTCGTGAGGTCGCGAAGCTGGATGAGGAAGGCGTGGACGTCAGCGCCAAGTCGGCCGGGTCGAATAAGGCATCGAGAGGGGTTAAATTTAGTAGTTGCATACACTTGGTGGAAGGAGCATGACGGAGAAAACCACACGACTGGAGGTCTCGAACGAGCACCAGAACCTTCTCGACATGCTCCCCTCGGACGCCGAGCAAGCGATCAGGAACTTCGCCATCGAGCACGGTGAAAAGCCCTTTCGCGGCTCTCAGGTTGTAAGACATCTGTGGCAGAATCCGGCTCCGAGCTTCGAGGCAATGACTGACCTCCCCGTTCATTTCCGGACCCTGCTCGCGGAAAGATTTCGCCTGCCGCGCCTCATTCTCGCGATGCGGCAGACGTCGCAGGACAGAACGGAGAAATTTCTGTTCAGGCTGGACGACGGCGAGTTCATCGAGACGGTAACCATCCCCGAAGGCTCCCGCCTGACGCTCTGCATTTCGTCGCAGGCGGGATGCGCGCTGCAGTGCGCTTTCTGCGCGACGGGCGCGATGGGCTTCACGCGCAATCTTCACATGTTCGAGATCGCGCTTCAGGTGCGCGAGATGCAGCTGCTCTCCCCGGCGCTCACGCCTACGAACATTGTCTTCATGGGCATGGGCGAGCCGCTCATGAACTGGAAGGCCGTCGATCCCGTTCTGACCGTGCTCAACTCTCCGATCGGTCTGGGAATTGGCGCTCGTCACATCACTGTCTCCACTGTTGGCGTGCTGCCTGGAATCGTGGCGCTCGGTGAGCGCCCCGAGCAGTTTCGTCTCGCCCTGTCGATTCACGCCCCGAATGACGAGCTGCGCCAGTCGCTGATGCCGATCAACACCAAGTACCCGCTCGCCAGCGTGATCGAGGCGGCGAAAGTGTTCGACCGGCGAGTCACCTTCGAGTACGTGATGCTGGGTGGGGTCAACGACGCCGGTGAGCACGCGTCTCAGCTCGCCGCGCTCGCGCGCGAATGTCGCGCGTTCGTGAATCTCATTCCCCTCCACCCCGGCGGAGCGGGAGATTTCACGCCCAGCACTCCACAGCAGATTCACTGGTTCGCGCGGCGCTTGCGTGCGGCAGGAGTCGAGGTCGCCATCCGCAAGAGCCGCGGAATGGATATCGCGGCCGCGTGTGGTCAGCTACGGGTAGAACGGCTTGGGCGGCGGACGCCAGTCGCGTCCAAGGATGACGGTAACGTCCAGGTAGCGTGAGCTGTCGGGCTGAGCGCCGACTTTCGCTTTCATCGCCCGCGCGACGAGATAGGCCCATTCTGGATGCGCGGAGCGATCGAGCACGATGGTACTGTCACGCTGCTCCGAGACGGTCCCCGATCCAACTACGTCGAATCCGCGATCACGCAGGTACAGCGTAGCGCGACGCGCCAGCCCGCGTGTTCTGGTCGCGTTGAGCACTTCGACTTTGATGCGAGTTCCTTCCGGCGCTGTTGCATCCGCAGGTCCGTAGAGAGCGGCCTCCGCGCTGCGCCTCGACCATTCACGCCATCCCAGCCACGCAAGAACGCCGAGCGCAATCGCGGCAACGATCATCCTGCCGTAGCGACGGCCCGTCAGCTTCACCGGAGACTATTCCAGAGCGCGACCGTTTCAGGAAAGATGTGATTGCCCTCGCGAACGGACCACTCGAGGCGGAAGCGCACGACCTGCCGAAAAACGCCATCGAAGTTGTGGGGCACCTGGCTGGCGAGAAATCCACGATCCTCGGCTAGAAACTTCCGGCCCGGCTCGAGGTAGTCGGCCATGTAAAGAGCGCGGCCGGTGTTGTCCCAGTTCGCCGATCCCACGGTGTGGTAGCGAACCGCATCGAGCACGTACTTTCGGCGCTCCCCCTCGGCCTCGAGCTTGACGGCGACGGCCGGACCATGCAGCAGGCCAGCGGGCGAGGTGCGGTCACCCGTAAGCGAGCGCAACTCGGACTCCGGAGCATCGCGCAGGGCGTCGTGCCACGTTCCGACATCGATCCACGCGTTCGCCTCGTCGGGCGGGAGCCGCATCGCCGCTCCCCACGCACGCAGCAGCGACGTCACTCGCTGGATGTGAGCGAACCGCCGCTCGCTCACCTGCGCCCACACGGGCAATCCCGACTCCTGAAGCTGTACCATCTCAGAAGAGGATGTTGTCAATCAATCTCGTCTCGCCGACGCGAATTGCGCCGATCGCGGCGTCACCGGGGCTCACGAGATTGACGCGCTGAAAGGTGTTGGGGTTCACGACGGCAAGGTACCGCGGCGTGAGCCCTGGCACACGCTCCAGCATCCGCCACCCGATTGCCTCGAGTGCGCTGGCTCGACGCTCTCCTTTGGTAAACGCATCGCGGAGAGCTGAAAGCGCCTTCGACAGCATCAATGCCACCTCACGCTCCTTGGGCGCGAGCAACCGGTTTCTGCTGGACATCGCGAGTCCGTCGGGCTCCCTCACAAGCGGACACAATACTATTTCGACCGGAAAATTGAGATCCTTGACCATCGCGCGGACGATCACCGCCTGCTGCAGATCCTTCTGACCGAACACCGCAACGGCGGGCTGCACGACGTGAAATAGCTTGGCCACGACGGTTAGAACGCCCTGAAAGTGATTCGGTCGCGCGGACCCCTCCCACTCTTTGGCAATGCTTCCCGGATTTATGGTCACGATCGGCGTGACGCCGTACATCTCTTCGCTGCTGGGCGCGAAAACGATGTCGACGCCGCGACTCTTTGCCAGACGAACATCGTCCTCGAGCGTGCGCGGATAGCGCTGGAAGTCCTCTCCCGGACCGAATTGAAGGGAATTGACGAATATGCTCATGACGACGATGTCGCCTTTGCGCTTCGCTTCGTCGACGAGAGTCAGATGCCCCTCGTGCAGTGCGCCCATCGTCGGCACGAACGCTATGCGCTCCCCTTCCTTCCGTGCCTTCGCGGAGGCGGACGCCATTTTCTGGATCGTCTCAATGGTCCGCACGTTAGAAGCTGTGCTCCGCATCCGGGTACGTACCGCCACGGACTTCCGCGGCGAACGCGCCCACTGCCGACCTCACCTCCTGCGCCATCTCCGCGTACCGTTTCAGGAATTTTGGGGCGAAGGTATCGTTGAGCCCGAGCAGATCGGGCAGCACCAGCACCTGGCCATCACAGTCCGCCCCGGCACCGATTCCAATCGTGGGAATCGCGACACCGCGCGTGATGCGGGCAGACACCTCGGCCGGAATGAGCTCCAGCACGATTGCGAACGCGCCAGAGTCTTCGAGATCCTTGGCTTCCTTGAACAACCTGTCCGCGTCTGTTTCGTTGCGGCCCTGAACGCGCGCACCGCCGATGGTTTTCACTGACTGGGGGGTGAAGCCAATGTGCGCCATCACCGGGATCCCCGTGCGGACGAGGGCCCTTACCGTGTCGATCATTTCGGGAGTACCACCCTCGACCTTTACCGCCGCTGCGCCTGTCTCCTGCATCGCGCGCCCACAATTCAGTATGGCGAGCTCGATGCTCGCCTGATACGTGAGGAAGGGCATGTCGATCACGATGAGAGAGCGTTTTACTCCGCGACGTACTGCCGCGGCGTGGTAGATCATCTGGTCCAGCGTCACCGGCAGCGTCGAGTCGTGGCCGAATACAGCCGTCGCAACCGAATCGCCAACGAGGATCACATCGACGCCGGCCTCGTCTACCAGTCGGCCGAACAGTGCGTCATAGGCCGTCACCATGACGAGCTTCCGTCCCTGTTTCTTGAGTGCGGCGAGATCTCCGATCGTGGTCGGGCGCGGGTCGGTGTTCCCCTTAGTCAACTGCCGCTGCCCGCAACTGTGCCAGCTCCGTCTGCCAGAACGCTCGATTGGGAAGCTCTGGGTGTGGCACGGTGAGGTCTGTATCGTCGACGCGCTGCTTCTCATAGAGGACGATGTCCAGATCCAGCGTGCGTGGACCCCACCTCTCCGACCGCGTCCGCCCGGCCCTTCTCTCGATCTCCTGCAACGCCGATAACAACTGCGTCGGGGAAAGCTCCGTCTGAACGGCGATCATCTGGTTCAAGTATGGTCCCTGCTCTACCGGGCCGATCGGGACTGTCTCGATTACTTCGGTCTCGGCCAAAACACTGGTCTTCGCCAATGCGGCGATGGCCGTCCGCGCTTCTTCCAAAAATACTTCACGCCGGCCGAGGTTGGAGCCCAGCGCTATGTACGCGATGTCCTTCACACACGATCTCGCTCTATGGCGATCTCCGCGTAGGCGAGGGGGCCAGGCAGCGCCACGTGCGGCTTGCGCACGGCGATCACGACACGTTCGACGAGAGGAAGCTCCAGGGCGCGCTCCGCGATTCTCTCACCGACTTCCTCCAGGAAGTTGATGTGCCCGCCGGTGACCACGTCGGCGACGAGATCGTAAACGCGCCTGTAATCGACGATGTCGCGCGAGGTGAGGTGGGTATCGCCGCGGCGGACCCAGAGAGAAGCGTCGACTTCGATCGACTGTGCGATCTCGGCCTCGTGTGGCAGGACTCCAATGCGCGCGTGGAAGCGCATCGCCTTTAGAGTGACCACGTCGCTGATCTGGGTCCGGTTGCTAGGCATCGAGGGCCTCCCGCAGACTGCGCGTAAGTGTGAATACGGCTGCAACGCTTTCTTCTGCAGCGCGGACGAGGGCGCTTCCCACCACGACACCATCAGCGAGCCGGCCCACCTCACGAGCTTGTTCGGCGTTCGCTATTCCAAATCCCACGCAGATCGGCAGCTTGGTCGTCGAGCGGAGTCGCAAGATAGTCGCGGGCAGCGAGGTCGCGACACTGTCCTGCACTCCGGTCACGCCTAGCCGACTGATCAGATATACGAAGCCACTCCCATGCCGCGCGATCTCCAGCATACGCTCGCGAGGGGTCGTGGGCGCCACCAGGCGAATGAACGCGAGAGGGCTGGAGGCAAGCCATTCCTCGCGCCCGGGATCGGCGCCCACCGGCAGATCCGTTACGAGGATTCCGCTGACTCCTGCCTCGGCGGCACGGCTGAGAGCATCCGGTCCGGCGGCAAGCAACGGATTGAGATACGAGAACAACACCACCGGAGCGTCGAGACTCGCCGCGGCGACGAGCTCCAGCACTCCGTCGTAGGTCATCCCATTCGCGAGCGCCCGATGGGAGCTGCGCTGGATGATCGGTCCATCCGCAATCGGATCCGAGAATGGAGCGCCGATCTCAATGATGTCGGCACCGGCCTCGTCGAGCGCCCTCAGTGAATCGAGGGAGCGATCAAGATCCGGATGTCCAGCGGTGAGGTAGCCGACCAGCGCACGACGGGAAGCTGAGCGAAGCGCCTCGAAGCGGCGCGTGATCGGGTTAGAGGAGATAATCGCCGACGATGACGCCATAGCGATCAGGATCGGCCGTCTTGATGATCGAGCGTGCGAATTGACCGCCTGCCTCGGGAATCCCCAGATCGACTACGAGCGGCGGGCTGATGGCGTTCCCCTGGGCGTCGCTGATGATCTTGATGATCGGCCTCGAAAGCGCTTCAGGGTTGGGGTTTGCGGCTGTGACGACGCCGAGCTCGAATGTATCGAGCACAACCAGAGTTCCGACAGGATAGATGCCAAGCAGGTTGATGAACGCCTTTACGAGCACCGGGTCGAGCCCACGGCGGGGATTGTCGCGCATTTCCTCGAGGACTTCCGAGGGAGAGAGCGTTTCGGAGCGATAGACCCGGCGTGTAGTCGCGGCGTCATAGCCGTCAGTGATCGTGACGATCTTGCTGAGCAGGCTTATCTGGCGGGAGCGAATCGCCTTGGGGTACCCGGTGAGGTCGATTTTCATATGGTGTTCATGACACACGGTCATGGCGCGGTATGACAGCTCTTCCTGCTGACGGCGAAACTGGAACAGCACCAGGACGCCCAACCATGGATGCGCTGCCATCCATTTCCATTCCTCGTCGCTCAGCTCTCCCGTTTTCTGCAACAGATCGAGGGGCACGCGCGACTTGCCGATGTCGTGCATCAGCGCCGCCAGACCCAGCTCGTAAAGCTGCAGCTTCGTCATTCCGAGACGGCGGCCGAGGGCGACCGAAAAGATGCAGACGTTGACCGAGTGGGTGAACGTGTACTCGTCGTAGTCGCGGAGCGCGGTCAGGCCGATCAGCGAAGTCTCCTCATTGAGCACCTGGTCGACGATTCCCTGTACGACGCGTTTGATCTTCCTGATGTTGGGCGTCTTGCCGATGCGGACGGAGTTGATGACGTCCTTCGTCACCGCCACCGACTGCGAGTAGGTGCGATTGGCGGCAGCCTTGGCTTCTTCATTGAATTGCTGGTCGCTCTCGGTCTCCATCGGGGGAGCGAGCTGAAAAAGGTCGATGTTCGCCTGCTTCAGCCGCGACACGATTTCCACGAACCGTTCGGCCGGCGAGATCTTGGTCTCACCTCCCAGCAGCGTCAGCAACAGCGACCAATCCTTCCCCGTGCCCCGAGCGCCGACGTGAATGGCGCCGACCCCCGCGGCTTTGCAGAGGCTGAGGATATGGCCAAAAGTCGCGTAGTTGCTGAGATCGAGCCGAAGTCTCGTCGCATTGATGAAGATGAACTCGCCCGAGACGCGGAATTCGAGCTCGCCCTCTTCGCCGCGCATTTGTTCCGCCACCTGCGCCAGCTCGGAAAGCGTTTTCTGCACATTGCTGTGCTCAAGCGGGTAGAGTCTGATGGATCTCAGGGCAGCGTAGAACGCCACCATGAAATTGCGGCCCCCGCGGCGGATACCGGCCCCCACCTTACGTTCGTCGCTCGCCGCAGCCTCCTTCAGCGGAGCGTCCGCGCTCACGCGACACCTCCGCGGATCGCGCGAGTGACGGCGTTGCGGACGATCACGTCCTTCTCACCCGCGGCGCGATTGAGCGATTCCACTGCCTTAGGCGATCCGATTTTTCCAAGCGCCATCGCGGCGCACGCTCTGATCTCGGCATCGTCGCGCTTACCCATAAATCCCTTGGCGTGGAGCAGCTGGTCGAGAAGGGTGACACCGCCCTCGCCGCTCAAGAGGCCGTAGGCTTCGAAGAACGCCATTTTTTCAGTAAGGTTGCTTTCGCGGAGATCCTTGCCCTTGATGGCAGCTTCGATTCGCGGCAGTGCGCTCCGCGACGAGCGCGCGCCGAGGGCGCGCACCGCGACGATTCGCACTTCCCTGTCTTCGTCGATGATCGCCCGCTCGAGCATCTGCATCGCGCCCGGCGACCCGATCTCGGTCAGAGCGGTGACGGCGGCAACGCGCATTTCGGGCTCGCCGACGGTGAGCATTTTCCCAAGGGCAGGAACCGCAGCGGGTGATTTGAGAGATGCGGCGCGGCGAATCGCCTCGAGGACCACCGCTTCGTCATCGGACCCGATGAGGCGAATGAGCTCGGCGCTGTTTGCCGCGGCAAGCCGTGTCGCCGCCAACTCGAGCAGCATCCGCAGCTCGGTGTTGTTGCTGCGCGCTATCCAGCCGAGCAAGGTCTCGAGTGCTCGCGGCTGCAGCACGGCGAAGAGCTCGTCGAGCTCCATCTGCGGAGCGCGAAGCGGCGTGTCCTCGAGAGCCTGGAGCAATTGTCCGAGTGGCTTGGGGTCGCTTATCAGCTCCCCAAGCTGCGCCAGCCGCTGCTTTTGTGGCTCCAGAATATCTGTGACTCGACCGACAGTGACTGTCGCCTCGCGCAACAGATAGGCAGCGTTCCTGTACTGGGCGGTGGAGAGGAGTATGAGCAGGAAATAGTCGAGCAGGCCGCAGATCTCTTCACGGACGGTTGGATCCTTCTGCGTCTCGAAAATGTCCAGCAGTGACGCGATCACAGCCGGTCTCAGGTCGGTCGAGAATTCGCGCGCGATCTCGGTTTGGAGGTACTCTATCTCCTTGTCATCCAGAAAATAAAGCGCCGAGTCGAAATCACCGAGCTGAGCGATGGAGGAGCTCGTGGTCTCCGGTCCGCCGGATTCCGCCTCCGCGGGTGAAAGAAGCTTCTCCTTCTGCTCGGCCCGTTCCATCGACTCGACACCTGGTCCACCCTCGGTGAGGTCGACGTACTTGTATCGCACCGTGCTGAACTCGCGCTCCCACATCAGCGTCAACAAGTCGTCGTCGTCCGCCCCCCCTTTCCGCACACGCTGCAGGACGTCGAACAGGCTGCCCAGATCTTCGTCCTCGAACCCCTTGAGGAGGGTCAGCTCACGCAGTCCATCCTTATAAAAGACCCACGCGAGGTTGTCACTGGTGCGGTCATTCTCGTGGAGGACGGTGCGGCCTTCCCACTTCAGCTCCGTCTCGGTGATCTGCAGGTCGAGGCTCGCCGTATGCTGCCAGAGCGTGGCGAACGCGTGCTTCACTGCGTCTAGCGACCTGGCGTGCATGGGGTTGTTCGCCATGTACAGCTGGTGAGCGCGCATCGCTTTCACAAACGCCTTCAGCAGGTCGGTGACGTAGAGGATCGGAAACGACGGCTCGTCGAGCTCGTCCGACTCGATTTTTGGTACCGACGTTGTCATGTGGGGAGAAGTGCCATTTCCGTTATCTGCGCGAGATCCTTGTCGCCGCGGCCGCTGATACAAATCAGCACCGCGTCGTTGCCCTGCCAACGCTCCTTCTCTTGGACGACCCACGCAACCGCGTGTGACGTTTCGAGGGCCGGAATTATCCCCTCGAGACGGCTAAGTAATCCGAGGCCCGCGACCGCTTGGTCGTCAGTAACAGAAACGTAAATTGCCCGCCCGGAATCCTTTAGATGCGCGTGCTCAGGCCCCACCCCCGGATAATCGAGTCCGGCTGATATCGAGTGGGCGGGATGAACCTGTCCGCCCTCGTCCTGGAGGAGATAACTCAAGGATCCGTGCAGCACTCCCGGAACACCCCGCTCCAGAGACGCCGAGTGCTCGCCGGTGTCCAGCCCACGTCCCGCTGCCTCGACCCCAATCAGCTGTACCGACGCATCGGAGATGAACGCGTGGAAAATTCCCATCGCGTTGGAGCCGCCGCCGACGCATGCGACCACGGCGGTTGGAAGTCGTCCTGCGGAATCCAGCATTTGCTGGCGTGCTTCACGCCCAATCACTGCCTGGAAATCCCTCACCATGCGTGGGTACGGCGCCGGCCCCACGACCGAGCCGATGATATAGTAGCTGTCGCCAACGTTGGTCACCCAATCGCGGATTGCTTCGCTCGTCGCATCCTTGAGCGTTCGCGTACCGGAAAGCACAGGAACGACTTTCGCCCCGAGAAGGCGCATCCGATACACATTCAGCTCCTGCCGGCGCATATCCTCCTCGCCCATGTAAACCGTGCAGTCGAGACCGAATCTCGCGCAAGCGGTGGCGGCGGCCACTCCATGCTGACCAGCGCCCGTCTCAGCGATGATGCGGCGCTTTCCCATCCGTTGCGCGAGCAGAGCCTGACCAAGAGCGCTGTTGATCTTGTGGGCTCCGGTGTGATTCAGGTCTTCTCGCTTGAGATAAACCGCGCAACCCACCTCGTCTGAAAGTCGGGGCGCACTCCCGAGCGGAGATGGACGGCCCACGTATTCTTTCAGCAGCTGGTCAAGCTCAGCGTGAAACGTTGCGTCGCCCATCGCATCGTCGAACGCCGCCTCGAGCTCATCGAGCGCGGGGATGAGTGTCTCGGGAACGTAGCGACCGCCGAACGGACCGAAGCGGTGTGCGGTGTCGGTGAGCATCCTAATGGCGGGGAGAGCCGGCAACTGCCGCGGCGAAGGCGGTCATCAGCCGACGGTCCTTGATCCCCGGTCCGGACTCTACTCCACTGCTCACATCGACGATATCGGGAGCCAATGTGCGGGTTGCCGTTCCGACGTTCCCGGGAGTCAACCCTCCAGCGAGAACGACCAGGTAGTTTCCGCGCACTCGAGCCAGGTCCCCTGCCAGGTCACTCCACGGGAGCGGCTGACCGGTGCCACCGAGAACGTGCTGCGCCTGCGCGTCGAGAACGATCCCGTCGGCCCGCTCGAACAGACCCTCGAGGTCCTCTGACAGGTGCTCGTCCCCAATTCGCACCGCCGCCCATATCTCTCCGGGGAAAAACTCGCGCACGGCAATCACGTCGGCTCCGGTCGGGTCAGCGTGGAGCTGTACGACATCTAGCTGTACCCGCTCCGCGGTCTTTGCAATTTCGTCAGGCGCGTTGGTGCCGAACACGCCGACACGCTTGACGCCCTTCCCGGCGGCATCCAGAACTGTTTTCGCCGCACTGGGTGCGAGCCGGCGCGGACTCTGCGCGAAAATCACCCCGACGTACGCAGCACCGAGCTCGGCGGCGAAAGCCGCGTCCTCACCTCGTGTCATGCCGCAGAACTTAATCCTGGCGAGCATCGGCTGACCGCGACACACCGACGAGGACCCGCAGTGCTTTCTCGGGATCGGGAGACGCGGACAGGGCGGCACCCACCAGGACCGCATCCGCCCCTGCTGCTGCCGCACGCTCGACATCCGCTCTCGTCTCGATGCCACTTTCAGCGATCGCCAGCGCGGATCGCGGTACGAGCGGAATGACGCGATCCGACGTCGAGGGATCGACCGCCAGCGTCTCGAGGTCTCGATTGTTGATGCCAATAAGATCCGCTCCAAGAGAAAGCGCGAGGTCGAGCTCCGCGCGATTGCGCACTTCGACCAGAATCTCCAAACCGATCTCGCGCCCAGCAGTCAGCATTTCGGCAAGACGGTCCGGAGGGACTGCGCGCGCTATCACGAGCGCGGCCGAGGCGCCAAGGGCACGAGCTTCGACGAGCTGAATCACCGCGACGTGAAAGTCCTTCTTCAGGACCGGCAACCGGACTGCGGACCGAACCCCGACGAAGTCTTCGTTAGATCCGCCAAAACGCGTGGGCTCGGTAAGAACGGAGATCGCAACTGCCCCGCCCAGCTCATAGGCGCGAGCCTGGTCAGCAGCGCTGAGCTTCGCATTGATGGTTCCGCGCGAGGGCGAAGCCCTCTTCACCTCCGCGATGATGCCGACCTTCGCTCCCTTCAGCGCCGATCTCAGGCTCGGGACCGGCCGGGCCGTATCCGAGCCGCGACGGAGCACCTCAGCTCTGGGCATCAGCAAGTCCGCCCGCGCCTCAGCCGCACTCGTGAGGTCGCCCAAGGTGCCGCGCGGCGGAAGCCACTGAGAATCGGCTTGCGCTTCGGTCAATCTTCGGCTAACGTAGTTATTCGGCAAATGTTCGGTACTAGGGACTCAGGCCAAGGGCGGAGACATAGAGATGTCGCTTACGAAACGCCAGCGCGAAATTCTTACATATCTCGATGGCTACTCGGCGGAGCACGGGTACGCGCCGAGCTTCGAGGAGATCGCCTCGCAGTTTAACTATAACTCTCTCGCGACGGTGCACGAGCACCTCACGAACCTGGAGCGCAAGGGCTACATCAAGCGCGCGTACAATGAGAGTCGTGGAATAGAAGTATTGCCGTCCAGGGTTACGCCGCGGGCCATGTCCCTGCCCCTCCTCGGTACGGTGGCGGCCGGCTTGCCGATCGAAGCCATACAGATGCCGGAAT
Source organism: Gemmatimonadaceae bacterium (assembly GCA_040902085.1). Classification (GTDB taxonomy): domain Bacteria; phylum Gemmatimonadota; class Gemmatimonadetes; order Gemmatimonadales; family Gemmatimonadaceae; genus UBA4720. The sequence continues at coordinate 161,859 of JBBDXY010000005.1, forward strand.
CCATCGGAGTTCCCGAGGACTTCGTCCGCCGCAGCGGGAACCACTACGTGCTGCGCGTTCGCGGAAACTCGATGATCGACGAGCAGATCCGCGATGGCGATTTCGTCATCGTCAACGAGAAGCGGTCGGCCGACAACGGGGAGATGGTGATCGCCCTGATCGATGGCACGTCAGCGACGGTGAAGAAGTTTTATCGCGAGCGCGATGGTCGGATTCGGCTTCAGCCGGCCAACGAATCCATGAATCCGATTTACGTCCACGAGAACGATATCTCGATCCAGGGAATCGTCGTCGGAGTGCTGCGAAGGTTCTAGAGGTCGGTAGCGCTAAGTGGTTACAGTGTCGCTGTTTGCATAGGCGCGTCTTAAACGCTCGAGAACCTCGCGCGCGCGTCCCGTTTCAATCGATCTTGTGGCCGCTTCTATCGCGCTCTGATAATCGCCGTCCGAAGTTGTGCTGACGTAAATCGCGGCCGCCGCGTTGAGGATCACGGCTGCATGCGCTCCCGCCGACCCTCCCCCGGCCAGCACTTCGGTGATTATGCGCGCGTTGTCGACCGGGTCATTGCCGGCCAGGTCTGACCGGCGAAGGTTCTTGAAGCCGTGATCCTCGGGATGGATGGTCCAGCGGGTCGTGGTGCCGTCGCGCACTTCGATCACGTGCGTCGGACCGAGAGGCGACACCTCGTCCAGTCCCGGCTCGCCGTGAACCACGAGCGCGTGCCTCGTGCCCAGCGCGGCTAGCGCACCGGCGAGGACAGGAGCACGCTCGAGATCAGCGACTCCAACCACCTGCCTGCCCGCCGCGGCTGGGTTGGCCAACGGCCCGACGATGTTCATCACGGTTGGGATCCCAAGCTCGCGCCGGACGGGTCCGACGTGACGCATTGCCGGATGCATGAGCGGCGCGAACATGAAGACGATGCCCGCCTCGACCAGCGACTGCTCCATGACTTTCACCGTCACCTCTATGGGAACGCCGAGCGCTTCGAGAACGTCGGCGCTTCCGCAGCGCGAGGTGAACGACCGGTTTCCGTGCTTGGCGATGCGCACGCCCGCACCCGCGGCGACCAGAGCGGCCGCAGTCGAGATGTTGAACGTGGTGACTGCACCCCCACCTGTGCCGCAAGTGTCGACGAGTGTATCAGGGTCTGTTGCCGGCAGACTGACCATCGCACCCCGCATTGCTCGCACCACCCCTGCAACCACCTCGGCGCTTTCACCGGTAGCGCGTAGCGCCGCCAGCAGGGCGGCTACCTGCACCGCCGTGGCCTGGCCGCGCATTACTATCTCGAATGCCGCTTCGGCTTCGCCGGCGGAAAGGGGCACTTGGAACGCGAGCTTCTGAATTGCACCCTGAAGCGCGTTCGCGGGTGGGACACTCATCGGCGGCCGCCGTTACAGCGAGGAAGCTTGTTCGCGTGAAGTCACGAGCTCGAGCACGCCTTCGATCACCTTGCGCGAGTCCTGCGTGGCCGTCGCCTCTTTGAGCATGCTCTCGATGCGGTAGATGAGATCGCTCTGCTGCTGCAAGGCCTCGCCCTGGGCGTGGAGCTGAACGTGCGCTTTCTCCAGCTTTCTCACCGCGACCTGCACCTGTTCCTCGACGGCGGAAAGGCGCTGTGCCGTGGCCCGCGCCTCGACGGCTGCGGCATCGATCGCTCGTTTGAGCTTTGCGACCCGCTCGGTATCTCCGGTACCCTTCCCTTCGAGGACCGACTGTGCCTCTGCCAGCTTTTTCTGCAGCTCCGCCACGGTAACGGTATGCTGCTCATGGAGCTTCTGCGTCAGCTCCTCGAGGGTCCGCACCGCTTCGTCCCTGGCGCGCCGCTCGGCGAGCCGGGCGAATGCGAGCGCGAACAAGTCCACTGCGGGGGCAAGCTTGTCGGAGAGCCGCTGGCCGAACCGCGTCTTCGGCTCGGAGAGCGCGAGTACGGCTGCGACCTCGCCGTCCACCAATAGTCCTCGCAGCAGAAGCACTCCGGCCTCCGGGGACGCCCCGACGCCCAGAAGCTTCTGATAGTCACCGGACTCCGCGCCCATGTCGGCGAATTGTCGTCCCGCCGCGATGGCGCGCCGCGCGCCGGTCGGCAGGTGGTCTATTGCGATCTCCAGCTGTTCCGCCTTCGCCCCTTCGAGCGCGGGCATGATCCGCTCACAGAACACCTCGCGCCGCGCGTCGTACATGAAGAGCACCATGCTCGCGTTCCGGTCGTGTTCGGATACGTCGTGCGCGATCGCCCGCAACGCGTCGGACACGTTTGCGGCGGCTGAAAGTACGGTCGAAAGTCCACCCAGGGTTCGTGGTGCCATAATCGGGAATCAGAAGGAAGGCGCGACGCCCGCGCCCGGCGTTCCACATTGCGGAGCGGATGCGGGAAAGTCAATCATCTTCAACGGGTTACGTTCCTTGACAGAGACTCTTTCACGGGTAATTTCACGCGATGGTGTCGCGTTCCGTGCAACTGGTGTTGCACTACGATGGCGCGCGCTTTTCCGGCTGGCAGCGGCAGCCGGATGAAAGGACCGTTCAGGGAGTCCTCGAAGCGGCGGTCGCGAAGCTCTGCGGAACATCTCTCGCTGTTATCGGAGCCGGCCGAACGGATGCGGGAGTCCATGCGCGCGGTCAGGCTGCGGGAGTGCGGGTGCCTGACAAGTGGACCGCGCAAACACTCCGTCGATCGATGAACGCCATTCTTCCGGACGATGTATGGATTGCGGCAGCCTTCGAAATGCGTGAGGAGTTTCATCCGCGGTACAGCGCGATTGCGCGCAGCTACAGCTACTTCGTAGGCACAGACGATTTCGCACCGTCGCCGTTTCGCCGGACGCACGAGCTGGTGTGGCGAAAAAGCGCCGACCTGCCGCGCATGCAGCTCGCGGCCGCGGCCATTCCCGGAGACCATTGTTTCCGCGCGTTTGCGGTGAAAGGCACGGCTCCCGATACCGATGACCACCGCTGCAACGTTTCCCGGGCCGCGTGGACGGAGAGGGAGGGCGGTTTGAGGTTCGACATCACCGCCGATCGCTTTCTTCACCATATGGTGCGGTTTCTCGTCGGGACCATGCTCGAGATCGGTGAAGGCAGGCGCGAGGCGGAAGTCATCGCTCAGCTCCTCGGTGACAGCGACAATAGCAAGGTCTCACAGCCCGCGCCGCCCCACGCGCTCTTCCTTGAGCGAGTGGAATACCCGTCACAACTCTACCTGGAAACTGCATGAACATTTACCTCGAGAGCGTGAGCCTCGAAGAGATCAGAAACGCCGCGGCGGCGGGGCTCGCTGATGGGGTGGCTTTCTCTCACGTCGCCTTTAGCGCCGATACCCCCGATGCGGATGTGAGGGAGCGCCTCGAGGAGATCTCACGGGAGTTCGCGTTTCCGGTTTGCATTCCGGTGGGGGCGGTGGCGTCGGCCGACATCTATGCGGAAGCCCGCGACCTCGCCAAGGTGTCTGATCATATCGTGGTCCAGATACCGTTAGTGGAGGACTCGCTCATTCCGATCGCAAAGCTGACTGCCGAAGGCGTCATTATCTGCGCTACCTTCGTCTTCAGCGCGGCGCAGGCCCTCATCGCCGCCAAAGCCGGGGCTTCAGTCGTCCAGGTGACTCTGAGAGACCTCGAAACCGTCGGGCAATCGGGCGCTCAGACCCTCGCGGAAATAAAGAGCGTTCTCGAGGCAGGCGGCGAGGAGTGTGACGTGATGGCTGCGTCGCCGCTTACCGCCCATCAGTTCTCCGACTGCGTCACCGCCGGTGCGGATATCGTCTGCGTTACGCCCGAGACCCTGCGCGGACTCACCATCCATCCACTCAGCGACCGTGGCGTGGATCGCTTCCTGAGCGAGCTCGCCAAGCGTCCCAAACCTCGATCGACCGCATGAAGTGCGCTGCGCTGCGGCCGTTGAGCGCCGCTATTGTGCTCGCCTGCCAGGGAGCATCGAGCTCCGCTTCGTCTGCGCAGAGCGTACAGACATCGACGGCAACCGACGCCGTATCTGCGTCGCGCCGTACGGCGATCACGGCAGCAGTGGCGCGAGTGGCACCGTCGGTGGTTACCGTCCAGACGGAAACGATGGAGCGCGTGCCTGCCGACGTCTTCGAGCAGTTTTTCGGGGGCCGCTCGGGACAGCGGTCCTCGGCCGGTCTTGGTTCCGGATTCATCGTGCGCTCTGACGGAGCAATCGTCACCAACGCACATGTCCTGAGCGGTGCCAGCCGCATCTCGATCGCCATGCGCGATGGAACTACGTACCCCGCCAGACTGGTGGGTATCGACGAGACGAACGATCTGGCGGTAGTCAAGATCGAAGCGCGCGATCTACCCGTGGCGCCCCTCGGGTCCTCGAGCGACCTCCTGATCGGTGAGTGGGCGATCGCGATTGGAAATCCATTCGGTTTCGTGCTCGCCAACAGCGAGCCAAGTGTCACGGCCGGCGTGGTGAGCGGCATCGGGCGCAATCTCGCCACACCGAGAGAAGGAGCCGGAGTCTACGTCGACATGATTCAGACCGATGCATCGATCAACCCTGGGAACTCCGGCGGTCCGCTCGTGAATGCCGCCGGCGAAGTCATCGGCGTCAACAGCTCGATCTTCTCGCCAAGCGGCGGCTCGGTCGGAATTGGGTTCGCGATTCCGATCAACCGCGCGCGTCGTGTTGTCGACGATCTCCTCGCGCATGGCGTCGTACGCCGGCCGTGGATCGGTGTTCGACCGCAGCTCTCCCGGACGCCGGGCGGCGCGGGCAGCGCTACGAGTGGCGTTACCGTAGCCTCGGTGATTCCGGGATCGCCGGCGGCGAAAGCAGGGATCCGTCCGGGCGATGTCATAGTACGCTCGCGCACCCGCGTCCTCCACAACCCCTACGATTGGTACGCGGAGCTCCTCGAGCTCCGAGTGGGAGAGCGGAACCCGCTCATCGTCAGAAGGGGCGGACGGGAGATTCCAATCACCGTCGACGTTGTGGATCTTCCCGACGTCAATGCTCCACGCGTGACAGTGCTGCGTGAGATCGAGCTCATAACTCTCACCCCGGCGATCCGCGAGCAGTACTCGATCCGGAGTCGTCAGGGCGCGGTGGTGAACCGGGTCAGCGACCGAGTGAAGGAGCAGATCGGCATCCAGACTGGCGACGTAATCGTTCAGATCAACCGCGTTCCGATCCCTGATGCCGAAGCGGTCCAGCGAATTCTCACGACCTACGGCCGCGGGGGCCTACGGATGTACTTCGAGCGCGGTGGGCAGATTTACGCCACCGAGTTCAGCTTCGATTGATGCCCAAGCGCAGGTACAGCTCTCCCCTTGCGGATCGTTACGCCTCGGCGGCGATGCTGGAGCTATGGTCGCCCGCCGTGCGCTACGGCTTATGGCGCCGTCTCTGGCTGGCGTTAGCCGAAGGACAGAAGGAGCTCGGCGTCCCGATTACCGACGAGGCGGTCACCCAGATGCGCCGCGCCGTGGACGACATCGACTTCGACGCAGTGGCGGCGTACGAGAAGCGGTTCCGTCACGACATCATGGCCCACATCCACGCCTTCGGCGATGCGGCACCGGCGGCCAAGCGATTCATCCATCTCGGCGCTACCAGCGCCTTCGTGACGGACAATGCCGACCTGATACTGATGAGGCGTGCGCTCAGCCTCTTGCGTGGTCGCATCCGCGACGTCATTCGCTCCGTGGCCGCCTTCGCGGAAGCTTGGCGCGACCAGCCGACGCTGGGATACACGCATTTGCAGCCGGCACAGCCCACCACCGTCGGCAAGCGAGCCACACTGTGGATGCAGGATCTCGTGCTCGACCTCGCCGACCTGGAGTACCGCATGGGGACGCTTCCCTTCCGTGGGGTGAAGGGAACGACGGGCACTCAGGCTAGCTTTCTCGATCTTTTCGACGGCGACCACGAGAAGGTGCGTCGTCTGGACCAGATCGTCACCAGGAAAATGGGGTTTGCGGCCTCCCTGCCGGTGACGGGGCAGACATATTCCCGAAAACTGGACGCCGGCATTCTCTCCGTAGTCGCCGGTGTTGCCGCCAGCGCCGGCAAATTCAGCAGCGACATCCGCATGCTCCAGGCGTTCGGCGAAATGGAGGAGCCGACCGAAACCGAACAAATCGGATCATCGGCGATGGCGTACAAGCGCAACCCCATGCGCGCGGAGCGAATCGCGTCGCTGGCGCGGTTTGTGATCTCCCTCGAGGGCAACGCCAACCAGACGCACTCGGTGCAGTTCTTCGAACGCACTCTCGACGACAGCGCAAATCGTCGGCTCGTGATTCCCGAGAGCTTCCTCGCCACGGACGCAATACTCATTCTGATGGAGAACATCTCCGCCGGCCTCGAGGTCCACAGGGCAGTAATCGAGCGCCGGCTGGCAGATCAGCTTCCCTTCATGGCAACCGAGGAGCTGCTGGTGCGCGCAGTCCAGGGCGGCGGCGACCGCCAGGTCGCTCATGAGACGATCCGAAAGCACAGCGTCGAAGCCGCGCGCGCCATGAAGAAGGGCGCTCCGCGGAACGACCTGCTCGAGCGCCTCGCCTCGGACAGATCGTTCGGTATTTCACTGGCCGATCTGCAAGGGACGCTCGATTTCCGCCGCTTCGTCGGCCGCGCGCCGGAGCAAGTCGATGAATTCCTCCGCGATGTGATCGCTCCTCTTTTTGCCGGCGACACGGCGCACTCGACGCTCGCCGAGGAGATACACGTTTGACCCTGATGGCGGCGAGCGCTCTCCCGCTCGCTCCCTATCGCCGCGGCAAAGTACGCGACGTTTACGCGGTCGACGACGAACGGCTCCTGCTTGTCGCGACTGACAGAGTCAGCGCGTTCGATGTCGTGATGGGAGAGGCGATCCCGCACAAGGGCGCCGTCCTGACTCAGCTCACAGCGTGGTGGCTCCGTCAATTGGAGCCGGCCGTTCAACACCACATGCTGAGCGCCGACACCCGGGAGATCGTGCGCGAGGTGCCCGCGCTCAAGGGCCACGAGCACGAGCTGGCGGGACGCGCGATGCTGTGTCGCCACTCGACCGTCTTCCCGGTAGAGTGCGTAGTGAGGGGCTATCTCTCAGGCTCGGCGTGGAAGGAGTATCGGGAGCGCGGGACTCTGGCCGGGGAGCGTCTCCCTCCGAAGCTGCGCGAATCAGATCGTCTCGACCCGCCGCTCTTCAGTCCGGCGCGCAAGGCCGACGAGGGGCACGACGAGAACATCACATTCGCGGAAATGAGCGCGGAAATCGGCGAGAGATGGGCGCAGGAGCTCGCGACGCGCTCGCGCGAGATTTACGAAGCCGGCCGGGCCATCGCTGCCAGGCGCGGGATCATCATCGCTGATACGAAGTTCGAGTTCGGGCGTGTTCCGGCGAATGCGGAGGCTGGGACTGTTATATTGGTGGATGAGGTGCTCACCCCCGACAGCTCACGGTTCTGGCCGGCTGACAAGTACTCGCCGGGGTCGGCGCAACCCAGCTTCGACAAGCAGCCTCTGCGCGATTACCTCGAGGGCGAGAAGCGCGCGGGCAGGTGGGATGGAAACTACCCACCTCCGAAGCTTCCGACCGCGGTAATCGGTGCTACCAGCGCCCGTTATCTCGACATCTATCACCGTCTCACCGGCGGTTCACTGAAGCTGGACGAGCTCACATGAACTTCGCCCGCGAAGGTCTCATCTTCATCGGCATCGCCACCCTGCTCACTGCCGGCGCGTTCGGCCTGGCGGTGACGCGGCGCTCATGGGGACTGTGGCTCGCTGGGTTCGTTCTCCTTCTTCTGACGCTGTGGGTCGCGTATTTCTTCCGCGATCCCGAGCGCACTGGCGAGCGCGGTACGTCGCTCGTGGTGTCACCGGCCGATGGCAAGCTCATAATGATCACCGAAGTCGACGAGCCGAGCTTCATCAACGGCCGGGCGATCCGGCTGTCGATCTTCATGAATGTCTTCAACGTTCACGTTAATCGTTATCCGGTCGACGGCGTCGTTCGCCACGTGCAGTACAACAAGGGGAAATTCATAAACGCCGCCGCGGAGAAGTCGAGTCTCGAGAACGAGCAGATGTCCGTGGGAATCGAGACGGGCCGGCACCGGATCCTGGTACGCCAGATCGCCGGGCTCATCGCACGACGCATCGTGACCTACAGCAAGCCAGGCGATGTTGCGAAGCAGGGGGAGCGGATGGGAATCATCCGCTTCGGCTCGCGCGTCGACGTCTTCATCCCGACCGATTCGCTGCTGCGCGCGGAGCTCGGTGACATCACTACCGCGGGCGTGACGGTGCTCGCGGAGCTGCGCGACTGATGCTCGCACCCGATCGCAGCCGCCGACCGCGCTTTCGGGGCGATCCCGACCGACCGCGCAGTCGCGCGGTGGTGATTCTCCCCAACGGCTTCACGCTCGCCAGCCTCTTCTTCGGCGTCTTCGCCATCGTCGCGGCATCCAGGGGAGAGTTCGACACCGCTGGACTCTATGTGGTAGTCGGCGGTATCTGTGATGCGCTCGATGGTCGCGTTGCGCGTGCTACCGGCACCGGCTCACGCTTCGGCTCGGAGCTCGACTCGCTCGTCGATGCCATCACGTTCGGCCTCGCGCCGGCGATGATCATGTACTTCGCCGTGCTCAACAGAAGCGGCTGGGACTGGATCTTCTCGTTCCTCTTCGTCGCGTGCGCCGTGATCCGGTTGGCCCGATTCAACGTCGAGCAGGCGGGACGCGCCAAAAGGTATTTTCACGGGCTGCCCAGCCCTGCCGCCGGGATGACGCTCGCCACTTACTACTGGTTCAGTCAGACCGACCTCTACAACCAGACCATTCTCGGCGATCTCAATTGGACGGTGGGTCTGCGCGGACTGATGCTGATCCTCGCCTTCCTGATGATCAGCAACGTCTCGTATCCCGCCGTGCCCACGGTTGGATTCCGGAAGATCAGTGAGATACTCGGAAGTCTGGTCGTAGCCACCACTTTCATCGGTGTGCTGTTCATCCGCAAGGAATTCTATTTCCCGGCGCTGGTGACCTACGTTCTGTACGGACTCGTCAAGACGGTGATCTTCGGCTTCCTCGACAGGCGGCCCCAGGGCGATTCCCCCGTGATCGATGACGACGATGAGTTGATCGTTCCCGAGACGGATCTCATTGACGAAGGCGAGGATGCGGTACGCCAGCGTCCCCCGCGCCGCCGGCGGCGTCGCCGTCCGCCCGGTCATGGCGGCGGGAGCGCCGGCGGAGGGGGAGGTGGAGGTGGAGGTGGAGGTCCGTCCGATATTCCGCGCTCGCCGTTCCCGGGCGAGAGTCCGGCCTGATGCCGAAATTCCGCATCGCCGTGCACATCGTGCCGAGAAAAGGATTGCTCGATCCGCAGGGCAAGGCGGTAACCGACGCGCTTCACACGCTCGGGTTCGAGTATGTGGACGCGGTTCACGTCGGCCGATACATAGTCATCGAGACCAGCGCGGACGACGCCATGGCCGCCGGTGAGACCGTTCGCGAGATGTGCAGGAAGCTGCTGGCCAACCCCGTCACGGAAGACTTCGAAGTCGAGTCGGGGGTACCCGCATGAAGTTCGGCATCGTCACCTTCCCAGGCTCCAACTGCGATTACGACGCCTATCACGCCATCACCGAAATACTCGGCGAGGAGGCGATCTATCTCTGGCACAAGGATCACGACCTCCAGAACGCGGATGTCGTCATCCTCCCCGGTGGCTTCAGTTACGGCGACTATCTGCGCGCCGGTGCGATCGCTCGCTTCAGCCCGATCATGCAGGAGGTTGCCGCGCATGCCAAAGGCGGCGGACCCGTGCTCGGCATCTGCAACGGCTTCCAGATCCTCTGCGAGGCGGGGCTGCTGCCGGGAGCGCTGCTGCGGAATGCACACCTGCAGTTCGTATCAGCCCGCGTCCGCATCCGCGTCGAGAACCCCGATACGATGTTCACCAACCTCTACCAGAAGGGCGAGATACTGGAAATCCCGGTTGCCCATGGCGATGGGAGGTATTTCGCGCCGCCTGCGTCATTGGATGCACTCGAAGCCGATGGACGCGTTATCTTCCGATATGCGGACGCCAGCGGCACCATCAGCGCGGACGCCAATCCCAACGGCTCCGAGCGGAACATCGCCGGGATCATCAACGAGCAGGGCAACGTGCTCGGGATGATGCCTCATCCGGAGCGCGCGTGCAGTCCTCTCCTCGGCTCGGATGATGGGGTCCGTCTCCTCGAATCGATCCTCGCCCGCGTGGCCGCGTAGCGTGGCCGCCGTAGCGCCACGTCCTGGTGATCCGGCGATCACGCCGGCACTCGTCGCGGAGCACGGACTAAACAAGGAGGAATACGACCGGCTGGTCGCAATGCTGGGCCGCACGCCGACCTTCACGGAGCTCGGGATCGTCAGCGCGCTGTGGAGCGAGCATTGCTCGTACAAGCATTCCCGACCGCTGCTCCAGACACTGCCAACCACCGCGTCCTACGTCCTTCAGGGACCAGGTGAGAACGCGGGCGTCATCTCAGTTGGCGATGGACTCGCCGTCGCTTTCAAGATCGAGTCGCACAACCATCCCTCGGCCGTCGAGCCTTACCAGGGAGCAGCGACCGGCGTTGGCGGGATCCTGCGAGATGTGTTCACAATGGGCGCGCGGCCGATCGCGATGCTCGATTCTCTGCGCTTCGGCACACTCGACAGCCCACGCGTGCGATACCTGTTCTCCGGTGTGGTCAAGGGAATCGGCGACTACGGCAACTGTGTCGGCATTCCGACGGTCGCTGGAGAAATCGTGTTCGACCAGGCGTACGAGGGCAATCCGCTCGTCAATGCCATGTGCGTCGGCGTGATGCACGAGAAGGATCTGATCCGGGCGAAAGCGCAAGGCGTCGGAAACCCGATCATCGCCGTTGGCGCGCGCACCGGGCGGGACGGCATCCACGGGGCATCGTTCGCATCCGAGGACCTCTCCGCGGCGAGTGACGCCAAGCGGCCGCGCGTTCAGGTCGGCGATCCGTTCACCGAGAAGCTGCTGCTCGAGGCAAGTCTCGAGCTGATAAAGAGCGATCACATTGTCGCCATTCAGGACATGGGCGCGGCCGGGCTCACGTCCTCTTCGGCGGAGATGGCGGAGCGCGGCGACGTCGGCGTCACCATCGACGTGACGAAGGTCCCCACTCGCGAGCCGGGCATGACGCCCTACGAAATTCTGCTCAGCGAATCCCAGGAGCGAATGCTGGTTGTGGCAAAACGGGGTCACGAGCGCGCCGTGGCCGGCATACTCGCCAAATGGGATCTCACGGCGGCAGTGATTGGAGAGGTGATCTCCGAACAGGTATACCGGGTCACCGAGGGCGCGACCGTCGTGGCCGAGTTCCCGGGCTCGCGATTGGTTACCGATTGCCCGACTTATTCGCCGGAAGCTCGCGAAGCCCCTGCGATACGCGAGCTGCGCAGGGCTGATCCCTCCGCGATCCCCGAGCGTCCGGAAGAGCAAGACCCGCTATGGACGCTGGAGAAGCTTCTTTCTGCGCCGACCATTGCGAGCAAGGGTTGGGCGTACAGGCAGTTCGATTCCACGGTGCGTACCAATACCGTCATCGGCCCCGGTGGCGATGCAGCCGTTCTCCGCATCCGCGGCACCAACAAGGCGCTCTCGGTAAAGACGGATTGTAACGGACGCTACGTGTATCTCGATCCGCGTGTCGGCGGCCGCATCGCTGTGGCCGAAGCGGCGCGCAACGTCGCCTCTACCGGTGCCCGGCCGATGGCGATCACCAACTGCCTCAACTTCGGTAACCCGAGGCGCCCAGAGGTTTTCTTTCAGCTGAAGGAAGCCGTGGCGGGAATGGGCGAGGCGTGCAGAGCGCTCGGTACGCCGGTCACCGGAGGCAACGTTTCATTGTACAACGAGAGTCCGATGGGCGCGGTGTATCCCACTCCGGTTGTCGGAATGGTTGGACTCGTCGATGACCTGTCGCATGTGACACGCGCGACGTACCACCATGATGGCGACGCCGTGCTGCTTCTGGGGGAAATGGGCGGCGAGCTCGGCGGCAGTGAATACCTGGCCACCATCCACGGCGCGGTAGTCGGTGCTCCGCCGGCGTGCGACGTCCAGCGCGAGAGAACGACCATCGACGCACTTCTCGACGCAATTCGCGCGGGCGCGGTCAGCTCGGCTCACGATTGCAGCGATGGAGGAATCGCCATTGCGCTCGCGGAGTGCTGTATCGCGAATCCTGACACTGAGAGTGGAGCGGACATCGATCTCTCCAGCTGGGGTCATCTGCCGAATCGAGCCCTCCTGTTCGGTGAGACTCAGGGCCGCTTCGTAATCTCCAGCTCCGTTCCGGATCGCGTTCTGGCAATTGCACGGGAAGCCGGCATATCGTGCACCCACATCGGTACAGTCCGTAGCGGCTCACCGACGCTCACAATCTCGCTGGCCGACGGCGTGCTGCGCGCCCCGCGCGCGATGCTGCGCCGTGCCTACCACCAGACGATTCCCGGGATCATGTCACGCACACCGCAGCACGACGCGTCCACGGAAACCGCATCGGTGGCTGGTCACTGACATGTGCGGGATCTTCGGAATCTTCGGGGATGAACACGCAGCCGAGATAACTCACCTCGGGTTGTACTCGCTGCAACACCGTGGACAGGAATCTTCCGGCATCGTTGCCGTCGACCGCGAGACAGGCGCTCGTGCCGTCAAAGGCATGGGCCTGGTGTCGGAGGGCTTCGAGGGTTCGGACGTGAGCCGACTGAAGGGAGACATCGCCATCGGTCACACGCGCTACAGCACCGCCGGTTCCTCGACGATCGAGAACGCGCAGCCGATGCTGGCGCGGTTTCGCGACGGGCACATTGGCCTCGCTCACAACGGCAACCTGACCAACGCGAGCGAGCTGCGCCACGAGCTGGAAGACGTAGGGTCGATCTTCACCTCGACGATGGATTCCGAGGTGCTCGTCCACCGTCTTGCCCGGTCGGGATCGGCCAAACCCGAAGAGAAGCTGGCCGACGCGCTACGCGGAGTTGAAGGCGCATACTGCCTGGTGGTAACCATCGGGAACACCCTTCTCGCCGCACGCGACCCGCGCGGCTGGCGGCCGCTGGTGATGGGCAGGCTCGGCGATGCAACCGTCTTCGCATCCGAGAGCTGCGCACTCGATCTCCTAGGCGCGACGCTCGAGCGGGAAGTGGAGCGCGGCGAGATCATCGCTGTCGACGACGATGGCATGCGCTCGAGTTTTCCGCTCGAGAAGCTCGAATCGAGAAAATGCGTGTTTGAGTACGTCTACTTTTCGCGGCCGGACAGCCAGGTGTTCGGCGGATCGGTCGATCGCGCTCGCCGTGAGCTGGGACGCAGACTGGCGCGCGACTTCCCCGCCCCGACCGCCGATCTCGTCTTCAGCGTGCCCGATTCATCGAATTCCGCGGCGCTGGGATTCGCAGAGGAGTCCGGCCTTCCCCTCGAGCTCGCGCTCATCCGCAATCACTACGTCGGCCGCACCTTTCTCCAGCCGACGCAAGCCGGACGCGATGCAAAAGTGAAGGTGAAGTACAACGCCGTACGCGAAGTATTGAAGGGAAAGAGTGTCGTGATGGTCGACGACTCTATCGTCCGCGGTACGACTACCCGCGGGCTGGTGAACATGGTTCGCAACGCGGGGGCGCGCGAAGTGCATTTACGCGTGAGCTCCTCTCCGATCACAGGACCATGCTACTACGGCATCGATACGCCAACGCGCGAAGAGCTCATCGCGGCGAACATGAGCATTGACGGCATCGCGGATCAGGTTGGTGCTGACTCCCTCGGCTACCTGAGCCTGGAAGGAATGCTGGAATCGGTCCCCGGCGGACCTTCGGGCTTCTGCCACGCCTGCTTTTCCGGCGACTACCCGACGCCACCTCCCGCCGATCCGGAAAAGCTCCGCCTCGGCTGCGGCTGCTGACCACCGTGGCGCAGTCCGTCTACTTCTTCGGCAACGGTAAAGCCGAAGGCACACGGGACATGAAGGAGATACTCGGCGGTAAGGGAGCCAACCTCGCCGAGATGACGAACCTCGGTGTTCCCGTTCCCCCGGGCTTTACAATCGCCGCCTGCGAGTGCGTGCTGTACCTCGGGACCGGAAAGTATTCCGACAAATTGCGCGCGGAGGTCGAGGGTAACGTCGCGCGTCTCGAGCAGACGACCGGAAAGAAGCTTGGCGATCCCCGCAATCCGCTGCTCGTCTCCGTTCGGTCGGGCGCTGCTGTGTCGATGCCAGGCATGATGGAGACGATTCTCAACCTCGGGCTCAACGACCGCACCGTTGTCGGACTGGCGACGCAAAGCAAGAACGCCCGCTTCGCCTATGACTCTTATCGGCGCTTCATCCAGATGTACGCGGACGTCGTGCTCGGCGTGCCGGGTCAGGATTTCGAGCACCTCTTGAAGGCAAAGCGAATGACTGCCGGCGTCGAAAGCGATGCCGACCTCAAAGAGGACGTGCTCCGCAATCTGGTTGAGGAATACAAGGCGTTGGCAAGAAATCGAACCGGCGCGGATTTTCCGCGCGACCCGGTGGTGCAGCTGTGGGGCGCGATCGAAGCTGTCTGGAAATCGTGGACGCTCAAGAAGGCACGAGACTATCGGAAGGTGCATGGTATATCGGAAGATCTTGGGACGGCGGTGAGCGTCGTATCGATGGTTTTCGGCAACCTCGGCGACGACTCGGGCACTGGCGTGGCGTTCACGCGAAATCCCTCGACGGGCGAGAAGCGGTTCTACGGCGAGTTCCTTGTCAACGCGCAGGGGGAAGATGTCGTCGCCGGCGCGCGTACGCCGCTCGATATCGATCAAATGGCGCAGCGACTGCCGGGTGCATACGAGGAGCTGCTCGAAACCCAGGAACGTCTCGAGCGCCATTACACCGACATGCAGGATCTCGAGTTCACCGTCGAGCGCGGAAAACTCTACCTGCTGCAGACGCGCACAGGAAAGCGCACGGCCGCCGCCGCCGTTCGCATCGCGCGCGACATGGTGAACGAAGGACTGATCGGACGGGAAGACGCTGTGAAGCGCGTTCCGGCGGGCCACCTCGACCAGCTGCTGCATCCGATCATCGATCCGTCGATTCGGGCTACGCCTCTTTGTCAGGGCCTTCCGGCGAGTCCCGGTGCCGCCAGCGGAATGGCCGTCTTCGATCCCGATACCGCGGAGGAGCGCTCGCTGGCCGGAGACAGCGTAATTCTGGTTCGGGACGAAACCACGCCCGAGGATTTCCACGGCATCGTTGCCGCGCGTGCGGTGCTCACCGCGCGAGGCGGGATGACGAGCCATGCCGCGGTCGTCGCGCGCGGAATGGGAAAATGCGCCGTCGTCGGCTGCAAGGAGATTCAGGTCGACCTCGAGCGCAAATGCTTCAGTGTCGACGGCAAGGAGATTTCGGAAGGTGACTGGCTTACCCTCGACGGGGCGACCGGCCGCGTATTCGAGGGCGATCTGTCGACGGTTCCCAGCGAGGTCGTTCGCGTAACCAATGGCACCCTCGCCGCATCACAGGCGCCGCTGTACCAGTCCTACGCCGAGCTGCTCGGGTGGGCAGACGAGGTGCGCACGCTGCGCGTGCGCGCGAACGCCGACACTCCGCGTGACGCGCGCACCGCGCGGAGCTTCGGTGCCGAAGGCATCGGCCTCTGCCGCACTGAGCACATGTTCTTCGAGGGTGATCGCATCACCGCCATGCGTGAGATGATCGTCGCGCGCGAAGAGGGCGGCCGCCGTCGCGCGCTCGCCAAGCTGCTGCCGATGCAACGCGCCGACTTCGAGGGAATCTTCCAGGCGATGGATGGCTATCCGGTCACCATCAGGCTTCTCGACCCTCCGCTCCACGAATTCCTTCCGCACGGGGGCGAAGAGAGCAAGCTGCTCGCGCGAACCCTCGACCTGCCGCGCGCGGATCTGAACCGGATCATAGAGTCCCTGCGCGAGACCAATCCAATGCTCGGTCACCGGGGTTGCCGGCTCGGCATCACCTACCCCGAGATCACCGAGATGCAGGGCCGGGCGATTTTCGAGGCCGCCGTCCGCGCGATGCGTCGCGGCATCAATGTCCAGCCCGAGCTGATGGTTCCGCTGGTGTCGACACTCAAGGAATTCGAGCACCAGCGGGAAATCCTGGACGATGTCGCGAGGCGGGTATTGGGTGGGATGGGTGAGAAGATTCCCTATCTGATCGGGACCATGATCGAGCTTCCTCGTGCCGCTCTCACGGCAGGCCAGATCGCGGAGAAGGCGGAGTTCTTCTCCTTTGGCACCAACGACTTGACACAGACCACCTATGGGCTTAGCCGGGATGATGCGGGCCGGTTCCTTCCGTCGTACATTGATCGGGGTATTTTCCCGGACGACCCTTTCCAGATTCTTGACACAGAAGGAGTAGGCCGGCTCGTAAGGATTGCTGTTGAAGAAGGCCGGCAGGTCCGCCCCAAGATCAAGCTCGGCATCTGCGGGGAGCACGGTGGTGAGCCCCGTTCAATCGCGTTCTGTCATTCGCTTGGACTCGACTATGTCTCTTGTTCGCCGTTCAGACTCCCGATCGCCCGTTTAGCAGCCGCCCATGCCGCTCTTGAAGCGTAGAACCAGCCTGGCCCGCCGGCTCGAGCTCGTGCCCGCGCCGGGCCTGCCGATGGCGCGCATCCAGCATGCGCGGCCGCTCAGAATCGCGCTGGTCACCGAGTACTACTATCCCCACCTCGGCGGCATCTGCGAGCACGTCCACTTCTTCGCCCGCGAAGCGCGAAGATATGGGCACCAGGTCGACATCATCACATCCAACATTCCAGGTGCGCGTCCGGAGCCGCACGTCATCCGCATCGGCAATAGCCAGTCGGTTTATGCCAACGGGTCTCAGGCCCGATTCACGTGGGGGCTCGAGCTGAGAAAGGACTTGAGGCGCGTTTTCAGCCTCGGGCAATACGACATCGTCCACGTTCATTCGCCGCTCAGTCCCATGCTGCCAGTGCTCGCGATCGAGGAAGCGGATTGTCCGGTGGTCGGCACTTTCCATACTTACTTCGATCGCTCGCTGGCTTACACCGTCGGCAAACGATACTTCCAGCAGAAGCTCAACTCCCTGCACGCCGCCATCGCCGTCTCCCATTCCACCACCATAGCTCTCAACCGGTACTTCGAAGCGAACTGGACGATCGTTCCGAACGGAATCGACACCGACATTTTCAACCCTCACGCCCCCCGCCCCGCCGGCGTTCGCACCGATGTCCCGGTCATCCTCTTCCTCGGCAGATTCGACCCCCGCAACGGGCTGATCACCCTCATCGACTCGTTCAAGAAAGTCCGCGGCAAGTACCGTGAGGCGCAGCTCGTGGTGGTGGGTGATGGTCCGCTGCGCAATCATTATTACCGCGCTGCTGGCTGCGACCCCGACATAACCTTCGTCGGTTCCGTGCTCCGCGACCGCCCAGGTTACTACGCCAACAGCGCGATGTACGCCTGCCCGACTACCAAGGCTTCATTCGGAATCACGCTGCTGGAATCGATGGCTTGCGAAACGCCGGTGGTCTGCTCCGACATCTACGGCTTCCGCGACGTCGTGAAGCACGAGCGCGAGGCGCTGATGGTGCATTGTGGAGACACGAATGCCCTCGCGGATGCGCTGGTGAGACTGCTCGACGACGAGACGCTGCGCGCGCGGCTGGGAAAACGCGGCCGGCAGGAGGCCCAGCAATACTCCTGGGCCAGCGTCACCGAAGCCGTGCTCGACATCTACACCGCCGTGTTAGGGCAGCGTCAATGATCGGATACGCCGCCATTGGAGCATCCGTGCTCGGCGGCGCGGTGCACGGTGCTTTTTATCGCAACAGTCCTTTCTTCGGCCGCGCGCTGAGCCGTGTTCCGAGCGACCGCAAGAAAGTCGTTGCCCTCACGTTTGACGACGGTCCGAATCCGGAGGCGACACCGAGGATCCTTGACACGCTTGCCGAGAAGGGCGCACCGGCGACGTTCTTCGTCCTCGGCAGCCACGCCGAGAGGTGGCCTGATCTGGTGCTGCGCATGGCGCATGAAGGACACCAGCTTGGCAATCACGGCTACTTCCACCGCAAGCTGCAGTTCCGCAGTCCATTCTATGTGGCGCGCGACATCCGCCTGGGCATTCGCGCCATCCAGCGCGCAGGCGCGCCGGCGCCGCGCCACTTCCGCGCGCCGCACGGATTTCGCAGCCCGTGGACGACTCCGATCGCTAGATCCTTTGGCGAGCGCACGGTTGGCTGGTCTCTTGGCGTATGGGACAGCGACCGCCCCGGTGTCGACGAGATCGTACGTCGCACGCTCGAAGGTGTTACTCCCGGCTCCATCGTGCTCCTCCATGATGGCGACGGATACAATCCGGATGGCGACCGACTGCAGACCGCCGCTGCGCTCCCCCGCATCATCGACGGCCTAAGAGACTTGGGGTACGAGTTCGCCAAGCTGCCAACCTGATGAGCCCGGCGATTAAGAAGGGAATGCGGTGGGCACTCACCGCCGCAATCCTTGTCTTCCTCGTTCTTTTTGCGCGCACAATCGATTGGCAGGCGGCGTGGACCTCGATGCGGAATGCATCGCTTCCACTGCTGGGGGCGGCGATCCTCGTCAACTTCATCTCGATGGCCGTCAAGGGCGTGCGCTGGTGGCTCTTTCTCCGGCCGATTGGCATCACGTCCCTCCCGCTTGCCATGCGCGCAACCATTGCCGGAGCTGGTCTCAACAATGTTCTGGTAGCGAGCGGAGGAGATGCGGCCCGCGTCGTTTTCGTGTCCCGCCTGAGCGGAGTCTCCACCTCCAACGTTCTCGCTTCCGTGGCCCTGGAAAGGCTTTTCGACCCGATCGGCTTCGTGATCCTGCTCGTATTCGGGGTGCTGGTGTTCGATCTGCCCCCGCAGTTCGAAGCATGGAAGATTCCCGCGGTCGGCATGCTAATCGTCATTGTCGGACTGTTGGCGTTCTTCGTCTACGCCACGCGAAACGCGAAGCCGGGCGATGCGGCCGTTCAACGCGAGCGATCGGGAAGCTTTGGCGGGAAGGTGAAAGCGTATTTCGTCAGCTTCGCGAGGACGGCCGGGCATCTTGCCACCGGCCCTCGCTTCCTCGCGGCGATTGTCATCTCGCTCATCGGCTGGATTCTACAGCTCGCTACCTTCGCGCTCGCCGCCGAAGCGGCGCACGTGTCGATTCCCATCGCAGGGAGTCTTGCCTGCCTGCTGGCGATCAACGTCGGTCTCGTGCTGCGCGCAACACCGGGGAACGTCGGATTCTTCCAGTTTGCCTACGCGTTGATGGCCGAGCAGTTCGGCGTGGGGCGCGACGATGCGATCGCCGTCTCGTTGCTCATTCAGACCCTGCAGATACTGCCGCTGACACTCCTCGGTGTCCTGCTCGCGCCCGAGTTCATCTTCAGGAAGGGCCACAAGGACCCCGAGACTGAGGCCGTCGCCCAGGAGCTCGAGGAGGAAAAGCTCCGTCATCACGGACCGCTCTCAACGGCAGAAGAAGTATTGGAGCGCGCGAGCCGCGCCGGTGTTGCGCCGGCGCCGAAAAAGGTCTAGCGACTCGCCAGCTGGGGCGCGCGGGCGCGTTCGAGAAACGCGATGAACACGGCGGGCTTTCTGGTGACGCCGCTCAGTGTGCCGAGCACTTTGCCGTCCGCGTCGACCACGGCGTAGAGAGGCAGCGCCACGGTTCCGAAGGTGCGTTCCTGGAACGCCTGCTGCTGCTCGTACAGCTCGCCTTCACCGTCTGTGTATAGCCGCGTCAGCACGAACCGCTGCAGCTCCCTCTCGACGGCGGGGTCGGTGAACACGTTCGCTTCCATCCAGCGGCAGTTGGTGCAGGTGTATCCCGTGAAATCGAGGAATACCAGCTTTCCTGTCGCGCGCGCGGCCGCGAGCGCGGCGGGATAGTCATTGACAATCCATCGTGCCGAAGCGGCGGCTTCCAGCGTTGAAGGCGTTGAAGCTTGTGCACTCGGTGGAAGGAACGCCTCGACCTGGCGAAGTTGCTTTCCGTTTGTGCCTGACCACAGCCAACCCGCAATGAACAGGGCAACACCGACCGGGGCGAGCGTACGCGGCAACGATCTCCAGTTCGCGCGCGCCTTCGGTATCACGTCGCGCCCGAGGTAAGCCGCGCCGATGAACACCAGGGCCGCCCAGACGGCGAGCACAACTTCGCGTGTAAGAACTCCCACTCCCTGCACCATGTCGGCGTTGGCCAGAAACTTCACTGCTGCGCCGACCTCCAGAAGTCCGATGAGGATGCGCATGGTGCGAATCCATTCTCCGGAGCGTGGGAGGCGCGCAACGTACCGCGGTGCGAGGGCGAGCAGGAAGAACGGCAGCGCGAACGCGGCCGAGTATACGAGCATGCCAACGACCGGCGTGACCCAGGACCCGCGCGAGGCGAGAACGAGCAATGTGCCGACGAACGGCGCAGTGCACGTCACGGATGTGAGCGTGAAGGTCGCGCCCATCATCAGCGCTCCCAACCAATCGGTGCGCGACGAAGCCTGATTGGCCCGTTTGATCAACCCCGACGGCAGCGAGAAGTCGAAGAGACCGAACAGGTTCGCCGCGAACACCAGAAACAGCCCAGCCAGTACGACGTTCGTGATGGGATGGGCGGCGAACTGATTGAGGCTCGCTGCGCCAAACACCGCGGCGAGAGTGAGGCCGAGCGCGGTGAACGTCGCGATGATTCCAAGGGCGAATAGAAGCGCCGCCCTGACTCCGCGCGACCGGCGGGTGCCCGACTCGCTCGAGAAGTAAGCGATCGTGATCGGCACCATCGGAAACACGCAAGGCGTGAGCAGGGACAGGAGTCCCGCGCTCACTGCCAGTGAGATGAAGCCCGCGGTCACCCGGCCCCTTTGATGTTGAGAGTCACGGCGAGTTTTTCAGTGCGGGGGGGATGGCAAAGCGCATCGCTGCACGCCTGGTATCGCGCGCTCACGTGCAGCTCACGTCTTCCGGTGAGCGACCCGACGGGAACTCCCAGAGGGATGGTAAACCGAGGCTTACCCCGATAGAGCTCTGTCTCGATACCAAAATTCTTGTCGAACTTCGTGACCGGCTCGGGGCCCTGGATCCCGCCCCGAACGCCGACATCCGCCGCACCGGCGAGCTGGATACGGAGCGGAATGGGTCCGCCCGGCTTCTGGGTCAGGGAATAGATGTGCCAACCTTTGGCGATATCCCCCTCGAGAATCACCTGTATAGTCTCGCCGCTCTTGACCACACGCGCTGCGTTGCCACCCACGATCGTCCAGTGAACCGGGTTTTTGGGAGGGATTTCAGCCGGTTCGCAGGCCGCGGTGAGCAGCGGAATCGTGAGGAGACAGAGCAGCGTTTTCATTGGTCGTACAATATACACCGCACCATTGAAAGCCTCTCGCGATCCCATGACATGTGTTTCGCCTTACGTGCGCCGCCGTTCACCGTTAGCCCTTTAAAGGAGGGCTTTAGGCAAAGCTGAGCTGGTTTAGGTTTTGCGTGGAGAATCATGAGAACTACCCAGGGGAAATCGCGTGGAGCTTCACACCGAAACGAAGGCCATCGACCCGAAATCGGGCTATCGCAAGTACGTCGACGGCTGGGGCCGGACCTGGGAAGTATGGATGGTCCACCCTTCCGCGATCGAGCGCCGGGAAATCGAGCGCAGATCTACAGTCGAGAATACGGTGCACCTGATTGAACAGAGAGTTTTGGGGGAGCGACGCAAGGTCGTCGGCAGCAGAGTGTCGGTCGCGTCCGAATACAGAAATGGCTGGCTGTGTTTTACAAGAGATGGCGAGCGTCGGCGTCTTGCTCCAGTTCCGACGAACTGGATGACGGCCAACGAGACGCAGCTCGCGGAATGGTGCCGGGTCGCTAAGCGAGTGGTTCGGTGTGGGCCGACGTGGGATCCTGCTGACTAGCTACGGACAACGAGTCAACCTCGCGCGTAGATGAGTACGACTACGCCGTTCGTAAGGGTAATCTGGTCTCCGGAGATGCTGACATCAACAAGGCCGTCCGGCGTTGTTATCGTCACGATCACGCCCGACTGAGCCCAGGTCCCGGTGATAGTTTCGGTAGTGGTGGTCACCACACCGTTGTCCGTCACTCGGTACGTGAAGTTGTCCTGCCACGCTCCACCGGAATGGGCGACGAATTGGTCGCTAATTATTTGATACTGGAAGCCAGGGCGCCGAGGGTCGGCAGGGGCTGTAAAGGGCAGCGGCGAACCGTTAACGGTGAGCAGATTCCACGTCCCCTCGGCGGTGGGGGTTCCTGGGCCGCTGGAATCACCGCCGCAGGCAAGCAGCGAAACAGCTCCAAGAGCCAGGATCAAACGCCGCATGATACCTCCCAACAGGATGTGCGCTGCATAGAGACGTTACCGCGATTCTCTATCCGGAAACCTTTTTAAGGCTCCCTTCTGAATAACAGTGGGTCCTCGGGTTGTCAATTTTGACGGTTGACCCAACTGATCAGACACCCGAATACTCCTCCGTCTAAAAGCAGCAATTCTACTGGAGCCTTAGCAGTGACGCAGGGCCTCCTTTCCAGTCCTTGTTGAGCGGGACCATCGGAACGCTCCGACGATCCACGACCCCGGATCCTTCCCGGAGAGCTCAAATGATCGGTATGAGACTGGTTCACTTGTTCGCGGTGGGTTTGATCGGTTCGGTTTCGTTGGTTGCGGATGCGCAGGCTCAAAATACGCGCGATGGTTTTTGGTTCAGTGGCGGGCTCGGTTACGGCCTGCTGGGCTGCGACGCTTGTGGCGATTCCCGCGAGGGCGGTCTTAGCGGCGGGCTGTCGCTCGGCGGCACGATTTCGCCGCGATTCCTTCTCGGTGCCCGCACTGCGGGTTGGACGAAGTCGGAGCAGGGTGCGACCCTGACGGCGACCATACTCGATGCGCGCGTCCGATTCTACCCATCCACAACCGGCGGCTTCTTCCTTACCGGCGGCGCCGGCGTCGGCTCCGTTACGGCTGACTGGTCTGGGTTCGGCAGTGCGACCGAAACAGGCTTCGGAGTGATCCTCGGGCTCGGCTACGATATTCGGGTTTCAGCAAATACCAGCATCACCACGTTCTGGAATGGTTTCGCGATGCGGAACTCGAATGTTGACGCGAACGTTGGACAAATCGGACTCGCGGTAACGCTCCACTAGGACTAGCGACGGTGTAGTCACCGCAAAGAAAAAGACCCGTGCTTTTTAGCACGGGTCTTTTTTCCAGTGTTTCCCCTCTAGAAATGCCAAACGGCGTCCCATTGGAGCGCCGTACCACCCGGCGTCATTTGTCCGCCCGGAGCTCGAATGGGGCATTCGTGAGCGTCGCTTCGATAGGAAGGAACGTCGCGGCCGGCGCAATTTGATAGATCGGCTGGCCAGTCCGCACTTGCACCATGGGAGGGGCTCAACCGTCGTTGGTTTGGCTCCCGTAAACGCAAGGGCGCCCTTTCGGACGCCCTTGGCCAACGACGGAGTTCTAAGTGGAGGCGCGGGGATTCGAACCAGGCGAACCACCCAGGAGAACGTGCGTGCAACTTCACTCTGAAACGAAGGCGAGCGAACCGAAATCGGGCTATCGGAAGTACGTCGATAACTGGGGCCGGACCTGGGAAGTATGGATGGTCCATCCCTCCGCGATCGAGCGTCGTGAGTTCGAGCGCCACTCCAGCGTGGAAAACACGGTGCACCTTATCGAACAGCGCGTGTTAGGGGAGCGCCGCAAGGTCGTTGGCAGCAGGGTGGCAGTTGCTTCGGAGTACAGAAATGGCTGGCTTTGTTTTACCAGAGACGGCGAGCGTCGGCGGCGTGTGGTGCGTTGCGGACCCAGCTGGGACCCGGCCGACTGAGATCCGTGTAGACTGACAGTGAAAACGGCGCCCGCTCGGGCGCCGTTCTGTTAGCTGCTTACGATGGCGAGTGAAAAGCGACTATTGCCGTCGATAAACGAAGGTGAATTGACCGTCGGTCGCAATGATGGTGTCTCCATCGATGGTGCCACTGGCGACCGTTTGGTCCCCGTCATTATACGTGAGCACCACCTGATCGCCACTCTGAGCCCACGTTCCGGAGTTGGTCTCGGTCGTGGTCGTCACATCACTACCGTCGGTCTCCCGATACATGGCAGTCTCGGTGAACGATCCCTTCGAGGCAAGGGTGAACCTGTTGGAGAGTATCTCGAATCGGTAGTTCGGCGCGACCTCTATCAGCGTGTACGGAAGCGGGTCATCGTTGATGGAAACCAACGACCAGGCTCCGACCGGGTTACGATCTCCCGGCCCGCTCGAATCGCTGCAGGCAAATAGCGAAACTGCCCCAGAGCCAATATCAAACGCCGCATACTACCTCCTGCTGGGATGAAAGAGCTGTATCGCATCCGGATCGGAACCGTGGCAATGCAAAAGCGGCGCGCTTGGGCGTGGCGTGGGGCCTCGTCGACGCCGGCCTTGGCGCTTGGTCGAGAACCTTTGCTTCAAACATAAACGAAGAGCGGGGGAAGCCATCGCTGCCCCCGCTCTGCGTCGATTGCAAATTAGTCTGCTGTACGCTACGGTATCGGCGGCGTCACCACTGCCACAGGTAAGGCCGAAGAAGTTGTCGTTCCGTTTCCGAGTTGTCCAAGCGGGTTAAAGCCCCAGCAGAATGGATGCCCTCCCCCAACCGGCACCCCGCATGTGCTCCGGCTAGTGCCCGCGCTGATCGCACTGAAGGTGCGGCCACCCGCGACGAGGGTCGGCACGAACACCGGCGCACCGGTGGTACCAACGCCGAGTTCTCCATTGGCATTATCGCCCCAGCAATAGGCCACGCCCGTGGACGTGATTCCGCAGGTGTGGGCCTCACCGGCGGCGAGCTGGGTGAAGGCGATGTCACCGAGGACCGGCTGAGGTGAATTAGCGTCTGTGCCGCCCCCATCGCCAAGTTGACCGCTCCCATTCGCGCCCCAACAGTACGCCTTACCGCTGGCCACTAGCCCACAACTGTGAATCGATCCCAGCTCGATGGATGTAAAGACAAGTTCGCCGCTGACCAGGACAGGTGAAGCGTTTCCGACAAATGTCGCATTGCCCAGCTGACCGCTCCCATTGGCGCCCCAACACCAGGTTGGTCCCGCCGCAGTTCGCCCACACGCGTGGCTGGTACCTAGAGCGACGCTTTTGAAGCTGATCCCTCCACCACCCACCTCGGGCACACCGGAACTAGTAGTATTGCCATTGCCGAACTGGCCGGTTGAATTGTAGCCCCAGCACCAAAGCACGTCTCCCGAGGTGAGACCGCACGTTGTGGCGTATGCAGCCGCGATACGGG
Organism: Gemmatimonadaceae bacterium; assembly: GCA_040902085.1. Classification (GTDB taxonomy): domain Bacteria; phylum Gemmatimonadota; class Gemmatimonadetes; order Gemmatimonadales; family Gemmatimonadaceae; genus UBA4720. Next base: position 187,181 of record JBBDXY010000005.1, read on the forward strand.
TAAAGGTTTGAGTAGTCTGTACCTCGACAGGTGTGGAAATAGGCGTGGTGAACGTTCCGGTGCCCAGCTGACCCGCGGAGTTGTCACCCATGCACCACACCTTCCCCGTTGGCAGGCGCATGCAGGTGTGGATGTAGGCCGGATGTATTGATGTTGGAAGGAGAGTCGTGTTCGCCAGCTTGACTGGCGCAAGGTAGGTGGCCGCCAGGCCGCCTTCCCCCAACTGACCAAACCCATTCCAACCCCAGCAGTAAACGTCGTTCCCAGCGCTGAGGCCGCAGCCGTGATACAGACCGGTCTCGGCGACTCTCATGCCGAACTTGGCGCTCGCCGTGAACGTGACCGGGCTACCCGTCAGTCCGGTCTTGGTCGCAGTGAGACGATTGTTGTTCGTCCCCGGAGCGCGTCCGAGCCTCCAAGCGCTGACGGTGGCGACACCGCTTGCGTTTGTAACCGCCGTCGCCCCCGAGACACTCCCTCCGCCAGCCGCTACAGCGAATGTGACGGAGACTCCGGCGACCCCATTGCCTAAAGCGTCGGTCACCTGAGCGGCGGGCTTAATCGGAACCAAGGCCCGCGTGAAGGCCGTCTGTCCGTCGCCAGCGCTCAGCTTTATGATTGCCGCCGGACCCGCTACTGCGGTCGCGGTGAAGTTACCATGCGACTTCTTCACCCCGGTGGTCGGATTCACCGTCCGCACCTGGACTGCCTGGTGGGCGCCGGCCACAGGACCGAGTGTCCAGTAATCCTGCACGATCCCGCTGGAGTTGGTAACGCCACCACCGGCGTAGAGCTTTCCCCCTCCATGGGTGACAACGAAGAAAAGCGTAAGCCCGGCAATCGGGGCACCGCCGGAGGTGGTTGCCTTTGCTACGAGCGGCTCCGGAAGCTCCTTCCCCGCAGTCCCGGTCTGATCATCTCCCGAAACGATAATGAACGAGGGCGAAGGGACGAGTGAGTTGGGCGCCGTTGCGTCGTTGCAGGCGGGACCAAAAAGTGTCGCGACAATCAACGCGAACGAGGTGAGGACACGGAGTGGGCGCGGGCCACGAGCCTGCGTCGAGGGGAGCCAGGCAACCATGAAAACACCTCCCGGATGCGTTGTGTCTCGGGCAGCCTGGCGCGAAGCGCGCGGCGAACAGTGCTGTGGGCCGAAGTTGGCCCACCATAAACTTCCAACTCGGAAGTGTCAAGATGTTTCCCGACGAGTGCCTTAAATTCCCCTCTGAAAACACGAACGCCGACGCTTTCTAGGCGTCGGCGAAGTGTATGAAATCATCTTCAAGTGGAGGCGCGGGGATTCGAACCCCGGTCCGAGCTAAGATCGACCACAGCGTC